>NZ_CP150304.1:1824166-3210833 GCF_037992945.1 Peribacillus sp. FSL E2-0218 | reverse complement strand
ACGATTATAATTTAACACATATACGCGAAAAAACTGGCGTGAGTGGAAAGTGCTGATCTTAATAAGTAAAAAGCGGGGGGAAAATATGAAAAAGAAATTATATTCGACATTAGCAATGACTTTAGTAGCAGGATTAACATTGGCTGGGTGCGGGAGTGACAAGGAAAAAGATACGGCGAAGGATGGAAACAAAACGGAAACGTACGATATCGGAGTGACCCAATTCGTTCAGCATGACTCACTGGATCAGGCATATAAAGGGTTCAAGGCGGCATTGAAGGACAGTGATGTCAAGGTCAAGTATGATCTCCAAAATGCGCAGGGCGATCAAAACAACAATCAGACAATTGCCACTAACTTTGTTGGCGATAAAGTCGATTTGATTTTTGCCAATTCGACTCCAAGTGCCCTAAGTGCTTTAAATGCGACAAAGGATATACCGATCGTATTTACATCGGTCACAGACCCAGTGGCGACGGAACTGGTTACCTCTTTGGACAAACCAGGCGGGAATGTGACAGGTACGACCGATTCACATCCGGAAGCGATTGCCAAATCCATGAAATTCCTGGCGGAAGAACTGGGCGCCAAGACAGTTGGAACCGTTTATAATACAGGGGAGCAAAATTCCGTCGTTCAAATCAAAAACGTGAAAGAAGAGGCGAAGAAGGCGGGATTGAAAGTCGTGGAAGCATCCGTTTCCACTTCAGCCGACGTTAAACAGGCAACGGAATCATTAATCGGGAAAGCGGATGCTTTTTATATCATTACCGATAATACTGTAGTCTCGGCATTGGAATCGGTCATTTCGGTTGCGAATGACGAAGATATCCCGCTGTTCGTTGGCGAGCTTGATTCCGTGAATGCCGGCGGCTTCGCAGCCTATGGCTTCAGCTACTTCGATATTGGCTATGAAGCTGGGCAAAAAGCGGTTGAAATCTTGAAGGATGGCAAAAAACCTGGAGATATCCCGGTTCAATATCCACAAAAACTGAAGTTGGTCATCAATGAAAAGGCAGCAAAAGAAATGGGTGTTGAAATAAAAGAGGAATGGAAAGCAGATGCTGAGTTTGTAAAATAAACGCTGCTTTTGTTCGGGGAAGGAAGAAGAATATGCCTACAGCCTTATTCAATTCTTTTGAGTCGGGAATGATTTACGCGATTATGGCACTTGGTGTCTATTTAACATTCAGGATCCTCGACTTCCCGGATCTGACGGTCGAAGGAAGTTTCGTGACCGGTGCCTCCGTATCCGCCATTATGATCGTTAACGGATACTCGCCGATCGTGGCCACCTTATGTGCGCTGCTGGCCGGATTCATCGCTGGGGCCATAACGGGGCTCCTTCATACCAAGGGGAAGATCAATCCGCTCCTGGCAGGTATCTTGATCATGATCGCCCTCTACTCCATCAATTTAAGGATCATGGGGGCCTCCAACATCCCTTTGCTGTCCCAGACTACCATCATCACGAAAATCCAGGATGCCTTTGCCGGCACTGGGTTGGACAATATGTTGAATGGTCTTTTATCGATCGTTGGCCTCGGCGACAGCCTGCCGAAAACGTGGTCGGTTTTGATCGTCATGCTGATCATGGCGTTAATCATTCAAGTGGGGATGTCCGCTTTTTTAAAAACGGAGATAGGTCTTGCGTTACGGGCGACGGGGGATAATGAAGCGATGGTCAACAGTTTTTCCGCCCATACCGGCAACATGAAGATTCTGGGGCTGGCAATCGGCAATGCACTTGTCGCTTTCTCGGGATCTCTTGTTGCCCAATATAACGGCTTTAGCGATATTGGCATGGGAATTGGTATCATCGTCATCGGATTGGCCTCCGTCATCATTGGCGAAGCGTTGTTTGGTGCAAAAACGATTGCCCGTGCGACGCTTGCGGTGATCGGTGGAGCGATCATTTACCGCATCGTCGTGACCTTGGCCCTTCGGGTGAAATTCCTTGATACAGGTGATGTTAAATTAATTACGGCACTAATTGTGATCGGGGCACTTGTCATTCCGAAAATTTCCGATAAACAGAAGGAAAAGAGCCGGAAGAAAAAGCGCCTCAAGGAAATTCAATTGCGCCATGGAGGCACTCTATCGAAAGGCGGGGAAGGATATGCTTCGGTTAAATCAGATTTATAAGGTCTTCAATGAAGGGACACCGGACGAGAAGCTTGCCCTTGGGAATCTTGAATTGCATATGACAAAAGGAGAGTTCGTAACGGTCATCGGAAGTAACGGTGCCGGGAAATCGACATTGATGAATATGATTTCCGGTAAAATCCTTCCTGATGCCGGTGAAGTGTTCATTGATGGACAGAACGTTTCTGCGATCGAGGAGCATGCCCGTGCCAAAATGATCGGCCGTGTGTTTCAGGATCCGATGCTCGGTACGGCCCCGCATATGACAATCGAAGAAAATATGGCCATTGCCTATGGCAGGACCAATAGAAGAGGCCTCGGCTTCGGCGTGACCAAAAAACGGAAGGAGCTATTTAAAGAAAGCTTGGCTACTCTCCATTTAGGATTGGAAAATCGCATGACTGCCAAGGTCGGATTATTATCAGGCGGGGAGCGTCAGGCCTTATCCTTGTTGATGGCCACCTTCACCGATCCGAAAATCCTGCTTCTTGATGAACATACAGCCGCTCTCGACCCGTCCAGGGCAGAGCTTGTAACAAATCTGACGAAGGAAATCGTCGAAAAAAACCGGTTGACGACCTTGATGGTCACTCATAATATGCAGCAGGCAATAGATCTTGGAAATTCCTTGATCATGATGGATAAAGGGCAGATCATCTTTGAGGCAAGAGGGGCTGATAAGCAGAAGCTTACGGTTGAAAAACTGCTTAACGAATTCCAGCGGATTAAAGGCGAGAAAATGATCAATGACCGTGCCGTTTTAATCTAAGATGAAAAGGCCTGACCCAAAGGTGAAGCGAACCTTGGGTCAGGCCTTTTCAATGTATGGACCGGTAAGGAAATGGCGTCATTGTGCCAATCATGAATTTAATCGCTGTCTGCCGTGCTCCATGAAGCCGAATCACTCTTTCGGCCATTGCCGAAAATCATTTTCATGAACGGTCTTTTTTTCGTTTTTTTGGTGGCGGCGGTTTCTTCAGCAGCAAGGAAGTAATCAAATGGCGGGACTGTTGGCGTTTCTAGCGCTTCGATTCGGGCTTCGAGCTTTTTTACGAGTTTGTGCATTTCTTCCATTTCACTTCTGTGCTGTAAAAGCTGATAGGATACCACATCATCCGCTTTTGTTTTCAAACCATTTTCAAGCCGGATGACCCGTTCCATCAGCTGTTCATGTTCTTTTGACATTTCAGGGTGTTTCTGGACGGTTGCTTTTCTGATTTTACTCTCTGATATGCTGACCTTCTGGAGAATGATGCCCTCGTTCAGCTGATTTTGGATTTTTCTTAACAAGGCAATGTCTTCCTCTGAAAACTGGTAGTGGCCAAGCTGATTCCGTTCTACTTCCATGTTCAATTGGCTAACCCAACGTTGGATTGTACTATGGGAAACATTCAGTAACCGGGCAACTGCACTTGTATTCATCGAAATTCCCCCTTTATGGTTGTTGAATTCGATAAGGAAGAAGCAATTCCTTTACAGTTGACAAAACTTGTATCCATTCGGCAAAGAAAGTGGATTTCCTACGTAATTTGCATGAAGGATCAATCAATGAGGCAATTTCCTAAGGAGAGTTTGCTGGCTGGCTCATTCTGAAAAAGGATATTTGCTTTTGATGTCGAATACCCCTTGCATAACCAAAAAAAGGAGGAATACCATGAACAGGATTAACCTTATTACGTTAGGTGTAAAGGATATGAGTAAATCTTTAACATTTTATCGGGATGGATTAGGGTTTCAGACATCGATTAAAGAGGATGCGCCTTCCATTGTTTTTTTCAATAATGCGGGAACGAAACTTGCTTTGTACCCTTTAGAGGAGTTAACGAAAGATATCAGCGAGCTGGAGCCACCGAAGCGGGGTGGATTTTCGGGCATCACGCTTGCTTACAATGCCAAATCGGTTGAAGAAGTGAATGAGGTGATGGCAAAGGCCGAAAAGGCAGGAGGGATAATCGAGAAAACACCTCAAGAGGTGTTTTGGGGAGGATACAGTGGCTACTTTTCCGATCTTGATGGGTACTATTGGGAGGTGGCGTATTCGAAGGATTGGCGTTTTGATGACCAAGATATGCTGATCATAGAGTGAGCGTTTAAATGGTTGCACCCGCAGGTATTCCTTCATCCTGAAAAAAGCTGTTGCCTCGCCACTCCAAGCAAGATAGGGGGGCGAGACAACAGTTCATCCTCATCGGCCCTACTGGGGGACGACATATTTAGCAAGTTCTTTGCTTATTTGATCACCCATTCGCTTCGATTGCTCAGTCGCTTCCTGTACACAGGCAATGAAGGCTTCCTGTACTTGGTGAGCTTGCAGCTGTTTCAAACCTGCTTCAGTCGTGCCGCCTGGTGAGGTTACTTCCTTCCTGAGCACGGCAGGCGTTTTAGGGGACTTCTGCAACATATCGGCCGCACCCAGCAATGTTTGAAGAATCAATTGTTTCGCCGTTTTGGAATCGAGACCAATCGTTTCGGCTGATCGTTCCAATGCCTCGACCAGGTAATAAATATAAGCCGGACCGCTGCCTGATAAGCCCGTTACCGCATCGAGCTGACTTTCTTCAACGATTGCGACCGTTCCTACCGTTTCAAACAGGGTGATGGCCGTTTGTAATTGCGCCTCTTTCGTATGGCCATTAGCGGCAAGTGCCGTTGCTGACTTTCCTACGGTTGCCGATGTATTGGGCATGGCTCGGACGATGGAGAATTGCTTGTTGGCGATTCCCTCCAAGCTAGATGTGTGAACGCCGGCCACTACGGAAATGAACAGCATTTCTTCACGAATGTAATCTTTTATTGATTGCATCGTTTCTAACATATCTTTCGGTTTCACTGCGAGGACGACAAGGTCCGCGTCCTGCAATAATGCCTGCAGCGATCTTGTAGTGGTCACCCCATACTGTTCCTTTAAATAATTGAATCTGTCATCATTTGTTTTATTCGTTACGAAAATATTTGCAGGCTGTATTACCTGTTGCGTCACCAGCCCCGAAATGATTGCTTCTGCCATCGATCCAGCGCCGATGAATGCGATTTTCTTCATGATTTCCGCTCCTTTTCTTCTTTCTAAAAACAAAAAGACCCCTCATCCAATAAAGGACGAAAGGTCTCGCTTCCGTGGTACCACCTTTGTTCAGCTTCCTAATAAACAGGAATGCTGCACTCGCATCCTCTAACGCGGGATTTACGTCAGGTTTTCCTGAAGGCTCATAAGGTAGGTTCAATCATGAGAGGGCGATGAAGCCTTTCAGCACATTCCGGGCTTCATTCTCTTTACGCCATCAATAAATTTACTTGGCCTTACTCAAAGCCATGCCGTCTTTAATTACTTGTGATTATGAAGGATATATCGTTACTCTGTCAATGATAATATATGTATCGGCGTCAAAAAATAGACATGAATTATGTGAAAATAATGACAGTATTAAAAAATATATGTAAAATAGTGATTATACATTGATTTACTTGTTATGTGTACTAAGAATTTGGTTTGATGAAAAAAATTTTTTATATAAATATAATTTCTAAGGTGGAAATGATTATGGTGAACTGGAATGGAGATATTGCAAAAATTGCTTTGCCCACACCGTTTGCAGTGGGTGATGTAAATGTTTATGTAGTGAAGGGGGATGCATTAACCCTCATTGACACGGGCGTTAAAACGAAACGATCAAAGGAAGCGTTGACTCAAGGACTTGCGGATTTGGGCCTGGAGTTGACCGATATCGAACAAATCATCTTGACACATCATCACCCCGATCATGCCGGCGCACTCGACTTCTTTGCAAAGGAAATCCCGGTCTATGGACATAAAAACAATCAGCGCTGGCTCGCCATAAGTGATGATTTCCTTGAAAACCATAATCGTTTCTTCCTTGATTATGCCTCGAAGTTTGGAGTCGCCGAAGAGTTGAAAAATAAATTGATCCATCATCGCGACGAAATCCGTTTCCTTAGTGAACGAAAGCTGCAGGGGTATTTGGCCGAGGGCGATGAACTGCCTGGACTTCCAGGCTGGAAAGCGATTGAGACTCCAGGGCACGCCCAAAGTCATTTATCCTTTTATCGCGAAAGTGACGGTGTCATGATTGCCGGTGATCACTTGCTTGCCAAGATTTCACCTAATCCGCTGATGGAACCGCCTATCCTTCCGGGGGGGATAAGGCCGCGGCCATTACTGCTATATAATGCTTCACTTCAGAAAATATTGGGCTTTTCCATATCGATGGTCTACTCGGGACATGGTGATGAAGTGAAAGGCGATGCGGTGGCCGACCTGATTCAATATAGATTCGAGCGGCAGCATAATCGGGCGATGCAGGTGAAAAGCATGCTTTCCGATAAGCCGTTGTCGGTCTTTGAGGTGTGTAAGCAGTTGTTTCCGAAAGTATATCTTCAGGAAGTGGGCCTTACACTTTCGGAAACGATCGGTCAGCTGGACTATTTGGAAAATCTGGGTGAAGTCGAAACGGAAATCCAAGCTGGGGTCATTCTTTATTCAATCGCTTAATGGTCTAAAAGGAGGGAAACTTTTTGAAAAACTTGCAAGGGAAAGTAATCGTGATCACCGGTTCTTCCGGAGGGATTGGCAAGGAAGTGGCTATCGAAGCGGCAAAGCAAGGCGGCCGTCTTGTGCTTTTGGCGAGAAGCCTGGATAAATTACAACAGGTAAAGAATGAGCTAATCACTCGTTATGGGATCGATGCATATGCCTTTAAGCTTGACGTGTCAGATACCGAGCAAATCACATCGGTATTTCATGACATTCATACGCAAATAGGTGAAGTGGACGTATTGGTCAATAACGCTGGCTTCGGGACATTTAAAGAAGCGCAGGATACGGGAATAGACGAAACGAAAGCGATGTTTGCCGTCAATGTGATAGGATTAATGGCCTGTACAAAGCAAGTCCTTCCCTATATGAAGCAGAGGAAATCAGGGCATATCATCAATATTGCTTCACAGGCAGCTAAAATTGCCACTCCTAAATCAACTTTGTATTCTTCGACTAAATTCGCCGTACTCGGCTATTCAAATGCTCTTCGGCTCGAGCTGATGGAAGATCATGTTTATGTAACCACCGTCAACCCAGGGCCGATAGAAACGAATTTCTTCGGCATTGCCGATGAATCGGGTACATATGTAAAGAATGTTGAAAAATTCATGCTTAAACCTGAGCGTGTCGCGACTAAAATCGTCGCGGCGATGCTGACGAACAAGAGGGAAATCAATCTCCCAGGCTGGATGGATTTTGCTGGGAAATGGTATACCTTGTTTCCGGGAATCACCGAATTTTTAGGAAAAAAAGCATTTTTTAAAAAATAATTCATGTACGGATCCATATCCAAGCGTTCAGACAGAAGGGTTTTGAAATGGAAACATTTCGAAGCCTTTTTTTTGAAGCCTGTATAAGAAAGTCCTCATACATATTGCAGGGGAAAACGAACGGTCAAAGTACAAACCTCCAAATCTGTAAGCAATTGGGACGTCACTTTCGTTTTAAAGCAAAGTGGGGAGTGTAACGGTCAAATTGTAAAAATGAAAAAACAGCAGACAAGCTCCATTTTGATCGGAGTTTGTCTGCTATATCGAAGACCTTATTTTGGTGTGATCGTTTTTCGTCATTCATCCATGCATGCACACTATCTTAATGCTATGTAAACTTCAATTTCTCCATTAGGGTAATATTTTTCGAAATCAAATGAATATGCCCTTTCCAATGTACCCGCATCCTCACGAGCCCATATTTCTTTCCAGGTGTTGATGACTCCATGTTCTACCTTTGTATCCACGATGAAGATTTCATATTTTACGTTATTCGGAATTTCCAGTGAAGGTTCCCCATCATCATCTTCAACAGTTATACTTAATGAATAATCACCTTTATAGTCACTTTCATACTTATGATATACAGCGTGGGTAATTCCCTGGTGATCAGCCAGACGATCGGAAGCCTTCTGCCATAATTCCGTAATCCTTTGCATCAAACGTTCGTCATTAAAATTATTGGTTCGTATGCTGTTTATGACTTTTAATTTCATGTGTTTTCTTCCTTTCAAAAGTTAGTATGTACTAATTCTATAAAAACACGTGAATTCCCTTCCTAAGATGACTGAATCATCAGGTATCGAGATCCCATTTTCCTTACAAAAAACGAGGTACGGATCCTATTTTTGCGATGGGATATTTATTTTTAATCGATTGGTAACCAAATCATGGTGAATTGCGTCTATTTCTTAGGAGGGATTTTCATGAAGAAGATGGTGAACCTTTATATGTTTTTGCTGGTCGTCTGCATGCTGGGGGGCTGTCAAACCTCCGATTGGAACAAGGAGGACATTGATAAGGGAGAAGAAGGCTTCATTACGGATCTTGATGATAGAAGGCTCCTGATTAAAGGAACGTACTATAAGGTGACCAATGATACATATATTCAAGATCAACATGGAAAGAACCTCGATTATTCCGAGTTGGAGGTTGGGATGAAAGTGAAGCCGTGGCACAGGGGCGGGGTCACGAAAAAAACATTTCCTGGGAAAGCGAAAGCAGAACTGATTCTTGTTTTGACGGATGAGAAAAGCGCAGCCGAGCAGCGGGCGGTCACTGCTGCCCTCGAGCATGTCAGCGAAGCCGACAGTCAGCGATTCATCATTCTTGAAGTCACTCATCTGCCGTCAGAGCATGTGTACACGATCGAAATGATGAATCGTTCCAATATGGATTCTTCCTTCATGGTGACTGTAGAGGATGTAACGGATGAAATCTTATATTTAAAATAGTGTAGGAGCAACCGGGGCAGGTTCCTTTGACAATGAGGTGATGAAGATCACGGATTGTGGATTCACGGTTTCTTAGTTCATTGTCATTCACTGCGGTCCACACCTAAAAGTACCCTTCAAGGGTCTTTTTTTGTTCGGGCTCAAACAATGAAATGGCCTAAACAAAATAAAGAGCCGGACAGAAGATCTATCCGGTTCTTTGACGTATGGGGTTTATAAAGTTTTTGCACCTAAATACCTTGGTTTCCAATAAGAATTATCCATATCCGTGATGGTTACTCCTTTTGAAGTCGAAGCCTGAATGAATTGGCCATTCCCGATATAGATGCCAACGTGTGATACACCTGTTCTTCCGGAAGAAGTATCAAAGAATACAAGATCCCCCTTAGAAGGTGACGAAACTTTTAAACCTGTATTGGAATAGAGCAAGGATGTGGTACGCGGAAGGGTGATTCCTTGTGACTTCTGGAACACGTAATAGATGAAGCCGGAACAATCGAATCCAGCCGGAGTCGTTCCGCCCCATTTGTACGGTTTGCCCATCAAGGTTTTTGCATAGTTGATCATGCTTGTATTATTGACTTTATAAACGCCAAGTGCATTGAATGTGGCTCGGCCGGCGATTCCGTCGGCTGTTAGGCCTTTAGCTTTTTGGAATTTTTTTACTGATGATGTGGAATAGGTTCCATAATATGTAGTCAGTGAACCTGAATATGTGAAATAACCTTTGGTTTTTAAAAGTTGTTGTAGTTGTTTGACATCGCTATGTGTCATTCCGGGTCTGAGGGTTTGGTCTCCAATATTAGCAAAGGCTTGCAGTGGGGTTAGCGTCATGGCAGAAGCAACAGCAGCTGAAGCGATCCATTTCTTCATTATTTTCATTTCCTCTCTATCTATCTCACGATTGTTCTTAACAATATTATCCTACAATACCATTATGACAATTAGACATATTTTTAGTTACAATTACATTACAAAAATTAGATATAAAGACCTAGATAAATGTCAGGCGAAAGCCTATTGAAATTAACTGTAATATAGAAGAGTCAGTAAGCATTTGGATTCATTTCCAATAATTCAAGCTACGAATTGTTTGATTATAAAAAAACTATATGGGTATACAGAGAAATATTGGATATTCATCCATTGTTAGGATGAATATATTTTCTTGAGGAAATTGCAATAAAAAGTAGAAAATTGGCTGAAAACTTCCATTGAACAAGAACGTATATTCGGTTAAAGTAATGAGTATAATATAAGCGAACATATATTCTTGTTAGAGCGGATGGATGATGGATGATGGATTATGGGACGATGCCGAACCACTCAATTATGTGTATCGATATGAAGAGCTTTTATGCAAGCTGTTCAGCGGTCATGCTTGGTTTGAATCCGCTTGAGTGTTATCTGGCGGTGGTTGGTGATTTGCAAAGGACGGGGAGCATCGTGCTTGCTGCTTCCCCAAAGATGAAGAAGGAATTTGGCATCAAAACGGGTTCGCGGATGTTTGAGATTCCGAATGATCCAAGGATTGTCGTCGTTGAACCGAAAATGGCAACCTATTTAAGGGTCTCGACGGAAATCACCCGGCTGTTCAACCGTTATGTGCCCAAAGAAGCGATTCATGTATATAGCGTGGATGAAAGTTTTGTGAAAGTCGATGGGGCGGCTTCTTTATGGGGAGATGCCCGGATGATAGCCGGAAAAATAAGAGATGAAATCGAAAGGGAATTACAGCTTCCCTGTGCCATTGGAATTGGTCCGAACATGCTTATGGCTAAGCTTTGCTTGGATTTAGAAGCCAAGCATGAAGGGATTGCCGAATGGAAGTATGAGGATGTGCCAAACAAGCTTTGGCCGATTTCCCCGCTTCGTGAAATGTGGGGCATCGGCAGGCGTGTGGAAAAAACCCTTCATGGAATGGGGATATTTACGGTTGGGCAGCTGGCCAATTATGATCTTGAATTACTTGAAGCGAAGTTTGGCATTATGGGCAATCAGCTTTACCACCATGCGTGGGGAATAGATTTATCGGAGATGGGGGCACCGATTATCGAGGGACAGGTGAGCTTTGGCAAAAGCCAGATTCTGCTGCGGGATTACAAGGAAGAGCATGAAATCAAGCAGGTGATGCTGGAGATTTGCGAAGAAGTCGGAAGAAGGGCACGCACCCATCACAAGGCAGGCAGGACGGTCAGCCTGGGCATTGGTTACAGCAAGGATGAATTTGGCGGAGGGTTTCAGCGCTCCCGTTCAATAAGCGAACCGACCAACATTACGATGGAGCTGTATAAAGTTTGCCTGGAGCTTTTCCGTGAAAACTATACCAAGCAAAAAACGGTTCGGAGCATAGCGGTCACACTCTCGAATATTGTCGACGATAACGAGATGCAGCTGACTTTATTTGATATGTCGCGCTGGAAAAAGCGGGAGCTGAGTTACACGGTCGATCGAATTCGCCATAAATATGGATCGAAAGCGTTATTGCGTGCCGTTTCGTATACAGAAGCGGGTACAGCCGTTTACCGAAGCAGGCTGCTTGGCGGACATAAAGCGTGAGGCTGGAATTTTGAAGGGAGAGGAAAAGGATGATTCGTGATCGAGGCCGTATCAAATGGACATCGATGATGCTGCCGGAGCATGTGAAAATGCTGCGGGATTGGGCGGGGGAGGATGGTTATGAAGCGAAGCGCACCCTTGATGAGCAGCAGCTGGAGGAAATGAATGCCGTGATGGGGGAGGCGATGGAGGGGAGAAAGGATGTCACGATTGCTCATTATGAAGGAAGCCGGTATCAGCTGTTAATTGGCCGGATCCATTATTATAATGAACTCAGTCAAAAACTCCATATCGTCGATCATTTCCAGCAGGCCCACTATATCAAGCTTTCTGATATAGCGGATGTGAGGATAATGGAAGGCTGATGCGGAGGGACCGCCTCTTTTAGAAGGAGGCAAATCGCTTGAAACAAAACAAATCGGCAATCCAAGAACATCAGTGGAGCAGGCAGATTCGTTAACAGCGGCGTTTTTATCGTTTATAATGGGGGCAGGCAAAGACATCGGGAGGCATGTAACATGTATATTGAATGGACGGAAAGAGCGGCAGGGAAAATAGCCGATAAGCTAGAGGGACGAAAAGGACATTTACAGTTGAAATATGACACGGATGGCTGCGGCTGCGTTGTAAGCGGTGTGACGGCGTTATGGCTAGTCAACGAAGCGGAGGAAGGGACCGAAAAGGTGGAAACGAACGGTATCCCTCTATTCGTGGAAACATCAAAAATGATTTTTCTCGATGAAAGCATGAAAATAGACTTTGTACCGGAAGCGAACAGTTTTCAGTTGAAAAGTCCGAATCAAATCTTGAATCCTAGAATGAGCTTTTTTAACAAAATGTAAATGAAGAAAAGAGGGAGGATTAGATCCCCTCTGTTTCCTTTCTCTTTTTCAGACAAGTTTCTAGAAACTGATCGATTTGAGCTTCATATTCTTGCGGATTCTCATTATAAGATTGAGCATGGGCCCCTTTTTTAGCGATGTACAGCTGCTTTGGGCCCTCTTTTGCTGCATATAATTCCATCGTCATCGAAACGGGAATGAAGGTGTCCTTTTCACTGTGAATGAAGAGCACTGGGCTGCGGATGTTTTTAATATACTTGATCGGGGACACTTCATTGGTCCAATATCCGTCCCGGAGTTTGATGAACATACGTCCAAGCGGAAATACGGTCCATGAAGGAATGGGGATTTCCGCCTTGAGCTGATGTTGAATCTGATCCTCGAAAGTTGAAAATGGACAGTCGGCAATGTAAAAGTCAGCGCCATCTTCCAGCATCCCGGCATATAACAGCAAGGTTGCGGCCCCCATGGACTCCCCGTGAATGCCGATGGTAAGGTCACGGCCTTTACGCCGCTTCAATTCATCGATTACGGCCTTCAGGTCGAGCTTTTCATAATGTCCATAGCTGCTCGTCTTGCCGCCGGAATCCCCGTGGCGACGGTGATCATAAATGATGGCATTAAAGCCCCGCTTAAGAAAAATATTCATATACTTAATCGAATTGACTTTATTTTCCGTCACACCGTGGGAAATGACAACCCACTGATTGGTTTCATGCGGTTCGACAAACAAGCATTTCAATGCATAGCCCGAGGGTGAGGATACCCAGATTTCCGTTTTGGGCAGATTATCAAAATCCTCCCTGTTCAGGCGTTTGGCCAGGATTTCCCGGTTTTGGATAAAAGCATCTTCCTTTTTTTTCATGTACATGATCCGATTGGAGAAATAAAGGCCTACGCCGATGATATAAGTTAGAATTCCAACTAATGCAAGCCACCATTTTTTCATGAAGGATCCCCCTCGTTTGATTTTCTTTATTTTACCATGAGGGAAATGGGAAAACACGGTTTGAAAACCGTAACGGGAAAAACGGCAATCATGATATAATCAGGTCATAATAAGGGCTAGGAGGTTTTAAGGATGAAAAAGAAACAGCCACGTAAGCAAAATCCGAGTAAAAACCAAGAGAAAGATTCATCATTGAAACTTGGCGATATGCTCAATCAGGATATCATGTCCCAGCTTCGTCAAAAGCAAAAAGAACTGAACGAGGCGGAAGTTGAGAAAAAGGCCGCTGAAGAAGAAAAGAAACGCGCAGAAAGAAAGCAGCGGGAGAAAAATAAATCATTCGAAGAGCTATTGGGTGAAAGCAATTTGAACTGGAAGAATTATAAATAAAGAACAAAACGGAGTGAAGGATGGGGCTGTTCCTATTTTCGGGATTATTTATAACGGAGAGCTGCCTTTCATCCATCCGGATATTCCTTTATTTTATACAGCAGAACGATTATAGTAAAGATAAGTTCCGATGAAGATCGGACTGACTAAGACTAGCTGGTGATATGATGCAAAACAAACTGGAAAATGTGCTTGAAAATCAATTATGTTTCCTGCTTTATGCAAGCTCAAGGGAAATGACGAAAAAATATAAACCGCTGCTGGATAAACTTGATGTGACGTATCCTCAATATCTCGTCCTTCTCCTGCTGTGGGAACAGGATACACTCACGGTCAAAAAATTAGGGGAACTGCTTGCCCTTGATTCAGGAACGCTTACCCCGATGTTGAAACGAATGGAGCAGAATGATTTGATTGTCCGTGAACGTTCCACCCAAGATGAGCGTTCCGTGATGATTTTGCTGACGGAAAAGGGACGCGGCTTGCAGGCAGAGGCCTGCTTCATTCCCGATCGCATTTCAGCTATATCAGGCGAAGATAAGCGGGTGGTCGAAGATTTGAAAGCTTCGTTGCTGCATCTGCTGAAAACTTTACAGCAATTTTAAAGAAAAAACGCTTTGGGTGAGATTTCACCCGAAGCGTTTTTGTTGTTGGTGGATATTCATTAATCTACATCGATCTCAATGGCGACGTCGACATTGCCATTGATTGCTTTTGAATAAGGACACATTTGATGTGCTTTATGAACAAGGGCTTCGAACGTCTCTTTATCGATGCCCGACCCTTTCACAGCCAAAGTGACAGCCAAGCTGTACTGATGCATCTCACCCATCAATAAACTGACGCTCGCAGTGACCTTTGAAGCGAATGAAACACGTTCGACTTTCCCGACTGATTGCAACGCACTATCGAAGCATGCTGCATACCCAGCAGCAAAAAGCTGCTCCGGATTGGATGCTTCAGGCATCTGTTTGGCCCTCGGTGTTCCCGGCATCGCGATATCAACCGTAAAGTTACCATCCGCAGAAATGGCCGTTCCTTCTCTTCCGCCGTCAACCGTTACAGATGTAGTGAATAAGGTTTTAGTCATTGTCATTCTCCTTGATTTTTTGTATTTTAAATTGTGTACAACTGAATTGTACAACATCTATTTGGGGATGGCAACAAAAAAGATTGATTCAATGACTGGGCGTGACCCCATCGTTTCCGGACACGTTAGAAAAAAATAATATTGTTGAAACTGCAGGGCGGGCAATCCGAAAGCAAACGGAAACAGGCTGCCCCCTCCCGCTGGTTAAACGTGGATGGGGCAGCCTGTTTCCGTTTAGTTCACGATTTCATCTATCAATCTCGATGGCTTTCATATCGGCTCGCTTTGGTCAGCTGCTTCAAGATGTCAAACTCGGTTTTTGACAAGGAAGGGCTGCTGGCGGCCCGGCAGTTTTCACGGAGCTGCTTTACTGAACTTGCTCCCGGGACAACGGTAGCGACGCTTGGGTGTGACAATATATATTGAAGCGCCGTTTCATTTAATTTCCGGTCAGAAAGCTTGTCCTTTAATTGCGGAAGCAAATCTTTCAGTTCGTGATAGCTATAATCAAGATATCCATCCTCATGTGCTTTTTCGAGCATTTTCTCGCTAAGCAGGCCTTTGGCAAGGGGGCCTCGTGCGATGATGCTGATCTGTTTGCTTGCCAAAAGGGACATCCACTCTTCAGGGCGGCGGTCAAGCAGGCTGTACTGCATCATTACGGAATCAAGCTCGGACTTTTCAGTGAATTCCTTGATCACGTTCGGGCGGATCGAGGAGATGCCATAATGACGAATATAGCCTTCCTTTTTTAGCTCTTCAAACGCTTCTACCGTTTCTTCGATATTATCTGCGAGAGTTCCTCCATGTAGCTGGTAAAGATCGATGTAATCCGTTCCGAGCCGCTTTAAGCTATCTTTTACAGCTGTTTTGATATAGGCGGCAGAAGGGTCCCAAGACCAGGAATCCTTATTTTCATTCCAACGATTCCCGACCTTGGTGGCAATGTATACCTGTTCGCGAACCGCCTTTACATTCCTTCCGACGATTTCTTCATTCACACCGAAATCATACAGATCTGCGGTATCAAAATAATTGATCCCTTCATCTAAAGCGGCTTGGATGATTTCGGATGCCTGTTTTTCATCAGTCCCCAATGACATGCATCCGAGCCCAATTTCAGAAACGAGCAACTCAGAATGACCAAGTCTGCGTTTTTTCATATATCCACACTCCCTTTACGTTCATTGTAAAGGAGAATTCCATTTCACTCAAAGAATTCACTTGATTCTTTTTAAAGGAGTTTGGGGAACCTGATGGTGTATGTCGGCAATCCAATCATTGATATAGACATATTGATCTTGCAATTGTTTTAGCTTTTGCAGGATTTCCCAGCTTTTACCGGATAAAGTAACGCTTTTTTCCAACACATAAATCTTCATTAAATCGCCCTCCATCTCTAGTATGGTAAAATGTATGAGAAATCATGCTGCAATTAGAACAGAGGAGTGTTCAGGATGAAAAAATTTGAAGAAAAAACGCTGTCATCGGAAAAAATCTTCACAGGAAGGGTAATCAGCCTGCAAGTGGATAAGGTGGAGCTTCCCGATGGGAAAACAGGTAAACGTGAAATAGTCAAACATCCGGGCGCCGTTGCGATCATAGCCCTTACGGATGAAAATAAAATCATCATGGTTGAACAGTATCGTAAAGCGCTGGAAAGAAGCTTGATAGAAATCCCTGCCGGAAAGCTTGAAAAAGGAGAGGAACCGGTTCTATCAGCAGAACGGGAGCTGGAAGAAGAGACAGGTTATGAATGCGAAAAAATGGAGCATATCATCTCTTTTTACACATCGCCAGGCTTTGCTGATGAATTGGTCCATCTGTATGTGGCCCATAATTTGAAGAAGAAAGAAAATGCGGCACCGCTGGATGAAGATGAATTTGTCGAGCTGATCGAACTTACGCTGGAGGAAGCCCAAAATTATTTACTGGAAGGAAAAATCCAGGATGCCAAGACGGCATATGCCGTTCAGTATCTGTTGCTGAAAAAGGCGATGACTTCATAAATGAAAGAGTTTTACGCTGACCTCCATATCCATATAGGCAGGACGGGAAGCGGGAAGGCCGTGAAAATAACCGGTGCTAAAACGTTGACCTTCAGCAACGTCCTGCAGGTGGCAAGTGAGAGGAAGGGCCTTGATTTAATCGGGATCATTGATTGCCATTCGCCGGAAATCATCGAAGAGATAGAAGCGGCGATTGTGGATGGGGAAATCATCGAGAAGCGTGAAGGCGGTCTCCTGTACCGGAATACGACGGTCATTCCCGGCTCGGAGATTGAAATTTATGATCAACATTGCAATGGACCGATCCATGTTCTTGCCTATTTCCCCAGCTTAACGGCGATGAAGGAATTCTCCGCATGGATGAGCGGCCATGTTAAAAACATTACATTAAGTTCGCAAAGGATTTATTGTGATGGCAGGACGCTGCAAAAAATCGTAAAGTCACTCGGCGGTCTGTTCATCCCAGCCCATGTTTTCACCCCATTTAAAAGCTTATATGGAAAAGGGGTGCGATTCAGTCTGACGGAAGTATTCGATCCAAGGCTGATTGATGCCATCGAGCTTGGTCTAAGCTCGGATACAGAAATGGTCGAGGATATCGCGGAGCTGGAGTCCTATCCCTTCGTGACGAACTCCGATGCGCATTCGCTTGGGAAAATCGCTCGGGAATATCAAAAAATCCAGCTCAAGGAACCAACCTTCGCTGAGCTGGAAAAAGCGCTTCGAGAAGAGGGGAATCGTAAAGTCCTCGCCAATTATGGTTTGAACCCTCTATTGGGGAAATATCATAAAACCGTATGTTCAGCATGTTTCCACGAGGTATTGAACGGAAATGGGCCATGTAGCGAATGCGGAAATGAATCAATCATAAAAGGAGTATCTTCCCGCATCAAGGAACTGTCCATGTCAAAAGTGGATGGAGGATGCAAAAGGGAAAGACCGCCGTATATCCATCAAGTGCCACTCGACTTCATCCCTGGACTTGGACCAAAAGCCATGGAGAAACTGCTGGAGGCGTTTGGAACGGAAATGAACATCCTTCATGGAGCTACGCTCGAACAGCTTAAGGAAATCGTCTCCGATAAGCTGGCAGGCTACATCAATGCAGCCGGGAAAGGGACGCTAATCTTGGAAGCGGGGGGCGGAGGAAAGTACGGAAAGGTCAAAAAGGAAAGCTGAAGGGTTAAGGGCAAAACCAACCTGATGAGATGCTGTCTGTCTAGTGCAGGCGGCATCTTTTTTTAAGATTCCGGAGCTAGAGCCACGAGAAACATTTTCTTCTTATAAATAAACGGACCCTGCAGGATAGACTTTTTTAAAAGTGTCCATTCCATAGGGTCCATGTTAAGCTGTCAGGGTTAGTTAATTTGTCGTTTTGGCATAGATCGAGGTGCTCCGCAATTCCTTGCCATCTGCACTGAGGCTATCATTTTGCAAGATTCCTTCAAGCGTATACCCCAGCTTCTCGGGAATGCGTGCGCTGGCAATATTATTGGGATCACAGCGAATTTCAACTCGCTTGGCTCCATAATGGTAAAAAGCGAACTTCGTCAACTTTTCTATCGCCTCCGTAATGTACCCTTTTTTACTGTACCTCGTATCAATCCAATAGCCGATTTCAAATTTAGGAATATCCCAATCAATTCGGTGCAGGCCGGTGGAACCGATGAACTGGTCGTCTTCCTTCCTATAAATAAGCAGCCGGATATCCTCTTTTAAAATAAAGTCCGCTAAGGATTTCAGGATGTTCCGCTCGGAAATTTCCGCTGAGGCCTCCTGATGGGCAAATGGGAGCCATTGTTTAAGTTCATGTTCAGAATGAATAATGGCTTCGTAAACATCAAGGCCATCGCCTGGCTGGCATGGCCTTAAATATAATCGCGGGGTTTCGATTTTTTCTGGGAAATCCATCAATATCGCTTTCATAACGTACCTCCATCCAATGATTATGGGAAATTATAGCACAAATTCCAGTTCAAGTGTTCGCTTGCAGCGAAAGTTTTCTTGGCATAAATGAGAGAGTGAAAACATAGATTCTAGTAAGCGGAGTTGGGAGGATGAAAGATGAAAAAAAAATCTGTCGTACAAAATGCCGTAATGAAACATATTAACGAACATTCCTCATTATATGTCTTTATCACTGTGCTTTTTTTGATGGGTGTCATTTTTGGAGCGGTGCTGGTGAATAGTTTGAGCTTTACCCAAAAGGAGGACTTGTTCTATTATTTATCGCAATTCTTCGGACAAGTATCCAAAGGTGAATTTGCCTCTTCGCATGATATGTTCAGCCAAAGTATCATGCATAATATAAGATATATCGGCTTCATTTGGATACTGGGAATTTCCGTCATCGGCTTGCCGGTCATTTTGGTATTGTTATTCATAAAAGGGATGGTAGTCGGATTCACAGTCGGTTTTTTGGTCAACCAAATGGGATGGAGTGGGTTCTTATTATCTTTCGTCTCCATTTTGCCCCAAAATATCTTCATCGTGCCGATCTTCATCGTGATAACGGTCCTTGCCGTGTCACTATCGATGAAAATGATCAGCCGGATTTTCCTTAAGCAGGTTCGTGAGCCGCTTAAGCCAATCATATCAAGGTATATTTTCTCATTGGTCCTGTCTGGTTTGTTTTTGGTAACAGCTGCAGCATTTGAAGCGTACCTATCACCTTCCTTGATGAAAAAT
The DNA here is from genome assembly GCF_037992945.1 of Peribacillus sp. FSL E2-0218. NCBI lineage: Bacteria > Bacillati > Bacillota > Bacilli > Caryophanales > Bacillaceae > Peribacillus > Peribacillus sp. FSL E2-0218. The sequence continues at coordinate 3,191,385 of NZ_CP150304.1, read as the reverse complement.
GTCGTGAGTTTATTGGGGCATTGACGGAAATTTGCCTTTATCGCAAATTTTTTTATCATTAACAAGAAATCTATTTTGACAGTTTTCCCTCATTTGATATAATGGATAAGATAGCGGCGCGGGAGGGAATATTAGGTATGGAAATAGAAAACAGAATCGATAGGATAAAAAAGCAGTTGCACTCGTCCAGCTACAAATTGACGCCTCAGCGAGAAGCGACCGTCCGCGTTTTACTTGAGCACGAAGAGGATCATTTAAGCGCAGAAGACGTTTACCTCCTTGTCAAAGAAAAGTCGCCGGAAATTGGATTGGCAACAGTATACCGTACGCTAGAGTTGCTGACTGAATTGAAAATAGTGGATAAAATTAACTTTGGAGACGGGGTTTCCCGTTATGATTTAAGACAAGAAGGAGCTGCGCATTTCCATCATCATCTTGTTTGTGTGGAATGCGGTGCAGTGGATGAGATCCAGGAAGACTTACTTGAAGACGTGGAATCCATCGTGGAACGCGATTGGAACTTCAAGATAAAAGATCATAGATTAACCTTTCATGGCATTTGTCATCGCTGTCATGATAAACAAGAAAATAAAGGTGAATGAAGACAGACCTTTTCCATTTACTGGAGAAGGTTTTCTGCGTTTTAAAAAGACCCGAAACCTGTAACGGGCAAGTGGATGTCCGCAAAGGAGAGGCGTTTTTTTCCTTCTCCCCATCGAAACACGTATAAAACTTGTCCTGTTGGGCATAGATTGATACAAGGGATCGAATGGGAGGGGAAAGATGATGAAAACATCATTATCGCTTGTTTTACATACGGCTAAAGTGATGGTGCTCTTCGTAAGCTTCACTGTCCTTTTTTATATAGGGATGGTATGGTTAAATCAGGAATACCAAAGTTATCATCGTTATGACGAACCGAAAGGGATGGCCGTGAAAGTATCGAAGGCCGTCGACACGGGTGATGATGCATGGCTGGAACGGTTAATGCTGTTTTATTTAAACGGGGAGTGACTATGGAAAATCAAATCAGGGATTTCATTCATTTTTTAACGATTGAAAAAGGTCTTGCCAAGAATACGCTCGTTTCCTATGAGCGCGATTTAAGATCCTATTGGAAGTATCTGATGGAAGTTGAATCCATCGGTGACTGGAACGGTTCACGGCGTGTGAATATCCTGCATTTTCTCATTCATTTGAAGGACCAAGGGAAATCATCGAAAACGGTTGCTCGCCATATTGCCTCGATTCGGTCTTTTCATCAATTCCTTCTGAGGGAAAAAGTGACCGATCAGGACCCGTCGATACATATAGATACACCGAAACCGGAGCGTACCCTGCCGAAAGTGCTGAGCATGGAAGAGGTTGAAGCGTTATTGGAAGCCCCGAAAGCGATGGACGAATTCGGCTTGCGCGATAAGGCGATGCTTGAATTGATGTATGCGACGGGAATGCGGGTCAGTGAGCTGATATCGTTGGATGTGAGTGATGTTCATGCTTCGATGGGGTTTGTCCGTTGTGTCGGGAAAGGAAATAAAGAGAGGATCATCCCGATTGGACAAACGGCATTGGGAGCCATTGAACATTATTTAAAGAGTTCCCGAGGGAAATTGGCAAGCCTAAAGCACAGGACGGATTCACTTTTTTTGAATCATCATGGCAACAGGCTGACACGACAGGGGTTTTGGAAGATTCTAAAGAAACTTGTAAAATCGGCCCATATAGAAAAAGAAATCACACCGCATACGCTCAGGCATTCCTTTGCGACCCATTTATTGATGAATGGTGCTGATTTACGAGCCGTCCAGGAGATGCTGGGACATGCGGATATTTCGACAACGCAAATTTATACACATATTAGTAACGTTCGCATCAAGGATGTGTATTCAAAATTCCATCCGCGGGCATAATAGAATGGTAGAATGATAGAGCGGTTGCTTCCTTCCTGCAGATCAGGGAGGGGAGCGGCCTTTTTATGGTAAGTGCGAGTAGCGAAAATCCGGCTGGGAATTCCTGCTCATGCTTATCAACACTTCGTTGTTTTTTTGAAATATATTATTTGTCTCCATCTAGGTAATCGTTTACAATATAGAGAGGTCAGACTTCTGACGTTCTCGCGATTTGATTTTTTTACAGAGTAACTAAGCTGGATAAGGGTAATATAAAGAGTATAAAAAGCGATTTACTATTTTAGGAGGAATGAGCATGGAAGGGAATTCAGCTTTTAAACGTATATTTGTAGTGGTCATGGATTCGGTTGGAATCGGCGAAGCACCCGATGCGGATTTATTCGGCGATAAAGGGTCCGATACACTCGGGCATATTGCAGAAGAAATGAATGGGCTGCACATGCCGAATCTGGCAAAACTCGGTTTAGGCAATATCCGTGAAATAAAAGGGATAGATAAAGCTCAGCAACCTCTCGCATACTATACGAAAATGAAAGAAGCATCAACGGGAAAAGATACGATGACCGGGCATTGGGAAATCATGGGGCTGAACATCTCCACGCCATTCCGTGTGTTTCCAAACGGATTTCCTGAATTGTTGGTCAATGAACTTGAAGCGAAAATGGGCCGTGGAATTATAGGAAACGTCCCAGCAAGCGGAACGGAAATCATGGAAAGGCTTGGCGAAGAGCATATGAAGACGGGCGCATTGATTGTTTATACATCAGCTGATTCCGTTTTGCAGATCGCTGCACATGAAGATATCGTTCCGATTGAAGAATTATACAAGATTTGTGAAATTGCACGTGAAGTGACAATGGCTGATGAGTACAAAGTCGGACGCGTGATCGCGAGACCTTTCACTGGGGAACCGGGCAGCTTCAAAAGGACGTCTAATCGTCATGATTATGCATTGAAGCCTTTTAATCGGACAGTGATGGATGAATTGAAGGATTCGGGATTCGATGTTCTTGCAATTGGGAAAATCTCGGATATTTTTGATGGGGAAGGCGTAACTGAATCACTGAGGACCGTATCCAATATGGACGGAATGGACAAATTGATCCAAACGATAGACCAGGACTTCAGGGGACTGAGCTTCCTTAACCTAGTCGACTTCGATGCTTTATACGGCCACCGTCGCGATCCGGAGGGATACGGTAAGGCATTGGAAGAATTCGACGCCAGGATGCCGGAAGTCCTTGAAAAGCTGAAAGAGGATGACTTATTGATCATCACTGCCGATCATGGAAATGACCCTGTACATGAAGGAACCGATCATACACGTGAATATGTGCCATTACTGGTCTATTCCAAACGATTTAAAGAAGGAACCGAGCTTCCAATAAGAGATACATTTGCAGATATCGGGGCGACAGTTGCTGCTAATTTCGATGTGAAAATGCCTGCCTTCGGGAAAAGTATATTGGGCGATTTAAAATAAGGGGGAGAGAAATAGATGTTCAATAAAATAGAGACAGCTGCAGCATTCATAAAAAATAAGATAGAAGGCTCTCCGGAAATAGGACTGATACTTGGTTCCGGACTGGGAGTATTGGCAGATGAAATAGAAAATCCGATCACGATTCCTTACCATGATATCCCGGAGTTTCCGGTATCGACTGTTGAAGGACACGCAGGTCAGCTTGTCATTGGCCAACTAAGCGGTAAAAAAGTGGTGGCGATGCAAGGTCGTTTTCATTTTTATGAAGGCTACTCAATGGAGAAGGTCACCTTCCCTGTACGTGTAATGAAACTTCTCGGTGTGAAACAGTTAATCGTGACGAACGCTGCCGGAAGTGTTAATGAAAGCTTCGCACCAGGAGATTTGATGCTCATTACCGATCATATCAATTTTATGGGGACAAACCCGCTGATCGGCCCTAATGAAGATCGTTTCGGTCCTAGGTTCCCTGATATGTCTGAAGCTTATAATAAAGACCTACGGGCTAAAGCGAAAAAAATCGCATCTTCACTTGGCATGGATATTAAGGAAGGCGTCTATGTGGGGAATTCAGGGCCGACCTATGAAACACCGGCAGAAGTGAAAATGGCAAGGATCCTTGGAGGGGATGCTGTTGGCATGTCCACTGTTCCCGAAGTCATCGTGGCTAGACATAGTGACATGAAAGTTCTCGGGATTTCATGCATAACCAACATGGCCGCAGGCATTCTGGATCAGCCGTTGTCACATGAAGAGGTAATCGAAACGACTGAAAAGGTGAAAAGCAGTTTTCTGGAATTTGTTAAGCAAATCGTTAAGGACATATAAACCGATCAAAAAAAATACAAGTGCACCCGAGAACGGCGGTGCCTTTAAGAAGTGGGGATTCTAATATGAGAATGGTAGACTTAATTGAGAAAAAACGTGATGGAAAGGCCCTTTCAACAGAGGAAATCCAGTTCATTATCAAAGGCTTCACGGATGGAACGATTCCTGATTACCAAATGAGTGCTTGGTCAATGGCTGTTTATTTCAAAGGAATGAATGAGCAGGAGCGCGCTGATTTAACGATGGCAATGGTCGAGTCGGGTGATCAAATTGATTTATCGATGATTGAAGGGATCAAGGTCGATAAACATTCAACAGGCGGTGTTGGCGATACGACGACACTAGTGCTTGGACCATTGGTCGCTGCGGTAGGTGTTCCCGTTGCAAAAATGTCAGGACGAGGTCTTGGCCACACGGGCGGCACGATCGATAAGTTGGAATCTGTTTCGGGTTTTCATGTAGAAATTGAAAATGATGAATTCATTCGACTTGTGAATAAAAACAAAATCGCAGTCATCGGACAAAGCGGGAACTTGACCCCAGCCGATAAAAAACTGTATGCCTTGCGCGATGTAACGGCCACCGTCAATAGCATCGGTTTGATTGCCGGCTCGATCATGAGCAAGAAAATAGCTGCCGGTGCCGATGCAATTGTACTTGATGTTAAAACGGGAGCAGGGGCTTTCATGAAAACCCTTGCAGATTCGGAAGAATTGGCGCATGCGATGGTGAGTATCGGGAACAACGTCGGAAGAAATACGATGGCTGTCATTTCCGACATGAGCCAACCGCTTGGATATGCAATCGGAAATGCCCTGGAAGTGAAGGAAGCAATCGATACGCTTAAAGGAGAAGGACCGGAGGATTTAACGGAACTTTCTTTAACACTGGGAAGCCATATGGTATACCTAGCAAAAAAAGCAAGCTCATTGAAAGAGGCAAGAACATTGCTTGAAAATGCAATCAAAGATGGATCTGCACTTAACTCGTTCAAGATATTCTTGGAAGCGCAGGGTGGCGATGGATCGGTTGTCGATCATCCGGAAAAACTTCCGCAGGCGTCTTATACCTTTGAGCTGGAAGCGAAAGAGGACGGATATGTATCGGAAATCATCGCTGACGAAGTGGGGACGGCAGCCATGCTTTTAGGCGCAGGCCGGGCGACGAAAGAATCGGAAATCGATTTGGCAGTCGGGCTTGTACTCCGTAAAAAAATTGGGGAAACCGTGGCAAAAGGTGAATCCCTTGTAACGATTTACAGCAACTTTGAAGATGTTTCAAAAGTGAAGGAAAAATTGTATGAAAGCATTGCGGTTTCAAAAGCGAAAGTTGAAAAACCGACATTGATTTATAAAGAAATTATGGAATAAGAACATTTGCCAAAATGTCACTGTAGACAAACTCGATAACCATTGAGTTTGTCTACAGTTTTTTTAGATTTTGGATTTAATGCCCCTTTGCTCGACCACTAGGACGGATCCCGACAAAGTTTAAAGAATCTAAACGTAGACCGTTTCATTGCACTGCAGGCGTTCCCTTTCCGCGGGCGGTCCGTGAGCCTCCTCGGCTTTCAGCCTGCGGGGTCTCACGTAGACACGCATATCCCGCAGGAGTCTCCCGCCTTCCGTTCCATTCCACTCTGCTTGACCACTAGGACGAATCCCGATTGTACAAAGTTTGGATAATCTGAACTAGACCGTTTCATTGCACTGCAGGCGTTCCTTTTCCCGCGGGCGGTCCGTGAGCCTCCTCGGCTTTCAGCCTGCGGGGTCTCACGTAGACACGCATATCCCGCAGGAGTCTCCCGCCTTCCGTTCCATTCCACTCTGCTTGACCACTAGGACGGATCCCGATTGTACAAAGTTTGGATAATCTGAACTAGACCGTTTCATTGCACTGCAGGCGTTCCCTTTCCGCGGGCGGTCCGTGAGCCTCCTCGGCTTTCAGCCTGCGGGGTCTCGCGTAGACACGCATATCCCGCAGGAGTCTCCCGCCTTCCGTTCCATTCCACTCTGCTTGACCACTAGGACGGATCCCGATTGTACAAAGTTTGGATAATCTGAACTAGACCGTTTCATTGTACTGCAGGCGTTCCCTTTCCGCAGGCGGTCCGTGACCTCCTCGGCGTTTGCGCCTGGGTACCACATAGACATGCATATCCCTTAGGAGTTCTGCGCACCCGTTCCATTTCACTCTGTGTGACCATGTAAATGGAATCAGGTTGGCGCAAAATTGTTGGCGAGAAACGGTACAAAAAGCATGTAAAAAGTTTGATTTTTATAAGAATGCGCCTCAAGTTCTAGGCAAAGTTAAACTCGCGAGTAAAAGTGCCGAACTGGCTAATAACGCTCCGAACTGGTGAAAGAACGCATCAACTCGAGCCAAATTCGATAATAATGCGAATGGAGCAGTCAAGAAACGATCGCAATTGTGTGTGAAAAGCGCGAAATTCACGAAAAACGGCCTCGAATTCCATGCAAAACCCGGGTTCGTGAGTAACTTGTACCTTAGACCGCCTCATACCACTGTGTGTGACCAACCACGAAGATGGAATCCATATTACCGACAGTTGGAGATCTGAAACTCAACCGTTTCATTTTACTTCTGGAGCCGCTTATCCAGAGTCGGTCGGGGTGAGCAGAGGGGAACATATGCATACTCTTTTATCTTATGTGTCTGTTGAAAATTCAAAATTGATCTTTATTTGTATAAAAATGGGTTTTGTGGAAAAAATAAATGATATAAAGATTGGAGGGTATGGAGATGAAGCGGGTTCTTTCTCTATTTTTAATGGTATTAATCGCAATAAGTTTTGGCATCCCACATACAAAGGCAGCGGAAAATAAAGGAGTGGACTTGGCAGCGAATGCTAAATCCGCTATTTTGATTGAACGGGATACAGGTACTGTTCTATATGATAAAAATTCGGATGTTCGTCTTTCACCGGCAAGCATGACGAAAATCATGACGATGCTGCTGATCATGGAAGCGATTGATAAAGGCGAGCTTAGCATGAAGGAAAAAATCAGGACGAGCGAGTATGCAGCATCGATGGGGGGATCCCAAATTTTCCTCGAGCCAGGTGAAGAAATGACCACAGAGCACATGCTTAAAGGCATCTCGATTGGTTCTGCGAATGACGCATCGGTGGCGATGGCTGAACACCTTGCCGGTTCGGAAGAAGAATTCGTTAAGAAAATGAATGAAAAGGCAAAAGAACTTGGTTTAAAAAATACAAAGTTCCAAAACGCAACAGGCCTTCCGGTTAAGGATCATTACAGTTCCGCCCATGATATGTCGATCATGGCGAAGGAGCTATTGAAATACGATACGATTACAAGGTTCACGGGTACATATGAAGATTATCTCCGTGAAAATACGGAAAAGAAATTCTGGCTTGTGAACACGAACAGATTGGTGAAATTTTACCCAGGCGTGGATGGCCTGAAGACAGGATTCACGAATGAAGCGAAGTACTGTTTAACAGCAACGGCAAAAAAGGGGAATATGCGCGTCATTGCCGTCGTATTCGGAGCTGCTTCCCCAAAGGAACGGAATGCACAGGTTACGAAGATGCTGGATTACGCATTTTCACAATACATCACCTATCCGATTTATAAGCGCGGAGAGGTGCTAGGGGAAACGAAGGTAAGTAAAGGCAATGAGAAATCTGTTGTTGGTGTGACAAGCGAGCCTATTTCAGTTTTGACGGCCAAGAACGGAACGGCCAAGGACTTCACTAAAAAAATCACACTTAATAAAGATTTGAAAGCTCCGATTCAAAAGGGTGATGAAATCGGGACGCTTGAATTGAAGAAAAACGGAAAGGTATATGTAAAATCGCCAATTGTTGCGAAGAAAACGGTTAAAAATGCGAGCTGGTGGCAACTGTACAAACGTGCTTTCGGCATGTTTACCCAAGCCAAATAAGAAAAATGTCGCAATGGCTGGTAATAGTACTAATTTAGGCGAAACGGCACTAGTTTTGTTGTTAAGAAGGAATCGGCAGGTGAAAAAGAGAATTTGACTCTTATAAGACAGTGAAGGAGGCTGTATATAGTGAGTCTTACGATTAATATGGAGGCGAAGAATCGTGTATTGTGCATTCGTCTCAAAGGTGATTTGGATCATCATACAGCAGAAAGATTGAAAAACCAGGCAGAGGCAGCCATTCAAAAGCATAACATCCAGCATATTATCCTCAACATGGAAGAATTGCATTTTATGGACAGTTCAGGGCTCGGCGTCATTTTAGGGCGTTATAAGCAAGTCAATAAAAAGCAAGGCGAAATGGTGGTCTGTGCAATTTCTCCAGCAGTAAAGCGGTTATTTGAGATGTCAGGGTTGTTTAAAATTGTTAAAATGGAACTATCCGAAAAAAACGCTTTGCAAAGACTGGGGGTTGCCTAATATGAAAAATAAAATGGAAACGAAATTTTCTGCACTAAGCCAAAATGAATCTTTTGCCAGGGTAACTGTTGCGGCTTTCATCGCCCAATTGGACCCGACGATGGATGAATTGACGGAAATCAAGACGGTCGTGTCTGAAGCGGTTACGAATTCAATCATTCATGGGTATGAGAGTGACCCGGAAGGTTGGGTATACATTTCAGCGGTCATCGAAGGCGATACCGTCGAGCTGACCATAAGGGATGAAGGACTGGGCATTGAGGACGTCGAAGAAGCCAAACAACCGTTGTTCACGACGAAGCCGGAGCTTGAACGTTCTGGCATGGGATTCACCATTATGGAAAACTTCATGGATGAAATCAATATCGTATCCCATAAGGGCGAAGGCACGATCATTCGATTAAAAAAGCACTTAACTACAAGCAGAGCTTTGTGCAATTAAGGGAGACTTGCATATGGATGTGGAGGTTAAAAACGAGAAGAGCAAAAAAGGTCAGCCCCATTTAAAAGATGAGGAATTGCGGAGTTTAATCCAACGCAGCCAAAGCGGTGATCAAGACGCAAGAAACCTGATCGTCAATAGCAATCTTAGGCTTGTATGGTCAGTGGTGCAAAGATTCCTCAATCGAGGTTACGAACCGGATGACCTGTATCAAATTGGCTGTATTGGTCTGTTGAAGTCCGTGGATAAATTTGACTTATCGTTTGAAGTGAAGTTCTCAACGTATGCTGTGCCAATGATCATTGGTGAAATCCAACGTTTTATCCGCGATGACGGAACTGTAAAGGTCAGCCGGTCCTTAAAGGAAATGGCGAATAAAATCCGCAGGGCGAAAGAAGAACTTTCCAAGACGTATGGCCGTGTCCCGACTGTCAATGAACTGGCGGAACACCTCGACCTATCGCCTGAGGAAATCATCATGGCCCAGGAAGCAAGCAGGAGCCCTTCATCCATCCATGAAACGGTTTACGAGAATGATGGGGACCCGATTACGCTTCTTGATCAGATTGCCGATAATAATGAAACATCATGGTTCGATCAGATCGCCTTAAAAGAAGCAATCCAGGAATTGAATGAAAGAGAAAGACTGATCGTTTTCCTGAGATATTACAAGGACCAGACACAATCGGAAGTGGCTGCGAGGCTTGGAATATCGCAAGTTCAAGTTTCTAGGCTAGAAAAAAAGATTCTTCAGCAAATGAAAAACCACATGAATCAATGATTCATGTGGTTTTTCATTTTTTTCTGGAGATAAATCTCTTGTTTGGAAGAAAGTGAAAGTGATTGACTCCCTTTCATCCGGGAAGGATAAAAAAATATGAAAATATCGCTGTCCATCCAATTTTTTTATTGAATTTAGAATTAAAAACGAATATTATAGTAAAGGTCGCGCTTTTCATTCGTTTTTTTTCGTTCATTCAACGAATGTTTCAACAGGAAAAGCGTCGTTGCAGTATAATTCTAGGGCACCAAGTCTTTGCATGCAAACGGTTGTCGGTGTTTCCTTTAGATCTGGAGGTCTAAATATGTTTATGGAAAAGTTTTTCTCCCTGAAAGAAAATGGGACGGATATCCGTACGGAAGTCATGGCGGGTGTTACGACATTTTTGACTATGGTTTATATCCTGATTGTGAATCCCGCTTTGCTATCTTCAATCGGAATTCCGTTTGAACAAGTTTTCATGGCAACGGTCATATCAGCTGTGATAGGTACCCTTTTAATGGGGCTGGTCGCGAAATATCCGATTGCAATAGCGCCGGGCATGGGTTTGAATGCTTATTTTGCTAGTGTTGTGGGAGCGCAGGGCCTCTCCTATCAGACGGTATTCGGGACTGTTTTCATCGCAGGCCTGCTATTTTTATTAATTAGCGTGACGAGCTTGCGTAAAATGATTATTGATGCCATTCCCAATTCTTTAAAGTATGGCATTACATCCGGAATCGGTTTATTCATCGCGTTCATCGGATTGAAGAATGCAGGGATCGTTGTTCCTAATGAATCAACGATGGTGACTCTCGGTGATTTGCATCAGCCAGGAACCGTTTTAGCTTTAGCTGGCTTGTTCATTACTTTGATTTTGATGGCGCGCAATATTAAAGGGGCCATTTTCATTGGGATGATCGTTACGGCCGTAATCGGCTATTTCATTGGATTGCTCGATTTCAATGGCGTCTTATCGGTGCCTCCCACACCGGTATTTTTTGATATCGATATTGCTGGGGTCTTCACCCATTCTTTATATTCGGTTGTTTTTGCCTTTCTGCTTGTAACGATCTTTGATACGACAGGTACCTTGATTGGTGTGACGGAGCAGGCTGGGCTCACGAAGGACGGTAAAATCCCACGCGCCAAGAAGGCATTTTTGGGTGATGCAATTGCAACGACAGTGGGCTCCATGTTTGGTACAAGCCCATCGACTGCTTACGTTGAATCGAGCACGGGTGTGGCTGCAGGCGGGCGTACCGGTTTAACGGCAACAGTCGTGGCAATCCTGTTCGCTGCTTCGATTTTCTTTTCTCCTCTTATATCTGCAATCTCGTCAGTTGCTGCGATCACGGCTCCTGTTTTGATTATCGTCGGATGCTTCATGATGGAAGGTTTGGCGAAAGTCAATTGGAAAACATTCGATGAGGCATTTCCGGCGTTTGCGATCATTTTGACAATGCCGCTTACGTCAAGCATATCGACTGGGATAGCAATTGGGTTCATTACCTATCCACTTATGAAGCTTTTCAGCGGAAAAGGGAAATCGGTTCATCCGCTCATTTATATTTTTGGAGTAATCTTTTTGGTGCAACTCATTTTCTTCCCTACTCATTAATTACAAAAAAGACATGCTGTCATTGCAGCGTGTCTTTTTTTTGTAATTAGTAATATATGGACATGCGTCACTTCCTGCATTTTCATTCTGCTTGGAATCCATACTACTATCATAAGGAAATAAAAGGTCGGGATGTGATGAACGTGGCGGTTGTATATATCAGGATGAGGAACCGTGTACAAGTAAATGGAAATCAGACGGTGAGGATAAAAGATATAGCAAGGATAATCGGGCCTGAAGATGAAATTGGAATGATTGAAGAAATCTTGTTACTGACCGTCAAGAAGGAAGACAGGAATATCATCGTCATCGATCTGGCCCAAGTGATCATGGCCATTCGAAAAGTGGATGCATCCATTGAAGTGGAAACCTTCGGGCCATCCCAAACGATCATCGAAATCATTCTCACGAAGAAGAAAATGTCATTTCTCACATTCGCGCTAGTTTGGTTCTTACTGTTCATCGGCGGTGCGATGACCATCATGAATTTTCATGTGGATGTCAGCATGGGGGAAGTGCATCAAAAAATCTTTACGATCATTACGGGGAAAGTGGAGGAAAAACCGTTATTGATCCAAATTCCATATAGCTTTGGTCTTGGGATAGGGATGATTTTATTTTTCAATCATTTCTTTAAAAAACGCTTCAATGAGGAACCTAGTCCACTCGAGGTTGAAATGTTCAACTATCAGCAGGACTTGGACCGTTATGTCACCATGAATGAAAACAAGGAGAACGTGCGTCATCTTGATGACAGGTAGAATTATCTTTGGGATTTTTGCCGGTTTAGCCGGTGGTTTCGCGACAGGTGCAGGTTTTGTAGCGTTTTTAACTGTACTTGGCGTGATTCCGAGACTGACTCAGCTGACAAAAACAATGAAAATGATCCATTACTACGAAGGAGCCATCATCGCCGGTGTTGTCGCGGGCACATGGTTCGGACTACAAGAGACGGAGTTTTTCCTGCCTCCATTCTTATTGATTCCGATCGGATTGGCTGACGGGGTCTTCAATGGGATGCTGGCAGCTGCCCTGACCGAGGTTCTCAACGTTTTCCCCGTTTTGTCAAAGCGAATCGGCATTCAAGAGAAAATCATTTATCTATTGATGGCACTCGTTTTGGGAAAGATAGCCGGGTCGTTATTTCAGTGGATTTATTTTGTCGATATGTAAATTTTTCAAGTAACTATTCCTGATGAAAGGTAGGCCCAAGATGGTGACCAAACGAAATGTGATATTGATTACCGATGGAGATGAATATGCGAAACGGGCCGTGGAAATTGTAGCCAGGGAAATTGGGGGGCGATGTATCTCCATGTCCCAAGGTAATCCATCACGATATACGGGCTTGGAGCTAGTTGAATTGATTAAAAAGGCGAAGTATGATCCGGTATTGGTCATGTTTGATGATAGCGGCTTTATCGGGGAAGGATCCGGTGAACAGGCGATGAAGGTGGTTGCCGGGCATCCCGATATGAATGTCCTTGGAGTGATAGCGGTCGCTTCAAAGACTAGAAGGGAAGAATGGACCAAGGTCGATGTCTGTATCGATCGTGATGGGAATTTGACACCGAATGGCGTCGATAAGTTCGGTGCCGAGGAATTCGAGTTGGGAAAGATTACAGGAGATACGGTGTATTGCATCGATGGCTTGCATGTCCCGATCGTAGTGGGGGTAGGGGATATCGGTAAAATGTCCCGCCAGGATGACTGCAAAAGGGGTGCACCGATCACGAAGCTAGCGGTGGAAATCATTTTGGAAAGGAGTGGTCATGATGTCTTCAGAAAAACCGCAAAACATGAAACCGATTCCGAATAAGGTAGCGGAAGTAGACGCGTACATGAAAGAGAGAGTGGGTCTTGGCGTCAGCTTTGACTTGGGCGTAAGAAAGATCAAAGTCTTAAAAAAAGATGTACACCTTTACTATATAAACGGTCTGACCGATACGGAGTACATCATAGAAATCCTTGACTCGCTGATCCATAATAAAAACACGGAAATCATGACTACGAAGATTTTTGATGTAGTCAAAGGGTTGCTCGTTCACCAATCCGTTGAAGAAATAAGCACGATGGATGAGCTTGTCGATCAAGTATTATCCGGTTTGATCGTCATCGTTGTCGATGGTAAACCAGTAGGCTTGGTCGTAGATGTCAGGAGTTATCCCGGAAGACAGCCTGAAGAACCGGATACCGAGAAAGTCGTTCGCGGTTCCCGGGATGGTTTTGTCGAAAACATCATCGTGAATACGGCAATAACGAGACGAAGAATCCGGGATGAACGATTGCGCTTTGAAATGCTGCACGTTGGCGAACGCTCCAAAACGGATATTTCTATTGGATACATTAAAGGGATCGCCGACCCCGATTTGATCGATATCGTTCGTAAGGAATTGGAAAGCATTGATGTCGATGGATTAACGATGGCTGATAAAACGATCGAAGAGTTCATCGTCAAGCAAAGATATAATCCATATCCGCTCGTCCGGTATACCGAACGTGCCGATGTTGCGGCAACGCATTTACTTGAGGGGCACGTCCTGATCTATGTGGATACCTCCCCGAGTGTCATTATCACCCCGTCTACTCTTTTCCATCATATGCAGCATGCTGAGGAGTATCGGCAGGCACCCGCTGTTGGAACGCTGGTACGCTGGACACGTTTTTTCGGGATTTTCGTTTCGCTATATTTGCTGCCGATTTGGTTATTGTTTTGTTTGGAACCGTCGCTTTTGCCGGAGAAGTTCGAGTTTATCGGACCGAACGAAAAAACGCATATTCCCATTGTGGTCCAAATCTTCATTTCCGATATCGGGATCGAGTTCCTGAGGATGGCAGCCGTCCACACCCCGACGCCGCTTTCGACGGCAATGGGCTTGGTTGCGGCAGTGCTCATTGGGCAAATAGCGATAGATGTCGGCCTATTTGTCCCAGAAGTGGTCCTCTACGCTTCCGTGGCGACAATCGGCACCTTCGTCACCCCAAGCCTGGAACTCGGTGTGGCGAATAAGATTTCCCGTCTGTTCTTGCTGGTGTTGGTCGCTTTGTTTAAAGTGCCTGGCCTAGTCATTGGCATCACGCTCTACATTATTTTATTGACGGGCATTAAAGCTTTAAATACACCGTATTTATGGCCGCTTATCCCATTTCAACCGAAGGCTCTGTCACATATAATATTCAGAAGACCTTTTCCAGGATCAGTGGAGCGTCCAAGTATTGTGCATCCCCAGGATAAATATAGGCAGCCGAGAAAACCTTAAGGTTGATGTTGTCGAAAAGTTGTGGTAATTTAATTTTATTCGGATAAAGCGGTAAAGTTAGGTTTCACAGACAGATAGAGCCTTCATGACTCTTTGACGTTAAACCAATGGCTTTCCCTTCGAACTACTTAGCAGTCATAGATAACAATACTTAAATGGGATGATCGATTGATTCGGATGAGGCTTGTCGATATGGAGGACCCTTCACGAGCATAAGGGGTTCATCATTAGAGGCTGCCTCATTTCTTATTAATCTTTAGTTTCTAAGTCAGGAAGGTGAGGCTATCATGCATTTGTACGGAACCAGCGGTGTCAATGAGCGGGGGCATCTGGAGATTGGCGGAGTGGACACGATCGAGCTGATCGAGCAATTCGGGACACCGTTATATGTTTATGATGTAGAACTGATACGTGAACGGGCAAGGGGGTTCAAAAGGACTTTTGAAGAATTGGGGATTTCAGCACAAGTTGCTTACGCAAGCAAAGCCTTCTCTTCGATTGCCATGATTCAGTTGGCAGATCAAGAGGGACTTTCTCTCGATGTTGTCTCGGCAGGGGAATTGTACACGGCCATTAAGGCGGATTTCCCGACTGAACGCATCCATTTCCATGGAAACAACAAAAGTGAAGAAGAGCTACATATGGCTTTGGATTATAGAATTGGCTGTATAGTAGTCGATAATTTTTCAGAGTTGACCCTTTTAGAAGAGATTTGTACAAACCGTGAACAAAAGATGAAGATCCTTCTTCGTGTTACACCGGGAATCGAGGCCCATACGCATGATTATATCTTGACAGGGCAGGAAGATTCCAAATTTGGTTTCGATCTCATTAATGGCCAGGCGGAAGACGCCCTTAGACAAGCGCTACAGAGCGAATGGCTGGAGGTCCTGGGTCTGCACTGCCATATTGGATCGCAGATCTTTCAAACGACAGGCTTCTTGCTTGCTGCACAAAAAATCATCGGCAAGCTTGATAGCTGGCATGGCTCGATAGGGTATCAGCCAAAGGTTTTGAACCTCGGCGGCGGCTTCGGGATTCGCTATACACAAGAGGATGACCCGCTTCCGGCTTCGCAATATGTCGAAGAGATCGTTAGGGAAGTCCAGAATTTGGTTGCTGATTCTGATTTGCAAATGCCGGAAATCTGGATTGAGCCTGGCCGGTCATTGGTCGGGGATGCGGGTGTGACTTTATATAAAGTGGGCTCTGAAAAGCAAGTGCCCAATGTCCGTAAATATATTGCGGTGGATGGAGGCATGAGTGACAATATACGTCCAGCTCTTTATGAAGCCAAGTATGATGCCATTTTGGCAAACCGGCCGCTTGATCCTGTAGAAGAAACGGTATCGATCGCTGGTAAATGCTGTGAAAGCGGGGATATGCTGATTTGGGATTTACCTTTGCCAAAAGCTGGGCGCGGGGATGTGTTGGCAGTCTTTTGTACAGGGGCATATGGATATTCCATGTCCAATAATTACAATCGAATTCCAAGACCGGCTGTCGTTTTTGTTGAAAATGGGGAAGCACGGCTTGTCATCAAACGTGAGACCTTCGAGGATCTTATTCATTTGGACTTGGCCCTTCATGAAGCGGCTGTCACGAACAAAGAATAAAAAAGAGGCGGCAAAAGCCAACCTCTCAAGCTGTAGGGAAATCCGATAATAATGGGTTTCCCTGCAGTTTTTTTCATTTGGTTAAAATCAGTTGAAAAGTGATTTGATAGCGTCTATTAAACTGCTGAAAACTTCTTTCAGTTTATCCAAAAATGATTGGCCTTCTTCGGATTCAAGAAACTGGGATAGCTTATCTTTTGCTGCTGTTAACTGATCCCCGACCGCGTTCCAATCAATGTTCAATTCTTTTAGCTTGTTGAATAGGTCAATAAGACTTTGAATTTGGGCATCATTCAAGGATATTCCAAGTTCTTTCGCCGAAGATTCGACCACATTGCGCACTTCTTCGGTATTGGCTGGCGGATTTTCAGCCATATTCTCTTTAATTTTCGTTACCAGTGCAGATGCTTCCTCTGTACCGATTTCATCCCCCAATTTGGCCGTTTTCACCATTTCTTCATTGGCGGCCTGCTTCACGTCTTCCGGAATCTTCTTATCCGAAGACAGCTCATATGCTTTAATGACACCTGTCAAAGCTGCTGTACCGGAAACGGGAATCGGCGCCGTTACATAAACGGTAGCATCTTTCACTCCAGCAGTGGCCAAGGCATTGATGTACATTTCATCGGTGACCCAGTTAATGTTTTTCGACTCAAGTTTGAGGCCAGTGCCCTTTTCCTCCAATGTAATGGCGGAAGAGGAAATCGCCTTTGTACCGATTAACCGGCTGGCGATATAATCTCCTAGATATTCATGTTCCTCCGCATTCGTAACGGTTAGAACCTCTACATCTTTGGGGGCTTTCATTTCCGACAAAATCATATTCTTTTGTTCATTTGACAAGTTTTCTCCAAGAGTGACGATCATTTCACCGACAGCTGCATCTGCAAAAGCCTTATATGGCAATAATAGACAAAGCAATATGGTCAAAATGACCCATTTATTCATTTTTTTCATCGTAATCCTCCTTAACATTTTCCTGCTGAATTCAAATCTTCATCTAAAGGGATGCGCTTTAAATGAAGATTCATAGTATTGGACGAAACAAAGGACAGAAAAGATACATATTTTCATAAAAAAATATTCTCTAGCCGAAAGACTGCCCATGAATTCTCAAGGCACGACGGTAGCTTTTGTCCCCAGCATGCCCGATATGAACGAAGAGCACTTTATCAATGTAGTAAAATCGAAGCAAGATTGCAAGGGATATTTGTCAGATTGTGTTAAGTTATAGTAAAATGAATTCGGTATTCGAAAATTTGTACCGTTCATAAAAGGAGTATGGGATGACGAAACGGAATAGGACTCTTTTACTTATGATGCTTGCAACCGCTTTAATTTGGGGGATTGTTTATTGGCTATTTATCGCGTAGTACATAGCACAAGGCATATCCATAAATCAAGTGCTGAAAGTGATGTTGAAACGAACGAGGTTTTTATGTATGATGGAAATGTTATAAATTCAAAGCGAATCAGGTAGATAATAAAAACGTTATTTAGTAACGAGGGATATTATGTTGATTAAGTATAAGAAAAGCTATGAGAAGTTTGCCATGGGATTATTATCTTTCATGCCAAATGAAAAAGAGATAAAAGTGCTCCGGAATACCATGAAGAATTATGAAACAGCTGATAATCTACAGCTGTTCTTATGGAAAGATGAAGAAATTACAGGTTTGATCGGAATAGAGATTTCTCAACAACACATTGAGATACAACATATATCTGTAAATCCATCTTTTCGGCAGCAAGGAATCGGTAAAACGATGGTCAGGGCTATTAAGGAGCAATATCCTGACAAGGAATTAAAGGCAAACGAATTTACGGAGAGCTTTCTTGACCGGTGTGAAGAGGTCTGAATGGGAAAGTGAGAATGGAGGGCCGCCTTTAAGGGCGGTCCTCCGTTTTTGATTGTCGCAGGGATAGTTGCCGGGCCCTTTCAGAAATGACATCCGATCGATCACGGAGCAGATGCTTATGGATTAAAGCTGCATTACCCATGTCGCTTTTCCTGCACCATATGTATCCTTCCTTCACGCACATGGACTGGCATATCTCGATCAACCGAAGATCGGCAATCGGAAGGCTGATGCTTTCATATGGGCTTCCGGATAGCATCCGTTCATGGATAGCGCCGAGCATCTTCAACAGTTTTTCGGGATCAAGTCCCAAATTGAGGAGCTCAGGCTTTTTAGCATGGAGATTTGCAATCGCTTTTGCCATTGTCCGAGCTGCCCCTTTTTTATTTCCCCTTCGATCATGGTACAGGGCAACGGCTATTTGGATGAGGCCGACCCAATGGGAGTCACGCTCCTTTGGGGCGGTTTCCTTCCAATATTCCTCGAGAATTTCATGACATTCGAAGTAATCCCTTGAACCGTGGAAATGGACCAGGAAAGAAAGGTAGTCTTCCGCGTAATTCATTAGGAGCCCCCCTTTTATTTGATGAATCACATAAGGACATGATGCCAGTTTCAAAGCATAACAATCTCGAAGTATCTGTCTAAGTGTAGCATAGAATTTTTTCTTGGAAAATAAAGAAAGCCGATTGCTAAGCAATCAGCTTGATTCATCAGCCTTCCATTAACACCAAGAAGCACCGACGATAACTAACAAAATGAACAATACTACGATAAACGCGAATCCGCCGCCGTTTCCGAAACCACCTGCACCCATAATGAGTACCTCCTTTGTGTTCTGCTATTCTTACATTTCTAGGTTATGTTGGTTTTAAGAAAGTGATTGGGCATAGACCCAATTGTTTCAAATCCGTTTAAGAACTTTCTAAGTCCCAAAATTATTATTATTGGATAAAGGCCGGCAATCCACTATACTTGAATAGTAAAAGAAAAGAGCCTAATCTAGGCCAATTAGATTTAAATGGGGTAATTTAATGGGTTATAATATAAAAATTGATGCGTTCGAAGGTCCGATGGATTTACTCCTGCACTTGATTAATCGCCTGGAAATAGATATCTATGATATTCCGATGGCTGATATTACAGATCAATACCTAGGTTACATCCATACGATGCAGCATCTTGAATTGGATGTCGCCAGCGAATACTTGGTAATGGCTGCAACACTGCTTGCCATCAAGAGTAAAATGCTGCTGCCAAAGCATGAAGATGAACAGTTGATCGATGAAGATGGGGAACTATTTGAAGAAGATCCACGGGATGAGCTTGTGGAGAAACTATTAGAATATAAAAAGTATAAACATGCCGCAGAAGAGTTCAAAGAGCTGGAGGAAGAACGCAGCTTGATGTTCACGAAGCCTCCAAGTGATTTATCGGTGTATGCCAAGGAGGCTGAAAGCGATAAACAGGAATTGAATATAAGTCTATATGATATGCTGGGAGCCCTGCAAAAACTGCTCCGACGGCAAAAGATACAAAAGCCGCTTTACACGAAAGTGACAAAACAAGAGATATCGATAGAAAAGCGGATGGATGAAATCATGTTGGAGCTACAATCGATCAAAGGGAGGAAGAGCTTTTTCGAACTGTTCCCTGTTCCGGTTAAAGAACATATCGTCATCACCTTTATGGCGGTGCTGGAACTGATGAAGCTGAATGAAATCATCGTTGAACAGGAAGATAATTTTTCCGAAATCATGATTGGCGCTAAGGAAGGTGTAGAGACAGTTGGAAGTTATTAATTGGAAAGGGATTCTTGAGGCATTGCTGTTTGCTGCTGGAGATGAAGGACTCTCCGTCAAACAGATTGCTTCTGTCCTCGATATAACGGAATTTCAAGCAACGGACATCGTTGAAGGGTTGAAGGAAGAATATGTAGCGGACGTACGCGGGATCCAGGTAATCGAAATTGCAGGTGTTTATCAAATGACGACAAAAAAGGAACACTCGGATTATTTGAAAAAACTAGTAGAAACATCAAGCACCCAAGGCTTATCACAGGCAGCTTTGGAAACACTCGCGATCGTTGCCTATAAACAGCCGATCACCAGGGCGGAAATCGATGAAATTCGCGGTGTGAAAACGGATCGTCCGATCCATACACTGGTCACGAAAGTCTTGATTAAAGAGGTCGGCCGTGCGGAAGGGTCGGGTAGGGCTTATTTGTATGGTACGACAAAGGAATTTTTGGATTACTTCGGGCTCAATTCCATTGATGAGCTGCCGTCTCTTGCCGATCCATCCGATGAAAGCTTTGAAAATGGTGAAGCGGATTTATTCTTTGAAAAATTTCAGCAAACAATCGAATAACATTTTCCCTTAAATTGTGATAATATAGAAAAAAATGAATGCGGGGGGATTGCAGGTGAGGATTGTTGCATGCAATGGATTTGGGCTTGAAAAGGAAAAGTCGAATTCGCCTGAGGAATTTTTTAATCGATCCGTTATACAATACATAAAGGATGGAGAAGAAAAGGCATTGAATGTCCTTTATCTACGTTATTTTGACGAGATGGTCACGCAATGGACGCCCTATCATGCCAATCCTGTATTCCAAACCCCAAAAAGAGAGATTTTCATGGCTGATCTCATCGCACTAGTCTGCTTACTCAGAGATCAAAGCTTGTTGAACCGAAAACGGTTGTATATAAATTCAGAAAAAGAGTTAGCTGGTTACTTCGAAAATATCGATTTTCAAAAATTGGAGAAAGTGTTTATATCGATTGACCAAGCTAAACCATATGATATAGAAACACCTGTTGACTATTATATTCAATCTTAAACATTTTGAGGAGGGTTCACGGTTGGGGAATACATTGGTAAAATCTCAGCTTGAGGATGTAAAAAGCTTTTTAGAAGTGACAGTGGCTCAGCTAGAGGAATTTATGAATGAGACGACCTATTCTAAGCTGCAAGCGGAAAAAAGCGGCGATGAAATGTACTATAAAGGGGTCCTTTCTAGTTTAAGAAGAATGCTTGTCAGTTGTGAAGAGGGCTTGGAAGCCTGCCAAATCGTCCTGAAAAATGAAAACTTCAATAAGGCTGCAGCCGAAAAAACGCTTTATCGAGTCTATCATCAATGTATCGAAGAATACTTTTCCCCAAAATCAGATCGCTGGTTCGAGGACAGCAGATCGGCTTACACAGGAAAGAATTCGATCAAATTCCACAAAACCGTACCGGACAGCATCATATCGATCCTGAAGGCCTTAGAGGGCGGTTTCCAGTCGATGCGTGAAGAGTTGGAGTTTTATGAAACGGACTACCGCACGAAAATGTTACAGTCATGATAAAAAACAGCAAGGCTCACAGGCCTTGTTGTTTTTTTTATTCATAAAATGGAATCTCCGCCTAATCGAAACATAAAATACGTTGATGATTTATGTGCAATAAGGCTACAAGGAGGCGCAAAGATGTCTGAAGTAAGAGAGTATGCCAAAGAGGTAAGTGATTGGATTGATGAAATCATGGAATACCTCGAAAAAATCGATATCACGGATTCGTCATTGCTATCAAATATTGAACGGCTTTCCCAGTGGACCAAGGATTTGGATGAGGAAGAAATGGATTATGAGGATATGGCCGAGATTGAAGAAGAAATGTCACGCGTTTACGCTGAAGTTGAACAAATCGCTTTGGAATTCAGGAGCAAGGAAAGGCAATCCGTCCCTATCGGGCAGCATACACTCCCGCCATTGCCTTATCCCTATGATGCGTTAGAACCGACGATTTCGAGGGAAATCATGAGGCTGCATCATGATAAGCACCATCAATCCTATGTTGATGGTTTGAATAAAGCGGAGCTGATGATGGAAAAAGCGAGGGAAACGAAAGATTATGCCTTGCTGAAGCATTGGGAAAAGGAAGCAGCCTTTCATGGGTCGGGTCATTATCTCCATACATTATTTTGGGAAGAAATGATTCCAGGAGGAGGCGGGGAGCCAAAGGGGGATTTACTTAAACGGATAGAGAAGGATTTTGGAAGCTTTGCGGCCTTTAAAAGCCATTTTAGCGAAGCGGCCAAACAGGTTGAAGGTGTTGGCTGGGCAATTTTAGTCTGGGCGCCACGGGCGCGGAGGCTTGAAATTCTACAATCGGAGTTGCATATGGTCCTGACGCAATGGGATACGATTCCAATCCTTGTTCTTGATGTGTGGGAACATGCCTATTACCTTCAATATAAAAATGATCGAGCGAGCTATGTGGATAAATGGTGGGATGTGGTGAATTGGCCGCAAACGGCGGTGAGGTTCTCCGAGGCGAAGAAGCTTATCTGGAAAAAACAATAGCGGAAACAGCATGAAAGGAAGCTGCGATCAGCAAAAAAAGGAGCCGGGCCGTGATGGTTCGGTTTTTTTGCTTTGGTATTTCGAATCATTTATGGGGAAAATGGGAAGGTTATAAAAGAATGACCTGGCCGGTTCATTTGATTGGTGGGTCTATTGATTCTCATTTGGGAAAGTATATTAGTTTGAAAAGGAGGCAGTGGCAACTTTCAAAATAATGAGTTTGAGTTTCGATATTACCTTGAGATAGTATTGAGAATGTATAAAATGAGCCAGTTTTATGTACGCTGGGTAAATAAACTCAATAAATGTATATCAATATATAAACTGTGACTAATTTGTGAACATGAAAATTATTAAGGGATATTTATTGACTAATTTCTATTTAATAATTATTATAAATAGGAGCAGATAAAAAAAAGCCATTGGAGGAATTCAATATGTCATTGATTAACAAACAAGTTGAAGATTTTAAAGTACAAGCTTACCATGCAGGAGAATTCAAAGAGGTTACACTTGAAGATGTTAAAGGGAAATGGGCTGTATTCTTTTTCTACCCAGCTGACTTCTCATTCGTATGTCCAACAGAATTAGCTGACCTTCAAGATAACTATGAAACATTCAAGGAAATCGGTTGTGAAGTATACTCCGTTTCCACAGATACTCATTTCAGCCATAAAGGATGGGCTGACGCTACAGATACAATCGGTAAAATCCAATACCCAATGTTAGCTGACCCAGCAAACGTATTATCCCGTCAATTCGGTGTATTGATTGAAGAAGACGGTCTGGCACTGCGCGGGACTTTCATCGTCAACCCAGAAGGACAAATCAAAGCATACGAAATCAATGACCTAGGAATCGGCCGTAATGCAGAAGAGCTTGTCAGAAAAGTGCAAGCTGCACAATTCGTAGCTGAACATGGAGATAAAGTGTGCCCTGCTAAATGGACTCCAGGTGAAGATACATTAGAACCGAGCTTAGACCTAGTAGGAAAACTTTAATTTTTAACGGGACGAAACAGCATTAAAGCAAAAGGCACTTACCTAAAATAAGTGCCTTTTGTTTTTCAATATAATCGGATGGACGCGAAATTAATTTACAGCAAGGAGCACAAAAATGAAAAACATATATGATTTATTGATTATTGGCGGCGGCCCTGCAGGCCTCTCAGCTGGCGTTTATGCAGGGAGAGCCAAATTGAAGACCATCATTCTTGAAAAAGGGACCGGGGGCGGACAAGCTGCAACTACATCGGAAATAGCCAACTATCCTGGTATCCGCCATATTTCCGGCCCGAGGTTAGTGGAAGAAATGAAGCTTCAAAATGAAGACTTTGGCGTGGAATTCGCAAAAGCCGACGTTACGGGCGTCGATTTCTCCGGGGAGGTAAAAGTCGTTAAAACCCTTGGCGGAGACTACCATGCCCGCGCGATCATCATCGCAACAGGTGCTTCACCGAGAACACTTGGATTTCCGGGTGAAGAGGAATTTACAGGACGCGGCGTAGCTTATTGCTCAACGTGTGATGGTGAATTCTTTGATGGGCTGGAGGTTTTCGTTATCGGTGCTGGATATGCAGCTGCCGAAGAGGCCATCTTCCTGACCCGCTTTGCTACGAAAGTTACCATAATTGCCCGGGAATCAAGCTTCACTTGTGCCCCGTCGATCGTGGATAAAGTAATGGCAAATGATAAGATTGAAGTGAAATTCAATACGGAAATCCTTGGTGTATATGGAGACGGGATGATTCAAAGTGCCCGCTTCATCAATAATAAGACCAAAGTGGAATTTGAATATATGGCGAAAGAAGAAGATAATACATTCGGAGTATTTGTATTCATAGGATATGAGCCGAAAACGGAAATCTTCCGCGGTCATATCGAAATGGACCATGCAGGTTACATTCTTACGGATGATGATATGAAGACGACTGTGAATGGGGTATATGCGGCTGGTGACTTAAGGCCAAAATCCCTGCGCCAGATAATCACGGCCGTATCTGACGGTGCGATTGCGGCAACGGATGCTGGCAAATATATCGCCGAGGAAAAAGATCGCTTAGGCATCAAGGATGAGCCTGAGGTGGAAAAACCGGCGAAGAAGGAACAAGCTGCCGTCCCGGCTGGGAAGAGCGCATTATTAAGTGATGCATTGCGCGGCCAATTGAAGGGAATCTTCGGCAAGATGGAGAGCGACGTTACATTGGTATCCATCGTGGATGAAAGTTTGCCAAAGTCAGTGGAATTGCGTGACTTCTTACTGGATGTTGCCGAACTAGGTGACAAGCTTCATCTTGAGTTGTTCTCGAAGGGCGAGAATAAGGAAATTGAGGAAAAAATCAATGCTGATAAATTCCCTGTCGTTTCCCTCCTGAATGCGAGCGGTGAATACAGCGGGGTCAAATACCACGGTGTACCAGGCGGGCACGAATTGAATTCGTTCATCTTGGCCATCTATAACTTGGCTGGTCCTGGTCAGGCTTTGGATTCAACGGTATTGAATTCGATTAAAGGAATCAGTAAAAAAGCGAACATTAAGGTTATGGTTTCATTGGCGTGTCATTATTGTCCGGATGTTGTGGTCGGTGCACAGCGCATTGCAATCGAAAACCCTAATGTTGAAGCGGAAATGGTCGATATCAGTAATTTCCAGGAAATTAAAAAGAAATATAAAGTCATGAGCGTTCCGGCTATGATCATCAATGATGAAGAAGTCGTATTCGGTGCCAAGAAAATCGATGAAATCGCTGCATT
This sequence comes from Peribacillus sp. FSL E2-0218, assembly GCF_037992945.1. Classification (NCBI taxonomy): domain Bacteria; kingdom Bacillati; phylum Bacillota; class Bacilli; order Caryophanales; family Bacillaceae; genus Peribacillus; species Peribacillus sp. FSL E2-0218. The sequence goes on along the minus strand of NZ_CP150304.1, from coordinate 3,166,094 downwards.
ATTAGTATAATAGAAAAATAATTCGATAGGGGCTCCTATCGTTTCAGTTCGTAGATAAAAGGGGGACGGAATGTAACATTCCGTCCCCCTTTTGAAATTCTCTTTGAATGTTCGCCTGAATTTTAAAGATCAGGGCTCTACGAGTCCTCTTTGTTAGGCCAGTTTTGGACCTTGCCATGTCCTAAAGCAGTCCAACGCATACAAAAAAAACGATGGGGGCTCCTATCGTTTTTTTTGTATGCCTGTAGGAGTTATACAGCCACTTTCAATTCTTTTTAATCATAACACTTGTCCCCCTGCATAAACTTGTACAAAAACAAGTAAAGAGACGAGGGGGCACTCATGCGTTTTCCATATAAAGGGTTATCGAGTTTATGTATCGTCATTCTCCTGTTGTCTTTCATGGCACCTGTACAAAGCGCGAAAGCAAATGTAGCCGTCAGCGCCCATAGTGCGATCCTTATGGATGAGGAAAGCGGGAGGGTCATTTATGAAGTGAATGCTCATGAGAAGAATCGCATAGCAAGCATCACAAAAATCATGACGGCGATTCTCGCCATCGAATCCGGAGAAATGGATGAAAAAGTAAAGGTAAGCAGCAATGCTTTCGGGACGGAGGGTTCTTCCCTTTATTTAAAAGAAGGAGAAAAGATCAAGCTTGAAGATTTGGTTTATGGGCTGATGCTGCGTTCAGGAAATGATGCAGCCGTTGCAATCAGCGAAAAAGTTGGCGGGAGCCTGGATGGGTTCGTCTGGATGATGAATCAAAAGGCGGAAGAGATTGGCATGAAAAATACACACTTTTCAAATCCACATGGACTTGATAATACGAAAAACCATTATTCGACTGCTTATGACATGGCCATATTGACTCGTTATGCCATGCGAAATGACACGTATGCAAAGATTGCCGGCACGAAGGTGCATAGGGCCCCCAATTCAACTGAACAATGGGATTATGTATGGAAGAACAAGAACCGCCTTCTTACACAATTATATGAGTATTGCACAGGCGGCAAAACCGGCTATACGAAACTGGCAAAACGCACCTTGGTCACGACGGCAACAAAAAATGGTCATGACTTGATTGCGGTGACATTGAATGGACCCGATGATTGGAATGATCATATTCAAATGTATGAATCCGCTTTTAAGGAGTACAAGCGGACGGAAATCTTGCCGCAAGGCCCGGTAAAGGACTTGAAAAATAAAACGTATAAAGGACATGTATACATTAAGAACGATTTCACGTACCCACTGACAAAGGAAGAAAGCGACCTGATCAAGGTAAAAATGAAATTGCTGAAGCCGAAGAAGGCTTGGGAGGACAAACGGAAAATTCCGGAAGTGGTCGGCAGGGCTTCCATTTATCTTGATGGAAAGAAAATAGGTACGCGCTCGATTTTTTATGGGGAATCAAAAGAGAGCTTCAAGCAGCAATCATTCCAATCATCTTGGGCTGAGATGTTCGAAGCGGTGTTGGGAATAGAACGCAATGGTTAATTACATCTGGGGTGGAATGTTCGTCATAGGGATTGTATTTGGCATGATCAATGGGACGATGGATCAGGTGAATGAAGCCCTTTTTGTCAGCGCGAAGGAAGCGGTCACCCTCTGTTTGGGCCTGATGAGCATCCTTGTTTTTTGGCTTGGTTTGATGAAGATTGCCGAGGAATCGGGACTGCTTGATAAGCTATCCACCTTGTTCAAGCCATTCATGCGATGGTTATTTCCTGAAGTCCCGCCCAATCATCCTGCCATGGGGTATATTCTCTCGAATATGATGGCCAATACATTCGGTCTAGGGAATGCCGCTACTCCCCTTGGGATAAAAGCCATGGAGCAGCTGAAAAAATTAAATGGCGGTAAAGCGACCGTCAGCCGGTCGATGGTTACTTTTTTGGCGATCAATACATCAAGCGTAACGTTGATTCCAACGACAGTCATCGCAATCCGCATGAATTACGATTCCCATTCACCAACCGACATCGTTTTTCCGACCATAATAGCCACGGCCATTTCTGCCATCGGAGGAATTGCGATCGATCGATATTTCTATTACAGGAGAAAAAAGAACGGGAGGGAATAGAATGTTGCATTGGATGACCACCATTTCGATTTGGATGATACCGCTTTTGATTCTCTCCGTATTGCTGTACGGTACACTGAAAAGAGTCCCGACCTATGAAACCTTCGTCGAGGGGGGGAAAGAAGGAATTAACATGTCCTTTTCCCTCATTCCTTTCTTGGTGGGGATGTTAGTGGCAATTTCGGTGTTTAGGGCATCTGGTGCTTTGGATTACTTTGTCCAATTAGTAAACCCCTTGCTTGCGCTTTTGCATTTTCCGTCAGAGGTGTTACCTCTTGCGATAATCAGGCCCATATCGGGTACGGCTGCATTGGGCATGACCAGTGACCTGATTTCGGTTTATGGGCCGGATTCATTTGTTGGCCGCCTAGCAGCCACCATTCAGGGAAGCACGGACACCACCTTCTATGTATTGACCGTTTACTTTGGAGCAGTCGGCATCAAAAAAATGGGCGACGCCCTGAAGGTCGGCCTCTTGGCGGATTTAATCGGAATCATCGCCGCCGTCATCGTCGTTACACTCGTTTTCGGAATGAATTAAAGATCAAGGAAATGGGCGTCCCATTTCTTTTTTTTTGTCTTTTTTCGGTTAAATGACCCCCTAGTGCGGGCCTGGTTTTTTTTATGAGTTCAAACTCCTCTCAAAAAGGAATATTTTTTTGTATGGAAAAAAAAGCTATGTTACACTCATTATGGAAACCAACCCATTTAACTGTCCCATTATTGGTGCAATATGAAAAGAAAAGTTCATTATCGCGAAAAACCTTTTGTTTTTGTCACTCCATATGTAATAATTGTATGATTGTGTATTTGTAGACAATAACAAACCAATGATTAAACTATGAGGTGAAGATAGATGGAACGATTACAAAAGGTGATAGCACATGCTGGACTGGCTTCCCGCCGTAAAGCAGAAGAGTTGATTCTGGAAGGTAAGGTAAAAGTGAACGGCAAAATAGTGAAGGAATTGGGTGTGAAGGTGGGTCCCAATGATAAGGTCGAGGTCAATGAAGTCCCGCTTGAAAAAGAAGCTCCTGTTTATTTCCTCTTCTATAAACCGCGCGGCGTCATCTCGGCCGTTTCGGATGATAAGAATAGAAAGGTCGTAACGGACTATTTCCCTTACATCAATGAAAGGATTTATCCGGTTGGCCGGTTGGATTACGACACTTCAGGTTTGCTTGTTTTGACCAATGATGGAGAATTTGCAAACACATTGATGCATCCCAAGCATGAAGTGGATAAAGTGTATGTGGCAAAAGTGAAGGGGATGCCTCTTCGTGAGAGCTTGAAAAAGCTAGAAAAAGGCATCAAGCTGGAAGATGGCAAGACAGCTCCAGCCAAAACCAGGGTATTGTCGACCGACAAGAAAAAGGAAACGGCCATCGTTGAAATCACGATACATGAAGGCAGGAACAGACAGGTGCGCCGCATGTTCGAAGCGATCGGCCATCCCGTGATTAAATTGAAGCGGGAACAATACGGATTTTTGACCTTGGACGGCTTAACCGCTGGAGATTCCCGGGAGTTGACTCCGCATGAGGTCAAATTGATGCGCACCATGGCATCGACCGACCCTAAACAAAGAAGGATGTAAGCAAGATTTTACTTGTATTAATAGGTTGAAACCACTACCCCATTTTTCCCTGTGAAGAAGGGGTGGTGGAAAACAACCTGTAAATACCTTTTCTTTCATGCTACGGTAATGAATGTCACAAAACCTTCGGAAATGCAAAAAAATGACATGGTGTTAAATGGTATAATGGTAGGGTTAAATTTAGTGTTGCCTTAGGAGGATTTCTATGGAAAAAAAGAAGCGACGCTTAATAAGCAGAACCATCATTCTTCTGTTGTTAGGTGCAGCTTTAGTGTTTGCCCTTTATACGAACTTCACTAAAGATAAGAATGAAAGTCTTAGAAAAGGATCAGATGCCCCCAATTTCGTTTTGACCGATATGGAAGGCAAAGAACATAAACTGTCCGATTATAAAGGGAAAGGTGTTTTCCTGAATTTTTGGGGTACATATTGTAAGCCGTGTGAATATGAAATGCCGTATATGGAGCATCAATATCAAAACTATAAAGACCAGGGTGTGGAGGTATTGGCGGTCAACGTCGGGGAATCCGATTATGCTGTCGATAATTTCATCACAAAGCATGATCTTACCTTTCCAGTCATGATCGATCAAGGCAGGGAAGTGGAAAATGCTTATCGCGTGGATATATTACCCGTTACTTTTTTGATTGATAAAGAGGGACAAGTGATAGATATCATTACCGGAGCTTTGACAGAAGAGAGCATCCAAAAGCATATGGAGAGAATCAAACCATAATACTGGGGAGTTTTTGACATGAAAGAAGTAAAATGCGATTGTGGTCATGTAAATCCGTTTGGCACGGAGATTTGTGGAAAGTGCGGCATGGTGCTTAGCAGTGAAAAAGAAAATAAGCTTATCGATATGCGCTATGAAGGAAGTGCGAGGCGTTCGCAAACCTACAAGAAAACGATCATTGATAAAATATGGAACTTTTTTTCATCCGTCAAGGTGGGGGTGTCGCTCATCGTCATTGCCTTGATCGCTTCAGCCATCGGTACGATTTTACCGCAGGAAATGTATATTCCTTCTACGGCTACGCCGGCAGAGCATTATGAACTGGAATACGGCTGGTTCGGAAAGTTGTATTATGAGCTTGGATTTCATAATTTGTATAGTTCATGGTGGTATTTGCTCATAATCGGCATGCTGGGCATATCACTGCTGGTTGCCAGTATCGATCGTTTCTTTCCTTTATATCGTTCATTAAAAAAACAAGGGGTCACCCGGCATGACGGGTTCATGAAGCGGCAGAGGATATATGGGGTAACAAAGCTTGATGATCAGGATATCGATCTGGATAAAGTAAAGGCTGAACTGAAAAGGCAGCGTTATCATATTCGTGAGGAGAACGGCCATATACTTGCCGAAAAGAACAGGTTTTCACGGTGGGGACCCTATGTTAATCATATCGGACTTATCATTTTTTTAATGGGTGCCTTACTGCGTTCCGTCCCGGGCATGTATATCGATAAAGTCGTTTGGCTCAGGGAAGGAGAGAGAAAAGAGATTCCTGGCACGAATGGCGAATACTATCTCCAGAATAACGAATTCACCTTAGAGGTTTATGATAAAGGCAACAAAGAGGACGAGCAATACAGCGCCGCCATCGATAAGACCGGTACGATAGCCAAAACCTATCAATCCGATGTTACGCTCTATGGACGCAAGGGGGATGCTTTACCAGGGGAGAAAGTCGGCCTTGAAAAGATTAAAGAGTATAAAATCAAAGTCAATGAACCTCTGAAACATGATCATTACTCCCTCTATCAAGTAGATTATAAGCTGGATGAGCTCAGTACGATGTCTTTTAATTTGATCAACAAAAAAACGGAAGAGAAATTTGGCAGTGTGAAGATCGATTTGAATGATCCGCAAAAGAAATACGAGTTGAATGAGGGCTATTCCGTAGATCTGATCAGTTACTTCCCTGATTTCGAGTTTGATGAAAAAGGCGAACCGAGGACGATATCGAAGATTCCGAATAATCCAGCATTTATCTTTAAAATGCATACACCGGATAAGCCTGAGGGGGAAGTCAGTTTCGTGGCGATTAAAGAGACTGCCGAGCCATTAGGTGAAAACACGTACAAAATGGCTTTCAACGGTGTGGAAACACAAGATGTCACGGCCTTGACCGTTCGGAAGGATTTAACGCTCTGGATTCTTTTCACTGGGGGAATCATCTTCATGGTGGGTGTGGTCCAAGGCTCGTATTGGAATCACCGCCGTATCTGGATCAAAAGGAAGCAGGATGAGATAGTAATGGCCGGCCATACGAACAAAAACTGGCACGGCATTAAAAGAGATATCAAAAAAGCGATAGAATCGACATCTCTTTCTGAACCAACAGATCAACTTGAAGAGGAGAAATCTTCTACTAAGGGGGAAGTTTTAAATGGCTGAAATGAGCAGTAACTTTTTATATGCAGCTTTCATACTATACTTACTCGCCACTTTCTTGTTTGGGGGGGCGATAAAGGATAAACGGGGAGCGGAGGAAAAGAAACAAAATAAATGGGCTATGCTTGCCATTTCCGTCACCATTCTTGGTTTCGCTGCGCAAATTGGCTATTTCATCACTCGATGGATTGCTGCGGGCCATGCCCCTGTAAGTAATCTGTTCGAATTCACGACCTTTTTCGGAATGATGCTGGTCGGTGCATTCATATTAATTTACTTCCTTTATAAAACACCCGCACTTGGGTTATTCGCTTTACCGATTGCGTTATTGATCATTGCCTATGCCAGTATGTTCCCGACCGAAATATCACCGCTCATCCCTGCATTGCAGAGTGATTGGCTTCATATTCATGTTACGACTGCAGCAGCGGGACAGTCGATACTTGCGATCAGCTTCGTGGCAGCCATCATCTATTTAGTTAAATTCGTCGATCAAACACATGCCAGTAAAAGAACGTTCTGGCTTGAGGTCATCATGTTCACGTTAGTCAGCACCATCGGTTTTGTCATCATCACTTCTACCTTTGCAGCAACGGATTACAAAGCGAATTTCGATTGGATCGATAAAAAGGGTGCAGCGGACAAGCAGGAATTCAACCTGCCTGCGTTAGTGGGGCCCCATGAAGGGAAACTGATCGAGCAGGATCGGCTTGAGCCGCTTGTAAGCATGCCTGCGATCATCAATGCCAAAAAACTGAATACAGTCATTTGGTCTACAGGAGCCGGGATCGTTCTTTACGGTCTGATAAGATTGATAACTCGCAGAAGGGTAGCGGCCTTGATAAAGCCAATCGTTAAAAATGTGAATTTGAGCCTGTTGGACGAGATCAGTTACCGTTCGGTCCTTATCGGTTTTCCAATCTTTACACTCGGTGCCCTCGTTTTTGCCATGATTTGGGCACAAGTGGCATGGACAAGGTTCTGGGGTTGGGATCCAAAAGAGGTCTGGGCGCTTATAACCTGGTTGTTTTATGCAGCATTCTTGCATCTGCGCATGTCAAAAGGATGGCAAGGGGAAAAATCAGCTTGGCTTGCCGTCATTGGTTTCGCCATCATGATATTCAATTTGATATTCGTTAATCTGGTAATTGCCGGTTTGCATTCATACGCATGATTCTGTATTGTAATATGTAGCTGAAGGGGGTCTTTTGATAGAAATTCGAGAAGATGGATGATCGAATTTTCTAGAGAATGATCCCTTTTTCTATAGCGCCCAATAAAAAAGGATCACGCGGTGAAGTGCATGACCATTTCTCGAACCATGCATACAGCCGATTAATGTGACAAAATGGTGAAATGTCCGTGGTAGTGAAGCGGAATCGCCGTTTTATCATACTTTGGATGGAAATAATATTAGTCATCGAAGTATTCATTTTGTAGAATATAGGATAGGAGGCTGATTACATAATGTATAATGCGATTAAAATTCTCGTGGTGGATGATGAGGAAAGAATTCGCCGATTATTAAAGATGTATTTGGAAAGAGAGGAATACATAATCGATGAAGCGGAAAATGGTGATGTAGCATTAACGAAAGCCCTCGAAAATGACTATGATTTGATTTTATTGGATATTATGATGCCCGGTAAGGATGGAATCGAAGTTTGCCGAGAGCTGAGGGAAAAGAAGACGACGCCGATCATCATGCTGACTGCTAAAGGGGAAGAAGTGAACCGGGTACAAGGGTTTGAAGTGGGGACCGATGATTATATCGTGAAACCGTTCAGTCCCCGTGAAGTCGTGTTAAGGGTCAAAGCTTTATTGCGCCGTTCTTCAAGCACGAGTTACGTTCAGACGGAAACGACGGCAAAAGATGTGATCGTTTTTTCCCATTTAACCATAGATAATGATGCCCATAGGGTGCTTGCCGATGACAAAGAGGTTTCTTTAACTCCTAAGGAATATGAATTATTATATTTCCTGGCCAAATCCCCTGATAAAGTTTTCGATCGGGAGCAGTTGTTAAAAGAAGTGTGGCACTATGAATTCTTTGGAGATCTTCGAACTGTCGACACACACGTAAAACGCTTACGTGAAAAACTAAACCGAATATCGGAAAATGCAGCCAAGATGATTGTTACGGTTTGGGGTGTCGGTTACAAGTTCGAAGTCATTAATGACTGATGCTATGGGGCAGTGTTGTAGGGAAGCTGTGGGCGACGATCCTATTGCTTGTGTCCTTTGTATTGATCGTTTTGACCGTCCTGCTCGTCGAATTCTTTGAGAATTTCCAAATTGAAAATATCGAAAACGACTTGACGAAGACGGCTGAACAAATCATCAAGGTGACAAATGACCATCAAGGGTCTCATGCGGATGTTTTGCAAATAGCTTCGGAGCTGATAGGCAATGAAACGAAAATGATCATTTTGAACGATGATAAAATGGTGTTCTCATCCATTGGTGACAACGAGGTTGAAATAACGCCGCAATCCATCAAGGCGGACTCCGAATTGCTTAAAGTTTTTACGGAAAGGAAGACCGTGAAAAAGGAAATGGCGCTCTCCGACGATAAGGATCAGGAATTATCTGCAATCGTTGTAGGCGTGCCGCTGGAGTTGAATGGCGAACAGGACGAAGTATTCCTATTTCAATCGTTGGAGTCCATGGAAGAAACGACTAAATCGACGACACAGTTCATTTTATTGGCCGCCGGGATCGCCATTATTTTGACGACGTTTTTTGCCTTCTTTTTATCTACCAGAATAAATGCTCCATTGGTGAAGATGAGGGAAGCTGCACTGGCCATCGCACGAGGGAAATTTGATACAAAGGTTCCGATCCTGACACAAGATGAAATCGGCGAGCTGGCGATAGCGTTCAATCAGATGAGAAAGCAGCTGAAATTCAATATGAATGCGCTCAGCCAGGAAAAGGAGCACCTTTCAAGCATTCTAAGCAGTATGGCAGATGGGGTCATCACCTTCAATAAAGATGGTACGATCCTTGAGACCAATCCGCCAGCCGAAAGGTTCCTGCAATCCTGGTACTTCGAGAAGGGCTATAATCGGGAAGATAATGTGAATGTCCCGTTGGTGCTGATGAACTTGTTTGATGAATCCGAGTCTCTGGATAAGGAGCAGGTCGGGGAAATTACGTTGCAGGGCCGTGACTGGGGCTTGATTGTCAGTCCCCTATATACCAATCCCGACAATATCAGGGGTGCTGTGGCCATCATCCGCGATATGAGTGATGAAAGGCGGATGGATAAACTGAGAACCGATTTCATTGCAAATGTTTCCCATGAGCTGAGAACGCCGATTTCCATGTTGCAAGGATATAGTGAAGCGATCGTTGATGACATAGCCAGCAGCGAAGAGGAAAAGATGGAAATGGCCCGCATCATTTATGATGAGTCCTTGAGGATGGGACGTTTAGTCAATGATTTACTCGACCTGGCTAAATTGGAATCGGGAAAAATGAATCTTAGCTACGAGCGTGTTCCCATTTCTTCTTACTTGAAAAGGATTACCAGCAAGTTTTCCGTGCTGGCCAAGGAAAAGGGAATCTCCATATCCACGAACCTCCAAGACAGTGATATTGAATGGCACTTCGATCCGGATCGTATTGAACAAGTCTTGACGAACTTGATTGATAATGCGATCCGCCATACTCCTTCAGGAGGTAATATTGATGTCATTCAAAGGACCAGTGATCGAAGAGGGCTGGTCATAGATGTTAGGGATTCCGGATCGGGTATTCCAGAAGAGGATTTGCCTTTTGTATTCGAAAGATTTTACAAAGCGGATAAAGCAAGGACCCGCGGCCGGTCAGGCACGGGATTGGGATTGGCAATCGCAAAAAATATCATCAATGCCCATGATGGCTACATTTCGGTGAACAGTTTACCGGATAAAGGGACAACATTCAGTTTTATCCTGCCTCGAATCATGGAAAATACTGAATGATTAACGGAGAGTTTGCCAGAAAATCTTGTTTCATGAGAAACGGTGAAAAACAAAGGCATGTGGACGAAATTCCAACCTGCCTTTGTTTTTTTTCTCAGGCGTGATCCAAGAAAAAATGCCGGATATGTGGAAATTGGTTCAAAGTTATAATAAGAATGAAGCGGGTTTATGTAACTTTTCATTCAAGTTTGACGACTATATTTATGAACGGATGTGGGGAAATGATGAATTCCGTTTTCCACGATCTTTATGAAAAATATCATCATGAAATCTATCAATTCATTTATTATATGACTAAAAATCGAGAAACGGCCGAGGATCTTGTACAAGAGGTCTATATCCGCATCATGAAGGCCTATGAACGATTCGAAGGTAAAAGCAGTGAAAAAACCTGGATGTATTCCATCGCAAGAAATGTGACGATTGATCATTTCCGTAAGCAAAAAGGATGGAAGGATAAAATTTTTGCCAACTTTGATTGGGATCGGCAATCGATTGAGGATACCCAGCCGATTCCTGAAGAAGTGGCAATCTTGAATGATGATATCCAAGCCCTTTATCAATGCTTGAACCGATGCACCACAAATCAAAGGTCCGTCATCATTCTTCGCTATATACAGGGGATGTCGATAACGGAAACCGCTGAGATATTGAACTGGAGTGAAAGTAAGGTAAAAACGACCCAGCACCGTGCCATCAAGGTAATCAAAAAGCTGATGGAAGATTTATCAGGGAAGGAGGCGCGCGGCATTGAGAAAATCCCGTTGGAACGAAAAAGAAATTGAAGACATGCTACGCGAGCTTCCAAAAATGAAGGATGACAGAACCAAGGCAGAAGTAATGGCGGGAATATATGATAAAAAGAAAAAGAAACGCTCATTACATCTATTGGCTGGCGTTGCCTCCCTATTCCTGATGATTGTTGTGGCGTCAGCATTGATGACTGGAAAAGATGGGGGAGTGGGTCCGGAAAAAAGTGACGGCAGCCGGAAGTTATCCGTTACTGAAAGTAAGGAATCAGCAGATTATGGAGCTAAATCGAAAGAAAGCAGCTCGGGAGATATCCAGGAAAACCAAACGCTTTCGGGCAACCATGCCGAAATGGAAGCTAAAGACGAGGAATTGGATATCGAACCTTTTAATGAAAGTCAGGAAAAAACGTTTGCACATGCGATTTACGAGAATGACCTGAAAAATGTCTCGGTCATTACGCTGGGCATTCCTGATGATCAAATGAATGTCATCGTCCCTGTTTCCTTCAAGCTTAGATCCTTTGACGAATCGGATACACTGAACCGGATGGTCAAGCAAATGTCCAAGGTCGATGAAGAGCGATATGGTTTATCTGACTATTTTCCGCTTGATGTAACGATTAGTGAAGGCAGCGATAGGAAGACTGCTCACCTTGATTTTCGAGAAGGTAGTCCACTATTGGATGAGGATGAACTTTTTCTCTCTTCCATGGAAGAGACCCTTTCCTATAATAATATAACGAAGATGACTTTTGCTACAGATGGTAAGCAAGGGGCGAGGTTTTTGCATGCAGGTTTCTTAAAGAAGCTTGATATACCCGAACATAAACGCCGAACTTACCACCTTTACCAAAAAAATCAATCCTCTCCAAAGCTGCTCGTCCCAAGCTCTGTCCACTATCAGGAGTTTGCCGCAGCGCTGCAAGCGGGAAAAAGGCAGTCCGAATTAAAAGGAATATCACCTGCCATCCCAAAAGACCTGGAATGGGAACGGATTAAGTCTAAAGGAAGTCATGTGACCATTCATTTAGCAGAAAATATGATTATGGAAAATAGTGAGCGGAATCTTCAAGCCATAGAAGCAATCCTTTTCATTGCAAAGGATTTTGGCTATGAAACAGTGAAGTTCGAAAATGCTTCGATCGAAAAAGTGGGGCATCTGGATTTAACAGGCGAGATAACAGTGCCGAGGGCACCTAACCAAATGAATTGAGACGAAGGCTATTTTCTATCAGGACAAAAGCAAAAGCGCCCATGTTGCGGGCGCTTTTGCTTTTTTTATAAGGATATGCGGGCCATAAAGGTGATCTCTTTTGTTTCCATCAAGACTTGTTTGAGATCATCCTCGAGCGGGGCATCAAAGCTTAATACCATGATGGCCTCCCCTCCAGCTTCTTTACGGCCTACCTGCATCGTGGCGATGTTCACCTCGTGATCTCCTAGGATCTTCCCTACGTTTCCGATTACTCCAGGTTTATCTGTATGCTGGATATACAGTAAATGTGGTTCCGGATGAAAGTCGATTTTGAAACCATTCAAATTCACGATCCGTGATCCGTAATTTTCGATATACGTACCGCTGATCGTTAATTCCCGGTTATCCCCCTTGACCTTCAGGCTGATCAAGTTCGCATATCCTAAGGGGTCCGTGGAGATTTTTTCCCCGACTGTGATGCCGCGCTCTTTTGCGACCAGCAGGGCATTCACCTCATTGACCGATGCGTCAACTCTAGATTTGAAGAAACCTGAAATTAAACTTTTTGTCAGAATCGCGGTATCAAAGTCGAGTGATTCTCCTGCGTAGGTTACCGAAATTTCTTGAATTCCTTCTTTCATGCACTGTGAAGCAATCGATCCCATTTGCTGGACGAGTTGATAGAAGGGTTGGACCCTCTCAAACACTTCTTTGGAAATGGCTGGAAGGTTGATGGAACTAGAGACTGGATTTCCCTCGAAATAGGTCAATACTTCCTGTGCGACCTGTACGGCCACATTCAATTGGGCTTCCTTCGTGGATGCACCCAGATGAGGCGTGGCAATGACACGATCAAGTTCGAGCAGTTTATGGCCAAGCGGGGGCTCTTCGACGAAAACATCCAGCGCAGCGCCGGCTACATGACCTTTAACGATCATTTCGTATAAATCATCTTCGTCGAGAATTCCGCCGCGGGCACAATTCAATACATAAACGCCTTTTTTACAAGTGTTCAATTTTTCTTTATTGATTAACCCCCTCGTTTCAGCGGTTAGTGGAGTATGTACAGTAATGATATCTGCTTTAGGAAGCAATTCATTCAAGGGCAAGGATGTTACGGACATTTTCTTGGCACGATCAGCGGTCAGGAATGGATCATATACAATGACATCCATGCCAAACACTTTAGCGCGCTTGGCAATTTCGCCTCCAATACGTCCAAATCCAACAATGCCCAATGTTTTGCCGCGGAGTTCCGTACCTGTGTAGGAAGAACGCTTCCACTCCCCATCCTTCAGTGAGGCGTTTGCCTGAGGGATGTGGCGCATAAGTGAAGCCATCATGGCAAAAGTATGTTCAGCTGTAGAAATGGTATTGCCGTCAGGCGCATTAACCACTAAGATTCCGCGCTTCGTTGCAGCGGGGATGTCAATGTTATCGACGCCTACACCTGCGCGGGCGATGATTTTTAAATGAGGCATCCTGTTCATTAAATCTACCGAGACCTGCGTTGCGCTTCTTACAAGGATAGCATCAATCTGTTCAAGTTCGTTTGCTGCTTCCTCTACCGTCTTTTGAATGAGAAAAATATTGGATGCCCCTGATAGCGGACCGAGTCCTTCTTGTTGGATAGCATCTGCTACTAAAATTCGATACATGACTACACACCTTCCTAGTGGATAATTATCTTAAATTTCAGTTAATTTTACAATTTAACGATGGAGGATGTCAATTTGGGATCATTAATTGTGTTAGCTCTTAGGTTGGCAGCTTGCGTACGCGTACGCCATATCATCGGTTTTAACATAGAAAACTATATAAGCAAAAAGAATTGCATCCATTAAGTTTGAATGCCCCGCTAAAGAGAATGCTTGCAATGGAAATCAACGAATTGCAAAGGCAACTCCCCACTGCGAAATTGGTTCGAAAGAACTTTTGCTGGAACCAAAGAAATTCAAGGAGATTAAGTGAGGATGAAGGCAGGTATATGGGCCCTTAGCCAATTCCCGTTTAAAGTAATAAACGTGGGTTGCAAATTAAGTAAATTGGGTTGAATTGAATGAAAAAGCGGATGAAATCAGGAATTTATTTCTTGCATTTTTTCAATTACATGTTAAACTCAAGTAAATTAGGTGGAATTAAAACGGTAGGCTATGGGTAGGGAAACTTGGCAGGAAAAACGAGTTCTCAAGGGATTGTTGAAAAACACATAAAATCCCCCATACGCATAAAATACCGATGTAAAGCCACTTAATCCTTTCGGTAACGGAAGGAAACAAAAAATTTTATAGGTCTATCTTCGGGGCGGGGTGCAATTCCCCACCGGCGGTGATGAAGAAAAAGCTTCTTCTAAGCCCGCGAGCCTTTCGGGGCAGGATTTGGTGCAATTCCAAAGCCGACAGTATAGTCTGGATGGGAGAAGATGGAGGTTCCTGATTGCGTTTCAACAATCATTTGCTGAACGTTTGTTTGATGTAACCTTTAATTAATCCCTTTAATTCAATCGGAATTAGAGGGTTTTTTATTGCACATCAGCATGTTGATGGAACCCAAACCTCTTTTTCAGGTAGATCGGAAAAGAAGGAGAGAGAACTATGAAAAAGAACAAAGTGAAAAAAACGGTCACACTGGCCATGATGGGGAGCATTTCATATTTATTGATGCTTTTGAATTTCCCATTTCCGGGATTCCCGTCATTTCTAAATGTTGATTTTAGTGATATTCCCGCATTGATGGCTGCCTTGATTTTTGGCCCGGTCGCTGGAATATTGGTTGAATTCATTAAAAACCTCTTGGATTTAATCATGACAGGCACGCTGACAGTTGTACCAATAGGGCACATCGCTAACTTTTTAGCAGGCATCCTATTCGTTTTGCCCACTTACTATGTGTTCAAGAAACTCAATTCGAAAAAAGGAATGACGTTCGCATTGCTTGCGGGCACCATTTCCATGGCGGTAGTCATGAGTGTCCTGAACTATTTCGTTTTTTTACCGGCGTACACCTTCTTTATGGGATGGGATGCCATGTCGGCAACGGAATCAAGGAAGCTCGTAACGGCTGCAATCCTGCCTTTCAATGTGATCAAGGGCTTACTTATCACCTCTGTATTCATGTTGCTGTTCATTAAATTGCAGACATGGATCAATAAGCAAACCATATATAAAAATGCTTAAGGGCATTGACGATAAAAAAAACGGATAGAGATATCCGGTTTCAGACTGTAGACAATAGACAAACTCGATAAGAATCGAGTTTGTCTATTTTTATGAGTTATACAATGTGGCCGTTGGTTTCCTCTCCAGGCACTCGCTTTCCGCGGGCGGTCCGGGAGCCTCCTCGGCTTTCAGCCTCCGGTGTCTCCCGTGACTCGCACTTCCCGCAGGAGTCTCGCACCTTCCGTTCCAACCAACTTTGTTTTACCTTTTAGTTAGAACACTTTTGCCTAGAGTCATTTTTGTACTAAATTTGTACTAAAATAGAAGGATTAAAACTTGAGGTGATGAGGTTGCTTTCTAAAAATGATTCTATTCTGCGAGATCAACTTGATGATTACGTTAGATCAACTGGTGCGACCGAACCAGTTGGTTCATAAAATTGAGGCTGCATTGGACTTCACTTTCATTTATGACTTGGTGAAAGATATGTATTCAGAGGTAGGACGCCCAAGTATTAATCCCGTTATATTATTGAAACTGACTTTCATTCAATATACCTTCGGTATTCCTTCCTTGCGTGAAACGATTGATCGTGTATTCGCAGATGCAAAAGAAAAGCATGGTATGCGTTGGACTACTTTAAGGGGACTTGAAAAATTGTCCATGCAGGCGATGCTTACTTTCGCTGCCATGAATGTAAAGAAGATGACCAATTGGACATGACAAGGTCCAAAAATGGCCTAACATAGTGGGCTCGTAGAGCCCCAATCTTTTAACTATAGGAGAAAATTCAAAGGGAATTTCAAAAGGGGCTCGGAATTTTTAAATTCCGAACCCCTTTTGTCTACAAACTGAAACCACAGAGATATCCGTTTTTTTTTTTGCTTTCCCAAAAGGGGAAGCGGTGCAAATAAAAAAAGCCATTCTCGTCTGAAAATGGCTTGTACCTTTATTCGAATTTCAGTGCGTCTCCGTCAAAGGCCTCGTCGGCAACTTTAATGGAATCGGTTGGACATCCTTCGAATGCGTCCATCATGTCATCTATAAGTACATCCGGGATTTCCACGATTCCCTCGTTATCGTCAAGGGTAACAAAAGCAATCCCTTCGTCATCATAATCATATATATCCGGCGCTGCCGCTCCGCAAGCCCCGCATGCAATGCATGTTTCCTTATCCACAATCGTAAATTTAGCCATGAATATAACCCCTCCTAAGTTGTTTAACAACTGATAATCTTTTTATCCAGATTATTATCTCTTTCTTATTGTAAGACCCAATGCCAAACTTTTCAATAGAAATTGTATTGAGAATAACTATCATAGAGCGGAATGTCAATGGAAAACATTCTAATATTTCATTTTACTCTTGCCTTGTTTCGTCATATAGTCACAATTTCTTCCTTATATTAAGCAATAAAAACGGCGACTTTTGCTGTTTTTTGTTACAATAGGGTTTACGGATCGATGAAATAAGGATGTGAGTCCCATGAATAATTATCTACAGGCAATCATTCTATATGCGATAAAAAAATTTCAAGGCGAGCGTTCCATTTATGCTATATACCATATGCTGCAGGGGAAGAAGTCGTCACAAACGATTCAGGATGCCCATTTATTCGGATTAACGAATATATTTGGGACGATGCCTGTATTTACCCGTCAGCTGTTAAATCAAAACATAGAACAATTCCTTAACGATGGCCTGATTGATCCAACGGATAAACCGGATGCCTATGAAATTAGTGAACATGGCGAGGAGACATTAGCCGGATATTTGTTCGATAATCCTTTTCCAACCTATCTGAATGGCTGGAAATATCAAAATATCACCCCTGTCTTCTGGGGCAGGTTAAATTTGCTCATTCAAACCATATCCCATATTGTCCACAATGAAAGACGTTTTTATCCGATACAGCGAAGCCCTAAGATCCAATATTTCGTAAAGGAATTCCTACATACGAATCGTCAGGACCGAGGCTTGATTGCGATGCATCTATATGAAGAGCTGGTTTCGCTATTGGAAGCGCAAAGTGAGTTGAAAAAGGATATATTCATCCTCAAATTAACGGGGGTAAACAGGATTGGCCTGACTTTTGAACAGATTGCCAAAAGGAAAGCAGCGGAAGAAGAATACGTGCGGTTCATGTTTCTTGACTCGTTGCATCAATTGCTTG
This sequence comes from Peribacillus sp. FSL E2-0218, assembly GCF_037992945.1. Lineage (NCBI taxonomy): Bacteria > Bacillati > Bacillota > Bacilli > Caryophanales > Bacillaceae > Peribacillus > Peribacillus sp. FSL E2-0218. Next base: position 3,148,759 of record NZ_CP150304.1, on the reverse strand, counting down.
CTGAATTGGGGGATGGAGCGGATCATCCGCTTTTGGCGTCGTTGACATTTGATTGGAAGAGGGGCGGGAACCCTCATTTGACCCAATCTACGCAAACGACGTTGCAATACTTGCAGGCAGGAAGAAGCATGGGGGAAATCGCTGAAATACGCCGTCTGAAGCAAAATACCATTGAAGATCATCTCGTCGAAATCGTGCTATCGGATAAAAGTTTTCCGATAGCCGATTATGTGTCGCTCGAGGATGAACGTGATATCGCGGCAGCAATCACGGAACTTGGCACAAAAAAGCTAAAGGCAATCAAGCAGATGGTCGATAATAAAGAAATAAGCTTTTTCCAGATCAGGCTTATACTCGCGAAGATGGGTGACCAATGATGAATATGGAACATTATCTCAAAAATAAATTCGGCTTTGATGAATTCCGACCGGGGCAAAAAGAAGTGATTGAATCTTTGTTGGCCGGCCGCCATACATTGGCGATGCTGCCCACCGGATCTGGTAAATCATTATGCTATCAGTTGCCTGCCTATCTTTTGAATAAAACTGTCCTGATTGTTTCCCCGTTATTATCATTAATGCAGGATCAGGCAGATCAGTTGAAAATGAATGGTGAAAAAAGCGTTTTGACACTCAATTCTTTTTTGACGCTGAACCAAAAAAGGATGGCATTCGATCGGTTACATAGGTACCGGTTTATCTTTTTATCCCCTGAAATGCTCAGCCTTGACGGTGTGATTCAGTCCTTGAAATCAATCGAAATAGGGTTGTTCGTCATTGATGAGGCGCATTGCATATCGCAATGGGGCTATGATTTCCGTCCGGATTATTTGAAATTAGGTGAAGTGAGGCGGGAGCTGAACGATCCGTTAACGCTGGCCCTGACAGCAACGGCAACCAATGAAGTCAGGCAGGACATCGTAAGTAAGCTAAATATCGGGCAGGCAGAGGAAATTGTTTCATCCGTAGACCGTGAAAATATTACGATACTGCTCGAACGTATGCACAGCTATGAAGAGAAGCAACTACGAGCATTGGAGCTAGTGAGGAAATTCAGCGGCAGTGGAATCATTTATTTTTCATCTAAAAAAGTGGCCGAGGCAGTCACTGGTTTTTTTCAGGAAAATGGAATAGATAGTGTCAATTATTATCACGGCGGGATGGAGCAGGAACAAAGGATGCTGATTCAGCAGCAATTCATTTCCGGTCAGTTGAAAGTTATCTGTGCGACAAGTGCCTTTGGCATGGGAGTAAATAAAGCGGATGTCAGATATGTCATCCATTTTCATATGCCATCGACAATGGAGGCATACCTTCAGGAAATAGGCAGAGCAGGGCGGGATCGGAAGCAAAGCGTGGCCATTTTATTATATAGTGATGGCGATGAAGGACTTCCGCTGCATTTGATGGAGCAACAATTGCCGACCGATGTTCAAATTGAAGGGGTATGCTCGTACTTGGGCGCTTCAGGCTTGACGCTGTCCCATTGCACCCTTCCTGAAAAAGAACAGCTCTCGCAAGCCTATTCCTTGAACGAAATCCAGCTTCGTTTTTTCACTCAGCTCATGACAGCCAATGAAAATCCGTTACACCAAGTGGCGGAGATGAAGCAATATTGCCAAAAGCGAAAGTCCGCCAATCAAGAAAAGCTGCATAGGTTCTTGAATTGGATTCATGCAAAGGAATGCCGGCGCATAGGTGTACTGGATTACTTTGACGAAAAGCAGCAAATAGTAAACCCGCAATGCTGTGACTACTGTGGAATGGACGCGCAAAAAATGGTTGATGCATGGCCCGATGTCAAGCATGATCAGGTTCATTCCTATTCCACATGGAAAGAGGAACTGGCTTTCATTTTATTAAAAAAGGAAAATGGGAATGAAAAATAAGCAGGCTGAATTAATTAAACAACTGACAGATAAGCAGTTGCTCCAAAATTTGTTTCTTACACAAATTATTCTCTTAACGTTAGCATTTTTTTTAGGTATTATTTTATTTGAAGACCGTTCCGCATTTTTCGACTTATTTAATTTAAATGACCTTAACATTTTGCTGATCGGTGTTCCCGCTGGAGCCCTCGTCGTGGTATTGGATATTATATTGATGAAAGTGACACCCCCTTCCTATCAGGATGATGGGGGGATCAACGAACGCATTTTCAGCCATTTGCCATATTCGATGATATTTGTCGTTGCATCAGTGGTTGCGGTAAGTGAAGAGTTATTATTTCGCGGAGTGCTGCAAACCCATTTTGGTTTGCTATGGACGAGCATCATTTTCGCAGCCGTCCATTATCGTTACTTGTTTAATTGGTTCTTATTTTTAAATGTATTGGTTTTGAGCTTTTTTATCGGTTTTTTATATGAATGGACCGATAATATCATCGTGACGATCATGGCCCATTTTTTGATTGACTTTATTCTGGGTGTTTTAATTAGGAACAAAAAGCAAAAAGAGTTAGGCAAGAAGGGGGGTGACTTGAATGAATCGAGTGCAAAAGAGTGACAAGGAAAACGATCAGGCGGGTGAACTTCGTTCGCGGGTTGAACGCCACAAAGCTAAGTCAATGCCTAAGCGCAGTAAAACTCACCAAAATAAAAAGAAAAAAAGTAAGGTGAAGTTCAAGTTTCCGATCATCAAGGCATTGGCGTTGTTTTTCATTTTACTTCCGATTGGGTTTTACAGCCTTTATTCATATCTTCAGAAATTACCGGTCCAAGATCCGAAAACTGACCAAATCGTTTTTGAAAATGGTGAGGATGCAAAGGAAACGATTCCGACTACAGCCACTGCAAAGGATTTAAAGGGCAATGATGAAAAAGAACCGTCGAAGGCCGAAGCGAAGAAAGAGAAAGAAGAAGCGAAGGCAAAAGCGGAGGCAGAAGCGCGAAAGCAACAGGCTAAGGAAGAGGAACAAGCTAAGAAAAAAGCTGAAGAGAATGCCAAAGCCGAGCAGGAAGCGAAAGAGAAAGCGAAAGCCGAGCAGGAGGCGAAAGATAAGGCCAAAGCCGAGCAGGAAGCGAAAGAAAAGGCAAGGGCTCAGCAATTGGCTGACGAAAAAGCCAAGCGGGAGGCCGCAGAAAAGAAAAAGGCAGCCCAAAACGCTCAAGCCGAAAAACCAGATAAGGATGAATATAAGGTTGTCCTACATACTGTTCAACCACAGGAAACCCTGTTCCGGATTTCAATGAATTATTACAAATCCCAGGAAGGCATTGCCCTTATCCAGGAGTGGAATGGACTGAATGGCAATGAAATATCCAAAGGGCAGGTTTTGAAAATTCCGATCAAAAAATAACGATAACACCTTGCCTTATTGGCAGGGTGTTATTTTTTCATATGCAGCTAAAAACATGTGATGGATAGCCGCTTTATCATTTTTTCCTGGACAGACTCATATCATGTTTGGAGAGAGTGAAGGAGGAAAAAAAGATGGAATCGACTATCATTTTATTGGATGAAAAGACGGATCAAGCAACAAAGCAAATGTTGCAAAATGTCGTGGACCGAAAAAAAAAGTTCGAGGCGCTTAAAAGGAAGCACCTAAAAACTTTATGGGCTACCATGATTGCTGTCGCTTTTCTTTTTATTTATCTTTATCTTTATATTGTTGTCCCTTATTCTTATTCTTTTTTCACGATGTTCAGTGTTTTCGTCGACCATTTCAGTCATTTCCTATTCTTGGCTGCAGCGATTGGGCTATATGGATATATGGTATTGGTTAAGAAGAAGCTGGATAAGGCGGAAAAGGAATTTCAGCTCCTTCGCTGTGAAATCATAAATAAAAGCAAGCAGCTATGGGAAAAAGAGGATGAATGGAAGAGCCGCCATAAGGTTTTTGAAATGATGAAGAAAAATTTTGATATAAATTTATACCATGAAAATAAATAAGGGCATATTAAACGATATATAATTGCGGGTGTCATGATTTTATGGTTACATGAAGGTAACTCTTAGGCTTAGGATGGAAAGAAGGTTTAATGATAGATGTTATGGTTATCTGTATTATTTTTTATCATCATGGTGCTGGCATTTGCCTTGATCGTTTACATGTGGCGAATTGCCAAGCAAGATAGGCTGATTATTCAAGACTTATATTTCAATGATTTCCCTGAAGGGTTTGGCGACATGAGGATTTTTTTCATATCGGATTTACATCGGAGGATCATTTCGGATCAATTGATTGCAGGTGCCCGCGGCGGGGTCGATTTGGTGATTATCGGCGGCGATATAAGGGAAGGCGGAGTGCCTCTTGCTCGAGTGGAAGAGAACCTCTCGAAATTGAAAGAACTTGGCCCCCTTTATTTTGTATGGGGAAATAACGACTATGAAGGAGATTTCCATGAACTGGATGCGACGCTTCTGAAACATGGAGTGAAAATCCTCGATAATACGGCTGTTTCATTCGAATCTACAAAAGGAAGGGAAATTGCTCTTCTGGGCATTGATGATATCACGGAAGAACGGGATAGGCTGGACCTCGCCCTTTCTGATTGCAAAAATGAGCCATTTCGGATTTTGGTGAGCCATAACCCGTTGGTCAAGGAACAGCTCACTCCGGAACACCGCATCAGCCTTGTTCTGTCAGGGCACACCCACGGCGGACAAATCCGTATATTCGGCTATGGACCTTATCAGCTTGGCGGCATAAAAAAAGAGGGGAATTGTTTGTATATGACGAGCAATGGTTACGGGACAAGCACTGTGCCTTTAAGGCTTGCGGCAAGGCCTGAAACACATCTATTCACCTTGAAGAGGGGGAAACGGACTGAAATGGGCGAAGCGATGGAAAAGTCCTATTAAAGGTTTCGTTTAGCCGGCATATCGGGATTTTACAGTCGAAAAAGAATCCACTATAATTTCAATAAATGAACGTTCAGCTATTGGAGGCCTTGTACAACCATGCAAGAAGGTAAATATAATATAAAGGCGGTTTCAAAACTGCTAAACATACAGCCGGGGACTCTAAGGGCATGGGAAAGGCGTTATAAATTCATTGAACCTGTCAGGAATGAGTCAGGCCACAGGCTGTATACAGAAAAACATCTGCAAACCCTTAAATGGCTCATCAATAAAACGAATCAAGGCTTCACAATAAGTCAAGCCGTTTCTCTTCTTGAAAACACCGGGTCTGAAGATAGTGGATCAACGGAAAGCCGGAAGGATGAGCAAACGATCAAGCTAGCGGATGACCTGATCGAAGCGTTATTGAATTTCAATGAAACGAAAGCCCAGATGCTGATTAGCCAAGCCTTCAGCATGTATACAATCGAGCATACGATAGTGGATGTCCTTGGTTCGATACTGGTCCGAATAGGCGATAAGTGGGAAAATGGAGAAATCACCTCCGCTCACGAACATTTTGCTTCGAACATTTTAAAAGCAAGGATCAGTTCCGTCATGCATACGATACCGACCAATGGTTTTCTTCCAAAAGCGCTTGCTGTTTGCGCTCCTGGTGAAAAGCATGAGTTCGGTCTTTTGATCTTCACCATTTTCTTGAAGCGTAAGGGATACGAAACCATTTATTTGGGGGAATCCGTTGCCGATAAAGACCTTTTTAAAGTATTGAATATCATAAAGCCCCGATACCTATTCATGTCATGTTCACAGCAAGAAAACCTTGAAGCGACACTCAAGCTTGTTGAGGCGTTAAAAAGCGACTTTCCGGATTTAAAGATCGGTCTTGGTGGAGCGGCGCTCAGCCTTATACCCGAAGAAACGCGTGCAGCCTTCTGCGGCGTTTTGATGGGTGACACGCAATCGGAATGGGAGGAATGGCTCTAGGTATAATGGATATGCACCCTGCGACCAAGGCTTCATATGATGTATGAAGATGGTAACCAGGGGGCATTTTTTTATGAAGCTGGAGCGATTAACTAATAATAAAATCAAGATTTTTTTGACCCTTGATGATTTAATTGATAGAGGTATTACCAAAGAAGATATTTTAGGGAATTCTTTAAAGGTCCACAAGCTGTTTCAGGATATGGTCGAAGAAGCGTGCGAAGAACTCAGCTTTAAAATGAGTGGTTCCATTGCAATCGAAATTTTTTCCTTGCCTGCCCAAGGACTGATCATCATCGTGACGAAGGATGAAGAAGAATTATTGACTGACGAAGAAGAATTCTTGGATTTGCAGGTGAAAATCGACGATTTCCCCCATATTTTATATGTTTTTGATGAGTTTGAGGATATTGTCCAATTATCTCATAGATTATCCATGCAAGGCTTACTGAAAAGTAACCTTTATCATTATGAGGGCAGGTATTACTTACTTATCGAAAATGTCAAAGATACCACTTATGACATGGTCATTTCCTTAGCTGCCGAGTATGGCCATGCTTCAACGCTCACTCTGTGCCGCATCAATGAATATGGAACCTGTATCATCGAAAACGAAGCGATAGATGTTTTGATTTCACACTTTAGATAACGGAAAAAAGAAGGAGGCAAGGAAGGCACATCGAAGAAAACCGAGCGATTTGCCTTATTTGCCTCACCTTCTGGATGGAGAAATGATTGGGGAAACAATCGCTATGATAACGGTTTCATTTTTTGAATATTTCCAACTTTAATTTTCCCGTTTTTACTCTTGCATAAATATAACGAAGGTGTATACTAGCCATGAAGAGGACTATTTGTTTATTATATTTTAATATATGGATGAGATTTTCTAGGAGGTACTTTTAATGGAATCGGCAAAAGGCAATGGCCATGTAAATGAAGAGGAAAAACATGACGTATTGAGGTCCACTCAAACTGTCATACATAAAGCTTTGGACAAGCTTGGTTACCCGGAGGAAGTTTATGAGCTATTGAAGGAGCCCTTGCGCTTATTAACAGTGAAAATGCCAATCCGCATGGATGATGGCACGGTAAAAATCTTCACCGGTTATAGGGCACAGCATAATGATGCCGTAGGGCCGACAAAGGGCGGTATCCGTTTCCATCCAAATGTAACGGAACGTGAAGTGAAAGCATTATCCATCTGGATGAGCTTAAAATGCGGTATCGTGGATTTGCCATACGGCGGAGGTAAGGGCGGTATCGTTTGTGATCCTCGTAATATGTCCTTCCGAGAGCTGGAAAGGCTAAGCCGGGGCTATGTTCGCGCAATCAGCCAAATTGTCGGGCCGACTAAAGATATCCCGGCACCGGATGTTTTTACCAATTCTCAAATCATGGCTTGGATGATGGATGAATACAGCCGCATGGATGAATTCAACTCACCTGGGTTCATTACAGGCAAACCCCTTGTCCTTGGCGGTTCACATGGACGTGAATCTGCAACGGCCAAGGGTGTAACGATTTGCATCAATGAAGCTGCCAAGAAGCGCGGCATCGATATTAAAGGAGCGCGGGTCGTCATTCAAGGTTTCGGTAACGCCGGTAGCTTCCTAGCTAAATTCATGCATGATGCCGGTGCTAAGGTAATTGGGATTTCCGATGCATACGGTGCCCTTCATGATCCTGAAGGTCTTGATATCGATTATCTTCTTGACCGGAGAGATAGTTTCGGAACCGTAACCAAATTGTTTAAAAGCACCATTTCGAATAAAGAGTTGCTTGAGCTGGAATGTGATATTTTAGTTCCTGCTGCAATCGAAAACCAAATCACCGAAGAAAATGCTGCGGATATCAAAGCTTCGATCGTGGTCGAGGCAGCAAATGGACCTACGACAATTGAAGCGACACAAATCCTAACGGATCGTGGCATCCTGCTCGTTCCTGATGTCCTGGCCTCTGCTGGCGGCGTGACGGTTTCTTACTTCGAGTGGGTACAAAACAATCAAGGATACTACTGGTCTGAAGAAGAAGTGGACGAGAAATTGGAAAAAATCCTTGTCAAGTCTTTCAACAATATTTATGAACTTGCACAATCAAGACGAGTTGATATGCGCCTTGCCGCCTATATGATCGGTGTAAGGAAAATGGCTGAAGCTTCACGCTTCCGCGGTTGGATCTAAAAGATTCCAATCAGGCATGCTCATAGAAGAAGTCATGTTCATTGCTTTATCATTGAAATGATTTGTAAAAACTCCTATCATGTATTGATAGGAGTTTTTATTTTAGATGAACGAATTACAAAGTGTATGGAAAGGCAGTGGAGTGAAAATGAATGTGGAAGAAGTCATTATCATAGGTGGGGGCCCTTGTGGATTGGCTGCTGCAATCGCGCTTAAAGACGCGGGAATACAGTCCCTGATCATTGAAAAAGGCAATGTGGTGGATTCGATTTATCGTTACCCGACACATCAAACCTTTTTCAGCTCAAGCGAGAAATTGGAAATCGGAGATACTGCTTTTATTATCGAAAACCGGAAACCGGTCCGCAGCCAGGCGATGGCCTATTATCGGGAGGTTGTCAGAAGGAAAGATTTGCGTGTCAATACATTCGAAAAAGTGGAAAAGGTGGAGAAACGGGAAGATGGGAAATTTTCCGTCAAGACTTCTAAAGGCGACTATTCAGCCTTGCAGGTGATTGTCGCAACGGGATACTATGATCACCCGAATTATATGTGCATTCCCGGCGAACAGCTTCCGAAAGTGTTTCATTATTTCAAGGAAGGCCACCCTTACTTTAATTGTGATGTGGCAGTGATCGGCGGTAAAAACTCAAGTGTGGATGCGGCGCTTGAGCTGGTCAAATCCGGTGCAAGAGTGACAGTGCTCTATAGGGGTACCGTGTATTCCCCAAGCATCAAGCCCTGGATACTCCCTGAATTCGAAGCATTGGTCCGCAATGGAACAATCAAGATGGAATTTGGTACGAATGTCGACAGAATCACGGAAGATCGCGTCATATATCATGTAGGCGAAGAGGAAAAGGCGATAAAAAATGATTTCGTGTTTGCGATGACCGGATACCATCCTGACCATTCCTTTTTAGCTTCTATGGGCATAAATATTGATAAGGTTACGGGAAGGCCGGATTATGACGAAGAAACGATGGAGACGAACGTTAAAGGAATCTATATTGCCGGAGTTCTTGCGGCAGGCAATAATGCTAACGAAATCTTCATTGAAAACGGCAGATTCCATGGAGGCTTGATCGCCAATCATTTGACCGTTAAAGAAAATGAAACGGAATGAAAAGGAGCTTACAGGAGTATGGAGAAAATATCATTAATAACGACTGGCGGAACCATTGCCAGTAAAGAAACGACAAACGGAATGCTGGCTTCTGGTGCGTTAAGCGGGCAGGAATTGGCTTCAACTTGCGAATTACCCAACGATATCGAGGTTAAAGTGGTTGACCTTTTCCAGATATCGAGCATGTCCATGTCTTTTGGGAAAATGGAACAGCTAAGACTTGCCATCCAGAAGGAGTTGGAGGACCCGGAAGTTACCGGGATCGTCGTGACTCACGGAACCGATACATTGGAGGAAACGGCATATTTCCTTGATATCACGAATAATGATCGGCGCCCGATTGTGGTAACCGGATCACAGCGCTCTCCAAAAGAAGTCGGTACGGATGTATATTCGAATTTAAGGAATTCGATATTATGTGCTGCTAGCGAGCTTCTCAAGGATGTGGGTGTGGTTGTCGTATTTAACGAGCGGATTTATTCAGCAAAATACGTGAAAAAAGTGCATGCCTCCAATTTGCAAGGGTTCGAATCCTTTGGCTACGGGTATTTGGGCATCATTGATAACGATGTCGTCAGCATCTATCAAAAACCTTTACATAGGGAGCATTATCAGACCCAAAATCGCATTCCGAGAGTGGATATCATCAAATGCCATACAGGAGCCGATGGGATTTTTATCGAGTCGGCAGTCCAGAACGGTGCGATGGGGATCGTTCTTGAGGGTGTGGGAAGGGGTCAGGTTACGCCGGAGATGGTGGAATCGATTCAATCTGCGATCGATCAAGGGATCGCGATCGTCATGACCACAAGCGCTGAAGAAGGCAAGGTTTACCCAGCCTATGATTATGAAGGCAGCGCCTTTGATTTGAAGCAGCGCGGCGTGATTTTGGGTGCCGATTATGATAGCAAGAAGGCAAGAATCAAGTTGGCTGTCGTGCTGGCAAGTGAAAACGCAGTAGATGAAACCTTCTTTAAGTACTGACGCGTTAAAATAAATGCTGGAAGACTCGATTCTTGGATTCAGTTTTTCGGCATTACGTGGTACGATTAAGGAAAAGAAGAGGAAAAGAGGGTCAGCTAATGCTGGTCATGTTGTCTGCGGCTATTGCGCCAGGATTGGCGCTTCTCAGCTATTTTTATTTGAAGGATCAATATGAAACCGAACCGATATCGGTTGTGGTCAAAACATTTTTATTCGGCGTCTTTCTCGTTTTGCCGATCATGTTCATACAGTATGTGCTTGAAACGGAGCATATTTTGAATACGGACTTAGCAAATGCTTTTTTATGGGCAGCATTGCTTGAAGAATTCTTCAAGTGGTTCATCCTCATTTATGTTATTTACCAGCATGTAGCCTTCGATGAACCCTATGACGGGATCGTGTACGGTGCGGCCGTATCGCTGGGATTTGCCACGATGGAGAATATCTTATATTTGCTGGCAAATGGAGTGGAGCATGCTTTTATCAGAGCCGTGCTTCCTGTATCCAGTCATGCCTTGTTTGGTGTCATAATGGGGTACTATTTGGGCAAGGCGAAATTTTCATCCTCAAATAATAGATTTTATTTATTTTTGGCATTGATCGTCCCGATAGCATTACATGGCGTGTATGACTATATTTTAGTGTCGCAGAAATTTTGGATATACTTCATAATGCCCTTTATGATCTACCTTTGGTGGTTAGGGATGAAAAAAGTGAAAAAGGCCCGTCTATTATCAGATTTCCATGCAGAAAAACTGTCCCGGAATCAATTTATAAGTAAATGACCATTATTATCAAAACGGAGTGCTGGCATATTTTGCCCGCTCCGTTTTTTTTATGGATTGGAATAAAAAAGACAGTTAAGAAGAAAATAGAATTACATTAATTCAAGAAAAAGAGGAGTGTTTTTGATGAAAGGAATTTCGTCAAAATGGAAATGGCTTTTGCTGTTTTCGTGTATAACAATAGGTTTCGGAATTTACCCGGAAACAAGAACAAATGCCTTTTCGAGCCAAATCATTCAAAAAGGTGCGGTTGGAGATGATGTCATCGAACTTCAGGCACGCTTGCAAAACATCGGTTACTATCATGGAAAGATTGATGGGGTCTATGGATGGGGCACTTATTGGGCACTCCGAAACTTTCAACAAGATTTCGGGCTGCCGGTCGATGGCCTTGGAGGCACCACGACAAAAAAGAAGTTGACGAATGCCTCCAACTTCAATAAACAATTCGTCCACGATCAGATTAATAAAGGGAACGAGTTCACTTATTATGGCGGGGTAGATATTGATAAGCAGGTAAAGGTGAAAGGCAATGGGAATGATTCCAAGTCAGGTGGAGGAAACGCCAATGCAGGCAAGGAACCTGCAAAGCCAGGCACTTCAGCCAATCTTCCTGGAGGGTATTCGCAGAATGACATACAGTTGATGGCCAATGCGGTCTATGGAGAATCGCGTGGCGAGCCGTATACTGGACAGGTGGCCGTTGCAGCGGTCATTTTAAACAGGGTCGAAAGCGCTGCTTTCCCTAACTCGATTTCAGGCGTGATCTTTGAACCTGGAGCCTTTACGGCTGTTGCGGATGGGCAAATATGGCTGACCCCGAACGAACGGGCAAAAGAAGCTGTCGTGGATGCCATTAATGGATGGGACCCGAGCGGCAATGCCGAATATTACTTTAATCCTGAAACGGCAACAAGCAAATGGATTTGGTCGAGGCCGCAAATTAAAAAAATCGGAAAACATATCTTTTGTAAGTAAAGAGGTGAAGGTACATGATCAGGAATATAGTCATTGCCCTGCTTGTTGTAGGTGTTGGAGGAACTGCATTCTGGGGCTATCAAGAACATAAGGAAAAAAACGCAATCTTAATCAATGCGGAAAACACTTATCAGCGAGCCTTTCATGATTTAAGCTACCAAGTAGATTTATTGCACGATAAGGTAGGCGGTACATTGGCAATGAATTCACGATATTCATTAAGCCCAGCACTGACGGATGTATGGCGCATCACTTCCGAAGCACAAAGCGATGTCGGGCAGCTGCCATTGACCCTGCTTCCTTTTAATAAGACGGAAGAATTTTTATCGAAGATTGCGGATTTCAGTTATAAAACAGCTGTACGTGACCTTGAAAAAGAACCATTGAATGATCAGGAATATTCGACTTTACAATCCCTGTATGCACAGGCAGGAGATATCCAGGGTGAATTGAGGAAGGTTCAATATCTCGTCCTTAAAAACCATTTAAGATGGATGGATGTTGAAATGGCCCTAGCGACCGGAAAGGAAAATTCGGATAACACGATCATTGATGGACTAAAGACCGTGGAGAAAAAAGTTTCAGGGTATGGGGAAGCGAATGAAATGAACCCGACCTTCACCTCAACCCAACAAAGGGATGAAAACTTCAAGAATTTGCAGGGGAAAACGATCACTAAAAAAGAAGCGATCGAGACTGCGAAGAGATATGCACATTCAAAAAGCGGGAATGTGGAAGTGAATGTGGAGGAAAATGGAAAAGGTTCTGATTATGGCTTTTATAGCGTCAGCATCCTGAATAAAGATTCCAATAGCGAATTGAATATGGATTTGACAAAAAAAGGCGGTTACCCGATTTGGTATATCAACAATAGGGATGTGAACAAAACCAATATTGATTTGAATCAAGCCTATACAAAAGCGGCGGAATTTCTTAAAGAACATGACTTCAGTTCGCTTGAACTCTTTGAAAGTGCCCAGTATGATAACATCGCTTTGCTGAATTTCGTGTCATCAGAGAATGGGGTCAAGATTTATCCGGATTCAGTCAAGGTGAAGATCGCCTTGGATGACGGAGCCGTGATCGGATTCTCGGCGGATGAGTATTTAAGATCACATAAAACGAGGGAAATCGGAACTCCAAAGATACCCGCGAAAGAAGCAAGGGATAAAATCAATCAAAATGTTAAGATCATGGAAGAGGGTAAGGCGCTGATCATCAATGATATCGGCAAAGAGGTTCTCTGTTATGAATTTCTTGGCACGATTAAGGAAGATACATACCGTATTTTCATTAATGCCGATACTGGTCAAGAAGAAAAAGTGGAAAAATTGAAGAATTCGGAGCCCGTATATGAAAATTTAATCTGATTGTATGTCTAATTTCGATTTTAAATGGGGAAATGTGCCTAGTCACTTTCCCTTTTTCTCATTTCATGACATAATAATAGAAACGATTTTTGGATTAAATGGGAAATTTGATGGGCAATGGGATTTCGTTAACCAAATTCCATTACATCATGAAGGAAGTGGAACGTGATGATTAAAATTGGTGATATATTAATGCTCGAACAAAAGTACTCCGCCCAGAAGGAAAAGTTCAAATGTATGGTTGTCGAGATGGAGCCTGGTTTTGTTTATATAGATTTTCCCATCCATTTAGAAACTGGAAAAATTGCCTTCCTGATGGACGGGACTCAGCTGAACGTCACGTTTTCAAATGAGGAGCAGGCGGTTTATATGTTTGATTCCGAAGTCCTGGGAAAAGTGAAAGGCAGGATACCGATGATACAGCTCTCCCTGCCCCATTTGGACACGTTTGTGAAAATTCAACGAAGGCAGTACGTTCGTCAGGATGTAACGCTTGATGCTGCCCTCCATCCTGAGCATGCCGAGTTTACCCCCTTTCGAGCATTAACGGAGGATATCAGTGCCGGCGGAGCATCGATAAGGCTTTTGAAAGGGGCAACCATCCAATCGGCTTCACAGATATACCTATGGCTGGTGCTAACGCTTAAATCGGGGGAAATCCATTACTTACGTTTAAAAAGCAAAGTCATCCGAGTGACGGAGAAGGATCTTGGCAATATGCTTTTGCATGTCCAATTTGTTGAGCCGTCAAAAAATGATGTACAAACATTAATGCGATTCATTTTTGAAAAGCAGGTCGATTTAAAGAAAAAAGGGTTGTACGCATGACGGGGTTGAATGAAAACCGGCGATTCCACCCATACTGCTAATATAATCAGTATGGAAGGGGCGGAGCATGAAAACATTTGAAAGAATATTAATTAAAGTGATTCTCATCCAATTGGCCTGCTTATTCTTATTCCAGTTCCTATTAAGCAGGGAGGACCAAATCTTTGATTTGACCAAGCTTTCGAAATATGAAGGCGTTACCAGCAATAATTATACGAAAATCATTGAAACGTTCAATGGGATTACAAAATAAAGCGGTGATCCGCTTTTTTTTTGTATGAGGAGTTGCGATGATCGGAAAACTATCGGGGTGGGAGGATTCATAGGGGATTTTGATTGTACGCTTCCTTTTATTAATGATTTTCCAGCCATTTGTGATAAAATGAAAGTGTAATAACTAATCAGCATGATTGTAGGATTCTTGGGAGGATTTATGGAAAAAAAATTATCAGTTGCAATCGATGGGCCAGCTGCGGCTGGAAAAAGCACGGTTGCTAAAATTGTCGCAGAAAAGTTCAATTACATATATGTGGATACAGGCGCGATGTACAGGGCCCTTACCTTTAAGGCTCTTAATCAACAGGTTCGCCTCAATGATGAACAAGCTCTTTTTGGAGTGCTCATCGATACGGAAATAGAATTAAGGACGAGTGAAAAGGGACAGCTGGTATTCTTGGATCATGAGGACGTGACAGCCCAAATCAGAAACAATGAAGTGACTGGCTCTGTATCGGAAGTGGCGAAGCACCGGAGCATTCGCGAAGAAATGGTGCGCAGGCAGCAAATCTTTGGCGAAAACGGCGGCGTCGTCATGGATGGAAGGGATATCGGCACGCATGTGCTGCCAAACGCTGAAGTGAAGGTTTTCCTGATTGCGTCTGTAGAGGAAAGGGCCCAACGGCGACACCAGGAAAATGTAGTGAAAGGTTTCCCTTCCGATATCGAAAAGCTGAGGGAAGAAATTGCAACAAGGGATAAGCTGGACTCCGAACGTGAAGTATCGCCCTTGAAAAAGGCAGCGGATGCCATCGAAATCGATACGACTTCCTTATCAATTCAAGAGGTGGCCGAAAGTATCATGTCTTTAATAGAAGAGAGGAAAAGATAAATTGGATTTTTACACATTTGCCAAAAACGTTGTAAAAGGCGTTTTAACGCCTGCTTATAGGGTTAAAACCTTAGGAAAGGAACATTTCCCTAAAGAGGGCGGTGTCTTGATCTGCTCCAATCACATTGATAATTTGGATCCGCCCGTAGTTGGCATGACATCACCTCGCGATATACATTTCATGGCGAAGGAAGAGTTGTTTCAAGCTCCTGTTTTAAAGGGTATATTACCTAGGGTGAATGCTTTTCCGGTCAAGCGGGGCAACAGTGACCGGGAATCGCTCAGGAAGGGTTTAAAGCTTCTGAAGGAAGGCAAGGTCCTCGGGCTGTTTCCCGAAGGAACCAGAAGTAAAACTGGTGAATTGGGAGAAGGCTTGGCAGGTGCTGGTTTTTTCGCATTGCGATCTGATGCCGTGATCATACCTTGTGCAATCATCGGCCCCTATAAGTTTTTACGGCCATTGAAGGTGGTTTACGGTCCTCCCATCGATTTCAACGAATATCGGGAACAGAAGATTTCAGCCGATGAAGCGACAAAGATCATCATGGACCGTATCGGGAAATTGATTTCCGAGCATAAATAGTTCTTCATACTTGACAATTTTCTGATTTTGTTGGAATTTATAAAATAGGGGGCAATGTTCCTTATTGGCGATGAAAAAGGATATAACCTGATTATTCTAAAAAAACTGTTTTTTTATCTTTATTAGGAAAGTGTTTTTATTGAACCACTTAAATAAAATATGTGGCCGATGAAGAGGAAGATTGCTGATCAGTCATGGGTTAAGGAGGAGTTAGTAATGACAGAAGATATGAACCAGGTAGAAGTGAACAATTACAAAGTTGGGGATCAAGTGAAAGCAACCGTTTCAAAGGTAGAAGAAAAGCAGGTCATTGTCGATGTTGAGAACAGTAAGACTGATGGAATCATCCCTATCAGTGAGCTGTCCAGCCTTCATGTCGAAAAGGCATCAGATGCCGTTTCGGAAGGGGATGTATTGGAGCTTGAAGTTATTAAAGTGGAAGAAGAAGCTCTCATTCTATCAAAACGTAAAATCGACGCACTAAAGGCATGGGATGACCTGGAATTGAAGTTTGAAAATGGTGACGTATTTGAGGCAGAAGTGAAAGATGTCGTCAAAGGCGGACTTGTTGTGGATCTAGGCGTACGTGGTTTCGTTCCGGCTTCTCTAGTAGAAGACTATTTCGTTGAAGACTTTTCTGATTACAAAAACAAAACTTTAACATTCAAGATCGTTGAGCTTGAGAAAGACAAGAATCGCTTAATTCTCTCACATCGTGCGGTAGTCCAAGATCAAAAGGAAAAACAAAAGGCAAATGTACTCGATAATCTTGAAAGCGGGCAAGTGCTTGAGGGTGTCGTCCAAAGGATCACCGATTTTGGGGCATTCGTCGATATCGGAGGCGTGGACGGCCTTGTCCACATTTCCCAGCTTTCACACCAGCATGTCGATAAAGCGTCCGATGTCGTTTCCGAAGGCGATAAGGTACAAGTGAAGGTGCTTTCCATTGATCGTGATAATGAGAGGATCTCGCTTTCCATCAAGGATACCCTTCCAGGACCGTGGGCAGGCATTGCCGATAAGGCAGCAAAAGGATCTACACAATCGGGAATCGTCAAGCGCCTTGTTTCTTTCGGTGCATTCGTCGAGATTTTCCCTGGGGTAGAAGGGCTTGTTCACATCTCGCAAATATCGCATAAACATATTGCCACACCACAGGAAGTACTGAAGGAAGGGCAATCCGTCGAGGTGAAGGTTTTGGATGTCAATGAAACGGAACAGCGTTTATCATTGAGCATAAAAGAACTTGAAGAACCTCAGTCCTCTAATTACAACACATCAAACTATGAACTTCCTGAAGAAACAAAGGGTTTTCAGCTAGGTGAAATGATTGGGGATCAATTGAAAAAACTAAAATAAGATAATAATGGTGATAGCCTTGGAGAGAGAAAAACGAAAATTAGATCATATAGAATTTGCGCTAAAAACAGGTCAGCAGCATAACTCCGGACTGGAAGATATTTCGTTTATTCACCAAAGCTTACCAGGAATTTCTTTGAATAACGTGACCCTCACAGCAGAAATTGGCGAACTTGAATTAAGTTCGCCAATTTTTATAAATGCCATGACCGGAGGCGGGGGCGCTGAAACGGAAAAATTGAATGGTGATCTTGCCATAGCTGCAAGGGAAACGAAAATCGCCATGGCGGTCGGTTCGCAGATGGCTGCAATCAAGGATCCTGCCCAGCAGGCATCTTTCAAAGTGGTCAGACAGGAGAATCCCGACGGTGTGCTGATTGGCAATCTTGGCGGTGAAGCAACTGTAGACCAAGCGAAGCGAGCAAGCGACATGATTCAGGCAAATGCCCTGCAGATTCACATCAACACGATACAGGAGCTGACGATGCCTGAAGGAGATAGGGATTTTTCCGGAACCCTGTCAAGAATAGAAAAAATCACTAGCAGCATCGGAATTCCTGTCATTGTAAAAGAGGTCGGTTTTGGAATGAGTAAGGAAACGGTGGATCAATTGCTTTCCGTTGGTGTTTCAATCATTGATGTAGGCGGTTTTGGCGGCACGAACTTTGCTAAAATCGAGAATGAAAGAAGAGCGAAAGTACTCGGATACTTTAATGAATGGGGCATTCCTACGGCTGCTTCGATTGTGGAAGCGGTTAAAGTTTCACCTGAACTTTCGGTGATTGGATCCGGCGGCATCCGTAATTCTCTGGAAATCACAAAATGCCTCGCTTTAGGAGCGAGAGGGGTCGGTTTGGCCGGTCATTTTCTCAAGTTGCATAAAGAGTTGGGCCTTGTACAATTAATTAAAGAAATAACCTACATACATGAAGATATAAAAATCATCATGACTGCACTCGGCTGCCGAAATATCGGCGAATTAAGGAAATCGAAAATGATCATTTCAGGAAATACCTACCATTGGTTAACGCAAAGGGGAATCGATTGCTCCGCCTATGCAAGATGATAGCCATAGAAAGAAGCACCTCAATGGGAATGAGCTTTGAGATGCTTCTTTTTTTCGTTCATATATGCCTAGCTATTCCTTTTTCGTGCCTCTTCGGGGCCTTCCATACTCGTGGCCCCTTTATGATTCAAGGATTGATCCCTATCGGACTCCACCCGCTTACTTTGTTTCAACTTCTTCTCCTGGCGATCTTTGCCCATGTTTCCACCTCCTTAATTTAAAAATGACCGAACGGAATTGTGAATGGAATGCTTAGAAAGCCCCAATAATTGCAGGACATTACGTTTATACCTTAAAAAAATGAGCCATAATGTTTCCTAGAGGGGGATGCTGTATGGATGGAATATTGTTTTATTGGTTGTCTTGGATAGTTTGGGTCATTGTCATGTTTTTTATTCCGAAAACGGTGCCATATCGGTTTGATTTTTTGTTTCATCTGTTGGCAGTCATGCTATTAGCTGGATATAAGTTGGAGATTTCCTTGCTTTCCATGCATGTGAGCGGACTCTACCTATTCTTAATACTGTGTGTGTATATCAGGAAGCAATCGATTTTCAAAATCATGGAGTTGATCAGCGGCTGTCTTATCGTTACGCTCGCCTATGCAAGTTTTCAACTTTTTTCTTTGCTAGACCCGATATGGCTCATTATCAACCCCTCCTACCTCTTGTGCCTCTTTTTGAATTATCTTATCCTATTACTTTTTAAAAATTGGAAACATCGCTTGTTTGCCCTTTTAATTGGTTTAATAATGGGGGATATCATATATTCTGTTTTACTGGTTTATCACTCTTTCCCATATGTGGCCTTGGCATTCGCTTGGCATGATGATGCAGCCCTGATTCTGGGAGCAAACGTACTTTGGCGGATGTTGGAGCTTGTTGGCCAATATGTATATTCAGCTTCCCAATCGAGGTTTTTATCGAAACAGAGAAAAGAGAACTTCAATCAGTGAACAAGGGGAGGAGGATCCTTTCTCGTGTTTTATCCCAATGATGCCTATTAAATGGAGTAAATTGGAATGGGAGGCTTTTATTTATACAATCATTGTTGATTGGCGCGAAATTTGGTACTATAGGGTAGTTAGAGGTCTGTAGATAAATCGTAAAGTGCTCTAAGCAATTAATAAGGAAGCACATGCTTGAGAGCTTTCTTCATTTTTTTTGGGCTGTATATAATCATGTTTTAGCATGCAGTCGGTTCATGTAAAGAAAGTGAACGAACTTGCCTGTAAATCCTTGATACGTTTAACTGATCATCAGTTGTGCATGTAGTCCTGATGGAAGTTTCCTTTATATGATGATGGATACAGTCTTTTCCTTGAAGTAGGAAATAATGAAAAACAATAATGCAATGCAAGTAGTGCATGCATTCCTGGATTTCGTGACTTTGACAGAGATATAGTAGCAGAAAGGGTGAATAGCAATGCCAAAACCGGTAATTGCGATTGTCGGTCGTCCGAACGTAGGTAAATCGACGATCTTTAATAGAATAGTGGGAGAACGGGTTTCGATTGTCGAAGACGTTCCAGGAGTGACACGTGACAGGATATATAGTTCAGGTGAATGGTTGACACATGATTTTAACATTATTGATACAGGCGGAATCGATATCGGTGATGAGCCGTTCCTTGAACAAATTCGCCAGCAGGCTGAAATTGCCATCGATGAAGCCGATGTGATAATCTTTATGACGAATGGCCGTGAAGGGGTTACGGCTGCTGATGAAGAGGTAGCCAAAATTCTTTATAAGTCGAGAAAGCCGGTTGTCCTTGCGGTTAATAAAGTTGATAATCCAGAAATGAGAGATCAAATTTATGATTTCTATGCGTTAGGCTTTGGGGATCCATTCCCGATTTCCGGGTCACACGGACTTGGGCTCGGAGACTTGCTGGATGAAGCAGCGAAGCACTTCCCTAATTTCAGCGGCCAGGATTATGCTGACGATGTCATCAAATTCAGCTTGATCGGAAGGCCGAATGTAGGCAAATCATCATTGGTCAATGCATTGCTGGGTGAAGATCGCGTTATCGTAAGTGAAATTGAGGGTACGACCCGTGATGCGATCGATTCTCCTTATAAATATAACGGTAAAGAGTATGTCATCATTGATACCGCTGGAATGAGGAAAAAAGGGAAAGTGTATGAAAGTACGGAAAAATACAGCGTACTTCGTGCGTTACGGGCGATTGAACGCTCAGACGTCGTTCTTGTCGTATTGAACGCTGAAGAAGGCATTCGCGAGCAGGATAAAAAAATTGCCGGTTATGCCCATGAAGCAGGCAGGGCGGTCATCATCGTCGTCAATAAATGGGATGCGATCGAGAAAGATGAAAAGACAATGAAGGATTTTGAAGAAAAAATCCGTGCCCACTTCCTATTCCTGGATTATGCGCCGATCATCTATCTTTCTGCATTGACTAAAAAGCGGACGCATACATTGATTCCGGTCATCGATCAGGCTAGTGAGAATCATGCCATTCGAGTTCAGACAAACGTATTGAATGAAGTGGTCATGGATGCCGTGGCGATGAACCCTACGCCAACCCATAATGGGAACCGCTTGAAAATTTACTATACGACCCAGGTAGCGATCAAGCCGCCTACTTTCGTTGTATTCGTTAATGATCCTGAGTTATTGCATTTCTCCTATGAAAGATTTTTAGAGAATCGAATTAGGGATGCCTTTGGTTTCGAAGGAACACCAATTCGGATTTTTGGGCGCCAAAGAAAATAGTAAAGGGAGTCATACAATGGTGAAAGCAAAAGAAAGCATCGCAGTCATTGGTGCAGGTAGCTGGGGCACTGCTTTAGCGATGGTATTAGCTGATAACCAGCATGAAGTGAGATTATGGGGACATAATCCGAAGCAAATTGAAGAAATAAACCAACATCATACGAATGAAAAATACTTGCCTGGGATTGAATTGCCTAAAGGGATTAAAGGCTATTCTTCCATCAAGGAAGCGTTGGTCGGAATTGAAATGATCATTTTGGCTGTGCCGACCAAAGCATACCGGGAAGTTCTTGGGCAGATCGAAGCGGCCCATGATAAACCATTGACAGTTGTGCATGTAAGTAAGGGGATCGAACCGGACTCCCTGCTGCGTATTTCTGAAATGATCGAAGAAGTCTCTTCTCCGGATTGGCTGAAGGATATCGTTGTTCTTTCGGGACCAAGCCATGCGGAAGAGGTCAGTCTCCGTCATCCAACGACAGTTGCCGTTTCTTCAAAAAATATGAAGGCGGCAGAAAAAGCTCAGGATCTTTTCATCAACAACAATTTCCGCGTTTATACGAATCCCGACTTGATTGGTGTTGAAATTGGCGGAGCCCTGAAGAACATCATTGCCTTGGCTTCAGGAATTACCGACGGGTTAGGCTATGGTGATAATGCAAAGGCTGCCTTAATGACCCGTGGTTTGGCAGAAATCTCCCGTTTAGGAGTGGCCATGGGTGCCAATCCACTTACTTTTTCAGGATTAGCTGGAATAGGTGATTTGATCGTCACTTGTACAAGCGTTCATTCCCGAAATTGGAGAGCAGGGAATATGCTTGGTAAAGGAAAGAAACTGGATGAAGTATTGGAAAGCATGGGAATGGTGGTCGAAGGGGTCAGAACCACTAAAGCCGCCTACCAGCTAGCCCGGAAATACGAAGTCAATATGCCGATTACTGAAGCCCTGTACCATGTTTTATTCAATGGAAAAGAAGTGAAAAGTGCAGTTGACCTTTTGATGAATCGTTCAAAAACGAATGAAATGGAAGAACTATACAACATTTTGGATAACAGGCAGTAGGATTTTCCCTTTTTTTGCTGCTTTCATAAAAGAATTTCAATTAATTAGGCATTCGATGATGCGTCTTGCCATGTATCAGCATACAATGCAACGAAAGTAAACTAGTAATTTGACCTCGGCACGGGGGATTTAGTCAAATGAGCAGAAGATATCTTAATATCTTCTGCTTTTTTTGTGGAAAAAAAACTTCCCTGAAAGTATGAAAAAATGAATAGGTTATTCAAGTTTGCATGAAACATTCTCTATATTTCCTTATTTTTTGTTAAATAGCGACTATTTTTTTTGGTATGAAAATTGCTGAGTGTAATATAACCAAGAAATTTTTTGAAATGAACGGAGAAGCTGGTCGATTTTTCTCGAAAAAAAGGGAAGGGGCATGATACATGCAAACAGGTAAACTGAAAAGGTCTTTAAACTTATGGCAAATCGTCTTGCTTGGTGTTGGGTACATGACGCCGATGGTCGTCTTTGATACATTCGGGATCGTTTCCGAATTAACGGGAGGACATGTGCCGACCGCTTATGTCATTGCTTTGGTGGCCATGCTGTTTACGGCAGCCAGCTATGGGAAAATGGTGAAAATTTATCCTCAGGCCGGGTCCTCCTATACGTATACACAAAAAACGATCAATCCGCATTTAGGTTTCCTTGTCGGATGGTCATCGATGCTTGATTACTTATTTTTACCGATGGTGAATGCGATTTTAACAAAAATATACTTAACGGCACTTTTTCCGGAAGTAGCCCCATGGATATGGGTGGTGGCATTTGTCTTGTTAATGACTGGAATTAACTTATTCAATGTAAATTTCGCTGCAAACTTCAATAGCTTCCTTGTTTTTTTTCAAATTCTCGTCATCATCATTTTCGTGGCACTTGTCATCAAGGGGGTCATGCATGGTGAAGGTACCGGAGACGTTTCCTCGCTTCAGCCGTTCATCGGACCTCATTTGGAAACGTCGACGCTCATAGCGGGTGCTACGATCCTTTGTTTTTCCTTCTTGGGGTTCGACGCTGTCACGACATTATCGGAAGAAACACCCAATCCAGCCAAAACGATTCCGCGGGCCATTTTTTTGACGGCTCTCATCGGAGGGGTTTTATTTGTGGCAGCTGCATTTTTCACCCAGCTATTCTTTCCCGATGTTTCCCGTTTCAATGATCCGGAAGCAGCTTCCCCGGAAATAGCACTTTTCGTAGGCGGGAAGCTATTCCAATCGATATTCCTTGCTGGCACACTATGCGGCACCCTTGCCTCCGGTCTTGCTTCACATGCCAGTGTATCAAGGTTGTTATATGTGATGGGGCGCGACCAGATGATTTCAAAAAAGCTTTTCGGATTTGTCCATCCAAAATACAATACGCCATTTTTTAATGTCATCTTTGTCGGAGCCATTTCGCTGGTTGCCTTATTCCTTGATCTGGTTACGGCTACATCGCTGATCAATTTCGGAGCGCTGATGGCTTTCACCTTCGTGAATATTTGCGTAATCGTCCATGCCATCAGGAACAAAAGTTTTCACACGGTCAAAGGATTTCTTGCCAATATGCTGCTCCCTATTATTGGCGGGGCATCGGTGTTCATCCTATGGCTTAATCTTGAAATGAGCTCCTTGATTCTGGGGACAGTCTGGGCAGGGATAGGGATCGTGTATCTTTCTTACCGGACGAAATGGTTTACGGAATCCCCTCCGTTATTCAGTTTTGAAGAGGCACAGTGAATCGACTTTCCTGATTAGGGAGGCAGCCGTTCCCATTTAAGACGTTCAGCAGCAGCGTTCATATCAATGTCCTATTCGTTTTTGGATCAAGAATTTGGTAAGCGGCTTCCGTGCATGCATGTAGAGGAAATGGTGTGGTCGCTTAAACCAAAAAAGGCGTACCAGGAAATTATTGGCCCTAGACGCAACGATTCAGTTTACTGATTATTATGACGATTGACCAGGTAGGGTGATAATGGCTGCAACAGGAATCTCCTTCTCCATATCATAGGGAGAGGAAGATTGAAAATGTCGTCCGTTTAGATGAAAAGGGCCAGCGGATGGCCCTTTTCTTATGGCTTGAATAGGCACAGGTGTAAGAGGTATCAAAAGTTATGGGTTATTTTTTATCTAGCAATTCAGAATTATGTTAAAATATAGACTAGGTTACTTTAAGGGGAGTGAAACTGTGTTATCCATTCCGGATGATAAAATTAGACCATTCATAACGATCACGATCGATCAGCCAGCACTTTCAGAGCAAAACATTCATGAGATACAGGAACCTTTCTTCTTTCTAATGAAGGATAATCAGGTGTTTGCCTATATCCGCATGGATGATTTGCCGTTAAATGAAAGAATAACAACAGTCGAACAGCTTTTACAGTATGCCTTATCGATTGATAATGTCTGTAAATTGCCTCCGAACATATCCTTGCCGCTACTGTTTCAAATTATTGGCGAACCAATCGTCCTGATCAAGACCGACGATGGCATGCTTACCGGTTATGTCAAAAGGGAAGATGTGTTAGCGGAATTATTCAAGCAGGACAGCAAACAAAACCTGGACCTGTTAAAGGTCATATTAACTTCTATTCCGATGGGGATCTTTGTCGCGGATAAAGAAAAAAATATCGTGAATTTCAATGAATCGGGCCTGAAAATGATCAAGAAGCCTGCTGAACAGGTTCTTAATGAACCAGCTGAGACCATCTTTAATAAAGAGCATATACATAGCGTGTTTGCAAGCGGGGGCAGTATTCTTAATCAGCTGGAAATCACTGATGTCATGAGTGTACTTGTCGATTATAGCCCGATTCTGAACCATGCTAAAGAAGTGGAAGGCCTGATCATCATCGTTCAGGATTTACCGATGGTTGAGGAAATGGCGATGGAAATAGAATTGATAAAAAGTTCAAATAAAGACTTGAATGCCATTTTAGCGAATATTTATGATGAAATCCTGGTCGTTAATCAAAAAGGGGAGCTGCTTCGTTATAGTGACAGCATCATTTCCGGTTTTTGGGGTAAGGATTTAAAGGATTATATCGGAAAGAATCTCTTGCAGTTGGAGGATGAAGGGATTTTCAATCCTTCTGTGACCCGTCTTGTCCTTGAACAAAAAAAGAAAGTATCGATTGTCCAAGATACGAAAATGAATAAAAAAGTCCTTTCCGTCGGAACGCCTGTATTCAATGAAAAAAGGGAAATCGAACGAATCGTGATTGCATCAAGGGATATTACCGAAACGACGCAATTGAAATCGGAATTGAATGAAATGAGAAAAGAATTGGATTCGTTCAAAAAGCAAGATCAATTTTATAAAGAGTTGATTTTTGCCAGTCCTAAAATGGAACAGATCATCAGCCAAATCAAGAAAATCGCTCATTTTTCCTCTACCGTTCTGATCAATGGGGAATCGGGGGTTGGGAAAGAAGTGATAGCCGAGGCCATTCATAAAATGGGGAGGCGGTCGAAGCAGCCCTTCCTGAAGATAAATTGCGGCGCAATACCGGAAAACCTTCTTGAAAGTGAATTGTTCGGTTATACGAAAGGGTCCTTTACCGGAGCGGATAAAAACGGGAAAGTCGGCTATTTTCAACAGGCCAATAAAGGCGTTTTGTTCCTTGATGAAGTGGGTGACATGCCGATCCATCTTCAGGTCAAGCTGCTGCGTGTCCTTCAGGAGCAGGAAGTGATTCCGATTGGAAGTACGACACCGATCCCGATCGATGTTCAAATCGTTGCTGCCACCAATAAAGGATTGGAAAAAATGGTCGAAATGGGAACGTTCCGTGAAGATTTGTTCTATCGGCTGAATGTCATTCCGATACATGTCCCGCCTTTAAGGGAAAGGCCAGAGGATATACCGCCGCTTGCCTTTCATTTTCTCCAAAAATTGAATGAAAGGTATCAACGGAACTACCACTTTTCCCCTGATGCCTTGAACATCCTGGAGGTGTATACATGGCCCGGTAATATCCGGGAATTGCAGAACATGATCGAGAGGTTGGTTGTTTCTGCTGATGAAGAGATGATCGATGCCGACTTCATCCAACGATTCATTCCTGTCGGGAGCGGTTTTAAACAAACGAAACCAATCATCACGCGAATCCTGCCTCTTCAGGAAGCGATGGATCACGTCGAGGAGCAACTGATCATGCTCGCCATGAAACAGTACAAAACGACGACGAAAGCGGCAAAAGCGCTAGGGATAAGTCAATCTTCCGTAAGCAGGAAGTATCAAAAGGTCCTGGCTGAACAAAGCAGGAAAATCGAAAAAAATGCCTATTAAATGAAAGCCATGGGACAAGCGATTTACAGTCGCTTGTCCCATGGCTTTTTCTTGAAGATGCAAATATACAGGCGATTATGCAAACCGAAATAGAGCTATGCATTTTCGCATAGTTTCGGAGGGGATTCTAACCTAAATGACGATATTCATAGGATTTTTAACTTGGCATGCTTCTTGCTTAATTATATATATATAAGCAAAAAGGGAGGTAAGCATTAACATCTCACCAGAAATATTTAAAATGATCCAACCACTACAGTTATCAAAAAGGAGATTATTACATGTCTATCAATGTTGAAAGCAAAAAAACTCAAGCTACCCAATCGGAAACTCAAGACTATATTAAAAAAGTGCTTCAATTAATCGAACAAAAGGAAATTTCAAAAGAGGATGCCCAATGGGTCACGAGGGAAACGGTCGAGAACTTCCGTAATCATGTAAACCCTGGGTTTTTGGAATATCGGAAGACGGTGACAAAAGACACGCAATTCGCCGCTGTTGAGTGGTCAGATCAGGATTCCTGCTTTACGGATGTAAATGGAAAGAAATATATTGATTGTTTAGGGGGCTTCGGGATTTATAATGTTGGTCACCGCAACCCTAAAGTCGTGAAAGCAGTCACGGATCAATTGCAAAGACAAGCCCTCCATAGCCAGGACTTACTTGACCCTTTGCGGGCAATGCTAGCCAAGATCCTTGCCGATATCACGCCGGGAGATCTTAAATACTCCTTCTTTACGAACAGCGGGACGGAGAGCGTGGAGGCTGCGCTTAAGCTTGCTAAAATGTATAGTGACCGCTTCACGATCATTTCCACGACGAAATCATTTCATGGCAAGAGCCTTGGTTCCCTTTCGGCCACAGCGAAGGGCATGTTCCGAAAACCATTCATCCCACTGATACCAGGT
This sequence comes from Peribacillus sp. FSL E2-0218, assembly GCF_037992945.1. Lineage (NCBI taxonomy): Bacteria > Bacillati > Bacillota > Bacilli > Caryophanales > Bacillaceae > Peribacillus > Peribacillus sp. FSL E2-0218. The sequence goes on along the minus strand of NZ_CP150304.1, from coordinate 3,121,621 downwards.
GTGCGCCATGTTCCGTTCGGTGATGTGGATATGATGAGAAAAACGTTTGAAAGTTGTGCTCTGGTCGGTGAAGATGTCGCTGCCGTGCTGTTGGAACCTATCCAAGGTGAAGGCGGGGTCATCCTGCCTCCGCAAGATTATTTAAAACAGGTTCGGGCATTGTGCGACGAATATGATGCATTATTGATATTGGATGAAGTCCAGACTGGTATGGGCCGAACTGGTAAAATGTTCGCTTCCGAGCTCTATGATGTTGTTCCGGATATTATTTGTTTGGCTAAGGCGTTTGGCGGCGGGGTGATGCCGGCTGGTGCAGTCGTTGCCAATGAAAAAGTGTTTAAAAGCTGGTTTGACAATCCATTCATGCACACGACGACGTTTGGCGGAAATCCACTCGCTTGCGCTGCGGCCATAGCTACGATCGACGTTCTTTTGGAAGAAAAATTACCGGAGCGTGCTGCAGAAGTGGGTGAATATTTCTTGAATGGTTTAAGGGAAGTGGCAAACGAGCACCAAGACAAGGTCTTGGAAATTCGCGGCCAAGGATTGATGATCGGTATTGAGTTCCATAAAGACGAAGTGGGCTATGAATTTTCAAAAGCCTTGTTTGATAAAGGAATTTTAGTGGCAGGTACGCTCATTAATTCCAAAACGATTAGGATTGAGCCATCATTGACGATTCAATTGGATGAAGTCGATACCGTTATCAATGCGTTTAAAGAAGTGCTGCCAACGCTTCAAGCTTAATTGGAATCTGCGCAAAAGACAGCCTTAGGGCCGTCCTCACATTGTAGACAAACTCGATGAAAAATCGAGTTTGTCTACTTTTTTTATGGCTTGAACAATGTGGACGTTGAACTCCGTCATTATTCAGTTTGAGTCTTCCACTAGTGCTGCTTGGTTTCAATTTTGGATACGCAATCAACTCATGAAAGGTCTCGGTTCAAGGTGATGGAACAAAGCGGGGAAAACCCGATTATTGATGGGATTCAAGCCGTTCAAGTGACAAATGCACAGTTTGGACAATGATTTAATTCCTTTAACGTAATTTGGTATGTTATAATAATTTCTGGAAAAAGGAGTGATAAATATATGACACCCGCTCTGCAAAAAATGTGGATATCCTTCATCGCCATGGGCTTTATGGTTATCTCGATATTTCTTATCTACTTAAGCCGGTATAAGTTAAAAGGCTTTTGGAGAGGCTTGACAGCAATCATCGCATACATACTTATGATACTAGCCGGCTTGATCATCATCGTCGTTGTTCTTAGCGGGCCAACCACTTGATAGGTGAGGAGAAATGATGAAGAATTTTTTCAAAATATTATGTTTATTAACCATCACTGTATCATTATCCGGCTGTTTATATCCGGAGAAGCAAAAAATGCAAAATCAGCTGCCTTATAAAGAGCAAATACAATCCGTCCAAAGTGCCGTCGATCAATTTCAAAAGGACGAAGGTGGCATATTGCCCATCGTTACGAAAGATGCCGAGACACCGATTTATCAAAAATATGTCATTAAATTTTCTAAGATTTCTCCCAGGTACATGGCAGAACCGCCGGATAACGCCTATGAATCTGGAGGTGTTTTTCAATATATCCTAGTCGATGTTGAAAAAAATCCGACTGTGAAATTGCTGGATGTCAGGATGGCCCAGAAGATTCAGGATGTTTCATTAAGATTGACAGCCTATCAGCAGAACAACGGATACCCGCCATTCAAGGAAAGGTTATCCGATGATGTCTTTACCCTCGATCATGAAAAGATGGGCCTGAAGGAAGCTCCCACGGTCACAAGTCCTTTTTCACAAAGGGATCTCCATCTAGTAGTGGATGGGCGAGGGAATATTTTTGTTGATTATACCCCTGATCTAATCGATGTTTTGAAGACAAACGAGGCGAAATTCAAACCGGGTGATGATATAAGGGAACTGCTTGTGCAAAGCTCGGAGTTCGTTCCAGCTTATTCATTGCCCTATACCATTGATGCAAAAACAAAAAATCCAATATTTCTTGAAAAATAGGCATAACCCTTCTTCTGCAAAATATATTGTAGGGGAAGGGTTATTTCTTTATCTTTAGTTCATCTTACTTATACAAATAACAACCCTTATATAAAATTTCTGGTGGAGGAAGGGATTGAACCAGGGAAATAATTGGAATAAATTTTTAGGACAACATCATAGATATATAGTGTCCTAATAAAAACAAATGGATAAACGAAATCCCAAAACGCTAATTCGGGAGGGGATACCTTGGAAAAGGTAGATATTTTTAAAGATATAGCTGAACGGACCGGCGGCGACATTTATTTAGGGGTGGTCGGTGCCGTCAGGACAGGGAAATCGACATTTATTAAAAAATTCATGGAGTTAGTCGTCATACCTAATATCCCGTCAGAAGCTGACCGTGCACGAGCACAGGATGAATTGCCGCAGAGTGCTGCCGGAAAAACGATCATGACGACAGAGCCTAAATTCGTACCGAATCAGGCAGCATCGATTTCGGTAGCCGAAGGTCTGGAAGTGAATATTCGTTTAGTGGATTGTGTCGGTTACACGATACCTGGAGCTAAAGGGTGTGAAGATGAAAATGGTCCGCGCATGATTCATACACCTTGGTATGAGGATCCGATCCCGTTCAATGAAGCGGCGGAAATAGGCACTCGTAAAGTGATTCAAGATCATTCCACCTTGGGTGTGGTCGTTACGACGGATGGTTCTATAGGAGAAATACCACGGAGTGATTATTTAGAGGCAGAGGAAAGGGTAGTCGAAGAATTGAAGGAGGTCGGCAAGCCGTTCATCATGATCGTCAACTCCGTCCAGCCCCACCATCCGAATACGGTGGCCTTAAAGGAATCCCTCCAGGAAAAGTATGATATCCCCGTCTTGGCCATGAGTGTCGAGGGAATGAGGGAATCGGATGTTTACAGTGTCCTCCGTGAAGCCCTCTATGAATTTCCTGTTCTTGAAGTCAATGTCAACCTCCCAAGCTGGGTAATGGTTTTGCGAGAGGATCATTGGTTAAGGGAAAGCTATCAGGAAGCGGTTAAAGAGACGGTGAAGGACATTAAACGCCTGAGGGATGTTGATCGGGTGGTCGGACATTTCAATGAATTCGATTTTATCGATCGTGCAGCCCTAGCAGGTATTGAGATGGGGCAGGGTGTTGCTGAAATCGACCTATATGCCCCAGATGAACTTTACGACGAAATCCTGAAGGAAATCGTCGGTGTGGAAATACGGGGCAAGGACCATCTATTATCTTTGATGCAGGACTTTGCCTATGCAAAAGCGGAATATGACCAGGTGGCTGATGCACTGAGGATGGTCAAACAAACGGGATATGGAGTCGCGGCTCCCTCCCTTAATGATATGAGCCTGGATGAACCGGAAATTATCCGTCAGGGAGCCAGGTTCGGTGTCAGGTTAAAAGCGGTGGCTCCTTCCATCCATATGATCAAGGTCGATGTCGAATCGGAATTCTCACCGATCATCGGGACGGAGAAGCAAAGTGAAGAATTGGTACGATACTTGATGCAGGATTTTGAAGACAATCCACTTTCCATTTGGAACTCTGATATTTTTGGCAGAAGCCTGAGTTCTTACGTTAGGGAAGGCATCCAGGTGAAATTGGCGATGATGCCGGACAATGCACGCTACAAATTGAAAGAGACTTTGGAAAGAATCATTAATGAGGGCAGCGGGGGCTTGATTGCCATCATTTTATAAAAACGTTGAAAAGCTGGACCAACTCCTTCATTGGATTGGTCTTTTTGCATGCAGCCCAGGCAGGAACAAACCTGCTGAAGTCCTTTTTTATTTCGCGTTTTTAGGAAAATCTTGAAAAAACCCCATGGTTAAGCGATTTTCAGTGAAATAATAAGTTTAATTTCTATAAAAACGGGAAATGATGAATAGCGAAAGACAAAATTTATAATATATACAATTATTAATGAAAAGATTCCCATTATTTTTTGAATTCCCTTGCTAAGCTTATAGGATTTGTGATAATCTACATACAGAAAACGCGTTGTAACAGCGATTTCGACCTATTTTTAATTTTTGGATGCATTATTTGGAAATTTGATCAGCTTGGTCATCCCCGGTTTACAGGGAATGAAAATGTTCGAAACGAAACTAATATCAAATCACTATTATAGTGTTGTAATAATGATTTTTTATAAAGATTCCTTTTGGGAGGAGGTGAATGGCATGAACAAAACAGAATTGATTAATGAAGTTGTTACAGCAACTGAAATTTCTAAGAAGGACGCTACAAAAGCTGTTGATGCTGTTTTTGATACAATCTTAGAAGCTCTAAAAACTGGTGATAAAGTCCAATTGATTGGTTTTGGTAACTTTGAAGTTCGTGAACGTGCGGCTCGTAAAGGACGCAACCCACAAACTGGTGACGAAATCGAAATTGCAGCTAGCAAAGTGCCAGCTTTCAAACCTGGTAAAGCACTGAAAGATGCAGTGAAGTAACTCTACCATTACATACGGGTGCTTAACCGAAAAGGGCCGCGTGCAAACGCGGTCCTTTTTTTGCTTCTTAATTTCCATCTGTGATAATATAAAAGACAGTGAATATTTTAGGAACGCTGTAGGCCAGAATGAAATAAACATACGGAAAATGCGGTTCTGACAAGCCTGTGCAGGAATGGTACAATATTGCAAGGGCTCCGGCTGCGTTAACGATGGGATTAAAGGATCTCAGGGTGTCGTTATTACCTTGAAATTTATTTGAATACATACTATTTTTTAAATTTTTTAGGAGGTACGGATAAATGGGTAATGTAGATCATGCCAAGATAGAGGAAGCGGTAAAGATGCTACTTGAGGCTGTAGGGGAAGACCCGACAAGAGAAGGGCTGCTTGATACACCAGGGCGTGTGGCAAGGATGTATGAAGAGATTTTTTCTGGACTTAATCAAGATCCAAAGGAATATTTCGATACCGTTTTCGGCGAGGACCATGAAGAACTCGTACTTGTAAAGGATATTCCGTTTTACTCGGTCTGTGAGCATCATTTAGTTCCTTTTTACGGTAAAGCGCATGTAGCTTACATTCCGAAAAACGGGAAAGTGACGGGCCTAAGCAAATTGGCGCGTGCGGTCGAGGCCGTATCGAAGCGTCCCCAGCTGCAGGAGCGCATCACCTCAACAGTGGCCGACTCGATAATGGAAAAACTTGAACCCCATGGTGTGATGGTGGTGGTCGAGGCCGAACATATGTGCATGACGATGCGCGGCGTCAAAAAACCAGGTTCCAAAACAGTCACCTCCGCTGTTAGGGGAACGTTCGCGAAAGATCATCGTACTAGGGCGGAAGTGTTGGCGTTCATTAAAGATTAAGGATAGGGGGGCAAAAAAATGAATGAGAAAAAGATCCTGAACGATTTTGTGGTAATTAAGGCCATTGAGGATAGTGTGAATGTGATCGGATTGACAAGGGGAACGGATACCAAGTTCCATCACTCGGAGAAGCTTGACTCAGGCGAGGTGATGATCGCGCAATTCACGGAGCATACCTCGGCAATCAAAATCAGGGGACATGCCAAAGTGTATACGCCATTCGGTGAGATAGAAAGTGATTCTAAAAAAAATTCTTTTGATAAATGATAGCCAGTCTAACATTGCATGAGACTGACTCCATTAACTGATAGGACGTTTAACAAGCTGGAAACTCCCGCATCCATTTTTTTGAAGAAGCTAAGCGGCCGCTTCCTTATTATTGGAAGTTTCTTTTTATAAACGTTGTCCATTTCATCTGATTGTTTTTATGGTATAATAATGTGTATTTTACACAGACAGAAACCAATATGCATGAAAAAAATATCTTTCAGGGATGCAAGGGTGGTCTCAATTGTTAAACATAACGGACGACAAAAGCCAATTAAAACGATTAATAGAAAAGAAAGCTCAACATCCATATTTATTGAAGTTTATACAAAAACCAAGCTTGGACGAAGATAAATTGCTATTGCTTTGGGGATTGTTTAACGACTTGGACGTTAAAAGCGAAAAAAGGGATCAATACATCACTTCGACCATGCTCGTGCAAATCGCCCTCGACACCCACGAAATCGTATCGAATTCGGTTGAGGGACCGGAATTGCCTGAAGTATTGAAAAACCGCCAATTACAGGTGCTTGCCGGTGACTACTACAGTGGTCTGTACTACCAGGTTCTTGCCAGTGTGGGGAATGTTGAGATGATCCGTATCCTTTCAAGCGCCATAAAAAAAATAAATGACAATAAAATCATCCTATATCAACAAAGGTCGATAAAGGATGTTCGATCACTTGTAACGACGATAAAAGCGATCGAGGCTTCGCTGATCCATAAACTCGCGGTTTATTATAAACAGCCTGCCTGGATCGATGTTTCGGAAGATTTCCTGCTTTTGAGCAGGCTTCATGCCGAGAAGGGGCATTACTTGAAGACCGGGCGATCGATCATATTCGATATCCTCCGGGAGATGCCTTCAGATGGTTCGAATGATCAGGAAGAACTCGCTCCACAAAAGGAACAGCAGGTCCGGTTCAGGTTCGAGAAATGCTTGGGGGATGCCAGGAAATCCTTGGAGCGTTCGATGCAAAAACTGATGAAAACGGATGATGAGCTAAGGGAACGAGTGAAGGTCCTCATGGAACAAACAGCAAGTATAGCAAATTCATATGTGAAAGAAGGGTGAAGCATGGAGCAGTCTAAAGAGCAAAAAGTTCATCATGTCTTTGAGAAGATATACGGAAACTATGACAAGATGAATTCCCTCATCAGCTTTAAGCAGCATCTTAAATGGCGGAAGGCTACCATGGCCATCATGAATGTCCCGAAAGGCGCCCACGCCCTTGACGTATGCTGCGGCACAGCGGACTGGACCATTGCCCTTGCTAATGAAGTAGGACCAGAAGGCAGTGTTGTCGGTCTGGATTTCAGTAAGAACATGCTTAAAATCGGTGAGCAAAAGGTGAAGGATCTCCATTTGGATCAAATTTCCCTGATGCAGGGGAATGCAATGGAGCTGCCTTTTGAGGATAATAGCTTTGATTACGTCACGATCGGGTTCGGGCTGCGGAATGTTCCTGACTACATGCAAGTGCTTAAAGAGTTAAATCGTGTCGCCAAACCGGGGGGGATGGTCGTTTGCCTTGATACCTCACAGCCAACCATGCTTGGCTTCAAGCAGGGGTATTATTTTTACTTCCGCTTCATCATGCCTGTGTTCGGTAAGTTATTCGCGAAAAGCTACAGCGAGTATTCTTGGCTGCAGGAATCTGCACGCGATTTCCCAGGCATGAAAAAGCTTGAAAGCATGTTCAAGCAGGCAGGAATGGAAAACGTCAGTTACAAGGCCCATTTCGGCGGTGTTGCAGCAACACATTTCGGGTACAAACCTTCAAAATAAGCATAATAGCAATGGACAAAGCTGGGTGGAATGTATGAAATTTAAAATGATGTATTCATTTTTGAATGCAGATTTGCAATCAATAGAAAAAGAATTGGAAGACGCTATTGAAGCGGATTCCACTGTTTTAAGGGAAGCCTCCCTGCATTTGCTGCAATCCGGCGGAAAGCGGATCCGTCCGGTATTCGTCCTATTGGGCGCCAAGTTTGGCGATTATGATATTCACATCGTCAAGCATGTTGCGGCGACATTGGAACTGATTCACACGGCTTCGCTTGTGCATGATGATGTTGTGGATGATGCAGATTTGCGCCGGGGATCTGCAACCATCAAATCAAAATGGGATAATCGTGTCGCCATGTATACAGGCGACTTCATTTTTGCACGTGCACTGGAAATGATGTCAGTGATCGAGTCACCCCTTGCGCACCAAATTCTCGCGGATACGATGGTCGAACTATGCCTTGGGGAAATAGAACAAATTAAAGATAAATACAATTTCGAACAAAATTGGCGGATATACTTCAGGAGAATCAAACGAAAAACGGCATTGCTCATCGCTTCCAGCTGCCAATTGGGGGCGATTTCAGCGGGTGTTGATGAAAAGATCCATCAAAAGCTATTTAAATTCGGATATTATGTCGGGATGTCTTATCAAATCACCGATGATATATTGGACTTTACGGCTTCGGAGGAAGAACTTGGAAAACCAGCTGGAAGTGATTTGATCCAGGGAAACATCACATTGCCCGTCTTGATTGCTATGGAAGATCCAAAACTGAAGAAGCTTATCGAAACGGTTCGTGAGGATACGCCTAAAGAAGAAATGACCGCTATCATACAAGCGATAAAATCTTCCGGTGCCATCGAACAGGCAGCGAAGGTCGGTGACCTGTATTTGGAAAAGGCTTTTACTGAATTGAAAGGCTTGCCAGCCATAAAAGCGAGAAAAACATTATCCGATATCGCGAAAAACATCGGAAAACGAAAGTTTTAATACTTGCAGTTGCGAAACTGCTCAAACAATGGTAATATTCTAAAAGGATTGCCTTATATAGGCAAATAACAATGATACATATTAGGAGTGACAATAATGGAAAGAACATTTTTAATGGTTAAGCCTGACGGCGTTCAACGCAATCTAATCGGTGAAATCGTTTCCCGTTTTGAAAAAAAAGGCTTCCTGCTTGCAGGGGCAAAATTGATGCTCATTTCTCAGGAATTGGCTGAGCAGCATTATGGCGAGCATAAAGAACGTCCTTTCTTTGGCGAATTAGTGGACTTCATCACTTCAGGTCCTGTCTTCGCAATGGTTTGGGAAGGTGAAAATGTAATCGCGACTGCACGTCAAATGATGGGTGCCACTAACCCTAAAGATGCCGCTGCTGCAACCATTCGCGGTGATTTCGCCGTAACTGTCGGCAAGAATATCATTCACGGATCTGATTCAGCTGAAAGCGCTGTACGCGAAATCGGTTTATTCTTCAAAGAAGAAGAACTTGTTGAGTATTCTAAACTTGTCAACGAGTGGGTTTATTAATCAATAGATTCAAATGAATGTTAAAGCGGATTTCATCGCCCTCATGCGACGGAATCCGCTTTTTTATTTTGGGCCTTTAAAGAAAAAATGCCATTCTCCGATATATATAGAAGAACTATTTAAAATAAATATGTGCAAGGGAGTCGTGGGGATGCCTCAAGAATATGAAGCGTTTATTCGGAATATCAAGATGCTGACAGGTATCGATTTGGCATTATACAAGGAAGGGCAAATGAAAAGGCGACTGACATCTTTATACGAAAAAAGAGGATATCATTCATTCGGTGCATACTATAAAGACATCCAAGCCAATCCCGGCGTTTTAAACGAGTTTTTGGATAGGATGACCATCAATGTTTCTGAATTTTATAGAAATGCGAAAAGATGGGAAGTGTTGGAGCATAAAATCCTTCCTGGCTTATTGGAAAGCAAAAAAAAATTGAAAATCTGGAGTGCGGCCTGTTCAACGGGTGAGGAACCTTATACGATAGCGATGATTCTAGCAAATCTCGTCCCGCTTGGCCAAATAGAGATTCTGGCAACGGATTTGGATGTAAATGTCTTGGCACGGGCGAAATTGGGGATGTATCCGGAAAGGTCCTTAAATGAAGTTCCAGAAGAAATAAAAAGGAAGTACTTTAAAAAAGAAGAGGATTTTTATCGGGTCTCGGATGAAATCAAAAAGAGGGTCACATTCAAACGGCACAATCTTCTTTCGGATCGCTTTGAGCAGGGATTCGATTTAGTCGTTTGCCGTAATGTGTTGATATACTTCACTGAAGAAGCCAAAAATCTATTGTATGAGAAGTTCAGTGCATCGCTGATTGGAGGGGGGGTATTTTTTGTCGGAAGTACGGAGCAAATATTCACCCCTGGAAAATATCAATTTGAAACGATTGACACATTTTTTTATCAAAAAAAGTGAATACTTATCCATAAGGGACTGATCGTGCATTCGCATTCAGTCTCTTTTCGCATGTTCTAATATGCCCAATGGTGTTGCGGGCCAAGATCAGAGTGATTAAACTATATCGAAAATGTTGGAGAAGATGTAAAATAAAATGAATAATGAATAAATTCAACGTGCAAAAAGGTTTTTAGGTTTACATATACCCACATTGAATAAAATTGTGGTATATTGATACATATACACTTTAAAGTGCTAAAAGGGGGCTGGAAGATGAGATACTTAACAGCGGGAGAATCACATGGTCCGCAGCTAACGACAATTATTGAGGGATTACCGGCTGGAATGCCGATTACGAATGAAGATATCAATGAAGAACTGGGACGCCGGCAAAAAGGGCATGGGCGTGGCCGAAGGATGCAGATCGAGAAAGATCAGGCGTTCATATCCTCGGGGATCAGACATGGCTATACATTAGGTTCTCCTGTAGCCTTAGTGGTGGAGAATGACGATTGGAAGCATTGGACAAAAATCATGGGAAGTGAAGTTCTTTCAGAGGAAGAAGCTGAAGGAGTCAAACGGAAAATCACGCGTCCTCGTCCAGGGCATGCCGATTTGAATGGCGGTATCAAATATGGACATCGCGATTTGAGGAACGTTTTGGAACGGTCATCAGCCCGTGAAACGACTGTAAGGGTAGCGGCAGGTGCCGTGGCTAAAAAGCTATTGTCGTTATTGGGGATTGAAGTGGCCTCACATGTTCTGGAAATTGGCGGAGTGAAGGCAGAACCGCCGGTATATGAAACGATTCAGCAATTGCAGCAAGTGACAGAGGAATCTTCAGTTAGATGTTTCGATAAAAACGTCGAGCAGCAGATGAAGGATGCCATTGATGAAGCGAAACAAAAGGGAGATTCCATCGGCGGCATCGTTGAAGTCATTGTCGAAGGAATGCCTGTTGGTGTAGGAAGTTATGTTCATTATGACCGTAAGCTTGATGCAAAACTCGCTGCTGCGATCATGAGCATCAATGCATTTAAAGGGGTCGAGATAGGAATTGGGTTCGAAGCGGCCCATCGCTTCGGCAGTGATGTCCATGATGAAATTGCCTGGGATGAAGACAAGGGCTACTACCGGAAAACAAACCGCCTTGGCGGCTTTGAAGGCGGTATGACAACGGGCATGCCGATCGTTGTGCGCGGAGTCATGAAGCCGATCCCGACTTTATATAAACCTTTGAAAAGTGTTGATATCGATACGAAGGAAGTGTTCGAAGCAAGTGTCGAGCGTTCCGATAGTTGTGCAGTTCCTGCAGCGGCAGTAGTTGCCGAAGCAGTAGTGGCATGGGAGCTTGCGGCTGCCATCGTCGATCAATTCCCTTCAGATCGTTATGAACAGTTAGCGGAATACATAAGGTCGTATCGGGAAGACGTAAAGGGGTTTTAATAGATGGAAACCATCCAAATAACAACGGTCTCCAAGCAATATCCCGTTTTGGTCGGTAAGAAGGCAATACAGGAACTGCCGGAATTAATAACAACTGAATTCAATCACCTGAACAAGATTTTGATCATAACCGATGAGAAGGTCGCTGAACTGCATTTGCAAACCGTGAAACATGCATTGATCAAGACCGGAAAACCGGTACTGCAGCATGTCGTGCCTGAAGGGGAGCATGCAAAAACATTCGAAGTGTTTTATGAATGCCAAGGCTACTGCCTATCCCAGAAACTCAATCGCAAGTCATTGATCATTGCCCTTGGCGGCGGAGCGGTCGGTGACTTGGCTGGGTTTGTTGCGGCCACATTCATGAGGGGAATTCCATTCATCCAGATCCCGACGACTTTGCTAGCCCACGATAGTGCCGTGGGAGGCAAGGTCGCCATCAACCACCCTTTAGGGAAAAATATGATTGGTGCCTTTCATCAACCTGAAGCGGTCATTTATGATCTGGATTTTTTACTAACTCTGCCGCTGCAAGAATTAAGGTCAGGTTTTGCTGAAGTGATTAAGCATTCCTTGATTGCCGATCATGACTTTTATCATTGGCTTAAGTCGAATATTGTGGACTTGAACGAGATTACGGATGAGCAATTTCTGACAATGATCACAAAAGGAATCGCCATTAAAGCGGCAATTGTCGAAGAAGATGAGAAAGAAATGGGCATTCGTGCGTTTTTGAATTTTGGCCATACACTTGGACATGCAGTGGAGGGTTCCATGGGTTATGGGAATTTTACACATGGAGAATCGATTTTAATCGGGATGGTTTATGCGCTTAAATTGAGTATGAAAAAAGAGGGTCTCGATTTTAACCTTGAGGAATTCATTGATTGGGTGTCTCAATTAGGCTACCAAATTACCATTCCAGACCGCCTTGAAACTGCAGCGTTACTTCATTTAATGAAAACGGACAAAAAATCAGTCAATGAAGCAGCTACCTTTGTCCTGCTAAATCAGGTGGGGTCACCCATATTAAAAGATATACCCGACTCTGAGCTGATAGATGAAATGACTGAAATGAAATAAATTAAAGGAAAAAGGGGAACTGTGTGTGATAAGAGGAATTAGAGGTGCCACTACAATTGAAAAAGACACAGAAACGGAAGTGATCGCCGCCGTCGAAAAGCTGATGGCGGAAATCATCGAGGTCAATGAGATTGATCCTGACACGGTTGCCTCCGTATTTTTTTCAGCTACGGATGAGATCCGTTCGGTTTTCCCTGCCAAAGCCTTGAGGAAATTCGACGGCTGGACCTATGTACCGGTAACTTGCATGAAGGAAATACCTGTGAGCAACTCCCTGCCATTCTGCATCCGTGTCATGATTCATGTCAATACAACGAAAACGCAGCAAGAAATAAAGCATGTCTATCAGGAAGGGGCCATAGCATTACGGCCGGACTTGATAAAAAAGGGGTAAGCCGATTCGAACCCAGGAATATGATATACTATTCTCACACTTTCTGGCTTTAAAGTGATAAAAACTATAGGGGTGATTGACATGAAATGGAATGAAGCGGTCCTTTCCTTGAAATCTTACCAACCGGGAAAGTCCACAGATGAAGTGAAGAAATTGTACGGTCTCGAAAAAATCACGAAACTCGCGTCTAACGAAAATCCGTTCGGGTGCTCAGAAAAGGTCAAGGAATCCGTCAGGAATTCAACCCATTCTTTTGCCATCTATCCGGATGGCTATGCAACGATGCTAAGAGAAGCTGTGGCGAAGCATACAGGCGTGAAGCAGACTCAGCTTATCTTTGGGAATGGCTCTGATGAAAACATTCAAATCATTTCCAGAAGCCTATTGGGCGCAGGAAAGAATACGGTCATGGCAACGGGCACTTTCTCGCAATACCGTCATAATGCTACGCTTGAAGGTGCAGAAGTCAGGGAGGTTCCCCATCTTGATGGTGCGCATGATCTGGAAGGCATGCTGAAGGCGATAGATGAAAAAACCGCGGTCGTCTGGTTATGTACACCGAATAATCCTACAGGGAAATACATCCCGGAAAAGGAACTATTATCGTTCATCGAAAAGGTGCCTGAAGATGTCCTTATCGTACTGGATGAAGCGTATTGTGAATACGCGACGGCTGAGGATTACCCAAGAACGAATCAATGGATCAATCGATTCAAAAATTTGATCATACTGCGCACATTTTCTAAGATTTATGGTCTTGCCAGCTTCAGGGTAGGATACGGATTGGCGGATGAGGATATCATTCAGAAGCTGGACCCATCGCGCGAACCATTCAATGTCAACACATTCGCACAGAATATTGCTATCGTCGCTTTGGAAGACCAAGCTTTCATAGAAAAATGCAAAGATGAAAATCAAAAAGGCCTCAAGCAGTACTACGAATTTTGCGACAAGGAAAATTTAGCGTATTACCCGTCACAAGGAAATTTCATTTTTATCCACTTTAAACAAGATGCCGATAGGGTGTTCCAATATTTACTTGAGCACGGATACATTGCAAGGAGTGGGAAAGGTTTCGGTTTTCCTACCAGCCTGAGGATAACGATTGGTTCAACTGAGGAAAACGAAGGAATGATCAATGCGATTAAAACGTTCTTGAATGAAGTCGAGGCACCATCTGATTCGCTGCTTTAACATGCATCAAACCTTATGGAGTCTTAAAGGATGCGGGGGAGAAAAGAGTGAAGGGAAAGGTTTTTGTAATAGGTCTGGGACTAATTGGAGGATCATTGGCCAAGGCTGTCCGCCATGCCCATCCTGAAGCGGTGATAATTGGTACGGATATCAGTGAAAAGAATATTCAACTCTCGATGCTGCTGGGGACGATAGATGATTCCGTTTCTACTCTGGAAGCGGGGGCGTGTGAGGCTGATTTGATCCTTCTTGCTGTGCCTGTCAATGAGACCGTCAAGATTTTAGCACAACTGGCTGACATGAATTTAAAAAGTGACGTCCTCATATCCGATGCGGGAAGCACGAAGGATACAGTCGTAAAGGCAGCAAAACCATTGATTGATAAAGGGGTGGCCTTCATCGGGGGGCACCCTATGGCTGGTTCACATAAAAGCGGCGCAGGAGCTGCCAAGCTGCATTTGTTTGAACATGCGTTTTATTTGCTGACACCGGGAGACTCCATCGAGGAGAAAAAGGTGGAACGGCTGAAGGAATGGCTCAAAGGAACAAGAGCGAACTTTTTGGTCGTCACTCCTTCCATGCATGATAAGCTGACGGGTGTCGTCAGCCATTTTCCGCATATTGTCGCATCAGGTCTTGTGAAGCAGGCAGAAAATTATAGCAAGGAAAATAAATTGATTTCCAGGCTCGCGGCCGGTGGCTTTCGTGATATCACAAGAATAGCTTCTAGCAGTCCGGAAATGTGGCGTGATATTCTGTTGCATAACCGGGATGTGTTACTTGAATTAATGAAGGATTGGCTGGCTGAAATGGAGCATGTAAAAGGGTTGGTGGAGAATGGAGATAGTGAGGAAATCCTTCGCTTCTTTGCGGATGCCAAGGTTTTCAGGGATGATTTGCCGACTCACGCCAAAGGTGCCATACCAGCCTTTTATGATTTATATATCGATATACCGGACTATGCGGGAATAATTTCAGAGATTACCGGATATCTGGCGCAAGAAGGAATCAGCATTACGAACATAAGAATCATCGAAACCAGGGAAGAGATATACGGTGTATTGGTCATTAGCTTCCAAACGGATGTTGACCGCATTAAAGCAGCGGATTGTATCTCCAGACATTCAGATTACGAAACGATCCTGGCATGATGACAGGGAAAGGAAGGTAGCATGAAAACAAAAAAATTACAAACCGATATCCACTCACTACGCGGTTCGATAGACATACCTGGGGATAAATCGATCTCCCACCGCTCGATCATGTTCGGGGCTCTCGCCGAAGGTGAAACGACCGTCACTAATTTTCTTCCGGGAGCCGATTGTTTAAGCACAATTTCGTGTTTTAAGCAACTTGGCATCCAAATCGAACAGGAAGGGAAGCGTGTCCGTATCCAGGGTAAAGGGTTCAAGGGATTAACCGAACCTAATGAAGTGCTGGATGTCGGAAATTCCGGGACGACAATTCGATTAATGACGGGTATCTTGGCAGGACAAGATTTTTCGGCGGTTTTGACAGGGGATGAATCAATAGCCAAACGGCCAATGACCAGGGTGGTGAATCCTCTCCGTCAGATGGGGGCGGTCATAGACGGCCGTAAGGGGGCGGAATATACCCCGATCTTCATCAGAGGAGGCAAGCTAGAGGGTATCCGCTATGAATTGCCTGTGGCAAGTGCACAGGTCAAATCGGCGATAATCCTGGCAGGCTTACAGGCCGAGGGTGAAACGATCATTGTTGAACCGGAAGAGACTCGTGATCATACCGAAAGGATGATCCAGGCGTTTGGCGGGAAAATCGAAAAAGATGGACATACCATTAAAGTGGGCGGAAATCAGGTTTTCAAAGGAACTTCCGTACATGTGCCGGGAGATATTTCCTCGGCCGCTTTCTTCTTGGTGGCAGCTGCGGTTACCAAAAATAGTGAAGTCGTCTTAAAGAATGTCGGCCTAAATCCGACAAGGACTGGAATCCTCGAAGTCATGAAAGCGATGGGAGCGGATATCACGATCGAGAAGAAGACGAGTGGAGGCGAACCGGCAGGGGATATCACTGTAAGGAGTTCACGCTTAAAAGGAATCACCATCTCAGGTGACCTAATTCCGCGCTTAATCGATGAAATACCGGTCATTGCGCTTCTGGCAACCCAGGCAGAAGGGGTAACTACGATCAAGGATGCAGCAGAACTGAAGGTTAAAGAAACCAATCGAATCGATACGGTGGCCAATGAGCTTTCCATTCTTGGAGCTGATATAACACCTACAGCAGATGGATTGATCATCAATGGAAGTAAGAACCTGAATGGTGGAAAAGTTACAAGCCATGGAGATCATCGCATCGGGATGATGCTCGCTGTCGCCGCATTGATAACGGATGGGGATGTTGAACTTGCCGATCCTGATGCGATTGATGTTTCTTATCCTGAATTCTTTGAGCATATGACGCGTTTGATACAATGAATGTCCAAGAGTTTACGGCCCTTGATCAGGACCGTAAACTTTTTTTTTCATTTTTACGTGCTTAGAAATGTTGAAAGCGCTGACATTCTGCGTGAATGGGTCATGAAATTCACGAAAAGGACCTTCGAATCAAAAAGGAGATTGACCCTGGCATGGAGAATTAACTAGTAACCTTTTTTTAATGAGAATGGAGGGGACTTCATCAATGGAATACAGGGCTGCAGTATGGTAAACTAAGAAATACTGTTTACCAGGCATCTTACGCTTACATGGGCATTTTGCTCATAATGGAAAAGGATTTGACATTATCGCGTGAGAGTGTTTGATCAGAGACCAGTTTATCTTGCAAAAGGAAGGAATTCGCAATGAACACAGTGGAACAAGTAATCCAACATTTAAAAAAAGGGGAATTAACAGAAGCTCTTAAACATATAAATCGAATTAAATCATCGGAGTCAGCGGAGGACATTTTGCTGCTGGCCGAAGAAATGCTTCAGCTTGGTTTTGTGGAGGAGGCGAAAGACCTTTTCGAACATCTCCTTGAACTCTATCCTGATGAAGGGGAATTGATGGTTTCATTGGCTGAAATCTTGATTGACATGGACCAGGAAGATGAAGCGATGTTGATGCTTGAAAGAGTACGTGCAGATGATGAGGTATATCCAAGTGCTTTGCTTTTGGAAGCGGACCTTTACCAATTACAGGGAATGGATGAGGTCAGTGAAAGAAAATTACTGAAAGCCAAGGAAATACTGCCTGATGAGATCATCATTGATTTTGCGCTTGGTGAACTGTTTTTCCATCAAGGCAGGGATCAGGAAGCCATTGCAAATTACATAAAGGTATTGGAACATGAACAGGAAATATCCGGAGTCAATGTACATCAGCGGCTTGCTGAAGCATTAAGCAGCTCAGGTAAATTCGAGGAAGCCCTGCCGCATTTTGAAAAAGCCTTGGAGGATGGACTTGAAATCAATACATTATTCGAGTATGCATTTACAGCTTTCCAAGCAGGTCTTTATGAGACGGCCGTCCGTAAATTTATCGAGCTGAAAGAATTGGATCATGAATATCATTCCTTGTATTTATACTTGGCAAAGAGTTATGAGCATCTGGAGGATTTGGAAAATGCCTTGAAAACGGTCAAAGAAGGAATCAAGGCTGATGAATTCAATAAGGAGCTTTATTTCTTCGGCGGAAAAATAGCATTGAAAAGCGGACTCGATGAAGAAGCGGAAAATCTATTTAAACAAGCTCTTGCCCTTGATCCAGGCTACCTGGAAGCGGCGCTTACCCTCTTGAAATTGTATATGCATCAGGAAAGGTATGAAGATATCTTGGAGTGCATCGGAGAAGTGAGGAGATACGGAGAGGATGATCCTCAGTTTGAATGGATAGCCGCCGTATCTTACCAGCACACCGAACAATTTAAAGAGTCATTAACCAGCTATCATAATGCATATAATTCATTCAAGAACAATCAAGATTTCCTCGAAGACTATGGTTTCTTTTTAATCGAAGAAGGAGACAGAGCCACATCTAGAGAAGTATTTAATAAGCTGCTTGAGATTAACCCGGCGAATGATGAGTATGCCATGATTTTGGAGCGGCTTGGTGAAGGCTCGGATGAATCGTAAGCAAGCGTAACCAAACTAAATCAAGACAGAGGAGGGAATTCATGGTGGCTGCCCCTGTTTCTGTGAATGAGAAGAAGGATTTTATTCGGTGGTTTTTAAATCATTATCAACTTAAACGAAGAGAATGCGTTTGGATATTGAATTATTTAATGAGTCATGATCAACTGATGAAAAAAGTTCATTTCGTGGAAAATGCCCAATATTGCCCTCGTGGACTCATTATGTCGACACATTGTGTGGAAGAGGTCCCATTCCGGTTTTATAAGTCCAATATCATGACGACCGATGCAGAGAAATCCTTTCACGATATTCGATTGAACCGGGATGAAGATATTTATATCCAACTCAATTTCAAATCGGCTTACTCTTCCTACCAATATGCAGCAGTTTTGGAGCAAAACCCATTCATGCCAAAATCGACGGCATCCAATGAAAAAGATCAGTTGCTGGCAGAACAATTTTTAGAAAAAAGCATGCTCTATTTTCAAAGGGACCGCCTGCTGAAGGAAATCGATGAGGCATTGGATAAGCATGATGAACAAGCATTCAAGAGCCTGACTGAACAATTGAATCAATTGAAAGTGCTTGGCTGACATAAGGTTTCAGACTGTAGGCAAAAGGGTTCCGGGATGTATTCATTCCGGGACCCTTTTGATTTTTATTGGCTTCAATAGCGCTTTAACAAAAACTGTTAAATGTACTTTATCATTTGTGATTGGACGAAAAAAGTGAAGAACCGGACGAATAAACCTGCGAGGGTACGAAAAAAGTGAAAAAAGGGACGGATTGACCATCTTTGAATAGGCGAGTGCTTGCACCGAAAAGAAACAGTGAAATTTTAAATGAACTTAAGAATTGTATACAAGAAAACCTTTCCGTTTTCAGGATAGTTTTTTCATAAAATATAGATAAAATCCACATTTTTGTAAAGACTATGGGTATATGGTAAAGATGACATAAAAAGCATGGTAAAATGATAAGGAGTTGATTCGAAAAGTCGGGAGTGAAGAGAAAGTATGAGATGGACAGCAAAAGAACTTGATATGTATAGTCAGTCAAAGGAATATGTGGATACCGTTTTGATTCCATTGGTTCCCCTTTCTTTTGGAGGCCAAATGAAGCAAACGGGCTCGATGAATGAATTTCTTACCATTTTAAGCTTGGAAATTGAAAAACAAATGAAGGGGCGGATCCTGCTGATGCCATCCTTTCATTATATAAGCAATGAAATGGATAAGGTGGAACGTTTGAAGCATTGGGCAACTGAACTGAAGGAAAATGATATCAAGCATATTTTTTTTCTAACATCGGATTATGAGTGGAAGAAGGATGAACGGGAATTGGAAAATAACTTACTATGGATCCCGGCCATACCATTGGAAAGTCTGGAAAATGAACAAGCCAGGGGTATGATCAATCAACAGGTTCTCCAAATCCTTGATATTTTCACTTATAATTGGAAAAATGAAAAAAAGTAGGATTTTTCGCATAATTTGACACATAGTTGCCACCTTTTGGGTTTTACAAATATTGACCTTGGTAAATTATTGAGATATCATGGAAATGTCCTAGTTTTATAGTGTTGCTATTTATTGGTCCTTTGGGCTCTCAGTATAGTAATAGAGGGGGGGAAAACGCATGAGCAAGCATAATGTTTCACGACGTCAATTCCTTAATTACACACTGACTGGCGTTGGTGGATTTATGGCGGCCGGTATGTTGATGCCGATGGTAAGGTTTGCGATCGATCCTGTATTATCTGCAGATAAAGGCGGGGATTTCGTTGCAACCAAGCAGAAGGTAAGCGAACTGACTGCCGAACCGACTCGTGTTGACTTTAGTTTTAAGCAGGTCGATGGGTGGTATGAGTCCGAAGAAACGAATACAGCTTGGGTTTACAAAATGGATGATGGTAAAATCATTGCTTTATCTCCAATCTGTAAGCATTTAGGCTGTACGGTAGCATGGAATACGGATAAGTCTAATCCGAATCAATTTTTCTGTCCTTGCCATTACGGCAGGTATACGAAAGATGGAGTGAACGTGAAAGGGACACCTCCGGTTAAACCTTTGGATGTCTATGAAACGAAAGAAAAAGATGGAATTCTTTACTTGGGTCGACTAAAACCGCACGGGGAGGCGTAAACATTGTTAACAAAGTTATATGACTGGGTGGACGAGCGTTTAGACATTACGCCGTTATGGCGGGATATTGCTGACCATGAGGTTCCTGAACATGTTAACCCCGCACATCATTTTTCCGCATTCGTATATTGTTTTGGTGGGTTAACATTCTTCATCACGGTCATCCAAATCTTATCAGGCATGTTCTTGACGATGTACTATGTCCCGGACATTAAAAACGCTTGGGAATCTGTTTATTATTTACAAAATGAAGTGGCCTTCGGTCAAATTGTCCGTGGAATGCATCACTGGGGAGCAAGTCTGGTCATTGTTATGATGTTTTTACATACTCTTCGTGTCTTCTTCCAGGGAGCTTACAAAAAACCGCGTGAATTGAACTGGATGGTCGGCGTATTGATTTTCTTCATCATGCTGGCATTAGGATTGACTGGTTATTTACTGCCATGGGATATGAAAGCGCTATTTGCGACGAAAGTTACTTTGACAATTGTCGATTCGGTACCGTTAATGGGTCCGGCACTCAGGGCCTTGATCGCAGGAGATCCAACCGTCGTTGGAGCACAGACACTGACACGATTCTTCGCCATTCATGTATTCTTCCTGCCTGCAGCATTATTTGCTTTACTGGCGGCTCATTTCCTAATGATCCGAAAACAAGGTATTTCAGGTCCACTTTAATAGAATTATGAACCAATAACCAAAAAAACCTTTTCATAAAGGAGGGGAATTGTTCAATGCATCGTGGGAAAGGTATGAAATTCGTAGGTGACTCGCGTATCTCTGCGAACCGTAAACCGAATATTCCGAAAGATTATTCAGAATATCCTGGTAAAACTGAAGCATTTTGGCCTAATTTCCTTTTAAAGGAATGGATGGTCGGGGCTGTGTTCCTTGTTGGCTACCTATGTCTGACAATTGCACATCCATCTCCATTGGAAAGGATAGCAGATCCGACGGATACAGCGTATATCCCGCTTCCTGACTGGTATTTCCTATTCCTTTACCAATTACTTAAGTATACGTATGCCTCAGGTCCTTACAATGCAATAGGGGCTCTTGTCATTCCTGGTTTGGCTTTCGGGGCATTGCTCCTGGCGCCTTTTTTAGACCGTGGTCCAGAGAGGAGTCCAGCAAAACGTCCGTTTGCTGTGGGCTTCATGCTTTTGGCAATTGCCGGTGTATTTTATTTAACCTGGGAGTCCGCTGCCCATCATGATTGGGAAGCCTCCAAGAAGCAAGGGGCAATCGTAGAGGGTGCAGACATCGATAAAGATAGTGATGGATATAAACTGATGGATTCCAATGGCTGCATTAGTTGCCATGGCGCTGAGTTAACTGGCGGGGCTGGAGCGCCAAGCTTGATTGACACTGGTTTAAAGCCGGAAGAAATCGCTAAAATCGCCCGCAAAGGACAAGGTGCGATGCCAGCTGGCATGTTTAAGGGTTCAGATAAAGAATTGGACACATTAGCTGAATTCGTATCTGGATTATCAGCAAAATAAGGAATCCTGCCCAGTTTCTTCAAAAGCTGAAAGGATAGCTGACAACTCATGTTGTCGGCTTTTTTATTGGTAAATGCAAGTGAATATGAAAAGAAATTGAAATCAATTCTTGGTTTTCACGATCAAGACCTGTAAAATGAGAATAATTGAAGAGGTAAGAGAGGTTAACGGAATGAATGTTATATATGGTTGGCTTGCCAGCCGGCAAATGCTTGTTTTATTATTCGTCATAAATATTCTTGGTACGGCATTTGGGTATTATTGGTATGGGGGGCAATTGGAGAACACACCAGGCATATTTTTGGCCTTCGTACCGGATAGCCCGACAGCCAGCTTGTTTTTCGTTTTTGTACTATGGGGCTTCCTTTTAAAAAGAAATTTCGGATTAATGGAAGCTTTGGCCATCATTACGCTATTCAAATATGGCATCTGGGCAGTTGTCATGAATGTAATGACGCTTGTGACAACGGGTACTTTGCCATGGGAAGGGTATATGTTAATGGCTTCCCATTTGGGCATGGCGATTCAAGGGATATTATATGCGCCATTTTACCGGATAAAGCCTTGGCATTTGGTTGTCGCCGGAATTTGGACGATACATAATGACATAATCGATTATGTGTTTGAAATGATGCCGATCTACCGTGACTTATTGATGTATATGAATGAAATCGGCTACTTTACTTTTTGGCTCAGTATCCTTTCCATCTTTGTCGGTTGGTACTTCGGGTATAGGAAAAACAGAATCACACTTTCTTTCATCCATTAGAAAAGTTAACCTCGCTTACAGGTTTTGTAAAGGCGGGGTTAACTTTTTTATGTGGAACAAGGTCTACTCATCTTTATTGTTTCATATCGTTTTAGTAGAGATATGAGGAGGGACGAGTAGCATGTTAAAAAAATCCATATTAACCATTGCTGTTTTATTTGTCGTCTTACATTTCCCTGTCTATGCAGAATCCTCTTCAAGTTTGGAGCAATTGGATAACATTTCCGATAGAGCGTTGGAAATGACCAAGTTGAAGCGATATGGAGATTCGGAAAAGATGCTGACGTATTTTTCTGACCGGTTTTTAAAGGAGACAGCGAAAGAGCAGATTCTTGACATGGACGAACTTCGGATTATCACTGTAGCTCATAATGAGGCGTTGATGACGATAAAGGATATGAATAAGGGAGATTCCGAAAAGGTTAATTCTGTGACGAAATTCCGCCTTGTCGTTGATGCGGTCAAGTCAACACATCAGCCCCTTTGGACAGAGATGGAGGATCAGATGATGAGTTCTTTCCAGCAGACGAAGAATGCCGCCATCAAACAAGACGCGATTACATTCAATAGCCAGTTGAACTTATTCCTTTCACAATATGAAATGATCTATCCCAGCTTGAAAGTGGACCTTTCCAAGGAAACGATGCAGCAATTGGACACTCGGATTCAATACATTAACCAGTACAGACCGGAAGTGATCAATGATGGTGAAAGTCAAAAGGAGTTGGACGCTTTACAAACCGAGCTAACCTCCATTTTTGAAGATATGGGGGAAGATGATACCGATCCTTCGCTTTGGTGGGTCATCATATCTACAGGCAGCATCATCATCATGACCCTTTCTTATGTCGGCTGGAGAAAATATAAAGGAGACCGGGAAAAACCAAGAAAACAACATAATGATTAAAAACGAAAGGGAAGAGAACACTATATTTGACAGGGGTGTCTTCTATCCATAGAATTAAGAGTAATTATAGTTATAGGAGGATACCATGTATTTCATATATTTGGCGATTATCATTTTAATCCCGATTTATGCACAAATGAAAGTGAAAAGTACGTATAAAAAGTATTCCCAAGTGCCGGCATCTTCCGGGATGAATGGTGCTGAGACGGCAAGGGCCATTTTGGATCAAAATGGACTGTTCAATGTCAGGGTGGAAGAGACGCCTGGAATGCTATCTGACCATTATGATCCAAGAGATAAAACGGTACGGTTATCAACAGACAACTATCACGGCCATTCAGTTGCAGGGGTAGCGGTTGCGGCGCATGAAGTCGGACATGCGATCCAGGATAAAGAAGCGTACGCATTCCTGCGATTTCGTCATGCATTGGTACCGGTCGCTAACTTTGGTTCCAACATATCTTGGATCTTGATTTTAGTCGGAATGTTGGCTCATATTCCAGGGTTGCTACTGGCGGGGATCGTATTCATGGCAGCGGCTGTAGTATTCCAAGTGATTACACTGCCGGTCGAATTCAATGCTTCGTCTCGTGCAATGGATCAGCTCGTTTCCGTTGGTGTCATCCGGAATGACGAAGAGCGGGAAACGAAAAAAGTATTGAGTGCAGCTGCGATGACGTATGTTGCTGCCGCTCTTGTAGCAGTACTTGAATTGGTCCGCCTTTTGCTCATGTATACAGGCATGACGAGGGATGAGGATTAATTGGTAAAGGACGCCATCATATGATGGCGTCCTTTTTTTGTTTCCGCTTATACAGACGAAGACGGCTTGTTATGAAAGTAAGCTTTTCCGGGAACCCTTCAGAATGATGACTCATCTTTCAATCGGATTCTTATTCTCATCGAGGGTGAAGCCCTCACCCAATACATCATGCACTTCACTTACTGATACGAAGGCATGGGGATCCACTGATGTAATGGCATTTTTTAAACGGACCAGCTCATTTTTGGCGACGACGCAATAGAGAACTTCCCGATCATTCCGTGTAAATGAACCATATCCACGTAAGACTGTCACGCCCCGCTCCATATCTTTCATGATTTTTTCAGCAATTTCCTGGTTCTTTTCACTGATGATCATCGCACCTCTGGCTGCATATGCGCCCTCCTGCATGAAGTCAATGACTCTTGCCCCGATAAATACGGCAACAAGGGTATACATCGCTTGCCGATAGTTCAAGTAGGTGAGGATGGAAAGGCCGATCACGACGGCATCAAAGATGAACATGGTCCGGCCCATGCCCATTCCTAAATAGCGATGTGCAAAACGGGCAATGATATCGACGCCTCCCGTTGTCCCCCCGTACCGGAATATTATGCCAAGGCCGACGCCTACAAAGACCCCTGCAAACAACGCGACCAGCATCAAATCGCCTCCAAGGTCGATGTTGATTTGGTATTTTTCGAACACCCATAGCCATACCGAGAGGCCTACCGTTCCAATGAGCGTATAGAGGAAGGAGGTGCGGCCTAAATATTTCCAACCGATTAAAAACAGGGGAATGTTCAAAACCAAATTGGAATAGGAAGGATTTATGCCTACAAGTTGATATATAATCAAGGTTATACCGGTGAAGCCGCCCTCGGCCAAATTATTTTGCATGTTAAAATGCACGAGGCCAAAGGCAAAGATCCCAGCCCCAAATAGGATGAATAGTGTATTTTTTAGTTTTAAGCCGAAAAGCATTCTCCATACCTCCAAACGGTTGAGTAAAACATCAATTGACTTATTATAACTAATTAGCCAACTATGGGCAATTTTGATTCGCGAACGTATCTGTTGTCATCTGTTTCACTTTTAGCTAACATGGAGAAGATATGAAGTTTGTAAACGAAAATCGAGATTGGGTGACTATATGGAAAAGCACAAAACGATTCAACACATGCAGGCTGAGGTGGACCAATACATAGGACAATTCAAGGAAGGCTATTTCAGCCCTCTTGCCATGCTCGCTCGCATGACTGAAGAGCTCGGGGAATTGGCGAGGGAGGTCAATCATCATCATGGTGAAAAACCGAAGAAAACAACGGAGGAAGAGAACACGGTCGAGGAAGAATTGGGCGACATGCTTTTTGTTTTAATTTGTTTTGCCAATTCATTAGGGATCGACCTCCAAAGCTCACATGATAAGGTGATGCATAAGTTTACAACCCGTGATAAAGATAGATGGACAAAAAAACAAGATACTACGGAGGGGGAAAGTGAAGATGAGTAAAGTAAAGGTAATCGTAGCGGGTCCGCGCGGCAGAATGGGAAATGAAGCGGTGAAGCTTGTCCAAAGGACGGAAGAATTTGAATTGGCGGCTGTCATCGATCACAAACATAACGGAATAAGCCTTTCCTCCATAGAAGGTTTTCAGGGCATGGATGTGCCTGTTTTTTCCGATATTAACGAATGCTTTTCTTCGGTGAAAGCAGACGTATTGATTGATTTGACTACGCCAGAAGTGGGGATGTACCATACCGAGACCGCACTGAAGCACAACATCAGACCTGTAGTGGGGACGACCGGCTTTACCAAGGAAGATTTAACGAAGCTGGAATCATTGACAAAGGAAAAAGGTATCGGCTGCATCATTGCACCAAACTTCGCGATAGGTGCCATTTTGATGATGAAGTTTTCCCAAATGGCGGCTAAATACTTCCCGGATGTAGAAATCATTGAAATGCACCATGATCAAAAACTGGATGCTCCTTCAGGCACCGCCTCAAAAACGGCAGATATGATCGCGGCGGTTAGGGAAACGAAGCAGCAAGGTCATCCTAACGAGAAGGAAACCATCCAGGGCGCAAGAGGAGCGAATGTAGACGGCATGCATATCCATAGCGTTCGGCTTCCAGGACTCGTCGCTCATCAACAGGTGCTTTTCGGAAGCGATGGGGAGTTATTGACGATTAGACATGATTCCTTCAATCGGGCTTCCTTCATGTCAGGAGTTAAACTTGCGGTAGATACCGTCATGAAATTGGACATACTTGTATACGGTCTGGAAAATATTATTGAATAGGGAGTGGAGGATTGACGATGAAAATTGCCTTGATTGCCCATGATAAGAAAAAAGAAGATATCATTCAATTTGTAACAGCGTATAAAGCAGTATTTCAGCAGCATGAGTTATTTGCAACAGGTACGACCGGAAAACGGATCATGGAAGAAGTATCCTTGACAGTTCACCGTTTTCATTCGGGTCCGCTTGGCGGAGATCAGGAAATAGGCGCCATGATTGCACGGGGGGAAATGGATATGGTCTTATTTTTCCGCGATCCATTGACATCACAGCCCCATGAACCGGATGTATCGGCACTTATCCGTCTTTCCGACGTATATGAAATACCCCTGGCCACCAATATGGGTACGGCAGAAGTACTGGTAAAAGGCTTGGAGCATGGGTATATGGATTGGCTTAAACTACGAAAAAAACAAGGTGAAATCAATGATAAGCAAAAGTAATATAGATATCCTGGCGTTCGGTGCACATGCGGATGATGTTGAAATCGGTATGGGCGGCACGATCGCCAAGTATGTACAGCAAGGCAAGCATATCGTGATATGCGATTTGACAAAGGCTGAAATGTCATCGAACGGAAGCATCTCATTAAGGCAAAAGGAAGCTAAAAAGGCGGCAGACATCCTTGGAGTGGAGAGAATTTCCCTGGATTTACCCGACCGGGGGCTTTATATGAAAGCGGAATACATAAATCAAATCATTACCGTCATTCGCCGGTATAAACCTGCGCTCGTATTTGCCCCTTTTTCAGCGGATCGCCATCCCGATCATGGAAACTGTGCAAAATTAGTGGAAGAAGCAGTTTTTTCTGCGGGAGTGAGAAAGTATATGGAAGAAGGCAGCAGCGATTATCATCGTGTCAAAAATATGTATTATTATATGATAAACGGTTTTCACAAGCCGGACTTCGTCGTGGACATCACTTCTACATTACCGACGAAGCTGGATAGCCTCAGGGCATACGCCAGCCAATTCGACAAAACGGATGGAGCGGAGGACACACCGCTTGTGAATGGTTATATCGAGACGGTAGAGGCACGGGAGCGAATGTTCGGCAAAGAAGTCGGTGTCGGATACGCTGAAGGATTCATGACAAAGAAACCGTTATTGATTGATGCCGATTTGTTAGGAGATAACTAATCTTATGAAATTAAAAATTGGAATTACCTGCTATCCCACAGTTGGAGGTTCAGGTGTCGTAGCCACTGAATTAGGCAAGATGCTTGCGGAAAAGGGGCATGAAATACATTTCATTTCTTCAAGCCTCCCTTTTCGCTTGAATAAGATGTATCACAATATTTATTACCACCAAGTGGAAGTGAATTCGTATTCCGTATTCCAGTACCCCCCATACGACCTTGCGCTTGCGAGCAAGTTAGCTGAAGTGGTGAAACGGGAGAAACTGGATATCCTTCACGTTCATTATGCCATTCCCCATGCTGTTTGTGCGATTTTGGCCAAGCAAATGTCAGGCAATGAAGTGAAAATCGTCACCACGCTTCACGGTACAGACATCACCGTGCTGGGACATGATCCTTCCCTGACCAATTTAATAAAATTCGGGATAGAGCAATCAGATGTCGTTACCGGTGTGTCTAATTCACTTGTCCAACAAACATATGATTTGATCGCTCCCGATAAGGAAATTAAAACCGTATATAACTTTATTGATGAAAGGGATTACCATAAAGCAAATTCAGATTACCTGAAGGACGAATACGGGATCAAGAATGACGAAAAAGTGATCATCCATGTTTCTAATTTCCGTTCCGTCAAGCGTGTGAAGGACGTCATCCAGGCGTTTTATTTAACTCAAAAGAAAATCCCTGCCAAGCTTCTCCTCGTTGGGGATGGACCGGAAGTGACAACCGTATTGGCCTTGGCGAAAGATCTTGGAATCGATGAATCGGTCCTATTCCTTGGAAAACAGGATAACCTCGCCGAATTATATTCAATCAGTGATTTGCTTTACCTGTTATCGGAAAAAGAAAGCTTCGGCCTGGTGCTTTTAGAAGCGATGGCATGCGGAGTTCCTTGTATCGGAACGGATATTGGCGGCATTCCGGAGGTCATCGTTGATGGGGAGACCGGTTATATTTGTGATTTGGGAGATGTCGCGACGGTGGCCGAAAAAGCGGTCGGTCTATTAAGTGATTCCGCCCTGCATGAACGTTTTTCTGAGGCTGCACTGGAAAGGGCCAATACCGATTTTCATTCAGATACGATCATGTCGCAATATGAAGCCATTTACCTGGAAGCTTTAGAAGCTAAAACCATCAAATAGGGAGGGGATGCTGATGGACGAATTATTCTTAAAATCGGTGCCCATTCTTGAAAAGATTGAACAAGCAGGATTCGAGGCGTATTTCGTTGGTGGCTCTGTAAGGGATTATATTCTAGGCCGTGCAATTAATGATGTGGACATCGCCACTTCCGCGACCCCGCTGGAAATAAAAGAGGTGTTTTCCAATACGGCGGATATCGGGATTGATCACGGTACGGTGCTCGCCATTACGCCGTCAGGTACATATGAAATTACAACATTTAGAACGGAAGGCGGTTATTCGGACTTCCGCAGACCGGATTCCGTCCAATTTGTCCGCTCTTTGACGGAGGATTTACAAAGAAGGGATTTTACGATGAATGCAATCGCCATGGATAAAGGCGGAAATATCATCGATCCTTTCAATGGGAGGCGTGATCTTTCAGAGCAAAGGATCATTACGGTCGGTAACCCGCATGAACGATTTCATGAGGATGCCTTGAGGATGATGCGCGCATTAAGGTTCGTCAGCCAGCTTGGTTTTGAACTGGATCACGACACTTTCCACTCGCTTCAAGTGAATGCCCCCATCATTGGCAAGATTGCAGTCGAAAGGATTCTAGTCGAATTCGAGAAGTTAATGGCCGGCACATATAAGAAGAGGGCAATCGCCCTTTTGTTGGAAAGCGGATTATATCAATACCTGCCCCAGCTCTCGGATAAGAAGGACCATTTAAAGAATGTACTGAACCTGCCGCTTCATCATTTAAAAGCGGCAGAGTTATGGTCCGTGATCATAGTCGAGACAAAGGATGACGAAATGGAAGCGGCGTTAAGGGCATGGAAACTGCCATTGAAAACGATCCGAAACATCCAACGGATTGTACAGCTGATAAAGCAGGAACCGTCTTTTGAAAAATCATCCTTTGAGGTATTCCAAGCCGGGCATGACTTGACTGTACAGGCGGCCAAGGTCAAAGCTTCCCTGACGGGGGGGAATGTCATCGAGGCGGAGGAAAGCGGCCAACATCAGTACGAGGCACTGACTATCAAAACGATGTCCGAACTTGACGTAACGGGGACGGATTTAGTGAATTGGCGTCAAGAAAAACCAGGACCTTGGGTCAAAGCATACCTGGAAATGATCGTGAAGGCGGTCTTGGATGGAGAATTAAGAAATGATAAAGAAGAAATAATGAGGTGGCTCGTGAAATGCAATCTGAGTTAAGAACAAAGCTGATGGAAGCCCTTTCAAAGGCGGATGGTGCATTTATATCAGGGCAGGAAATTGCCGAATATATTGGCTGTTCACGAACAGCGGTATGGAAGCATATCGAAGATCTGCGCAGTGAAGGATATCGCGTCGAGGCGATTAGAAAAAAAGGCTATCGGATCATATCGGCACCAGAAAAAGTGTCCGAAAGCGAAATACAGCTTGGCTTGGAAACAACGACGATCGGCAAGATGATTCACTATCAGGAGACGGTGGAATCCACACAGAAAATTGCCCATCAACTTGCAAATGAAGGTGTTCAGGAAGGGACATTGGTCGTTGCCGAGGAACAGATATCAGGGAAAGGAAGATTGATGAGATCTTGGCATTCACCAAAATTCAGCGGCATATGGATGAGCCTCATCTTAAGGCCGAAGATCCCGGTTCATGAGGCTCCGCAGTTGACCTTGTTGGCAGCGGTTGCCGTGGCTCAGGCCATAGAGGATACGACTGATTTGAAACCGCAAATAAAATGGCCGAATGACATTTTGGTGAATCGCAAGAAAGTAGTGGGCATCCTGACCGAAATGCAGGCGGAATCGGATAGGATTCATTCTGTCATCATCGGAATTGGAATGAATATTAATCAGCAATTGGAAGACTTTCCCGAAGAGCTGCAGGAAAAGGCTTCTTCGCTTTTCATAGAAAGCGGAGAACTGATTTCAAGGTCGACGGTCATTCAGCGTGCATTATTGCGCTTGGAACATTTATATGATCTCTACCTGGAGGAAGGCTTCAAGCCGATAAAGGATCTGTGGGAAAGTTATGCGATCAGCCTTGGACAGGTTATCAGGGCCAGCACCGTCAACGATACGATCGTCGGAAAAGCATTGGGCATAACCGATGCCGGTGTGTTGCTCCTTGAGGATGAAAAAGGAACCGTTCATTCGATTTATTCGGCAGACATTGAAATTCAGTAGATTTTTGTCAAATCCACAAAAAAAAATAGAATTTTTGATTTTTGCTTGATATAATGCAAGTGGGCAGTATCTTATGTGAACTGCACCCCCATAAATGCCAAATTATTTGAAAATCTGCCTTGATCCAGATTATTGGACGGGGACGGAGGGATGAAACTTCTGATGGAACAAAAGGATTGCCTAAAAGATAAGTGCTGTTTATTGAACGAAATGTGGCTTTTTTTGCTATTTTTCGCGCGTAACAGATACCTTTTTTAGTCAGTCTTTTTTTTGCGTATGAATGTAGAGGCACCAGTTCACTTACACTGATGTTTTCATCTCCTCCATCAAAAAGGAGGAAACATAATGAAATTGTCCGGAGATTTTTTGAAAATGAAACTAAATCAAGAGAAGATCGTCATGCTGACGGCTTATGATTACCCATCCGCAAAATTAGCCGAACAAGCAGGAGTGGATATGATATTGGTGGGCGATTCTTTAGGAATGGTCGTATTGGGATATGAGTCGACGATTCCTGTAACGGTGAATGATATGATTCATCACACCAAGGCCGTAAAACGCGGGGCGCCGAATACTTTTGTCGTTACGGATATGCCCTTCATGAGCTATCATCTTTCAATGGATGAAACACTCAAGAATGCAGCTCGAATCATGCAGGAAGGTCATGCGGATGCCGTGAAGCTTGAAGGGGCAGATGAAGTCGTTGAAAAAATAGCCGCGTTGACGAAGGCAGGCATCCCGGTTGTAGCCCATCTTGGCTTGACCCCTCAATCGGTGGGGGTGCTAGGGGGATACAAAGTACAAGGAAAAGACGCCGAAGCTGCTGCACAGCTTGTGGAGGACGCAAAGAGGTGTGAAGCTGCGGGGGCAATGGCAATAGTATTTGAATGTGTACCATATCAAGTGGGGGAGCTGGTCACGCATCACTTGGGAATACCGACCATCGGGATTGGAGCAGGTGCAGATACGGATGGCCAGGTTCTCGTCTATCATGACGTGATCAAATATGGCGTTGATCGAGTGGCCAAATTCGTCAAAGTATACGGAGATGCGAATGAACTCATAGGGCAATCGCTAACAAACTATGTCGCTGAAGTGAAAGCGAATCAATTCCCGTCCCAAGAACATACATTTACGATGAAGGAAGAGGAGCTTACAGAGCTTTACGGAGGGAAAAGATGAGAACTTTTACATCAGCAGGGGAATTGCAGCAGGTGCTCCGCGAACAAAAAAGCAACCAGAAAAGTATCGGCTATGTAGCGACGATGGGGTACTTACATGAAGGGCATGCCACCCTTATGGAAAAGGCAAGGAAAGAAAATGATATCGTCGTTTTAAGTATATTCGTCAATCCTTTGCAATTTGGGCCGAATGAGGACTTTGAAACATATCCGCGTGATTTGGAACGTGATGAAAACGTTGCTGCGAATGCAGGTGTGGATTATCTCTTCTATCCTACCGTCCAGGAGATGTACGGTGAGGAACCTTCGGTGAAGGTAGTGGTCCAAAGCAGGACGGATTGCCTTTGCGGCAGGAAAAGACCAGGCCATTTCGATGGGGTGGCGACAGTCCTAACGAAGTTTTTCAATATCATCCTTCCCGATCGAGCCTACTTCGGCAAGAAGGATGCCCAGCAAGTCGCGGTGATAGATGGTTTGATCAAGGATTTTAATTTCCCGATAGAGCTTGTCGCCGTAGATACCGTTCGTGAAGAAGACGGTTTGGCGAAAAGCTCGAGAAATGTCTATCTTTCAGATGGGGAGCGCATGGAAGCTAAAGAGTTGAATCAAAGCTTATTGAAAGCGGCGGAGGCCATTGATTCAGGTGAAAGGAATGCTGCAGCTGTCACGGCACTGGTAAGGAAGCATATCGAAGCCCACACGCATGGATTGATCGACTATATTGAGATCTATCAATATCCGGCGCTTAAACCGCTTGAAACGCTTTCGGGAAACATCATCCTTGCACTTGCCGTTAAATTCAAGCATGCTCGGCTTATTGATAATATTACGATTAACATTAAATAAATCATGATTTTTCAGGGGGAATTTGAATGTTTCGAACGATGATGAATGGGAAAATCCACCGTGCAAGGGTGACCGAAGCGAATTTGAATTATGTAGGCAGCATTACAATCGATGAAGATATCATTGATGCGGTAGGGATCCTCCCTAATGAAAAGGTTGCCATCGTGAATAATAACAATGGAGCAAGACTTGAAACATACGTAATTGCGGGCGAAAGGGGAAGTGGTGTCGTTTGCTTGAACGGGGCTGCAGCAAGACTTGTCCAGCCGGATGATATCGTGATCATCCTATCTTATGTCCTGGTCGCTGAAGAGAAGCTTAAAGACCACAAGCCAAAGGTAGCGATCATGAATGAAGAAAACAAAATAATCGAATTGATCTCCAACGAACCTGCAGCTACAATCATGTAAGCGAAAGGCTGGTCCATATGTGCATATGGACCGGCCTTTTTCAATGGAAATAAGTCATTCCATAAACGGAATGAACGGCTTGTTTCCTTTATTGTGATTATTATGGTATAAAAAAGATAAGAGAATTCCATCAGGAAGTGGAGAAAGCAAAGTTTGAGGTGTACATTGATGACGCAACGATATGTAGTGGTCGATTTGGAAACAACAGGGAATTCTCCAAAAAAAGGGGATAGAATTATTCAATTTGCTGGGGTGGTCATTGAAAATGACCAAATTGTCGATGAATATTCGACATACATTCACCCTGGACAGGAAATTTCCCTATTCATTGAAGAATTGACCGGGATCAGCAACGAGACGGTAAAACATGCACCTGACTTTGAAGATGTCGCAAATAATATTGCCCAGCTTATAGACGGGGCTTGTTTTGTAGCCCACAATGTTTTATTTGATTTATCTTTTTTACAGGAAGAATTGGTACGCTGCGGCTATGAACCGTTTTACGGGTCCACCCTTGATACGGTCGAATTAGCCAAAATCTTAAAACCAACATCGGATGGATATAAGCTTCACCAGCTGGCTAAAGAAGAAAACCTAGATCATTCGCGGCCGCATCAGGCGGATAGTGATGCATATGCCACTGCCTTACTATTGCTGGAATTGAAGAAAAAGCTGTTGAATCTGCCGGTGATGACGCTGAAACAGTTATATCGATTATCTTATTCCTTACAAAGTGAGATTTCCGAATTGATAGATGCTTGCATTGCAAGCAAATTAGCGAAAGCGGAAGTGCATTCTCCTGACCTTATCACGTATAGGGGCCTTGCCTTTAAAAAGACTGGGGAAGAAAGTGATCGTAACGACAAAGAGTCGGAATTCCCGCTCGACGATGAGGCTAAAATGGCGATGCTCAACCATGCTTTTCCTGCATTTGAAGCAAGGAGCGGCCAGCTTGAAATGATGAATATGATCCACCATTCCTTTGAATCGAACCAAGATGCGATCATTGAAGCGGGGACGGGAATCGGGAAGTCGTTAGGCTACCTGCTTCCAGCCGTTTATTTTGCAAGAAAGCATCAAAAGCCGGTTGTCGTATCGACATATACGCTTCAACTGCAGGATCAGCTTCTGCAAAACGAGGTTCCTAAGCTGAAAAACATCCTGCCGTTTAGTTTTCAAGCAGTCCTGTTAAAAGGGAGAAGCAATTATTTAAGCTTGGCGAAGTTCGAGCGGGCCTTGCGTGAAAAAGAAGACAATTATGAAACGGCCTTAACGAAAATGCAAATATTGGTCTGGCTTACGGAAACGGAAACAGGAGATAAGGATGAATTGAACCTCACCAGCGGCGGTCAGCTATTTTGGAATAGGCTGCAAAGTGACGGTCTTACATATGCGGGCTTAAAACAACCTTGGCAGACGTTGGATTTTTTCGAACGGGCAAAAAAAACGGCGGTCAAAGCAGATATCATCATTACAAACCATTCTTTTTTAATGTCCGATCTTCTGACGGAAGATGCGTTGATTCCAAAGAAAGGCTACCTGATCCTCGATGAAGCACATCATCTGGAGCAGGCGGCTTCTAAACAGCTTGGGAGACGGCTCAATTATATATCAGTGAAAACGATATTGAATCGCTTAGGAACAACGGACCAAAAGCAATTATTGTATAAATTGGACAGATTACTTGTAAATAACGGACTGGCAGATGGAAGGAATGGCCACGAACTAGATCGAAAGCTGAATGATTTCTCATACGAATTCGAGCAGCTTTTCCATTTCCTCTCCAATCAGGCGGAAAAACTTTCACGTTCCATGAGTCCGAAACGGATCTCCTTCAAGGTGGATGATGGAAGATGGGGGAAAGGGATCCTTGTTGCCGAGCGATTGGTTGACTTATTGGGATATATCATCACGGAGCTTTCGCAGAGATTGGCCCATTTATTGAATCATGAATCGCCTTTAGGTAAAAATTCGCTATTTTATTTAAACGATATTGAAGTTCTCCTTGGACATTTGCAGGATACGAGGGAGTCGTTACATGAATTTTTCATGAAGCCGCATGAAGAGAATATTTATTGGCTTGATTATACGAATGCGGCACCGCAGCATGGAGTGACTTTGACGGTCCAGCCAATTGCAGGAAGTAAATGGCTGTGGGATTCCTATTTCGGGCGCCAGAAAAGTGTGGTCATGACATCGGCAACCCTAGTTGTGAAGGATTCCTTTCAATATTTTAAAGAACAACTTGGGCTAGAGAACCAGTCCATGCTAACGGCAAGGTTTCCTTCGCCTTTTCCTTATAAGGAGCTTGTTAAGGTTCTCGTTCCCAATGATATACCCGATATCAATGGATTATCCGTGGAGGAGTTCTCGGAAACGGCAGCAAATCATATCATTGCAGCTGCACAGGCAGCCCAAGGGAGGATGATGGTCTTATTCACTTCACATGAGATGTTGCGTGCCACCTATCATTCCATCAAGGACACCGGGGTTTTGGACGAGTTCACCTTGTTTGCGCAAGGGATTTCGGGCGGAAGCCGAATGAGGCTGCTAAGGAATTTCCAAAACTTCGAGAAAGCCATCCTTTTTGGAACGACCAGCCTTTGGGAGGGCGTCGATATCCCAGGTGAGGATTTATCTTGTTTGGTGATTGTCAGGCTGCCTTTTTCACCACCGGACGAACCGGTAACCGCTGCAAAATGCCAGCTTTTCGAGAAGCAAGGGCGAAATCCCTTTGCTGCGTATTCCTTACCAGAAGCACTGTTAAGATTCCGCCAAGGGTTCGGCAGGCTCATACGTACTCCTAATGATAAAGGCGTTTTGGTCGTTCTGGATCGACGCATCGTCACGGCCAAATACGGTCCCGAATTTCGCAAGGCCATTCCAGCGGTCGAATGGCACCAAGCATCCATCACGGAGATGGCCGAGATGATAGAAGAATGGATATAATGAGTTTTTTGATAATTGCTGGATTCCGCTGAAATTTTACGGAATTATGAAGAAAAAAAACCTTCGAACTGGTATAATGTGAAAGGTGGTAAAGCCTACTAATCCTATTCATATCAGTGGTTGTTGACAATTTTATAATGGAGGGCGTTTTCATGGAAAGCAAAATTGAAGTAATCTCGACAGTCAGGCTGCAGCATTCACCTGATTTGTATAAAATTGTGGATTCTTTGAACCGAACATTGAAAAAGGATGACTTGATGTTCGGGTTGGCATTGGATTCCGAAGATCAAGAAAAAGCGATATTTACAATTTATCGTACATAGAAAGTGGGAAAAGCAGCTTTGAAAAAATGGTTGATTATTGCTTCCATCCTGGTCCTTTGTCTTATCGGTTTTGTCGGCGGAGCATATATTAAAGCATTGCAGCCAAAAAAAGAAGCTGGCAATGCGGCTTTTAAGAAGGCAAGGGAAGAGGCCGGCCTTCGGTCCATGGACGAATTCTACCTTTATAATGGACAGGATTCATATTCCGTCATCATAGGTAAAGGAGAAAAAGGGACTAAAAAAGTAGTCTGGCTTCCCGAGGACAAAAAAAAGAAAATTGTAGTGGAAGATTATAAAGATGGTAAAACGAAAAAAGAAATCTTAAGCATTGCCAAGGAAAAGCTCAATCCAGAAAAAATCATTTCCGTCAAGCTTGGCATGGAAAAGAACGTTCCTCTTTGGGAAGTAACGTATCTTGATGATTACGAGCGGTTTAATTATGATTATTATGATTTTAAAACTGGGGAATGGCTTAAGTACTATCGAAGCATTTAGAATGGGGGATTATTTTTATGAAATTAGCGAACCGAGTTCAGTCATTGACACCATCGACAACATTGGCCATCACGGCAAAAGCAAAAGAACTTAAAGACCAAGGGATTGATATCATTGGTCTGGGGGCCGGTGAACCTGACTACAATACGCCCAAGCATATTATAGAGGCAGCCGTTCAATCGATGAATGAAGGCCAAACCAAATACACGCCTTCTGCTGGCCTGCCGAAGCTTAAAGAAGCGATAGCAGCTAAGTTGAAGCGTGATCAAGGCTTGGATTACAAGACTTCTGAAATCTTGGTAGGCTCCGGGGCCAAGCATGCGCTTTACACATTATTTCAAGCCATCCTGGATGAAGGCGACGAAGTCATCGTCCCGATCCCATATTGGGTAAGTTACCCCGAGCAAATCAAGCTTGCTGACGGAAAGCCGGTTTATATTGTCGGCACCGAGGAAAACCAGTATAAAATAACGAAGGAACAATTAGAACAGGCGATTACCGCGAAAACGAAAGCAGTGATCATTAATTCTCCAAGCAATCCAACGGGCATGCTTTATACGAGGGAAGAACTGGCGGCCATTGGGGAAGTTTGCCTTGCCCATGATATCTTGATCGTTTCCGACGAAATTTATGAAAAATTGGTTTATGGTAATGCAACGCATACATCGATTGCAGAAATCTCACCTGAATTGAAAAAGCAAACGATCATCATCAATGGCGTTTCTAAATCTCATTCAATGACTGGCTGGAGAATCGGGTATGCAGTCGGTGATGAAGCGATCATCAAAGCGATGACGAACCTTGCAAGCCATAGTACCTCCAACCCAACGACGACTGCACAGTATGGAGCGATTGCTGCATACGAAGGGCCGCAGGATGCCGTTGAAGAAATGCGTCAAGCGTTCGAGGGACGTTTGAATAAGATATATGATAAATTAGTCGAAATACCAGGATTTAGCTGCATTAAACCTCAGGGGGCATTTTACCTGTTTCCAAATGTTAAACGCGCCGCAGAATTAACAGGATACAGCAATGTCGAGGCCTTTACGACTGCACTATTGGAAGAAGCGAAAGTCGCAGTCATTCCAGGTTCAGGTTTCGGTGCACCTGATAATATCCGACTTTCATATGCGACTTCTTTGGAATTGCTTGAAACAGCCATTGAAAGAATCCATTCATTTGTTACATCCAAACTGGCATAATACTCCCAAAGCCTGCAGGTGTCCCGCTTAAAGCGGACTGCAGGCTTTTTTTTATGGAAAATATCGAAGCCGTTCTATCGATAAGAAGGAAGAACAGTCATGATGAAACTCCTTTCGCCAGCGAAGCTAAGCGATTGGACAATCGGGGATCTCTCTACCTGTCAAACTCAAGAATTGGAAGGGCTGTGCAAGGCTCTTGGGCGTCATCGGAGTCCGGAACGCCCGATACCGGTGCAGATTACTTAAGAAGATTATCGAGTTAGGGGGGAAAGGCGAAATCGTATATGATTTTCAGTAAAAATCAATTGCAATCATATATGATTTCATATATGATAAAAATATGGAAGAGAAAAACAAAAACACCAATAAAAAGCAAATTGCCTACGAACACCTGCGCCAATTGATTTTGGATGGAACATACGGTTCTGGACAGCGCATCATCATCGATCAAATTGCTAAAGAATTACGTTTAAGTCCAATCCCGGTCAGGGAGGCGATCAGGCAACTCGAATCGGATGGACTTATTCATTACAAGCCCTATAGCGGAGCCGTTGTAACAAGCATCAATGAGAGCGAATACATTGAAACGCTTTCTGTCTTATCGCTGCTTGAAGGCTATGCTGCTGCATTAAGTTCTTTAACGATGAACGATCAGGATTTTGACAATCTAATAAATTTAAACAAAGAAATGGAAAAAGCACTCCATAACTTTGAATTAGAGCTGTTTGGTAAATTAAACGAGTGCTTTCATGCTGAAATTACTGAAAAGTGCGGCAATTCCTTTTTAATGGAGGAAATCAAGCAGTCTCAGCAAAGAATGAATAGAGTCAGAAAGTCGATGTTCACCATGGTACCGCAGCGTGCTGTCCAATCGATCCGTGAACATGAAAGCATTATCAAGCTCCTGCAGGAAAAAGCTTCATTTGAAGATATTGAATCATTGGTAAGAAAGCATAAGCTTAATGCCATCAGTACATTCAAGCAGAGGGCGGATACGAACCACGATCAAGCACTTTAATGACCCAGGCTTCGTTTTTATAATAGTCGACTGATTATCTATTAAAGCAAAGCCTATTTTCTTATGTTCATTATTCGGAATATTAAAAAATGAAAAGGTGGTCAAAAAAAATGTACGAGGAAATCAAACGTCGTTTAAGGGGATCCATTGCGCCAGTCATCACACCGTTTGACAAGAACTTGGAAGTGGACGTAAAGGGAATTGAAAATCTCGTAAACTGGCATATTGAAAGCGGTTCCCATGGCATCTCGGTATGCGGCACGACAGGAGAGCCCAGCTCATTAACGGTGGAAGAACGGGAATTGGTGATGGAGACCGCTATAAAAACGGCAAATGGCCGGGTTCCGGTTGCACCGGGTACAGGGTCTGCCAATCAAAAAGAAACGTTGCATTTGACAAAAAGAGCCCAGGAAATGGGGGCGGATGCTGCAATGGTTATCGTTCCTTATTACAATAAACCAAACCAGCAGGCACTTTATGATCATTTTAAAACGGTTGCGGATTCAGTTGATATTCCGATTGTCGTTTATAACATTCCCGGCAGGACGGCAACAAATTTAGAAGTGAAGACATTGGCGCGACTTGCTGAAGATTGTAAAAATATCATTGGTGTAAAGGAATCCAATAAGGATTTCGAACATGTGAACCGTGTCTTATTGCATTGTGGCAGAGATTTCCTCTTATATTCCGGCATTGAATTATTATGCTACCCGATGCTTGCGATAGGCGGAGCGGGACATATCAGCGCAACAGCCAATATCACCCCTAAAGAAGTGGCCGATCTCTATAACCTTTGGGTGGAAGGGAAGGTAGATAAGGCACTCGAGCTTCATTATAAATTGATGCCTTTGAATGATGTATTGTTTAAAGAAACAAATCCAGGGCCATTGAAAGCGGCAATGGGAATGATGGGGAAAATCAATCCAGCCTTAAGGCCCCCAATGGGTCCGCCTTCTGAACCGTTGGAAAGGGAATTGCGCGAAACCCTCCAATCATACGGATTGGTAGAACAAGTCATCAAATCATGATTACGAGATGGAACGAAAACGGAATCTCATTATCTTCCCCAATTAGATTAAAGGAGGATTCATCATGCCAGCTTTTCCCGTACAGGATATCCAGCACTACATCAATGGGCAATTCATCGATGGTATTTCAGGAAAAACATTCGTCAATCTTAACCCTTTTAATAATCAAGCAATCAACAATGTCGCAGAAGGGTTTAAAGAGGATATCGATCAAGCGGTAGCTTCTGCAAAAGAAGCATTCGATAATGGACCATGGCGATCGATGAAAGTGGAAGAAAGATTGGCATACTTGGTCAGGATTGCTGATTTAATTGAAGAACATGCCGAGGAAATATCCTTTTTGGAATCACTTGATACTGGGCTGCCCATTAGCCAAACAAAAAAACAGGCAGCAAGGGGAGCCGAGAATTTCCGGTTTTATGCGGAGATGGTGAAAAGCAGGCTGATTGGCGAATCGTATCAGGTGGATGACACATTCATTAATTATACGATTCATAAACCAATTGGCGTTGCAGGCTTAATCACGCCGTGGAACGCGCCTTTCATGCTTGAAACCTGGAAGATAGCACCGGCGCTTGCTACAGGTAATACATGTGTACTTAAACCTGCGGAATGGTCCCCCTTGACCGCCAATAAATTAGCTCACATATTTGACCAATCCGGCTTGCCGAAGGGCGTATTGAATATCGTCCATGGTTTTGGGGAAACGGCAGGGGCATCTCTTGTTGCCCATCCTGACGTCCAATTGATTTCCTTTACCGGGGAAACGACGACTGGCGCTCAAATCATAAAAAATGGTGCCGATACCATGAAACGGTTTTCCATGGAGCTCGGAGGGAAGTCACCTGCGATCATTTTTGAAGATGCCGACCTGGAAAAGGCCCTTGATTCGGTTATTTGGGGAATTTATTCTTTCAATGGGGAGCGCTGCACAGCGAATTCGAGGTTATTCGTCCATGAATCGATCATCGGAAAATTCGTCCAAAGATTGAAGCAGCGTGTTCACTCGATCAAAGTTGGCAATCCGATGGATCCGGGAACGGAGATCGGACCGCTTATCCACCGGAACCATTTTGATAATGTCTCCCGTTATCTGGATATAGCCAAAGACGAAGGTGCTGATATTGTAAGCGGCAGCATCCCTGAAGAATTCAAGGAAGGGAATTTCATTGCCCCGACGCTTCTTCTTAATTGTACGAATGATATGACGGTGGCACAGGAGGAAATTTTTGGACCGGTGATGGCCGTCATCCCATTCAAGACGGAAGAAGAAGTCCTGAGAATGGCCAACGATGTAAAGTATGGGCTAGCCGCATATGTATGGACGAATGACATGAGGCGCGGACATAGATTCGCTCAAGCCGTCGATAGCGGGATGGTCTGGGTGAATTCCCAAAATGTCAGGGATTTGCGAATTCCGTTTGGCGGTTCGAAGTACAGCGGGGTTGGTCGTGAGGGAGGCCATTACAGCTTTGAGTTTTATACGGAAACCCAAGTAATCCATGTTGCGATTGGGGAGCATCACATTCCGAAATTCGGAGTGGAAAAACAGAATGCCGTTTCTTCTGCCGAACAATAATCGAGATTAAGAAAGGGAGAACACTATGAACTTTTCCATTATCCGTGTTGCGAGAACGATTCTTAATGTTACCGATTTAGACAAATCGAGGGCATTCTATGTGGACGCCTTAGGTTTTATTGAAACGGAAAGAACGAATGCTCACATTTATTTACGTGGCCTGGAGGAAGCGCACCATCATTCGCTGATCCTGCAAAAGGCAGAAAAGCCTAGCGTGGAAGCGATTGGATACAAGGTTGAAAAAGAAGAAGATCTTATTGAATTGGAAACATTATTCAAATCCAAAGGGATGAAAATGAAGTGGATGGCAGAAGGGACGCAGCATGCACTAGGCAGGGCGCTCCGTGTTCAGGACATTTCAGGCTTGCCAATGGAGTTTTTTTGCAAAATGGATAAAGCGGAGAGACTGCTGCAACGATTCGATTTGCACAAGGGATCAAGGGTCCAGAGAATCGATCATGTGAATTGCAGCGTTGCCAATGTGCAAATGGCCCATGACTTTTATGTGAAAGAATTAGGTTTTGCCTGCTCGGAAGATACAGTAGATGAGGCGGGGCATTTATGGGCCACATGGCTGCATAGGAAACAAACGGTCCATGATCAGGCCTTCATGAATGGTGTTGGTCCTAAGCTTCACCATATCGGCTTTTGGCTGCCGGATCCGCTCGCTCTCATCCATGCCTGTGATGTGCTGGCATCTCTCGGTTATGCCCAATCCATTGAACGCGGACCCGGAAGGCATGGTCTGTCCAACGCATTTTTCCTTTATTTAAGAGATCCGGATGGACATAGAATTGAATTATACAATGGCGATTATTTAACGTCCGATCCAGATAATGAACCGATCCATTGGGATTTGGATGACCCGAGGCGCCAGACCTTCTGGGGTGCCAAGGCTCCTGATTCATGGTTCGATGAGGCTTCCGTTGTCCTTGATATCATCACGCATGAAGAAGTTCCACTTGAAGACCCAATCCTTGAAAAAAAGAAGCCTGAATTCATGATCTAGGGCTGATGCTGTAAGATATCGATTGGTGCGGAAAAGATCTTCAAAAACTTGACGGCAATTTTCAAAGCTGTATTTTGTAAGCGCTTCATTATCACCGGGATAAAAGGAGGATACTAGATGCC
This sequence comes from Peribacillus sp. FSL E2-0218, assembly GCF_037992945.1. Taxonomy (NCBI): domain Bacteria; kingdom Bacillati; phylum Bacillota; class Bacilli; order Caryophanales; family Bacillaceae; genus Peribacillus; species Peribacillus sp. FSL E2-0218. Next base: position 3,078,531 of record NZ_CP150304.1, on the reverse strand, counting down.
AGCGAAAACAGGTGAAGAGTATATTAATAGGGTGGACGAAGCAAAGGCGAATGTTTGGATCAATGGGGAGCAAGTGAAAGGCAAGATCAGTGAACATCCGGCATTCATGGGGGTCATGAAAAGCCAGGCAGAATTATATGACCTTCAGCATGACCCCGATAAACAAGACACCATGACATATATCTCGCCAACCTCGAATGATCGGGTGGGGACATCATTTTTGCAGCCGCGGACGAAGGAAGACCTTGAAACAAGAAGAAATATGATTCAGGAATGGGCCCGTCATAATAATGGCATGATGGGAAGGTCGCCTGATTATATCAATAGCGGGATGATGGCCTATGGCTCGGCTGCTGACATGTTCGGCACACAAGATGCGGCATTTGCAAAAAATATGAAAACGTATTATGAGCTCTGCCGGGAAAAGGATTTGTCCTTGACACATACCCTGATTCAGCCGCAGGTTAATAGGGGTGTAAGTGCGGCAAAGCTTCCCGATCCATACATCGCTGCCAGGATAGCAGGAAAGAATTCAGAAGGGCTTATCATTAAAGGAGCAAGGCTACTCGCTACACAAGGGGGCATAACGGATGAAATCATGGTTTTTCCTTCAACATTGCTTAAGCAATCCGAAGAAGAAAACCCCTATGCATTCGCCTTCTCCATCCCCAATAATACACCGGGTTTAAAGTTCATCTGCCGTGAATCCTTCGATTATGGCAAATCACATTATGACCATCCGCTTGGCTCAAGATTTGAAGAAATGGATACGATCATCGTTTTTGATGATGTGGTCGTTCCTTGGAATCGAGTATTTGCCTACGGAGATGTTGGAATTTGTAACCAGGCATATAATGAAAGTAATGCCGTGGTACATATGACGCATCAAGTGGTAGCGAAAAATATTGCCAAAACGGAGTTCATCCTGGGGATTCTGCAATTGATGGTGGAAACGATCAACATTGGGCAATATCAGCATGTTCAGGAAAAGATTTCGGAAGTCATCATTGCACTGGAAACGGTGAAGGCATTCATTACAGCCTCTGAGGCAAATGCAAAATTGGATAAGTGGGGAATTATGACTCCAGATTTCACCCCGCTGAACATTGCCCGTAATTATTATCCGAAAATTTATCCAAGGTTCAGTGAAATCATGCAGCTTCTTGGAGCGAGCGGCTTAATGGCCATCCCGAATGAGGCCGATTTCAACTCCGAACTCCGGCCTGATTTAGATAAATATCTTCAGGCAGCCAATGGGCCGGCATATGAAAGGGTCAGGTTGTACCGGCTGGCTTGGGATGTGTGCATGAGCTCATTTGGCACAAGACAAACGCTTTATGAACGGTTCTTTTTTGGAGATCCGATCCGGATGGCAAGCGCTTTATATAACGGCTATGATAAACAGGAATATGTGGACCGCGTCAAAGAGTTTTTAAACCGCTCCGAACATCTCGCGGAAATCAACTGATTACATGTCGAGTGAATAATCAAAGGCCTTCCTGATCACCGGGAAGGCCTTTAAGTTTCACTTATATCGATCATGGATATTATTCTTTTTATATGTGCCCGACTCACCGAATTCCACAAGCTCCATGGAAAGGGCGAGATACCTTTTCGAAAAGAGCGGGGCGAAATGGGCTTCCATCATGGCGAAAAGCTTTTCACATACTTTCGTCTTATCAGGCTCATTTCGTCCAGCGCCCATTTTTAACAGGGCGTGAACAAAGGCATCATCCTCAGAGCCATCAGCCACACGATAATGCTTCAATTCAATGGCCCGGGAACGAATGCCCCCAATCGGAAAGATTGTGGGAAAGGAGATCAAAACATCGTTCATTTTCTTTAATAATTCCCCAATCTGGATTTCATCTTTTATATTGTCCGTATATTCTACAATGATATGAGGCATATGATTGATCCTTTCCATCAATTATTGATTTTTATGTGTGACGGTTCCTGTCCTTTCGTAAAGATATCGTCACTGACGATCGTGCTGACGAGCTTTCCGATTCCTTCAATTTCCGTCGTGATTTCGTCGCCTACAGCGGTATTCGCCAAACCTTCGGGTGTTCCTGTCAATATCACATCACCTGGACTCAATGTCATGAAACTGCTGAAGTATTCAATTAACTCGGCAATGCCGAATATCATATCGTTTGTATTGCCTTCCTGGGTCAATTTCCCGTTGATGTATGTCTTAATGGTAAGGTTCATCGGGTCAGGAATATCTCTGGCATCGACGAGCCACGGGCCAATCGGCGTGCAAGTATCACGGTTCTTAACCTTTAAGTTGGGACGGTAGTAGTTCTCGAGGTAATCTCTAATTGCGTAATCATTGGCAATGGTATAACCACATACGTATTCAAACGCTTCTTCCTTTTTCACGGCCTTCGCCGTTTTTCCGATGACGACAGCCAGTTCGCATTCATAATGCATATATGCGGCATCTAGGGGCCGTCTTGTCTGTCCGCGATGGCCGATGAAGGTATTGGGTCCTTTTAAGAAAGCCAGGGGTTCTTCAGGGGCTTTAAACGCAAGTTCCTTTGCATGATCTGCATAATTCAAGCCTAGTGCGAACACAGTACGGGGCTCCAACGGGGGAAGCCAGACAACATCTTGCTCATCAACGATCCGGCCATCTGTTAATTTTAGCCGTCCATTAGATTCGCATGCCTGATGGATGGCACCGGCATAAGCTACACGCGCTTTCTTCATGAAATCCCCTCCATCGCCAGTTTCTCTTCGGTTACAATCGGATTTTCCAAATAACCAATTTCGTCTATTTCGATTCTTACATGATCGTTCGCTTTCGCGAGAGGGGCATTCTCCGGAACTCCGACTAAAAGGACGTCCCCGGCATTCAAGGTCATGAAGTCTGTTACATCTTCAATGAGCCGGGAAATGGGGCGTATTAGATTGGACGTTGTATTTTCTTGCCTTAGCTCTCCGTTAATATACACACGGATCCCTAAACGATCGGGATTTGATATCGAATCTTTGGATACGACCCAAGGGGCGATCGGGCAAAAACCATCACGGGCTTTATATCGGATCGCAGGACGGTAAACGCTTTCGTGAGGGATGCTAATATCATTGACGATCGTAAAACCCTCTATATAATCCATTGCCTGCGCTTTCTTGACTCTTGTGGCTGTCTTGCCGATTACAATTCCAAGTGATGCACCGATTTCCAATTCAGGTTCCCCAGTTGGGAGGGGAACGGGTTTTGCAAAAGCAGAAAACGTGTTTCTAGGTTTAATATAAAGAACTGGCCCTTTAGGCGGTTCATTATAAGGAGGATGGTGGACCTGTTCCATCAGCGCCTCCAATGAACCTTTGTAGTTTAATAGGGTCCCATACAACGTTCCTGTAACCGGAATATCCAGATTCACTTGAGATAACTCCGAGCTTTTTCCGTTCCTTACCATATGATGATCTGAAATCTCCACTTCTTCCGAAAACTCTGAATCCTTAAGCTTCACCTTTGCTTTAATCACGGCACTCACCCCTTGGAAATTTTATAATCATATAGGATATCGTATATGATTTATTGTTTAAGTTCAACATTTTTAGATGATTAAGGATAATTATGAAATAAAAGTAAAATAAGAAATGAAAATGCCCCTGAATATAGGCTGTTGAAACGGTTAGCCGTTCACTGGAATCGATGTGAAAAAGTCAATGATAGGGAAACACAGCTACACCCTGGAATCCTTGCATTCGTAATCACGTAATCTATCAAGCCATACGCGTGCCGGCTTTCTGAAATTTAATGGAGAGAGGGAGATTTTCATTCATGTGATTTATTTGCTTGTAAGGAGGGCTATGGGTATAATAAGTAGAGTAAATTCCTTAGTAAGTTAAGCTATTTTTGGAGGGAAATTCCGTGAAAATTACAATAAAAGATGCTAGCAAGTTCGTCGATCAAGAAGTGACGATTGGAGGCTGGCTTGCCAGCAAGCGTTCCAGTGGGAAAATTGCGTTCCTTCAAATACGTGATGGCTCCGGTTTCATTCAAGGAGTGGTCGTGAAGGCTGACGTGGGTGAAGAGATTTTTGCCCGTGCGAAATCGGTTACACAAGAGACATCCATGTACGTAACAGGTGTCATCCAAAAGGATGAACGCTCGCCGTTCGGCTTCGAATTACAAGTGAAAGATATTGAAATCATCCATGAATCGTTGGATTACCCGATTACGCCTAAAGCGCATGGTCCTGAATTCTTAATGGATAACCGCCATCTGTGGCTGCGTTCAAAGCGCCAGCATGCTGTGATGAAAATCCGCAATGAAATCATCCGTGCTACATATGAATTTTTCAATGAAGAAGGATTCGTCAAGGTCGATCCGCCGATTTTGACTGGAAGCGCACCAGAGGGAACGAGTGAATTGTTTGCGACTAAATATTTTGATGAGGATGCCTATCTTTCACAAAGCGGTCAGCTTTATATGGAAGCGGCAGCCATGGCGTTAGGAAAGGTATTTTCCTTTGGACCTACTTTCCGCGCTGAAAAATCCAAGACAAGACGTCATTTAATCGAGTTTTGGATGATTGAACCAGAAATGGCCTTCATCGAATTTAAAGAAAACCTTGAGGTTCAGGAACAGTTCGTATCTTCCATAGTCCAGTCGGTATTGAAAAATTGCCAGCTTGAACTGAATACCTTAGGTCGTGACACGGCTAAACTTGAACAAATACAAGCTCCTTTCCCGAGGATCACGTATGATGATGCGATCAAATTCCTTCATGAACAAGGATTTGAAGATATCCAATGGGGTGATGATTTTGGAGCGCCGCATGAAACGGCGATTGCTGAAAGTTATGATAAGCCGGTTTTCATCACGCATTATCCAACCAAAATCAAACCATTCTATATGCAGCCAGCCCCTGATAGGGAGGAAGTCGTTCTTTGTGCAGATTTGATCGCCCCAGAAGGATATGGAGAAATAATCGGCGGCTCGGAGCGGATTCATGATCAAAAATTGCTTGAACAGAGAATAAATGAGCATGGCTTGAGCGAAGACGCATACAAATGGTATATGGAATTAAGAAAATACGGCTCCGTACCACATTCAGGCTTCGGCTTGGGATTGGAACGCACCGTTGCCTGGATAAGCGGCGTGGAACATGTCCGTGAGACAATTCCATTCCCGCGTCTACTAAATCGACTATATCCTTGATTTTGTGAAGAAGCGGTTATCTTGTCATTTGTGACAGATAACCGTTTTTTGTTAAAATTATAAACTTATTCGGTGAGCCGTATTCATGTTATACTTAAAATGAGGTGTCCAAAAACATGAATAAAGAACATTTATATGCGTGGTTTAAGGAAGGAACGATAACGATTCCATCCTTTTTGCTGACTAACTATAAGTCAATGGGACTGAATGAACAAGAAATGGTCCTATTAATACAATTGCAAAGCTTCATTGATAAAGGTAACCATTTCCCTGCACCGTCCCAAATATCCGATCGGATGACATTACAGGAAACGGAATGTCTGTACTTGATTCAGCGGTTGGTTCAGAGGGGATTCGTGGAAATGGCGGTTGAAGAGAATCAAGAAATCGGCCAGGAAAAATATTCGCTAGCGCCGCTTTATGAAAAAATGATGGACTGTTTCCTGAAAACGTTGAAGCGGGCAGAGTCTGCTGAAGTGGAAAAAGCGGAGGAGAGCCTATATACGATTTTTGAACAGGAATTTGGCCGTCCTTTATCTCCTTTTGAATGTGAGACATTGGCCATGTGGATGGAGGATGACCACCAACCTGAAATCATCAAATCAGCCCTGAGGGAATCAGTCATTTCCGGAAAGTTGAATTTCCGCTACATTGATCGGATTTTATTCGAGTGGAAAAAGAATGGAATAAAAACCTTGGCACAGGCTAGGGAGCAAGGACAAAAGTTCAGGGCCCATCAAAAGCGGGAACGTAAGACAGAAGCTGCACAACCAATCAAAGATGTGCCCTTTTATAATTGGCTCGAGCAGTAATGCAAAATGAAGGAGAACGAAAATGTTGAACAAAGCTCAAATTCGATTTTGTCTGGATACAATGGGGGAAATGTTTCCGGATGCCCATTGTGAGCTGAATCATTCCAATCCATTTGAATTGGTGATTGCTGTTGCACTGTCAGCTCAATGTACGGATGTATTGGTCAATAAAGTCACGAAGGATTTATTTCAAAAATATAAAACGCCTGAGGATTACATAAGCGTTCCGATAGAAGAGCTGGAAAATGACATCCGCTCGATCGGTTTGTTTCGTAACAAGGCTAAGAATATCCAAAAGCTGTCGCGCATGCTGATCGACGAATACGGCAAGGTGGTACCCCGTGATCGTGATGAGCTAGTTAAGTTACCAGGCGTTGGCAGAAAGACCGCGAATGTGGTCGTTTCCGTTGCTTATGATGTGCCGGCGATAGCTGTAGATACGCATGTAGAGCGTGTTTCCAAGCGCTTGGGAATTTGCCGGTGGAAGGATAACGTCTTGGAGGTTGAAAAAACGTTGATGGCTAAGATTCCCATGGATGAATGGGCCGTTACGCATCACCGCCTGATTTTCTTTGGACGCTATCATTGCAAGGCCCAATCACCACAATGTGAAACCTGTCCGCTGCTTGAATTATGCCGCGAAGGAAAAAAACGAATGAAAAGGAAAGAGGCCATGTGACGCAGATCGTATCGTTAAAAGTGCCCAAGGAATTGGATCATCCTTTCTTTTTCCCTGAAAAGGAAATCACCTTTGATAAAGAACAGTATGCAGGATGGAGCGGGTCAATTCCATTTCAGGACTTTCCATATGAAGTGCTTCATTTTAATGAGGTGGTTTCCTATTCTCCGTGGACAAAAGGGGCTGTGCATGTAAAGGAAGTATTGGAAAAATGGGAGCAACTTGATTCGGAATGCAGGTTGTTATTTTCAGAGCGGAAGGCCGGACAAACCCTAGGACTCATGAAGCGGGGCCTCAGCTTATTTTTAACGGGGGTCTTCTGGTTGCATGGAAGGCCAGTGATGCTGAGTTCCTGGCAGGAGCAAATGAAGTCCTTCCATACAATTCCGGTAAATGTCGCTGAAAGGCTTACTTTCATCCTTTCTCGACCGGCTTTCTTTCCTTCATATAGACAGCTTAGCGAGTTGTTCCAAGAATTCGAAAAACAATATGTCAAATACATGATAAAACAAGCGCATGTCAATAAAAATATCTAAGCGAATTAGACGTTTCATACTGCAGACAAATCCGAAAATAAGGGAGATTTGTCTGCAGTTTTTTTGTTTTGTATTTTGACTGTTTTTATGCACTGCAGGCGCTCTTTTTTAGCGGGGAGGTCCTTTGAGCTTTGCGGGTTTCATGTAGACAGGCATTTCCCGCAGGTGGGTTGCACCTTGCATTCCATTCCACTGTGCGTGAACATGAAGCTGGAATTCCGATCGCCCACAGTTTAGTGGTTGTGTACGTAGAAGGTTGCATGGGTGCCGATATGAAGGGCGAAGGGAGACCGTCATTGTCCACACACTAAAAAACCGCCTAAGCAAAAGCTTAGGCGGTTTTTTTAGTTAACCATTATTATCAGTGTCCTGGTCTTTATCTTTTTCCGGATCAGGATCAGGGGCGGGCGTTTCACCAGGTTTTTCTTCTTCCACCTTACCAGGGTCGGTGCCTGTGTTCCCATCCTCGACATTTTCATCGTCTGTATTGCCTTTTCCATCATCCGGGTTGTTGCCATTTCCATTATTATCAGTGTTGCCATCGCCGTTATTATCGGTGTTTCCATTATCAGTATCGCCATTGTTGTTTTTGTCTTCATCCTGCTTATCTTCATCGCCTTCAGCAGGGGTTTCTTGATCTGGATTTTCACCTTCGGCAGGATCTTCAATCTCCTCATCCGTACCTTCCGGTTCTTCCGCTTCTGCAGGAATTTCAACGGAGGTGCTGGCAGGGTCACTTTGCTGACCATCCGCCAATGCTACCACAGAGAAGGTATATTTACTTCCTGGGGTTGGATTCGGGATCGTCAAACTAGTATCCTTCGATTTCTTCAACACACTCTGAGCACCGCCATCAACGGACATCTTCACCTCGAATTGAGTATCTCCGTCACCTTTAGGATATGCCCATGATAGGTTGATTTGATTACCTTCTTGATCGTATGAAGCACTGATGCTAGGTTTGTCGATTTTTTCATATTCTGTCGTCACTTGTGTCGGCTCATGGCCTTTAACGTAATACTCATAAGTGATTTTACTGCTCGGTGTATACGCATTGGCTTTTACCGCTGGGTTAGAACCTTTTATGACGCCAACCTTCACAACGCTGTCCGGTTGATCAAAGTCCTTCGTTTCCTTGGTCTGTGCCATATGTTCCATCAAATTCTTAAAGATCGCCTTAGGGATCCGCTGGGATGAATCGCCGAGGTATTCCAATTTCTTACCTGAAGCATTATCATAGCCAGCCCAAACCGCGACTGTATAATTGGTTGTATAACCCGCCATCCAGCTATCTTTTACACCGGAAGAGGGGATATTGTTTGCTGCACGCTGTTCAGGCGTGAAATTGGTTGAGCCGGTTTTTCCGGCTACAGGCAGACCAGGTATATTCGCAAGCCTTCCTGTTCCATAAGGTTCATTCAAGACGCTCTTCAGCATATCGGTCACGATGAAAGCAGTGGAGTCTTTCATGACCGGTTTCGATTCGGTCTTGTTTTTGATGGTCGTTTTGTCACGCAAAACAATCTTTTTCACACTATGCGGTTGATTATAGGTCCCGTTGTTTCCGAATGAACTGTAAGCCCCGGCAAGTTCAAGGGTCGATACGTCCTTGCCGCCGCCAAGTGCAGCGGATTCCGTAATTTCCTTGTCGAAGGGAATGCCAAGCTCAACGGCAAAATCACGGCCCCGGTCCAATCCGACTTCCTGAAGTGTTTTCAGGGCTGGGATATTTAATGACCGTGCCAGCGCTTCACGAATCGTTACCGTGCCATAATGGCGTCCTGACGCATTCTTTAGCGGTGTTCCATTGCTATATGAATATTCCTCATCTTTAATCGGTTGGTATGTGGACCAATTCAAATATTCAACTGCCGGACCGTAATCCAAAATCGGCTTGATTGTCGAACCTGGTGAACGCTTGGCATCCGTTGCATAATTCCAGCCACGTTTGACCGTCGTGTTCCTGCCGCCGCCGACTGCTTTGATCTCACCGGATTGCGTATCCAGTAAGGTGATCCCGGCTTGAAGATCTTTGCTTGGATAATTGATGATTTCATCACTGTTCAACATTTTGTATACATATTCCTGGGCATCTTTATCGATCGTCGTTTGGATTTCCAAACCATCGGTGAAGACGTTATAGTCACCCATCTCACCGACTTCTTCAATGACTAAATCGATGAATGCATCGTAAGCGGTCGTATCGATTTGGCTTTTATCGATTTCCTGCAAGCCTTCTTTAATATCGACGCTTTGCGCATCCTTCATTTCCTTTTCGGTGATGTATCCGTGCTTATTCATTAAGTGAAGGACGATATCACGGCGTTCTTTCGCGCGTTCCGGATATTTATATGGATCATAACGGCTAGGGCTTTGCGGTAACCCGACAAGCATCGCCGCTTCGTTCAATTTCAATTCGTCCAGATCTTTGCCATAATAAGTGCGGGAAGCGGTTAGGATCCCATTTGCACGGTTAGCGAAGAAAATTTTATTCACATACATCTCGAAAATTTCTTCTTTTGTGTATTTCCTTTCAAGCTGGATGGATAGCCACATTTCCTGGACTTTCCTCTTTATGGTCTTATCAGGCGTTAAATAAGAACGCTTGATGACCTGCTGGGTCAATGTACTTGCACCCTCAGAGCCGAATCCGTTTTTGACGTTGGCTATTACGGCACTGCCCAATCTCAGGAAGTCCACCCCGTGATGCTTGTAAAAACGGGAATCTTCCGTTGCCAGGAAGGCGTGTTCGACTAGATCGGGTATGTCTTCATAATTGACAAAGTCCCGGTTTTCAGTACCGACTTCAGCTAGTAATTTACCATTCTCATCAAGTATTTTGGATGTAACGGGATCTTTCAATAACTTTTCGTCGAGTTTTGGAGCATCGCTTATGAAATAAGCCAATGCCGCGCCTCCTGTCACCAAGCCGATAATCCCTATCGTAACGAGTATAAGGAAAACGCGCTTAAGCATGTTGGTTGACTTCTGGGGGCCTTTTTTCGGTCCCTTTTTTTGAGACTGCCCCTGCTTTCGGCGCTCTTCCCTAGTATTATATTTTTCAGCCATTACAGCTAACCTGCCTTTCTAAAAAAAACTAAAAATTTTCTGTGATAAGCGAATCTACTACTTTAATATAGTCAATTCTCGGTTGAAAGCCAAGAGTAATCTTCTTTGAACTGTTTTCAACCTCTTTCAGAGTAATGGATTTGCGTCCGCCATCTTTCATTCGCTGCCAGTAAAAACTCAACTGTTCAGAACTCATTAAGTATATGTCATCCATTGAGGAGAATCGGATGATCACAAAGGCAATTCCGTCATGCTGCACGATGTCTTTCATATGTTCAATTTGATGGTCATGAAAGTTCTTGAGGGGGAAGGAACTGCTGTTTTTCGTTTCCTTTGCCTCAAAATCAATGTACCTTCCTTTATAAACTCCATTATAATCAGTGGTCGATGCTTGTTTGAAGTAGGCTTCCTTAATGACTGCCGCGCTTCTCTTCGGGTAGTGGACATCGACGATTTGGATCGGTGTCGGTTTTTTATGAATGACGGCAATGCCGTGTGCCAAGTAATACTGGTTGGTTTCGTTCAAATCGTCTTCCAATGTTTTTCCCCGGTTGCTATAACTGATTTTTTTAAGTGGGCTTTTCTTTTCTTCCATAGCCTGCGGTACAAATCTTCGTCCGTTGGGATAATGAAATGCCACTTTTACCCCTCCTTTTTTTCACTTATCTATATTAGCAAAAAAAGAATCCAAAATGTGAATAAAAAGAATTGTTTCTTAGAACGATAGGGTTTAAGTACAATGAAATGCCACAATTCAAACGATCAGGGAAGGGCTGATTCCATATGATGCATCTGTCAGGGACGGAAAAGCGATTGCTCCATTCGATAAAAGTACGAACAGCAAAGGCGAATAGGGATAATATATCAAGAACCAAGGCATATGAACAATTTTTTAGAGAACACCCTGAAATACAATGGTCTTTTCTGGCAGGGATGGTCTCCAGGAATGCAGGCTGGAATATGTGTGATCTGGAAGGGGTTTGGTTCTCACGGATGCTTGGCCGCAAGTACAGGCGGCATTTGTTCCTGACATATGAAGAAGCGAATTGGAGAATATTTCAAGACGCCTATCCGCAATTACTTCTCTATCATTATTCGACGAGATATCGTCGCCCTTTGTTTCACTTAGGTCGCTTTTTTTTCATCACTCAATTCATGACAAACGCATGGAATGCATTTTGGATAAGCGGAAATCGTGAAAACTTGGTCACGGCACTCATCATAAACGAACAAAATATCATTGAAAAACCGGTCATAAAAAAACAATCATTCGTTTTTCATTCTTTATTATTTTTCCTGCAGGACTGGATGCATTTTAGCACGGTGCTATTTCCCACCTGCACCGGAAAGCTGTATGGTTCATCCGTGTCTCATTTCAGAAATATCGATGAAAGGATCAAATTGGGGAAAAGGTTGGCCGGACTCCTGTTTTCCAAAGAGTTATTTTCGCAATTTCATGAGTTTTCCTGCAGGACTGAGCCGACCGGAGCAAGATATGATTATGAACGATATCGAAAAAAACCTAGGCGCCATGAAACGCCGATGCTGCGGAAGGTATATCCGGTGATTTCCCATCAAATTGAGAAGACAGAGCAGTGGGATATGTATAGAAGGGTGAAAAAAGATTGGTTGATTGAGCCGGAGTGGGAAGAAAATCCGCAATTGAGCGAATGGTATGACCATAAGCAGAAGCAACTTCACACAGCCGTAATGGTGAAGGAGTGGCTAGGCTTTCATTAGAAAGTGAACAGGGAAGGCATCGTTATCAAGCCTTCCCTGTTCGTGGTGCTACTCATCATATGTTACGTAGAGGGGTGGTTTTTCCCGCTTAGTTTCGGATTGCCGGTCCCGGCTTTTTTTGACGGCGGCTTTTGTCGTTTTTCGTACTCTTGCTCTTTGCTGTCATTCGACTGCATGAAATCACCTCCTATCTGTATTTTTGTTTAAAAGTCCAATCTTCATTCTGCCATTGTTGTCGAAGGGCATAATAAATTAAGTGAATTACACTTTCTTTGCCGATTCGCTTCTAGTTTTGTCAGGCATGAAGGGCTTTAAGATAAAAACAAGAATAGTACAGGTAAAGAATGGGAGGGATCAGCATGGTCAATAAAAGTGTAGCAACAGAGGAAATATTGAGGATGATAGCTGAGATCAGTACCAGCCTGGATCGCTTGGAACTTTCATATGGTGAAACGGTAAATACAGTACGGTGCAAATTATGGGCAGAACAATATATATTAGTGAATGACGCCCAGGAGGCCATAGAGAAAGCCGAGGATTATTGGGTGAATACGGCGGAGGACCGCTCCTTTTCTTTCGTTACGGAGAAATCGGTGAATAAACATAATTATTTGGCTGAAGTGCAGGTATGAGTTACAGAATTTCATTTTTTCAGGATCTGGATTATACTTAGGGGAAAATGTACGGAGGAATCCATTGTGGAAAAAGAAAAACTGCAACGATTAACAGATCAATTAATAAAATATACGGAAAATGCGAATGATACCTATGAGGAAGTACGAGAGGCTGGAAAAGAAAAAGATTTTTTTTCGGAAGTTAAGCCATTTGCAGATCAGGTAAGGGAAGCATGCATGGAATGGGAAACTGGAATGAAGGAATGGATGAAGGAAATCGAATTCAGGCACCTGTTCCCCGAGCAAATTGAACAAACGGCCCATAATCTTTCCGATGTAGCCGTCCAGGCATTTTTCCCCAAGACCAGCTATAAGCGCTTCAAAAGCCATGTCCAATCCATCGAATTTATTTTGCATAATGTAAAAGCGGAAATCGCACGGATCTTATCATAAAAAACACCTACACTATATTGCCTCTTTTTTCATATATTATCAGAACCATGTAATGAAAAAAGAGGAGGGCTCATTGAACATGATGAGATCCGGTTTTAACCAAGTCCCCCCCAATCAAGGACAGTACCCCCATTCGCTTCCGGAATATGGGGGTGGATACCAACAGCCCATGCAGTATCCCGTGCAGCATGAACAGAATCATGAAGCCTTCGTTCCTCCATATCCCCAAAATTCGGAGGGATATATGATGCCATATCATGATCCTTATCAACAAGGGGCCTATCATCCGTATCAACAATTGCAGCAGCCGGCAATGCCTGCAAGTGCGCAGCATCCGGGCAACAGTGTCATGCAGCCAATGTCCCCGATGCCGCAAATGCAGCCGACACCGCAAATGCAGCAGCCGACACCGCAAATGCAGCAGCCGACACCGCAAATGCAATACATCCCACAAATGCAATCCAATCAGTTCAATCAGTATCCGCAGCAGCAAACGTTCAGCCCGTTTGCTAACCCGCTATTGCCAGCCAAAAGGCCGCCGCAAGGACAGCAGCAGGCCCATAATCCTTATCCGAAGCAGCAATTCATGCAAAAGCCCCAGCCATCAGGCATCAAATCGGTGATGAACCAATTCAAAACCCAAGACGGCTCCATGGATATAACGAAGATGATGAATACAGCTGGACAAATGATGAATACGGTTTCCCAAGTTTCTTCAATGGTAAAAGGAGTAGGGGGCTTCTTTAAAGTTTAGATGACAAGTAAAGAAAAGGCAGACTTACAAGTGATCCAGCCACTTTCCTAAGTCTGCCTTTAAATTTGCCTAATTGATTTCAATTCGATTTCCTTTAATTTTGGGCAGGTGCAGTGTGAGGATGCCATCACGATGTCGTGCGGTAACCTGTGCATCATCAATCGGTTTTTGAAAGGTAATGGTGCGGGACATGTTTCCTGTGGAGCCTTCCTTTTGAAACAATCCGTGTGTGCCAGGATTTTTATGCTGTTTGTCTGGCTGCCTCGCCGATATGGTGACAGCCTGTGTGAGGACATCAATCGATATATGGCTGCGTGCAATGCCTGGCAGGGTAGCTGTCAGGATATATTCCGAATTCGATTCTTGAATATCAACGGGAAAGCCCCGTTCTTTTGTGGAACCGAAGAATTCATCCAAAGATTGCAGCATGCCTTTGGGAGGTCTTTCGGAAAACAGCCGATCCATTTTATTGATGAAATGAGTGAATGGTTCGATTCGCGTCCTGTTATTATTTTTTTCAGAAGAGGTCATCACGGTGCTCCTTCCTAAAAATTCCTTTGCCTATAGGCTATGTAGGGGCTGAAGTTTTGTGAATGCAAGGATGGGTTTTAGATGGGTAGCTATGGGGAATAACGTTAGGGAATGAATATAATTGGAAATGAGGGATTAATATGGCAGAAAGTAGCAAGCTTTCATACATAGATACGGGGAAGGGAACGAAAACGTTGCTATTTATCCATGGCTTTTGCGGAAGCCGTGAATATTGGAATGATATCGTCTCAAAATTAAAAGATGATTTTCGTATAGTGGCTGTCGATTTACGGGGACATGGTGAAAGTGAGCCGATTGCAGCATCTTTTTCCATAGATGATATGGCGAATGATATCGCATTGGTCTTGGGAAATCTGGAAATCGATCAGGTTTATATGTTTGGACATTCCCTCGGCGGCTATATCACCTTAGCGTTTGCAGAAAGGTTTCCTGGGAAATTGTGTGGGTTTTCATTGGTTCACTCCACAGCTTTGCCAGATGATGCAGCTGGGAAGGAAGGTCGATTAAAATCCATCGAAACCATCGAAGCGAAAGGGGTGCCTGCTTTCATTGATGGTCTTGTGCCGAAGCTGTTCGCCCATTCCGAGGACCCGCGCATTGAACAAACAAAGGAAATCGGATATAAAACCAGTGAAAGCGGAGCGATCGGCTCACTCCATGCGATGAGGAACAGGGTGGACAGGAACCACGTGCTTAAAGAAACGAAGCTGCCTGTCCTTTTGGTTGCAGGCGAGCAGGATAAAGTCATAACTCCAGAAAAAACTTTTTCAGTTAAAGGCAGTCATATTCAGGAAATGACCCTTGAAGGAAGCGGACATATGGGGATGCTTGAAACTCCAAGGAGATTGGCTGAAGAAATCAGGCGGTTTGTGGAATCGAATTAATGTACAATGGACTGAGCAGGAAACGGGATGTTGCCGTTTCCTGCTTTTTTTTTTTGAAAAGGAAATAGTTTCCCTTTTGCATAGAACGTTCATTCGGTAGAATAGGAATATGAGGTGGATATATGAAACTGCGAAAAAATTTACAAGAGATCATCACTGATTTAAAAACAAATGAGGGTTTTAATGAAAATATCGTACATTGGCAAGTGATTGAAGCAAAAGAGGCAAAGCAGGTTCCTTTCCCTGAACGGTTGGACGAGAAAATCAAACAAGCACTGAACAAAAGAGGGATCAATGGGCTGTATACCCACCAGGCAACTGCTTTTGAAAATGCCGTGAACGGCAATAGCCTTGTGGCGGTCACGCCAACGGCATCCGGTAAAACCCTATGCTATAATTTGCCGGTCCTTCAAAAAATACTGGAAGATGAAAAAGCGAGGGCGCTTTATATTTTTCCTACAAAAGCGCTTAGTTACGATCAAAAAAGCGAATTGAACGAAATGATCCACGAAATGGACGCCCACATAAATAGCTATACGTACGATGGGGATACGCCCTCTAATATTAGGCAAAAAATCCGTCAGGCTGGGCATATCGTTATCACCAATCCCGATATGCTTCATTCCGGAATCCTGCCGCACCATACGAAATGGGTCTCCCTTTTTGAAAACCTGAAGTACGTGATCATCGATGAACTTCATATTTACCGGGGTGTTTTCGGGAGTCATACGGCAAATGTCATTCGAAGGCTAAAGAGGATCTGCAGGTTTTATGGAAGCGATCCTGTATTCGTGTGTACGTCCGCAACCATCAATAATCCAAAAGAGTTGGCTGTGGAGCTGACGGAAACACCGATGGTCCTTGTCGATAATAATGGGGCTCCGAGCGGAAAAAAACACTTTGTCTTTTATAATCCGCCAATCGTTAATAAACCGTTGAATATTAGAAGAAGTGCGGTTTTGGAGGTCAGGAGGCTTGCGAATGAGTTTTTGAAGAATAAAATTCAGACGATCGTCTTTGCCCGGAGCAGGGTTCGTGTGGAAATCCTGCTGACGTATTTGCAGGAACTTGTATCGAAGCAGCTTGGGCCGAAAGCAATCAGGGGCTACCGTGGCGGCTACCTTCCCACTCAGCGCAGGGAAATTGAACAAGGCTTGAGGGACGGCTCCATATATGGTGTGATATCAACAAATGCCCTGGAGCTGGGAGTGGATATAGGTCAGCTTCAAGTTTGCATCATGACCGGTTATCCTGGTTCGATATCGAGTGCCTGGCAACAGGCCGGCCGCGCAGGCAGAAGGCATGGTGAAGCGCTGATCATCATGGTCGGAAGCTCCAGTGCCCTTGATCAGTATATCGTACAGCATCCCGATTATTTCTTTAACAGAAATCCGGAAACGGCAAGAATCAATCCGGATAACCTTTTGATCTTGGTGGATCATGTCAAGTGTGCGGCATATGAGCTTCCGTTTAAAAAAGGCGACACGTTCGGAAAGGCAGAAATCATGGAGGTGTTGGAATTTCTTGCCGAAGAAAGGGTATTGCATCAAAATGGAGACAAATGGCATTGGATGAACGATGCATTTCCTGCAAGCAATATCAGCCTTCGTTCCGCTGCCCAGGAAAATGTCGTAATCATCGATCAAACCAATGCCCCGGGCAATAAGGTCATTGGAGAAATGGATACATTCAGTGCAATGACCCTCCTTCACGACGAAGCGATCTATTTGCACCAAGGCACGCAGTTTCAGGTCGAAAAACTGGATTGGGAAGAAAAGAAAGCATTTGTACGAGAAGTCAACGTGGATTATTATACGGATGCTAACCTAGCTGTGCAGCTGTCTGTATTGGAAGTGGATAAACAGCGAACTTTCGCTTCGACCTCTGCGGCCTTTGGTGATGTGGCCATCCGGGCGATGCCGACGATCTTCAAAAAGATCAAATTCGAGACGCATGAAAATATTGGCTCAGGCCCGATCACCCTCCCTGAAATGGAATTACATACCAATTCAGCGATGCTTTCAATGGAGCCGGACATATTTGAATGGGACGAAAACCGGATCGAGCAAGGAATGATAGGTGCTTCCCATGCACTTAATTGCATGATTCCGCTTTATGTTATGTGCGATCCCCATGACATCCATGTGTATCCCCAGGTTAAGGCGGCACACAATGAAAAACCGACGATTTTTATCTATGATAGTTATCCAGGAGGGATTGGCTTGAGTGATAAAGTCTATGAAAATTCTGAGCTCATACTTAAGGAAACGATATCAATGATTGAAAATTGCTCTTGTGATAGCGGCTGTCCTTCCTGTATTGGAACGGAATCTGCAACAAAAACCGCTAAAAGTGATGCCAAAAGGTTATTGGGACAATTTTGTAAGGAAAAACAATCATAGAGTGCTGTGATTGGTGAAAGAAGGTGTTGGTCATGTCTTTAAAAAATAAATTGAACCGGATGAAAAAGCATATGAATATAGAGCCGGTTAAGCATGCTCCCCCTATTGCTGAAAATGCCGAGGCCGTCAAGGACATTCCTTATCTTGAAAAATGGTTGGAGAACGATACCGCTTCCTATCATTTCGATGGGGACTATTGCTTCATTAGGGAGGTCCGCTATCCTTTGGATCATAAACATGGAATATATGCCTTTTCCGAACTGAATAAGATCGTGAGGGAATGGAACCAAGCGCCGCTTTCGCATCCGCTTTCCACCAAGGGAAGAAAAAGTGAAGAGCTCTTCTTCTTCGATACCGAAACGACCGGACTCGGCGGCGGTGCCGGCAATACGATTTTTCTACTCGGTTATGCCTACATTGAAGGGGAAGAGGTAGTCGTGAAGCAACATATCCTGCGGGAGCCAGGCAGTGAAATACCGCTTTATCAAAGCTTCCTTGAGAGCATTAATTATGAAACGCTCGTTACTTATAATGGGAAGTCATTTGACTGGCCTCAGTTAAAAACGAGGCATACCTTGATAAAGGAACATGTTCCGAAACTCCCGGAATTCGGGCATTTCGATTTATACCATGCTTCCAGAAGGCTATGGAAAAATAAATTGGAACGCGTGAAGCTATCTGCAGTGGAAACGGATATTCTAGGTGTGCATCGGCTGGATGATATTCCTGGATACTTGGCCCCGATGATTTATTTTGATTTTGTCGAGAGGAAAGACCCCGAGATCTTATTCGGAATCATGAAGCACAATGAAATGGATGTGCTATCATTGATCACTTTGTATATCCATTTGTCCCGGAAAATTCTCCAAATGGATGGATATACGGAAGAGTCCATGGAAATTGCACGCTGGCTCGATTATCTAGGAAAGAAACAAGAATCGGCGGACGCCTATGAAAAAATCTTGGTCGCAGGAAATGAAGAAGAACGGATTATGGCTGGCCACGCCCTAGCCTTTCAGAAAAAGAAGCAGAAACAATACAATGAAGCGCTGGACATTTGGAAAGAGGTTGCCTTGAAGGGCAATGTCCAATTAAGGGTAGCGGCAAGAATAGAATGTGCAAAACTTTTCGAGCATCAATTCAAGGATATACCTGCCGCACTTGAATGCGCTGTAGCTGCACAACAAGAGATGATGGCGAAAGGGCAGGGCCTCGCTGCCGAAAAAAAACAAATCGAGCTGGAAAAAAGGATCCGCCGCCTGGAACAGAAAGAAAAATCCAAGGATCTTGCCGATGGTGCAAGAAAATCCGCAGTGCCAATTAATGAGTAAAAAAAGAATACAAATATTGTAGCCTTCAACTATTATGTGTAAAATGGGAAGAGCTGAGGGTGGAAGTGCCGAGACATTGATTTCACTCCCTGCATCATTTAAATTTGAAAGCGGAGCGGAGAAATGCATAAAACGACTTTATTCCTATTTTTTGTTGTCCTTTGTTTAACGATTGTTTTGTTTACATCACTAAAAGGCAGTTTCTATTCCTTTTTATAAGAAGAAAAAGCATCACCTTAATGGAAATGATTAAGGGTTAACCATAGTTTAAGATGTGTACGTGGTGTTTGTCACAAAGAGTTTTTTGCCTATTCCCCATAAATAGGTCATTTCATCAGTACACGTCTCCCCTTTTTTTCATAGTCTGTAATGGTAAGACTAAACTTATCAGACGAAAGGGGACGTATTTTAGATGAATTTTCGTAATTGTGGAGGAAATAACTCCAATGTAATGGGCGCATATAACAACAATAACGCCAATGTAATGGGCGCATACAACAACAATAACGCCAATGTAATGGGTGTATCGAACAACAACAACGTCATGGGCGTATCGAACAACAACAACGTCATGGGCGTATCGAACAATAACAACGTCATGGGCGTTTCAAACAATAATAACTCCAACGTAATGGGTGCTTATTCTCAACCGATGCAATATGGCCCAACACAAACACTTCCATCTCAAATGGCTCCGGCCCAAGTCAACCCAACCAAGCAATATGTCAATACGAATGTATCGAACACAGTGATTCCTGTCGTTCATCCATCACATACTACTACGGTCAACAAACATGTGAACACGTATAAGCATTACTTCCCGCATACACAATCCGTGGTGAATGAGTGCTATAACCAGAACTTGATTTGTGGAAAGCCGCACAATCCGTGTTGTCCACCTAGGCATTACGGATACTGATTAATAAGGGCTATTAAGCCCTTATTTTCATACATAATCACTAAAAAGGGAGATTGGCCAAGCAATGAAGGTTTTATATTTAACTGGCTACAAGGCGTTTGAATTCGGAATATTCAAAAATGACCACGAGGCCGTGAAATATATTAAGAAAGCGATTGAACAGCGTCTTTTACCGTTGGTGGAAGATGGACTGGAATGGGTAATCATATCCGGACAGTTAGGAACCGAGCTTTGGGGAGCTGAAGTGGTATTTGACATGCGGAAGCATTATGATCAGCTTAAATTAGGCGTTCTCACTCCCTTCCTGAAACAGGAGGAATCATGGAACGAGACCAATCAAGAGTATTATCGGTCGATATTGGCCCGTGCCGATTTTGTGGAATCGATTTTCAATAAACCATATGAAGGGCCTCAACAATTGAAAATCAAAAATAAATATATGATCCATAAAAGTGATGCGATGCTCATCATTTTTGAAGCCGAAAAAGATGGTTCAGCCAAATACCCATACTATGAGGCGCTGAAAAAAGCGGAAAATCAACCATACCCCATCTATCAGGTGAACTTTGATGACCTGCAAATGGCGGCGGAAGAGGGCAACTGGACCGGAGAATGACGGTGTGAAAATAATTATGGATTAAAAGTTGTTTCTGAAAGCCATTCATATTATGATGAAATTTAGATAGAGATTCATGGGAGTACATAGCGCGCACGCAAACAGCATGCATTTGTTAGTGTGTTTCGTTGACAAACCCAGTCAGATTTGAAAAAATAATAAAAAGTCGATTGTATTGGCGAAAGTATTGAGGTGAGTCTTATGCTATCCGATAAGATAAAATTAACGGCTAAAGATATTCTTGAGAAGGATTTTAAAACAGCCATGCGCGGTTATAAACCTGAAGATGTCGATCAATTCCTGGATCTGATCATTAAAGATTATGAAGTGTTCCATCAGGAAATCGAGGATCTTAAACAAGAAAATCTCAAATTGAAAAAACATGCCGAAGAAAGTACAAAACGTCCGAACCAGCCTGCTCCCAGTGCAACTCCGGGAACCACTAACTTTGACATCCTGAAACGGTTATCCAATCTGGAAAAACACGTTTTTGGAAACAAGCTTTTTGATTAATTCCTTCTACAAAAAGGAAAATGATTTTGGTGTTGTGTTTTGATAAGTAATGGAGTATAATCAATGATGTTATGTTAACGTTTGGGTAATTGCTGCTGCATTCTTTGCAGTAGAGGAAAGTCCATGCTCGCACGGACTGCGATGTCCGTAGTGTTCGTGCCTGGCGAAAAAATAAGCTTGGGCAGCAGTCTTGGACTGTTGACGGCTGGGAAAATGCCTAAGTCCTCTTGGATATGGCATGACTACCTATAAAAGTGCCACAGTGACGGAGCCTTTACAGAAATGTAAAGGGTGGAACGAGGTAAACCCCACGAGCGAGAAACCCAAATTAATGGTAGGGGCGCTTTCTTCCTTGGAATTGAACGAGGAGAAGGACAGGAGCCATGCTTCTGTAGATAGATGATTACCGCCGAAGTACGAGACGCGAGTCGCTTGCAGTACTGAGGAACAAAACATGGCTTACAGAACGTTATCATATTATATCAAAAGCACAACTCTCCTTTTAAAAGGAGAGTTTTTGTTTGTGAAGCACCCCTTTAATAAATTATTTATCGATATCCAAAACTCCTCTGTGTTAAACTAAGTACTTGACGGAAATCACGAATCACGAAGTTCTACCATCATCCATGTAGAAGCAGAAAGACGATGGATTGGTTTCATCCTCTGCCTGTATGCTTAAAAAAAATCTGAGATAGTTACGCTATTCCATGATTCTGGGTATCCTCTATATATAAGGATCCGTCAATCGAGTATAAGGATGGGTGTGAATAGCAGCTGCATGAGTATCGGAATTTCACCAAAAAACGATTGCGGTCATGGCCAGTCGATACATAGAATGTGTGTAAGCTTCAAGCGTTGGATGACTGCATATGGGTAAGCTTTTTAAAAAAGGCAATCTCCGACGAACGCTAAGCGGATTAAAAGGAACGGGAATTTTTGATTAAAATCGACGTCCTGTCAGATACTGCCAAAAGAAGGCAGAGCAGGGCGGTCATGATTTGGATTAATGGGAAGAAGGTGCAATACTAATGAAACAATTCGATATTATCGCGACGTCAGCAATGGGATTGGAATCCATTGTTGCCAAGGAAGTTAGGGATTTAGGTTACGATTGTCAGGTCGAAAATGGAAAGATCATGTACAAAGGTGATCAATCTGCGATTGCCCGCTCCAATTTATGGCTTCGGAGTGCAGATAGAGTCAAAATTAAAGTCGGAGAATTCAAAGCATATTCTTTTGATGAATTGTTTGAAAAAACGAAGGCCTTGAATTGGGAAGATTATTTGTCGGCCGATGTCGAGTTCCCTGTTAGCGGTAAATCCGTTAAATCACAGCTTTACAGCGTGCCTGATTGCCAGGCTATCGTCAAAAAGGCCATCGTTGACAGATTGAAAAGCAAATATAAGCAAGTATCCTGGTTTGCCGAGACTGGCCCTTTGTTTAAAATAGAAGTATCCATCTTGAAGGATGTAGTGACGCTTACGATGGACACCTCAGGTGCAGGCTTGCACAAACGTGGCTATCGGACCGGGCAGGGGGAAGCGCCCCTTAAAGAAACCTTGGCAGCAGCCTTGATCATGCTGACCAATTGGAAACCGGAAAAACCTTTCATCGATCCATTCTGCGGATCCGGGACGATTCCGATCGAGGCAGCCTTGATCGGGCAGAATATAGCTCCTGGCTTCAATCGCGAATTTGTTGCGGAAACGTGGTCGTGGATGGACGGTAAGGTCTGGGATGAAGCGAGGAATGAAGCGGAGGACTTGGCCGATTATGATCAGCATTTGGATATAACCGGCTGTGATATTGACCATCGAATGGTTGATATAGCCAAGGCCAATAGTTTTGAAGCTGGCCTGGGGGATTTGGTTGAATTCAAGCAAATGCAAGTGAGGGATATATCAACGAGGAAAGAGTATGGTGTCATTGTCGGTAACCCTCCGTATGGTGAACGGCTTGGGGAGAAAAAAGCGGTCGAACAAATGTATCGGGAAATGGGACAGGCGTTCAAGAAGCTTGATACCTGGTCCGTATACATGATCACCTCCAACCCTGACTTCGAACAGCATTACGGTAAGCCAGCAACTAAAAAAAGGAAGTTGTTCAACGGCTTCATTCGTGCCGATCTTTATCAATATTGGGGAAAACGCCCGCCGAGACAGCCTCGAGTCGAGGAATAGGTCCAATATAATGGAACATTTTGAATAGTCAGGACGTTTTATTCATAATAGGTTCCAGTCTTGCTTATCATTTCCTTTTCTGTTATTCTAATAATGAATTATTTTTGTTCAGATTTAAGGAATACCTTAATGTGCAATGAGCAAGGATAGTAATATAATGTGTGGAAAACACACTAGGAGGCAACAAAAATGGAACAAGGTAAAGTAAAATGGTTTAACGCAGAAAAAGGTTTTGGCTTCATCGAACGTGAAGGTGGAGACGATGTATTCGTACATTTCTCAGCTATCCAAGGCGAAGGTTTCAAAACACTTGAAGAAGGCCAAGATGTTACATTTGATGTAGAACAAGGTCAACGTGGACCACAAGCATCAAACGTAAACAAAGCTTAATTCAACCCTATATTATTTACAGACAGGCTCTTTTTAGAGCCTGTCTTTTATTTTCCTTGGACCAATTATGAACAGCATGCGCTGAACATTTCATTCCTGGTATATGGCAAATACCTTGACTATTAAAGTGTAATGAAGGATAATATACTTTTGCTTAAGATTATTACGGTGCGGATTTGACTTACTTTATGATAGATAAAAGGGGAGACCAGGATGCTTAAAACACTGCCTTTTTCGGTAACAAAGGAAGATTCTTTTTACGATAAGCTTTCAGAATGGATCGGTGATGTTTTTTACGATATTCTTCCCGAAAAAGGATTTGAGCTGCGTGATGAACAAATCTTCATGGCATTTCAGTTGGAAAAAGCCTTTAAAGAAAAGAATGTAAGTTTTGCTGAAGCTGGTGTAGGGACCGGTAAGACCTTGGTCTATTTACTATATGCGATTTGTTATGCAAGATATACGAACAAGCCGGCAATCATTTCGTGTGCAGATGAAACATTGATTGAACAGCTTGTGAAAGAAGAAGGCGACATTGAAAAAATCAAGAATGCGTTAGGTATTGAAGTGGATGTCCGTCTTGCCAAATACCACGATCAATATGTTTGTCTTAAGAAATTGGAGCATGCGGTCAACCATGAAGATTCTGAAGGCATCGATCAGCTTTATGATGAACTTCCGAAGTTTGTCCATGATAATTCATCCATGAATGCCTATACAGCATACGGGGACCGTAAACAATATCCCTATTTGAATGATGAAGATTGGTCCAAAGTCGGCTGGGATCAGCTTCAAAACTGTTTTACTTGTGATAAACGCCATCGCTGCGGACAAACCCTATCACGGGATCATTATCGAAAATCAAGTGATTTGATCATTTGTTCCCATGACTTTTTCATGGAGCATGTATGGACTAAAGAGAAACGGAAGCGCGAAGGGCAATTACCTTTACTTCCAGAGCATAGCTGCGTCGTCTTTGATGAAGGCCATCTATTGGAATTTGCTGCTCAAAAGGCGTTAACGTACAAAGTCGGCGAACAAACACTCGCTTCTGTTTTGGAATTGCTTACAGGCAATCAGGTTCGTGAAGAAACGCTATACATCATTGAAGACTTAATTGACATCAATGAAGAGTTTTTTGATTTGCTCGATGAAAAAGCGATTCATGTCAGCGGTTCGAATCGCTATGAAATCCCGATGTCCAAACAAATAACGAGCTTCGCCCAAAAGCTTCATAAAAAGGTTGAAGAGTTGGAGGAGAGCCTCGTTTTTGAAGCGGAAATGTACACGATCAATGATTATGACCTAAAGGTTACGGAAGAATATTTAGAACAGCTGGGCTACTCGCTTTCACTATTCGTGAAGGATGAGCAGGCCGTTTCCTGGTTTGAAGAAAATGAAATGACGAAAACATTGGTCATTATGCCAAGGCTGGTACAGGACATCCTGGCTGAACAAGTATTTTCTAAAAAGATCCCGTACATTTTCTCATCGGCGACATTATCGGATAATAAATCTTTCCAATACATTGCTGATAGCTTAGGGATAGAAAAGTATGACAGCTTCTCTGTGGAATCTCCATTCGACTATGATGAAGTTATGAAAATGAACATGCCTGTCTTTGAAAATGGAGACCAAATGGCAAAGCTTCAGTATACATTGAAAACGATTGAGGAAAATGAAGGACGGACGCTGGTGTTATTCCATTCAAAAGAAGAATTGCATTGGTTCAAGGATCATTGTCCTGAATCCGCTTATCCTTTTTATTTTGAAGGGGAAGCGGAAATCAGTGATCTTGTTAAGAAGTTTCAAGAAGATGAGCAATCATCCCTGTTCTCCTATCATTTATGGGAAGGTCTGGATGTTCCGGGGCCATCACTGCAAAATGTCGTGATACACTCCTTGCCATTCCCGCCGCGTGATCCAGTGTTTGAAGCCAAACGGAATTCGGTTGCCGATGCATTCGAGGAAGTGGATCTTCCATATATGCTCCTTCGCCTGCGTCAAGGGATAGGTCGCTTGATCAGGACGAGCGATGACTCTGGAACCGTTCAGATTTTGACGGAAAAGAATCTTTCGGAACAGGTGAAAGATAAGATCGTCTCCGTTCTTCCTGTTACATTGTAAACGCACTTCAGTCTAGAGCCTAAGGGGGCTTGCTCCCTTGGCTCTTTTTTTTTGCCGATAGTTCTGAGGTGAATGATTTTAGTATAATATGGTAAAGTGTAGGTGGAAGGAGCAGTGAAAATGAATAAAAAGGGTATCGAACTGATAGAAAAGGAATTTAAAGAGTATATCAAGAAAATTGCCGCCTATAAGGAGGCACTGGCGCTGATTTTTTGGGATTTGCGCACAGGTGCACCGAAAAAAGGAGTAGAGCAGCGATCAGAAGTTGTTGGGGTTTTATCCTCAGAGGTTTTTAATATGAGCACAAGTAACGAGATGGAGTCGTTCATTACAGAACTTGCAATGGGGGAAGCGAGCCTGAGCCCTACGACCAATAAAATGGTACAAGAATGTAAAAAAGAGTTCGTAAGAAACAAGAAGATCCCTGCAGATGAATTCAAGGAATTCGTAATTCTGCAATCCCGCTCTGAAAGTGCTTGGGAAGAGGCAAGGGAAAAAGCGGATTTTTCGTTATTTCAACCTTACCTAGAGCAAATTGTTGCGTATACGCGTAAGTTCGTAGAGTATTGGGGCTATGAGGGACAGAAATACAACACCCTATTGGATATGTATGAACCAGGGATGACCGTAGACATACTTGACAAGGTATTCAGTGAACTCCGTGCGAGTATCGTGCCTCTTGTAAAGCAAATCGCTGCAAGTGAACATCAACCGGAAACGGCATTCCTTTATAAAAAGTTCCCAAAGGATAAACAGCATCAATTGAACCTTGCCGTTTTAGAACAGCTGGGGTATGATTTCAAGGCTGGCAGGCTGGATGAAACCGTCCATCCTTTTGCGACTGGAATTAATCGGGGGGATGTCCGGGTGACGACCCGCTACGATGAGAATGATTTCAGGGGTGCCATCTTTGGTACGATCCATGAATGCGGACATGCCATTTATGAGCAGAATATCGCGGAGGAGTTAACCGGAACGCTGCTTGATGAAGGGACATCAATGGGGATCCATGAATCGCAATCACTGTTTTTCGAGAATTTCATTGGGCGGAACTATAGCTTCTGGAAGAATAAATATTCCCTTCTAAAAGAATTTGCTCCCGGGCAATTCGATGATGTGACGCTGGATGACTTCTACCGTGGCATTAACGAATCAAAGCCATCTTTGATCCGCATTGAGGCAGATGAACTTACATATCCTTTACACATCATGATCCGGTATGAGCTGGAAAAAGCCCTATTCAACGGAGAACTTGAAGTGAAGGACTTGCCTAAGGTCTGGAATGAAAAATATAAGGAATATTTGGGGATCGTGCCTGAGAATGATGCCATGGGTGTATTGCAAGATGTACATTGGTCAGACGGCAGCTTCGGCTACTTCCCATCTTATGCATTGGGATATATGTATGCAGCCCAAATCAAGCAGTCCATGCTAAAAGACTTGCCTGAATTTGATGCTTTGTTGGAATCCGGCAACATGGAACCAATCAGGAAATGGCTGAATGATCATGTCCATAAATACGGCAAAACAAAAAAACCTCTAGAGATTTTGGAAGAAACGACAGGGGAAGGATTGAATGTCCAGTATTTAATTCAGTATCTTGAAAGTAAATACAAAAAAGTTTATAAAATTCAATAGAATAAAGGGGGACCTTGGTGAAAACGCCAGGGTCTTCCTGTTTTTTGGAGAATTAGGGAAAATAACTGGCTATCAAATTTCATAATATTCCAAATAAACGAATGATCATTATACATTTTAATTGAAAGTTCGGTTTTTATCAAAAATGCCTTTTCAAATTAAAGAAGCGTTGTTATAATTCATATATTAATAAAATTATAAAGTTTCACTCGTATAATCGCAGGGATATGGCCTGCAAGTTTCTACCGAATTGCCGTAAATAATTCGACTATGGGTGAGTAATAGGTTCTGTCGCATACATAATGGGAGGCTTTTGCCGATTCATTATACATAAATGCCCAGGAATATTGCTTCACTCCAACAAAGTGCCGCAATGTTTCCTGGGCTTTTTCATTTTGTCCGGAAACAAGGCACGGTTTATGGGTCAAAAAACATCCAAGACTGGGAGGAACCTTCATGCAACTTTTAAAGGAAAAAATCTTGTCCGAGGGTCAAGCTTTATCTGAAGACATATTAAAAGTGGATTCATTCTTAAATCATCAAATGGATCCTTTGCTGATGAAAGAAATCGGTAAAGAATTCGCCAAGCGTTTTGAACAAAAGGAAATAACGAAAGTGCTGACCATCGAATCTTCAGGCATTGGACCTGGATTGATGGCAGCCTTGGAATTGGAAGTCCCGCTAATCTTTGCACGCAAACGTAAATCGCTTACGTTGACAAAGGATTTAGTGACTGCTTCCGTCCATTCCTTCACAAAGCAAGAAACCAATACAATCACGGTTTCCAATAAATATATTGAAGCGGGCGATAAGGTATTGATCATCGATGACTTCCTTGCGGTCGGTCAAGCAGCTAGAGGCTTGGTGGATATTTGCCGTCAGGTTGGTGCAGAAGTGGCAGGAATCGGCATCGTTATCGAAAAAGCTTTCCAAAGCGGCGGGAAGGACCTTAGGGAACAAGGCTTTCAGGTGGAGTCACTTGCAGAAATCGCGGAATTGAAACTCGGTGAGATAACGTTCGTTGAAGAAAAGGAAGGGGCTCCGATCCATGTCTAATCAATCACCCATTAAAAGTTGCTTCCTTAGGATTACAGCATGTTCTTGCCATGTATGCAGGTGCGATCGTCATCCCATTGATTGTCGGTGGGGCGCTGGGATTGACCGCAGCGCAGTTAACCTATTTAGTATCGATTGATATTTTAATGTGTGGAATAGCAACCTTATTGCAAGTATGGAAAAATAAATTCTTTGGAATTGGGCTTCCTGTGGTACTAGGTTGCACGTTCACAGCAGTTAGCCCGATGATAGCAATTGGTACGCAATATGGAATCAACTCCATTTACGGCTCCATTTTGGTATCGGGATTGATTGTCGTGTTAATCAGTAAATTCTTCGGGAAGTTGGCAAGGTTCTTCCCGCCCATTGTCACTGGATCGGTCGTTTTGATCATTGGCATCACGCTCATTCCTGTCGCGATCAACAATCTCGGCGGAGGTCAGGGGGCTGAAGATTTCGGTGACTTGACGAACGTGGCCCTTGGATTTGGCACTTTATTATTCATCATATTCATGTATAAATTCTCAACGGGATTCGTACGCTCCATTTCCATTTTATTAGGGCTGTTGGTGGGGACCTTGGTTGCATTTTTCCTTGGAAAAGTGGATTTTAGCTCAGTGGTCAATGCCACTTGGCTGCATATGCCACATTTCTTCTACTTCGGCCTTCCGACATTCAACATCACACCGATCATTACCATGACTTTGGTGGCGATCGTCAGCTTGGTGGAGTCGACTGGCGTATATTATGCACTTGGTGAAATTACGGAAAAAGAGATTTCAGAAGACGATCTAGCTCGTGGATACCGTGCCGAGGGGCTAGCCATCATGATTGGCGGTTTGTTCAATGCCTTTCCATATACCGCTTTTTCACAAAATGTCGGATTGATTCAACTGTCAGGCATCAAAACAAGGAATGTCATTTATACTACGGCAGGTATTCTTATTTTCATAGGTTTTGTTCCGAAAATTGGTGCATTCACGACCATTATCCCCTCATCCGTACTTGGCGGCGCAATGGTGGCGATGTTCGGTATGGTGGTAGCTGCCGGGATCAAGATGTTAAGCAAAGTGGACTTTGCCTCCCAAGAAAATTTATTGATCATTGCTTGTTCAGTCGGCATGGGCCTAGGGGTGACGGTCGTTCCTGAGCTATTTGCCCAAATCCCGCAAAGTTTTCAAATCTTGACGGAAAACGGTATTGTTGCCGGTAGTTTGACAGCGATTTTCTTGAATATCGTCTTCAACATCATTCCGACGAAGGGAAAAGTAAAGCAAGCGGGTCTGCAAGGCCAGAAGGCAGCCTAAGTTTTAGTAGATTCAGCCGTTTCATGCCCCGAATTCTCAAATCCGAGAATTCGGGGCAATTTTTTTTCCTGAAAATGCAGCACCATTAAAGATGCATGATGGTTTTATCAGATAAAAGGAAACTATCTTCCGTTATTGAATATATTGATAGTATATGTTCAGGAAAGTAGTGATAGAGATGGAGAAAAAATATTGCATTCATTGTCGGACCATTTTAAGCCAGGAGTTCAGGTGCAGTGTTTGTGGCAAAGAGGAGTTTCAAAGCATAATTATCCAGGTACAAAATCAATCTTCCATAAAAGAGGAAGATTGAAAGCACCCCCTTACTTCATCAGTAAGGGGGCTTTATTGGGTATGGCTATTTTTCGATCATGAGGATGAAATGAATCGTCCCTGCACCATCCAATGAGATGGGGAGATTAATGGCTTCATTAAAGCCATATAATTTCGTCTTGCCGACTATGACGGTGGGAGGTGTTATATCCATCGTTGTATCGGCTGCCAAGGAGGTTGCCATATTTCCTGCGAGCATATTGCCAAGCTCGGCTGCGAAAGATTCAAGCATTTCACCTTCCAATGGCATGCCAAACATGCTTTCACCTATTTTACTCATGCATTCGTTTGTGCCCTCAATGATCAGTCTTCCGCGAATATCGCCTGTCATGCCGATGAGGACGCTGATGGATTCCTGCTCGAAAGGCTGCCTAAAGAAAGAGGGCTTTTGAATATCCAACGAGAAAGGAAGGACCGATTTGACAGCGAGAATGGTTCCATTCAGGACTTTTGTGATAACAGCGTTGCTTTCCATATAATATAATCCTCCGATAGTATGGGTTTATTCTCTATCTTACCAAATAAATAGGTTTTTTTACCTATTTATTTTAATGAATTAAGAAAAAAATATAAGAAATCAACAAAAGCTGTAGTCATTTAGTTAGAAAGCATAAAAATTTTCTTGGTGGGTATATTACCCATATCAAGAATAATAAGGGGTGGGCTCATGCCGTATTTACTATCTGCTTCACATATAAAGCTGCCATATTTACTTTCACAGGATAAAATAATGGAATTTTCACGGGAGATCTTCGGACCTTCCTTTAAAAATATTGAACGGTTACTAAAAGCCTTTAAGAATGGACAAGTAGAGAATCGGTATTTTTCCAATGATCTTGATTGGTTTAAGGAAGAGCATACTTTTGCCGAACGGAATGATTTATATATCAAGCAGGCCATTGAGTTCGGTGTGGAGGCGATTCAAAAATGCTTGGCCAACACGGAATTCTTAAAAGAGGAGCTTCCGGCAAACGAACTGGATGCTTTCTTTTATATTTCGAGCACGGGGATGGCTACTCCGACGATCGATGCCCGGATCATGAATGAACTTCCATTTAATCCGCATGCGAAAAGGATTCCGATTTGGGGGCTAGGCTGTGCTGGGGGGGCGAGCGGCCTATCACGGGCTTTCGAATATTGCAAGGCTTACCCGAAGGCGAAGGTCATTGTCTTAAGCGTGGAATTATGCAGTTTAACATTCCAAAGAAACGATATTTCAAAAAGCAATCTCATTGGAACCTCCTTATTTTCTGATGGAGTAAGCTGTGTATTGGTGTGCGGCGATGAAGTATCTCCTGAACTATCAAGAAAAGAACGTCATTTGTCCTTCCTGGATTCCCAATCCACTCTCATGCCGGATTCCTTGGATGTAATGGGGTGGGATGTTAAGGATCAGGGACTATATGTCGTTTTCTCCAAGGATATTCCCACCATCATCAAGGATTGGCTAAAACCGAATGTACAAGCCTTCTTAGTGGAAAATGAACTGAAGCTCGACGATATTACGGATTTCATTGCTCATCCAGGCGGGAAAAAGGTCATTGATGCCTATCACGAAGCCTTGGGATTCGATGATAGCATGACCAAAGAGTCAATGAATGTATTGAGGGAGTTTGGCAATATGTCATCAGCCACCATTTTGTATGTTTTGGAGAGATTCATGCAGCGCGGCGGAAATAAAGAAGACTTAGGCTTGGCCGCTGCATTGGGGCCGGGATTTTCATCCGAACTGTTATTAATGAGGTGGACATGATGATTTTTGCCATTTTCATTGTCTTGATTGCGACTCAGCGCCTCGCGGAATTATATATTGCCAAACAGAATGAAAAGCAGCTGAAAGGGGCTGGAGCGGTCGAATACGGTGAGTC
This sequence comes from Peribacillus sp. FSL E2-0218, assembly GCF_037992945.1. Taxonomy (NCBI): domain Bacteria; kingdom Bacillati; phylum Bacillota; class Bacilli; order Caryophanales; family Bacillaceae; genus Peribacillus; species Peribacillus sp. FSL E2-0218. Next base: position 3,046,579 of record NZ_CP150304.1, on the reverse strand, counting down.
CCATTACAGATGGATGGTCCTGATGCACGTAAGCTTTTTTATCGTCCTCATTTTTGAAGTAATCGTGTTTGGAAGGGATGTCTCTGCCCTATGGCCTATATGGCTGACTCTTTTCCTGGTTGCTCAGTCAGGAAGGATTTGGGTGATCAGCTCATTAGGGAAGCATTGGAATACAAAAATCATCGTCGTTCCCAATGCCGAAGTAGTCATTAAAGGACCTTATAAATTTTTCAAACATCCAAACTACATTATCGTGGCTACGGAGATTATCGTTATTTCCTTGTTATTCAATGCATATTATACAGCGATCATCTTTACGGTTTTGAACATCTGGATGATGGCGGTTAGAATTCCTCTTGAAGAGAAAGCATTAAAGGAAAATACGGAATACTCGGCGGTTTTCAAAGGAAAATAAAAAACATTTCATTTTCTTATTGAAAATGATTATCGTTCGTGATAATATCTTAATTGAAGATGAAAATTATTCTCAATCAAATAACCAAATGAATTCTTTAAAAAATAAAAAGCAGTTCAATATAAAAGAGGATGGTGTATGTAATGGTCTGGGTATTCATTTTATTGACAATCGCTACATATGGTTTTGTGATGAAATATGTACTGAGTAATATTCAAAAACCGGCAAAGGCGAATAGACCTTATGATGAGTCAACAAAGGAAAACCGGGCATCATTCAACCCCACTCCTACAACCAGGTAAATAGCCTGGTTTTTTTTTGTTTCAAAAAAGGGTTTCGATCAATCAAACTGCGCCTATCCACCAATCGGTGGTTTTTTTTAACATGCCATGTAATGCATCATATAGTAAAACTAAAAGCTGACGGTATGAATAACAATCGAAATCGTTTACAATAAGAGTATTAAAATGACGATAGATTAAGGGGTATGGATTCATGATTCAAGAAACAGTTAAACAACAGTCGAAATTGGGAATTTTGACTGCCATGTATGAGAAATTTCAGTCGGCAGGTGATACAGGCAACGCTGATAAGCTGAAGCAGTTAATCATGAAAGTGAATAATGAGGAATTCATCATCGCTTTTTGCGGGCATTTTTCAGCCGGTAAATCAAGTATGATCAATTTCCTGCTGGATGATCAAGTATTACCCTCTTCACCGATTCCAACGAGTGCCAATACGGTTAAAGTCCAAAAAGGAGAAGACTATGCCAAAGTCTTTTATCATAACCAGCCGCCCGTTTTATTTCCAGCACCATATGACTTTAAAGAAGTTAAGAAATTTGCGAAAGATGGAGATTCTGTATCGGCTATAACCATAAGTTCCAAGCATTTTTCCCTGCCGGATTCATGTGCCATCATGGATACGCCAGGAATCGATTCGACTGATGATGCCCATAGGGTTTCTACGGAATCAGCGCTGCATCTTGCTGATGTCGTTTTCTATGTCATGGACTATAATCACGTTCAATCAGAAGTGAATTTCCTTTTCACCAAAGAATTGCTGGAGGCTGAAAAACCGACCTATTTGATTATCAATATGATCGATAAGCATGATGAGCGTGAGCTTGGCTTTCAAGACTTCAAGCTTTCCGTTTCGGAAGCATTTGCAAATTGGAATGTATACCCTGATGGGATATTTTATACATCCGTTAGAGAACTGAACAATAAAGATAATGAAATCGAAGAGGTTCGCAAGTTTATATATGAAATGGCAGATAGGGGCCAAAATGATGGAAAGGATGCCATCATGCAATCGGCTAAAGCATTAGTCGACAGGCATCTTGCCTGGTTGAAGGAACAGTATGAAGAAGAACACGCGAATCAAATTGAAGTATTATCCGAACTTCCTTTTGAAGAGCGAAAGCACCTGACTCACCAAGTGGACAGCCTAATGAAGGAAAAAAACACATTGGATGGCCGTACAGAGGCTATCAAGGCCCAATATTCCGATGCCCTTGAAACGATTCTGAAGAGCGCATACATCATGCCCGCATCCACACGTGACCTTGGAAAATCCTTTTTGGAGTCGGCACAACCTGATTTTAAAATGGGTCTATTATTTGCCAAGAAAAAAACGGAGGCGGAGCGTGAGGAACGTATCCGGGCATTTTTGGCTGACTTGCAAGAAAAAGTGAAGACCCAGCTCGAATGGCATCTTAAGGAGTTGGCGGTCAAAACGCTGACGAAGGCCGAAGTACATGATTCAGCGCTTGAAAGCAAAGCCCAGACACTGCAAATCGAGGTAACGGAAGCTTACATAAAAGGCTCCCTGAAACCTCAAGTCGATATAACCGGTGAATATGTCTTAAATTATACAAATGACTTGGCCTCTGCCATCAAAAAGAAGGCCCGTGATGTATCGGAAAGCTTTTTGAACCAAATCGCTGCCGTCATGGAAGGAATCGTGGAAGAGCAGTCGCAATCCATCGATAAGGAGCTCGAAGGTTTTGCCGAATTCGCGGAAGCCTTAAAAGCGACGGCGGTTATCAACGCCGAAATCGCTGCCCAATCGGAAAGTTTGAAGGCAATTGCCAATCAAACGGCCACTTTGGCAACGGAGCACGATATCGACAATCTTCTAAGTCAGTGGAATGAAGAGGAAAAAAACATTACCGTCAAAATCATGAAAACCGCTGAAGCAAACCAACCAGAGCATGTCAAAGTGCCAGCTGTGGCAGAGCAAACAGTGCAGGATGCCGAACCTTCCACTGCGGTTCCCATTCAGGGTGCAACGGATCTAAGGGGAAAAGAAAAGTTAATGGAAACGGCCACAAGCCTACAGCAGGCCGCTCAATTGATTCAACCTTTGAGAGGCTTCCAATCACTCTATAAAGAATTGACCGATAAGGCGGTTCGTTTGGAGAAGCAGACCTTTACCGTTGCCCTTTTCGGGGCCTTCAGTGCCGGTAAATCTTCCTTTGCCAATGCGTTAATGGGAGAAAGCGTCCTACCCGTTTCTCCGAACCCGACGACAGCTGCCATCAACAAAATCATGGCTTCCGACGCTGATCATCCTCATGGAACAGCAACGGTCAAATTAAAAACGGAAGCGATGTTGTTGGAAGATGTTAGCCTGGCTTTGGCTGCCTTTGATAAATCGGCAAAGACACTTGATGAAGCCCTTCAACTGGCAGGGCAAATCATCGCCGATGCAGGCGAAGTGGATAAAGGGAAAACACATTTATCATTCCTTCGCGCTTTTCACCAAGGGATGCCCGAGCATAAAGATGATTTAGGCAATGTGGTTACGGTGGATCTGGAAGGGTTCAAACGGTTTGCTGCCGAAGAGTCCAAGTCATGTCTCGTGGATTTGATCGAATTGCGGTATGACTGCGAAATGACAAAGCAAGGGATGGTGCTTGTCGACACTCCTGGAGCGGATTCGATAAATGCCCGACATACAGGAGCTGCTTTCGAATACATCAAGAATTCCGACGCCATTCTTTTCGTGACCTACTATAATCATCCATTTTCCCGGGCAGATAGGGAGTTCCTGATTCAACTTGGCCGTGTGAAAGATTCATTCGCCATGGATAAGATGTTCTTTATCGTCAATGCAGTCGATCTTGCACAAACGTCCGTTGAATTGGACGAAGTGATGGATTATGTCAAGAATCAACTGAATGGATTCGGCATCCGTTTTCCAAAGCTGTTTCCACTCACGAGCAAAGGGGCATTATCGGAAAAGCAAACGCCAGGTTCATTTAAGCACTCGTTCCTGCCGAATAGCGGAATTTCCGAGTTCCAAAAGCAATTCGATTCTTTTATCGAAAATGATCTAACAGGACTTGCCATTGAATCGGCACAAGCAGCTGTAAAAAGGACGGAAGAGCTCCTTCGTGATGTGATTGCAGCTTCAAAGCAGGATGAAAAAACGAAAAGAAAAGCTTTGGAAACCATTTCCAGTGAGGCTCAGGCGATATCTGACATTCTCTCTGTGATGAAAGGCGATGCAGAAAAGCAACGGTTGAAAAAAGAAATAGACGAATTGACTTTTTATAGTAAACAACGGGTCTTTTTCCGGTTTAATGATTTCTTCAAGGAGTCATTCAACCCATCTGTCCTGAAGGATGATGGCGGGGATTTGAAAAGGGTCCTGAAGCAATCACTGAGTAATTTACTGAATGCGTTAGGCTTTGACCTCGCCCAGGAAATGCGGGCAACGGCTTTAAGATCGGAAATGTTCGTCAATAAATTGTTGAACGAAAAACAAAACGGTTTGGTGCAGCAAATGCAGAAAGTAAGAAAAACCCTCTCGGTGCAGCCATATGAACCTAATGAGCGGGAATCGCCAGAATTCACGGGAGCTTTCGTCCAATTGGATACAGCGGAATTCAAGAAGGAATTGGCTTTATTTAAAAACCCTAAGTCTTTCTTTGAAAAAAATGAAAAAGTGAAAATGAGCGAGGGTCTTCAGAAGCGTTTGGATGAACCTGCCCTTACGTATGTAAAAGAGCAGGGGGAGCGGATTTTTGCCATGTATGATCAAGTGCTTGATCAAGAATTGCTTGCCATTCAAAACGAGTTCAAGAAGGAGGTAGCCGATATCTTTGCGGGGCTGCGTGCAGCTTTGGAGGAAAAGGTCGATTTACCATATTATGAAAATGCAGTAACGCAATTGGCAAAAATGCATTCGAAATAAATGTAGTGAGAACCTGGATATCATATGATTGAGAAAAAAATCATAAAACCAAAGAATGGCTGCTGCCGGCAGCCATTCTTTTCATTCATCGAAGGATTTCCAGCTTCCTTTTCATCAGTATATATGATAAGTAATCCGGGAAGTAGTGCTTGAAACCGAAAACAATGAATGGGCAGTTCAATTTTACTGAAAAGCCGAAAAAAATCTTCTCATTAATAGAGGGGAAATCAGCGTACATAAAGAATGAAAGAATGAAGCCTTCTGCATGGAAGTGCACGGGAATGGTCCCAACCATTCTGGACCGTTTTTAATAGGAGGAGATATAGATGAGTTATATAATCGATAAAGAAGAATTGTTGCCGTTGCTGACAACCAATGATATAAGGATCTGTGACTGTCGCTTTCGGCTAGGATCGCCTGACGCAGGGCAAAGGGAATTTGAAGAAGACCATATTCCCGGCGCCGTTTATTTCGATCTTGAAAAAGACTTATCAGGTCAGGTTCAGGAACATGGCGGGAGGCATCCGCTTCCAGACTTAACCGTTTTTAAAGGGAAATTGGAAGCAAACGGAATAACGAATGATACGGTACTCGTGGCTTATGACGGCGGAGAGGGTTCTTATGCGTCCAGATTTGTCTGGCTGCTGAGCTATCTTGGCCATCGGAATGTCCAAGTGCTTGAAGGTGGATATGCTGCCTGGAAGAATGGAGGGTACCCAATAGATGCAGCTCTTTCGTATTATCCATCAACTGAATATCATATGGAATTAAATGAGTCGGTTCATGCCTCTTATCAAGAAGTGAAGCAATTTACAATGAGAAGCGCGGACGATATCGTTTTGGTGGATTCAAGGGAAGCCAAACGGTATCAAGGAATCGAGGAGCCGATCGATAAAAAAGCCGGACATATTCCTGGCGCAGTCAATAAGCTGTGGACGAAGGTGCTCGATAATGGCCATTTCAAAAAGGAGGAAGCACTTCAGGCGAATTTCAGCGACATTGGCAGAGATAAGGAAATCATCGTGTACTGTGGTTCTGGTGTAACGGCAGCTCCCAATTATGTTGCATTGAAAGAAGCTGGTTACAAACATGTTAAGCTATATATTGGCAGCTTTAGTGACTGGATTTCGTATGATGATAATCCGATTGAGTGATTAATTTTCCAAATAAACGCTCCTTAAAAAAGTGCACAGGTATGGTAAAATAAATGTACATCATGATAGAGGTGATAATGTGTTAATGAAAGAAAATGAGCAGCAGCATTCCTTCATGCTTGTTGACGGAATGGCGCTCCTATTCAGGGCTTTTTATGCAACGGCCGTTACGGGGCAGTTCATGATCAATTCAAAAGGAATGCCTACAAATGCCGTTCAAGGCTTTTTGAAGCATATGCTGACAGCCGTGAATCAATTTTCACCCAGTCATGTAGCAGTATGCTGGGATATGGGAAGCAAGACGTTCCGTAATGAAATATTTGATGGGTACAAGGCCAACCGTTCCGAAGCTCCCATCGAAATGATCCCGCAATTCGACTTGGCTAAAAAGGCAGTAGAAGCCTTTGATATTCCAAATATAGGACTTTCTGGTTATGAGGCGGATGACTGTATCGGGACCATTGCAAAAGCATCTGCCCAGCATAGCCAAGTAAGTATATTGACAGGCGACCAGGACATGCTCCAGTTAATAGAAGAAAATATATCCGTTCTATTGCTGAAGAAAGGCTACGGTAATTATGAGGTTCATAATCCCGATAGCTTTTATGAGTGGAAAGGGATCACACCAAGGCAAATGGTTGATTTAAAAGCTTTAATGGGTGATACAGCTGATAACTATCCCGGAGTGAAAGGGATTGGCGAGAAAACAGCGTTAAAATTATTGATACAGTATCAAAGCATCGAAGGCATTCTTGAAAATGTCGCTTCCTTGACTAAAGGGCAGCGGGCTAAGATTGAGTCTGCCGTCGATATGCTCCATTTATCCAGAAAACTTGCTGAAATAAAATGTGACGTTCCGATTTCATGTTCTTTGGATGAAGCCGTGTACCGCTATGACCGTGAGAAAGTGCAAAACCTTGCCAGGGATCATGAATTCAGGGCTTTACTAAGGATGATATAACACAAAACAAAGGGAGCTTCCTAATCGGAGCTCCCTTTTTGAAATTCCCTTCGATTATTACCCTGAATTTCAGAGGTCAGGGGACCAACCAAACGGTTCGATGCACCAGCTGATCTAACGTAATCATATCAGGTTGATTTGGCTGTATAGTATCGTGTTTAGAGAGCATCCTCATCCCCTCAAGTTTTTATTATTCCCTTGTAAAACCATGAAAAGGGTTTTGTCTTTGAGTTAAAACAAAGTTGTTTGGAGCCGGTTCTCGAGGCTCCTGCGGGGGTAGCGCGTCTATGGGACACCAAGTTGGCTCGGGCGAACCGCCTCTGTAGAAGCGATTGCCTGTAGTGGAAAGAAACGGAGAAGTACACCCTTCAGAACCGAGGATAACGGGAAAAACATCCATGAACTCTGTAGATCCATTCGTTTTTAATGGGTTTTATTTATAGGAAAGGGTCTAACCAATAGTAAGCTCTTTTACTTTGTACCGTGAATTTTTTGTCGAAAAATGGATAGTCAAAATCTTTTATTTACGGTAAGATGAAAATAAGGCATGAATTTTGGAGTGGATGAAGAAGTGGCGAAATCGACTGAGGAGTACGTTCGTTTTTTGGAAGGAAAGGGATTCACTTTTGGCAATGATGCCATTGGCTTTATTTATTTTGGCAAGCGCTATACAGACGCCAGTGATATTTTAGTCAATGCTGCAATAGAGCTGACTTTAAAGGTCCAGAAGAATTTTGACGGCAGCTTTTATATCTCATTTTTGGAAAACTTGAAACAAAATGGCATTGAAACCCGTAACGGTGCGATATCGTTCGCAATGGAACAGGGGCTGTTAAAATAAATCGGACTCCCTTTAGGTAGAAGTCCGATTTATTTTATGTAGCGTCAGGAAATTTCCTGCGCGATCTTCGTTTTTTTCCGCCTTGTTGGCAATTCAGCAAGTATCATTCCCAAGAAAATGAGTGCACAGCCGATGAGGGAAGCGGAAGTCAATTTTTCCCCTATCAAAATGTAAGAGGATAACGCTGCAAAAACCGGTTCCATTGAAAAGATCAATGCAACCCTGGTCGGTGTGGTATAAGCCTGGAAGTAAGTTTGGGCAAAAAAAGCGAATGCAGTGGCAAGTGCTGCCGTCACCAATAAAGCAGTCCACACGTCTTTCTGCAGCATGACAGATGGCCTGAACATGACGGAATGATCTTCGTTGAAAATGAAGGCTGACGCAAAGGATAATAATGAAACTGTTGAAAGCTGGATCAGCGTCAACGGTAACGCAGGCATGCTTTTGGCGTACCTGGCTGTAGTGATGATTTGCATCGCAAAACTTATCGCGCATAAAAATACCAGTAAATCACCGATATTCATGGTCGATCGGTCAGCCAAGGTCATGAAGTAAAGCCCGGCAGTAGCGGCACCGACGCCTATAAGGGTACGAAGGGAAAGCTTATGCTTTAAAAGGAGAAGCGAAAAGACGGGGACCATGACGACACTCAATCCCGTTATGAAGCCTGTCTTTGCAGGAGTCGTGTAATTCAGTCCTATCGTTTGGAACCCATACCCTAGAAAAAGCCAAACCCCAATGTGAATTCCTGCTAATAAAAGACCTTTAATGCCTGTTTTTTGCCTTTTGTGAATGGTAAGTAAATAAGGGATGAGCAAGAAACCAACGGCCATCAAAAAACGGACGGCATTAAACGTGAATGGTTCAAGAAACGACAGAGCGTTTTGGACCATGACAAACGTAACTCCCCAGATGAATACAACGAATAATAATGAAAGATCAGCAGTCTTGTTCATGAACTTCCTCATTCTGATTTAAGCGAATGGCCCGTCTAGCCAATTCATCAGCGGATTTATTTTCGATACTAGGTATCCATTTCATGAAAAATAATTCAAGATTGGCCGAGAGCTTAAGCGCCCGTTCAAGCAATATGGCATATTTTTTTTTTGCATATTCCTTTTCAATGGCCTGGTTAATGGCTTGGGAATCCGTTCGAAATGAAACGACATCATATTTATTGGCAACACAAATTTCCAATGCTTTAATTAGTGCATGGTATTCCGCTTCGTGATTCTCCATTACTCCGAGCGGAATGGAATGCCGCTCGATGACACCGTTATTATTTATGAAGACACCAGCGCCGCTTGGCCCAGGATTACCTGCGCTGGCACCATCGATATATACTTCAATCATGATGTACTCCTCCCTCTGTATAAGCTAGCAATGATTTGGTGAATGAAAAATAAGATTGAAACAGAGAATTTCAGGCTAATATGGGGACTATAATAGTAAGGATGCATGAACTCCCTTACATTATAGTATAAATGGTATTCGAAAAACAGGTAGGAAATTGAACGATCGTCCGCATGAATATTGAAATGATAAGGAGCTGGAAACCTTTGAAGGTAATTATGCAATGGACCTATCAAGCCTCCAAAAAGCCATCTGCCGCTTTCGTATCGGATTGGCTTGAAGCCGGTACTGCGCTCGTCATTACGGAAGATCTTGAAAAAGCAGGAAGGCTGAAGGAAGTCGAATTTAAGGATGAATTCGACACAGTATGGACGAAGAAGGAGTTAAAGAGACTTTTGACTGAAGTGGAGGAAGAACCACAAGATGTGTCGGTTTTTTTTGATGGGGGATATCAAAAGCAAGAAGGCCTCGCTGGAATCGGTGTGGCCATTTACTTTCGCCAGGGCAAAAAGTTCTGGCGATTACGCGCCAATTTAAAACTGGAGCAATTGGAATCCAATAATGAAGCGGAATATGCCGCTTTTCATGAAGCCCTCAGGCAACTCGATGAACTAGGGGTCCATCACCAGAGCTGTGTTTTCAAAGGGGATTCGCTTGTTGTCTTGAAGCAACTTTCAGGTGAATGGCCATGTATGGAAGAAAGCCTGAATAAATGGCTGGACCGCATTGAAGCGAAGCTTGATAAGCTAAAGATCATACCGGTTTATAGGCCAATTGCGCGGAAGGACAATCAGGAAGCCGATCGTCTGGCAACCCTTGCTCTTGAGGGAAAAGCCATTTTCAGCAAATCCGAAATTGCAGGGTCAAAGGAGCCATATCCACAATGAATAGGAAAAAAATTTATGAAGAAGTCGAAGATGTTCTGACTTCATTCTGCCAGGATTGCTTTTTGAGAAAACATTTCCGAAAAGAAAAGGGGCGTACTTACGCCCACCAGTTCTGTATTACCGAATGTACCGTTGGAGAAAAGCTAAAGAAGTTAGGCAACGAACTTAAAGGACATTTGTAAAATTAGGCCACATAATATCCTGCAGGATCACCAAGGATATGGTATTATAGGTAAAAAATAGAGAAAAGTGTGAGAGCCTTGAAAAATAGAAAAGGGAAGCTGAATGATAAATCGTTTCCGCCTCTTACCATTCCGGAAATTGACTTCATGATGGCAAAATTGAAAAAAGCCGAAAATTACGGAGCGACCTTGAATGAACATCAAGCACTTTCAAAAGTGGAAATCAATAAAAAAATCAATCAAGCCTCCGTTCAACTGAAAGGTCTTTTTCACGAAATACGCAACAATGGCAATATGCAGCTTGAAACGGTCCAGGCAATTCAAGCGCATATTGCACCTGTCATTTTGGAAGCTGCAAAAAATCCGGATATTCATTACCTTTTCGAACGATTGAAAGCGAGCAGTGAGTACACATACAGCCATAATATCGGTGTTGGGATCATTGCCACTTACATAGGGAGGAAGCTTGGATTTTCCAAAGAAAATCTTTCAACCCTGACTCTGGCCGCCACCTTGCATGATGTTGGAAAAACAAAGATTCCCGAGAGTGTATTGGAAAAACGGGGAAAATTGACTGCTGCAGAGTATGAGGAAATGAAGCGTCATACAATCCATGGGTATGAATTACTTAAAGATATCCCCGGCTTGCCTCCGTCGGTTGCATTATCCGCCCTTCAGCATCATGAACGGGAAGATGGGAATGGCTATCCATTAAGACTGAGGGCAAATGATATTCATCCTCATTCGAAAATCGTGGCGATAGCCGATGTATTCCATGCGATGTCATCCAACCGTGTATATCATCAGGCCATGCCATTCCATAAGGTGATTGAGCAAATGAACCGTGATATGTTCGATAAACTCAACCCGGAATTCCTGCTTGGGTTTATATCTCAACTAATGTCTACCTTGGTAGGAAAAGAAGTGTTGCTGACCAATCAGCAAACCGGGACGATCATCATGATCAATCCATACGACCCACTTAAAGTTTTGTTGAATACGGAAACAGGAATCAAAGACTTGAGAATGGAAGAGGAATGCAGGATCGAACGGATCATTGGTTAGTGAAAAAAGGGACCGATCTTTAAGAATCGGTCCCTTCGTCATGCTGTTTAACAGAATCGAAATAGGCTTTGAGCATCACTTTATTCTCAATGAAGTCTGCAATCGTATATTGATCGAGGACCTGTAGGAAAGCATCCAGAGCATTATTTAGGGCAAATTTCAATGAACAGACAGGAGAAATGATACAGTTGCCGTGATCTTTAAAACATTCCACCAAATAAAAATCCTCTTCGGTTTTCCTTACAATTTCCCCGACGTTTATTTCTGCAGGCGGTTTTGCCAGGCGAAAACCGCCATTTCTACCACGTATCGTCTCGATATAGCCTAATTTACCTAAATTATGGACGATCTTCATCAAATGATTTTTGGATAGTTGATAAACTTCCGAAATCTCTTTTATATTTGATAATTTGCTTTGGTCGTGGGAAGCCAGGTAAATCAACACTCTAAGTGAGTAATCGGAATAACTCGTCAACCTCATGTCTATCGCCTCACATTCTATCCCCATTTGACTATATCATAAATGTGAACAATTTATAAACATCAAACTTTAGCGACTGAAAAGATGTATGAAATATATTGCTTTTCAGTTCGTTCCGTTCTAATATAAACATGTATTCAAAATACTTGTTTATGAGAAGGGGTTTATTTATGCTATCCCAGAAAACCATCGATATTATTAAATCCACAGTGCCGGTATTAGAGGTGCATGGTACAACCATCACAACCGTATTCTACAAAAATCTTTTTGAAGCACATCCGGAATTATTGAATATTTTCAATCATGCCAATCAGAAGAAAGGACGGCAGCAACATGCACTTGCCAACACAGTTTTGGCAGCAGCCAAAAATATCGATCAACTAGAATCGATCTTGCCAGTGGTCAAGCAAATTGCGCAAAAACACAGAAGCCTTGCCGTCAAGCCTGAGCATTATCCCATCGTCGGGGAATATTTATTGGCGGCAATCAAGGAAGTATTACAGGAAGCAGCTACAGAGGAGATCCTCCAAGCCTGGGGGGATGCCTATGGTATCATCGCCGGAGTCTTCACTAGCATCGAAAAGGAAATGTACGATCAAGCTTCGGAACAAGAAGGGGGCTGGGCAGACTTCAAATCATTCACAGTCGTCAAAAAAGTGCCGGAAAGTGATGTAATCACATCCTTTTATTTAAAACCGGCAGATGGTGCTGTAATTCCATCCTTCCTTCCTGGCCAATATGTAACCGTCCGGATCGCGATACCTGGTGAACGCTATCTTTTCAATCGGCAATATAGTTTGTCGAATGCCGCTGGAAAAGACCACTTCCGGATTTCCGTCAAAAAAGAGAGGCAGGGAAGCTCTCCGGATGGCAGAGTCTCGAACTACCTGCACGATTCCATCCAGGTGGGGGACAGTCTTGACTTAACCGTTCCTGCGGGCCATTTCACCATCGACCTGGAAAAAAGGACACCTGTCGTCTTCCTCGCCGGCGGCGTCGGGATAACCCCTTTCATGAGCATGGTGCATGCAGTGGCCGATCAAACACCCGAACGTGATGTACACTTCATTCATGCAGCCGATAACGGAAAAGTGCAGCCGTTTAGAGGCGAACTGACAGACCTAGCACAGAAACTCGTGAGCTATCAATTATCGTTCGTGTATAAAAATCCGGATGAGCAAGATAAGCAGCTGCAAAATTATGTGAAGGATGGGTATATCGATAAGGAATTATTGAGCCTCCATGTAAAGCATGAAGCTGACTATTATATTTGTGGCCCTGTCCCTTTCATGAAAGGGCTCATCACTTGCCTGAAGGAGTTAGGGGTCGAACCTGAAAACATTCACTATGAGTTCTTCGGTCCTGCCATGGCACTATAAGAAGTCTGTAGTGCAAGGAATGTTATTGACATCAAGAAGATAATTTTGCATACTATATTAAAACCATGAACGTTGAGAGAAGATTAGTATGCGAGATATGACTGTGACAGAGAGCGGCGTCGATTGCTGGAAGGCCCGTGACAGGAAAGCGCAGAACCTGCTTCTTGAGTCCTATGCAAAACATAGGCGCAAATCCTGGCGTTATCAGGCAAAGTGGAATGCATGAAACTTGCGTTCAATGAAGGTGGTACCACGGAGAGCAGCCCTTTTCGTCCTTATATCGAGGATGAAAAGGGCTTTTTTTCATGGCTAAGATATTTATTGGAGGACTGAAACGATGGAAAAGAAACGCATCGTAGTTAAGATAGGAAGTAGTTCTTTAACCAACTCACAAGGTGAAATCGATCAAAGCAAATTTTCCGATCACATTCAGGCAGTGGCAGCTTTAAGGAATGCCGGACATGAAGTGGTCCTTGTTTCATCCGGTGCTGTAGCGACCGGATTTCGTAAGCTTGGATATCCGACCAGGCCTGTGACGCTTAAAGGAAAGCAAGCGGCTGCGGCTGTTGGGCAAAGTTTGCTGATTCAGTCATATATGGAACAGTTGGGCCAGTTTGGAATCGTCCCGGCACAGATTCTGTTGACACGGAAGGATTTCTCGAAAAAAGCCAGATATAAGAATGCCTATGCTACTCTGATGGAATTGCTTGAACGCGGCATCCTGCCGATTATCAATGAAAATGATACGGTATCCGTCGAAGAGCTGACCTTTGGTGACAATGATATGCTCTCCGCCTTAGTGAGCGGCCTGGTACACGCCAACCACTTGATCATTTTAACGGATATCAATGGTCTCTATGATTCCAATCCGCATACGAACCCGGAGGCTAAGCGATTTGATAAGCTTTCCGAAGTCACGGAAGATTTATTGCAGATGGCAAAAGGTGCAGTCTCGAATGTAGGTACAGGGGGGATGAAATCGAAGCTGATTGCAGCCCAGACAGCACTTTCACTTGGGGTGAAAGTATTTATAGGGTCTGGAGCGGGACGTGAAAAACTCATCAAGATCCTCGAGGGCGCCGGGGACGGCACATACATCGGCAATGATGTCTTGACAACCGTAACGAAAAACAAACAATGGATATCCCTTCATTCTCAGGTTTCCGGAAGAATATTCGTTGATGAAGGCGCTGAACGGGCATTGGTTTCGAATGGAAGCAGTCTATTGCCCGCTGGAATTTATGAAATAACAGGCGTTTTCAACAAGGGGGACGTCGTCGAAGTCTTTGGCACAAATGGATTGCTGGGCCGCGGTGAGGTTCTTTATTCCGATGAGGAATTGAAACAGGCCATGGGCAAGCGGACAACCGAGCTTGTGATCACTTCCATCGAGGTCATCCACCGTGATAAATGGGTGAAAGCATAACTCAAAATCAATCTAAAGCAGGAAAAGGGGGCATTTGAAATGAGTGAAGTGACGGCGAAAGGTAAGGCAGCGAAAGCGGCCAGTTATCAGCTAATCGGATTGACTACAAAAAAGAAGAACGAGGCACTCGAGAAAATAGCTGAGCAACTTGTAAGCGATAAAGAAGCGCTGATAACGGAAAACCAAATAGATCTTGAAGAAGGCCGCAAAAAAGGCTTGAGTGAATCAATATTGGATCGAATCATGTTAAACGATGCACGCATTGATGATATGGCAGCTGCGATAAAGCTTTTAATGGATTTAAAAGACCCTATCGGCGAAACATTGGAGACGATTGAAAAAGAAAACGGCTTATTGATTAAAAAACTGCGGGTGCCAATCGGTGTTATTGGAATGATTTATGAAGCAAGGCCCAATGTAACCATCGATGCGGCTACATTAGCTTTAAAAACGGGGAATGCCGTCCTGTTAAGGGGAAGCTCATCAGCGAGACATTCCAATATGGCATTGGTCTCCTCCATCCATAAGGCCTTGGCGAAAACGGATATTCCAGTGGAAGCTGTACAGTTAATCGAGGATACAAGCCGTGAAACCGCAAAGGAGCTTTTCCATCTTAATGAGTATTTAGATGTTTTGATTCCCCGAGGTGGTAAGAATTTAATAGAAACGGTCATTAAGGAGTCCACTGTTCCTGTCCTTGAAACAGGAGCAGGCAATTGCCATATCTTTATTGATGAAACGGCAGAAATCGCCATGGTCGAGCGCGTTGTATTAAACGGTAAAACACAGCGCCCATCCGTGTGCAATGCAATCGAGAGCCTTCTTATTCATGAAAACTGGTTTAAAGGAAATGGCGGACGCTTGCTGACGCTCCTCGATGATGCGGGAATAGAAATATTTGGGGATGATGAGGTTTGTCATGCTTTCCCGAAAGCGCAAGCTGCTACGGAGGAAGATTGGTCAAATGAATATTTAGCATTGAAAATCAGCGTGAAAATTGTCGAAGATGTATCGGAAGCCATCGAGCACATTAACCAATACGGTACGAAACATTCCGAAGCGATCCTTACGAAAGCTGAACAAAACGCTTCCATATTTTTAAATAAAGTAGATGCAGCAGCTGTTTATCACAATGCCTCCACCCGCTTTACCGATGGTTTCGAATTTGGTTATGGTGCAGAAATCGGCATTTCCACACAAAAGCTCCATGCGCGTGGACCAATGGGCTTGCCAGCGATGACTTCGAGCAAATACTTCATTTATGGACAGGGGCAAATTCGCGAGTGACATTCATTTTTACTTGGAAGGTTAGAAAAGCTCTAGTAAGGGTATTGTATAGTACATTACTTTTAAAGGAGCAGATACCATGGACAAGAGGTTTATAGCAATATATGAAAATGAAAAAAAAGCGACTGAAGCAGTGGAGAACTTAAAGCAACAAGGTTATACTTCCGATCAAATATCTATCATAGCAAAAAACGTTGACAAATTGCCGAATGAAGCGGAAGAAGTCAGCCCGACAAGGACAGATGGATTGGTTGCTGGTGCAGCAGCAGGCGGAGCTGTCGGATTGACTGGCCTATTGATTGGAATGAGTGCATTGGCCGTACCGGGAATAGGACCGATATTGGCAGCCGGGCCGATATTCGCTACATTTGGGGGAGCGGCAGCCGGGGCAGCCTCAGGAGCAGGCGGCTTGAGGAAACCACTATTGGATATGGGATTGGAGGAAGAAGACGTCGATCAATACGTGGAAGATATCAAGGCAGGAAAGATCCTTGTCATTGCAGACCCCGTATTAAGTGAATGAATTCACGCATAAACATAAAAGCCCCTTGTGAATTCATGAGGGGCTTGCGTTAGTTTTTTCAATCTCTTACTATTGCTTGATAGGATGATGGCCACCGAGTTCCACCTAATGGTGAAGACAAATGTTGATGACTTCCGGACGGCTTCCTTCAAACAGCAATGACCCCTTCTTGATCGTTCAAGAAGGGGCTTTTTTTTTGCCTTTATCATTCATTATGGAAGGACTGATCCTTCCTTTGCTGTTCTTCTGCAAGAAACTCAAAAAAAACATTCATGGCATATAGGGGCTGCTCATTCATCTTCTTATAATAATTACTTTTCCGCGCATCCGTTACATAGCGGCTTTTTTTGATTCTCTCCAACATATAATTCCGGCTCATTCTCGCAATTTCTTTTTGGTTGTGTTTATTTTCTTTTAATAGAGCGAACCCGACTGCCCCAATCAATGCATAGATACCTAGCGCAATATTCGAGGTCGATAATGATTCGTTCTTAAATAAAAGGAAAAAAAGATTGATGACGGAAAACCCGATCATCACAGTCGATAAAAAGCCATATTTCATATTTTTCTTCAACAAAGGAGATAACTTTGCTTGAAGCTGTTCGATTTCGGCCTGCATGAAACGCGGTATATTCGTTAGTTTAATATTCATAGTTTCCTCCTTATAATCTTGCATGCATCCGATAAAAGAATGACATGGGATAATTTTTACCTATTTTATGAAACAGGAAAAGGAACCTTATATCTATATCTTATCGTTTTGAACTGTATTTGTCATGTTTATCTACTTTTCGAAGGATTGCCTGGATGAAGGCAAGACATGATCGTCTTGAAAAGCGAAAAAATCAGCAAGGGTCGGTAAGGTTTCTAAACATGCATCAAAAATTGCTCACAAGTAGCGCCAACATTAGACCTGGCCTCCCTAGCTATCAAAAAGTATGGACATGTGGTAAAATAGTCCTTAACTGGAAGGTGAATTTTCCATTTGATCAATAGGAATCGGGAGTGATGGACATATTGCGCCTTTTTTTTACATAAAAATGTGACTATTGTGGTATTTTGTTCTTTTAAATCGAGTTTTGAGACAAATCAATATATAATTAGAAAGCGAGACAATAGATACAAAGATTAAGGAGGGACATAGAATGATGGAATGGGCTCTTGTCATTTTGTTTGGTGCAGCAGTTTTACTGTTCATTTTATCGTTTAGTAAAAAGGATTCCGTAAAAGTGGACGAACAAATGGAGCAGCTTGCCAGCTCATTTGGAGATGAAATGAGTGTATTACAAGAAAAAATCAGGAACATCGAGATAGATGCAGAAATTACGGCACAAGAGGCAGGCGTTCTTGCTCTGTCTTCGGAAAAACGGAGCTTATTGCGTGAAGTCCTTGATTTACATAAGCGGGGCTATTCAACTGAAAGCATTGCATTGAAAACAAAACATCCAGAGAATGAGATTGAAAACTTGCTTACTCCTTACATAAAAGCGAAGAATGAAAGGAGGACCGTTGCCAATGACATCTAAATCATTGCGCAGTTTTGCAGGTGGCCTCATTGTTGCTGCCGGTCTGTGCGGAGCAGTATACTTCTTTGGCCCAGGGGAAGTTACGGGCACTTCGGAGAAACTTTCTGAAGATGAAATGAAAGATTCCCTCACGAGCAAAGGGTATGTCATTCATTCAGAAAAAGAATGGGAAGATCAGATTGCTGAAGCGGAATCCATTAAAAAACAGATGGATGAGGCAAAAGCGGCAGAAACAGAAAAAGAACCGAAGGAAAAAATCGTTTACCGCACAGTCCTGCGTGTGTCTAAAGGTTCGACAAGCATCGATGTCGGGAAAGACCTTCAAAAAGCAAAAGTCATTAAAAATGCTAATGCATTTTCTAAAGAGGTTGAAAAGAAAGGCAAGGCCAACGGTTTACGCCCTGGAACATATGAGGTGGACAGTGAGATGAAGACAGAAAAAATCATATCCATCATATTTAAATAACAAGGATTAACGACCATTTTTAAATGGTCGTTTCAGTTTGTAGGCAAAAGGGGTTCGGAATTATAAATTCCGAACCCCTTTTAAATTATCTTGGAATGTTCGCCTGAATTTTAGAGATCAGGGCTCGTCCCCTTTGTAAGGCCAGTATTGGACCTTTCCATGTCCAATTGGCCATCTTCTTTACATTCATGGCAGCGAAAGTAAGCATCGCCTGCATCGACAATTTTTTAAGTCCCCTTAAAGTAGTCCAACGCATACCATTTCTTTTGCCTCTGCGAATACACGCTCAATCGTTTCTTTACGTTTCGGATAGATAGGGTTTCCATCTTGTTGATGACGCAGATGATCTGACCTTCCACATGTGTTTGCCAGATATGCTGTGTCACCACTTTCTGATGAATTTCGTTGTCTGTACATCGTGATAAAGATGAGCAGGTTGCACAGGTGTATTGGGGAGATTTGTACTCACGATAGCCCTCTTTATTCGTTGGTTGTCGAGTACGTTAAAAGCTAACAATCAAAATGTTCATCGTATACCTAGTCATGTTTGCGAAAGAACCCCTCTTCTGTTCGAGGACGTGTACAGGGTAAAGCCGGTATGATTCTTTGTTAAATAGATAGTTTGTAATTGCCGGTGTTTTATAAGCGGCATTTGCGGCAACAGCTTGTGGGTTTCCAACTTTCTCAATCACTTGATCAATAAGAGGCTCTAAAACCTGTCATGTGTATTTCCAGGTGTTACAATCGTTCCTAATACAAACCCGTTGCGGTCTGCAGCGCGTGGAATGAATAGGCAAACTGTTTTGTTCGTTCATCTT
Organism: Peribacillus sp. FSL E2-0218; assembly: GCF_037992945.1. NCBI lineage: Bacteria > Bacillati > Bacillota > Bacilli > Caryophanales > Bacillaceae > Peribacillus > Peribacillus sp. FSL E2-0218. The sequence continues at coordinate 3,027,612 of NZ_CP150304.1, read as the reverse complement.
TTACCTAGTAGCCACTCTCAGAATCCGTTGTCCTTTCTTTTATTCCTTTGATTTCGTTCTTATCAAATTTATCCGGTGGAAAAGGCTTCTACCTATGAATTTAAACAAAGTTGATTGGAACGTAAGGTACGAGACTCCTGCGGGAAAAGCGCGTCTAGGGGAGACACCGTAGGCGCAAAGCGCCAAGGAGGCTCCCCGACCGCCTCTGGATAAGCGAGTGCCTGGAGTGGAAATCCACGGCTACATAGTACAACTCATAAAAATAGACAAACTCGATTATCATCGAGTTTGTCTATAGTCTGTAACGACCATTAAAAAATGGTCGTTTTTTTATATCGCGACACTTTTATGATTGAGCAAACATGACAGGATAGACCTGTGAGTCGAGTTATATCGGTACCCGTTTTTGAATCAAGGGTGAAATGATTAACAAAGACATCCATGCGCAATGAATATCAGCCTTTCGCTGACTTGTTTAAATTCACCCTTCATTGACCTGAAATTCAGGATCCCTTCCCTTGCTTCGTAAGTAAGATTTCTTCGATGCTGTTGGTAACACAAATATTATTGATCGTTTTATCTTTAGTGTATTGCATTGCACCCGCTCCTCCTAAATAAAACTCGATTTCTTTATTTTCAGCAGCGAATAAATCCAGGGTGCTAAGCAAATCAGGATCCTTTTCAAATGGAAGCGTCGTCGATGCAGACAGCAGGACTTTAACGGGCTGTAACCGTGTTATTAGTGATTGGATCGACCCAGGAGCCGGTGAAGCTCCGATCAGTGTCGTTTTCCACCCTCTTAACATGAACCGTAACAAAATATAGTGTACAGGAATTTCATGGTATTCATGTGGAAGACAAGCACCTAAAACTAATTCCGCTTTATCCGAGTATTGAAAGTTACGGCGGATTTGCACAAGGAAGTCCTTGACTACCATACTCGAAACAGATTCCTGATATTCATCCCATTCGCCGCTTTCCCACATATCTCCGACTTCTTGTAAAAAAGGTGAGACGACAGAAGTCAAAAATTTTTCCAAACCGTAAAAGTGATAAGCCTGCTTTAGAACGATCAGTAAATCCAATTCGTTACACGTATACCCTATTTCCATCAACTGAATCACATAATAATTCAGTTCTGTGTCAAGAGCGGTCTTCGCCTGAACCGTTGCGTTTTCCATCGTATCGAGCTTTTCTTTTGCCAGGTTAGATGCTTGTTTAATAGAAAATCCCTTTTTTTGAAGCGATTTAATAGTTAAAAGAGTGTTGATATCTTCCTCGCTGTAAAGTCGGTATCCATTCTCATGGCGAACAGGCTGTATGATATCATATCTTTCTTCCCATTTTCGAATCACTTGTTTGGAAAGTCCTGTAAGAGCAGAAACCTCTTTTATATAAAACTTGCCACCACAGGAATGGTTCATAGTTTTCATCCCTTATATCAAAATATTTTAGGTATTATCTGTCGGTTCAAACATATAATGAAAATCCTATAACATTGTACAAGGCGACGAGCCGAATGTACATAGAAAAAACCTTATTTCCGCTAGTGAACGTGTCAGCTTTTAGAAAAACAATAAGTTTGTATAACGTTTGTATAAAAACATTATACAAAACGGTTGACAACTAAACAACTTCCTAGCAATAATTAACTCAATAACATTACAGGAGTTCTTAAGCTTATTAAAATATTTGGCAATATTACATGAGTGATATGGAAAAAGACATTGGGGGAAACCATGGTTAATAAAAAGAAGGTAATTGTTGTTGGAGCGGGAGTAGCAGGGTTGGCAAGTGCGATTAGATTGCAGCATGCGGGGTATCAGGTGGAACTTTTTGAAAAAGAAGCAATACCCGGTGGAAAAATGCACAAAATTGAAAAGGATGGTTACAAATTCGACTTAGGACCAAGTATAGTCATGATGCCAGAGCTTTATCAGGAAATTTTCGAATTGGCAGGCCGTAATCCGGATGATTATATCCCAATGGAGAAATTAGATCCGATGTATTCCGTTTTCTTTGGAAGCAAAGCGGAAGATACTTACGAAATTTCTTCAGACTTAGTCGATTTAATGAAAACCTTGGAGGACATTAGTGACAAAGATGCAGAAGGTTTCTTGAAATATCTTCAAAAAATCTATGAACGTTTCATTGTTGCAAAAAATCATTTTATTCAACGTCCATTCCGGCACGCATCCGATTTCTATAATCCTTTCATGATTCGTCAAGCGTTGAAATTGAAGACATTCGATAATGCCGATCATTTTATTGGAAAATATGTGAAAAATGAACGCCTTAAGCAGATGATTAGTTTTCAAACTTTATACATAGGTGTTTCACCATATAATGGACCTTCCTTATATACCATTATCCCGATGATTGAATTACTCTATGGCGTGTGGTTCATCAAGGGTGGCATGTATACGATGGCCCAATCAATGGAACGGCTGTTTATGGAGTTGGGCGGCATGGTTCACTATAACGCGAGTGTTCAAGAAATAATCATTGAAAATCAGCAGGCCCTTGGTATTAAAGTGGATGATAAAGAAATTCATTCTGATTATGTCCTTTGTAATGCCGACTTTCCCTATGCGATGAAAAATCTGGTCAAAGACAAGAAATCGAAAGGCAAGTATACAGATAAAAAAATTGACAGCATGAAGTACTCTTGTTCGTGTTTTATTATGTACTTGGGAATGGATCGAAAATATGAATCCTTAAAAACGATCCATAATTTCGTATTTAGTGAAGGTTTGGAGAAGAACTTAAACGACATTTTTGATGGACGGCTTCTAGATGACCCATCCTTTTATGTCTATCTCGGCTCTAAAATGGATCCATCATTGGCTCCTGAAGGAAAAGATGGGATATATATTCTAGTTCCTGTATCTGATCTATCAACCTCCGAATACGAATGGAATGATGAAACGATAAGCCATTACCGTTCAAAAGTGTTCGAAGCTCTTAAAAAAATAGAAGGTCTTGAAAATATTGAAAATGAAATTGTTTCGGAATCCTATATGACACCGCCCGATTTTGAATCGAAATTCAATGCCTATAACGGTGCATGCTTCGGCTTACGTCCTAACCTAGCACAAAGTAATCATCTTCGCCCGCAGAGTAAAGCTAAAAAATGCGAAAATCTGTATTTTACTGGAAGCAGCACGCACCCTGGTGCCGGAGTGCCCATCGTATTACTTTCAGCTAAAATCGCTACAGAAGAACTGATTTTGGATGATCGTGGCAGTAAGCAGGCAGTACATGCAGGGAATAACTAGGAGGTCGGCCGATGAGATTGACTGATCAAACACTATTGGATGAAGATTATCGGTATTGCGAGGACATCATCAAGCAGAACTCTAAAAGTTTCTATTTTGCTTTTTTAGGCTTACCGAAGGAGAAAGCAAACGCCGTTTATGCCATCTATGCTTTTTGCAGAATTGCCGATGATAGTGTGGATCTGGGAGGGACCAGGTCAGAAAAAATCAACGCGTTGAACCGCATTAATCAGGAGTTAAGCTTATTCCAGGACGAAAAGGAACTGGACCACCCGCTTTGGAGGGCTTTAAGAGATGTGTTCACCCGTTATAAAATGGATATTCAGCCTTTCTTTGATCAGCTGAAAGGCCAGAGAAGGGATATTGATTTCACCATTCCCCAAACAATGAGCCAGGTAGAGGAATATAGCTATTACGTAGCGGGAACGGTTGGTTTAATGCTCTTGCCCATCATCGCTTCCGAATCGGAACAAGATCTTACCCAACAAGCGATATCTCTTGGAGTCGCTATGCAAATTACTAATATATTGAGAGATGTTGGGGAGGACTATAGAAAAAACAACCGAATATATTTGCCGTTATACGAGATGGAATCGGAGTCGTACACTGAGGAAGATATTAAACAAGCCAGGATCAATATGGGCTTTATCAGGATTTGGGAGAAGATGGCCAGCCGTGCAGAAGCGTTGTTTGATGACTTTCAAGAAGAGATCCAATATTTTGATAAAGACAGCCAATTTCAGGTTTTGCTATCGGCACGTCTTTATCGTGGAATCTTAAACGCCGTAAGAGATAATGAATATGACTGTTTTTTTAAGAGGAATTTCATTTCTCCAATGAAGATGCAGCAAATTCAACAAGAAATTAAGGTTTTCGCTTCCGCTTCGACTTAGAAAAGGATAGTGAATGAAGATAATCCTTTATTGTTTATCGTTTAATTTTTGAATGGAAAAAGGGAGTGAAGGATATGACCAAAACCGCTAAAACGGTCGTCGTTATCGGAGGCGGGCTGGGAGGACTTTCAGCCGCCATATCGATGGCGCAAAGTGGATATAAGGTTTCACTTTATGAAAAGAACGACCATCTTGGTGGTAAATTGAATCGATTGGAACAGGATGGCTTTGGTTTCGACCTTGGTCCATCCATATTGACCATGCCTCAAATATTTGAACGATTGTTTGTAAAAAGCGGCCGCGATATGGCTGACTATATTCCTACGCTTCGCTTAAAGCATGAATGGCGATCCTTCTTTCCAGACGATTCGGTCATAGATCTATATGGAGACTTGAATTTGATGTTACAGGAAAATACTTGCTTGTCTGAAAAGGACATGGAGGAGTATGGACATTTTTTAGAATATGCAAGGCGAATATATGAAGTGACTGAAGAAGGGTACTTTGCCAAGGGCTTGGATTCGACGATGGAAATCTTTAAACAACACGGGCTGATCGCATCGGTTAAAGGTTTTGATCTATTTTCAACCATGTATGATGCCATCCAGAAACGGATCAGCCATCCAAAGCTTCGGAATATGCTTGCTTATTTTATTAAATATGTAGGGTCTTCTCCATACGACGCTCCTGCCGTTCTTAATATGATGATCTATATGCAACATGCTCAAGGTGTTTGGTACGTACCTGGCGGGATGAATCGAATTGCTCAAGGTATGGTCAAACTTGCAACTGAATTAGGTGTTGAATTACATACTGGAATGGCAGTCAGAAAACTCATCACCAAGGAAGGTTCAAAGGGAATCTTGGCAGCGGAGCTGGATGATGGGACGAGGAGAACGGCGGAACATTTTATCTCCAATATGGAAGTCATCCCAGCCTATGAAAAATTATTGGATGAAGGAAAGCACTTTATCAAGAAGCTTGAAAAACGGTTTGAGCCTTCCAGTTCCGGTCTAATCCTGCACTTGGGTGTGCGTAAAACATACCCTCAGCTTGCCCATCATAACTTCTTTTTCTCTAATAATCTACAAAAACAAATGAATAAGGTTTTCCGTGACCATGAATTGCCAGACGATCCTACCATTTATTTAGTCAATGTTAATAAAACCGATCCATCTCAAGCACTTCCAGGACATGAGAATATTAAAATTCTTCCACATATCCCATATATTCAAGATAAACCATTCACACAGAATGATTACATAGCCCTACGGGAAAAAGTATTGATGAAATTGGAGAAAATGGGCTTGACTGATTTGCGGCAAAATATTGTAACGGAAGACATGTGGACGCCGCATGATATTGAAAGAAGGTATGGATCACATCGCGGATCCATTTATGGTACAGTCTCCCACCGTAAAAAGAACCGAGGATTCAAACATGCAAAGCAAAGTGAGCGATACGATAATCTTTATTTCGTGGGCGGTACCGTTAATCCTGGCGGGGGGATGCCGATGGTTACATTAAGCGGCCAACAAGTTCGGGATAAAATAGTACAAAAGGATTCCAATCATGGCTAAAATTCGACTGCAAATCTATCTCAACTAGAGCAATGGAGAAGGGTTTCAAAAAGCCAGAAAGTGCATAGCATGACGGAACAATCCGTGAACCTGAAGTGCAGGCGCCAGCTTTTATCCCGATAAAAGAGCAGGCTTGGAGATCATGAAGAAGCTTGGTTGGAGGCGTTGAATGCAAATTTGGGTAAACCAAGCGCCGAGCTTATGCTTCGGAAGGGCTTTATTGTATAACGAGATTGATTATGTAGACTGGCATTTGTCTAAGTGGATGAATGAAGAATAACAAGGAATAAAATTATGAATGAATCATGCTTTCAGGAAAAATGATTGAACCAACGAAATGGATGCCCCGTATACTTTCCTCTAAAATATCTTCTCCTCTGCGATTCTTGCCTTCGTTGTTTAGGGATTTTTCATACCTGCTTTAGAAAATTTTAAGATTTGTATGGTATGGTTTCTTTAGTGTCTTCATCGGTAAAGTGGCTTGTTCACATCAAGGAGAAATCCAAAACAAATTGTCAGGATTAGAGTTACATATTTCTTATTGAATTTATAAAGCTAAAGAGAGATAAGTAGTTGTGGAGGTGATTGACATATCGATAAAAACGAGGTTTCTGTTATCTTACGTCGGAGTAATCCTTTTTTCCATCGCCTTGCTATTGGTCGCTGGGTTTTTAATTATTTTTGCGATAACAGGCGATGCAAACTCGATTGAAAATTTTTACAAAAAATCTTATGTCCAGAAACCATTGACGAATGTGGAAGAAACCGCATTTCTTGATTTAAAGCTTTTGGCCAAACATAAACCTGAACAGCTTCTTAAAGTAGAACAATTGAAGGAAATTAAACAAAAGGACATCGACATCGTCGTCAGAAAAGATTCGAAGATCGAGTTTACTTCGCTTTCCTTTAACTATCAGGTACTGGGCAGGTCTCTCCCGGGATTCGAAGAAACGAACATCAATACGAGGGATACGATTAAAATCGATGATTTTTTTTACACATATGTCAAATTTGATTTTTATTTCTCGGATAAAAGCCAAGGAAGTATTTTTGTGTTGAGAAAGGTGAGTTCCTCTGCCGAGCTGGCTCGGGAGTTATTCCCTATTTTATTCGGGCTATTATTATTTCTATTCATCATGATTATCGGGCTGTTAAACTATTTAGTTTCCAGAAGCATCATCAAACCCATTTCACTTCTTAAGGAAGGGGCCAGTCGGATCAAATCAGGAGATTTGAACTTCGAAATAAAAGCTGCCTCCAATGATGAAATCGGACAATTAAATCGGACATTCGATGAAATGAGGATAAAATTAAAAGAATCGGTTAAGATTCAGCTTCAATATGAAGAAAACAGGAAAGAACTTCTATCCAATATTTCGCATGATTTGAAAACGCCGATTACTTCGATTATCGGATATGTTGAGGGAATACAAGATGGTGTCGCCAATACCCCGCAAAAAATGGAAAAGTATTTATCGACTATCCATTTAAAGGCGAAAGACTTGGATTCATTGATCGATGAATTATTCCTATTCTCCAAGCTGGATTTAAATAAAGAACCATTCACGTTTGAAACTGTGGAAATGAATCAATTTATCGGAGACTACGTGGAAGAATTTCATTTGGATTTCCTTCAAGCTGGGACTCGAATTGAATGGAATCAAGTGTATGAACCAATATTTGTGACAGCGGATAGGGAGAAACTAAGACGAGTATTGGCTAACTTAATCAGTAATTGCGTGAAGTATGCGGAGAGGGATAAAGTGAACATTTCCATTGCTTTACATGAGGGGCAAGAGGATGTAGCTGTACAGGTTACGGATAATGGCCAAGGAATAGAACCTTCAGCCCTGCCTTTCATTTTTGATCGCTTTTACCGTGCTGAACAATCCAGGAATTCAGAGACTGGTGGCAGCGGCTTAGGGCTGGCGATTGCCAAACAAATCATACGAGAGCATGAAGGGGATATTTGGGCTACAAGCAAGATGGGAAAGGGCACAAGTGTCTTCTTTACCTTAAAGAAAGGTGAGGAGCATGAAAAAAATATTACTTATTGAAGATGATGTCAGCATTGCTGAACTGCAGCGGGATTATTTGGAGATTGATGATTTTAAAGTCAACATTCAACATACAGGTGATGCAGGACTTCAGCAGGCCCTTCAAAAAAACTACGATTTAATCATTCTCGATATCATGCTTCCCGGCGTGAACGGGTTTGAGATTTGCAAACAAATACGAGCTGCCAAGGATATACCGATATTGATCGTTTCCGCCAAAAAGGAGGATATCGATAAAATTCGAGGGCTTGGATTAGGCGCTGACGATTATATCACAAAGCCTTTTAGTCCAAGTGAACTGGTTGCTAGAGTGAAAGCGCATTTAGCCCGGTATGATCGATTGGCAGGGAATCATTCCAAAATAAATACGGTTTTCGTTCACGGTATATCGATAGATAAGTCATCGCGTAAAGTTCATATCAATGGCGGGGAAGTGCCTTTCACGACAAAGGAATTCGATTTGTTGCTGTTTCTTGTGATGCACCCGAACCAAGTATTAAGCAAGGAGCAACTATATGAGAGCAATTGGGGAATGGAGTCGGCGGCGGATGTCTCGACTGTCACCGTCCATATTAGAAAATTACGTGAAAAAATTGAAAGAGACCCGGCACATCCTAAATACCTGGAAACGGTTTGGGGTGCCGGGTATCGATTCAATGTATAAATGGTCTTTGCATTACCTGTCACAAAAGTGGCGGTTTTTGGGATGATAAATAAAATTTAAAAAGACGTTAAGATTTTTTAAAAAAATTGCATAGCGGGAGTTAATGATTGGGCGTTAACATCATATGAAACGGATAACAAAGCTCACTAAGTTTATGGGATGCGATCGAACAGGGCTGCGTTTTAAACTTGAGTCAGTTAAGTTACAGCCGAATAGGAGGCACATGCAACGAGTGTTGGAAACGAATGGTGAAAGGGGCGTGTCATGGATGTGGAAGCGGATGGTTGTAATGGCGGGATGTCTTCTCTTGCTTCAAGCATGTGCCCCAGATTCCAAGAAGGATTTAAAAAATCTTGGAAATGAGGAGATGGAAATGAATGAACAGCTTTTTCAAGCTGCAGAAAAGGAAGACACGGAAACGGTAAGCAGGTTGATTGAGGAAGGTGCCGATATCGATTCACAGGATTCAAAAGGGCGGACAGCCACTATGATCGCTACTTATCATAATGATGCTGGGACGGCAAAGGTCCTAATCGCAGCAGGTGCAGACGTCAACATCCAGGATGATTTGAAAAACAATCCTTTCCTTTATGCCGGTGCAGAAGGATATCTTGAAATCCTCAAGGCTGCGATCGATGCAGGCGCTGACCCTGCGCTGACCAACCGATATGGCGGAACTGCACTCATACCTGCTTCGGAACATGGATATGACCATGTGATCAAGGAACTTTTGACCCAAACTGATATTGATGTAAATCATGTCAATAACCTTGGTTGGACGGCATTATTGGAGGCGATCGTATTGAATGATGGAGGTGAGCAACAACAGCAAACCGTGCAATTGCTGATAAATCATGGTGCTGATGTGAATATAGCCGATCATGATAAGGTGACCCCATTACAGCACGCCCGAATGAAAGGCTTTAAAGACATTGAACGAATGTTGATGAAAAAAGGAGCGCAATAACCACATCAAACGGATCATGATAGATGCAGTCAGTTAGGCCATGACCTGTTCTCGAAATCAAATAATATGAACAAAAGCGTAATGACGCACTGATACTCAAGCAGAATTCACCGGTTCGGCAATCGGGCGTGTTCGAGGCGTGTGAAGGGTCCGGATTGTACAACCGAAAAAAACTGTAGACAAACTCGATTTTCATAGAGTTTGTCTACAGTTTGGAAGGGTCATTTTTATTAAATGGCTCTTTTTGTCTGTCTGTGGGTTAATCGCGACCGCTTGTTGTCCTAGTTTTTTTGACTATTTTCGACTGGCATTTCTTGTTCTGCCCTCAATTTCAATGCTACTAAACTGGCAAAGTCGTGAATGATGGTGGCTGCCAATAGGGAAGTGATTTGGGTTGGGTCATAGGGTGGGAGAACTTCCACCAAGTCGAAACCGATGAAGTTGAATCCGTGCAGGGAGCGAATCAACTCCAATGTTTCAAAACTATTCAATCCTCCAACTTCCAAGGTGCCCGTACCAGGTGCGCACGATGGATCTACGAAATCGATATCAAAGCTCAAGAAACATGGTGTATCCCCAATCGTCTTTTTGACTTCCTTCACGACATCCGCGATTCCCCTTTCCTTCAGTTGAGGCGTTGTTATCACGGTATAGCCCAAATCTGTACTGGAATCAATATCGCCTGGATGATTGAGTGTTCCTCTAATTCCAATTTGGAAAACTTTATCCGACTGCAGCAGCCCTTCCTCATAAGCACGGATGAACGGTGAACCATGCCAATATTTCTCTTCATAATAAGTATCCCACGTGTCAGTATGTGAATCGAAATGGAGAAGCGCCACTGGTCCATGGATTTTTGCGGCAGCTCTTAAATTGGCCAATGTTACGGAGTGATCTCCTCCAATTCCGATTGGGATGATGCCCGCTTTCATCAAGTCTGCCATTGCCGATTCAATTAATTCATAGCTTCGGTGGATATTATGGGGAATCACTGAAACATCCCCAATATCAATCGCATTACACTCGTCAAATGGAAAAACTTTCTGAATGGGATGATAAGGAAACAACGTCATGGATGCCTGACGGACCGCCTGTGGAGCGAACCTTGCTCCTACCCTGAATGAAGCGGCTGTATCAAAGGGCAGGCCAACCACGGCCAATTTGGCATTTTCTCTTGAAGAAGGTAAGCGCATAAATGTTCCAGTGGTACAAAACTCTGGTTTTACATCGGGAGTTAAAGGATATTTCATTTTTTTATTCCTCCATTTTCTAATCATGTTAAGGTCTGAATACTCGCCATTATCAAATGCAATTAACATGCCAAGTCACCTAAAGCGATTTTCTGCAGATACGTAAACGTTTTTTTATTAGGGAATTATGCATGGGCGAATAATCTATCGGAAAATGAATCGAGATGCAGTAAAAAAACGGAGCCGCGTTTCCCCATGAACGATTGAAATGACACGAATGCTGCTGGAATGCCAGCTATTTACGTTAAATGGCACGATATTTGCATTTAGGTATTCAGGTTGTATTTTTAAAAAAAGGAGGTTTTACCATTTATTTAGGACATGTCAAATCGAATAGTTGAAAGCGGTTTCAAGGAGGAATGATAAGTGGAAAATGATGCGAAACTGAAACGAACGCTAAAATTATGGCAAATTGTTATGATGGGATTGGCTTATATGACTCCTATGGTCGTATTCGATACATTCGGTATCGTATCCGGAATCACCGGGGGACATGTACCGACTGCTTATATCGTTGCATTGGTCGGTATGCTCTTTACAGCCGCAAGCTATGGTAAACTCGTAAAGGTTTTTCCAGCAGCAGGATCGGCGTATACGTATACGCAAAAGGCGATCAATCGGCATTTGGGGTTCCTGGTAGGATGGTCCTCGTTGTTGGACTACCTATTTTTACCGATGGTAAATGCATTATTGACCAAAATTTATCTTACTGCATTATTTCCAGAGGTGCCAACATGGTTATGGGTAGTACTGTTCGTTGCGGTTGTCACGATTCTCAATCTCTGGAGTGTCAATGTATTAGCTAACTTCAATGCCCTTTTTGTTTTGATTCAGATTGCCATCATGACGGTGTTCATCATTCTTGTAATCAGGGGCCTGCATAGTGGAGAAGGGACAGGGGAAGTGTTCACGATCCAGCCCTTCGTCCAGGATGGGATGGACTATTCTGCCATCATCACGGGGGCCACCATTCTTTGTTTTTCCTTTTTGGGGTTTGACGCCGTAACGACACTATCGGAGGAAACGCCGGATCCGAAAAAAACGATTCCCAAAGCGATCTTTTTAACGGCACTATGGGGAGGGGTGATATTCATTATCTCCTCTTTCTTTATCCAGCTTTTTTTTCCTGATATCTCCCGTTTCAAGGAACCGGATGCTGCGTTGCCGGAAATTGCCTTATATGTAGGGGGGAAGCTGTTTCAATCGATTTTCTTATGCACCACCCTTGTCAATACGCTAGCATCGGGACTAGCATCGCATGCCAGCGTATCCCGCCTATTGTATGTTATGGGCCGTGATAAGGTGTTTCCGGAAAAATGGTTTGGCTATATTCATCCTAAGTGGAAAACACCTGCCATCAATGTCCTCATCGTGGGGGGCATTGCCTTGTCGGCCGTGTTCTTTGATTTGGTGACGGCTGCATCACTGATTAATTTTGGTGCATTGATGGCCTTCACTTTTGTAAATCTGTCAGTGATCAGCCATTTTATCATCAAGGAAAAAAAGCATCGAACGATAAAGGGATATTTCCATTACTTAATCATGCCCCTAATCGGGGCCATAGCCATTGGCATTCTTTGGATCAATCTTGAGACAAGCTCACTAATCATGGGGGTTGGCTGGTTTTTGGTTGGATTTTGTTATCTGCTGTACATTACCAAGGCATTTCGCACTGCACCGCCCCAATATCAAGTGGAAGAAATTCAGCTATAGACTCTTCGCAAGGAAAATGTCACATGCAGGACCGGTCAGTTTGCAGAGAAAAGGGGTACGGGATTCTTCCAATTCCGTACCCCTTTTGATATGGTCGCCTCGAGTGAAGGGACGGGCTGTATTTGGATAATGTTGTCCACTATTCTACCTTTACAGGGAACACCTACTACACCATGAAAACTAGCAAAAGGCTGTGTATTCATTTCAAGACGGATTTACGGTTCGCTGCAGATGTATCGAAGGCGCTTCACCTATCGAGCCTTGCATTAATGATCTTTTACCTTCTTAGTCGGAGGATTTCTTCACGTGCTTTTTGATAATTATCGATGGTTTGTTTGTCGATGCGGTGAAAAACGCTTAAGTAAAGGGCGTCGACCATGTTAAGCTGCATGATCCTCGATGCAATGCTGCCGATTCGCTGATCATGTTCAATGTCAGGAAAGCAAAGCTGTATCGTAGCCAATTTTAATAGAGGAGACTTCGAATAGGCGGTAATGGCAACAATGGGAACGGCGATCTTTTTTGCATAGGAAGCCATTTCCAAAACATCCTTCGTTTTTCCGGATGTTGAAAAAAGGACTAAAGCATCTTCGGAAGAGAAATTGGAAACATAGGAGATCACGGTATGAAAATCCGTGTTCATCCCTGTCGCGACGCCAAGTTTAGCGAATTTATGGCTGGCATCCAATGCAGCTGTAGCGGAGCCGCCGACACCGAAAAAAGCAATCCGTTTTGCCCTGCCCAAGCATTCGACTGCTTTATCAAATTCTTTTTTGTTCAATGTTTGTTCAAGCGAATCCAAGGCAATTTTATTGCTCATCGTTACTTTTTGAAAAAGCTGGTAAGGGGTATCATTTTCACGCAATAAAGAAAGGTCATTAATATTGGCATGGTTCGAACTCAGTTCTTTCACTAGAGTATGTTGAAACGTTTTAAAGCTTTCTATGCCCATCCGTTTACAAAAACGGACAACGCTGGCCTGGGAAACATTGGCGTTACTCGATATTTCGGAAATCGTGTACGTTTGCACCAAATCGGCATGATCCAATATATAGTGGGCTACTTGCCGTTCTGCACGTGACAGGGAATCGGCTTTTTCTTTGATTTTTCGTAATAAAGATGTGCTCATAATTGTCCCCCTTATAAGAGATATCCTATTACATTTATATCACAAATGAAATTTTATTGTGAGTAAATGCAGAGGAAAATGCCATTTATGAAATTTTATTTCTTGATTTTATTGTTAAATTATTGATATTTTATTTCTTTTTATTTATGATTGTAAAAGATAGAATATTTTAAAAATTAAATATAAGGAGGTGGTAAGTTGAATAGGGCCATTATACTTGTAAGTCATGGCAACTTAGCCTCGGCAATGAAGGAATGTGTGGAGCTGATTACAGGAAAACAAAAACGCCTTTATGCATTGAACATGGGTGCCGACGAAGCATTCGACTCATTTTCAAGCCGTCTGGGAATTTCAGTCGATCAATTGCGGGTCCGCTACAAAGAGATTATCCTACTGGCTGATATTAAAGGCGGTTCCCCTTGCAACGCATCTACACTTCAAGTGTTGAAAGATGAAGCTGTACAGGTAATCGCCGGTTTCCATTTAGGTTTAGTGATTGAATGCTGTCTATCACCTGCAAGTCCGAGAGAGTTAATCGCCAATGCCTCCCAAAGCATTAGCCATATAAACTCCGCAATCATTCGAGAATCGTGAAGGAGGTTTGTCATGAGCATTGTTGTTACCCGTATCGATGAAAGGCTTATACATGGACAAGTCGCTTATTCATGGAGCGTTGCTTATCAAGTCACCGAATACCTTGTAGTTGATGATGAAGCGGCGAACGACCCGACCCAAATCCTGCTGCTAAGCATGGCGGTTCCTTCTGGGAAAAAACTTGCCATTCTTTCTGTCGAAGATGCAGTGAGCCATCTCGATGCGCAGCCGGATTCCATGAAAACGTTCATCGTCGTGAAAAGTCCCCATGTTCTCTTATCCCTGATTGAAAAAGGGATTATGCTGCCTTCGATTAATGTAGGCGGCATGTACTATAAAGCTGGTAAACAGGAAATATGTAAAACAGTCTATTTGGACGAAGAAGATAAGGCCGTTTTCCGAAAAATAAAAGATCACGGGATTGCCTGTGAAATCCGAACATCTCCAAGTGACAAATCCATTGATTTATATACGAAAATATAGAGACGGGAAAGGCCGTCAGAACGTAAAGGGGGAGAAAAAGTGGATATAGGCTTCCTGCCAGCCGTTTTGCTGAGCGCTTTTGTTGCGGGTCTTATGACTGAAAACTATGGGTACGGATATTGGATGATCAGCCGTCCGATTTTTGCGGGCCCGTTACTAGGTTTAATGATGGGGGACCTCCAAACAGGTTTGATTGTAGGGGCGAGCGTCGAATTGATGTTCATGGGGGTCCTGCCGATTGGAGGGAGCATCCCTCCAAATGCACAAATTGCAGGACTGATTGGTACCATTTTTGCAGTCAGTGCTGGCGGTAAACCAGAAGTTGGAATTGCCCTGGCCTTGCCAATTGGCATTCTGGCACAGCTTTTGATCATGCTTGCTTGGAACTTCAATATTTTTCTCGTGCATCGTGCTGAAAATGCTCTAAAAGCGCTTAATCTAAAGAAGGCAGGACGTCTGCACTTGTCCGGTTTGATCGTTTTTTTCACAGTCATGTTCATCCCGACGTTTTTGGCTATTCAGTTTGGAAGCGACTTTGTAAAGAACCTTGTGGATTCCATGCCTGCGTGGTTTCTGGATGGTTTAAAGGTTTCTGCAGGAATTCTGCCTGCCATAGGAATGGCGATGCTCCTGAAAATGATGAACTTCAAGAAGTTTTGGTCATTTTTCCTGATTGGATTCGTACTGGCGGTTTATTTGGAACTCCCTGTACTATCGATTGCCTTGTTGGGTCTTGGAATCGCCATCAGCATTTCGGTGGTGATGAATAAGGCGGATAACAGTGATATCTCCCTTCCTTCGTCCCAGCGAGGTGAAGCGGAAACGGCGATCCTGACAAAGAAGGATTTAATCAGCACCTTTTTCCGTTCCTTCTTCAGCATGACGTCGATAAATTATGAGCGCTATGGGAGTTTAGGTTTTTGTTTTGCGGTAATTCCGGCACTCAAAAGACTTTATGGAGACGATGAGGAATTAAAAGAAGCGATTGTCCGCCATAATGAGTTTTTTAACTGTCACCCATATACTACCAATGCCATCATCGGTGTGACACTTGCCTTGGAAGAGCAACGGGCACAAGGAAAACCGATCACCTCTGAGACTATTTCTTCAACCAAAGCGGCATTGATGGGACCACTTTCTGGAATTGGTGACTCTGTGTTTAAAGCGACCTTCATGACCATTTTTGCGGCAATTGGCGCTGGCTTGGCGTTGGAGGGAAACCCGATAGGTCCGATCCTATTCATCGTGCC
Organism: Peribacillus sp. FSL E2-0218; assembly: GCF_037992945.1. Taxonomy (NCBI): domain Bacteria; kingdom Bacillati; phylum Bacillota; class Bacilli; order Caryophanales; family Bacillaceae; genus Peribacillus; species Peribacillus sp. FSL E2-0218. Next base: position 3,011,754 of record NZ_CP150304.1, on the reverse strand, counting down.
AAACGTATTGCTGAACATTATCTCCCGCTATTATGGATTGATTTATGGGTACAGGTTTGGAATGAACCTTATCTTGAAAATGAAAGATTCGGATATCCTCAATAAGTTTGTACAGGGGGCAACCATTGTAGGATTAATGGTCACAGGTTCGATGATTGTCCATTTTGTTCAGGTGGGAGTGGCCGCTAAATGGAACTACGCTGGCAAAGAAATCATCTTGCAAGAACTTCTCGATTCGATCTTGCCCGGGCTTTTGCCCCTTCTCTTGACGCTTGGCTTCTTATGGGTTCTGCATAAATATAAGAAGGCAATCTACTGGCTCATCCTTTTTTGCTTTGCTGTCGGTCTAGTTGGAAAATCATTTGGAGTCTTGTAGGTGATAAAGATGGGTAAAAAAAACGTATTGAACAAGATCAAAAATGGATTGATTGTGTCGTGCCAGGCAAGGGTAGGCTGGCCCATGTATGGGGCGAATATCATGGGCGCGTTAAGCAAGGCTGCTGAAAAAGGAGGCGCCGTTGGAATAAGGGCAACCGCGCCTGAAAATATCGAAGCGATCAGGAAGGTAACGACCTTGCCTATCATGGGGATTCACAAACAATGGTTTGATGAAAGCGAGGTTTATATCACTCCGACCTATGAAAGTGCTAAAAGCATCATTGAGGCTGGTGCCAGCATTGTAGCCCTTGATGGCACCCAACGAAGGCGACCTGGGGGTGAAACGCTTGAAAGCATCATAAAAAAAATCAATAGTGACCATCCCAATATTTTAGTGATGGCAGATTGTGCGACTTTTGAAGATGGGCAGATCGCAGAAGAACTGGGAGCGGATATCGTATCAACGACATTGTGTGGATATACGGAGGAAACGAAAAACGTGAAGGAAGTCGATTATGTTCTTATTCATAAACTCTCTTCTGCATGTAATATCCCCATCATTGCTGAAGGTCATATTCACACGAAGGATCATGCTCGAAAAGCCATTGAAAGCGGTGCCTTCGCTGTCGTGGTTGGAACGGCCATTACTCGTCCGGAAATTATCACGAAATGGTTCGTGGATGAATTGAAGCTGCTGGCTGAGAAATAGAAGCTTCCAAAACCGATCTATATGGCGGTGTAGGTCTTCTTCGCACAAATGCAAAGAAAGTTCTCTTAGGTCAAGTGAAAAGGGCATGCATGCGTGCCCTTTTTTTTGTTTTTTGCATACATCAGCTGCCAACTAGTCCAATATTTCTACTAAAGTAATCATCCAGATATGGAGTTTGTAATGTAGCCTATGGATGTCCTGTTCCTTGCAGTTTCATAATATGCAGACCTGAATGGTTTATGAATTCATACATACCCCAGAAAAAGTTACGTTCACCGGCGAGAAGGCAACTTCACGATCTATGGCCGTTTACACAAGTTTTTAAAGCTGGCATGAAAGTTGCTTACTAGTTTTATAAGAATAAAAGTGAGGTGCTAAAATGACAGGCAAAACAAAGCTGATGGAAACCCGGCAAAGTGACAATCCGCTGCAAGAGTTCCAGGATATTTTAAAAGAAGCGGTTCATGTTTTAGGGTATCCAGATTCTGTATATCAATTTTTGAAAACGCCGATGCGCTTTTTGGAAGTCAGCATTTCCATACAAATGGATAATGGTGAAACGCGGATGTTCCAAGGATACCGTGCCCAGCATAATGATGCGACCGGACCGACGAAAGGCGGGATTCGGTTTCATCCGGAAGTCACACCTGACGAAGTTAAGGCATTGGCGGGATGGATGAGCTTGAAATGTGGAATTACGGATCTTCCATATGGAGGGGCTAAGGGCGGTATTGTCTGTGATACCAGAATGATGAGTTCGTCTGAGCTAGAACGATTAAGCAGAGGGTACGTCAGGGCAGTCAGCCAGATAGTGGGACCGACGAAGGATATTCCTGCACCGGATATGTATACGAATTCCCAAATCATGGCGTGGATGCTCGATGAGTACGATCATATCAGGGAATTCGATTCTCCCGGCTTCATTACCGGTAAGCCGCTGACATTAGGCGGATCAAAGGGACGGGAAACAGCTACCTCCAAGGGCGTGTTATATACGCTTCAAATGGTCTGTGAATTAGAGGGAATTCCCATTGAAGGCTTGCGCGTGATCATCCAGGGATTCGGGAATGTTGGCAGCCATTTGGCGATGTATTTGCATGAATTGGGGGCAAAGGTGGTTGGGATAGCGGATGAGCTTGGGGGAATATATGACCCAAACGGGTTGGATATTCCGTACCTTTTGGATAACAGGGACTCTTTTGGTGTCGTCTCCAATTTATTCAACGATTCATTATCGAATTCCGACATATTGGAGAAGGAATGCGATGTGCTGATTCCTGCGGCAATTAGCGGGGTGGTCCATAAAGGAAATGCCGAACGAGTGCAATGTAAAATCTTGATCGAAGCAGCGAACGGGCCGACAACAAAAGAAGCAATCAAAATTCTTGATGAAAAAGAGATTGTTTTGGTACCCGATATTCTGGCCAATTCAGGGGGAGTGATCGTTTCATATTTTGAATGGTGCCAAAACAATCAAGGATATTACTGGACGGAAGAACTTGTGGATGAACGATTGAAGGAAAAGATGGCAGAGAGCTTTTTGAATGTCCATCATACCTCACAAAAATTTTCGGTGAATATGAAAGTTGCTGCTTATATTGAAGGGATACGCAAGATCGCGGAAGCTTCCCGGCTTCGTGGCTGGGTCAGGTACTAAAATGATGAAATAAGATAGGGGGCTATCCATTGAACTTTGACATTCTTTCCGAAAATAAAGAAAATCAAGCGATCCATCATTATTGCCTATTGTCCAAAAATTATCGTTATGATGTGACCATTGTATATTCGGCGCAGTTCTTCGGTAAAGCGATGGTAACCTCCTTGCAAAACGGAAGAATGATCCTGATGTGTGCCGGCGATATTCCTTTGGATCAAAATTGGGTCCAGACGCTTGGCATCGAACAAGAAGATATTCCTGAATTCCAGGATTTTCTTAAGTTAGTCCTGCAATCCCCATTTAATTTGGAACAATACTAAAAGGAGGAATAGTGCCATGTACATTGATGTGATTCTTAGCCCGTGTGAAGGTACGCTTGAAAAAATTTCACTATCCGAAAATTCCAGATTTTACGAATGGGAACAACTATTTCAAATCAAGAAAGCGGATGGGAGTGTGGAGATCATTGAAATTGGCATCAGCGGGGAAATACAATCATTGGAGGTAATGGAGGGGGAAGAAGTGGTGACAGGGGAGGTCCTTGCTTATTTTAAAGAAGACTTATTCGTGACCGGCAGCGATTAATGATAAGCGAAAGAAGATGAAATGACTCATCTTCTTTTTTTGTTTTTCCGAAATCCTTCCCAGCTCTCTGGTTAGGGACAGCGATCGATGGGGTGGAATGGTCATGGTCCCCTATATCCTAATTTGGAAGAAATCCGACTGCCTGTTTCCATCACATGTTGAATGAGGAAATCCAGTCTGTCCTCTGTCAGATTAAAGCTGACAAATCCGATACTCACTGCCCCATGCACTTCCCCGAAATGGTTTAAGATCGGAACGGCCACAGAAGAGGTTCCTTCCGTTCTTTCATTGTGGCTGATGCCATATCCTCTCACTTTCGTTTCTTTCAAGATATCCAATAATGCGGCTCTTTCATTTTCAGGAACAAGAGCATCTATGATTTCGTTCGCTTGAATATATGGCATGTAGGCTAGCATTGCCTTATTGGCGGCACCGATATGCATCGGGATCCGTGAGCCGAGCTGATCATATACGCGAATTTGGCTTTTTTCACTATCGATACGTTCGATGAGGAGGGACTCCATTTCCATTGGCTGGCTAAGGTAGACACTTTCTTTCACCCTATTCATCAGCCTTTCCAGCTCTGGCCTGATTTGACTGATATAATCCATTTTGTCATACATCCTCAGGCCATATTCGAGCCAAATATTCCCCAAACCATAGTGTTTGGATTGCTCATCTTGTTGAATGAGGCCGTGCTTGGACATGGCTTTTAACAAGCGGTGCATGGAACTTACCGGAAGCTCACATTCTTGGGAGAGATCCGTAATGGCAAGCCCATTTACCGATGAATTGGAAACTAATACGTTAATGACATTCATCGCACGGTCAATCGATTGCATAAACATTCCACCTATCTTTCCATACAGAAGTCATGAAGATTTTATTATTTGAATATTTAAAACATATTGACATTATACCATAAAAAATTTTATAATTTAATAAAAATTCCTATTAACGGAAATGTTTTCCGCATAGTGGAAAAGGAGGAGAGGAAGTGTCATATTGTTCATCAATGTACAAATCTTTGCAACGTGTCATTGTAAAACATCCGAATGATGCGTTCATTAGTCAGGCGCATTTAAGTGATGAATGGCAAAGATTCAATTTTTCCGAAGAGCCGGATTTAAAAGAAGCCGCAAGAGAGTTTGCTGATTTCATTTCCATTTTGGAGGAGTATGTTCCCGACATCAGTTACTTGCCAGCATCGAAGGAAGTGGGCATTGACTCCCTGTACGCGCATGACCCTGTCAAGTTCACAAGCGAAGGAGCGATCCTTTTAAAGTCGGGGAAAAAACTCAGGCAGCCAGAGGCCGCTGTATACAAGCATTTTTGCATGGAAAATAACATCCCGATCATAGGCGAACTAACGGGTGATGCGGTCGCGGATGGCGGTGATTTGGTTTGGCTTGATGATAGGACTCTAGTTGTAGGACATGGTTACCGGACAAACGCCGAGGCAATTAGGCAATTAAAAGAAATGACGGCCCATTTAGTGGATGAATTCATCGTAGTCCAGCTTCCCCATGATCAAGGGGAGGCAGAGTGTCTTCACCTCATGTCTTTCATTAGCATGATTGACCATGATTTGGCTGTCGTTCATTCACGGCTCATGCCAGTCTACTTCAGAAAACTCCTCATTGAACGGGGAGTTCAGCTAATAGAGGTACCGGAAGAAGAGTACATGAATCTTGGCTGCAATGTGCTTGCATTAGCTCCGCGGGTTTGTGTAATGACTGCCGGGAATGAATATACGAAGCAAAAGCTTCTCGATGCGAAAGCCACGGTATATGAATATAAAGGAACTGAAATCAGTTATAAGGGCACGGGCGGGCCTACCTGTTTAACTTGCCCGGTAGTTCGAAAAAAATAGTGAATAATGGGGGAATGAGCTTTGTATAAACATGTCATCGTAAAAACACCAGGTAGAAGTTATGTAAATGGATTAACAACATCGGACCTGGGTACGCCCGACTATGATATAGCATTGGAACAGCATGCCGCTTATGTGGAAGCATTGGAAAAATGCGGGGTCGAGGTGACGCACCTCCCGGCAAATGAGGAGTTTCCAGATTCGACATTCGTAGAAGATACGGCTGTCATTACCCCTGAATTTGCGGTCATAACGAATCCGGGGGATGCTACCAGAAACAAGGAAATAGTGGAAATGGAACCCGTCTTGAAGGAGTTTCATGAAACCATTCACCATATACATGCTCCGGGAACTTTAGATGGGGGAGATGTGCTTCAAGTCGATGACCATTTTTATATTGGCATTTCCGAGCGTACAAATGAGGAAGGTGCACAGCAGTTAAAGAGAATCGTAGAATCCGAAGGCTATAAAGGGACGATTGTTCCGTTAAAAGAGTTCTTCCATTTAAAAACGGGAATTGCCTACCTAGGAGATGATTTGATCGTTGCGGCTGGGGAGTTCATCGAACATCCAGACTTTGCCCAATATAAGAAAATCATCGTTTCAGCTGAAGATGAATACTCGGCGAACTGCATTCTCGTCAATGATTATGTCATTATCCCTAGCGGATATGATCAGACGAAAAGTAAATTGAATGAAGCTGGATATAAAACGATCGAGCTGGAAATGTCAGAGTTCCGGAAGCAGGATGGCGGATTGAGCTGTTTATCGCTTCGCTTCTAATAAAGGTGAATGAAGGAAGCATGCCTCCATGCTTCCTTGCATTTGATGACAAACGGAAAGAGGGATTTCAATGGTCCAATTAAGATGGGGAACTCCGGAAAAACTGCGTGCATTACTATGTGAGCTTGTGAGCTGGGAAAGCAGGACGCTTACAGAAGGTGAAATCACGTTTCCTTATAAAGTCCAGGAGAAATTAGGCGATCTTGATTTTTTTAAGAAGAATCCTGCCAATTTATCACTTCATGAAGTGGATATGGGAAGGCATTTCGTCCATGCTTTTTATAAGCATCCTGAAGCGGACGAGACAATCGTTTTGATAAGTCATTTCGATACGGTACAGACGGAGGAATATGGTGATCTCGAGATGCTGGCCTTTCAGCCGGAACAGCTCACGAAAAAACTCCTTGATCGAAAAGATGATCTGCCGGAAGAGGCGCGCATCGACCTCGAATCGGGTAACTACCTGTTTGGGCGTGGAACGATGGATATGAAAATGGGGCTAGCCCTACACATGGCCCTCATCGAAAAAGCAAGCATCGAAAAGTGGCCGGTCAATCTTTTGCTGCTGACCGTTCCAGACGAAGAAGTCAATTCTGCTGGCATGAGGGCGGCAGTCAAGGAGCTTGTTGCACTGCGTGATAAGTATCGTCTTTCATATAAGATGTTTCTCAATAGTGAACCATCTTTTTCACAGAAACCTGGAGACGAGAGCCATTATATTTACTCGGGAACGATGGGGAAAATCATGCCGGCAGCGCTTTTTTATGGAAAGGAAACACATGTGGGAGAGCCATTGAAGGGGATGACAGCTAACTATATGGCCTCGTTCCTTACACAGCTCATGGAGTGGAACACTTCTTTTTTGGAAAGTGATTTCTCGGAAAAAACACCTTTGCCAGTATCGCTTCAGCAAAAAGATCTCAAATTGCAGTATTCAACACAAACGCCTTACCGCGCAGCAGCGCTTTATAATGTTTTCATCATGAAGAGAAGCGCTGGGGAAATCATGGATATTTTCGAGAAGGTTGCAGAGGAAGCGGCGATCAGGTGCAATGAGTCCTATAAGGCCTTATGCATTCGTGAACGGATTGAAGGGGTAGGTGAAGTTCAGGTGCTTCGCTACGAAAAACTGCTATCCTATGCCGTGGGGAAATTCGGGGCGAATCTTGTTGAGCAAATTAAAGGAGAGGTCCAGGCAAATGGGGATTGGGATGAGCGGGAAAAATCACTGCGGATCGTAGAAAAACTGATGATACAATGCCAGGAGCTTGCACCTGCCATTGTATTGCTGTTTGCGCCGCCGTATTATCCTGCCGTCAATACATCAAGTGATCCGCTTGTCATCGAATCCGTTAAACTATTAAAGGAAACGGCGCAATTGTTTAATGAAGAAATCAGCCAGGTTCATTATTTCAATGGTCTTTGTGACCTGAGCTATGTCCAATATAAAGATGAATCGGATGGCTGGACCGCTTTTGAGAAGAACACGCCAGTTTGGGGGGATAGTTACAGCATTCCTTTTGCCGATATGCTAAAACTTCAGGCGCCGGTGCTCAATGTAGGTCCGTTCGGAAAGGATGCACACCAGCGAACTGAGCGGCTTCATATCGATAGTGCCTTCATTCATACGCCTCTCATGCTGGAAAAGTTAATAAAGAGCATGATCAAAGTCAAGGATGCGCATTGATCCCCAGCAGAAAAAGCAAGGGTTACTTTGATAAAAGGTCCAAGTTGCAGCTCATAAAGGAGAAAATATATGGGAGGGTCAAATATGGATAACCTACCAAACGAGCAAATCACATCCGAGCCGCTTAATCCTAAAAATAATGTGCCGAACCAACTATCCGAGTTACCGGAAAAAGGAATCAACCCTTTTGTGTTAATGTTCATCGTCATCGTAATTGTGACGATATTAACCTACATATTGCCTGCTGGCCAATATGAGAGGATTGAACAAGATGGTCGAAGTGTCGTCGATCCAACGTCCTTTGAATTTATCGATTCAACACCAGTAGGGCTATTGCAAATGTTCAGCAGCATTCACGCTGGAATGATCGAAGGGTCATCGATCATCTTGTTTGTCTTTTTATTTGGAGGGGCACTTGGAATCATGCAGGCAACAGGGGCACTTGATTCATTCATCAAATTCGTGGCGGTCCGATTCGGGACAAAAGAAAAATTGCTTATTCCGTTGATGGTATTGATTTTCGCATCATTAGGGACATTGATAGGTTCAGCTGAAGATGCGCTCGTCTATATCGCGATCATCGTTCCGATGACGATTGCCTTGGGCTTCGACGCCCTCACGGGGTTTGCGATCGTCATCCTAGGAACCTTGGCAACGGGATTTATTTCCGGAATCACCAATCCATTCAATGTTGGGGTCGCCCAAAGCATTGCGGAACTGCCCATGTATTCGGGAATGGGGTTGAGAATTGCAATCCTTGCTGTGTTTTACGTCATCACCGTTTTATATATATATTTTCATGCCATGAAAGTGAAACGAAATCCTGAATTAGGTGAATACGGTAAATTCAGGCGTGAAGATCATACGATGGTTGATGAAGACTTCAAGATGAGTATACGACATTCCATGGCTTTATTCGTCTTATTGCTGAATTTCATACTATTAATCTATGGTGTCATTAAACTAGGCTGGTATATAAGCGAAATTGGCGGGTTGTTCTTATTGAGCGCGATCATCATGGGAATGATCGGGGGCTTATCAGCATCCAAGATGGCCAATGGCTTTATCTCAGGAGCGGGCGATATGGTTTCGGGGGCATTGATTATAGGGGTTGCGCAGACGATCTTGGTCATCATTACAAGCGGCGGCCTGCTGGATACGATTTTATATTATGCGGCAGGAATGGTCGAGCATCTACCGCCCGCCATCAATGCACTTGGAATGTTCATTGTGCAAATGTTCCTTAACTTCATCGTTCCGTCCGGTAGCGGCCAAGCAGCATTGACGATGCCGATTATGGCGCCGTTGGCGGATATAATGGGAGTGACAAGACAAACTGCCGTATTGGCTTTCCAATTGGGGGACGGGATATCGAATATGATATTCCCAACGTCTGGAGTGCTTTTGGCCGGTCTTGCCGTAGCGGGAATCTCATTTACGAAATGGGTGAAATGGGTGCTTCCTTTCCTTATCATCCAGATTGCCGTGGCGATAATTTTTTTAATCATTGCCCAAAGCATTCAATATGGTCCTTTTTAAATAATATCAGAATTTTCCAAATTAATAATCAAGGAGGCCTTTTATGTTGAAGCATGTACAGGAGACGATGGTTGATGAGGTGATTTCGTGGAGACGCCATTTTCACGAAAACCCTGAACTCTCGTACGAGGAGCACGAGACTTCAGAATATATCTACACGATATTGAGCGCCCTTTCAGGATTAGAAGTGACTAGGCCGACCAAGACAAGCGTCATGGCGGTTCTCAAAGGAGACAAGGCTGCGGCGCAAAAACAGAATATCATCGCATTTCGTGCAGATATTGATGCTCTTCCGATCGAAGAGGAAACAGAATTGGAATGTAAATCAAGAAATCCTGGCGTCATGCATGCATGCGGACATGATGCGCATGCAGCGATGTTATTGGGTGCGGCCAAAATCCTTTCTGAAAAAAAAGCAGCCATCAATGGGGAAATCAGGTTCATTTTCCAGCACGCCGAAGAGGTTTTGCCAGGGGGAGCTCAAGAGTTGGTGAAAAAAGGGGTCATGGAAGGAGTCGATTTTGCATTTGCCCTTCATGTTACTCCTTATGAAAGAACAGGGACGATATGTTTAAGGGACGGAGTGTTCTGTGCAGCAGCAGATGACTTTGAAATCAAGATCATTGGTCAGGGCGGACATGCTTCGACCCCTGAATTGACGATCGACCCGCTAATGATCGGTGCAGAAATGACAACCAATATTCAAAACATCGTCTCCAGAAAGATTTCCGCCCTTAGGGCACCCGTCATTTCAATCACTCAGTTTCATGCTGGAAGTGCGCTCAATGTCATTCCGGAATATGCTGAAATCGGCGGTACGATTCGCTCCTTACACTCCGATAGCCGAGTGAAGGCTAGGGAGTACTTGGAGCAAATCGTCAAAGGTGTTACCGAGGCTCATGGAGCAAGATACGAATTAACTTGGCATTTAGGTTATCCAGCCGTAGTGAATGATAAGGCTGCCGTTGATATTTCGCGAACGGTCATGGGAGAGATTTTTGAAGAAAAACAGATCATTGTGGTCGATGATCCGATGTTTGGAACGGAAGATTTTTCGGCGTTTTCAGAAATCGTTCCAGCTTCCATGCAGTTCCTTGGGGTTCATAGTGATGAGTTGGGAAAAGCTTACCCTTTACACCATCCTAAATTTAAAATCGACGAAAGGGCCTTGGAGTATGGTGTAAGATATTTTGTCGGGATTGCCGATAAATTGTGCGGTCAGCAGCCATCCATTAAAGGAAGCATGGCGGGTGAGCCAAAAACGGGTAACATGGCCGAATGAATCGCGGCTGTCCGGAATTCACTCCGGATTAAAATTTTAGATAGCCGGGAGAAGATAGTTAATTGATAAGATAAGGACGTGGAAATTATGGGGAATGGACTGGAGAAAGATGATCAACTGCAGCGCTCAATGAAGCGGCGCCATTTATTCATGCTTTCGCTTGGCGGCGTAATCGGTACGGGCCTTTTTCTGAATGCAGGCTATACCATTAATCAAGCAGGTGCAGGAGGGGCTTTGATTGGTTATTTAGCGGGCGGTATCATTTTATATATGGTCATGGTCTGTCTTGGAGAACTGGCGGTTCATATGCCGGTTACTGGTTCCTTCCAAAAATACGCGGCTGAATATATTGGGCCATCCGCCGGATTTTCACTTGGTTGGATGTATTTCGTCGGCTCGGCTGCAACTGCGGGTGTTGAATTTACAGCAGCAGGAATCTTAATGAAGCACTGGTTTCCCCACGTTCCCACCTGGATATGGTGTGCGGTGTTCATTCTGCTTTTATTCTCCTTGAATGCCTTGACGACCAGAGGGTTCGCAGAGGCTGAATATTGGTTCTCCGGAATAAAAATCATTGCCGTAATCTTGTTCATCTTAATAGGAATCGCTGGCATCTTTGGTTTCGTCTCTTTATCGGATCGTCCGACCCCATTCTTTGAGAATCTTGCTCCTTCCGGTCTTTTTCCAGCAGGGGGGATAACGATTATCTTTGTTACCATGATGAATGTCATATTCTCATATCAAGGCTCGGAACTGATCGGAATCGCAGCGGGGGAGAGTGAAAAACCGGAAGAGAACATCCCTAAGGCAATTCGCAATGTCCTTTTTAGAATCATCGTCTTTTACCTTGCATCCATCATCATCCTTTCAGCGATATTCCCTTCGTCGGAATTGGGCTTATTGGAAAGTCCATTTGTTACCTTGATGAAGATAGCGGGGGTACCTTATGCAGCAGGCATCATGAACTTCATCATTTTGACAGCGATACTTTCCGTCGGGAATTCGTGTCTATATGCCTCAACACGATTGCTTTGGGCGATGGCCCATGATGGAATGGCACCAAAGGTTTTCGGTTTATTATCCAAAAGGAAAGTGCCTTTGAATGCCCTTTTATTCACCATAATCTTTTCACTATTATCGTTATTGACCAGTTTCATGGCTGCTGATACGGTGTTCGTTTTGCTCATGTCGATTGCGGGCATTTCCGTTACGATCTCCTGGATGGGGATTGCCTTATCACAATATATGTTCCGCAGGAAATTTATAAAAGCCGGCGGGAAAACGGAGGAGTTACAATACAAAGTGCCTTTTTATCCTTTTGTCCCTTTGTTTTGCTTAGGCTTTTGTTTAATGGTATTAGTATTCCTTGCTTTTGATCCGACTCAACGGGTTGGCTTGTTCTACGGAATCGGATTTTTGGCAGCCTGCCTTTTATTCTATAAGTTCAAATTGGCCAAGAAGATTCCGTCAACGATGCAAATGGAAAATGGTAATGAGAAATTGATGTAGTCATGAGAAATGACTCGTTCGCAGAAATGGCGAACGGGTCATTTTTTCATATTAAAGGTTCTTTTGCCGTACTCACAGGGTACTGTCAGAACAAAATAAAATAGATTGACAATTATATAGAAGCCCTTTAAGATTAAATAAATACTACTTATTAGAATAAACAGATAAATAGTATTTATTTTCTCCCTATAAATTCAAAGGAGGCTGGTAATGGGTAAGTTGATTCTTTCGTCATAAAGAAAAGGCAAACGATTACTGGATTTTCGTGAGATATGACTCCCATTCTCATTTAAGACCCGTTACCATGTATACTGTTGGTAAAGGTATAAGAAAGGGAGGCAATGCAGGCAATGCAAAATAGAAGTGAAGAATTGGTCCATGAGCTTGGACGGAAAATCGTGAACGGAGAATACCTTCCTGGCGAAATATTGCCAAAGGCTGAAGTATTGAGTGAAATGCATGGAGTCAGTCGAACTGTGGTCCGTGAAGCCCTTAAGGGGTTGGCTACCCGTAAACTTATAAGGTCCAATCAAAGGTCAGGAACGAGTGTATTGCCAAGGGCCATGTGGCAGTGGTGGGATATTGATGTATTGACCTGGATCATTGAAGATGAAAACAATAGTGACTTTATCCTTCATTTGACCGATGTTCGGCTGGGGCTTGAACCAATGGCAGCAGCCTTGGCAGCTAAAAGGGCAACGGACCAAGATCATGTCAAGATCAAGGCATGCTTCGAAAAGCTTGAGCAATCTGTCGGGGACGAGAGAGCCTGGGCAAAGGCTGATTTTGAATTCCATCAAAGCATATTACACGCGTCTTATAACGACTTAATGATCGGCACCATCCAGTCCCTGCATAAAGCGCTCATAATAAGCCGTGAAAAAACGTTTCATGCGGTGAAGGAATATGCAGATCCGACCTTCGATTCTCCAACAAAGGAAGTGTTGGATCGGCATCGGGCAATATATGAGGCCGTGCTTGCACGTGATGAAGACCTGGCACGTCAAAAAATGACAGACCTGATCTTACGTGTCAAGCGGTTGCTGGAAGAGATATATGTATCATGAAGTTCTCCATGATACATGCTAATCATCATTTTTCTAAAAGAGAGGAGTAATGGAGTTGGGTATACAAGTTGTTAGATTCGAAAAAGAAAATAAAGCAAGCTGGGGGGTTGTTGCTGGGGACAAAATCCTCGTCCTTAATGAAGCATATGGCACCCTGGCCGAATTTCTCGAGAAAGGGGCCGAGAAGGCTCGTGGGATAATGAAGCAAGGAACAGCCGATTCTGTTTCATTAAAGGAAGTGAATATCTTGAGTCCGGTTACGAAACCGGCGAGGATCGTTTGCCAAGGGGCGAACTATTCCACACATCGTGCCGAGGCAGGGCTTGAAACGGGACGTCCGCCCTTTAATATGATTTTTAGTAAAGCGGACAGTTCCCTTTGTGGGGCCTACACAGAAATCGTTCGTCCTGCGCACGTGAAATTGCTGGATTATGAAATAGAGCTTGGTCTTGTGATCGGTACGGATATTACAGCGCCAGCCCATGTTACCGATAAGAACCTTCATCGATATGTGGCAGGTTTAGTCATTGTGGATGATGTCTCAGCAAGGGATATCCAGCTTCCCGAAGGTCAATGGTTAAAAGGGAAAAGCTATCGGACATTTGGCCCCACAGGTCCTTACCTTTACCTGCTTGATGAAGAAGAAATCCCGTTAATCCATGATTTAGAGGTGAATCTTTGGGTGAATGACGAATTACGTCAGTCTGCTAATACGAATCAATTATTATTTAAGCCAGCAGAAACATTAACGGAGCTAAGTGAAATCATGGACTTATCAAAAGGAGACTTGATCATTACTGGAACAACAGGCGGGGTCGCTCTAAATCTTTCAGCAGAAATCATGGGTAAAGTATCCAGTCTGGCGGTCCCTGGGCAAGAGAAACTGGATTTGCTCGTTGAGAATCAAAAAACAAGCGCAAAATACCTTCGGGATGGCGATGTAATTCGTTGTACAATCAAAAGCCAGGATGGGAAGATAGACCTTGGCGAACAGATTAATACAGTCATTCCAAGTCAAGTTGCTAGTCTCCTAAATTCTTAAGTGGATGTAAAAGGTTGGGATCGTGCATGTACCTTGTTTTGAGGTCAATCCCAGCTTTATTCCTCGCTTAAGTTATACAGCTCGATTTATTTGTATGCGCTTACAATCCGGATTTACGATATTGGTATGAATGATGGAAGGGGATGTTTTATGAAAAATGAGATTTTCGATGTAGCGATCGTCGGTTATGGTCCAGCAGGGAAATTGTTAGCAGCCTTGCTTGGCCAAAAAGGCTGGAAAGTGGGTGTGTATGAACGATTTCCAGAGGCCTTTTCATTACCTAGAGCCGTACATTATGATCATGAAGTAGCGAGGATCCTTCAAACGGTAATCCCTACGATTGATATCGAAACGATTTCCGAAAGAGTTCAAGATATGTACGAGTGGTGTAATGCGGATCATCAAGCCCTTTTGAAATTGGATTGGTCGGAGTTTGGCATCTCTGGATGGCCGCGGGATATGTTTTTCAATCAACCTGAACTGGAACGAAAAATGGATATATCGTGCAAAAGCCTATCTACAGTAAGCATCAATCTTGGATATGAGGCAGTCGGACTTTCTGAATATCAGGATAGGGTGGATTTGATCGTCAAAGATTTTCAGGGTGTACAAACAAAAGTAACAGCTCGGTATGTTGTAGGATGTGATGGATCCAATAGTTTCGTTCGTAAACAGATGGACCATACGTTCACCGATCTGGGATTTCAATCCGACTGGCTCGTGGTGGATATCATCCCAAAAGAAGAACGGGAGTGGAAACCTAGCAATCTGCAATTATGTGACCCAGCACGACCAACAACCGTGGTTTCTGGAGGACCAGGAAGGAGGCGTTGGGAATTCATGGTTCTTCCTGATGAAACAAAGGAAGAGCTTAATCATGAAGAAGTCGCTTGGCGTTTACTGGAACCGTGGAATATTTCAGCTGATAATGCGATTTTGGAGCGGCATGCCGTTTATACATTTCGGGCAATGTGGGTGGACGACTGGCGAAAAGGAAGGCTTATGTTAGCAGGCGATGCTGCTCACTTGACTCCACCGTTCATGGGGCAGGGACTATGCTCAGGGCTTCGTGATTCGAAGAATTTGGCTTGGAAGCTAGATCTTGTTTTACGCGGCGTAGCTGATGAAGCCATCCTGGATACGTATACCACAGAAAGAAAACCTCATACACAAGCGGTTATTGAAGCCGCTCTATTTTTAGGCAGAATGATTTGTGTAACCGATCCAGAAGCTGCGAAGGAAAGGGACGAAGCCTTTTTAACTGGAAAGGCACCGGAATTTCCAGAATTCCCGAACATGACGGACGGAATTCTTTATAAAAACGATGAAGCAGTCAGTGAATCGCATGCAGGTCGGTTGTCGTTGCAAAGTGAAGTGACCTACAAAGGCGTGACAAGCCTGTTGGACGATGCAGTTGGACAGGGATGGAAGATTTTAAGTTTCCTTGACGATGCAAGCAGGTTTTTAGGGAGTGGGCAGATAGAGTTTATGGAGCAACTGGGAACAAGATTCATAACCATTATTCCGAATCAAGAAATAAGCAGGGATGCTGTAGTGGATATAAAGGGGAAGTACGCACAGTTTTTTGATGAAACCGGATTCAAAGCGGTCATTGTCCGTCCGGACTTTTATATATTTGGTGCTGTTTCGTCATTCGATCGGCTGCCTATTTTGATCGATGATCTTTCGAGACAAATAAAGCTGAATAGGAAGACAGACAACACTAGATACATCACTCAATAAGAGAGTAAAGGGTGTGTCATCACCCCGCATGTATCTAGTCAAGATTTGTTGATTGGTTATTGCCTGTGGGAGGCAGGACCAATCATATCCGTGAATTAAGTATAGCATAACTATCGATCTATTATTAATGAATTAGCTGAATATTGGAAATGCGACTTATAAGTTTATTCATATAGCAAATGATAATGGAGGAATGAATGATGACCAAAATAAAAGTTTTTCGGTTAGCATATGCAGATTTCATGACGAAAAATCCAGAAGATATGATTAATTATTATACAAATGTAATGGGTTACCGGGTCACGGAAAAGACAGCAGGCATTACATATTTAAGTAACGGTCTCGATCATCATAATATTATCATCACACCAGCTGAAAAAACGGCCATTCGCAGCTATGGATATCAATTGGATGGCAAGCTGAGCTTGGAGGAAGTACAGGAACAATTACAATTACAGGGCATCGCATCAAAACTGAGAAAAGGAAAGCCTGGAATTGCCACGCTCATTGAATTAAATGATCCTGCTGGAAATATCATTGAATTATTTACGGACATGGAACACTCAGCTGTTGGCTATGGGTCTTCGGGTATCGTTCCCCTGAAACTTGGACATATCGCTTTTTATGCGGACAATCACAAGGAAGTGGTTCAATTTTACCAAGAATCATTAGGCTTCTGGTTTACAGATCAAATTGGTGAAGACTTTTGCAACTTCTTAACATGCAATTCGGATCATCATGTATTGAATATTGTTGCATCCAACGAGACCAGAATGCATCATATTGCCTTCCAGCTGAAAGATGCTAGTCATCAATGCAACAGTTCAGATGTATTGGCGAAACATGGCCGCCCGATACTTTGGGGACCTTCGCGCCATACGGCTGGCCATAACATTGCTTCATACCACCATGATCCAGATGGGAATATCATCGAGCTTTACACGGATCTTGATGTATTCATCCCTGAACTTGGTATGTTTGAGCCGCGTCCATGGCATAAATATTTACCGCTTAAGCCGAGAGTTTGGGAAGGTTTGAGTTCATGGGGAACTGAATTCGAAGTGGATTTGGCAAAAGTTTAAGAGTATAGGGCGAGCGGTGATCGATCGTTAAAGCGGCAACAGAATGGGGCAGTCTTTTTCTCTACCTCTGATCATGAATTGGGCTTTTCATTTTCCAGATGCTTCTTCTCAGTGATCTAATGGATTAGGAGGGGCAGGAGGAGAAATCCATGAATACCTGAAGTTCAATTTAAAGTATGTTATGTAGGAGCCAATTGGAGGGTTGGCTCCTCTTGTTTTCAAGCATCAGGTAATGAACACAAGCTGCAGACATCCGGAAAGCTGAGACTGATATGGTGTAGGCGGTTATCACCTGGCCTATTTCAAATGCAACAGTAGCGGATTCGCATTAAAAATTCCCCTAAGATTCAGTTCCAAGGGGAATTTTTAAGAATGTAAGCTTCTTAATCAATATCCTGTTAAAGGGGGGAAGGTGATGTTCCCCAGGATGACATCCTTTTTTGCACCTGTAGCGCAGGGGACATTACTTGGTTTGCCATGAAACGTCTCGTTTGCAAGCAAAGCAAATGCTACGGCTTCTTTTGCTTCAGATGAGTATCCGAGTTCTTCCTGCGTGAGGACGGTTATGGAATCTCCAAGCAATGAGCGGATCATTTCAATTAACGTGTTATTGTAGCTGCCGCCCCCGCCGATGATCACTTCTTCTATGTCGGTTTTCGGCAGGATGAATGCTCGATAGTTGTCGACGATGGACTTGGCGGTAAACATCGTTACCGTCGCTAAGATGTCTTCGCCCGGAAGCGTGTTGAATTTCCTTAATAGGGTTTCAACATATTGTTTGCCGAACAACTCCCTGCCTGTCGACTTTGGTGGCTGGCTCATAATATAGGGGTGGCTAAGGCAATAAGCTAATAGCTCTTCATTCATTTGCCCCTGCTTCGCCATTTTCCCGCCTTCATCATATTTCCTATGAAATAACTGGCGGCATACCTCATCAATGATCATATTGCCTGGACCGGTATCGAAGGCATACATGTCTTCGAGGGTGGCTTGCTTGGGCAGCACCGTCACATTTCCGATTCCCCCGATATTTTGAAGCAATCTCCCCTTCGTTTCACTTCTGTAAAGAACATATTCGGTATAAGGTACGAGCGGGGCACCCTGACCGCCAGCGGCCATGTCCATGGTGCGGAAATTGGATATGACTGGTGTATTCGTATCGTAAGCTATCACGGCTGGTTCCCCAATTTGAAGGGTTGACGGAACCAGGTTCTTTTCCTGCAAAGGCTGATGATAGATCGTTTGTCCATGGCTTCCTATTAGATCCAGGTGCTCCGGGGGAAGTCCGGCTTTCTTGCAAACTTCCTTGGTTGCCTCTGAAAATAATTTTCCTAACTTGAAATTCAAACTGCAAATCAATTGCACATTGGATGTATCAACGGATAAAGACTGAACGATTTCTTCTTCCACGGCTTTCGGAAAGGGGTAGGTGATGAATTCGATCATTTCAATTTCCGTCTTCAGGCCGCTATCATTCACACGAACAAGTGCCGCATCGATGCCATCCAATGAGGTTCCGGACATTAATCCTACTATGTACATTTTCATGCCACCCATCTTTGCTAGTTTTATCATAACAAGGAATGTTATCTTACCTTTATTTTAATCTGCTTGGTTTGTTTGCTTTCATTGTGGGTACGGTCCAAGGCAGTCACTACATAAGTGTAAGTATTTCCTTTTTCGACGGTACGGTCGTGGAACGATTGATCATCCTTTTCTTTGTGGACTGTAGCCAGTAAGTTCGTTGAATCCTCAAGATTTCCTTCATGCTTCCCATCAAAACGATAAATGGCATAATAAGATGCATCTGAATGCTTGTGGTCGCGAATCTTGAATTGGATTTCGGCCCCCTTCTGCTTTGCCTTGCCAACCTGAGGAGCTTTTGGCGCTTCATTATCTATCCAAGGCATCGATGGAACCAAGGCAGGATGGCGGTAAATGTCTTCACGTAAACGGTCTGCTATCCCGAGGGGGTTATTCCGTAAATCTTTTGCACTGAAATGCATGCTGCCATCGAACTCTTTAAAAGATCGATTTAATTTTATCTGGTTTGGCAGTTCTTCCGGATCAAACCAGTTTTGCACGCCGTTGGACTCCGTATTGATTTTGTAATCTGCCTGTCCAATATAGAGCTGGACATTTTTACCTTTGACTTCTTTTGTCCACCAATCAAGAAGCTTCGCATAGTCGGCTACGGGCAATCCTATGTTCCAATATAATTGAGGCGCAATGTAATCGATGTAGCCATTATTGATCCATGTTCGTGTATCCGCATATAAATCATCATAATTGGTTTGTCCGGCAGCGGTGTCCGAGCCTGTTGGATCAACCGCTTTGTTACGCCAGACGCCAAATGGACTGATACCAAACTTCACATAAGATTTTTCCGCCTTGATTTGTTCATTGATATGTTTAACTAGATTGTTAACATTGTCCCTGCGCCAATCTTCTACATTCGAAAATTCAGCTGCGCCATACCTTTGATAGGAGTCATCATCTGGAAAAGGTATGCCGGCAATCTTATAAGGGTAGAAATAATCATCCATGTGAACCGCGTCGATATCATACTTCTTAACAACTTCCATAATACCGTCAATCACGAACTGCTGTACTTCAGGGATGCCTGGATCAAAGTACAATTGCTGTCCGTAGGGGATGACCCAATTTGAATGCTTTCTGGCAGGATGGGATTCCGGTAGTTTATCAAGGTCAGAGAGTTCTGCCGTTTTTCCTAAAGGCATGGTGATTCGATAAGGATTGAACCAAGCGTGAAATTCCATATTCCGTTTGTGGGCTTCCTCAATCATGAATGCAAGGGGATCGTACCCTGGATCCTTTCCTTGAACACCTGTTAAATATTGTGACCAAAGTCCATAGCGGGAAGGATAAAAAGCATCGGCTGTCGGTTTGATCTGCATGACGACAGCATTCATCCCCATCGCTTTTTGCTCATCCAAATACTTGATGAATTCTTCTTTCTGAGCCGTAACTGTCAATCCGGGCTTCGATGGCCAGTCGATGTTTAGCACGCTTGCAATCCAGGTCGCACGCAGTTCCTGCTTAACATGGGCCGTTTTGGGAGATGGCGAGTGAGCATCTGCACCTGCCATCAAGTCAGCGGGAAGGAGAAGCGATCCCCCCACTAAAGCAGTCAGTGCCAATGAACCTAGTTTTCTTTTTGTCATTCTTCCATTCATCAATCGTACAACCTCTTTTCAGCTAGTAATTTTTATATGATTATTTGTAAGCGTTAACAAATAATGAATATACCTATTCACTTAAAAAATGAAAGGGAATGCCTGAAAATATTAAAAGTATGCAGAAATTCATAAAAATATAGAGGTATTATGCTTATTTTAAAATTAATTTTCAAAAATGTATATACGATATTGAAATTAATTTTTAGTAATGTTATATTCTTTTTAGAGATTCAACAGCATCACTACAGAAATAAAAAGGATGATAGGCATGCTAGAGCATTTAACGACAGAACGTCGTAACGAAAAGACCATGAGTTTGGATGAAATGAAAACGATTGAATTTTTAGAAGTGATGAACGAGGAAGACATGAAAGTTGCACAATGCGTTAAGAAGGAATTGCCGCAAATTTCAAAAGCCGTGGATATGATCGTTGCAGCAATGAATGCGAAGGGCAGATTGATCTATATGGGTGCCGGAACGAGTGGACGCATCGGTTTATTGGACGCCGTGGAATGTCCCCCTACCTTCAACACTGACCCCGGGGAAGTGGTGGGTCTTATAGCAGGAGGAGAAAAGGCTTTCATCAAAGCGGTTGAAGGTGCTGAAGACAGCTTTGATTTGGGACCCGAGGATTTAAAGAAAATCGATTTAACAAGCAAAGACGTTGTTGTCGGCATTGCCGCAAGCGGGCGAACGCCATATGTCATTGCCGGCCTTGAATATGCCAATCAAGTTGGCGCAGGCACGGTATCGATAAGCTGTAATAAAGGTTCAGAGATAGGGAAAATCGCCAAAGTTGCCATCGAAGTCGTGAACGGGCCTGAAGTTCTGACTGGTTCTACACGATTGAAAGCGGGCACATCCCAGAAACTAGTGTGCAACATGCTTTCCACAGCTTCAATGGTGGGCATCGGGAAAGTCTATGGGAATTTAATGGTGGATTTACAGTTGACTAACGAAAAGCTGGTCGAACGGGCAAAACGGATCATCATGGATGCCACCGACTGCAGTTATGATGTGGCAGATGAATATTTAGCAAAGGCACATTCACAGCCTAAAATTGCCATCGTGATGATTTTAACGAATGTTTCATATGAAGAAGCGACAAACCGTTTGGAAATCGGAAAAGGTTTCATAAGAAAAACGATTTAAGCTTTTTATAAAAAAAAATGGGAGGAATTAATAATGAAGGTATTATTCGTATGTTCAGGTGGAATGTCAAGCGCAATCGTTGTAAGCGCTTTAAAAAAGGAAGGCGAAAAACAAGGTATGAACATTGAAGTGTTAGCAGTGGGCTCTCAAGAATTCGATTCAGAGGTCCGGAACGGCTGGGATGTTGCCATGGTGGCACCTCAGGTCAAGCATCGTTTTGACGGCTTCAAGGCATCCGCCGATGATGCGGGAGTGCCATGTGAAGCGATACCTGCCCAAGCTTACAGCCCGCTTGGCGGTCCTAAGCTTTTAAAGCTAGTAACAGAACTAGTAAAATAATGAATCACCAAAAAGCTTCTTATCTATCATAAGTAAAAGGGGAAAACAACCATGGACAAGTTTGTAGCGTTTTTAGAAAATAATCTTTCAACACCGATGGCTAAACTGTCTGAGCAAAAACATTTACGGGCAATTCGGGATGGAGTGGTTTCTGCATTGCCATTCATCATCTTTGGGAGTTTGTTTTTAATCATCGCTTTCCCGCCTGTCGCAGCAGACTCGGCAATAGGTGAATGGTCTGCAAAGCACATAGCAGAAATTTTAATTCCATATCGGTTAACGATGTTCATCATGACGCTTTATATTACATTTGGTATAGGCTACAGTTTATCCCAAAGCTATAAACTTGATCCGCTATCAGGAGGCCTGCTCTCATTGGCTGCCTTCTTGTTCACAATCGGTGTAAAAACGATGGATGACGTGGGGTTTGTGCTGCCCATGACAAATCTCGGTGGCCATGGTCTATTTGTGGGAATGCTTGTATCCATTTTCGCAGTTGAAGTTTTACGGCTATGCAAGACGAAAAACATCACCATTAAAATGCCGGATTCGGTTCCAACATCCGTGGCCCGTTCCTTTGAAGCGTTAATACCGGTTTCGATCGTACTGCTAGTGATGACGTTCATTACCGTCGTGTTTGCAGTCGATTTACATTCCCTTGTCGATAAAGCGGTTGCACCGCTAATCAGTGCAGGTGACACTTTACCAGGTGTATTGATTCCAGTGTTTTTGATTACTTTCTTCTGGTCGTTTGGCATTCATGGCGTGTCTGTTGTGGGCGCCGTTGCTCGCCCGGTTTGGGAAGTGTATTTAGCGAATAACTCGGCAGCGGTTGCAGCGGGATCGACAATACCGCATGTAGCGCCTGAAACATTCTTCCAATGGTTTATTTGGATTGGTGGCTCTGGTGCAACACTCGGCCTGGTCATTGCAATGCTGTTAACGGCAAAATCGACCTATAGCAAAGCGATGGGGAAAGCAACGATCGTTCCAAGCATCTTTAACATCAATGAACCAGTCATATTTGGGATGCCGATTGTACTAAATCCGATCTTGATCATCCCATTCATCATAACTCCATTGATTGGTGCGACACTTGCCTATATAGCAACGTCCATAGGGCTGGTCAACCCTACATATGTAATGGTGCCTTGGACATTGCCTGCTCCGATAGGCGCCTATCTTTCAACAGGCGGTGATTGGAGAGCGATCATTCTTGTCCTGGTCAATCTATCAATCTCTGTAATTGTTTATCTGCCATTCTTTAAAATGTACGATAAAAAACTCTTGGCTCAAGAAAATACGGTAGAAACAACAGATAGCAAAAATATCGCTTTATAAGTGAGAGCAAAAAAGGGAGTTTGGAACGGAATGCTCCAAACTCCCTTTAATTAGGATGGAGAAGGTGGAGTACGATGAATACGACAACAAAAATTCACTTTTTCAGTTACAAAAGTGCATTTATCTTTTTCAGTTTCATTCTTGTTTTTAATTTTATCTTTAACGCATTGATGGATGCCCTCGGAATGGATAAGCAATTATCACTGTACTTAGGAAATACATGTGCGATCAGTGCAGGATTGACGATTGTCATATGTTTGGTTGAAGGTAAGTTTAAAAACAAGAAACAGGCGTCACTCTTATTTTTGTCTTTATTGGCAGTCAGCGCCGTTGTATGTCATGCAATCATCTATGCATAAAAGTAGAAAGTGGTGAGGGGTAAATGAAAGTGTCAAAAGGGTTGAAGGTAGCCACGATTGGAGGCGGATCCAGTTATACACCTGAATTAATAGAAGGTTTCATTAAACGTTTTGATGAGCTGCCGATTAAAGAACTTTGGTTAGTGGACATCGAAGCTGGAAAGGAAAAGCTGGAGATCGTTGGGACGTTGGCTAGGAGGATGGTCAAAAAGGCGGGCGTACCCATGGAGATCCATTTAACATTGGACAGGCGTCAAGCATTGAAAAATGCGGATTTTGTCACTACGCAGATGAGAGTCGGTTTATTGGATGCACGAGTCAAAGATGAGCGCATCCCATTGGAACTGGGATTGATAGGGCAGGAAACGAATGGAGCTGGCGGTTTGTTTAAGGGTTTGCGAACGATACCCGTTCTCCTTGAAATCGCCGAAGAAATGCAGGAGCTGTGTCCGGATGCATGGCTAATTAACTTCACGAACCCTGCCGGAATGGTGACGGAAGCACTTCTCCGCTACAGCAGCCATAAAAAAGTCATCGGGGTATGCAATGTGCCATTTAATATGCATATGTCGATTTCAAAAATGATGGGTGTTGATAGGGAGAGCGTACATATAGACTTCGCGGGACTGAACCATATGGTATTTGGGATTCATGTATACATTGATGATCGGGAAGTGACCGATGAGGTGCTCGAAATGCTCGCTAATCCGGAAATTCAGCTGACGATGAAGAATATTGCCCCGCTTCCTTGGAACAGGAGGTTCTTGAAATCATTAGGCGTAGTTCCTTGCCCATACCATCGCTATTATTACAAAACAAAAACGATTTTAGAAGAAGAGTTGGCAGCGTTCAAATCAGGGCAAACCCGGGCTGAAATTGTGAAAACATTGGAAGAGGGACTGTTTGATCTATACAAGGATGAAACCCTTGCCGTCAAGCCTCCGCAGTTGGAGCAACGTGGCGGGGCTTACTATAGCGATGCTGCGTGTAATGTCATTTCGTCCATTTATAATGATAAAAAGGACATTCAAGTTTTGAATGTCCAAAACAAAGGGGCGCTCGCCGAAGTTGATTTCGATTCAGCTGTCGAGGTTAGCTGTATCGTCACCAAAAATGGCCCAATCCCCCTGACTATGGGAAAACTGCCTGTCCCAATACTCGGCTTGATTCAGCAAATTAAATCATTCGAAAGAATAGGAGCGGAAGCAGCCGTTACAGGCTCCTATGACAAAGCGTTGCTCGCATTGACCATTAATCCGCTGATTCCCAGTGATGACCTGGCTGAAGAGGTTTTGCAAAAACTGTTGAAAGCACATGAGGAATACTTACCACAATTCTTCCATGAAAAGGCTTTGGCGGACATACAGGGATAAATCCAATCAACTGAATTTTTTTCATGAAAACATACCGATCATACTTTAACATAAATAGGAGTGTAGAAATATGTCAACTGAACTGAACAATAACGAAATGGAAATCTTTGAAATCATCTCACATAGTGGAAATGCCAGAGGACTGGCCTTTGATGCATTGACGGAAGCGGAAGAATTCAATTTTGAAAAGGCGGAAGAGCTAATAAAACAAGGTCAGGAAGAATTGAATTTGGCTCATAAGACACAAACCAAATTAATTCAAGCCGAATTGAATGGTGTTCCCAGTGAAAAGACTTTGTTGATGATCCACGCACAGGATCATTTAATGACGGCGATGAGTGAGCAAAAACTGATTGAACATATGATTCGGATCATCAAAAAATTAGCCCCGCAACAGTAATAAAGAAAGAGGTGAGACAAATGGGCAAACTAGGTATTTCCATCTATCCAGAACATTCAACCGTTGCAAAAGATATCGAGTACATTGCTATTGCACATAAGTACGGTTTCAAAAAGATCTTTACATGCCTGCTTTCAGTCGAAGGTGATAAAGAGAAGGTCATGAACGAATTCAAAGAAACGATTGTATATGCCAATCAATTGAATATGGAAGTGATGGTCGATATTGCGCCGCGGGTCTTCGGTACTCTAGGGATTTCTTATGACGATCTTTCATTTTTTGCTGAGCTGGGTGCATATGGAATTAGGCTGGATATGGGCTTTACAGGTAATGAAGAGTCGATCATGACACATAATCCATATGGTTTGAAAATTGAAATAAACATGAGCAATGCAACGAATTATTTAGAAAATATCATGAATTATAAACCGAAAAAAGAAAATTTGATCGGATCACACAACTTCTATCCTCATCGCTATGCAGGATTGAGCTACCCTCATTTTGTAAAATGCTGTGAATCTTTCAAAAAGCATAATATCCGCACGGCAGCCTTCATAAGCTCAAAGGCGGCGACTTACGGACCGTGGCCCATAACAGAGGGATTGTGTACATTGGAAATGCACCGGGAATTAGCCATTACCACTCAAGCGAAGCACTTGTTTGCAACCGGATTGATAGATGACGTGATCATTGCAAATGCCTATGCATCGGAAGCGGAATTGAAACAGCTTAGCATGCTCGATCGTGGATTGTTGACATTCAATGTAAATCTCCATGAAACCATAACGGATTTAGAGAAAAAAATCGTCCTGGAAGAATTTCATTTTTACCGTGGAGATGTGTCCGATTATCTTATCCGTTCGACTCAATCACGCGTCAAGTATAAGAATGAAGAGTTTAAGCCAACCTACACGCCTGATATTAAACGCGGTGACCTTTTAATTGAAAATGAGCTCTACGGACAATATAAAGGTGAATTGCAAATTGCGTTGAAAGATATGAAGAACTCAGGCAAAACGAACGTAGTGGGCCGTATCGCAGACGAGGAAGTGTTCCTGCTTGATCATTTGGAGCCATGGGGTAAATTCCAATTCAGTTCAAATTAATGGTTTAAAGGTGAAAAGGGAAGGAACAGTATACATTCCTCCCTTTTTTTAATGAATAGGAGAATGATATGAACTATATTATCGGTGTTGATGGCGGCGGCACTAAAACAGAAGCAGTTGCCTATGGAGTAGCGGGGAATATAATTAGTGAAAGCAAAGCCGGCTATGGTAATTTGCTCATAAATGAAGAACATGCGATAACGAACATCATCCAGGCCATTGAACAATGCAAGGCACCGATTGAAAATGGAAAATGCCTTTACATCTGTTTAGGATTAGCTGGATATGGCGGGGTGAAAAACCCACAAGGAATAAAAAGTGCATTAACGAAGGCGTTCAATATCCCTTTTACGATCGTTAATGATGGAATTATCGCCCATGCTGCCTTATTGAAAGGAAAAGATGGTGTTTTGACGATTTCAGGAACAGGAGCTGTAAGTATCGGAACCCATGATGGTGCCGTGGAGCAGGCTGGGGGCTGGGGACATCTCCTTGGGGACGAAGGCAGTGGCTATTGGATTGCGATGAAGGCATTCATCAATATGACAAAAGAAGATGACGAAGGCCTGGAGCAGAGCCAATTAACGGGAGCGCTTTTGTCAAAACTGGGCTTTCAACGTGTAGGGGATTTGAAAAAATTCATCTATTCCGCGACGAAGGCAGATATTGCCGCATTTGTTCCATTGATTGTCGAACAAGCAGAGGCAAGCGATGAGATTTCAGAGAAAATACTTATTCAGGCAGGATATCACCTTGCAAAAAATGCCCTCGATGTTTGCAGGAAGTTAAATGTTGGAGAGAATGTTACAATTGCAATGAAAGGCAGCATCCTGACCCAAGTCCGATTGGTTCAAAGCTCCTTTATCGAACATATCCAACTTGAAAAACCAGATGTGAATTTTATCGTGGATGAAGTATCATCAACGTTGGGGTGTTATTACATAGCGGTGAAGCATATAAGTTAAGACAAGGTCGAGGGAGCAATGATATGCACGTTGAAAATATTTTACTGAGAATTGAAAGTCTACTGAATCTATTGCCTAAATCAGAAAGAAAAATCGCCCAATATATTTTAGATAACCCTGCGGAAACCATAAGGATGACCATACATGAATTAGCTGCACATGCCGAGGCCAGCAGTTCGGCTGTGACAAGATTTTGCCGTTCCATAAAAGTGAATAGTTTTTCGGAATTGAAGGTATCTTTATCATCTCTTATTTCGCAACCGGAAAAAAAAGGCTTTCATGACATAGAACCTGACGAAACGATCGCCTCCATCAAGGACAAGATCGTTTCCAACTCTGTCCAGGCCATTCAAGAAACCGCACATTATTTGGATGAAGACGTCCTTGATCAAATCGTCGAAACCATGAAGGTGGCCGATGTCATTTATGTATATGGCCTGGGGGCTTCATGGCTGATAGCGGAGGACATCAGCCAGAAATGGTTGCGGCTCGGAAAAATCGTAAGTGCTAATCAAGATCCTCACATTACGGCAACAGCACTTGCTGCGGCATCCAAAAATACCGTTTTTTTCTGTATTTCCAATAGCGGTGAAACGGAAGAAATCCTCCAGCTTGTTGATATCGCTAAAGCATATGGTATCAAAACGATCGGCTTATCACGATTGGGCAACAATGGGTTGACCAAAAAAGTCGATATGCCATTACACCACGTACGGGCACCGGAAGCTAAATTTCGAAGTGCTGCAACAAGCTCGCTGTTCGCACAATTGTTAACGGTGAGTATTATTTTCTATGCGTACGTTTCAAAATATTATAATGAAAATAAAAACGGGATTGAGCGTTCGAGGGAATCTGTATTGAAATTCACCAAAAGAAATCAGGAAACGCCAGAAAAGTGAAGATTAACCTGCAAGAAAGATGTATCGTATGCTCGGGATTTGATAGGAAGAAACTGATTTCTTCGATAGTACAGAAGATTCCAGGTAGGATATTTTGGAAAACCTACATCACCTTGAAAGGATGTTGTATCCTATATGATCGATAAGAATTCGCCGCTTCCAATATACTATCAACTTGAAGAAGTGATTAAAAATGCAATTCAAACCCAACGATTACTGCCTGGCGAGATGATTCCTTCTGAACGGGAATACACGGAAAAATATGAAATAAGCAGGATGACGGTAAGACAAGCCGTAACCAATCTTGTGAACGAAGGATATTTATATAGGAAGCGGGGAGTAGGCACATTCGTTGCCCACCAAAAAATCGAGCAGCCCCTGAAAGGATTAACAAGCTTTTCCGAAGATATGCAG
Source organism: Peribacillus sp. FSL E2-0218 (assembly GCF_037992945.1). Taxonomy (NCBI): domain Bacteria; kingdom Bacillati; phylum Bacillota; class Bacilli; order Caryophanales; family Bacillaceae; genus Peribacillus; species Peribacillus sp. FSL E2-0218. The sequence continues at coordinate 2,983,269 of NZ_CP150304.1, read as the reverse complement.
TCTAGGGGGCATGAGCCGAGTACACGTGTTATCCGGTTATCGGAGGTCCATGCTGATCGGGATCTTGCTGCCAAACTTGAGGTGGAGGCGGGAACGCCAATTCTTGAGCTGAAACGGGTAAGGCTGGCTGACCAATTGCCGATGGCTTATGAAACGGTTTATCTTTCAAAGGCGCTTTCACGGGGATTGACGGAGGAAATGGCCCTTACCTCCATTTATGGCTATGCAGAAAAAACGTTTGGCCTGAAAATTCAGTATGGAAGGCAATCCATCTCGGCCTCCATCGCACAAAAGATCGAGGCCGAGATGCTTGGGGTAGCCGTAGGGGACCCGGTATTGCGAATTGAACGAATTAGCAGGCTGGATACGAACAAACCGTTTGAAGTTGCCCATTCTGTTTACCGCGCAGATCGCTATAAGCTGACGATTGATATGGAGAGGTCATCGTAAGGGGACATTCCTTATTCAAGGATAATCGCTTTACCGTCCGCAACTATTCAATCACCCTAAATCCAATCAATGAAGGTGATTGATAGGAGAAGACCTTGCCTCACGTACTGTTCGACTCGTTTTCGATCAAAGCGCTACTTTACATTCATTCTTTTACTTTTTACATATTGTGAATAGTTCGCATCCGCCTTTTTTTGAAAGAGAGCAATATTCTTGCCGGACCATGTATCCGCCCGCGGATTTTCCGATCGTGTTTGGTAATAGGCTTTCATTTTTTGGTCATAGCTTTCTGTAAATTCTCGCTGCTCTTCTGCATCGCTGTTGTATTGATTTTCAAAATAAACCGCCTGTATCGGTAAACGAGGCTTAATTTCCGGTTTCTGGTCCGGGATGCCGATTGCCATTCCAAACAAAGGAATGACGTGGGAAGGTAGGTTCAATAGCTTGTCTATTTCCGGTAAATTCTTCGCGATGGCTCCGATATAGACGACTCCCAGTCCCATTGATTCTGCTGCGAGAGCGGCATTTTGAGCGGCTAACGATGCATCTATCGTCGCTATCTGATAGAACTGTGTACTTTCGAGCATGTCTTGCATGTTTTGTTTTTCCTCTTCAGAGGCCATGATCGTCAATCTATGTAAATCGGCACAAAATATTAGGAAGTGGCCATTGTTTTCAACATAGGTTAAGCCAGTGATCGTTCCGAGGTCTTTTTTTAATAGTGGGTTGGTTATCCCGATAATCGAATATGTTTGCATGAATCTGGAAGAAGGGGCCATTTGTGCTGCTTCTATGATGGTCTTCATTTGTTCTTTTGTCATGGCTTCATCCTTGAACTGGCGAATGGAGCGATGGCTCATTATCGTGTCAATGACTGGATTCATTAAGGCTACATCTCCTAATGGGCATTGGTATTTTTGTTTCCTGGAAACTATAATACCAATGCTTTAAATGGTTGTCAATATTGTTTCTTGGAAACAATACAGTTAGCTATGTCTTGATATATCGGTTAAATAAAATTATGATAAGTATTCAAAGGAGGTCTTTTTTTTATGAATGATTCTTCACAGAAAAAAATTATGGATTCTTTTATTAAATTAATGGAAAGAGAATCAGAGAATGACGAAGAAAAACAATGGTTAATGCAAAAAAGCAGTCATGATACCATCACCGACATGATAAAAGGAATGACGACCTTGATGCTGCATGTCCTCGATGGCATCGGTCGTTTTGAGCCCGTCAATGGGATCACGATTTCAAGACAGCTGAATATCCCTAAAGGCAGTGTATCAAAAATCACCCGGAAGCTAATGGCTAAAAAATTGATCAGGGCAGAATTTCTCCCCAACAATAAAAAAGAAGTGCTTTACCATACAACACTGTTGGGCCAAGAGCTTTTCAATCTTCATCAAGAATTACATAAGGAAATGGAAAAGAACTTTGGCCAATTTTTACAAAAGTACAGCGAAAGCGAGCTGCTAGTAATCTCCGCTTTTCTTCAGGATCTTGCCGGTACAACATTCGTAACCTTAGAGAAATAACCCTGTAAAACGGGAGGATTTAATCCCCAGCCTTTGTAATGGATACGAAGGCTTTTTTGCGTTTTCATCGATTATGAATATAACAACTTAGTAGCCATTGTTTTCAATTCCTGGATATGGTATATTGGTCCAGAACTTATTAAAGTTATTTAATAAGTGTGTAAAAGGGGGTGATGAACCAAATGGATGAGTTAGTATTTAAGCCAAAATCGATGAAAAAATCGATCCTTCATGGCATTCGTGCTGCTCTATTAGAACATGGAAGTGCTACAAAGGTTGAGCTCAGCGAAAAATTGGGAATCAGTTTCCCGACCATAAGTAAATTTCTGCGGCAGATGGAGAAGGATGGAGAACTGATTTTGACAGGTCTCGATGACTCCAGTGGCGGACGAAGAGCAAAAAGATATACATACAATCCGGAGTATAAGTTGGGTTTGGCCTTGTTTATGGAGGAACATGAAACGAATTATGTGGTCTTTAATTGTTTCGGGGAAGTGAAGGAGCAGGGGAGAACGGCACCTGCCTTAATGGATGGTGCATTTCGCTTCTTAACCAAAGACATAGAAGACCTCATGGATCACTATCCGCAGGTCAGCTCCATGGCAATCGGTGTGCCCGGTTCCGTAGAGAATGGAAGGATTTTTTTCATTCCAGGCTACGAGCATATTCAGGATTTTGATTTAAAAGGGTATTTTGAAGCTCATTTTTCCATACCGGTAGTCGTGGAGAACGATATGAATGCTGCAGTACTTGGCTATCACAATAATCGGAAAATCAAGCACGATCATTCTCTTATTTATGTATATTCCGGTCAAAATGGTCCAGGCGCAGGAATCATGATCAACGGGGGCGTGGTTCGAGGGAGCACTTATTTTTCGGGAGAGGTTTCCTTTGTCCCTCAGTATGATGACCGAAACTTTCTGCAAGCTTTGGCAAAAGGAAAGCAGACACAGAAGAAGGCCATTCGTGAGGAATATGAAATCGATGCGATCAGCAGGCTGGTGGCTTCTTTTACAGCCATCATCAATCCGAAAACCATCATTTTTTGCAATGATGAGGTGGACGAATCAATATTGGAACAGATTGCAGGAAGAAGCTCGACGTATATCCCGGAAAAACATCTTCCTGAGCTTGTCGCAAGTAATTGGAAACAAGACTATTTATACGGCTTACAAGTCCTTGGCCTTGATTTGATGATTACTGAAAAAAGTAGTTAAAAAGAGAAACAAATGTACGTGAATAAATGAACGGGAGGCGAATTCTACTATGGCTACATTTTTTTTGGTCATCATCTATTTGGCTTTTATCAGCCTAGGTTTACCTGATTCATTGTTAGGAGTCGCTTGGCCTGTGATGAGTGCGGAATATGGTGCACCGCTTGAGACGGCTGGATGGCTTTTTATGACGATTGCAGCCGGTACCATCGTTTCCAGTTTAGTCAGTGGAATCGTCCTTAAGCGGTTTGGAACCGGCCAAGTCACATTTGTCAGCTGCTTACTGACTGCGGGGAGCCTGCTAGGTTTTCATTTTGCTCCATCGGTTGTCTGGCTGGTCATATTCGCCATACCATTGGGGATAGGCGCAGGGTCTGTTGATGCTGGATTGAACAATTACGTGGCTACGCATTACAAAGCGCACCACATGAGTTGGCTGCATTGCTTTTGGGGAGTCGGGGCCACTCTTGGTCCCATCATTATGGCCCAGTCCATTTCAGGGGGGAATTCTTGGAGAAGCGGGTATCTTGCAATTGCCGGCATTCAGTTCGCATTGGTCATCATCCTTTTCTTCACCTTGCCTTTATGGAATAAAATCGCAAAAAACAGCGCTGCCGCGTCTTCGGAAAAGAAGGACGAACCGGCTGCTGCCTTGCTTGAAGAAGATGCTATACAAACAAAACCTTTGCGAATTAAAGGCGTGAAGCTTGCTCTGGTTTCCTTTTTGTTTTATTGCGGGGCCGAAGCAACAATAGGTCTTTGGGGAAGCAGCTTCCTTGTGAATGTAAAGGAATTGCCTGTTGATGTAGCGGCAAAATGGGTTTCGTTATATTATGCAGGAATAACGATTGGACGGTTCATTACAGGCTTCATTACATTAAAAGTCAGAAATCGCACGCTGATTCGAGTCGGTCAAGTGACAGCCTTGTTAGGAACAGCACTTTTATTATTACCCTTGCCGTCAGGCTTCTTGCTAGCAGGGTTCATCATGGTCGGATTAGGCTTTGCTCCGATATTCCCATGCATGCTGCATGAAACGCCAGCGCGATTTGGAAAGGAACATTCCCAGACCATCATGGGCTTTCAAATGGCCATGGCCTATACTGGCAGCATGTCCATGCCTCCTCTTCTTGGATTCTTCGCATCTCACACATCAATCGGGATTTTTCCGTTTTTCATTGCCTTTTTTGTGGCAGCGATGTTCTTGGGATCGGAAAAATTAAATGGTTTATTAAAAAAAAGGCGATCCGTACAGGGTGAACATTCGAATTCCATGACCCTGTAAACATGAAGGGGGTTGTTAAGGAGATTAAACAGAGGAGTCTTGAAATGGGAATAATATGGTGACTGGATAACGATTCATATACAGGCGATCCTTACTAAACACTGAACCTAATGGAATTTTTCATTCCCCTTCGCAAAACTGATGCCAAAGACAACTGTGCGTGCTCGTTTGACACAATTAGTGTCGATGATATAATTTGGTAATAAGAATGCAAGTTTGGATGGAAGGTAGGCTTACGATAATGAAACCACTGGAGCATGGAAGTGTAATACCTCTTTATCACCAATTAATGGAGAGGTTAAAGGGGTCAATTGAAAAGGGTCATTGGGCGCTCGGTGATAAAATCCCATCTGAAAATCAATTAATGGACCAATTTGGTGTGAGTCGGAACACTGCAAAAAAAGCTATTGAAGAGTTAGTACAGGAAGGAATTCTTTACCGAATTCAAGGAAAAGGTACCTTCGTGGCAAAACCAAAATTGCAACAATCATTGATGGGGTTTTACAGCTTTAGTAAGGTATTGAAGGAAAAAGGAATGAATCCCAAAGATATCATTCTAAAAATAGAGGAAGTCCATCCCACTTCAAAAATCAGGGAAGCGTTGCTGGTTGGGGAAGATGAGAAGGTAATTGAAATGAAACGCCTCCGTTGTGCCAACGATGAACCGTATATTTTGGAATCATCTTTCATACCGAAAAACGTGGTTTCCGATACGGAGCAACTTAAAAAAGTTGGTGAAGTTTCACTATATGATTTATTTTCACAACAATTCAATATCGTAGTAACCAGAGCAAAAGAATCATTTGAACCAGTTCTTATTCGTGCCGAAGAAAGTGAGCACCTCCAAACGGAAGAAGGTCTTCCTGCTCTGTTGCTTGAACGGACTGCTTATGATATCAATGGAAAGCCTGTGGAATTTTGTATTTCTATTGTTCGGGGCGATCGCTGCCGTTTTTATACAGAACTTACATAAAGATTCCATCACTCATAGCATTGTGTCTATGAGTTTTCTTATAAGCTAATAACTCCTAAACATACAAGAAGGACGAAATAGTAAATTACAAGGATTAAAGAATCATATTATGGTTTAAATTATTTAAGTTGTTGGGTTGACAGGTTAACTTACAGCGTATATATTTGTATTAGTTAAAATTTTCTGTCAATAAAGGAAGGTAAAGAAGACGATTTTTGCTGGAATCTTTTTTTTAATTTGACTTGTACCTACAACCCATTAACTTCGAATCCATAGTAAAAAGTAAAACTTCTCTTAAAACATTTTTAAGATGCAAAAGTATTTCTTAAAAGGATACAAAATTTGTTATCCTATTTAAGAAGGCTGAAAAGTACATAATTAAGAGGTGTTTTATTCGTGATAAGACTAAAGGATATTGCTGAACGGGTAGGAGTTTCTATCTCTACTGTTTCGAGAGTAATTCAAAATGATCAAACCAGAAATGTTAACCAGGAAACAAAAGCGAGAATTTGGGAAGCAGTTAAGGAGTTAGGGTATATACCAAATCAGCATGCCCGAAATTTAGTTGCTAATAAGCAAGAGAAGCGGAACATAAGAACAATGAAAATTGGATGGGTAGCCAATCCCAAACAAGCGGAAATTAACCCTTACTTTGCAAATATTTATACAGGCATTCGTGATGAATTAACAAATAATGAGTACAACTTGATTAGTATTACCAAGGATGAACTTGAAAATGAGGCCCTGCTTCTTAAGACCATTCATGATTCAGGAATTGAAGGACTGCTTCTAATCGATAAGATTAATGATCGTATTATCGAATATATTCAACAATATATACCACTAGTAGGGTTGGACTTTTTTTATGCAGATAAAAATATAGCGATTGTCGATTACGATCGCGAGGCTTCTATCAAAATGGTTGTTAAGTATTTAGTTAAGCAAGGTCACCACGATATAGGCTTTATTGGCGGAGGTGTTAATGAAAACTTTGAAGATTTGTATGCTGAACAACGGTTTAAAGGCTTTCAACGTGCCATGGAAGAAACCGGGCTGAAAATCCAACCTGATTGGGTAATGAATACCCGATGGAAAATGGATAATAGCTATGTGGAAATGAAAAAATTGATTAAAAAGGATCCGTTGCACCTGCCAACAGCTATGGTCTGTGCGAGTGATTTGATGGCGATCGCTGCCATGAGAGCTGCCAGGGAAAATAACATTAGAATTCCAGAGGACATCGCATTCTTTGGAGTAGATAATATTGAGATGGGCAAATATTCGTCACCCCAGCTGTCAACGGTAGATATCCCTAAATATGAAATGGGGAGAATGGCAGCTAAAACGATTATAGAAATGGTAGAAGAGAAAATTAAACTCCCGGTGAAAATCATCCTGCCATTTGAATTAGTCCTTCGAGAATCTTCTAACATAAAACGAACCTAAGCGGTTCTTTTTTTAAAACTCATTGGAAAACGTTTGGCGTAAATCGGGAAAATGAACGGAAAATTAAAGATAGGGGAATATGCCATGAAACAAATGAAAGCAATAATTATCGGAGCAGGTGACAGAGGGGGAAGAGCTTATGCACCATATGCCTTAAAGAACCCTAATGAATTAAAGATCACAGGTGTGGCAGAGCCGTTTAAAGAAAGAAGGATCAAATTTCAAAAAGAACATGATATTTCCAATGAAAATTGCTTTGAGTCGTGGGAGGAGGTATTCAATTTAAAAAGAAAAATAGCGGATATTGCCATAATATGTACACTAGATCGCCATCACTTTAAACCTACCATGAGAGCATTGGAACTAGGTTATCATGTTCTTTTGGAAAAACCGATGTCCCCAGATCCGATGGAATGCATAGAAATGGAACAAGCAGCGCAAAAATATAATCGAAATCTTACAATATGTCATGTATTAAGGTACACAGAATTTTGGTCAGCGATAAAAAAGGTTATTTCCACTGGGGAAATTGGAGAGGTAGTATCGCTGCAATTGAATGAAAATGTAGAAGTGATGCATATGTCTCATAGTTTTGTACGTGGAAATTGGAATAACAAAGAAAGAACGAGCCCCATGATTCTGCAAAAGTCCTGTCATGACATGGATATCATTTCTTTTGTAATAGGCAAGGATTGTAAACGTGTAAGTTCATATGGTTCGCTTATGCATTTTAAAGAAGATCATGCACCTAATGGAGCCCCAAAAAGATGTTTGGACGGTTGTCCAGTTGAATATGAATGTCCATATCATGCTGGCAGGTATTATCTTGGTGAAGGTAAAGGGTGGGCAAGGAAATTTACAGAAGATTATACGAATGAAGGAATCATAAAAGCATTACATGAAACTCCATATGGAAAATGTGTTTATCGTTCAGATAATAATGTCGTCGATCATCAAGTAGTAAACATGGAATTCGAAGGTGGGGCAACAGCGACATTTAGTATGTGCGGGTTTACAAGGGAACAAACACGTATCGTTCAAATAATGGGAACAAAAGGGGAAATACGTGGAAATATGGAGGAAAATAGTATTTCGATTTTTGATTTTCTCACCAAGCATGAAACGGTAATAAAATTTGACAATCCTATTGGTGGACATGGTGGTGGAGATAATAGCATCATGAGGACTTTTTTGAGAGAAATCCAGTTTGGAAATAAACAAGATAGCGTTTCATCTGCCTTAGCTTCAGTAAGAAGTCACCTTATGGCATTTGCTGCTGAAGAGTCGAGGTTAAATAATGGACAATCCATTAATATAGACCATTATTACCGTAGTTTAGAAGAAAATACTAAAAGTTAAGAACTTGGAGATTATAAAGGAAGTTTGTTCTCATCCAGGTTTTTAAACAAGATATCATCTGATGACTGAAGCTTTAAAAATAAAGAAATTACATCATGAGACTATTTTATTTAGTGGGGTGGTAAGCTATCAGCATTTGGAGGGGTTTCACAGTTATTTAATGGGAAATGTTTCAAGAGATGAAGAAAATGTAAGGGCTACCAAGGGGGAACTAAGCATAAAACCATCATGTCCTGGGAGTTTTTAGAATACTACTAACTTTATTTGAAGGAAGGGAAATATGATGAAAAAATGGCTAATGATAGTTTTTACCGCGATTTTAGGATTAATGGTGCTAGTTGGATGCAGTAATGACGACGCTGCATCAGGGGACGGGAATGTAGAAATCACTTATGGATTTTGGGATAAAAAGCAAGTCTCTGCCATAGATGAAGTTATCAAATTATTTAACGAAAAATATCCGAACATTAAAGTCAAAACGGAGATCACTCCTTACGGTCAATATTTCCAAAAACTTGAAACTGCTGCCACTGGTGCGGCGCTACCTGATGTTATGTGGATGAATGGGGCACATGTTCAACAATATGCTGAGGGAAAGGTAATCCTGCCACTTACTGATCTTGCAAAAAAAGAAAACTATAGCTTAGATAATTATCCGGAATCTTTAATTGATCTTTATACTGTTAAAGGAGATATATATGGTATACCAAAAGATTTTGATACAACAGGCTTATGGTATAACAAAAAAATCTTTGATGAAGCAGGTGTGCCATATCCAGATGACACCTGGGACTGGAATAAGTTAAAGGAAAACGCCAAAAAACTGACAGATAAAAATAAAGGTATTTGGGGCTATGCTGCTTTAATGGGGAACCAAGGTGGTTATTATGATTTCATTTGGCAAAATGGGGGTTATATCATTTCTGACGATGAAAAGTCTGTAGGATTCGATCAACCGGAAGCGATTGAGGCACTTCATTATAATACTAGTTTCATAAAGGAAGGATTATCTCCGACACAGGCTCAAATGACAGAAACAGCCGCTTCTGAATTATTCTCTTCAGGAAAAGTAGCTATGATGTTCGATGGACCTTGGATGTTACAAGAGTATAAGAATAATCCGGATATAAATGTTGCTGTAGTACCAAAAGGAAAACAGCGTGCAGTGGCCATTCATGGGCTAGCCAATGTTATAGCGGCTAACACAAAGCATAAAGATGCTGCATGGAAATTTGTCCAATTTCTTGGTTCTAAAGAAGCGGCAGAGATATTTGCCAAAACAGGGACGGTGATTCCAGCCTATAATGGTACACAAGAGGCTTGGGTTCAAGCCGTTCCAAATATCAATCTTCAAGCCTTTATTGATGGTGCTGATTATTCTGTTCCGCTGCCTAGTGTTAAAAATACCGGAGAAATTTGGCAGTACGAAACGGACGTTCTTAAAAAGGTTTGGAGCGAAGAAGAAAGTGTGGAAGATGCCGTAAAAGAGTTAACAGACAAGGCAGATGGGGCACTATCCAAGAAATAGAAAAATTGAAGGAGAGAAGATGTTTCTTCTCTTCTTTCCATAAAAGGAGTGAGAACGGTGCAGGAACATTCTCTACAGGCCGAGGTCAAAGCAAATTCAAAATTTAAGGTTTCTAACTTAACGAAGACAAGGAAAAGTTCAGACCTTTTTTGGGCTTATCTCATGATTGCTCCTACCATGTTAGGTTTGTTCATTTTCTATCTCTGGCCCATCTTTCAGAACTTTTACTTTAGCTTCACCGAATGGGGAGCCTTTGGTCAATATGAGTGGACGGGGCTGGATAACTATAAGCGCATGCTAGAGGATACCAACCTCATTAAATCATTTAAGAATACAGCGATATATATTATCTTTACTGTTCCCATCGGTATATTCTTATCTATTCTACTAGCTGTACTCCTGAATCAAAATATTAAAGGGAAATCCGTTTATCGCACATTATATTTCTTACCCGTAATCACTATGCCAGCTGCCATCGCCATGGTTTGGAAATGGCTATACAATTCGGATTACGGACTGCTAAACTATCTTTTATCTCTATTCGGAATCAAGGGCCCACAATGGGTAAGTGATCCGAAAATTGCTTTATATTCAATTATTGTCGTAGCAATCTGGAGTGGAATCGGTTATAACATGATCATTTTCCTTTCCGGATTACAAGGAATTCCGAAGTCCTATTATGAAGCAGCGGAAATGGATGGAGCTGGCCCGCTTAAGGTATTCTTTAATATTACACTGCCGCTGCTCTCCCCTGTTATTTTCTTTGTAAGTATCACGTCCTTAATTGGAGCTTTTCAAGTTTTTGATTTAATTTTCATGATGATTGGTAAAAGTAGTACAGCCTTGGAAAGTACGCAATCAGTTGTTTATCTATTCTATCAGCACGCATTCGTTTTAAACGATAAGGGATACGCAGCAGCAATCGCTGTTCTTTTATTGATAGTAATCTTGATTATCACTGCAATCCAAATGGTCTTACAGAAAAAATGGGTTCACTATGACTAAAGGAGGTAGAAACAATGGAAAGAACGAGGCAGCTTGTGACAAGTAAAACATTCCTTATCCATTTTGTGCTCATTTTGGGATCTGTAGCAATGGTCACGCCTTTTTTATGGATGATCTTAACCTCCTTAAAAACGTATGCTGAGTCCATTCACGTTCCGCCTATTATCTTTCCGAAGGACTTGCAATGGGGAAATTATATAGAGATTTTTGGACTTTTGCCATTTTTTAAATTTATGTTTAATACAGTTATTGTTACGGTCGTAAGGACAGCGGGGCAATTATTTTTGTGTTCGTTAGCCGCCTATGCATTCGCCAGGATTGAATTTCCGGGCAGGAATATCCTGTTTTTGTTAGCTTTATCCGTTTTAATGGTACCAGGGCAAGTGTTTTTACTCCCGCAATATATGATTATGGTTAAACTTGGATGGTTGAATACATTACAGGCGGTAATAGTCCCAGGAATGTTTAGCGCATTCGGTACGTTCCTGCTAAGGCAATTCTTTATGGGCCTTCCAAAAGAACTGGAAGAGGCGGCAAGACTTGATGGCTGTAACCATTTTCAAATTTACTGGAAAGTAATGCTTCCTCTCGCCAAACCTGGTTTGATCGCATTGGGTATTTTCACGACTCTTTGGAGCTGGAATGAATTGATGTGGCCAATGATTGTAAACAGTTCTCCCGAATCAATGACACTTTCAGTTGGATTGTCATCTCTTCAAGGTCAGTATTTAACGAACTACCCTATACTTATGGCAGGCTCCTTTTTAGCGATACTGCCCATGCTCGTATTATTCATCATCTTGCAAAAACAATTCATTGAAGGTATTGCCGTAACAGGCGGCAAATAAAGACAAGAATAGTTAAGGACAAAGGGGGCTAACCTTTAGATCGCATCATTTTAACCACCTTATTAGGTGGGGGTGACCCAATGAGTTTTCTTGATGGGAAATATATGCAGATGTATCGCCGTATAAAATTTCAAGAAAAATGGAAAGTCTTTATCGCATGAAAAACTCATAGTATTGGCTATGAGTTTTTCATAAGAATGACTTGTACCAACAACCCATCTTATTTAAGAGCGATGAAGGTTGAAAAAAGTAAAAAGCTTGGACTAAAAAGTAGGCGATCGAGAGGAATAAGGGGTGCAGGAAAATGAAACAGGCGATCGGCATTGATATTGGAGGGACTAAGATAACAGCAGGGATCATTACAGATTCCGGAAAATTGCTAATGCGTGAGGATATTGAAAGTGATCCTTCAGATCGGGAAAAAATGTTTGCTAGAGTCTTGGAAGCGGTGGAACAACTCTTTAAAAAAACCTCTTTTTCCTTGGCTGACATAGAGGGGATCGGCGTGGGTGTACCAGGTAAAGTGGATTGTGAGAATGGCATCGCTATTTTTCAAAATAATTTACCTTGGGACCAATTCCCCGTCATCGCTCGTTTACGAGAGCAATTCGGCTTTGAACGGATTAGCATTGACAATGATGTCTATATGGCAGCATTTGCCGAGTGGAAGGCTGCAAAGGAAAAGCGGAATGAAACATTTGTCTATGTGACGATTAGTACCGGCATCTCCTGTTCAATCATTCAAAATGGATCATTTTTCAGGGGGGCGGGATTTGCCGGGGAACTTGGGTTAATACCAGTACTTTTTAAGGCGAACAATGGGGAAAATAGGCGATTGGAAAACGTGGCGGCTGGACCGGCCATTAAAAAGCTGGCCAAAACGGAATTGCAATCCGACCAAATTTCCACCAAGGAAGTCTTTGAAGGCTATATAAAGGGAGCTTGTGAATTTCTACCCATCATCGAAGAAGTGACTGACAACTTAGCTCAAGGACTTTATGCGATTTCCTGTTTATTGGATCCACATAAAATGGTTTTCGGCGGCAGTGTAATCGTAAATAATCCCTTTCTGCTTAAGTTAATTAAAGAAAAGCTAAGAAGTTACCTATTACCTGAACAACGACATATTTTAAGCCAAATGAGCATCAGTACATTGAAGCAAGATAATGGTGTCGTTGGGGCAGGATTGCGCGTATTCGAGAGATTATAAAAGAGGAGTGTCTTGGATGTTTACACTTAATCAGGAAAAATTAGTTTCGTTAGGTGCATCGATTACAACAGATGAAATCAAGCAACAACCTGTTCTATGGGATGAAACCTATTCACTGTATACAAAGAAACGTTTAGAAATTCAATCGTTTTTACAAAAATTAGCTAAACAATATGATCGGATTCGTGTCATTTTTACAGGTGCTGGAACTTCTGCCTACGTGGGTGATACGGTTACACCCTATTTAAAAGGAAAAGTGGATGAAAAAAAGTGGGATTTGCTGAATATTCCGACTACCACATTAGTGTCAAACCCCTATGAATTTTTAAAAGCAGATTGCCCAACCCTATTGGTTTCATTTGCTCGAAGTGGCAACAGCCCCGAAAGTTTGGCTGCCGTAGAATTAGCGCAAAACATCATCACGAATTTTTACCAGTTGACGATTACTTGTGCAAGTGATGGAGAGTTAGCGAAAAGGGCAAAAGGTGACGAAGACAATCTTTTGTTGTTGATGCCCGAAAAAGCCAATGATCAAGGATTTGCTATGACCGGAAGCTACTCATGCATGACTCTATCAGCATTACTGGTTTTCGATACGCTGTCATTGGAGGAAAAGGGATCACTTGTAAGCACAATCTCTCAAATGGGAAAAACTGTTATTGGTAGAGAAGAAGATATCCAACAAATCATCGATCATGATTTTGAAAGGATAATTTATCTTGGCTCAGGGTGCCTAGAAGGCTTAGCGAGGGAAGCTCAGTTAAAAATATTAGAGCTGACGGCTGGTAAAATCGTAACAGCATTCGATTCGCCATTAGGTTTCCGTCATGGACCTAAATCATTTGTCAATGAAAAGGCGGTGGTTTTTGTTTTTGTTTCGAATCATCCTTATACACGTCAATATGATTTGGATCTGTTAAATGAATTGAAGCGAGATAACATTGCTAACTACATCTGTGCCATAGAAGTTGATGGGAAATCCAGATATGCTGGAAACTCATTTTTATTTAATAGTGATGCTCAATCCGTACCGGATGCTTACCTGGCATTGCCATTTGTCATGATTGGGCAAACTGTCTCACTGCTAGCTTCCATAAAAGTCGGTAATACACCTGATACACCTTCTCCGACTGGAACAGTTAACCGTGTGGTCAAAGGCGTAACCCTATACGAGTATAACAAAATGTAATGTCCTTGCGCATGTAGTTGTTTTATAGAATGAGAAGATTAGGCATGTCAACATATATTTTTGCCGATTGTATGATGGCTGGTGGTATGTCAGAAGGAACTTATCAATTGGGAGTATTACCTGTGGAGGTGGCTGCCTGTATGGAAAGGTGGAAGTTCAGCAGGCAGTGCTTTGCAATTGAAAGATGCCGTCAAAAATGTTGTCCAATGGGGTGTGGCCACCCCGGAAAAAGCCATCTATATGGCAAGTACTGCTCCTGCCAAAGTGTTCAATTAAATTACGAATGCGGGAAAATTGCAACGGGGTACGCAGCTGATTTTATCGTATTGAATTCAGGGCTTGATTTTACTTGCAACTTATTTGAAAGGTGTCTGTCGTTATCAAGCCTAATCAACAATCGGAAAGAGGGATGACGATGATTGTAGCTGTAACAATGAATCCCTCGGTTGACATATCCTACCCATTAAATCGATTTAAATTTGACGATGTCAACCGTGTAGAATCGGTGAGTAAAACGGCTGGTGGAAAGGGCTTGAATGTTGCCCGAGTGATCGCGCAAATGAAAGAAGATGTCATATGCACAGGGGTTGTAGGTGGAACGATTGGCGATTACATTGTTCAGCAATTAGATGGAAGGCATATTCGAAATGACTTTTTGAGAATCGAAAGTGAATCAAGAAATTGCATCGCCATCCTTCATGAGGGTATGCAAACTGAAATCTTAGAATCAGGACCGACATTATCTGAACAAGAAGGTATAGCTTTTCTTGAAAAATTCGAAGGTTTGATTACATCTGCTTCTCTAGTAACCATTTCAGGAAGTCTACCGAAAGGCTTACCGACTCATTATTACTGCAAAATGATTGAAATCAGTCATAAAAAAGGGAAACGTGTGATTGTCGATTCTTCAGGTGAATCGTTAAAACAAGTCTTGATGCATGAGAAAAAACCTTTTGCCATCAAGCCGAATACGGCGGAATTTTCACAGCTAATGGGGTTCGAAGTGGAAGCTGAAATCGTTGATTTGAAACGAACGTTAAGCCATAAGATTTTCGAGGGGATTGAATGGATTGTTGTGTCCATGGGAAGTAAGGGGGCTTTTGTCAAGCATGGGATGGATTACTATCAGGTTACGATTCCGGAAATAGATGTGGTCAACCCAGTAGGGTCAGGAGATGCGACCGTTGCCGGATTTTCTGTGGCCTTGAACCGAAATCAAAACGTGGCAACTGTGCTGAAAACGGCAATGACCACGGGGATGTTAAATACGATGGAAGCCGGAACCGGCTATATTAATAAAAACAAATTTAAACAGTACTTCGATTTCGTAAAAGTTGAAAAAATAGATTGAAAGAGGAGAATGCCGATGTTAGACCTATCAAAAAATAAAGTGGATGCTCTTAAACGTTTATCGGATGAAAATGGTGTGATTGGAGCATTAGCCATTGATCAACGTGGCTCATTAAAAAAAATGATTGCAACAGGTAATGCAAGTCATGTGGGAGATGAAGGCATCATTCGTTTCAAAAGATTGGTTTCTGAGGAATTAACACCATTTGCAACGGCCATTCTTTTGGACCCTGAATATGGTATGCCAGCGGCAAAGGTCCGTGACAAGAAAGCCGGTTTATTAGTAGCCTATGAAAAAACAGGCTACGATGCGTCAGACGTGGGACGGTTACCTGATTTACTACCGGAATGGTCAGTGAAACGCTTGAAGGAAGCCGGCGCCGATGCGATCAAATTCCTCCTGTATTATGATGTGGATGAAGAAGAAAAAATTAATAACGCTAAACATGTTTATATGGAACGTGTTGGATCCGAGTGTGCGGCTGAAGATATTCCATTTTTCTTGGAAATTGTAACTTATGATGCTAAAAACGAAGATGTGAAAAGTAGAGAGTATGCAAAAGTGAAACCGAATAAAGTGATTGGGGCCATGAAGGAGTTCTCCAAACCCCAATACCAAGTGGATGTATTGAAGGTTGAGGTTCCGGTAAATATGAACTTTGTCGAAGGGTATGCGGAGGGAGATGCTGTTCACAGTAAAGAAGAAGCTGCCTTTCTTTTCAATGAACAAAGTAAAGCAACTGAACTGCCCTTTATTTTCTTGAGTGCTGGGGTGAGTGCAAAACTATTCCAAGAAACATTGAAATTTGCCAAAAGATCCGGTTCCACCTTTAACGGTGTATTATGTGGACGGGCAACCTGGAAGGAGGGCGTGTCACCTTTTGCCATAGAAGGAGAGCAAGCAGGCCGCATCTGGTTACAAGATACTGGTAAAAGAAATATTGAAGAACTGAATGTCGTTTTGAAAGAGACAGCTAAATCCTGGTTTGGGAAAATAAGCGCTTCAACTTGAACCGATCGCCTTTTATTGAAGACTGCAACTATTGTTTTATATACTAATGAACCGTATTCAAATGTTTGACATCATTTTTGCTTAGATATGGAAAATGGAGTCTTCAAACATTAAACCAACAAGACCCAAAGAAAGTTGGGATACAGAAGTGATGGAGTTTTATTTATATGTTGAAAAGTTGTACTATCGCACATTCTTGCCTTTTTCATCTATAAGGAAAATAAAAAGCCTGTATCCAATTTGGATCAGGCTTTTTGCTAATGTAAGGCTTTCATAATTTTTTACGTGCTTCCACCTTCGATAAGAGTGACGGGGAGGCATGTTTCCAGCGGCAGATCGTTGAACTCCCCTTCAATTTCTTTTAATAAAATATCGATGGCCGTCTTTGCGATTAAATCAATCGGCTGTTGAATCGTTGTCAATTCCGGTAATAAAATCTGACCTGTTTCCGTACCATCATATCCGACAACTTTCAATTGCGATGGTATGTCTTTTTTGCGTTTTTTAGCTTCAGCCATTACGGAAGCCGCGATTAAATCATCGCTTGCAAAGATACCATCCACCTCGGGCTGTTCATCAAATAGCTTACAAATCAGCTCCCGATGGATCATCTGGTCAAATGTATTGGAAACTTCATATGTAATGGGTGTTCTTCCATTTTTCATCATGATATCTTCGTACGCTTTTCTCCTTAAATTTGCGGGCGTTTCCAGTTCAATAGGGCCATTAATATGAAGAATATGCTGGCAGCCCTTTTTCAATAATAGTTCGGTGGCCTGTTTTCCGCCGTCATAATTATCAGAGCCAACGACAGGAATCGTTTCTGATAGGTAATGGTCAACCGCAACGACAGGGAAATTTTCCCGATGATAATTCATGACCCCTCGGTTATAGGTTACGACGATTACCCCATCGACCTGATTTCGCAGCAGCATTTCAAGATATTTTTCCTCTTTGTCCATTCGGTTGACACTGTTGCAGAGCAATACCTTATAACCGAATGAAGCGCAAATGCTTTCAATGTGGAAGGAGAGTTCACCGAAAAATGGGTTACTCGTTTTGGGGACGATCAGACCTATGATATTGGTTCGTTTATTGAAAAGAGAACGAGCCAAGTCGTTAGGGATATAATTGATTTCCTTCATTGCCTTGTATACATTGTCTTTCGTTTTTTGACTGATGTAACCGCGATTATTCAAGACACGTGAAACCGTTGTCCTTGAAACGCCTGCAGCTTCTGCTACATCATCAATGCTGGGCTTCATTTCCATTCCTCCCATCTTCTAAATTACCATTCATATTGTACCTACATTTTTCTTGAAAAGTAACTGTATAAGTTTTATTTGCGTTTTGATAACAATGTGTCACTTGGTTTAAGAAGTATTTTTCAGCAAGCTGTTTCTGGCTTGGTTATCGTATGGTTTCCAACTTCATCCTCTTTTTGAAGTTTACCATAAAATTTAAATTTTTCAAAAAAAACATGTCAACCGATTGACATATGGTACCGGTTGACATAAAATTCTAGTTGAAAGCGCTTTTATCGATGGATTCATAAGAAGGGGGAATGATGGTCATGAAAAAATTACTTTTTGTCGGGATGTCATTATTATTGATGTTTGCAGCGGTAGGTTGCAGTAATAGTGAAAGCGTGGATGGAGATGGGAAAAAGAAAATCACGATGTGGGTCCACGTTTCTGATGATAATGAAGAAGGAAAGGTATACAAAAAACGCGTGGAAGCGTTTAACAAGGAATATGCCTCTGATGATATAGAAGCTAAAATTGAATTCATTCCGCGCAGCGGAAATGGCGGGGGCTACGAAGATAAAGTGAATGCAGCCCTTACGACCAGCACCCTGCCGGATGTCATCACATTGGATGGGCCCAATACAGCCGCGTATGCCAAATCCGGTGTCATTTCGCCGTTGGATGAATATGTGAAAGACCAGGATGACTTGCTTCCAAGCATTAAGCAGCAGGGAACCTATCAAGACAAGCTTTACGCGATCGGTGTGAGTGAATCATCCGTGGGCATTTACTACAACAAAAAAATGTTCCAAGAAGCCGGAATCGATTTGAAAACGCTGCCAACGGTCGATTCTCCTTGGACGTGGACCCAATTCCTTGAGCTTTGTAAAACGCTAACAGATAAATACAAAAAACCAGCGATAGATATGCAATTACAAGCGAAAGATGAAATGCTGACATACGCACTGACTCCCTTTGTTTGGTCAGCTGGGGGTGACCTTGTTTCGAAAGATGGCAAGAAGGTCGAGGGTGTCTTCAATCAAGCTCCTACCGTCGAAGCCATGGATTTCATCCAAACGATGCTGAAGGAAGGATATACGACACGGACTCCGGTCAAACAAGCGTTTGAAACAGAAAAATATCCTATGAAATTCAGCGGTGTATGGACCGTAACCGATTTGAAGACCAACTTCCCGAAAGTGGAGTATGGCGTGATGCCTTATCCGGTCTCACCAACTACAAAGAAATTGGTTTCTCCTTCAGGCAGCTGGCAATTTGCGATGACGCAAACCTCGGAAAATAAAGAATGGTCGGCAAAATTGGTCGATTGGATGACGAATAAAGAATCCAATATCGAGCTGAGCCGTTCGATTGCAGCATTGCCCGTTCGGTATTCTTCGGAAAAAGTAATGACGAAAGAATTTTCCGAGCAAATGAATGTCTTCATGAAGCAATTAAAGGAAACAGGGCATGCACGCCCCGTGACACCAGCTTATCCGCAAGTGACGCGTGCCTTCCAGCAAGCGATCGATGATATCAGCTTCTATGATCAAAATCGTGATATTCAGAAAGTTCTGGATACACGTGCTGAAGAAATGCAATCAGCTGTCGATAAGGCCAATTGAAGGGAGGAAATATGAGTAAAATGGGATGGAAAACGAACGGCTTGGCCTACACGTATCTGAAATCGGAGAAAGGTTTGAGGGCTCGGATCCACTGGAAGGATAATATGATCGCTTATGCGTTTTTGGGTCCCGCATTATTGATTTTGTCGATGTTTCTCGTAATACCGGTAATCATGGCAGTCTATTATGCATTTACCGATTATTATTTACTTACACCCGATATGCGTAAATTTGTGGGTCTGGATAACTTTTTCCATTTATTCAAAGACCCGATATTCCTCAAAAGTTTGTTGAATACACTCAAATTCGTAGTTTTCGTGATTCCATTGCAGGTAGGGTCAGCGCTCGGTATGGCCCTCCTGTTAAATAAACAACGAAGGGCCAATACGTTTTTTAAAGTAGCCTATTTCAGTCCCGTCGTCATGTCACTTGTGGTCATATCCGTTCTTTGGCTATATTTGCTGAATCCGAATGAAGGCATCATCAATAACGCACTTAGATACATCGGGATTTCAGCCCAACCATTTTTGACGAGTCCAAAGCAGGCAATATTTACGATCGTTGTTGTTTCGGCTTGGCAAGGGGCTGGATTTCAGATGCTGATTTTCCTGGCTGGATTGCAGAATATCCCAATGGATGTATACGAAGCGGCACAGATGGATGGCATGAACAAATGGCACAGATTCATTTATATCACCTTACCTTTATTGAAGCCGACTTCCGTGTTTATCTTCATCACCACGTTGATCGGGGCATTTAAACTGTTGGTCCAACCGATGGTCATGACACAAGGTGGGCCGATGAATTCCACCATGACGGTTGTCTATTACATTTATCAAACAGGATTTACGGATCGGATGGTCGGTTATGCCAGCTCGATGGCGCTTTTGTTCGGTACCATCATTGGAATAGTTACGCTTGCGCAACGAAAATTGGTCAAGGAGGACGATGATTGATGCAAAGGAAATTCGGGCCCTTAACCATTCTTGAATACGTTTGCTTGGTTCTGTTAGCGGTACTATTCATTTTCCCGCTGATTTGGATGGTAGCATCCTCGATGAAACCAGAGGCAGAGGTATACAATAATATGAATACATTGAAGGCCTTCCTTCCATCCTTTCATATCTCGGAATGGTTTGTATCCTACAGTCAGGTTCTGTCACGCTTTCATTTAATCGGTTACATCGGCAATAGTTTGTTTTATGGAGCGTGTGTGGCGATCGGTTCGATCATTATCAATGGGATGGCCGGGTATGCATTCGCTAAGCTCAAATTCAGCGGAAAAAAACTGTTGTTCGGGATCTTGTTGGCGCTTTTGATCGTACCATTCGAAACGATCTTAATCTCCCAATTCACCATAATTCACAAACTAGGGTTAGTGGACACACGTCTCGCCGTTATCTTGCCGGCATTGGCAGGAGCATTCAATATTTATTTGTTCAGGAACTTCTTCATGGCGATTCCGGAATCCGTTATCGAATCGGCAAAATTGGATGGTGCGAACAATTGGCAGGTCTTCTGGCGAATCATGCTGCCGATGTCAAAGCCGGCTGTCGCCACAGTTGGAACATTGGCGTTCATCGGAAGCTGGAATGATTATATCTGGCCGCTGATGGTCTTGACGGACAAGTCGAAATTCCCCATCCAGGTGGCGATAACGGCCATCAACAGTACCGATCCAGTTTACATCAATCAGGTCATGGCTGTATTGACGATATCCACGATTCCCTTGATTCTTATTTATATCGTGGCACAGCGATACATCTTGGAAGGCCTCGGGGGCTCGGGAACTGGCATTAAGTAGGCTTTGCCTGTGCTCAGACTAACAATCAGGAATGATTACGGCATTTCAAAGATAGCGGGAATGGATTGGTCCCGAGTTGGATTTTTAACTATTCGGTAAAAGGGGCTATCATATGGCAACTACAAGGAATGATTCAAAAAGGCTGTACTGGAAATTGAGTGCCTATTTTTTCTTTTTCTTTTTCACATGGTCTTCCAGTTACTCGTTATTTTCCATTTGGTTGGGACAGGAGATACACTTGGATGGGGCAGCGACAGGAATCATCTTCTCCATCAATGCTATTTTTGCCTTATGCATGCAGCCAATATATGGTTATATTTCCGACAGGATAGGTTTAAAGAAGAACATCTTGTTCTTCATCAGTATGTTGCTCATCTTTGTAGGACCGTTTTATATTTTCGTTTACGGGCCGCTCTTGCAATACCATCTTTTTTTAGGGGCAGCGGTTGGGGGAATTTACTTAGGCATATCGTTCCTGGCTGGAATTGGCGCGATTGAATCGTACATTGAAAAAGTCAGTCGGAAATATGAATTCGAATATGGAAAGTCGAGAATGTGGGGTTCATTGGGATGGGCATCAGCGACATTTTTTGCCGGTCAGCAATTCAACGTGAATCCGAATATCAATTTTTGGGTGGCATCGGCATCAGCGATCATATTGGTTGCCATCATCCTGTCTGTAAAGATAGAAATGACAGATTACGAGATGGACAAAGCGGATTCTGTAACCTTGAAGGATGTTGGAGGACTTTTCTTACTGAAGGATTTTTGGTTTTTGATGATGTACGTAATGGGAGTGACCTGCGTCTACGCCGTGTATGATCAACAATTCCCACTTTATTACGCATCCTTATTCCCGACTGTTGCCATGGGGAACCAAGTATTTGGCTATCTGAATTCGTTCCAAGTATTGTTGGAGGCAGGCATGCTATTCGCTGCTCCATTCATCGTGAATAAAATCGGGGCAAAGAACAGTTTGATTTTAGCCGGGGCATTGATGTCCTTCAGAATCATTGGTTCAGGCCTTGTGGATGGCCCGATCGGAATTTCATCCATGAAATTAATTCATGCCCTGGAATTGCCGATCATGTTGATTGCCATTTTCAAATATTTAGCTGCTAACTTTGATACACGTTTATCCTCCATTTTATATTTGGTTGGATTTCATTTCACCTCCCAGGTAGGGGCATCGATCCTTTCACCGATCGCGGGGCAATTATACGATAGTATAGGCTTCCGCCAGGCATATATTATCATGGGAATCGTGGCATTATGCTTTACGTTCCTTTCCATATTCACTCTCTTGAACCCTAAAAAGAATACAAACTTCAATAATAATGAGAAGAATCTATCTCAAGTAGTCTAGGAGGATTTTTAATATGTTACAGAAAAGTAGTACGAACCGAGCGGAAGAGGCACTTAGCGAAGCAAAAGGAAAAATGAATGATCGCTATCGATTAGGCTACCATATCATGGCCCCTGCTAACTGGATAAATGATCCCAATGGTTTAGTCTATTATAAAGGCGAATATCATGTGTTTTATCAACATAATCCTTTGGATGAAAATTGGGGACCCATGCACTGGGGGCACGTGAAAAGTAAGGACCTTGTCCATTGGGAGCACCTGCCTATTGCTTTAACTCCCGGAGACGCTTGTGATACCGATGGTTGTTTTTCCGGCAGTGCCGTAGATAACGATGGTGAATTAACGTTAGTTTATACAGGTCATCACTATACGGATAAAGAAAAAGACATCTTCTATCAAAATCAAAACATTGCAGTCAGTAAAGATGGAATTACTTTTGAAAAAGCAAGTGAAAATCCAGTCATTGACCATCCACCTGCAGATAGCGCGCATCACTTCCGAGATCCAAAGGTCTGGAAGCATGATGACACATGGTATATGGTTTTAGGCAACGCGACTCAAGATAAAGTAGGAAGGGCTATCCTATACCGCTCGCCTGACCTTCGTCATTGGGATTACAGAGGAGTGCTTGCACAAAGTGACGGTACGCTTGGGTATATGTGGGAATGTCCTGATTTTTTCGAATTGAATGGTAAACATATTTTAATGATTTCACCCCAAGGAATCGAAGCGGAAGGGGACGCCTATAATAACCTTTTTCAAACCGGATATTTGGTAGGGGACTATGATTATGATACAAACGAGTTTAGTCATGGTCCTTTTACCGAATTAGATCATGGACATGACTTTTATGCTGTTCAAACTTTATTGGATGATGAAGGACGTAGGGTTGCGATTGGATGGATGGATATGTGGGAGTCAAACATGCCGACCAAAGCAGATGGATGGTGTGGTGCCTTGACATTGCCGCGCGAAATCACGCTAGGTGACCAATTGGAAATATTGATGAATCCAGTTGAAGAGATTACCTTATTGCGAGAAACCGAACACAATGAATGTAAAAAACGACCGATTTTGGAGAATTACTTGATTGATACAAAAGAAGACCTGATCGAGGTGAAAGCCGTTTTCGATTTAACGGATGCTAACGCCCGATCTGTCGGTTTGAAGGTTCGCGGAGTCGAGCAGGAGGAGCTTATTCTAAGCTATGATGTAGAAGAAGGGCAGCTAACACTTGATTGCTCCAAGTTTGGAAAAATGAAAGACGGTGTTAGAAAGGCACCTCTAAATGCGAAAGACTTACTCTCTTTGCGGATATTCCTTGACCGATCGTCGATCGAAGTATTTGCCAACAATGGACAAACAAGCATGACAAGCCGTATCTATCCGAAAGAAGAGAGGCTTGGCATCGAGCTATTTACAGTGAATGGTGCTGTGCAAATCGACGAATTAACTTACTGGACGCTACAAGACACATGGAAATGAAAAATACCGGGAACAAGTGACTAAACACTTGTTCCTTAGTTCGGAGGAAATGCATTGAAAAAAATATTTTGTATCGGTGAGGCATTAATTGATTTCATTCCTGTTCAAAAGCAAAAATCATTAAAAACTGTGTCTTGTTTTGAACGTGTCGCAGGCGGAGCTCCGATGAATGTGGCCATCGCGATTGCAAAGTATGGAGGGAATTCCGTCATGCTTTCCAAAATCGCCAATGATCATTTTGGCGACCATTTACTGGACGTGCTGCAAGAAAACGACGTAGATACCTCGTATATCGTGCGAAGTGATGAAGGGGAAACTGGATTGGCCTATGTATCGATCGATGCGGCAGGAGAAAGAAGCTTTAGTTTTTACCGGAAAAATGCAGCGGATTTATTGCTGTCTCCTGAAGAAGTAAAAGACGAATGGTTTAATGGAGGTGACTTTCTTCACTTTTGCTCTGTTGATTTGGTTGAGAGCCCGATGAAGCAAACACATAGGAAAGTCATCAATGCTTTTCGCGAAATTGGCGGCATCGTTAGCTTTGACCTTAACGTACGGCTTCCGTTATGGCCTGATGAAGCAAGCTGCCGCCAAACGATCCAAGACTTTTTGCCTCTTGCTGATATCGTTAAAGTATCCGAGGAAGAACTAACTTTCGTAACGGATACGAATATGGAAAAAGCGGCGATTGACACTCTTTTTGTCGGGAACGTGAACGTCGTCATTTATACTAAAGGCAGTAAAGGCGCGAGCATCTATTTAAAGAATGGCGAGTTATACGAAGACCCAGGATTTTCCGTGACTGTTTCAGATACAACAGGGGCGGGTGATGCATTCATGGGTGGATTTTTATCGGAGCTGGTTTCTTTGGATATTACAAACGGAAATCTTCGTCAGCGAGTCAGGGAACACCATCAGCGATTACTTACATTTGCCAATGCAAGTGGGGCACTGACGGCCTCCGTCAAAGGAGCGATACAGGAAGCCCCCGGTAAACGTCATATATTGACTTTCATTGCCACTCAACGTACCAAAAACGAATCTCGATGACAATCGAGGGTTGCAAGCCTGCAAGCAGACTCATCTTTTTTTGTCTGTCCCGTTCGGGAGAAACCGAACGGTTTTTTTTACGTGAGCTCCCTCTGGCGTAAGTTATGTGTCGGTTAAAGGAGTCAAGAAGAAGTGGAGACAAAATGAATTCAAGTATTTTTTTAGTGTTTACTGAAAAAAAATTAGGGAAAATAATTGATATGAATAAAATCCAACAAGATAAAGGAGCTGGAAAGATGCGTAATTATACACAACAGTACATTAATGGTGAGTGGGTTGATTCCACAGGATCGGAAACGATTGATGTTATCAATCCAGCTACGGAAGAAGTCATTGGCAAGATCATTTCGGGAACAAAGGAGGATGTCGATCGCGCTGTCGAAGCGGCTCGTGCAGCATTTCCTGCATTTTCTAGAATGTCGAGAGAAGAGAGGATCAAGCTTCTGGAGAATATCGCAAAAGAATATGAAAATCGGAAGGATGATCTTGTCAGCGTCATGACAGAAGAGTTAGGCTCCCCTGTTACACGAAGTGAACAAGTGCAGTATGAGATGGGCTTGCAGCATTTTAAAAAAGCGGCTGAAAACCTGAAAACATTCGAATTCACCGAACAGCGTGGAGACACACTCATTCAAAAAGAGGCAATTGGTGTTGCTGGGCTCATCACACCTTGGAATTTTCCTGCCAACCAAGTTTGTACGAAATTGGCGAGTGCATTTGCGGCAGGAAGCACAGTCGTCCTCAAGCCGGCTGCCTTGACGCCACTGACGGCAATCATTCTCGCGGAAATATTTGAAAGTGCTGGAATGCCAAAAGGTGCATTCAATTTAGTGAATGGCTCTGGTTCCACCATTGGGGAAGCGATCAGCTCCCACCCTGGTATCGATTTTGTCTCGTTTACTGGTTCTGGAAGCGTTGGTTCGAAAATCATGGAAAACGCCGCTCAGGATATAAAGAAAGTATCACTCGAACTTGGCGGGAAATCACCATTAGTGATTTTAAAAGACGCCAATGTAAAAGAAGCGGCACGAACGGCTGTCTTGAATGTCGCGATGAATACAGGACAGGTTTGTACGGCTGCCACGAGGACCATCATTCCCAAATCGATGCATGATGAGTTCATTAAAGCGATAAAAGAGGTGCTCCCGGAATTTCCTGTAGGAGATCCGCAAGATAAGGCCACCTTCATGGGACCGCAAGTATCGGAGGGACAGTGGAAAACGGTCCAATCCTATATTGAAAAAGGTAAGGATGAAGGCGCGGTCCTTGTTGCTGGTGGCACGGGAAAACCAGAAGGACTTGATAAAGGTTACTTCACGAAGATTACGGTTTTCACTGATGTGAAAAGTGATATGACCATAGCAAAAGAAGAAATATTCGGTCCTGTCATGTCGATTCTTACGTACGAAACCATTGATGAAGCGATTGAGATCGCCAATGATACGATATATGGTTTAGCAGGATATGTTTTTGGTGAGGATGCTGCCGAATTGAGAAAAGTGGCTTCAAATATTCGTGCTGGGCAAATCACGGTCAACAATGCCAAAATAGACTATTCAGCGCCATTTGGCGGATTCAAGCAATCAGGCATCGGTCGTGAATGGGGAGATTACGGAATGGAAGAATTTCTTGAGCCAAAAGCCATTCTAGGCATGCCTTCTTGATGTGGCATTTGTGGCTCTGCCCTCGATAAATTAGCTACCCACATAAGATTGTAAGCGGCGGCCTTTTCTCGGTATTCACCCGGGGAAAGGTCGTTCTTATTCTTGAGAAACGTTCCGTAAGAATGGACGCCCCGATAGGATGTTTTAAAGAGGAATAAATAAACAAAATAAATAGGGATAGCATCAATACTATCCCTAACAGTACATATAATTTCGATTAACGAGTTCTTCCGCCTAATTGCTGCTCAGCCATTTGCACTAAACGTTTCGTGATTTCTCCACCAACAGAGCCATTTGCGCGGGATGTTGTATCAGGACCAAGGTTAACGCCAAATTCACTTGCGATTTCGTATTTCATTTGTTCTAGAGCTTGTTCTGCACCACTAACTACCAATTGATTGCTGTTGTTGTTCTTAGCCATGTTTTCAGCTCCTAATAATTTAATGTGTTGCTAGTCATAGGTTTCGATATTGTAAACAGTTATATACATCAAAAATGAAAAAAATTTTCCGAAGATTTAATCGAATATATGGCAGGCTCCTGCAGTCTATATGCATATAAGATAAGGTCGATTGTAGCGAGTAATGTTAATTTCAATTTGTCCTTGGGGATGATAGCTTCATTGATCTTGATATCCTCGGGAGATTTTTCAAAGCGAAAGGCAGTAAAAAAGGACCCCTTGGGTCCTTTTCAATCTCAGCAGGCGTGCAAAACGGTTATATGATGAGGGATGGGTTCGTATCGCCTTTAAAATGGCAATCGATCAAAACGTTATTTTTTTTTGTTTTCTCATCCATTGAGTCGCCACCCATTTTTCATCGGCGATAACCGGTGCGCCGCCGTGTAACGTCCGTTCGTTCAATTCATGGTCATTATAGAAATACTCGAAATAGACCGCCATTCCCTTATGCGGTGATATGGACAAATTCAGTTTAGGGAAAAATGTTTCTCCCCCATGCTCCACATCATTTAAATACATGACAAGTGTGCTGATTCGATTATTCTTAGTCTCTTTACTTGTGAAAAAATCAAAGTGAGCTTTATATTCTTGACCAGGAGTATATTTAAGGATTTGAATGCCATCCCCATGTTCACGAGGGATATTCATGATGGTCGATATTCTTTTTTCAATCTTGGCGATGGTGTCATTTTCATTTTCTTGAAAAAACATGCTGCTGCTTGTCCTCATCTCATTTACTTCGCGAGCATTTCCAATTTTGGAACGATGCAATTTGTCTTTTGACAGCCGGATCAGTTCGTCACATTCCCCGTCGCTCAAAACATTTCCCAATATTAGAATTAACGGTTCTTCCATTCTAGCAATGATATTGATTACTCTATCTTCTGTTTTGATTTTATTTCCAATGTGGTTAAAGATGGTCTGTTCTTTACTGGTATCAATTGTCAACTTTCATCGACTCCTCAAAAGGTATAATTAACAGAATAATATATTTTTTCTGTAATTTTTTTAATCTAGCTAATTATAGCATAAATTGCCTGTCATAAACCTTTTTGCCTATTCAGGAATTGGGCACCTTCGTCTCAAGGAAGCCCCAGTATTACCGATCAATGGATGGATACGTTACATAGGCAGCCTGTTATATCTCGTTCATTGTCACTAAAGTACCATTTACATGAAAAACAGCCTCCAATAAAATAAATGGTGAGCTGGAAATGTTAGCCAAGGAAAGTCCATAAACCTGTTTAAATCCTCCCCCAAAGGCAGCATTCACAAAAGCACATGGTTGATAAAAAAATAGCGCCGGATAAGGAAGTGGTAGCGTTGAAAAAGAGCATCTGCATCATTGGCAGTGGGATTGCCGGGCTGCACCTGGCTTATGCACTAAAGGACGAATTTGATATCACCGTCATTGAACGCCGTACACCAGAGGAAATCAAAGAAGGACGCATCATGTCCACACAGGTTCATTTTGGATCGACAAGGATACGCGAAGGACGCTTCAATATGCCGAACTGGGGAGAACAATCAGAGATCGAAAGCATCCATATTACAATCGGAAATCAAAAACTATTTGCCGGGATGTTGCAGAAACCGGCATTATCTATTGATCAACGCTTGCATTACGCTCGTTCAATGAAAGACCTTGCAAAAAAAGGGGTTTCCTTCCGTCTGGAAAAGGTGGACAAGGAAAATGTCGAAGCGTTGGTTGAAGGGTTTGATTTAATCATTGATTGTACCGGGAAAAATGGACCTCTATTTCCGTTTCCAATTGAATCGGAGCTGTCTCCTTTTCTAGCTCCGCAGCGAAAATGCATTGTAGGCTATTTCACAGGCATAAAAGCAAATGACCCTCCGGGGATAGGAGTAACGGTTCTTCCTGGAGTGGGTGAAATGTTTGAAATTCCTGCAATAACCGAACAGGGCCCTGTAACGATTTTATTCATCATGGCAATTCCGAACACTGAGCTGGATGTATGTAAAGGGGTGAAGAATGCCTCGGAATTCACTCATGCAATGAGCGGGGCAGTCCAACAGTTCTTTCCTGACGTTTATGAGCGCCTTGATCCGGAAAAATTTAAGTTATGTGACAGAAATGGCTTTCTTCTAACAGCGGTAACGCCCGTTATACGAAAGCCATATCTCATGGTTCATGATAAGCTGGTTGTTGGCTGCGGGGACAGCGTGTTTTTAAACGATCCGATTACGGGTCAAGGCTGTAATCTCTCTTCTTTTTGTGCGGAGCAATTGTATGAAACCCTCATTGAATGGAAACATTCCAAGTGGGACAGGGAATTGGGCGAGTCTTATTGGAAACGTACGAAACCATTTGTAAAAGAAGTAACGGCATGGACAAATGCCATGACTGAGCCATTGCCTGAGCATGTAGTTCAATTGCTGCTGCAGGGTTCACAGGACCAGGTCAAAGCAAATGAAGTTGCTCAATGGTTCGCGGATCCGACTAAAGCCTTTGAAGCGTTTTTTTCAAGACTGAACGTTTAGTTTGAAGTGCAGGAACGTATGTTTTATAATGTAGGCCAAGCGATCCCATATCTTTGAAAGGGAGGAATACTATGTATCGTTCAATAAAGGATTTTAGCAGAGAGTGGAATAAAGAAGCCATTCTGACTCAACATGTAATGGATAGCCTGACAGATGACGCCTTAAAACAACAAGTGTATCCTGAAGGCCGTACTTTAGGAAGAATTGCGTGGCACGTAACAACGAATATCCCGGATTATCTAACTCATTTTGGATTCAAGATCGACAGGAAAGAGGATGGAGAATGCGTTCCTGCTTCAGCCAAAGAAATTGCTGCGGCATTTAAGGAGATAAGCTCCCATGCAGCCCAAGTCATTGAACAGGATTGGACAGATGAATCACTCGAACAAATGCAAACAGCGTTCGGAAGACAGGAATCGAATGCTGAGATTTTAATGGGGTTAATCAAGCATATCATCCATCATCGCGGGCAAATGACGGTACTAATGCGCCAAGCAGGAATAAAACCTCCTGGAGTTTATGGACCGCCAAAGGAAGATTGGATCCATCTAGGCGTGGAAAATCCACCACTTTAATGCCATGAAAGTTTTTTATTAAATCACCGATCAGAAGTAGGATTGAAGGAAATAGCCAAAGAAAAAGCACCGTTCACGCCGCTTTTTTTTTGGCTAAAGTGTCGTCAGGTCGTGATGCTATCGGTAGTAAGCACTGAAGCGGCTTTGCTTCTTTTGTGATGATAAATATAAGACCCAGCTATCAAAATAAATCCGATGACGAAAAAAAGCCAACTACTTACGGGATCGCCGACAACGATGGTTGAGTACATGGCACCCGTCAAATCGAATGTCATTCCGGCATAAGCCCATTCCTTGATTCGAGGAAAGCCTGGAACAAGGATTGCCACAATACCTAATAGTTTTGCGATTCCAAGAAACGGCAGGAGGTAGGCAGGATAACCCAAATGCTTAAATAACGCGACTGCATCAGGAGCAGACAAGATATCGGGAATGGAACCAATGCCCATTAAGGCCACGAGCAGCCCGGTGAAAACCCAGTATAGGCTATTTGTTTTTTTCATTTACTACTTTCCTCCCCTTGTTTGATATTTAATCATATTCCCTTTCCGTTTTTTTAATCCACACTTTATATTGAAGCTTGGAGTTCCAGGAAGACTTTAATCAAAATAAGCTGAGGATAAAGCTTCAAGGGACATTAATTTAAAAATGTTGGGAGGCTGGCATGTGATCGCGTTTATCATAAGGGTAGCAGTGATACTATTGATGTTGATATTGACAATGGTATTCATCGCTAAAAAAATACCAAGAAAAATGCGCCACAAGCAAAAACAATGGTGGGTCATTGCACATATCCTTTTTGTTATTGTGTATTTCTGTGGCATTGCGGGTCAATTAGTCGTTCTATTTTCAATGGCTTCCTTTTCAGAAAAAGGGTCCATTCATGCGGGACTTAAATTCATCAGTTATTTTGACGATTATTTAACGATTCCAGGCGCGATGGGCTCCTTCGTTACAGGAGTTTGGATCGCACTACGTACCAATTGGGGAGGACTTACAGCCTATTATTGGATCATGGCCAAGTGGATCGGTAACATCTTGGCGATTTTATTAGGGTCAACGATCACTGGTAATGTCGTACATAATCTATTCCCAAAAATTCTTTCCAGTGATGTGGAGCCCTCACAAAACCCCCTTTATTTTCAGAGTCGGCAAGTCTTGTTTTTAGGTATGGGGATCAGCTTAACGATTTTAACTTTTTTAGTCGTGATTTCTTATCTGAAACCGTGGGGAAAAAGAAAGAAATAAAGCGGTGGACCCATAGGATATATCCTGGACAGGGAAAAAAGAACGAACCTTCTCCAATAAATCAATCTCTAAAATAGGCCCACTGGTGAACAACAGAAAAACCTGCCTGGTTTCCGGACCAGGCAGGTTTTTTCCTTTGGGAACAAGACAGGTGTACCCACGTTTCGTTTATTTCTTTTTCGTACAAGGACTTAGAGCCCATTAAAGAGTGGACACCTGATAAAAGTGCCCCTTCCTTTTAAACCGAAAATTTTAAAACCTCATTGATTCAAGTTGCATGTTTTTTTGAGAGAAGATTCGTGATGGTATCTTCCTGCGGTGAAGTTCGCCGTATGTAAAAGGCGAGTATGAAAGCAACTATTGTTAACCATGTTGCGATCATGAATGCGTCATTTACTCCCATTACGTTTCCTTGTTTGATGGCCATGGCCATTTGGCGTTTATTTTCTGGTGAGATGTGTTGTTGAGTTAAGATCCCTTGTACATGTTTCGTTCCCTGATTGGTCATGATGGATACAAAGAAAGCCATGCCAACAGCACCTGCAACCATCCTCAATGTATTGACCATGGCTGTTCCATATTTATTCAGGCTAAGTGCCAATTCATTCAATCCGGCTGTGAAGATGGGCATCATCAATAACGACATGCCGAGCATTCTTATCGTATATACCGCCACCACATATGAAAAGGATGTATCCGTTTCAAGACGGGTTAAAAGGAAGGTGGTGATGATGGTAATGGCAAGCCCGCTTACCGCCAGCCATCTCGCGCCAAACCGATCAAACAACTTCCCTGTGATAGGGGACATGATTCCCATTAAAATGCCGCCGGGCAACAGCATGAGGCCAGATTCCAGGGGAGTGAAGCCACGGATATTCTGCATATAGATCGGCATGATGATCATACCGGAAAACATTCCCATGGTCGCGATAACGTTGATGATTGTCGTTAATGTGAACATCCGGTAACGAAATATCCTGAATTCCAAGATAGGATGCGTTACAGTGAATTGCCTCCAGACAAATAAACCTAAACTCATCCCTCCAACAAGGAACATAGTCAGGACTTCGAAACTGCCCCAACCCTTGGTACCCCCTGTTGCAAATCCGTATAAAACCCCGCCGAATCCGAGAGTCGATAAAATCACGCCAATCTTATCGAGTTTTGGCCTGCTAGTTTCACCCACTTTTTTAATGATGAAAAGGGCAAAGATAAAGTCAAGGAGAGCGAATGGGAAAATGATGAAAAACAGAACGCGCCAGGAATAATTTTGTACAATCCATCCAGATAACGTAGGCCCTATGGCTGGGGCGAAATTCATCGCTATTCCAAATATGCCCATCGCAAAGCCGCGTTTATTAGGGGGAAATAAAGTGAAAATAACGTTTGTAATCAAGGGGAATAATATACCTGCGCCTGCAGCTTGAACGACACGTCCGATCAGTAAGACGGAGAAGGTAGGGGCAATTCCGCATAATAAAGTGCCTAGCGCAAACAGTCCCATCGAAGCAAGATATAATTGTCTCGTATTGAATCGTTCCATTAAGAAAGCCGTAATCGGGATGACAATCCCATTCACCAACAAGAAGATGGTTGTAAGCCAATTGGCGGTTGCGGCTGATATTTGAAAATGATTCATCAATTGAGGCAACGCGATATTGATCAAAGTCTGATTCAAGAAAGCGACTAGAGCACCAGCAAGCATCACCGCAAACATGGGGCCTGTTCGAATTTTAGTAAAGGTTTTTTTGTCTTGATTCATTCTTAGAGCACGTCCTTTTGGATAAGTTGAAACATAACTGCTATGTTTTTGTAGGTATGGAAACACATCACTATACTGAGTTCATGTTCCTCTCTTTCAAAATGAAAACCAACTTGTTTCCACCAATATACATCATCTTAAGATATTAAGCTAAATCCACGACTTTAAGCAATGTTT
Source organism: Peribacillus sp. FSL E2-0218 (assembly GCF_037992945.1). Taxonomy (NCBI): domain Bacteria; kingdom Bacillati; phylum Bacillota; class Bacilli; order Caryophanales; family Bacillaceae; genus Peribacillus; species Peribacillus sp. FSL E2-0218. The sequence goes on along the minus strand of NZ_CP150304.1, from coordinate 2,949,893 downwards.
TTTTCTAAAACCAGTGATATGTCCGATAGAATCAAAAGCAACTGGGGGCTTTGTTAACTTACGACTCCAGAGGTCGATGGGGCGCAGCTTCAAGACGCCATTCAACAAACCTGGAAATCATATTTGAACAATGGTTTCCTTTTTCGGGTTATGAACACTCTGGAGGACCAGAGCTTGAACGATATAAGACGAAACAGCCACAAGCCGATTATGGACAGGTTCAAGCCAGTATATATGTTCCAATCATCGAGCGAGGCTAAAGGGGCCTTGCTCTGAAGTGACCCCGATCTTTAGATTTTCGTCTAGCGGATCGGGGGTGCCGTTATTGGACGGGAGAAGATTACAGGTGCTTTTTATAGAAAGCTTCCACTTTTTCAACATCTTGATGAGCAGGTTCTGGTTGTGGATAAATCATAATGACTTCCGTCTTCGACAATGGACTAATCCTTTTTTCTGAAGCTGCCCGATTATAGAGCCCATGACCATCTGAATACGAACCGAACCCGCCCGTTACACTGCCTATGAGTATAGGTAAAGGTGCGCGTTAACAGCTCTTCGGCTACATGAAAAGCATCAAAGCCTTTCACTGATTTCATATACGCATAAGAGTTTTAATGCACTTGTGTGTATTCATGAAAAAATAGTTATCGAACCTAGTAAATGCGCACTAGTAAAACAGCGTATTAAATCATATTTCTTGAGTATGTATAAGTACAAAAAGGAGCCTTCTGTATGAATAAAATAGATAGACGAATAGTCAAGTCACAAGCAGCCATTCAATCGGCATTTCTGGAAATGCTGATAAATGAAGGATTTGACGATATTACCGTGAAGAATATTACGGAAAAAGCTAACATTGGCAGAAAAACATTTTACTTGCATTACATGGATAAGTTTGATCTATTGAATAAGATTGTGGATGTCCATTTAAAACGGTTGAGAGTAATATGTGATCAAAAACAAAGCAAAGGATTCATAGAAGGTACGATTATCTGGTTCGAGTATTTTCAGGATCATAAATCTTTTTTTTGCCTCCATTTTCAGAAGTAATGGCCCCTTATCATTTCGAAAAAAAATATTGTCATTCATCATGGGTGAGGTGGATAAAAAGCTTAATGCAAATGCAGCTTTGAACCAGAATATCAATAAAAATATCGTTTGAAATATTTAGGAACAGCTGTCATGGGTGTAATGGAATCTTATGTGTTGGAAGAAATTGATGGTGATATGGAATCTGTGGCCAAGCAAGTAGGCGAGTTACTCAAAAGAAATATATAAATAGGTGAGGGGATTGTTATGAAAATAAGTCAAACGAAGGACTTCCAATTGGTGGCTAAATTAAATGAATATGTGCACGGTTTACACTCGAATTTATATCCTGCCCATTTTAAGGAATATAATCATGAGAATGTGAAGGCTGGTTTCAAAAGCCTCTTTCAAAACGAACGTTTCATTTTCCTGCTGGTGGAAGATGATGGCGAAGCGGTAGGCTATGCATGGATAGAGACAAGGGAATATCCCGAAAATCCATTTAAAAAAGCTTATAAGTCCGTTTATGTACATCAAATCAGCATAGTCGATACGCAAAGGAATAAGGGATATGGGTCAAGCCTTATGAAACGGATAGAAGAAATTGCCATCGAGAAGGGAATAGATGTATTGGAATTGGATTATTGGTCAGGGAACAGTGTGGCAAAGCAGTTTTATCAAAACCAAGATTTTACAAAATACAGGGAATTTGTGCATAAACAGTTGTGACGATATTGTCAAGCATTGGGTGTATAGAAAGGATTCAACGTAGCTATGATAAATAAAACAACCAAAAAACTTTTCCGATAGTGACTGAAACATTAAAACATTAGAATGCATGGTATGTATGGGGGGAACCTTCTTAATAAATGAAGGAGGCTCTTCTGCTTGAGCTAACGGATGCGTTGCCTTTTAAACAGCTATCGAGGACAGGATAGTACAAAAACCGATATTCGTGTAAAATTTTTTTCGGAAGGAATTGGTCATTCGAGTACGTGAAGACCTCACATCAGCGACCTGGAAACCTATATTTACAGCTGCTATGTGGTAATGAATGGCGATGTAATCATGGAAAAAACAAAAGAGGAAGTAAAAGGTCCCCCAAAAAAGCTGTATACAATGGAGATAGCCCGTAAAAAAATAATCAGAGTATCGTGTTGACAGTGCATCTACTGAGTGATACGATATACATGTAGTAAGTCACACTAGATACCAACGCGACTGAATCGTTAGGCTGCAAATAAATCGATTTTACCATGCACATGTATACTCATTACTGAATAGCATATCATTAGAAAAGCTATACAGTGAAAAATTTTCCTCGGTACTGAGTTATACTTAATATAAGTCAGACTAAGTAGAGGAGGCTCTGAACATGGAAAATTTAACTGAAATGCTGAAGGGGTCGCTGGAAGGCTGCGTGCTCGAAATCATCAGCCGCCACGAAACTTATGGCTACGAGATTACCCGCCGCCTCAACGAGCTTGGGTTCACTGAAGTCGTGGAAGGGACGGTCTACACCATCCTCGTTCGCTTAGAAAAGAAAAAACTGGTGAACATAGAAAAGAAACCGTCAGATATGGGACCGCCCCGCAAGTTTTATTCACTTAATGATGCCGGCCGCGAGGAACTTGAATTGTTTTGGGAAAAATGGGCTTTTGTTTCCTCAAAAATCAACGTCTTAAAGTCAATTTAGCTTCATATAGTATTCCGTACGATATTAAGGTGTTTTGTTCAGCTTTATAAAATAGGAGGAAAAATAACATGATGGAAATGTTCAAAAAAATGATTGGTGATAAAAGAGAATACAAGGTGATGATGGCGCGGGTCGATGCCCTTCCGGAGGATTACCAGTTTGTGTTTAAGAAAATTCAAGCCTACATGTGGAATTTCTCAGCTGGTAACGGGATGGATATGCTTCGCATGCAGTATGAATTAATCGATTTGTTCGAAGCTGGTGCAGCGGAAGGCAGGCAAGTCTTGGAAATAACAGGGGATGACGTGGCGTCCTTTGCCGACGAACTAGTGGCAAACGCTAAAACCTATGTCGCCAAATATCGTGAAGATTTAAATGCGACTATCGTTAATCGATTGGGAAAAAATAAATTTAATAAATGATATGGACTGAATAGCTGATTGAGAATGTGTATTGCCTATGCTATTCAGTTATATTTTCAATCAGTAGTAAGTCATACAGATTATCAGTCACACTAAATAGAGGAACATAGGCAAACTAGCTCCGCAAGACGCGTTACGGATGATTACGGATATCGCTGGCGGTCTTGCCGAGCTGATTATAAGGAGGAAAAAGTATGGAACATGCAGTGATTTCTGTAAAAGGGCTAAAAAAATCCTTTAAAGGCAAGGAAGTCTTAAAGGGGGTCGACCTTGAGGTGCAGCGTGGCGAAATTTTCGCATTGCTGGGCTCAAATGGAGCGGGCAAGACGACGACGGTCAATATTCTCTCGACACTATTGAAGGGCGATGGCGGCGAAGTAGATATTTGCGGTCATGATGTCCAGCGTCAACCGGATCATGTTCGCCAAAGCATCAGCCTGACAGGACAGTTCTCAGCTTTAGACGGTATGCTCACAGGGCGGGAAAACCTGATGATGATAGCCAAATTGCGGGGGATTTCCAATCCTGCCCTTGTCGCCGACGATTTGCTTGCAAGATTCAGCCTGACTGATGCGGCCAACCGCCGCACGGACAAATATTCCGGCGGGATGAAGCGCCGGCTTGACATTGCCATGAGCCTGATCGGGACGCCTGCAGTCATTTTCCTCGACGAACCGACGACAGGGCTTGACCCCGAAGCGCGTATAGAAGTCTGGGATACTGTCAAGGAGCTTGCTGGCGGCGGCACGACCATCTTACTCACGACCCAATATCTGGAGGAAGCCGAACAATTGGCCGATCGCATCGCCATCCTTCATGGCGGAAAAATCATCTCGATCGGCACCCTTACCGAACTCAAAGAGATGTTCCCGCCAGCGAAAGTGGAGTATATCGAGAAGCAGCCGACATTGGAGGAAATTTTCCTCGCAATCATCGGCAAAAAGGAGGAGATGTAAATGAAACGTAAAACAGGGGTATTGCTAGGGCGTTTAATGCGTAACATCATGCGCAGCCCGGATACGATCATCACGGTCGCAATTACGCCGATCATGATGATGCTGCTATTTGTCTATGTATTTGGCGGCGCCATTAAGGCCGGCACGGATAACTATGTCAATTATCTATTGCCGGGAATCTTGCTGATGGCCATCGCCTCAGGCGTCGCTTACACTTCCGTGCGTCTGTTTACGGATGTAAAGAGCGGGCTGATGGCGCGTTTCCTTACCATGCCCATAAAGCGCTCGTCAATATTGTGGGCACACGTGTTGACCTCGCTTGTTTCCAATGCGCTTACCATCGTGGTGGTCATCCTCGTTGCACTCTTGATGGGCTTCCGGTCCAACGCCGGAATTCTCGATTGGCTCGCGGTAGCCGGGATACTCGGGCTGTTTACATTGGCGCTGACATGGCTGGCGATCATTCCCGGACTGACAGCGGGGTCCATGGAAGGGGCTACAGCCTACTCGTACCCGCTGATTTTCCTCCCGTTTATCAGTTCGGCTTTTGTCCCCACCGAAACCATGCCGAAAATTGTCCGTGCGTTCGCTGAGAACCAGCCCGTGACATCAATCGTGAATTCGATACGTGCCCTTTTGTATGAAGGATCTGTTGGTAACGGAATCTGGATCGCGATTGCCTGGTGCGTCGGCACCATGGTCGTCGCTTATTTCTTCGCCAGTATAGTGTTTAAACGTCAGGTAGGGTAAGTGAACCATAAAGAAACGATCCGACTTACAAAACAATGGCATTTGTGTTACATGCACGTGCTATCATCTGGAAGGCTGCTTTCATGGCGGCCAAACTGCATTGTTAACATTAGTATCCATGGATTACATTTTCGCTAAAATGTAATCCATGGTTTTTTCGATATAATAGCAATTTCCTAAATTCTCTGCGAGAAGGCTATAAATCTAACAGGTTCTCTATTTTTGCTTGTGCAACGAATGGAAGTGGTTATATGCATATGAAAAAAAGGGGAATCCAGCAAAATCAAATTTTTCAATACATGGATTTACAACTAGCCTTGGTAAACGTAGAATAGACGGAAATAGTGCCAGCTGTCAGTTGAATTTTCACCTTGGTAAATGAGAAAGGAGCAATTTCGCTTGCTGGGCGCTTAGTATACCTATGGGACTTTATCCTTGCTTTGTTAGTAAGACGAGATAACATTCATGAATCTATTTTCTTATTTGGGTTAGAGTAATGATGCACTTGTGTTCACATGGAATAAAAGGAACCGAGGTCTTTTTTTTTTACCATTTATTCGTGTGAACGAAAATGATGCAAATAGAAACGGTCGGGCTCTTAAGTAACAAAGGGCCTGTAGGTGCAGGGCGGTCTTCTGGAGGTATTCCTGTATGGCGGATACTGCACCAACATTGTAGTGTTCTGCACTAAAAAATGAAATGATGTATTGGAAGGTTCTGAGAATGAAAGGTGGTAAAGCTTTTTTTTCACATAGTTTGAAGGAAAAGGAGCGAAAAAAAATGGGAGAGAAGTTTCGCAGAAAATCACCAGAAGAATTTTTACAATCCATTCATAAAGTTCACCGTGGCCGCTTGAAAATCATTCTGGGGGCAGTGTCCGGATCTGGGAAGACTTATCATATGCTATTGGAAGGAAATGCATTAAAGAGAAAGGCGATTGATGTAGTAGTAGGGACAGTAAGTGCATCCGATCGCCCCAGAACCATTGAACAAATAGGGGCGTTAGAAAGAATTGCACCCATTGAGTGGATGGAGGGGGGGATCCTTAAACAAGATTTGGATATTGATTCCATCATTGAACGGAATGCTGAAGTTGTTCTTGTGGACGCCTTGGCCCATCGCAACCGTCCAGATGCCTCAAATAAGACTAGATTAGATGATGTGCTAACGTTAATGAGCTACAACATAAGTGTCATCACAACGATTAACATCTATGAATTGGAGGGTGTGAAGGAGGTAGCTGAAAAGCTTTTGGGAGTGAGGGTTCAAGTGGACCAGTGTGTTCCAGATAATACGCTTGCAATGGCAGACGAGGTGAAGCTTCTGGACGTTACCCCGGAACAAATTCTTAATCGCCTTCATGATGACTTAATCGAACAAAAAAAAGAAGCGAAAGGAAAAAGGGGGAAATTATTCAGACGAGACAATTTGGCCGTATTACGGGAGCTTTCCCTCCGTTTTTTAGCCGGAGAGGTTAATGACGAATTAGATGATTACCGTGAACAACAAGGATTGATAGGGCCATCTGGTGCTTCTGAGCGAGTCCTTGTTTCCGTCCAATACCATTGGAATGGATCCATTCTCATACGGCGCGGGCAACAAATGGCAAAACGCCTGGGCGGGGAGTTATTTGTGGTGTGTCTTTATTCTCCCATTAAGAAATTGTCAAAGGAGGAGGGAACCTTCAGGAGATCTATTAAAAAGCTGGTACATAAAATAGGTGGGGAATTTGAAGAACGTCCCCTTGCAGGAGAGGATGTAGCTGGGGAAATAGTAGATTATGCAACTGAGAAAAATGTTACAAGAATCGTAATGGGTCAATCGAAACGAAGCCGTTGGGAGGAAATCATTCACGGATCGATCATTAATAAGATACTTCAAAAAAGCCGAAATATTGATGTTTTTATCGTCGCTGACCGAACGGGGAAAAATGGTGAAAGGGTGATCCCGGCCAAGTGGAATGAACATAATCGGAATCCATATCGCCGCCTGTCAAATGAAGAGGTAATAGATCATATTGATAAGATCCGCCAGGGGCAATTGAACGTGTATATCGGGGCTGCGCCAGGTGTTGGCAAAACTTATACGATGCTCCGTGAGGCAAACGAACTAAAAAGGAAGGGGATAGATATTGTAATTGGGTTTCTTGAAACGCATGGAAGAGAGGATACGTTTGAACAAATCGGCACATTAGAACTAATTCCGAGAAGGAAAATACAATATAAAAATGTAGTGCTGGAAGAAATGGATACAGACGCGATTTTAAAAAGGAAACCTGAGGTTGTTCTTGTTGACGAATTGGCTCATACAAACGTACCTGGAAGTATGTATAAAAAACGTCACCAGGATGTCGAAACAATTTTGAAAGCGGGCATTTCCGTTATATCCACTATGAACATTCAACATCTGGAAAGCTTAAACGATAGTGTCGAACAAATTACTGGAGTCCGCGTTCGTGAAACAGTACCGGATCATATCCTGCATATCGCAAAAGAGATTGAACTTATTGACATGTCACCAATTGGCTTGCAGCAACGAATGCTGGAAGGGAATATTTATGCTAAAGATAAAATTGATCAAGCTCTAAGCAATTTTTTCAAAACGGGCAATTTGATAGCTCTGCGTGAATTAGCTTTACGTGAGGTAGCTGATGATGTGGACGAAAGGCTTGAGTCATGGGAAAGAAAGCGGACCTTAAGGGGACCTTGGAGAAAGCAGGAGGTTATTTTTGTTTGTGTTAATTTGCGTCCGGATAGTGAACGTTTAATTCGGCGGGGCTTCCGTATTGCCTATCGGTTAAAAGCACACTGGTTCGTCGCTTACGTTAAGGATCATTCGCCTCTAAAAGAGGAGGAGGAAAAAACATTGGAAAAACTAAAAATATTGACGGAACGGCTTGGGGGGGATTTCAACATGTATGAAACGCATCATCGACGAAAAGTAGTTGGGGAGGTGGTTAAACGATTATATGAAAAAAATGCGACTCAGGTTATAATCGGACAATCTGCCCGAAAAAGGCTGGAAGAAATCATGAAAGGATCGGTTGTACAAAAATTGCTTCGTGCGGTTCGCCATTTGGATGTATTGGTGGTTGCCGATCATAAACCAGAAATGGTTGAAAAACTTAAAGAACCTTAATAATGCAATTACGGAAATCGAATTCCTTAATTAGGGAGGGATGTAACCTGTGTGGGAATACACATAGTATTAACAACAAACCCAGTTGATTATCATTCTGGGTTTGTTTGAATTGGTAATTTGGGGTGTTGCGGAAGAGGAAGGGTCAAAATTATGCCTTGGATTCTAAGAATTTTTCAAGGTCTCTATCTACAATGAACACTTCCAGTCTTTCCTCCGTTTTCGTGCTGATATCACTATGGCTGGAAAGAACGTTGCAATTCGTCAGCCGATTCACGATCTCCTCAAAATCCTTACTGTACATTTCCCTTAACACCTGCCTCATTTCTTTGACTAGCCTCCGCCCGGTATCTTGGGAAACAAGGTGTTTTTCTTCCACAGTCAGCACTCCCTTAAAACGGGTAATGACCATATCCTGTACAATGTATGTTTTCGCTTCTTGAGGACCTCGGCCCATAAGCTCTCGCTGAAATGTTATAAAGGCTGCACTTATTTCTGCCTCTAGTTTCTTTTTGGAATTCACCATATTGTCTCCCCTGCTTTTCTCCCAATTTATGCAACTTATCATAATGTCCGGCCTGAGTCTTGTCAATAACATTCGAAAAAATGATTCTTAACTTGAAATAGTAAGATTTATAAAGAAAATAAGTTTTTTTAAACGAGAAAATTAGTGTTATCATAAGGAAACATTAGGAAAAATGAGAATATTATAGAATAAGTGGGCAAACTGGTCTTATTCGCCCCAAAATGCCAATTTACAAGTGGCAGGTAACGAGCTTAGAATAACAACATATTCAACACCAACAATTGAAACACGGCTTAGTCCTGAGTGATCAGGAACGGAGGAACCAATTTTTTGGGGTTAATTCTGCTTATGCAGAAAGGATGAGAGACTCTTTCGCCATCCTACCCGTCAGCTAACTTCGTCGGCTAAAGCGAAGGAGGTCATGAGACCGCCTTAATCATGGGGCTTTTTTGTTGTGAAAACGGCAATGAGCAACATGAATGATAAAGTAGGTCTTTTTAATTTGCCTATTTTCATATGAAAAAGGATCATGGAAGACAGAACGCAAAGAAAGCACATGCTGACTGGGCGTTAAGTAGACCAATGAGTACTTTTTCTCCAATTATATTTGTTTGCTAATGCAGCGTATCCAATAACCGGTGCGTGAATCATTTTTGATTTGCGCGCGGATATGGATAGCTCCTGCATGGCTGCATATATGGGGGAAAAGTAAGCATTGGTCTATTTTTTATGTTTTCAACTGGCAGGCTACACTTCCCCAGATAGTATGCAGCTTGAAACTAGGTCACAAAAAGTACTAATGAGGTGGATTGCATGAGAAAAGTGCTGATTGTTGGAAAAGGGGATTTATACAAATCTGTAAAGGGAAGTATAGGAGCCACCCACACGGATACAAGTAACTTGGAAATTGTAGATTATGATGAAGAATGGTTGATGCCGACAAGAGAACTGGAGGATTGTGATGGATTAATGGTTGATAAATCAAACCGGTATAGCTGTATTTATTTGTTCCCAAATTGTCTACTTGATGGAATCAATCTTGTGAGGATTTTTTCAGGGCTCAAACATTTTAGGCTGTTTGTTGTCACTCATCATCATCGAAATTCCAGTCTATATAAAAAAATGGGAGCCGATTTTGTCATCGTCAGTAAACCAGACGGTTACAGCTATGACTGGCTGCTAACAAGCGGAACCTAATAACTTTAAGGGGGTGAGCCATTTTAATTGTTTAATATATTCATCGCTTGGAAGGAGAGATGATGATGGATCTTTTTTCGGTGTCACTTACAACTTTTTCATTCTTGCTGTTTTTTGGATTTCTCCATTTTTGTAACAAAGTTATCGAAAAAAAAGGAGAGTAGTAGCATGCTTTTATTCATTATTGTTGGAGCACTTTCGTTGTACTTGGTTCATGCTTTAATTTATCCGGAAAAATATTAATCGCTACAAAACGGAGGAAATGCAAATGGATTATTTTCAAATCGGTCTGGTATTGGCACTCGTTATTATTATTGCCATACCGCTGGCGAAATACTTAGTTAATGTTTATTCCCTTGAAACAACAAAACAAGATCGAATGTTTGGGGGAATAGAACGGGGCATTTTTAAACTATCTGGTATCCATACGGGTGATATGAACTGGCAGCAATATGCTAAGGCCCTACTTTTGAGTAATATGGTCATGTTTATTAGTTCGTACTTGATCCTTCGCTTTCAAGGCGTATTACCAGGTAATCCAAGTAATATAGCCAATATGGATCCGTTATTGGCATTCAATACTGCTGCAAGTTTCCTTACCAATACTAATTTGCAGCACTACAGCGGGGAATCGGGACTTTCTTATTTATCGCAAATGGTCGTCATCATATTTTTGATGTTCACGACACCGGCTACCGGCCTTTCGCTCTGTATGGCCTTTTTCAGAGGTCTGACCGGGCAGCGCAGTATGGGGAATTTTTATGTGGATTTAATTCGTTCCATCACCAGGATGCTTCTGCCGTTATCTATTTTAATCGGGCTTGTCCTAGTATCCCAAGGGGTGCCGCAAACCCTTGATCCCACAGCCGTTGCCACTACATTGGAAGATGCGACACAGAATATTGCACGCGGACCTGTAGCGGCATTGGAGTCGATTAAACATTTAGGGACAAATGGCGGTGGATTCTTTGGTGTCAACTCGGCACATCCCTATGAGAATCCTAATGGTTTCACCAATATCTTAGAGATTCTATCTATGTTCCTGATACCTGTAGCACTCCCCTTAACGTTTGGGTATATGGCAAAAAACAAAAAACTAGGGTGGTTTCTTTTTACGGCAATGGGATTAATGTTCCTTGTGTTTTTAGGTGTTACGTATTTCAGTGAACAAAATGGAAATCCATCATTAGAAAAAATGGGAATATCTCAAGAGAATGGAAGTATGGAGGGCAAGGAGGTTCGGTTTGGAATCGCTCAGAGTGCCCTTTTCACAGCCGTAACGACAGCTGCTACGACAGGTACGGTCAATAATATGCATGATACGCTTACTCCGCTTGGCGGATTAGTGCCATTGGCAGAAATGATGTTGAACTGTGTGTTCGGCGGTGATGGAGTAGGTACGGTCAATATCCTTATGTACGCAATAATGGCAGTTTTCATTGCTGGATTGATGGTTGGACGTACGCCGGAGTTTTTAGGGAAGAAAATTGAAGGCAGGGAAATGAAACTAATAGCCATTGCCATCCTTTTGCATCCATTATTCATCTTAGTTCCGTCAGCCATTGCTTTAGCTACACAAATGGGCACTTCGGTTATTTCTAATCAGGGTTTTCATGGAATTTCGCAGGTTGTTTATGAGTTTACCTCCTCAGCCGCCAATAATGGCTCCGGTTTTGAAGGTTTAGGGGATAACACTCCATTTTGGAATATATCCACCGGAATGGTCATGCTGTTTGGCCGCTACTTTTCCATGATTGCACTAATCGCTGTCGCAGGATCTTTACTTACTAAGAAACGAGTTCCCGAGACGATTGGAACGTTCAAGACGGATAATGGCACTTTCCTGGTCATTCTCTTGGCAACGGTTTCGGTTATAGGGGCATTGACGTTCTTCCCGGTCATTGCACTCGGACCGGTAGCCGAATGGCTTACAATTAGATAAACGAAGAAAAGGAGTATTCTAAAATGAGTACAAAGCGTAATGGGACTCTCAATAAGGAAATTGTCTGGAAAGCTATAAAAGATGCCTTTAAAAAGTTAGATCCAAGAATAATGGCTCGAAATCCTGTCATGTTTGTAGTTGAAATAGGATTTGTTATCACTCTTTTACTATCCATACTCCCAAACTTTTTTGGAGGAACATCGGATAGAGGTTATAACATTGCCGTAAGCGTAATACTGCTGGTTACAATACTCTTTGCTAACTTTTCCGAAGCATTAGCAGAGGGGCGGGGTAAAGCGCAAGCTGATAGTTTGAAAAAGACGAAACAGGATACTAAGGCAAAATTATTCCAAAAAGATGGTTATATAAAGATAGTGGATGCCACAGAACTCCGCAAAGGTGATATTGTCTTGGTGGAAACCAATGATATAATTCCAACCGACGGTGATGTCATTGAAGGAGTAGCAGCTGTAGATGAGTCCGCAATCACTGGGGAATCAGCTCCCGTAATCAAGGAATCAGGTGGGGACTTCTGTTCGGTGACTGGAGGAACGAAAGTCATCAGTGACTTTATCAAAATTGTCGTCACTTCGGACCCAGGTGAATCCTTTCTTGATCGAATGATCCATCTCGTTGAAGGAGCTAAAAGACAAAAAACCCCTAATGAAATTGCATTGAGCACCCTGCTAGTCAGTTTGACCCTTATCTTTTTGCTTGTTTGCACGACACTAGTACCAATTGCTTCTTATATTAAAGTCACATTACCCATCACCACCTTAGTGGCATTACTGGTCTGTTTAATCCCAACGACTATTGGGGGCCTATTGTCTGCCATTGGGATAGCGGGTATGGATAGGGTTACTCAATTTAACGTCATTGCCATGTCGGGAAAAGCTGTCGAAGCAGCTGGTGACATTAATACCATCATCCTCGATAAAACAGGAACCATCACCCATGGGAACCGCATGGCTTCAGCTTTTTTACCGGTTAAGGGGATAAGCCAAGCTAAGTTAAATAAAGTGGCTGTTCATTCATCATTACACGATGAAACGCCTGAAGGCCGATCTGTCATCGAACTTGCTAAAAAAGCCGGTTTATCTGATAAAGAATTAGATAAAGCCGGGACAGTTGGAATTGAGTTCACGGCTGAAACCAAGATGAGTGGTACAGACTTTTCTGATGGTAGAAAAATCAGAAAAGGTGCTGCTGATTCAATTAGACAATATATACAGCAGCAAGGTGGAAAAGTTCCTGGCGATTTAGAAAGCATTACGAATGAAGTCGCAACTGCTGGCGGTACTCCACTTGTTGTTACAGAAGGGAACTGTGTACTGGGTGTCATTTACTTGAAGGATACAGTAAAACCAGGCATGAGGGAACGCTTTGATGAATTGCGGAAAATGGGCATAAAAACCGTTATGTGTACCGGTGATAATCCATTGACAGCTAGTACCATTGCAAAAGAAGCGGGAGTAGATGATTTTATTGCTGAAGCGAAGCCTGAAGATAAAATTTCGGTCATTAAACAGGAACAAGCACAAGGCAAACTTGTGGCGATGACGGGAGATGGGACGAATGATGCTCCTGCATTGGCACAGGCAGACGTTGGATTGGCGATGAATACAGGAACCATCGCAGCGAAGGAAGCGGCGAATATGGTGGATTTGGATTCTGACCCTACAAAAATAATCGAAGTAGTGGCAATCGGGAAACAGTTACTCATGACACGGGGCGCTTTGACAACCTTCAGTATTGCTAATGATGTGGCCAAATACTTTGCAATTATTCCAGCTATGTTCATGTTGGCCATTCCTCAGATGAAGGCTTTAAACATCATGAATCTGGCTACACCACAAAGTGCCATTTTATCAGCTTTAATTTTTAATGCTATCATTATCCCCCTTCTCATCCCATTGGCAATGAAGGGTGTGAAATATGTTCCTATGAGTGCTTCAAAATTACTTAAAAAGAACTTGTTCATATACGGCTTGGGCGGCGTGATCGTTCCTTTCATAGGAATTAAACTTATCGATATACTGCTGGTCATGCTACAAGTAGCTTAAAATTAAAAGTAAGGGTGAGAATTCATGTTGAAAAATATTCGCTTAAGTTTAGTGCTCCTTGTTATGTGTGGAATCGCCTATCCGTTACTAATGACAGGTGTTGCTCAAGTTATAATGCCTGCAAAAGCAGATGGCAGTTTAATAAAAAACGAATCAGGAAAAATCATAGGTTCTGAACTAATTGGTCAATCTTTTAAAGAGCCGGGCTACTTTCATGGTCGTGTTTCTTCTATAGAATATGATGCGACAGGATCAGGTACACCCAATTATGCCCCATCCAATGAGGACATGATCAAGCGCACAAAAAAAGATTTGGCAACATTTCTAAAAGATAACCCTACTGTCAAACAAGAGGAGATACCTGCTGATTTACTGACCAATTCCGGTTCGGGCCTTGATCCAAATATTTCATCCCAAGGGGCGAAAATTCAGGTATCACGCATTGCTAAAGAGCGAGGTGTATCTGAAAAAAGTATATATAATCTTGTTGATAAACATACTGAAGGACGGTCATTAGGAGTATTCGGGGACCCCCGGGTGAATGTATTAACGTTGAATATAGCATTGGACCAACTAAAATAGTGTAGAAAAGGAGGGTTCAATGAACTCTCTTTTTCTACTTCTTTTGGCTGGATCGGGGTATATAATGAACCTTTCGACCAGATAGCTTTTCCGATATCCGGTTGGAGTTTTATGAATGTTCAATCATCATTTTCCTATGGTTTAATCCGAACTCATCTATAGCCGATTGAAATAATTAAGGTATAATAAATAGGGAAAGATATTTTGTTACGGATTAGGTGAAGATGAACATGAAGCTAATCATAGCGGAGAAACCGGATCAAGGTTCAACGTTGGCAGCTCAATTTAAAACGAAGAAGCAACAGGGATATATAGAAATCATGGCGAATGAACTTTTTCCCGATGGTGCTTATGTGACATGGGCAGTCGGGCATTTGTGTCAACTCGTATCGCCGGAGACATATCATGCAAATTGGAAGAAATGGTCGCTGGATACGTTACCGATGATTCCAGAGAGGTTTCAATATGAAGTGACCAGGCAAAAGGCTAAGCAATTCAATGTCGTGAAGACGTTGCTTAGGAAGCAGGATGTCGATGAAATCATCCATGCCGGCGATGCAGGGCGTGAAGGAGAATTGATTGTACGCAATATCGTGAATTTATGCAGCATCCATAAGCCGATGAAGCGTTTATGGATTTCCTCTTTGACTCCGAAAGCCATTTATGAAGGATTCCAGAACCTGATCAGCGAAGAAAAAACAAGACCGCTTTATCATGAAGCCTATACAAGGGCATGTGCAGACTGGGTTGTTGGCATGAATGCATCCAGGGCGTATAGCATTTTATTGAAGCAGAAGGGTGTATCGGATGTTTTCTCAGCTGGACGGGTTCAAACTCCCACCCTCGCTTTGATCGTGAAGCGTGAAATGGAGATTGAACAGTTCAAGTCTGAACCGTTCTGGGAAGTGTTCGCTGACTTCAAGATGGATGGTAATAAATACCAGGGTAAATGGCAGCAGAACAACGATTCAAGAATAAAATCAAAAGAACTTGCTGAAAAGATTGCCGCTTTCTGTAAGGACAAGGAAGCGGAAATAGCCGAAATGGCTACAGAAAGAAAGGAATTTCAGCCTCCTTTGCTGTTCAATCTATCGTCATTGCAGGCAACCGTGAATAAGATTTATAAATATTCACCAAAGCAGACTCTCGATATCGTTCAAAGCTTATATCAAAAAGGAATCGTCTCATATCCACGTTCCGACTCCAACTATGTGACAGAGGGGGAAGCCGCGACATTCCCTGATATCTTGCAAAAGCTAAGCGGCTTTTCGGAATATGAATCCCTTTTCCCCTTGCCGCAGCCGAGCATCATGAATAATAAACGGTATGTAAATGAAAAGAAAGTGACGGATCACTATGCCATAATTCCGACGGAGCAGGTTACCGATCCAAAGCGTCTTTCCGCTGAAGAACGCAATATTTATGACTTGGTGGTCAGGAGGCTGATTGCCGCCCATTATGAAAAGGCGATTTTTGATTATACAACCATTAAGACGCTTGTCGATAGGCGTGCCGAATTCATTTCAAAGGGCAAGCAACAGATCCAAGAAGGATGGCGCAAGGTCATTTTCCAAAATGACAAAGAAGATGATGATGTCCTATTGCCGCAGGTTTCAAAAGGGGATTCCGGAAAGGTCGCCAAGATTAAGGTGAAGGAAGGAAAAACGCAGCCGCCAAAGCGCTATACGGAGGGCCAGCTGATCACCTTGATGAAAACGGCAGGAAAACATCTGGATAATGAAGAGTTGGAAAAAGTCCTGATGAAAACGGAAGGCCTTGGCACCGAAGCAACACGAGCAGGCATCATTACCATGCTTAAAGACCGTAAATACATTGATGTCAAAAAGAACCAGGTATTTGCAACCGATAAAGGAAAAGTGCTGATTACAGCCATTGGGGAGAAAATCCTCGCCTCGCCAGAGATGACAGCCAAATGGGAACAGCGATTAAGGGAAATTGGTGAAGGGAAGGCTTCAGCCGGAGCCTTTATGGAAGCCGTTAAAAAAATGTCGGCAAAAATCATCAGTGATGCTGTGGAGTCGTCGGAAAGCTGGGATTTTCAAGGGCTGGATATCGAATCGATTCAAAGGAGCGGCCCTAAAAAGAGGAGTTCGGCATCCGTAGGCAATTGTAAGCTATGCGGTTCCAAAGTTGTCGATAAAGGCGAATTTTATGGATGTGTGAGTTATCAAAAAACGAAGTGTAACTTTACGATCTCGAAAAAAATCCTTAATAAGAAAATTAGCCAAGCCAATATCAAAAAGCTGCTGGCGAGCGGGGAAACGGACTTGATAAGCGGGTTTAAAAAAGGCGAAAAGACCTTTGATGCGATTTTATCATGGTCCGAATCGGAAAAGAAAATCAATTTTACATTCCCCGCAGGACAAGCCGTCAAGCAAAATTAATCAAAAACTGCATGTAATGGCCCCCTGGGACGATAACGGCTTGTTTCAGGGACGTATATATAGTAATATTTTTAGATATGCTTTTGAAATGGGAGGATTCCGAATGCCTACACCAAGCATGGAGGATTACATAGAACAAATTTATTTACTTATTGAAGAAAAAGGGTATGCAAGGGTTTCCGATATTGCTGAAAATCTTTCCGTCCATCCATCTTCTGTGACAAAAATGGTTCAAAAACTCGATCAAGAAAAATATTTGATCTATGAAAAGTATCGTGGCCTCGTTTTAACGGCTAACGGGAAAAAAGTCGGGAAAAGGCTTGTATATCGTCATGAACTCTTGGAACAGATGCTAAGATTGATAGGGGTTAAGGAAGAAAATATTTATCATGATGTTGAAGGAATTGAACACCACCTTAGTTGGAATGCCATCGATAGGATTGGTGACCTTGTGGAATTTTTTGAGGAAGTTCCTGAGCGTGTCGAGGAACTACGAAAGATACAAAAAAGAAATGAAGAGAATCCAAAATAAGTTGCCGATGGCAGCTTTCAAAAAGCAGACAAACTCGATGAAAATCGAATTTGTCTGCTTTTTTTTATGTCTGTACAATGTGGACGTTGATTTTAACAGGAGGAACTCGCTTATGAAGAGGCGGTCCGTTACCGCCTGCGTGTTCTCTCGTAGACACGCTTTTCCCGCAGTAATCTTGAACACCCGCTCCAATCAACTTTGTTTTCACTCATAGATTAAACCATAAAGTCATTATCGTTCTACATTGGAATAGCCCAAATGATTTTCCCTGTTGAGTAACAAAAATACAGGCTGCCATAGTCTGTTCTTATTCAAGGGGCAAGTTTAAGAATGAAGATAAGTAGTAATTATCCGGGAAGGAGGGTGGAAGAAGGAAATCCTGATCTCTAACTTTTCTTCATAGTATCAATTCTCCATTCATACAATTGATAATCTACAAAAGTTTTGAATGGGAGTGGAATGCATGGGATCTAAAGAGTTAACAGGACGAGTGATTTTCATGGGAGACCCTGGCTATAAAGAAGCCATCAAGAATTGGAACCCTTATGTTGATACTCTTCCTTTGGTCTTTGTTTTTGCACAAAATACCGTTGATGTAAGTAATGCCATTAAATGGGCACGTAAGAATAAAGCACCCGTGCGTGTGAGAAGTGGCCGTCATGCCCTTGATAAGGACCTCTCAGTCGTGAAGGGGGGAATTGTCATTGATGTAAGTGATATGCAAAAGGTGCATGTAAATAAAAAAAAGGCAATGGCCACCGTTCAAACAGGAATTCATGTAGGGCCGCTTGTAAAAGGATTAGCTAAAAAAGGGTTTATGGCTCCGTTTGGAGACAGTCCAACCGTTGGCATCGGAGGAATTACGATGGGCGGTGGATTTGGAGTGCTCTCACGATCGATTGGTCTTATAAGTGATAACCTCCTTGCATTGAAAACAGTGGATGCAGAAGGCAGGATCATTCTTGCAAACAAGGAGAAAAACAAGGATTTGTTTTGGGCTTCCAGGGGAGGAGGGGGAGGTAATTTTGGGTATAATACCGAGTACACATTTAAAGTTCGCCGTGCCCCTAAAACTGCAACCGTCTTCAATATCATTTGGCCGTGGGAACAATTGGAGACAGTATGTCGTGCTTGGCAAAAATGGGCGCCGTTCGTAGATGAACGATTAGGGTGTATTCTTGAGATTTTCAGCAAAGTAAATGGATTGTGTCATGCCGAAGGAATTTTCCTCGGTTCAAAAACTGAGCTCATTAAATTATTGAAACCTTTAATGAATTCTGGAACACCAACGCAAATCGTTATCGAAACATTATCTTATCCGGACGCTATAGATTTCTTGGACCCTGACGAACCAATCCCTGGTAGATCTGATCAGTATGTTAAATTCTCCTCGGCTTGGGGACTTAATCTTTGGCCGGAAAAACCAATTTCAATCATGAAGAAGTTTTTGGAGGAAGCGACTGGGACAGAATCCAATTTCTTTTTTATCAATTGGGGTGGGGCTTTAAGCAGAGTACCTAGCGATCAAACAGCCTTCTTTTGGCGTAATCCATTGTTTTATGTGGAATGGAATGCTAGTTGGGAAAAAAAATCACAAGAATCTATGAATCTTGAATCGGTTGAAAGGGTGCGTAAGTTAATAAAACCATATGTACAGGGTTCCTATGTTAATGTTCCAGACCAAAATATTAAAAATTTTGGAAAAGCATATTACGGCTCGAACTTTGCAAAACTTCAAAAAATAAAGGAGAAATATGATCCGAAAAATTTATTTCATTTTCCCCAGAGCATACCGCCATCCAACAAATGAGGTGTAGTTCTTTTATGGGGAAATTTACAATTGATTAAACTAGCCTATACGTTAGTTGAGATCAGGGTGCTGCCAGCTTTTTTTTCTTCATGAACTAAAGCGCAAGGAGAGATGTGACATTGAAAGCAGAATACTCCTTCCGCAAAGGGGGCAGAAAGCCTTAATTGAAAAGGCTTTTATTCTGTTATACCGAATTCGAATAATGGGGTAAGGAAGATAAATATAAAATACCCTTACGAGGAGCTATTCAACAGCTCCTTTTTGGGTGGAGGGAGTGTGATCCATGATTTCTCAATACCGATATGCCATATTAAAAATTCATTATTGCGAAAGTGGAGGGCGTTGACCTATAAAGCAAACCCGAAAAAGGCCTACTTATTTTAGACGATAAATTTTACTTGGCCTTCCGCGAGAAGAAGAAGACTCTTCACCAATGATTTCTGCTAAATTAACTTCACATAAATTTACTACAATACGCCGTGCATTACTTTCATCCCAATAAAGATGCGTCGTTAAATCTTTTATTGTAAAATCGTTCAATTTCAATCTTTTAACTAAAGCATATAATTTATTATAGTTTTTCACACTGATTTTGGCTTTTTTTAGTTTTTCCATAAAATCCTTGTCGTCTATCCGGTAAGAAAAACGTAATTCCTTTTCTTCCCCCACGGATTGGATCATTGTTCCGTCCTCTTGTACGATAACGATGCCCTTCTCTGACTTTTCTTTTGAAAGCTGGATGGCACGCTGAGCGTTTATTTCTGCTGAGTGAAGGGTTTGGCCATATCCAATTCCTACGGTCACGGTAGCATTGGATTCGTTAGACAACAAAAAGACAGTATCTTTTAAATCTTTTATTTTGGATTCAATTGTACCTCGTGTACTAAAGATAAAATAACGGCCATTTCCCTTCTCAACTAATGAACCCTCTAGCAGTTCGCAAAACCTAAGAAGGGTTTCTTTTAATTTTATTTCTAAGAATTGTAGATGGTACGAGCTTTTAGCTTTCTCAAATATTTTCTCGAAATGTTCGATTTCAATGATTTGGACACCGATTTGGGTGTCTCTAAAGTAAAAAGTTCTCGATTTTTCTGCAAGGATTCTTAATGATTGGCGAATTTCCATATCGGTTGTAGATATACGATAGGTCGGAACTCCTGCTTCTTTTAAATTTAGATATACGGCCTCGAAACAAGTCAGTGCACCTTCCGTTTTTCCCGATTTCCATAGGTCAAGATGGAATGCGATCAATTCTTCCGTGGTTGAATTAATATCGAAATTCTTTATATACATTTCTTTTGGTGTGATATCAATTTGTTTTAACGCCTGCTCTAAGTGGGTTGTCGTTATTTCATCGATACTTACTTTACTTAAAAACTCCTTTTGAAAATATCCCATATGCAAAAGACTTTTATAGATGCCAGATTCAGTATGATCGATATACACTAGATTTTCCCCTAGGCCTACCGTGTTTTTCGCGACCATATATGAAATTTGACCTGAAAAAAACCAAACATCCACATCTTTATTGAATGTCGAAACGATTTTTTCAGTTTCTCTGAAATCCTCATAGGGATAGGCTTTAAATTCCATGATCGACGCATATTCTTTACCCAAGTCAATAATGCGCTCAACAGATGAATAAGGACCGACTACTCCAATTTTATACATATTTTTCTCCTTGGTTCCCTAAATTTACTTACTTTTAATAGTATCTTTAAATTAAAGGGAATTAAAGTTTAATCCTTCGTCATTTGGAAAATGTTTTAACACGTGATTCCAAAAGGAACTTGATTATATGTTTTAAGAAGAATATAAAATGCGATCTAAAAAAGAGTCATAGGCATGGAACGTATTAATATTCCATGCCAATGGCTCCTCGATTGGAAGGTACTAGATCATTTTAATAAGTTCACCTTAATGCCTTTATTTAATATATTTTGATAGTCGATAAAGTCATATAAGTCTTCATCAATTAATGGATTCACACTCTTCAATTCGTCCAGTGTCAGCTCTTCTATTGGTTTATTAGTATCTTCACAATAAATGACGATGGAGCCGACGATACTGTGGGCATCCCTGAATGCAACACCTTTGCTAACTAAATAATCGGCGACTTCCGTTGCATTGAGAAAGCCATATTTTACAGCTTTTTTCATATTTTCAGTATTCACCTTCATCGTGGAAATCATCTTGGACATGATCTCCAGACAAGACAAAACAGTATCCAACGCATCAAAAAATGGTTCTTTATCTTCCTGCATATCTTTATTATAAGCCAATGGCAACCCTTTCATCGTTGTTAAAAGGGAAGTAAGAGAACCGTATACCCGTCCTGTTTTTCCTCTTATAAGCTCTGCTGCGTCAGGATTTTTCTTTTGAGGCATAATACTGCTGCCTGTAGAATATGCATCATCGATACTAATGAATTTAAACTCTTGACTACTCCATAAAATCAGTTCTTCACTTAATCTGCTAACATGCATCATGATGATGGAAAAACCAGACATCAATTCTAAGAGGTAATCCCTATCGCTAACACCATCGAGGAAATTGTTCATGGGTTTTGAAAACCCCAACTCCTCTGCTGTCATTTCCCTGTCTATCGTATGAGTCGTACCGGCCAAAGCTCCGCATCCAAGTGGACTTTCGTTCATCATTTCAATTGCATTATGAATTCTTTTTCTATCCCTATCCAGCATGCTAAAGTAGGCCATTAAATGGTGCTTAAGAGTTACGACTTGCGCTCGCTGTAGATGGGTGTATCCTGGCATGATCACATTGTTCGCTTTTGCCTTTTGTTCCAGGCTATGTTGAAGATCTTCTATATGCTCGATCACCTCTAATGCCTTATTTTTAGCGTAAAGCCTGATATCTAAAGCAACTTGATCATTACGACTTCTTGCTGTATGGAGTTTTTTTGCTGTTTCACCAATTCGTTCTGTTAAGGTTGCTTCAACAAAACTATGAATATCCTCAAAATCCCCTTCGATCAACAATGTTCCGTTCTCGATATCTTCCAATATCGAAAGAAGAGACTTTCTAATGCTTTCTCCTTCGCTCTTGGTAAGCAATTCACATTTCACAAGCATATTTACATGAGCAATACCTCCTTTAATATCTTCAAAATAAAGTCTTTTATCAACCTGAAGGGAACTATTAAAGTCCTCCATTAATTTATTTTCTTCCGATCTAAAACGCCCGCCCCATAACTTCATGACCATTTCTCCTTTTGAAATATCAAATTTAGTTAACTATCCGTGTTATCCATATCTTGCAATTCTTGAATGTTCCCCTTGTTTCGCATATACCACACACCGTTATAAACAGCGAAGTAGTAAAAAACGAATCCGATTATTGCCACGATGTAAGACATGAATGGCTCTGGGATAATACCCTTGCCACCAAAATTTCCGATTGATGATACACCGACGAGCATCAAAATATAAATAACAAGATAGATTCCACCGATGATTTCTATCGATTTATGTTTATTGATAAAATGAGTGATTAAATATCCGACAATTCCAATCGCTAATCCCCAAATGGCAAGTTGAATCCTACTCCAATTTGTCCAATAAATAAGAAGAGTGGCAAAAACAAAAGCTAAAGGAGCAATGAAATTCATGCCGGGGATACCGTTGTCTTTGGTTAAACCAACCTTACGAAACACCATTACTGTGACGCATGCTGAAGCATATTTGAAAATACCGATTGATCCGACAATGGCTACAATGGCAGTCCAACTCTTTAAAGGAAATAAGAAAAGCAGCCCAATAAGAAAATTGAGGGTAAGTGCACGTGTTGGAACTCCAAATTTTTTATTGATCGTTCCGAAATAAGATGGGAGGAATCGACTTTTAGCCATCCCAAAGACATGTCTTGAAGTTCCAGCAGTATAGGCTAGCGCTGATCCGGTTGGTGAAATCATTGCGTCTGCTGTTATGGTCCAAGACAACCAAACCATATTCGCCATAAGTGCTAAATTCGCAAATGGAGAGTCGAATTTAATTCCGCTCCAACCATTAGCCAGCATTTCAGGAGGCACGGCCCCTATAAAAACGATTTGAAGTAAAGCATATAAAATGGCTGAGACTCCTAGCGATGTGATAAGAGCAAGCGGAATATTCCGCCTCGGGTTTACCACCTCGCCACTCATCATTACGACATTCCCAAATCCGGTATAAGCAAAAAATATACCGCTAGTTAAGATTGCGCTTAATCCTGCGCCATATCCATTGGGGGCAAATCCATGACTTGTATAATTCTCTTCATGAAAACCTGTCATAAAAAAAGCAATGATGGTTAGGACAGGTACTAAAAATTTAATAGTGGTAATAATAGTGTTCGTGACTGCAAATAATTTGACTCCAAAATAATTCACCACAACAAAAAATACCATTAGGACAGTCGCTGCTAGAATTCCCGTTGTCGTTAGTTGTTCCTTGGATATATCATATAGGCCTGGCCAGAATTCATTGGCATATTGAATGACTCCAGATGATTCAACGGGTGCAGTAGCACAGTAACCAAGCCAAATTGAATAACTAGTCACTGTAGCAAGCAATCTTCCGTGGGAATAGAGGGGATAACGGCCTAACCCCCCGGTTTCTGGTCTTACCCTTGCTAATTCAGCATAAACAAGAGCAATTAGAGTGATGACGAATGCAGCAATGACCCAAGACATTATTGCAGCTGGTCCAGCCATTTTTGCTGTATTCCATGGTCCAAAAAGCCAACTCGATCCAATGATTCCTCCAAGAGATAGTGCAGTAAGTGACCAAAATCCCATTTTTTTCTTCAAATATTGCTCTTGATTCATGAAATTCCCTCTCTCTTAAATGGGGTATATTGATTTTCCCTGTAACTAGCATAATGATTCTAATACACATGAACGATGAATATTTTAATAAGGTACTCTAACTCCTTTCAAATTTATTCGTTAATACGCTGGAAACGAGCTATCCTTAATGGGTCGAACATCATTTTATTTAACCAGTAGGATCTTTTAGCTTAATCCATAAGCAATAACTCAGTTGGTATTTTTAAGGTAATAAAAGAGTAATTACCTTAAAATGATTTTATTTGATTTGTCCGAATTTCGCAATGCTAATTTTCGAAAATTCGCAAAACTAAACCGTGACGTAGTTCATCCATTGAGTAAAGACATACATGATGCCCCATACAGGCAACAAGCCCTCGGAAGAGAACTAGAGAATGTCATGTTCCCCCTTCACTGGGTACCACTTTATCTTGCTTAGGTTAACGTCTGGTTTGGCGGGCGCTCATTCTAAAAAGCAGAAAATGAGCGAAAAGTTTCGTTCCAAGCTCTTCAAAGGGGGGCATGATGGTCATGAAACCCTCCTCCGGTAATGGATCTTTTAACAAAACTGATTCCTTCATGCAGGAAAAGGGTTGATTTACTCTTAAGGGGTTCGTAACAAAATTTTTATTTGAATGAAGGTATGTCACGCGTGCGTTTAGTGATTCGAGTGTTCAAAAAGTTTAGCCAGCGTGCATCGATGAAGAATTTTACGCAAAAGGGTGTGAAACTTTTTTATTTAATTTGCATAAAAAAGAGATTGAAATATTGAAATTTTTTGAATAAGATAATCGATATAAAGTATTTACATGTTATTCACACGAAAATAAAAGACACTTCCAGTTAGAGAAGATTTTATTGATTCATCTTTTTATATGAAGCCTATAAATGTTAAAGAGGGGAGAGGGGAAACAGCGCATGGCCATCACGATAAAAGAAGTGGCACAAAGGGCGAATGTTGCGCCATCAACGGTTTCTCGAGTGATTTCGAATGATCCTCGTATAAGCGAAAAAACAAAGGTGCGTGTTCGAAAGATAATGGAAAGGTTAGGCTATCATCCAAACTTTATAGCTCGAAGTCTTGCCAAACGATCAACCAGAATCATTGGCCTGGTCCTACCAAGTTCGTCAAACGTTTTTTATCAAAATCTATTTTTCCCTGCCATTCTCCAGGGTCTTAGTGAAGGGGCTCAAAAAGAGCAGTACTCCCTGTTATTAAGCACTGGGAAAACGGAAGATGAAATCTACGAGGGAGTCGTGAAGATGGTTCAAGGGGGAATAGTGGATGGGGTCATCCTTTTGTATTCAAGGATGAATGATCATATTCTCACCTATTTACGAGATAGGGCCTTTCCGTTCGTCAGTATAGGAAAACCATATGATTTCATTGAAGAGATCACGTATGTAGATAACGACAATGTCTTGGCTGCCGAACAAGCAACAGATTACCTTATTCAATTAGGACATGAAAGAATTGGATTCATTGGCGACGATTTAACCTTTGTCAAAACTTTAGATCGTTTATTTGGATACGAACGTGCATTGAAAAGGGCTGGTATCGTCCTAAGCGGGGAATATATCATACATGAGGATTTTTCACATGAAGGTGGACAAGCCGCTGCGAAAAGAATCCTATCAATCGACGAACCACCAACTGCTTTGGTATTGAGTGATGATTTTTTGGCACTTGGCGTTGTGCATTCTCTACGGGAAATGGGCCTACGGACTCCTGAGGAAATATCAATCGTCAGCTTCAATCAGGTTCTTTTTCCTGAACCATCATTCCATGGATTGACTTCTGTAGATATAAATATTTTTGATTTAGGATATCAGGCAGCTAAAAGCATCATTCAGAAGCTGCAAACTGGAGATGCTCCGACTGGGTCTATCATTCCGCATCACTTTGTGGAGAGGCATTCATGCAAATCGATCAAGCGAACAGCGATGACGCTGACCTACTAAACAGAGCTGCGAAATGCGTTAGCATTATAAGAGGGCAGCCAGCTGGCTGCGTTTTTGAACGTGGGATTTTTCATTGATGATGCATTCCATTTCAAATAAGAAGATTTTTATCGCTTTCCTTTGTAGTCCATTCCTGGGAAACCTTTAAAATTGCTTGCAGGTTGCTTCATCTGTTGCATGAAGCAACCTGGATTACATGTCGATGCATCTGTTATGATTTAGGTAGAGACTTATCAAAGATATTGAGGTGAAAGATATGGTAAGAAGAAGATGGATAGCCTCCTGAAATAGAGTGTTATTAATCTTAGGAGGCCATTTTAAAATATTGGAGATGCATATATAATGAAGCAAAACAAATACGATAATCCTGATTTCTTTTCTGCATATGAACAAATGCCGCGATCCATCAAAGGTCTTGAAGCTGCTGGAGAATGGCATGTATTAAAAAAGCTATTACCAGAACTGCGAAATAAAAGTATACTTGATTTGGGCTGCGGTTTCGGTTGGCATTGCCGATTTGCTCGCGAACAACAAGCAAGTTCTGTGATAGGTGTAGATATTTCTGCTAAAATGCTTCAAAAAGCCCGTGAAAAAACAGATGACCCTTTAATTTCATATATTGAAATGCCAATTGAAGACATCATTTTTTCGGACTCTACATTTGATGTAGTTATAAGTTCGTTGGCTTTTCACTACATTAAGTCGTATGAAGCAATCTGCAAAAAGGTCTATGATTGCCTAAAGCCTGGGGGGACTTTTGTTTTTTCAGTTGAACATCCAATCTTTACTTCTCGAAACGATCAAGATTGGTATTTCGATGAACAAGGAAATCGTCTTCATTGGCCAGTGGATAACTATCAATCAGAAGGGGGACGGGAAACAACCTTCTTAACTGATAACGTTGTAAAATACCATCGAACGATTTCGACATATATAAATGACTTGATTGGTGCGGGGTTCAGCATAAGCGCAGTCAAGGAACCTATGCCTTCTGATGAAATGGTAAAAACTGTTCCTGAAATGAAAGAGGAAAACCGAAGACCTATGTTCCTAATCATTTCGGCAGTAAAGGTTGAATGAACGAACAGTACCTTACCGCCATAAAAGGCTGCTAATTGGCGGCCTTTTTAACGTATGATTCTTTAGATAACCTTACGAAAGGTATATTTCATTAATGGTATCAATAATTTTATCCAAGGAGAAAGAAATCCTGCGAATAAGTTAGTTTGTAAATTAACCATGTGATTTTATTAATGAAATGGGTGATTGCAGTAATCTTGAAGATGATCTGGCAAGGAGACTGGAAGCTTGTGAAATGGCGGCAACAAGGTTCTCAAAATTGAAGTACTTCTGATTGAAATTTTCAGTATTGAATTTCAAGTCCCTTATCACTAATGAGCGAACTGGTGCTCTACATCAATAAGGATGGTTCCTGAGGAAGCCTTGCTGACCAATACACAACAAATGTGGGGTGAATGATATTTGAAGTCATTTCAATTAAATGAAAAAACAAGATCTTTTTTATCCAACTATCAACTATTTGAAGAAGATTTGATACAACAAGTTCAGTTGCAGCACCGAATGGAATTAGTCGAAGCTTTTGGGATCCAAAAAGGAATGCGTGTATTGGAATTAGGATGTGGTCAAGGAGATACAACCGTTGCAATCGCAGACGCAGTAGGAGAAAACGGAAGAGTTGTCGCATTAGATATTGCTGGTCCCGATTACGGAGCACCATTAACAGTAGGTCAAGCAACTGAACGTATTAAGAAATCTCCACTAGGAGAACGGATTGACTTCCATTTGGAAATGGATTTTGACCTTTTTGAAGCAACCATACCATTTGAAGTGGCGGTATTTTCCCATTGTTCATGGTATTTCAAGCAGCCGGAAGATTTATTGAATTATTTTAAAAAAATCCGAGGATTGGCAAAACATATATGCTTTGCAGAATGGGATCTCGATTTTACTTGCAGTACGCAACGTTCCCATTTTTTTGCAGTTTCCATCCAAGCCTTGCATTCAAACTTCGTAAAAAATGATGGGAATATCCAAAACCTTTTTCATAAAACGCAAATTCAACGGCTGCTCCAACAAGCAAATTTTGAAGTGGTCAAACAACTTACAGTCGATGCAAGCTTATTGCAAGACGGTCGATGGGAAAAAAGCTATGCAAATGCTATCCGTGAAGATTTTATTAAAGTGCCTCCGATGATCCAAACGTTGATAACTGGTTATTATGAATTGATGAACACTTCAGATGGCAATGATCATTCATTAAATAGTTTCATTATTTGTGCTAAGTAAACCATTATGAACCAGGGATAATAAGGATTTTTTTATCTTTTGTCTTCGTGAAAAAAGGAAACAAAAATGATTTTCTAAGAAGGTTTGATTGTCTATTTTATTGCATTGTTTGCGCAAACTCCATGATAAGGAAAAGTGCTCCATCAACCTCCCTTATGTTATTGGTGCTGGCAGATTTAATAAAAACATCAATTTGGTGAACCCAACAGGAACAGGAAGTCTATTGAAAGTGCATTTTATATGTTTATAAGCTGAGTAAATTAAAATTAGGCATATTGTCTTTTTCTCCCCAAGGATCTGTTTTAATTTCTAACGTCCAATCATTTGTGGGGCACCACTACTTTAAAATCAGCTTTCCTTTTGATTTCAGAAAGAGTTATACTTGCGTGATTATATTTGATTTCTTTTGCATGAGCTATTTTTTAAATGGAACAATATGGATAGAGACGATGGATATTTGCTGATTGGTATTAGTCAATAAATGCAGCGAACATCAATTTGGCATGAACGACCACAGTAAACAAGTAAAAGGCGGACAATACAAGGAACCCTTTATTTTTACTAATTGAAGGAGAACATCGGGCACTTTTTAGTGCCTTTTTTAGCGCATAAGGTTGTGTCATCTCTGCACTAAAAGGCAGATAACGGTTCAATACATATCGTGACAATTCACTCATCAAACATGGATTCTTATCTTGGTCACTGAAAGTAAAGCTAATGCTCTTCCGCTACTAAGATTTGATCCGTCTCGATTTACTTTCCCAATATTGCACAGAATACAATAGTATTATATCGTTGTATCAATGATATGGTTCGTCAACTTAAACGATTGAACTGTTTATTGGAGGCATATACTTAAATGGATAAACACGACCAACTAAATGTTATTAGAGAAGATTTTATTCATTGTCAAAAAGTACTTATGGCGATTGGCGATGAAACACGGCAGTCCATCTTGTTGGTTTTAATGGGAACGGACTGTGAAACAGGTTTGCGTGTAGGGGAAATCACTGAACAAACGCATCTTTCCCGTCCAGCGGTATCGCATCATCTTAAGATATTAAGGGATGCCGGTGTTATTTTAATGCGTAAAGAAGGCACGAAAAATTTTTATTATATTAATGTACGGACAAAATTAGATTTATTAAAAACACTAATGATGGATATTGATAAGTTTATGCTGGAGTTTTATTGAAAGTATCGCATCATTAATTGGAGGTATAGGAAATGAAAGCAATGGTTATTGATAAATATGGGAAAGCCCCACTTCGTCTGGCAGAAATGTCCACACCCGAGATCGGTGAATATGAGGTACTCGCAGAAATTCATGCAGCTAGCATTAATCCTATTGATTTCAAGATACGAGATGGGAAAGTGAAATTGTTAATAAAGTATAAAATGCCGCTTATTTTGGGTAATGATTTTTCTGGGGTCGTGGCGAAGGTTGGAGCAAAGGTGACCCGCTTTAAAGTCGGGGATGAAATATATGCACGTCCACGTAAGAGTAACATCGGAACTTTTGCCGAATTTATTTCAATTCATGAAAATGATATAGCCTTGAAACCTCATAATTTGAGCTTTGAGGAAGCGGCATCCATCCCATTGGTTGGCTTAACCTCGTATCAAGCCTTACATGACATCCTGCAATTACAAAAAGAACAAAAGATTTTGATCCAAGCTGGGGCAGGCGGAGTCGGTACCTTTGCCATTCAGCTGGCAAAACTAATGGGTGCCACTGTTGCCACGACTGCCAGTGATGCCGGCATGAATTTAGTGAAATCTCTTGGTGCAGATGTAATAATTAATTATAAGACAGAAAAATTTGAAGACATCCTGAAAAATTACGATGCGGTCTTTGATACACTTGGTGGCAATACTCTTGAAAAATCTTTCGGGGTTATAAAAGACGGAGGAAAAATTGTTTCCGTTTCAGGAATGCCAAATGCTCGTTTCGCGAAAGAATATGGTTTAGGATTATTTAAAAAGGTATTGTTTACAGCAGCAAGTAAGAAACTTACTGCACTTGAAAAAAAACATAATGTTCAGTATTCATTTTTGTTTATGAAACCAAGCGGAGATCAATTGAGTGAGATAGCCCACTTTATTGAGTCTGGTAAAATCAAACCGATCATCGATAAGGTATTTCCATTTAATGATGCTCAAAAAGCGATGGAATATGCGGAGTCGGGAAGGGCTAAAGGAAAAATAATTTTAAAAATCAGGTAGCGTTTTCATTCAATAGCGCATGTTGCCTTTAACCATAAAAATCCATCTTGTAGAATGTTTGATCCCAATGGATTGTATTCACAATGGCTGTTTCGCATACTTTGTTGCTATTCACCAAGTAATACGGTGTGGTTAAATTTCCTGCCATGTTCGCTTATCCAGAGGACGGGCGGTGAGGTCTCGCCTGTACCGCTGCCCGCACGGGAGTCTCGCACTTCCGTTCAACCGTTTCGAATAATAACAACTTTCCTATCAATCTTTATTTTTAAGTTACTTATGATAACGCCTCTAAAAAAAGGTTTTATTGATGAGAAACAGAATAGTTATAATCAGGCCCTTGTATTTTGTGAGTCAGTGATGGGTGATAGCCTAGTTATGTTGTGTGTTTCTGAAATTATTTTAAGGTCTGGTGGCTGGAAGGGAGTTTTTTCGATGAATATACATACTTGGCATAAGGAATCGAAAAAGGAATGGGATGACTTTGCGCCTATGTGGGTGAAGAATTCGCAAGAAATGTGGGAGACGGGTAGCCGGAATAATATTATTCCGTTTATCTCCGGCCATGTGCAATCGGGTCTGAAAGTGGCCGACATAGGCTGTGGAGATGGAGTGGGTTCATTAAAACTTGCCGAAGCGGGATTTGAAGTGATTGGCGTCGATTTATCAAGTGTCATGATTGAATTTGCAAAAGGGAAAACGGCCAATCATCCCAATCTTTCATTTCTTCAAGGAGATTTTACTAACCTGCCATTCAAAGATGAAGAAATGGAGGCGGCAATGGTCATTAATTCGTTGGAATATACGGGTGAACCTTTAACCGTGATGAAGGAAATCTGGCGGATCATGAAGCCCGGGGGGCATGTTTGTTTCGGGATACTTGGTCCGACGGCGGAACCGCGGAAACATTTCAGTTATCAACGGTTATTAGGGGACGAAGTGATCATGAATACCATGCTGCCATGGGAATTCGAAAAAATGGCAACGGAAATGGGATGGAAAACGGTCGCTGATACCGGAGTAGCGAAAAGAGGGGTCGACTATACTAAACTAGGACATTTCTCGAAGGATTTAAAGCAAGCGGTATCGTTCATGTGGTTATTCCTCCTTCAAAAAGAGGTGGCAGAGTGATGGAGAAGTATCAAATCTATCAATTCGTCGAAAAGACGAAGCAGCAGGATAAAGGGCAGGGCTTATTCGAGTTAGAAACGGAACGAATTCTGGAAATCAACCTGGAAGAGCAAATCTGGGCAAAAATGGGGACGATGGTATCTTATCGGGGCCAGATTAAATTCGAACGGGAAGGAATCTTGGAGCATGGTTTAGGTAAGCTCTTCAAAAAAGCGTTAACTGGCGAGGGTGCATCTTTAATGAAAGCGACCGGAACCGGCAAGCTATATGTCGCGGACCAGGGGAAGAAAATTTCAATTTTACAGTTGAATGGCGAATCCATCTGTGTCAACGGAAATGATTTACTCGCCTTTGAACCGGGCATTCAATGGGATATAAAAATGATGCGGCGCATTGCCGGTTTACTGGCGGGGGGGTTATTCAATGTCAGGCTTGAGGGGAAAGGGATGGTGGCATTCACTTCCCATTATGAACCGCTTACGTTAATTGTGGAACCTGGTAATCCGGTTTATACGGACCCGAACGCCACTGTTGCCTGGTCCGGGGATCTCCAGCCTGAATTCGTGACAGATGTTTCATTAAAGTCGTTTTTCGGACGGGGAAGCGGCGAATCCGTCCAAATGAAATTCAATGGTCGGGGTTTCGTGGTTGTCCAACCTTATGAAGAGGTTTATTTCGGCAATAAAGAGTCATGAAACAAAAAACCTGGGTAAAAACTCAGGTTTTTTTGTTTCCCAAGAGAGATATGAAAGGGGCTGCCCGAAGAAAAAACTACCTAGTAAAAGCATAACCAACCTTTCCCTTTCTCTTTCAATCCCACTCATAGGGAGTAGACTGGTAGACATAATAGTTGAGCCAATTAGAGAACATCAGGCTGCAATGGCTCTTCCAGCGGTGAAGCGGGACCTTCGAAGGGTCATCATCAGGAAAATAATTTTCAGGCAGCTGCGTATCGACCCCTCGTTCCCTATCGCGCCTATACTCGTCACCGAGGGTTTCGGCGTCATATTCGAAATGGCCGGTCACCATGATCCTTTTGCCATCGCTTGAAGCGGCAATCAAAACACCGGCTTGGTCGGATTGAGCCAAAATCTTCAATTCGGCAATGCTGATAAGCTTTTGATAGTCAATATCCGTATAGCGTGAATGAGGAGCCATGAAATAATCATCGAACCCGCGGACGAGATTTTCTTTTGGTTCAAGTACCTCATGCCTGTATATGCCAAAGCATTTCTCCGGCAGCTCGTATTTGCCTATCCCATAATGATGGTACAGGGCAGCTTGAGCTCCCCAACAGATATGTAAAGTGGATGTAACATTTTTTGAGGACCAGTTCATGATGCTTTGCAGTTCTTCCCAATAATTCACGTCAGAGAATTTCAGCTTCTCGACGGGGGCGCCTGTAATGATCATGCCGTCGAATCGCTTTGTCCTTATATCATCAAAGGATTTGTAAAACTGATCCAAGTGAAATTTGCTTGTGTTTTTTGATTCGTGAGTGCTCAATCGCAGGAATGAAATATTTACTTGAATCGGAGTATTGCCAAGAAAGCGCAGTAACTGAGCCTCTGTTTTTTCTTTCTCAGGCATCAGGTTCAAGATCAATATATTCAATGGGCGGATTTCCTGCTTGGTAGCTCTCTCCTCATCCATCACAAAGATATTTTCCTGTTCTAAAATCTCCTTAGCCGGCAGTTGTTCCGGTATTCTGATTGGCATGTTTATCCTCCTTCACCAAAATCATAATATTTTAATTATATAGAAAATTAGCGAATAGAAAAGCTATTTTAATAATTTGTTGTAAATCGGAGAAGGAAATGGCCCGTTAATGATAAAATGGGATGACGATAATAAACGCAAGAAGTCGGAGGTGTATGGAGAGTGTTTGATCCTACAGCATTTGAAAACATGAAAGTGGTATTGGAAGGAGCGGTTTATGACCGTGATTTCGTTGGCGACATAACAGTCATAAGCCGTGATGATATCGTGAATCTCTCTACCATGTCCAGAACCTATAAGATTGGGCTGGAATTGAAGCAATACATGGCGCCCATTTCCATTAGCGGTGCAATCGAGATACACGCTGGAATCGAAAACCTAAGTGCAGAGTTACTTGAAGGCCATATTAATGAAACACATACCGGATGCACGGTCGATATTTTCATCTCCATCCCGGCAAAGCTTGATGAAGTGATAGCCCAAGAGCTTTTGAACCAGTTGGAAAGAATATGGGGAGATCAGAGAATCATAACTTTCAAGACCAGCAAAACGGTCCGTAAAAAGGAGAAGCCCGATTATTCTACTGTTTGCAAGGTTTCTTTCGGAAGACTTGTGAAAGAAGAACAAATGGAAGACTTGGAAGATATGGTGGAGTATTTGATACAATCCATACAAGCAGTGAAGATTCAGGAATAATGGGTAAAGAAGAATAGTAAAATTGGTAAATGCACCTCTATATACGGTAAAATGACAGCATCATACCATAGGGGGAGATCATACATGTCCATATATGAATTTAAGGTCAATAAAATAAATGGCGAAACCATCTCGCTTGAAGAATACAGAGGCAAAGTAATGATTATAGTGAATACCGCAAGCAAATGCGGTTTTTCGCCACAGTATGATGATTTGCAAAGCCTATATGTACAATATGAAGGACAGGGATTGGTCATCCTTGGGTTTCCGTGCAATCAGTTTTTGAACCAGGAGCCAGGAGATGATTTGGAAATCGATTCATATTGTAAACTGAATCATGGCGTCACCTTCCCGATGTTTGCAAAAGTGAATGTCAATGGAAAGGAAGCTCATCCATTATTCAGCTATCTGGCTGAAAATGCTCCAGGATTGATGGGGTCGAAATCGATAAAGTGGAATTTCACGAAGTTCTTGATCGATCGTGAAGGAAATATCATCAGTCGCTACGCACCCAAAACAAAACCATTGGAGCTTGAAAGCGATATAAAAAAATTATTATGAAAAATCAAATCGAGTTCATCAGAAAGAGCATGTTCTGTTGGGCTCTTTTTGTGCACCGCAGTTCCTTTTTCTAATGAATTAGTTGGAGTGGGATATAACTAGGGGGGAAACGATGGAGCGAATCGCATGGGTAACGGACAGTACGGGAACTTTAGACGAAGATTTATCAATGAATGAACATGTTTACGTCGTTCCGATGGTCGTCATCATCGATGGAAAGGAATATGAAGACGGTGTCGACCTTTTACCTGAAGAGCTATACCGGAGGATGCGGGAGGAAAAAATAAACGCAACGACTTCACAGCCATCGGTCGGCAGATTCCATGCATTGTATAAGGAACTGGAAAAAGATTATGATCGGATCATAGCTGTCCACCTTTCAGGTGAATTGAGCGGGACCGTTTCTGCAAGCAGGCAAGCTGGCCAAATGGTTACGATTCCCGTTGACGTATTTGATACGTTACTTATCTCCTTTCCGATGATCTTGATCTTGAAAAGGCTGATGCAATATATGAATGAAGGGCTTTCCATCGAAGAAGCCTTCGCGAAAACGAGGATGTATGCGGATAACCATGAAACCTATGTGGTAATCGGTTCTTTGGATCAGCTCCATCGCAGCGGGAGGCTAACGAACACACAATATATTCTTGGAAGTCTTTTGAGCTTCAAGCCGATCATTTCGATCGAGAACGGTTTGCTTCAGACTAAGTCGAAGCCTCGAAATCTAAAAAAAGCGGAAAAACTGATTTTCTCGGATCTTCACCGATCCGACGAAACGGGAAAAGTAAAAGAGTGCACCATCTTATATGGTGAGATGCTGGAAGAGGCCCTTAGATGGAAAAAACGGATTTCTGAAGAATGTCCCCACATCATTTCCCATATATCACCGCTTGGCAGTGCGATAGGCGTCCATACCGGGGAACAGACGATTGGACTGAGTTGGTTCCATGAAGATTAAAGCACAACTATACTGAGAACCATGGTAAAATGGAAAGGACATGGAGTGGTGATATGAAGCAAAAGATGATCGGTTTAACGGAGAAGTATGTTTATGATCAATTGAACTTAGATGCCAGCGGCCATGATTGGTTCCATATCGATCGTGTTCGGAAGCTGGCTTTACATATTGCAAAAGAAGAAAAAAGGGGGAATGCGTTCATCATTGAAATGGCCGCACTCCTTCATGATATCCCGGATGATAAGTTAAACGACGATGTTGATGCAGCGTGGGGCAAGCTGGACGATTGGTTGCAGGAATTAAAGCTGGATGAAGATCGTGTTAAGGCCATACAAGAGATCATCCGCACCATTTCGTATAGTTCCGGGCAGCTGAAGCTGCCTTCCATCGAGGCTGAAATCGTTCAGGATGCCGATCGCCTCGATGCAATTGGTGCCATCGGGATTGCCAGGACATTTGCTTTTGGGGGGAAGAAGGGACAGCCCATGTATGATCCCGAGCTGCCGGTAAGGGAAAATATGTCCAAGATGGAGTACAGGAAGGGGAAAAGTTCTTCCGTTCATCACTTTTATGAAAAATTACTGCGCTTGCAAGATAAGCTTAATACAAGTACGGCGAAGAAGATTGCTAGTGAAAGACATGAATATATGGTTGGATATTTAAAGGAATTTTATAAGGAATGGGATGTACGCTTATGAAAGTATTTAGCATGGAACATGTAATGAAAACGCAAGGGGAGAAACTCCTTTTTAAGGATGTTTCTTTTTCCATCACCGAAGGGGAAAAAATCGGGATCGTCGGTATCAATGGCACCGGTAAATCCACATTGTTGAATATCATTGCCGGATTGGAAGATAGTGATCTGGGAACGAAGGATCACCCGAATGATTACACGATTTCTTATCTTTCACAAGATCCGCATTTTGATGAGAATTTGACGATCATGGAATATATGTACGAAAGCTCAACTCCGGTATTCTCGTTGATAAAGGAGTATGAAAAAACGCTGATTCAACTCCAGCTGGACCCACAGAATGGGGCTGTACAGGATCGATTGCTGAAGCAGCAGCAGGATATGGACACACTTGGCGCATGGGATACCAGTGCCAATGCGAGAACGATACTGACCAAGCTTGGCCTTCCAGATCACTCAAGGAAGCTGGGGGAGCTGTCAGGCGGCCAAAAAAAACGTGCGGCCCTTGCAAAAACGCTGATCGAGACGCCTGACCTGCTGATCCTTGACGAGCCTACGAACCATCTTGACTTCGAAAGCATTACTTGGCTGGAAGAATACTTGGGGAAGTACCAGAAGTCGGTATTATTTGTCACCCATGATCGCTATTTCCTTGATCGTGTATCCAATAAAATTTGGGAAATTGCCCAAACGCAGCTTTTCGAATACAAAGGAAATTATGCAGATTATTTAGAGTCCAAAGCCATCCGTGAAGAGAACGAATCCGCCGAGAGGTCGAAAAAAGAAAGCTTATTCAAAAAAGAGCTGGCCTGGATCCGTAAAGGTGCAAAGGCACGTACAACGAAGCAAAAGGCTCGTATCCAGCGCTTTGAAACGTTGGAATCGGGTGTGAAGGATAAGCAAAAAACGGAGAGCCTGGAAATGGAATTGAGTGGCGCCCGACTTGGAAAGAAGGTACTAGAGCTGCAAGATGTCTCTAAATCCTTTGGAGATCAGTCCATTATCAGCCGGTTTTCCTTCCTCTTCAAGCCAGGAGATCGAATTGGCATTGTCGGCAATAATGGCAGTGGGAAATCGACCCTGTTGAATATATTGGCCGGACGGGAGCCAATTGATGAAGGAAATGTGGAAATGGGGCAAACCGTTAAAATCGGCTACTATACCCAGGAAAGCGCCGATATGGATGAGAACCTCCGCATGATCGAGTATATTCGCGAAACGGCCGATTCGATCGCCCTTAAAGATGGAAGCTTCATTTCCGCCGCACAGATGCTTGAAAGGTTCCTCTTTCCGATGGGATCTCATGGAACACCGATCCGCAAGCTTTCCGGTGGCGAAAAAAGGCGATTATATCTCCTGAATATATTGATGGGGGCACCTAATGTGCTGCTATTGGATGAACCGACGAATGACCTGGACACGCAAACCTTAACGGTACTTGAAGATTATCTAGAAACGTTTTCAGGTGTCGTCATCACCGTATCACATGATCGGTATTTCCTGGATAAGACGTGCCATCAGCTTCTTGTTTTCAAGAATAAAGGGGAAATCGATTTCTATTATGGGAATTACTCTGAGTTCTTGGAAGAAAAGACGGAAGAGGCGGCACCGGTAAAAACGCCTGAGCCTCTGCCGAACCGGACAGAAAAGAAAAAGAAAAAGCTGACCTATGCCGAAAGTAAGGAATGGGAAGAGATAGAGGGGAACATGGAGCAAGTCGAGCTGCGCCTGAAAGACATCACGACAGACATGTCATCAGCAGGGAGCGATTTTGAACAAGTCCGCCTTCTGCTTGAAGAAGAAAAGGAATTAACGGAAAAACTGGAGCATATGCTGGAAAGATGGACGTATCTAGCGGAAAAATTGGAAGAAGAATAAGCGGGGACTGGCCCAAGGGAGAAAGCTTGGGTCAGTCTTTTTTTTCGTCAACCCCAATTGCATGAGAAACTGGAGCCGTTGTGATAATATCTAGTACATGGAAACGTTTTGTAAAAGGAGAGATACACATTGAAAATTAAATCAATAGAACCGACACCAAGTCCAAATACAATGAAAATCAATCTGACAGAGGAGCTTTCAGCTGGTAAAAGCAATAATTATAAGAAGGATCAAGCTGAGCAGGCCCCACAGTTAATCAAGGATTTATTCACGATCGATGGGGTCAAGGGTGTCTATCATGTTGCGGACTTCCTGGCGATCGAGCGCAATGCGAAATATGATTGGAAAGATATTTTGGTCCAGATCCGTCAGGTATTCGGGGAAAAAACCGAGGAACAAAACGAGGAAACGATCTTAAATGAACATTATGGTGAAGTGACTGTTGCCATTCAACAATTCAAAGGGATTCCGATGCAGATCAAAGCCAGTGATAGCCAGCAGGAAAAACGTTTTGCATTGCCTGAGTACTTCCTGAAGGGCATTGCTGCTGCACAAAAAGCAGATGATAACGTGGTCTTGCTTCGAAAATGGAAGGATTACGGGATAAGATATGGAGATATGGAAGATATCGTCAAGGAAGTATCGGACGAGCTAATCGCGGCTTATCCGGAAGAACGGATTAAACAGCTTGCAGCGGCAGCTGATCTACTGACCGATAAAAAAGAAGCATTCGTGAAACGTCCAAAAATAAAATTGACGGCCGAAATGCTGAATGATGAAAGCTGGGAAAAACGGTATCAGGCGTTAGAACAAATGGAAGATCCAACCGTCGATGATATTCCGGTATTGGATATGGCCCTTGCCGATAGCAAAGTCTCCATCAGAAGGTTAGCGGTTGTCTATTTAGGCATGATCGAAGACAGACAAGTGCTTCCAAGCCTGTATAAGGCATTGAAGGATAAGAGTGCTGCCGTAAGACGGACGGCTGGTGACTGTTTATCCGACCTGGGCTTTGAAGAAGCGATGGGGGAAATGTCACAATCACTATCGGATAAAAATAAATTGATCAGATGGAGGGCGGCGATGTTTTTATACGAAGCTGGTGATGAATCGACCCTCCAGTCATTAAAGAGAGCAGAGCAGGATCCCGAATTCGAAGTCGCCCTGCAAATCAAGATGGCGATCGCCCGGATTGAAAATGGTGAAGAAGCAAAAGGCTCGGTGTGGAAGCAGATGACAGAATCAAGACAACCGAACGATGAAAGATAATCAAAAAAATAAGAAGGTCCATAAAAGGTAAAGGCATGGGGTGAATCCCCATGCTTTTTCTTTTTTGCTCCAGGCATTTTTGCCTAGCATGTAGGAACGATTTTTGTTACGATATCGAATTTATATCAATAATAACGGGTTCTATTATTTTAGAAAAATGATTTTTATAAAAATTTAAACAATGAATGGTTGCAATTGCATATAAATATGTTAGAATTTTTAGAGTATACTAAAAATTATATTATCTGAATTATCAAACATTTAGTGGAAATTGGGGGTACAACAAATGTCTACATCAAACAAGAGAAGTGACATGATAACAAAAGGAGTCGATCGTGCTCCTCACAGAAGTCTGTTGCGTGCAGCGGGAGTTAAGGAAGAAGATTTCGGGAAACCGTTCATTGCGGTTTGTAATTCCTATATTGATATCGTTCCAGGACATGTCCATCTTCAGGAATTCGGAAAAATAGTGAAGGAGGCCATTCGTGAGGCTGGCGGAGTTCCTTTTGAATTCAATACGATCGGAGTCGACGACGGAATTGCAATGGGCCACATCGGTATGCGCTATTCCTTGCCTAGCCGGGAAATCATCGCCGATTCGGTTGAAACGGTTGTATCGGCACATTGGTTTGACGGAATGGTCTGCATTCCAAACTGTGACAAGATAACGCCGGGAATGATGATGGGCGCCCTTCGAGTCAATATCCCGACCATTTTCGTAAGCGGAGGGCCAATGAAAGCAGGTAAAGACAAAAACGGGAAATCTCTTTCCTTGACATCTGTTTTCGAAGGAGTGGGCGCTTATCAAGCGGGTAACATCAATGAAGAGGATCTGCAGGAAATCGAGCAAGTGGCATGCCCGACTTGCGGATCATGTTCGGGAATGTTCACGGCAAACTCCATGAACTGTCTCGCTGAAGGTCTTGGACTTGCACTTCCGGGAAATGGCACGATATTGGCGGTCGCCGAGGAACGGAAAGAGTTCGTCAAGAAGTCGGCAAAGCAATTGATGGAAATCATCAAGCAGGATATCAAGCCTCGTGATATCGTGACGATCGATGCCATTGATAACGCTTTTGCATTGGATATGGCAATGGGCGGATCGACTAACACCGTTCTCCATACACTTGCCTTGGCACACGAAGCAGGATTCGAATATCCAATGGAACGCATCAATGAAATTGCCAATCGGGTACCGCACTTAGCGAAAATTGCCCCGGCATCGGATTATCATATCGAAGATTTACATAATGCCGGTGGTGTAAGTGCCATCATCAACGAGCTGCTCAAAAAACCAGGTGCCTTCAATGGAGATTGCCTTTCCGTTTCAGGTAAAACACTCCGTGAAAATGTTGCCGGTTGTGAAATCTTGGACAAAGATGTTCTCCATCCTTTGGATAACCCGCATTCTGAGCGAGGTGGTCTTGCCGTATTGTTTGGGAACCTTGCTCCACAAGGTTCGATCATCAAGGTGGGTGCCGTTGACGCATCGGTTGGTGGTTATCACAGGGGACCTGCCATATGCTTCGATTCCCAAGAAGATGCACTATCCGGAATCATAACTGGAAAGGTGAAAGAAGGGAATGTAGTGGTCATCCGCTATGAGGGACCGAAAGGGGGACCTGGCATGCCGGAAATGTTGGCCCCCACTTCCCAAATCGTCGGAAGGGGACTTGGAGCCAAGGTCGGTTTGATCACGGATGGGCGTTTTTCCGGAGCGTCCCGCGGCATCAGTATCGGCCATATATCTCCTGAGGCAGCTGAGGGAGGCCCGATCGCCTTTGTCGAAAATGGTGATATCATCGAGCTGGATTTGGAAAACAGAACGATCCAATTGGAGATTTCCGATGAGGAATTCGAAAAACGCAAAGCCAATTGGAAAGGCTTCGAGTCCAAAGTGAAAACAGGCTATTTAGCACGCTACTCCGCGCTTGTTACGAATGCAAGCTCAGGCGGCGTCATGAAAGTTTAATTTCAGGGTGTGCTCAGAAAGGCATTGACTATATTATTTTAAAATGAAGAGGACCTCATCAGGTCCTCTTCAATTACTTTAGAGCGTGTTTTTTGAACGTAAAACAAGTTGATTGAAGCGGATTAGTAAAACTTCCCTAAGGGGTGCCAGTCCAAGGAAACCCCACAGGTGTTAAAGTGCGGACCGTCTCTGGAAAGCTAAGTGCCTGCAGTGGAAAGGAAGGTCGAAGTCCAACCTTTCCAAACCTCTTTCCGATCACCATCGATTCGTTCAATGACAATTCTTGATATCGCTTTTTAAGATCGCCGGTCCCAGTTTCGCGTTCCTTGAATTGAAAAGACGGACCTGTACCTTAGCTTTTTCCATTTCTGCTGTAATCTCATCAAATCTTCCAGCCCAGGTCGGACTTTCTTCTTCTTGAGAAGGATCGAGCATGAACTGCCAACTAATGACGCCGGGTATGAAAGCAAAGCCTTGATAGCCATCATAATTTCCGTAAGAAGAAGGGGGTGGAAGGTGCACACCAAGGATGCTTACATTAGTCCGTGCAGAACTTGGCGGCCGTAACTGAACCTTATAAATTAACACCGATCCCTTTGCATTAGCCAGTTTTTCATCCATCGGTTCCAGCACCATACTACAAGGCATCGTTATTGCCAGAGAATGGGGCGGGGCGATAACCGAGGTGGAGAAGAATAATATCATCACGAGCAATGCTTTCATATGTACACCTCTTCGGTTTATTTGGTGTTAATTTACCCTTATTGAGGTTTTACTATTAATGGGGTTGCAGCACTTTGAGGGGGTATTTTTGTCGCGGGCCTTCGTATAAATTTGGTTGGGCCGGCCCAGCTTGCTCCTTCCGGCTGAAAGAAGTATAAAGGCGGAGCAATGAATCCAATGAGAAGTAAGCGCTAATTTTGCATAATCACGCAATAATATAGTATGATTAAATTATTGGAAGAATTGTAATACAGGAGGTTTTTAGATGTCGATGGCCTATGATGAATATATGAAACAAATGGTGAAGCCGATGCGTGCGGAACTGGTGCAGGCAGGGTTCGAGGAGCTGGAAACGGCTGAAGCGGTTGAAAACTTCATGGAAGCTGCAGAAGGTACGACATTGGTCGTCGTTAATTCAGTTTGTGGCTGTGCCGCGGGATTAGCCCGTCCGGCTGCCACCCAGGCCGTACTACAGGCAGAAGAGGGTAAGCCCAATCATCTTGTGACGGTTTTTGCCGGTCAAGATAAGGATGCAACAGCTAAAATGAGGGAATATTTCACAGGAATAGAACCTTCTTCACCGTCCATGGCTCTTTTGAAGGGCAAAGAAGTCCTGCACTTCATACCCCGTCATGATATAGAAGGGCAGCCAATGGAAGCCATAATGGAAAATTTATTAAGAGCATTCAGCCAAGTAAATAAGTGATGAATCGGAATGTCCCGGCAACGGGGCATTCCTTTCAAGTTTAGGCGTGTAAAAAGGGGGAGGCACATGTTTGTCACAACAGTTGGAAGAGCCGATAAAGAAACGGCAATGTTAGCAAAAAGGGTAGCTGAAGAATTAAAAATCCCCTATATAGCCCGGAAAAAACGCTCGGTGCGCGATATACAATGTGATAATGGAGAAGAAGACTGCCTTGTATATGGGAAAAATAGAATGGAGCTATATCGTTGCAACGAGAAGGAACCCTTCTTTTTTCATCCGAACCTCGCCATGATCCGGATTAAAAGGATCATTCGCGGCGAAAATGACCCGTTTCTCTTTGCCGGAGAGATAACAGCAGGCAGCTCCGTGCTGGATTGTACCTTGGGCTTGGGCTCCGATGCGATTGTCGCGAGCTATGCAGTAGGGGCACTGGGAAGAATCGTTGCAACGGAAGGCAATCGATATTTGGCCCTCCTAGTGGAACATGGTTTGAAGACGTGGAGTGATGCAGAAGAAAAGATGATGGAAGCGATGAGAAGGATTGAGGTCATTCATGGCGATCATTATGACATGTTGAAAACCATGCCGGATAATCATTTTGATGTAGTTTATTTCGATCCCATGTTTGAGGAAACGATATCAGAATCAAATGGAATTAAAGGGCTGACCCACTTTGCAGAAGGTAAGGGGCTATCGTTTGAATTAATGGAACAAGCCAAGCGGGTGGCGCGGAAGAGAGTCGTGTTGAAAGACCACTTCCGCAGCTCCCGATTTGAGGAATT
Organism: Peribacillus sp. FSL E2-0218; assembly: GCF_037992945.1. Taxonomy (NCBI): domain Bacteria; kingdom Bacillati; phylum Bacillota; class Bacilli; order Caryophanales; family Bacillaceae; genus Peribacillus; species Peribacillus sp. FSL E2-0218. The sequence goes on along the minus strand of NZ_CP150304.1, from coordinate 2,906,442 downwards.
CGGATTTGAGGTGCAGAAGAGAAAAACATCCAAATTCCATTTTGGCTACATTTCCGTTTCAGATCAAGAATGATAATCTGTTTCTTCAAGTCCCATGGCACAGCCTTCACGGCTTGAATCGGCAGCTCCATAGTTTGAGCCATCCGGGTTGATTTGTATGGCCTGGACGTTCCCGATAGAATGGGGGACATCATTGAAGACGAAGCCCATTGCTTCCAATTGCCCTTTGCTTGTCATGTCCATGCCTGCTTCCCATTCGATGTGCGGGCCCATCGGCGTGAAAATCCTTGGCTCTTCAATGGCAGCTTTCAAGTCCATTTTCAAATCAAGTACATTGATGATCGTTTGAACCACTGAGCTGATGATGGTTGGCCCGCCAGGCGATCCAAGCGTTAAAATCGGCTCGCCGTCTTTAAAAATGATGGTCGGGCTTTTGCAGCTGACAGGCCGCTTGTTCGGCTGCACTTCATTCATGCCGCCCGGAACGGAATCGAAATCCGTCAATTCGTTATTCAACATGAAGCCATAGTCGGAAACCATGATCCCCGATCCGAAGGGATGCTCCACCGTTGATGTGCAAGCAGCGATGTTGCCCCATCTGTCACGAACCGTGAAGTGTGTCGTTTCACTGATATCTTCGTCATTGGGCTGCGGAATCACTTCCCTTTTGTTGACCGAATCATAAATCCAAGGGTTTCCGTAGTCGATGGCATTATTCCTCGTCTTGAAATTAATGAAAGAGCGGCGTTTCGCTATATAGTCATCATGCATGAGACCTTTCAATGGCAATTCGGCAAACTCCGGATCAGCAAGAAATGCCTTTTTGTCGGTGAAGGCTAAACGCATCGCTTCGGCAATTAAATAATATTTTTCCCAGGAATGAACATCATATTGCTCTATATGGAAGCTCTCCAGGATTTTCAAGATTTGAATGACGGTGAAGCCGCCCGCACTTGGTGCCATCGATGAAGCGATGGAATAATCCTTGTACGTCCCATACATCGGTTCATCAATGGTCGCTTTATAGTTCTGTAAATCGGAAAGCTCCATGAAACCGCCAAGTTCCTTTATACAGGAAATGATGCCTTTTCCGATCTCGCCGTCATAAAAAGCCGAAATTCCCTCACGTTGCAATATGCGATACGTATTCGCCAATTTTTCTTTTACAAGCAAGTCGCCGGCTTTATATCGTTTACCTTCAGGCATAAAGAAATTACGGGCTTCTTCACCCAATCGGTATTCAAAGTTTTCAAGAGCATCACAGAGTACCCAATTGACCGGAACTCCTTTTTCTGCGTATTCAATCGAGGGCTCAATCAAATCCCCGAGTGGTTTGCTGCCGTACTCAGATAATGCTTCATCCATCGCCTTCAGGATTCCGGGGATGCCAACTGCCGTAGCTTTGATCGAACGTTCTCTAAATGGAATGACTTCACCATCTTCATCGAGGAACATGTTCGGATGGGCCGCTTTAGGTGCCCTTACATGACCGTCGAATATTTTCGTCGCCTTTTCTTTTGCATTATATACCATCAGGAAACCACTGCCGCCGATTCCTGTCATCATCGGCTCTACAATATTGAGGGCGAATTGGATGGCGACGGCTGCATCAACGGCATTTCCACCTTCACGTAATATTTTTTCCCCAATCGATGTAGCTACGGGGTGTGCCGTTACGACCATTCCCGCATTACCTGTTGCCGTTTCCCGTTTATAGTTTTCTTCTTTAGTGTTTCCATTATTGTTTTCCAAGGTCATTCCTCCAGTATCAAGTCCATTTAAAACCACAACGGGCAGCTTATGTGAAAAGAAAACCTTGCCATCGTAGGTGAATGACAAGGAGCTTCTTCGCAACTATTCATTTATTCTTAATCGGCAAATGATAAATATACGAAAAATGCTAATGTTACAAGACATAAAGCGACCATGGCAGTCGTGGTCAAAGCCATATAAGACCCCTCCTTAAAAAGACTTGAATCTAATTAAGTTCTCCAACTATCGCCAAAATCCTTCATATAAATTAGGGTTTCGAATTATTTAGTGAAAAGGTTGGGGTTCATATCGTGTATATAGGTATTTATCCTTTTTTTCATTATTTAAAACATAGGACACTATATATTCGTAAATGGCAAAAAATAAAAGTATACTAAATATAAAGAAAATACAATCAAGAAGGGGGAGTGTGAGTTGAAAGCAACGGCGTGGTTCAGGAAAAGTCTCGTCATTTTGGTATCCGTTTTGACGTTCGGTCTTGTCACCCCTTCAGATTTGGCGTGGCTTGCCGAGGCCGATTCGTTAAAGGATACGAAAAAGGGGCTCGTCGAAGAAGAAGGTTTAGCCTATCTTGCTTCACAGAATTCGACTGAACGGAAAGCGGAATTCAATCGGGAAGAGTTTTTATCAGGCATGCTCGACAAAGCAGAGGAAAGCGCTTATATGAAATTTGGCGAAAAGATCAATCCTAAAATCGGTGATGAATTCAAGCTGGCCATCTTACCAAAAATGCAAGAAGCCCTAACAGAAATGGCCGCCCAATTTCCGGATGAAAAATTACAGCAATTAACGATCACAGAGCAGCCAAGTGCTGGCAGGGCAGAGAAAATTTTTCATATTTATGATTCATTAAGCGGCAAGGATATTATCCGCTTTCACGTCAGGCAGGAAAACCCCCCGCTTGAGGGGTATTGGTTCGATTTTCATTATCATACCTATCATGATGCGTTTACGGCCCACCATCATCTCGGGAAAATATACTGGGATAAAAACACACCGCCTGAATGGACAAGCAAACAACAAAAGCTCTCCTAGGTTGGTTTCATTGATTTAATTTCATGGTAAGAGTAAGATGAAGATGAAATTTCCTATAAGCAGTAAATGATACGTTGTCATGCAACGTATTTATTTTGTTTTCCGTTCGAAATGGAGATATTATCCCCCGCGTTAGTGGGAATAATGGTAAAAGACCATTTATTCATGCAGTAATAGGAGCAGAGGAGTCTTTTTCATGTCAGAGTTGTTGAATAACATTATTCAAACATATGCCCAATTTTTCGATTGGCATATGTGGGTGGAGGTTTTATCCGATCCAGTGAGCTGGGGGCTGATTGGAACGCTCGTTTTGATGGAAGGATTGCTATCAGCGGACAATGCTTTGGTATTGGCTGTAATGGTCAGGCATCTTCCGGTTAAACAGCGTAAAAAAGCCCTTTTTTATGGTTTATTGGGCGCATATGCTTTTAGGTTCGTGGCGATTGGAATCGGTGTTTTCCTCATTAAACTATGGTGGGTGAAAGTGATTGGAGCAGCCTACCTTGCTTGGCTCTCATTTAAATACTTCCGGAACAAAAGAAAACGGAAGGCCGGGGACGATGAAGCGATGCAAGGAATGAGTAAAAACAGCCTGTTGATCCGGATGTTCGGCATGTTTTGGGGAACGGTTGCATCAGTGGAACTGATGGATATCGCATTCTCCGTCGATAGCGTCCTGGCTGCCTTTGGAGTGAGTGAAAAAGTCTGGGTCCTCCTGACCGGCGGGATGATTGGAGTCCTGATGATGAGGGGCGTTGCAGGGGTATTCTTAAAATTGATCGATAAGGTTCCGCAATTGGAAACGGCGGCCTATGTGCTTATCGGTTTCATTTCCATTAAAATGTTGATAGCCGTTGCGGGAATCGAAATACCGCCCGCCATCTTTTTTGCCTTCATTTTACTGATTTTCGGCACCACGCTCGCATTGCACTTCAAAAAAGGAAAAAAGCTGAAAGAACATGGATGACAAAAAGCTGATATCAAAAGTGATTCAGCTTAGAAGAGGGGGGCGGAAAGTGAAAAATCCAAACCTCTCGACAAATTCCTTTTCAATCTTCTTTAAGTTAAGAGATTCGTTACGGGCCCTCAATGGTTGGAGAGCAGGATCTTTGTCCTTCTTCTTAACCCTCAAACGCCGCGAAGGAAGGTTCGACTGCATGGACAATGCAGGTGCTTCCTTCCCACGGGCGGCTTGGGAGCCTCCGGACGTTACAATCAACGGCTACATTGTACAACTCATAAAAATAGACAAACTCGATTTTTGTCGGGTTTGTCTACAGTCTGTGCTGACACCAAAAACTGGTGTCAGCTTTTTTTATGGAGCATATCAAGAATTTGAAGAAGGACTGTAAAAGTAGTGAAGAAAAGCAAAGGCAATAAAAAATTTAGCCAGAGAGAAGGCAGAAGCGGATGCAGCAGGATGCCAAAGAAAATGGAGAACAGCAAAAGGTCGAGAATGATGAATACTTTTAAACTGTAGATATCAAGAACTTCTTCAGCTAGCTCCCTTTGCTCATTCAAAAGGGCATTTTTATTATTGGTTTCCATGAAATCACCTTAAACCTTTTACATTATATAAGGTTGATATATGAAAGGGTTGCAGAAATGGTGCTCCCAAAATAAGCGTTGCCATAATTACCAATAAAACATGGCGTTTTCGCTTCCAATCCGTATGTTATACTAGAATAATAGTTTGAGGGAACGAACATACATACATTTTCAGTGAAATGGTGAAGGGGGAGAAGTTCATGCAACGGAAAAAGTGGCTAATCATATCGGCGTTATTTGTCTTTTTTTTAACCATGCTCTCCTATTCATTAGCAAAGGAAGATGGTATGAGATGGCGTGAATTGCCAAAAGATAGTCTTTTGAGGCAAGCTGACTTGTTTAATGACAATAAAGTTTTGCGGAAAATATTTTTATTTCCTGAAGAGGATTTCGATGAAAAGGAAGCGTTGAAAATTGGGGAAACGATCGATGAACTGCCCCAATCGTTATTGGAGAAAACGGCTGAGAGCGGTGTCAGGATTAAATTATTCCAAGGTAATCTAACAGAAAACCAATCGGCAGCTAATTTAAAGGGACATACGCCCCGGGGTTATTTGAATAAAAAAACGACCTGGGATGACGTGCCTGGCATGGGCGGATCTCATACCGTATTGGTCAAGATCGGCGCAAGCGATAAGGGCAACGGGCATGGGTCGGTCAATTTGGAGCTCCATGAACTGGCGCATTCGATTGATAATATCGTATTCGATGGGATTCGGGATGACATGGATTATTTAAAAATCTGGGGTAAGGAAGTGGATGGCTTGTTTCCCGGACAGTCGTATTTTTCCAATTATCCTGAAGAATATTTTGCCGAAACGTTTGCCATGTTTTATGTAAACCCAGAACAAAACCGATTACTTAAACAAAAAGCACCCAAGACATATCATTTTATTAAACAATTAGATTAAACATTGGACTTACGTTAAAATAAGATGAATGAATGTAGAAAAGGTGGTATAGCATGAAGCAGTATTTGGATTTATGTAAGCATGTCCTGGAAAATGGAACTCAAAAAGGCGATCGTACGGGAACGGGAACGATCAGTACCTTTGGCTATCAAATGAGGTTCAATTTGCAAGAAGGATTCCCTGTCCTTACGACGAAAAAGGTTAGTTTGAAAGCGATAATCCATGAATTGTTATGGTTTTTGAAGGGAGATACAAACGTCAGCTACCTCCAGGAAAATGGCGTGCGCATCTGGAATGAATGGGCTGATGAAAATGGTGAACTAGGTCCGATATATGGTCATCAATGGCGATCATGGGGGACGGCTGATGGTAGGCAAATCGACCAGATCAGTGAATTGATCGAGCAAATCAAAACGAATCCCAATTCAAGAAGATTGATAGTGAGTGCTTGGAATGTTGGGGAATTGGATGAGATGGCCTTGCCGCCATGTCATGCCTTCTTTCAATTCTATGTGGCTGACGGCAAGCTTTCGTGCCAATTATATCAACGTTCGGCGGATGTTTTTTTAGGCGTTCCCTTTAATATAGCTTCGTATGCCCTTTTAACGATGATGATTGCCCAGGTATGTGATCTGGAGGTCGGTGAATTTGTACATACATTTGGGGACGTTCATATTTATTCCAACCATCTTGAACAAGTTGAGTTGCAATTGACTCGTGACCCAAAACCTTTGCCAACCATGAAAATAAATCCGGAAGTGAAAAATATCTTCGATTTTAGCTTTGAGGACTTCGTTCTGGAAAATTATGAAGCGCATCCTCATATAAAGGGTGAGGTAAGCATATGATTTCGTTAATCGTCGCCATGGATCAGAATCGGGTGATTGGAAATGATAATCAACTCCCGTGGCATTTGCCTGCAGATTTGCAGTATTTTAAAAAAGTGACGTTGGGCCATCCCATCGTCATGGGACGTAAAACATTTGAATCGATAGGGAAGGTGCTCCCTGGCAGGGAAAATGTCATTGTAACCCGCAATCAGGATTTCAAAGCGTCCGGTTGTGAAGTCTTGCATGCCATTTCCCAAATCAAAACATATGCCGACAATCGTGATGACGAGGTATTCGTGATTGGCGGTGCCGAAATCTTCAAAGAAGTCCTGCCGTTTGCCGATCGATTATATATAACGGAAATTCATGAAACATTTGCAGGTGATACCTTTTTTCCTGCCATTGAAGAAAATGAATGGGAAAAGGTTTCCTCAATCCGAGGTACCGTGGATGAAAAAAATCTCTTTGCACATGATTTCATTATCTTGCAAAAAAAATAAACGACGAATCCGGTTATGGGAAGTACCCATGATCGGATTTTTTGCATGAAAAGGATAAAAGATGGAATTTTTAGAAAAATCAATTACATTACCTGTAGTAAAGTGCTATAATGATTGAATTGATTAGGAAGGAAATGAGGGATAGTTATGAATCAGACTGCATCAATGAACAGGGGGATCCAATTGGAGGATATTCTAATTGCCTATAGAGAACTGAAAGACATCGTTCTACATACTCCTCTACAAAAAAATCAGAGACTATCTGATAAATATGAATGTAATGTTTATTTAAAACGCGAGGATCTACAACATGTGCGCTCCTTTAAATTAAGAGGGGCATTTTACAAAATGAAGAGCTTGACCCACGAAGAGACGGCGAACGGAGTCATATGTGCCAGTGCAGGCAACCATGCACAAGGGGTCGCTTTTTCCTGCAGCCAGTTGGGGATACATGGCAAAATTTTCATGCCTGCCACAACACCAAGGCAAAAGGTCGATCAAGTACAGCTATTTGGCAAGGATAACGTCGAGATCATTCTTGCCGGTGATACATTCGATGATGCATTTGCCATGGCGATGGAATGCTGTGAAAAAGAAGGGCGCACTTTTATCCATCCATTTGATGATGATAAAGTTATTGCCGGACAGGGTACGACGGCTGTTGAAATCCTGAATGATTGTGAAGATGAAATTGACTATGTCTTCGCGGCAATCGGCGGCGGCGGACTGATGGCTGGTGTATCCAGTTATTTCAAATCGGTTTCACCTAATACGAAATGCATTGGTGTGGAGCCGCTTGATGCGGCATCGATGGAATATTCGTTCAAGGAAGGGAAAGTGACTGAACTTGAAAGCATAGATACCTTCGTGGACGGTGCAGCAGTCAAGTGCGTAGGACAAAAAACATTTCGGTTATGCAAAGATAACCTGGAAGACATCGTTGTCGTTCCTTCCGGGCAAATCTGTACGACCATCCTCGATTTATATAATCAGCATGCGATTGTCGCCGAGCCGGCAGGAGCCATTTCTGTAGCGGCGTTGGATTCGTACAAAGAGCAAATCAAAGGGAAAACGGTTGTTTGCATGGTCAGTGGCGGGAACAACGATATTGGGCGGATGCAGGAAATCAAGGAGAAATCTTTACTATATGAAGGGCTGCTTTATTATTTTATCGTCAATTTCCCACAACGGGCCGGGGCATTAAGGGAATTCCTTGACGAGGTTCTAGGGCCGAATGATGATATCAGCCGTTTTGAATACACAAAGAAAAACAATAAAGAAAGCGGTCCTGCATTGGTGGGTATCGAATTGAAAGTCAAGAATGACTATGAGGGACTCATCCAAAGAATGAATAAAAAAGGTTTCTCTTTCGTCGAGGTCAATAAAGACAGTAATTTATTTCACTTGTTGATTTAAGCAGCTACAACATGATAAATTAGGATAGAATAATATTATATTTTACATTTTATTCTACCTTCCCAGTCGTAACGAACACCCTGTCGATAATTGTTACCATTATATGACGGATTGTCGGTTTACTTTCAATTGGTTGGAAATGGTATTATAATCAAGGTATGTTTAATTATAACACCAAAGGGGTTGTATCCATGTCGAACATTGGAGTACCTGGTCTAATTCTCATCCTGATATTGGCACTAATAATATTTGGTCCGAAGAAACTTCCTGAGATTGGCCGTGCATTTGGACAAACGCTTCGTGAATTCAAAAAGTCCACGAATGAATTAACAAAAGGCGATTATGAGGAAGATAAGAAATTACAACAAAAAAATCATGAATGATTAAAAGGTGGGCGTAAGATGGAATCGTCTTGCGCCTTTATGCTGGAACAAAGACACTGATTTTGAAGGCGTGATCAATAGTGGAAGATAAAGAACTAAATATCATCGATCATCTCGATGAACTAAGAAAACGGCTCATCATAACAGCTGTTGCTTTTATCATCTTTTTTATCGCCAGTTTTATTTATGTTGAAGAAATTTATCATTGGTTTGTGAAGGATCTTGATTTTGACCTGATGGTATTGGGCCCAAGTGATATCATTTGGATTTACTTCATGCTTTCCGGCGTGGTGGCCATTGCAGCAACGATACCGATAATTGCCCTGCAAATCTGGTTATTCGTCAAGCCTGCCTTGATGCCGAATGAAGTAAGGGCGACGCTTTCCTATATCCCGGCACTTTTTCTGCTATTTATTGGAGGCCTGGCATTCGGTTATTTCGTCATTTTCCCGACGATCCTCCAGTTCTTGATTGAATTGGGAGATGGGATGTTCATAACGAATTTCACTGCGGATAAGTACTTTTCATTCGTCTTCAATATGACCATGCCATTTGCAGTTTTGTTCGAGCTTCCCGTCGTTACGATGTTTTTGACCTCCATCGGCATCATCAATCCGTATGTGCTTCAAAAGTTAAGGAAATATGCGTACTTTGTTCTCGTGGTCATCGCCGTATCGATCACGCCGCCTGACTTTATGTCAGACTTCCTGGTAATGGTTCCGTTGCTGCTATTATATGAAATCAGCATTTCCTTATCAAAGGTCGTCTATAAACGCAAGGTGAAACGTGAAAGTTTGCGTGATGGCAACATTGAAGAAGGTATATGAAAAAGACCCATGAAGGCACCTGTCCTTCATGGGTCTTTTTGTATTCTTGATAAAGCATGATTTGTCCTATTTTTTACACATTTGAATATTTATACTTTTGGATTTATTGTGTATAATGTAAGCAATCGGTTGAAAATGAGGATTGATATTTTGATGTTCAAATGCTTGGAATTCAAAGATTGTTTTGGACATAAGGTCACCATTTCAGAAATACCTGTCTTACTGCCTAGTGATCCGAATTTTTTTATGTTGACCGTGCGTTTGGAAGTATTCGTAAAGAAAGTTTTTGCCAATAAAGATCATAAAGAGAGTTACTCATTTAAGCAATATTTAGCATCCGTGCTCAAATGGCCTGTATATAACACAATTTTTCCTGGGAATTTACTTAATAATGCTTGATGCGGACTGTTCCATCGCTAACTAATCCGATAATAGAGATGCCCCGAATTCCACGAGATATCGAATGAAGCGGCATCATTTAAGGTTAGTGGATGGAACGGTCTTTTTTTGTGTAATCATTTCGAGGCGAAGCATGCCTCGGGATGACAAAAAGGACCTTAGGTTTAAATGCTTACCTTGAGTAGGTATAATACAATAGATATGTTAATTTAGGGATGTGTATTGATGAATAAAGTAAAGATAGTGACAGACTCAACGGTGGATATGACTCCGGAAGAACTGGAATATTATGATATCACGATGGTTCCTTTATCGATTTCCATTGATGGGGAAACCTTTTTGGATAAAGTCGAAATCGAACAGGAAGAATTCCTGAAAAGGATGAACCGTTCAAAAGAACTTCCGAAAAGCTCACAGCCTGCGGCAGGAACGTTTATGGAGGTTTACAACGAGCTTGGCAAAGACGGCACGGAGGTCCTTTCCATCCATATGACAGGTGGTATGAGCGGGACTGTACGCTCTGCGGAAAGTGCCGCAAGCATGTCCGACGCGAAGGTAACCGTTTTTGACTCGAAATTCATTTCCAAGTCGATGTCTTTCCAAGTGATCGAGGCCGCAAAGCTTGCGAAAGAAGGGAAATCCGTTGCAGAAATAATCGAAAGGCTGGAGCATATCAAGAAACAGTCAAGCCTGATCATTGTCATCGAAACACTGGATAACCTTGTTAAGGGCGGCAGGATTGGGAAAGTTTCCGCTTTTATCGGTTCACTGCTTCACATCAAGCCGATAGCGCTTTTGGAGGATGGTGTATTGCATCCGGTTTCCAAAGCCAGAAGCCAGTCACAGGTCGTGAAGTTCATCATCAAGAAATTCAAGGAAGATACGGATGGTAAAAAAATCAGGGGCATTGGTTTTGTACATGCCAACGGTTTCGAATTGGCGGATAAAGTCCGTCATGCCATCAGTGAACTATCTGGCTTTCAGGATTTAAAGATAGAAGAAACCACCGCCGTTGTCAGTACCCATACAGGTGAGGGCGCCATGGCAATCATGTATTATTGGGATTGAGATGAATATTATCGGTTAGGTTCTTCCTTTTGACATAGATTATCGCTCCATAGAAAGAGGTACTGTCCTCCATGCAAAGGTTCTGTTAGAATGAAAGAAGTATCAGAATATTTTATACATAAAGGACGGGGTAGAAATGAGAAAGCTGCATGTGCTAATGGCAGCTATGGGGGCATCGATACTATTGCTATTGACGGCATGTGGTTCAAGTGGTGTCCCGGAAGCGAAAAATTGGGACCTTGAGGATTTTAGTTACATCGATCAGGATGGCAAGCCTTTTTCAAAAAGTGATCTCAAGGGTAAGGTTTGGGTAGCGGATTTTATCTTTACCAGCTGTGAAACGGTCTGTCTGCCGATGACCTCCAATATGTCGAAGCTGCAACAGCAATTGAAGGATGAAGGGATAGGGGATGTGGAATTCGTCTCCTTTTCTGTCGATCCCGAAATAGACAAGCCGGATGTATTAAAGAAATTTGGTGATCAATTTAATGTCGATTATAAAAATTGGCATTTTTTGACTGGTTATGGTCAGGGAGAAATCGAGCAATTTGCACTGGATAATTTCAAGACGATCGTCAAAAAACCAGAAAAAGAGGATCAGGTCATTCATGGAACCAGCTTTTTTCTCATGGATCAAGACGGCAAGATCATTCGCGATTATACGGGTCTGCAGGACATCCCCTTTGAGGACATGATCAAGCATATAAAAATCCTGCAAAATTATTGAACAGGCTACTGACCTGTTCTTTTTTTTTCGGCTGTGTTCGCATAATTTGTTGCTATTGCCCAAGTCATGCGTTGTGTTTGATATCCCCGTGAACGCCCGTGGTTTCATCTGACCCGATCTTCCCGCAGGAGCCTTGCATTTCCGCCAGGATCAACCTTAAATCGCTTCGTTTTAAAAACAAAACCTTTACGAAAAGAACTTTTTTTTGTTTACCTTGCTTTATATTGGGGTAAGTGGAACAGTCGAGTGGATTTTTGAAGAAACGGATGAACTGAAGAATGATTTTACATGCTCAGTACATGCTAAATTTTATAGGACTAGCTTTAATTCGCGGCATTTTTCATATCATATGGTAGGAAAGGCTATCGCTTGAATTATAGCGGAGGTATATTGTTTGCAATCTTTCGTTTTCTACATGATATAATATATGGGTAGGAAGGTGAGGGCCATGAGATACAGAATCACCTGTCTTTTCATATGCATAGTTTGGATTTCTGGTTGCGGTCAAAGCGAAACGGCTTCAAGCCAACCAGCTGTTCAGCAGAAAAGCATCGTTAAGCTGAGTGAAAAGGAAACGATTCCTGCCAGCTTTTTTCCGGATCCTGTGAAAATCGTGTCAATTGGCGATTCCTTGACTCAAGGCGTCGGTGATAGCAAAGATAATGGCGGGTATCTGCCTTATTTACAAAATAAGCTGGAGAAAGAGCCATCGATTACTTCTGTAGAGATGATCAATCATGGTATACGCGGAAATCGAACCGATCAACTTTTGAAAAGACTGGATAAGGCAAGAATTAAAAAAGACATTGAACAAGCTGATTCGGTCGTCGTCACAATCGGTGGCAATGATATCATGAAGGTGTTTAAAAAGAATTTCTCGAATTTGGAATTGAATCAGTTTAAGGCGGCAAAATCAGGGTATGAAAAAAGATTGAGGCAGATACTCGATAAGGTGCGCTCAGAAAATGACCATGCCCAAATTTACCTTGTAGGCGTGTATAATCCGTTTTCCAAGTGGTTCGGGGATTTTTATGAGCTTGATCTGATCATGAATGATTGGAATGAAAGTGGCAAAGAAATTATCGAAGAATATGATTCAGCTTATTTTATTGAAATAGCAGATATTTTCAAGAATTCCGATGAAGATTTGCTTTATGCTGAAGATTATTTTCATCCGAATGATCGTGGTTATGAATTGATTGCGACAAGAATTTATAATGACATGGATATCACCACTATTGGAAAGGACACGTTGGAAGCAAGTGCCAAAGGAGATGATGACCAAGAATGACAAAGGTCAAATGGAAGACTTTGTTTTTTTCCCTCTTAGCGATAAACATCCTGGTCATCCTGTTCGTTCTGATTTTAGTGAATTTACCCGCTAAAGACAAAGAACTCATACCAAAGGTTAGCCACGAGGAAGATATCCAATTTCAAATTCACACAAATCGTGAAGATTTGACAAGACTGATCAATCAGTATCTCGATAAGGAAGGATTGACAGGTCCCATGCATTACGAAGTATATTTGACGGACGAGGTCGAGTTGTATGGGACGATGCCATTTTTCAATCGTGAAGTGGAAATGAAATTAACTTTCGAGCCGATTGCTCAAAAGAACGGGGACTTGGTGTTAAAGCAAAAATCTATTGCGGTCGGCCGAATGAATCTTCCTGTGTCATATGTAATGAATTTAATAAACGAACGCTATAATATGCCGGAATGGGTCAGCATCAGGCCAAATGATGAAAGTATTTACGTTTCGTTACAGGATATGGAATTGAAAAGTGACATCAGGGTCAAAGCGAAGGATTTCAATCTTAAAAAGGATGATATTTCGTTTTTATTGACCATCCCATCATCGTTTCAGTGATCGAGGGGAAATGGATGAAAAAACCAGGATTGATATGTCCTGGTTTTTTTATTTATGGAGATAACATAATTGATTCCAAGCGGTCTGTTTCATGATTCAAGCCGATCATATAAAGGGTCGAAGCTGTATTTTCTTTAAATTCCATATCAGGCAATGAGGATACGATTCGTTTTGTCCCGGCTTCCCTTGCATCGAAATCAACAATCATGGGATGGATCGTGAGATAGTCACTTGCCTGTTGGAAAGAGATCTCTTCGAATACGACATCCCCATCTTTTACGGCAATATCGACCGAAGGCATTGCGCGTGCCAAATGTATGAAGCGGAACTTTGCTTCATTTTGAGGGACAAAGGGCAGATCAATGAATGGTAAGAGTGTCAAGGACTCATTGGCAAAAGCGGCGGCGAGCGTATAAGATGTCCCTCCTTCGAGCTCCAGGTTCCGGCTGAGCAGGGGCGAACGGGTTTCTTCATTCAAATATATGTCCAACTGGTGCCTTCCAGCAGGGAAGGTCATGTAACGACTGCTTTCTTTAAATGAGAGGTTTTTGAAAATACGGACTCCATTTACATGAATATCCATGGAGGGGGCAGCTGAAGCAACTTGTAAAATGCGCATTTGTGCAGGAAGTGTGACTTTCATTTGTTCATATTTCAGTTGTTGTGACGCTTTTTCAAGATTTTTCAAATGTTTCTGGGAATAATACTCATGTAGCTTTGGATTGCTGTATTGATAATAAGACGATAGTAAACCATAGGTTTTCGCTTTTTGTAAAAATGATTGTGTATCGCTCATTTCCAAACACCTCGCATTTTTCCATTATGACTCCATCTTACGGGGGAATGCCAATGTGTGTGTCTGACCCATTCATTGAAAAGATGGATGAAACGGCATATTATTTTACAGGGCAAAGTAAAAGCGTTAAAATGCATTCAATGAATCGTTTGTAAAAAGGGAGGATTTCTTTTGACGAAACAGTTAGAGAAAGCAACATTCGCAGGCGGATGCTTCTGGTGCATGGTGAAACCGTTCGATGAGCAGCCTGGTATCGAATCCGTTATTTCCGGATATACCGGCGGGACAACGGAAAATCCCACGTACAAGGAAGTTTGCTCTGAAACCACGGGACATTTTGAAGCTGTTCAAATTACATTTGATCCAAAAGTCTTTCCATATGAGGACATAGTCGAGTTGTTTTGGCAGCAAATCGACCCGACCGATGCCGGAGGACAATTTTATGACCGGGGAAGTTCCTATCAAACGGCAATTTTTTATCATGACGAAAAACAACGCGAAATTGCTGAAGCATCCAAAGCCGAGCTTTCGGCGAGCGGCAAATTTTCGAAACCGATCGTAACGCCGATCATACCAGCGGCTCCATTTTATCCAGCAGAGACCTATCATCAGCATTATTATAAAAAGCAGCCTGAGCATTATGAAAGATATTCGACCGGTTCGGGCCGAAAAGCATTTATACAAAATTATTGGGGGGATAAAAAATGAAAAGTAAAGACGAATTGAAGCAGAAACTTTCACCGATCCAATATGAAGTCACGCAAAACAACGGAACAGAACCAGCGTTCCATAATGAATATTGGAATTTGAAGGAAGCAGGGTTATATGTGGATATCGTTTCAGGTGACCCACTGTTCACTTCAAAGGAAAAATTCGATTCAGGCTGCGGTTGGCCAAGTTTTACGAAACCGCTTAAAGAAGAAGAAGTAGTGGAAAACCTTGATACGAGTTACGGAATGAGAAGAATCGAGGTTCGTTCAAAAACTGCCGATTCCCATCTTGGTCATGTTTTCAATGATGGACCGGGACCATCCGGGCTGCGTTATTGCATCAATTCCGCATCTTTACGGTTCATACCGCTTGAAGACCTTGAAAAAGAAGGGTACGGAGAATACAAAAAGCTATTTGATTGAATGTAAAAACCCCGATTCATTTATCGGGGTTTTTACAATTTAATCGGTGATGATCGATGCAATCCTGACATATGGGATGGTATCCTGGTCGAATGCTTTTATTCTCCCCGCTACCTCAAAACGGACGGTATGCGGACCGGGAGGTAGTCCGTTTGTGACGTATATATATCTTTCCCGGGCGAATGGCCACCATGTATTCAATGTCGTGACTTCATTGCCGTCGATCCAGACTTTGACCTCTCCGCCATCCGGACTTCTCAGCAGCTTTACGCCAAGAATGCTCCCGTTGAATTGATAATCTATCACACTGCCTTTTTCACTGCTTGTATAATAGCCGCCTTTAGGACGGAAGCCCTTCATTTTTTCATAGTGTTCAATTTCCGATAATTCTAATTCCGCATGGGCGTGAAGCTTAGAGGGAAGCGCTGCTACAGTCTTTTCCCGTTTGACGTTATCCTGGAAGCGATCATAAATGGCATTCGCATAAAATCTATAGCCAAGACCATTCGGATGAACCAGATCTTTAGTCAACTGTTTCTCCGTATAACCGGAATTCCTGAATACCGGACGCATATCAACATTCGTTGCGCCGTAATGATTGGATAAACGTGCAATCGCGGCAGCAAATTCGTCCTGCTTCAAGGAACTTTCCGTTATCGTAAACAATTCTGCATGAGGGTGAAGGTGTTTTGCTTTTCTGATCAATGCCTCATAGGTCATCGTAAAATCGTCGACATTCATATATTTTCGGTCATTCTCACCAAATACGATGAAAATCAAATCCTTATGTTCATGTTCCCTTCTTTGGGAAAGCTTGAATAGACCCTCAAAAGCAGTGGAGCCGCTTTGGACTACATAATCGCCGTGTAAACGGGAATCATCTTTTTCGTTCATTTTATGTTCTAACTGTTTGAACCATGTCAGGCTAGGATTTTCAGCGCCAGATCCCCTGCCGATACTGTCACCGATAACGAGATATTGAATGGGCTGTCCTGATTGGAATTTTTGATAAACATTTATCGAATCATCTGATCCATAGGTTTTAGGAACTTTTTGAAGGATATAGCTGATAAGAAGAATCGTGGCGATTGCAGCGAAAGGGATGAAGGATTTTGCGTACTTTTTCAATTGTGTTCCCCCGTTTAACCTTTTATGTATCCATTATAGGAATGGGATAGCTTAAAGAGGCTAAGAATTGTTTTTTCCTTATTATATCCCAAATTCAACGTAACACAATAAAATAAGAAACGTTTTTTGACATTTTTCTTGGTTATTTTTAGTGGTTCATCCCTGAAGGATGTAGCGATGAATTCGAAAGTTTTCCCTAAATCAAGAAAAAATGGGCAAATACACAGACCAAGGCGGGCGTATTGACATATGGTAAGGTGTAAAGAGAAATCAGAATTCTAAAAGGAGTGAAACTTTATGTACGGATATGGTGGATTTGGCGGAGGATACGGCTATGGTGGTGGTAACTGCGGCGGTGGCGGTGGATACGGTGGCGGTTGCGGCGGATTTGGATCAGGCTTCGCATTAATCGTTGTCTTGTTCATTCTGTTGATTATCATCGGTGCTTCATTCTGTTGCTAATGGAATAGACTAAAAGACCAGTTGAGAAACTGGTCTTTCTTCATGTTGGAATGACAGGGACGGGAATGACTCTAAAGATTGCCGACCATATATGGACAGGCAGGATTCATGCGGTGCACCCTTTTTAAGCGGCTTGATTTTTCTTTATTGACCATTTCTGCTAAAATAACGACTATGTAATGTAATGAAGGGGGAAATGGAAATGATACCTTCCCGTCTGCAAGCAGGGGATGAAATACGCGTCATTGCGCCTTCGAGAAGCTTGGCGATTGTCAAGGGGGAGCAACGGAGATTGGCCGAAGAAAGATTGACGGAGCTTGGTTTTAAGGTGACATATGGAAAAACGGCTTTGTTTCATGATGACTTTTTTTCGAATTCGATCGAGGACCGGATCGAGGATTTGCATGATGCATTCAGGGATCCGAATGTAAAAGGAATCTTCACAGCCATCGGGGGTTATAATGCCAATCAATTATTACGGTATATCGATTACGATTTGATTGAAAAAAACCCTAAAGTGTTGATGGGATATAGTGATATAACCGCCATTTTATTGGCTATCCACAAAAAAACAGACTTAACTACATACTCCGGTCCGCATTTTTCTACATTCGGGATGAAGGCCGGGCTTGCATACACGATGGAGCACTTCAAAAAGGCCACAATCGAAAGTGACGGCTTCTTTCTAGCACCGAGTGAAACGTGGAGTGATGATTCTTGGCATTTGGAACAGGAGGACCGCACCTTCCACCCGAATGACGGGTATATGGTCATCCAGGAAGGGGATGCAGCCGGGACCGTCATTGGCGGAAATCTTTGCACCCTCAATTTATTGCAAGGAACAGAGTTCATGCCTTCCCTTAAAGGACGTATCCTGTTCATAGAAGATGACGAAGAAAGTCATCCATTCAGTTTTGACAGGGATTTACAATCATTGCTGCACCAGCCAGATGCAGGTGGAATCAAGGGAATCATCATCGGCCGTTTCCAAAAGGAATCGGGAATGACCGATTATGCCTTGCAGGAAATCATTGCAACAAAAAAAGAGCTAAAGGGCATTCCTGTCATCGCAAATGCCAATTTTGGCCATGTTCATCCATTCGTGACGGTACCAAACGGTTCGAAGGCATCCTTGAATGTGAAGAACGGAAAAGCAACGATCCATATCCAAACATAAATTTATATAATTGCGCCGTTCAGAAGTGGACGGTGTTTTAATCTGTTTGGGCAGGCAGAAATATAGTTTCGTTTTTGGCGTTTTTTAGGAGGGGACCGTTTAATCCGCTCTGGAAATTTCCTTGTTTAATAAGCATTATTAGGGAATATGAGTCTAATTGTTCAAATTCTATATTTTTCTGATATAATACTAAGAGATTTAAAATAGAAAAGGTGATTATGTGTTATTAACAATTCAAGCATCCAGTCGTTTAGAAGGGGCTTTGGCCGAATATAATAAAAAGGGCCGTGTAAGCCATACTTGCTTCGTATGTAACGAAGACACTTCCAATGGGGATGCAAGTAACTTGAACTACTATAAGCTAGGAACTAAAAAGGTTTGTCTTTCTTGCATGAAAGATGTTTTGCGTCATCCATCTTTAAAAGAGTATGAATATGTACATACTTCAGTTATCGATAAAACTGCTTTTTATAAAAATGTGCTGGCTGTTTTAAAGGATGAAAGTTTTTTGGAATCGATTCGTGAACAAAAACTAATACCCGCATTGTAAGAAAAAAGTGTATCTCTCGTGGATACACTTTTTTTGTCGATTTTTTTTTGGCAATTCTTTGAAACTAAGAAATTGAGTCCTTTACAGGCTTAGAGCAAATTCCTAGCAAGATTGCCGTACACAGGACATACACTGTATTATACTGCATGTGTTTTTTTAGAGAAGGAGAGTGTGGGCTTATGCAGCAGTCTTCATTAATTAAGCCGGTCTTAGGGGGAGCCTACCCGACCATCAGTCATGGTCAAGGCGTTTTTTTATACGACAAAAAAGGAAAGGATTACCTGGATGCCTCCTCCGGTGCGGTTACTGCCAATATTGGCCATGGTGTTCAGGAAGTGATGGAGGCGATGGTTAAACAGGCTAAACAGGTTTCATTCGTTTATCGGTCACAGTTTACTAGTGAAGCAGCAGAAGAACTTGCCGAGAAAATAGCTGAATTGACAAAGGGGGATCTAACGTATAGCTTTTTTGTGAACAGCGGCTCCGAAGCGACTGAAACGGCTTTGAAAATTGCGATTCAGCATTGGCAGGAAAAAGGAAAGCCACGGAAGCAAAAAGTCATTTCACGCTGGATGAGCTACCATGGTATTACGATGGGGGCGCTATCGATGTCTGGTCATCCAATTCGCCGGGAACGGTTCACCTCCATGCTTGAATCCTATCCTTCCGTGTCTCCGCCCTATTGTTACAGGTGTCCGCTTCAACTTGATGCACACACGTGCGGGATGGCCTGTGCGTCGGAATTGGAAGCATCAATACGCAGAATTGGCAGTGACAACATAGCGGCATTCATTGCCGAGCCTGTCATCGGTGCTGCGGGAGGGGCCATCGTCCCGCCTGATGGCTATTTTCAAAAGCTAAAGAAAATCTGCGAGGAGCATGACATATTATTCATTGCCGATGAAGTCATGACAGGCTTTGGCCGGACCGGTAAGATGCTTGCCTGTGAGCATTGGGATGTTGAACCAGATATCGTTACATTAGGCAAAGGGATGAGCGGCGGATATACCCCGATAGCTGCGGCAGTCATGACCAAAAAAGTGATGGAGCCGATACTGGGGGGATCAAGGTCCATCATGGGCGGTCACACGCTTAGTGCGAATCCATTATCGTGTGCCATTTCGTTGGCCGTATTGAAATATGTCGAGGAGAATGAACTGGTCGAGAAATCAGCCGATCGGGGGAAAGACCTGAGCAGGGGCCTGAAGAAACTGGCGCGGAAATATTCCTTTATTGGTGATATCCGTGGCAGAGGTTTATTGATTGGCCTCGAATTCGTTCAGGACAAAGTCGCAAAGACCCCGTTTCCAAACCCGGCCGATGTGACCCAGGCAATCATTGAATTGGGCATGAAAAATGGTATACTCCTCTATCCTGCAGCAGCAGGCCTTGACGGTGTAACCGGATCGGCGATCATCATTTCCCCGCCGCTGACGATAACGGAAGAAGAATGTGCTGAATTGTTAATGAGGATTGATATAACTTTTCAGCAATTTAATGAAACTTTGGGCAAGTTGCCATCCTAACGAGGAAGTGAATCGCCGTGTCTGAAAATACATTCGGGAAAATTTGCCGTTTTGAAGATATTGTCCATCTGTTTAAAGATCACCAGTCCATCCTTTATGGCGGCTTCGGTGGCATAGGGACACCTCCGGGCTTAATCAATCTGATTTTGGAAACAGGCATTAAGCATCTAACCTTGATTGGTAATGATACGGGCTTCCCCGAGATAGGCATCGGAAAACTGGTCACGCAACGCCGTGCCAAAAAAGTCATCGCCTCCCATATCGGTTCCAATCCCAACGCTGGTTCACTAATGAACAACGGTGAACTAGAGGTGGAATTCTCCCCGCAAGGGACACTTGCCGAACGCATCAGGGCTGGCGGGATGGGCCTGGGTGGGATACTGACTGATATCGGCATCGATGCCGATATCGTCCGGGAAGGCAAACAGATCATCACCCTCGGTGATGAACGATATTTGGTTGAACCGGCATTAACGGGGGATATCGCCATCGTATATGCAGAAATGGCAGATTCGTATGGTAATTTAATATTTGATAAAACCGCGCGGAATACGAATCCGCTCGTGGCGATGGCCGGCAAAATCACGATTGTCGAAGCACGGCATATCGTTCCGCTAGGCTCAATGGATCCCGAGGACATCATTGTACCGGGAGCCTTTGTCGATCATATCATTCCTTCGAAAGGAGTCGATTGGAAGTGGGCTTGGGAACCGAAG
This sequence comes from Peribacillus sp. FSL E2-0218, assembly GCF_037992945.1. Classification (NCBI taxonomy): domain Bacteria; kingdom Bacillati; phylum Bacillota; class Bacilli; order Caryophanales; family Bacillaceae; genus Peribacillus; species Peribacillus sp. FSL E2-0218. Next base: position 2,885,665 of record NZ_CP150304.1, on the reverse strand, counting down.
ATAGAAATCGATTAGCGAAACGTGCTGCTGCTGAAATTAGCAATGGAATGCTGGTCAACTTAGGAATCGGGATGCCATCGCTCGTCCCGAATCATCTCATCCATGCTCGCGATGTGATGTTTCATGCAGAAAATGGCCTTGTGGGAATGGGCAGTGCTCCTGACAAGGGAAAAGAAGATGCTCATCTTTGCAATGCCGGTGGACAGCCGATCACCATCAGGGACGGGGCTTCCTACTGCGATAGCACGGTTGCATTCGGCATGATACGGCAGGGCTTGGTGGATATCACGATTCTTGGAGCCCTTCAAGTCAGTGAAGCGGGAGACCTTGCCAATTGGATCGTCCCGGGCAGTCGGGTGCCAGGCATGGGCGGTGCCATGGAACTGGCGGCAAAGGCTAAAAAGGTCATCGTCTTGATGGAGCATTGTGATAAAACGGGAATGTCTAAAATAGTCGAAACATGTACGTTACCGTTAACGGCCAAAAAATGCGTACATATGATCATCACGGAGCTTGGCGTGTTTTCCGTAACGAAAGCAGGCCTCCTATTGACCGATATATTTGCAGCCGCAAGCATAAGTGAAATCAGGAAAAAGACCGGAGCCTCCTTTACTGTGTCTAATAACATCCATATTTTACAAGAGTGAGAGAGGAGAATGGATATATGTACGAGAACGAAATAAGGACGTGGCTGAAGGATTCACGGACAAAGGCGGTTCAATTGCTGCAAAAGCTGGTCCAGGAACCGAGCAGGAGAGGGCAGGAAGGGAGTGCACAAGCCATAGTCGTCGAGAAGTGCAGGCAACTTGGGCTTGAAATAGATTTGTGGGAAATCGGGGATGAGCAATTGCGGAATCATCCTCATTTTTATTGTGATCGCAAGGATTTTAAAGGAAATCCGAATCTTGTCGCGATAAAAAGAGGAACCGGCAGCGGGAAGTCGATTATTTTGAACGGTCATATTGATGTAGTCCCAGAAGGTGATCATTCAGCATGGCAAGACGAACCGTATAGTGGCAGATTGATGGACGGAAAAGTATTCGGAAGGGGAACGACCGATATGAAAGGCGGCAATGTTTCCTTATTGCTGGCGATTGAAGCGATTGTCGAGTCAGGTATCCAATTGAAGGGAGACGTGATTTTTCAGAGTGTGATTGAAGAGGAAAGCGGGGGTGCCGGGACGCTAGCCGCGGTCATGCGCGGATACAAAGCGGATGGGGCGATCATCCCGGAACCTACCAATATGAAACTATTTCCGCTGCAGCAGGGATCGATGTGGTTTCGGCTGATCGTAACAGGAAAGTCTGCACATGGAGGCACAAGGTATGAAGGAGTCAGTGCCATTGATAAAGCAGTGGTCGTCATGAAAGAAATCAAGCAGCTTGAACAAGTTCGGAACGAGCCACTCCGTCATTCGCTTTATAAAAATGTCCCCATCCCGGTTCCGATCAACATAGGAAGCCTGACAAGCGGCAATTGGCCTTCTTCCGTGCCCGATACAGCCGTCCTTGAAGGAAGATTCGGCATTGCCCCTACAGAAACCATGGAGGAGGCTCAGAGGTCGCTGATCCAATTGATCGAAGCCATGAATGAACGTGATGAATGGTTCAAGGAAAAGCCGATTACATTGGAATGGTTTGGTGCCAGGTGGCTGCCTGGCAGTCTCGAAACGAACCATCCGCTAATGAAAACGATTGGAACGTATTATGAAAAGGTGAGGGGGAAAGAGCCGGTTGTCGAAGCATCTCCTTGGGCGACGGATGGAGGCTATCTGTCAACGGTGGGTTCGACCCCCGTCGTCGTGTTTGGACCGGGAGAAACGAAGCTGGCCCACGACGCCAACGAATATATAGAAGTGGATAAAATGATGCAGGCTGCGGAAATCATCGCCTTGACCATTATCGATTGGTGTGAGGCCGAGCAGAATTAATCATTTTCCGAGTGGTCTGATTCCAATAAGGGTCAGGCCTTTTGTTACAATGGTAACTGGGTATGAAAGGAGCGGGAAGAATGGAAACGGGAATCATCGAAAAACAAATTAAAAAGCAGCGCTGCACCATTCATTTGACGATCGACCACTTTAATAAGCGAGTCAGGGTGGAGGATTATCTCGGTCATTTTCAAGAATGCATCGAGGAAACTTTAAAGGCGGCCGCCGACATGGCTGCAGAGAAAATCATTTTCAAGACCCGCAAAGAAAACCTTCAGGAATTGCTCTCCCGGGGCTTCTTATACGAAGGCAGCATCGATAGGTTCTTTTTGGGAAGCGACTGCTTCTTCCTTGTCAAATATACTAGGAATGAACGGCGAAACAGTGTCGAATGGGATAAGGAAGATCGAATCCTCACCGATGTTTTGAATTTGCCGAGTAAAGCGGGACGGGATGAACCGCCGTCCACTTATCAGGTTCGCAAAGCGGAGCTAGCGGATGCCAAACAGCTTGCACAGTTATATGGCAAGGTTTTCGAGGTATATCCAACACCGATGAATGATCCGGCATATGTGAAAAAATGCATCGAAAACGGAACGGTTTTTTATATCTATCTTCACGAAGGGAAACTTGTCAGTGCCGCTTCAGCCGAAATTGATGCTTTTTACCATAATGCAGAAATCACCGATTGTGCGACATTGCCGGAACATCGGCAGTTCGGGCTGATGAAGCATCTGATTGCCAATATCGAAGACTATCTCATTTCACATGAAATTTATTGCATCTATTCGATTGCCAGATCGCTCTCATTCGGGATGAATGCGGCACTGCATCAGCATGGCTACTCCTATCGGGGGCGCCTCGCCAATAATTGTTACATCTTCGATAAACTTGAAGATATGAATCTATGGGTGAAAAATTATACATGATTGCTCAATTTTAAGCGGAACTTGGCAAGTTTTCGGCATTTCCTCATATACATGTAGCAAGTATGAACTTGAGGAGGGGTATGTTGCCGGGTGAATCATTTAATACACGCGAGGTACTGGAAGCAATTTTGGATACCATTGATGAAGGGATTCATGTGATCGATCCAAAAGGGCAGACCATCTTCTATAATGGGGTTGCAGCCAACCACGACGGAATGAAAAGAAGTGAAGTGCTGGGGAAACCATTGCTGGAGGCCTTTCCTTCTTTGAATCATAAATCATCCACATTACTGCGAGTTATCAAATCGGAAAAACCTATCTACAACTATAATCAGTCCTATGTAAATGCACATGGGCGAATCATTGAAACGCTTAATACGACCCTTCCGATAAATGTTGATGGGGTCATCGTAGGTGCCATTGAAATCGCAAAGGATTACTCAAGTTTAAAGCAATTATCGGAAAGGCTAGCGGACCTGGAAAGCTCGCTCAAGACAAGTAAGAATCCTGAAAAGAAACCGGAGCCCGGCCATTTGCATCGTTTCTCGGAAATCTTAACGAGTGATCAACAGTTCAAAAGCTTGATATCAAAAGGAAAGCGGGCCGCCCGTTCCTCTTCATCGGTATTGGTCTATGGAGAGAGCGGCGTAGGAAAAGAGCTTTTTGTCCAAAGCATCCATCGCGAATCCAGCCGGGGAATGGAGCCCTTCATTGCCCAAAACTGTGCGGCATTACCAGGGGAGCTTTTGGAATCGCTCTTATTCGGTACGGCTAAAGGAAGTTACACAGGTGCTTTGGAGCGCAAGGGATTATTTGAATTGGCGCATGGCGGGACTTTGTTTCTGGATGAATTGCAGTCGATGCCGATTGACCTGCAGGCAAAGCTATTGCGCGTGCTGGAAGATGGATCCATCAGGAGGATAGGAGGCGCAGGAAGCGTACAGGTGGATGTCAGGATCATGGCAGCGATGAATATCGATCCCAAAAAGGCCGTTTCGGAAAACAAACTTAGACCGGATTTATTTTACAGATTGAACGTATTGAGTTACGAGCTTCCTCCGCTAAGGGAGAGAGCGAAAGATATCGAGCTTTTGACGGAGCATTTCATATCCATGAATAATAGGAAATTAGGAATCGACATTAAAGGCGTCGATGAGGAGATCAGGCTTTTTTTTCAGCACTATCAATGGCCAGGCAATGTTAGGGAGCTGAAACATACGATTGAATTCATGATGAACCATACTGAGCAGGAAATTTTGATTCTCGAAGATTTGCCCCAGTTGTTAAAGAAACAATCATCTTCACCTCAAGAGGTCCTTCCGCTTAGGAAGGCAATGCTTGAGATGGAAACTAAATTGATTACCGATGCTCTTCTTCAAACAAAGGGGAATGTTTTTCAAGCATCGAAGCTATTGCAGATTCCTCGACAGACGCTGCAATATAAAATCAGGAAACATACTTGAATGCAAAAAATCCGGATGCAATCGCTGCAGTCCGGATTTTTTTATGGGTAATGGAAATTTCCGGGTCATTTTGGCACCTCTCTTGCATTTAATACTACTATCATAACTCAGGAGGTATGACCATGTTATTTGACTTATATAAGCCAGAGCGTAACTGGAAAGATATAGAGCTATGGAAAGATGTAACCGAAGAACAATGGAACAACTGGCTGTGGCAGCTTACGAATACGATCCGCACCGTCGATGATTTGAAGAAAGTGATCGATCTCACTCCCGATGAGGAGGAAGGGGTAAGGATTTCCACTAAAACCATTCCGCTGAACATTACACCATATTATGCCTCGTTAATGAATAAAGATGATCCGCGCTGCCCAATAAGAATGCAATCGGTCCCGATTTCGGAGGAAATGCATAAAACCAAATACGACATGGAAGATCCCTTGCATGAAGACGAGGACTCCCCTGTGCCAGGTTTGACCCATCGATATCCTGATCGCGTCCTTTTCCTGGTGACGAATCAATGCTCCATGTACTGCCGGTATTGTACAAGAAGACGCTTTTCCGGACAAATCGGCATGGGCGTACCTAAAAAACAATTAGATGCGGCAATCGGCTATATACGCGATACTCCAGCGGTACGGGATGTACTTATATCCGGCGGGGACGGGTTGCTTATCAATGACACGATCCTGGAATATATCCTCAAAAACTTAAGAGACATCCCTCATGTTGAAATAATCAGGATCGGTACCCGGGCCCCTGTCGTCTTTCCTCAAAGAATCACTGAGAATTTATGTACCATCTTAAAAAAATATCATCCGGTTTGGCTGAACACCCACTTCAACACTTCAATCGAAATTACCGAAGAGTCGAAAAAAGCGTGTGAGATGCTGGCCGATGCAGGTGTCCCTGTAGGCAATCAGGCCGTCATTTTAGCAGGGATAAATGACAGTGTCGCGATCATGAAGAAGCTGATGCATGATCTTGTCAAGATTCGTGTCCGTCCGTACTATATTTATCAATGTGATCTTTCGGAAGGAATTGGGCACTTCCGGGCACCCATATCAAAAGGGATTGAAATCATTGAAGGGCTGCGGGGTCACACCTCTGGGTATGCCGTACCTACATTCGTCGTAGATGCGCCAGGAGGGGGAGGGAAAATCACGCTTCAGCCGAATTATATCCTCTCGCAATCTCCAACGAAAACGGTTCTGCGCAATTTTGAGGGCGTGATAACCACCTATCCAGAACCTGAGCAGTATACACCTGGTTTGGCAGACGACTACTTCAAAGGAGTTTATCCGGATATGGAAGAAAAACGGTCAGATATTGGCATATCCGGTTTAATGAATGACCAGCAATTCAATTTAGTTCCTGAAGGGCTGAAGCGAATGAATCGAAGGGAAAACTATGTCACAAATCCAGAGCACGCATCATTGAAAAACCAGCGGGAAAAGCGGGACCTATTAAAGGAAAAGAAATTCCAGGCACAGCAAAAAAAGGACACACCAAAAGGGGATGAATAACATGGAGACATGTCCGTGGTGCGAGAAGGGAAAACTGTCGGCGATAAATGGAACCGTATACTGGGAATTGCCGGATGGCACGAGAGCGATAGAAATAACCGAAACGCCTTCATCCCATTGTGAGCATTGCGATGCACTTTTTCAAAATGATGAAATTGTCAAGGAAATTGAAAATCAACTTTTCCTGATCGATTCGAAGCAGCTTGAAAAACAGACAAAGTACAGTGAGTTAATGAGTATGAAAAGGCTGCTGAAACGCAATTACTTTGACTTTTCGTAAAGATGGTTGAATATCCATGCAGGAAAAAAACCTCCATTTATGGCGGAACGAGTGTTCCTCACTCAATTCATCATCAATGAGGGGTTTTTTCCAATTCAATAACCAATCCCATTCATTGCCCCCAAGCGAAAGCGATCCTTACCATACGTCCATTCGAATCTTTCATCAAGATTTGTAGAAGATATGACCTATAGGCGTCTGCAAATGGTGACCGCCTCTTGGATGACGTGTGAAAACCGTTGCTTGTCCATGAACATCATGAAAGAAAATCGTAAGGCACTCCAAAAGAGTGGACGGAAGGGGAAGATTCCGATATATTTAAGCTGAAATCATCGTTTTTTAGGGGGGGCTCGACACAATGAGACCATTTTATTTATATTTAATGAAGTTTCGACAGCCGAAGGAAGTGGATGCCATTACTACATTTGCAAATCATGCTTATGAGGATCACGGCTTTCCGAAACATTCGACAGATTATAATGAAGTGAGCAGTTATTTGGAATTGAATGCGGACTATCTCGAAAGTATGACGGTATTTGATCAGGCGTGGGAAAAATATGTCCAAATTGAAGAAGGACTCCTGCAGGAAGATCAGGAATAGGGAGGAACCGAAGGATGCTTAAAAGCCTTCAAACCCGTATTTTGCTTTATTCCTTACTGATTGCAAGCGCACCTGTCATGATCTTGGGAGCCATTTCCTATGAATCACAGCGGTCACTGCTGGAAAAAGAAGCGAATAATGCCTTGAATGCAGGCTCACTGAATATTGTCAATGAAACATATAGCTATTTGAACGAACGGATCAGTGATGTGAAGCTGATGAGCACAAATTCGGTCATCATCGATCCTCGTTCACCAAGAGAAGACAAGTCGGCTGAACTTAAGAAGTTCATTGAAGCAAAAGGGAATTATTATGGAGTGTTATATCTGGACTTGGATGGGAATGTAACGGTTGATACATCCAATAAATTGATCGGAGATAATCTCGCCAAGAGAACCTGGTTTAAAGAGGCCATGGAGGGGCATGAATTCCTTTCGGATGTGTATAGCACCCGGTCATACCCGGAGCCGGTAATCACCTTGAGCGCCCCGGTGCATGATCTTACAGGGAAATTGATCGGTGTCGTGTCTCCGGCCTTCAGATTGGAAGTACTTTGGGAGATGATGGAGAAAAAGGCTAACGAGGTTAGCGATAAATACCCTGTTGATTTTTTCATGATGAACCAAGAAGGAATCATGATTTCCAAAAAGGATCCGCATGGTGTGCTTCAGGATTCTGCTTTGAGTGACCTGGGTTTAACTAAAGGAAAACTGTTGGAAGCTTCGTTATCCGATAAACTGTACAGTGCAGAGAATGGCGAGAAAATCTATTCCATTCAGCCTGTCCATGCGGGGGCACAGACGGAAAATCGATGGTTTGTAGTGGTAGGGGCAGATAAGAAGCAGGTGTTTCAGCCTTTGAATGACCTATTGACACGCTATTTAACAATTTATAGCATCGTGTTTGTATCGATCATCCTTGCCGTCTATCTTCTTACGAAATCGATTGTCAGGCCCGTCCGCGATCTCGTCGAAGCGACAGAGGATTTTATTGATGGAAAGGAATTCGTCACTTCCGATAATAAAAGCTTCGAGGAAATGGAAAAATTGAACGTGGCCTTCTTGAGGATGATGGAGACGATTCAAGATCGCGAAAAGGAAATCGTCCGGACTGAAAAGTTAAAGTATGTTGGGCAGCTAGCTGCAGGTGTTGCTCATGAAATCAGAAATCCGCTGACGACAATCAAGGGTTTTTTTCAACTTTTGAAGAGTCAGGATCATGACAAAACATTGATAGAAAAGTACAGTGACATCATGCTCCTTGAAGTGGACCGGGTCAATATCTTTGTAGGCCAGCTTTTGGATTTGGCCAAACCGCATCAATTGGAATGGGAGAAGCTGAATCTTAGGGATTTCCTTAATGACATACTGGATACCTATATTCCATCAATTCCGAGTTCTCATGTAGAAATAATTAATGAAGTAGCAGAATCAGTCTTTGTTTACACAGATAGAAACCGGCTTCGACAGGTTATCTTGAATGTGCTGAATAATTCCAGTGAAGCCATCGGTTCAAGGGGACGGATTGAATTAGAACAAACCGGCGGGTCCCAGTCCGTGAAATTGATGGTGAGGGATGATGGAAAAGGAATCAGTCCCGAGAATTTAAAAAATATCGGCATGCCCTTTTACACGACTAAGCCTGATGGAAACGGCTTAGGGGTTGCGACGTGCATTCAAATCATGGAGGAATTGAAAGGGAAATTTTTGATTGAAAGCACCTGCCCCGAAGGAACGAAAGTGACCCTCATAATTCCCACGACCAACCGTTTCATTAAATGAGACGGCAGGTTATATACAAAAAGGGCCCGGAATGATACATCCCGGGCCCTTTTTGCTCAAAGGTAAGCGCATTGATCTCCATGGACCTTCATTTCAAAAGATTTTTAGGTCCATTCCATCATTCGAAACCGATGGCTGCAAAGCGGAACGGTGAAATCCCCTGAATGCAGTCCAACGAATTCCATCCTTCTCTATCGCATCTGTGCATCTGCGAATGCAAAATGACGCAGATCATCCGCTTTTTCCATCTGCATCTGTTTAATCAAGGTAAAATAAATCCTATTTGATTGTAAAAAAGTGAATGGGAACGAAAGGGAGAGCGTAAAGCTTAGAATCGCAGAGGAAGGATCATCCGCAAAAAAAGCGAGTGCCTTTAGCGAAATCACCGGATCGAATGCTGCCAGGCATTTCAAAAACGATCGGTCCCTTTATGAATGAGTGATAAATTACACAGCTAAATGAGCAAAGCGCCCCCCCTTTTCCATTAACCTCCCTGTTTGTTTATGCATATAATTTACTAATCAAACGATAAGGACCATATTGGGGGATGTCTCTTATGGGCAAAAAAAAACAGCCGAAATTTAAATTAGGCGATACAGTCGTAATTACAATGTATGGGACAGTCGGGAACATAACCGATATAAAATTTCTCGATGGTGCTTATGTGTATGAAGTGAACTATAGTGAAGGCCTTTACATCGAAAAAACATTGCAATCGATAAATGAATATGAAGGAGAAATCCTTTATCAAAAGGAACAAATCAATATTGAATATAAATTTTTATTAGGTGACTTAGTCCAGGTAGATGGATATGAACAAGACTATTTCAAGATTATCGGCTATCGAACGGAAATTTGGCGCTATAAGGAAAATGCCTGGGAAGATGTTATCTATGAATTATCAAGAATCTCAGACAGTGAATGGCTTGAAGCGCATGAGGAAGAATTGACTTTAATTGCCGATGCGAAGCGTGCAGATGGGATTATTCAAAAATTAGGGCTGCTCCTTTCTAAAAAGAATAATGAGCTTGCTATCATTGCTAAACAAAACAACCCTGGTAAAGGTGAGCGAGATATGACAATGACAAAAAATGAAAAAAAGGAAATGATTGATGGACTTTTGGATTTATACAATGATTACTGTAAGCTCTATGAGCATTTTGGCGATGATGAATATCGTCATATCATGAAAATCGCCCTTGCTAAAATTGAAAAGGCGGCAGAGGAAATATATCCAGATCATAAGAAGAAGCAAACGAAGTGAAGGTTTCCAGCTTCTATAGGGAACCGTGCCTTATGCTATAAAAGCTTCATAATGTCCAAGAAAAAAGCTGGCTCTTCCTGTGAATGGTCATAATGGAATCCCTAACTGGAATATTTGTCTCTATCCATTCATACACCTTTAATTAAGGGGGCGATGATTTGCGAGAAATTGAGGTTTTTATTGATACAGAAGAGATAGCTGAATTCTTTTTTCAAGAATTGATCAGAAGGGGCTATCTTCCGACAGAAGCTGAAGTTGAAGATCTTGCTGACATCACATTCGAATATCTTCTAGAGAAATGCATAATTGATGAAGAAGTCGATGAGTAGACTGTCAATAGACGGTCAGCAGCTTCCTTTCCCTTAATTAATAAACTTTCTAAAGACGGCGGACTACTACCGCCGTTTTGTTTGCAGTGAATGAGCTGGATCCGACAAGCCTTGATCCTGTTTGGAAGTCTCTTTAACTTTTCAGGCAATTGAATAAGGTTCAATTTTCCTAACTTGTGGTTGATATGGTATAGTAGTTTTTGAATATGATTTCAACCACAAGTTTAGGAGGACATAGTTAAATGAGCGTACATATTGGTGCAAAAGAAAATGAAATTGCGGAAACGGTCTTACTTCCTGGGGACCCATTGCGTGCAAAATACATTGCTGAAAACTTTTTAGAGGAAGCCAAGCTTTACAATGAAGTACGCAACATGTTTGGATATACAGGTACTTATAAAGGAAAACGCATATCTGTCCAAGGTACTGGCATGGGAGTTCCGTCAATTTCCATTTATGTAAACGAATTGATGAATAGCTACAATGTCCAGAAGCTGATTCGGGTAGGCACTGCCGGGGCCATCCAAAAAGATGTAAAAGTCAGGGATGTTATTCTTGCAATGAGCGCTTCAACCGATTCGCAAATGAACCGGATGACGTTTGGCGGAGTCGACTTTGCCCCGACGGCTGATTTTGATTTGTTAAGGAAGGCATATGAAGCAGGAACGGCAAAAGGCTTGGAATTGAAGGTTGGCAATGTGTTTACGGCCGATCAATTTTATAATGATAATAGTGATTTGGAAAAATGGGCAAAATACCAAATATTAGCGATAGAAATGGAGTCAGCTGCCTTATATACCCTTGCAGCTAAGTTTGGGCGTCAAGCTTTATCGGTATTGACCATTTCCGACCATATCTTAACTGGCGAGGAAACGTCGTCTGAAGAACGTCAGTCAACATTTAACGAGATGGTCGAGGTGGCCCTGGAAGCAGCTATACAAGACTGATAATTGAGTATGAAGGTACCCCCCGGGGGGGTGGCCAGGAATGAATGTTGCCGTATATATGCGGGCTTTGCTATGGTCGCGTTTATTCCTTGTTACCCGCATTTTTGATCGAAGCGGTCACTTACGGATATCCCCTGCCTGTACATTGGAGGGACTTAAGATAATACATAAAATTTAAATTGTTATTTTTGATAACTATTATTTTTCGATTGGCTTCAAAGCTGATAAAATGGAAACAAATCTTTTTATATTTGTCATGATGAATGAAAGTGGTGAGGCATCAGTGGAAGAAGAAAATCAAGAACAGCCTAAAGAGGCAGGGAAATTCATTAAAATAAAGAAGTTTACGTTCATTATGGGGATTTTCTTACTCATATTTCTAACCGCAGGGATTACGACCATAGCTCTGACTTTTGGAGATGAAAAAGTCGAATCCTTGGCTCCGGATAAACATTCTGAATTTGAAAAGCTGTTTTCTACATACGATACGATAAAGGATAATTACTATAAGGACATTGATGAAGACAAGCTTGTTGATGGTGCCATCAATGGCATGATTAAATCCCTGGATGATCCATACTCTGCCTATATGGATAAAAAGGAAGCATCGAGTTTTCATGAAAGCATCTCATCATCCTTTGAAGGTATCGGCGCCGAAATACAAGAGCAGGATGGTCACATAATGGTCGTCTCACCGATAAAAGGATCTCCAGCAGAAAAAGCGGGGATAAAACCGAATGATATCGTCATGAGTGTCGATGGCAAGAGCGTTAAAGGGCTTAGCTCTTCTGAAGCTGTCCTGAAAATCAGGGGCGAAAAGGGAACGAAAGTGAATTTGACCATCTCAAGAGCAGGTGAGACGGACCCGATCGAATTCACGATTAAACGTGACACGATCCCGATCGAAACCGTTTATGCCGAAATGCTTGACGATGGTGTCGCGAAAATCCAAGTGACCAGCTTTTCCGAACATACGGTGGAAGAGCTGAAATCGTCACTTAAAGAAATGTCCAAGAAGGATATGAAGGGCGTAGTGCTGGATTTACGAGGAAACCCAGGAGGCCTGCTTGACCAAGCGATTGATATGGCAAGCCTGTTCATACCGAATGGGGAAGTGGTCCTCCAAGTTGAGAATCGAAGTGGTAAAAAAGAAGTATATAAATCAAATAATGATGGTACGTTGAAGAAGGTCCCGGTAGTCGTGTTGATTGATGATGGCAGTGCGAGCGCATCGGAAATCGTCGCAGCAGCCGTCCGTGAATCTGCCGACATTCCTTTGGTCGGTGTTAAATCGTTTGGGAAAGGAACCGTACAGACCGCGGAAGACTTCGATGATGGTTCAAACTTCAAATACACGGCAGCTAAATGGCTGACTCCTGAGGGCAATTGGATCCATAAAAAAGGAATCAAGCCGGATATTGAGGTGAAGCTCCCTGATTACGCCAGCCTTCCGTACATTTCGCCGGATAAGGAATTGAAAGTATCGGATTCCTCCAGTGAAGTGAAGGCAGCAGAAAAGATGCTGAAGGAAGCAGGACATGATCCAGGTAAGATAGACGGATTCTTTGATGAAGAAACCGCAAATGCGGTCAAAGCATTCCAAAGGGATCAAAAAATCAAAGAAACTGGGATCATTAAAGATGATACAACCGTGAAATTGATGGAGGTTATCCGGGATAAAATCCTCGAAAACGATACACAATTGAAAAAAGCGGTAGAAGTAGTGAAGAAAGATATCAAGTAAACGATAAGAACCCTGTCAGTAAAGTGTAGCCATCAAAGGACATTTAGAAAAAGGGCAACTTGAAAGAGATGCTGTCTGCATTTTGCAGGCAGCATCTTTTTTTTATTTTATAGTCTTGGATTTGCTTCCAGTTTTGGCGATCTGTACTTGGTCCGTTCCATTCCACTTAGCGTGACCATGAAGATGGAATCCTGATTGCTCACAGTCTTGGAGGATTTGTACTTATTCCGTTCCATTGCACTGCAGGCGCTCTCTTTCCGCGGGCGGTCCTTGAGCCTCCTTGGCTTTCAGCCTGCGTAGTCTCAAGTAGACGCGCATTTCCCGCAGGAGTCTCGCACCTTCCGTTCCATTCCACTTTTGCGTGACCATGAAGATGGAATCCTGATTGCTCACAATTTTGGAGAATTTGTACTTAGTCCGTTTCATTTCCCAACAGCGCTCTCATTCCGCGGGCGGTCCTTGAGCCTCCTCGGCTTTCAGCCTGCGTAGTCTCAAGTAGACGCGCATTTCCCGCAGGAGTCTCGCACCTTCCGTTCCATTCCACTTTTGCGTGACCATGAAGATGGAATCCTGATTGCTCACAATTTTGGAGAATTTGTACTTAGTCCGTTTCATTTCCCAACAGCGCTCTCATTCCGCGGGCGGTCCTTGAGCCTCCTCGGCTTTCAGCCTGCGTAGTCTCAAGTAGACGCGCATTTCCCGCAGGAGTCTCGCACCTTCCGTTCCATTCCACTTTTGCGTGACCATAAAGATGGAATCCTGATTGCTTTCAATTTTGGAGGATTGGTACTTAGTCCGTTCCATTGCACTGCAGGCGCTCTCATTCCGCGGGCGGTCCTTGAGCCTCCTCGGCTCAGCTGAAGTGGAAAGCAACGTTTTACGTATAGGCCCTCCAACTGTGGATAGATAACCTTTTGTAATTGTATGCATAATAATCCATTTAAAGGTAAAAATAGAATTAATTTTCCGATGAGGTGAGGTAATGAAAGAGAAGGTATTGTACATATATCTATTGGTCTTGATTTTGGCAGGTTGCACCTATGCCCCTTTACCGAAACAAAATGGAAACACAGGTACGGAAAAAAACTTTACCAATGAAAGGATTCAGGACGGTGAGAAAACATTTCTGTTAATTGGTGTTGATTCCAGGGGAGAGAAAAAATCCCGGTCCGATGCGATCATGCTTGCCAGGTACTTTCCTGAACAGGGGAAGCTGAAGCTGGCTTCTATCATGCGTGACAGTTATGTTAAAATCCCCGGCGTTCATCCTCAATACAATAAGATAAATGCTGCTTATTATTATGGGGGAAAGGAATTGCTTAAGAAAACCATCCATGATAGCTTTGGTATCAAAGTCGATCATGTAGCTGTAATAGATTTTCAGGGATTTGTGAAGATGGTGGACTTGCTTGCCCCTGATGGGGTGGTGGTGGACGTCGATCAAACAATCATTGATGACATGAGCATCCAAGCAAGCACTGGTAAAAATGTGTTACATGGTGAGGAGATATTGAAATATGTCCGCTTTAGGCATGACGATGAAAGTGATTTTGGAAGGGTGGACAGACAGCAAGATGTGCTGCTTCAATTAAAAAACGGATTCATCAATCAAATCTCTTCCTTTGAAGGAGTGGTAGCCCTTCCTGGCATAATTGAACAAGGCCTCTCCTATTTGGATACTGATATAGGTCTGAAAACGATATTGGAAATGGGACCGAAAGCCGTCATTCATGCACCGGAAACCGTCGAAACGTTGAGGATTCCTGTCGAAGGAAGCTTTAAAGATGCAGAATATCCCGAGATTGGGGCGGTGTTGGAAATGGATGAGACGAAAAATAAGCGGGCGCTTCAAAAGTTCTTTTCAAAGTAGGAAGGGGCATGCCCTTTTCATAGCGAAAACCACAAACTGGTTTTGTTATTTTATTAAAGACCTCGTAAGAATAAATGTAAAAGCTATTTAATAAACGAGCATGGATTTGAATCCATGCTCGTCTTTTAAGTCACCAATCAAATGAAAGAACCGTCACTTCACAAAATTCGGGATGTTATTGGAGAAATCCGATTGAATGATCCCGTTCTCGGTGATGATACTAGTGATGAGATAATTGGGCGTTACATCAAAGGCTGGATTGAATGTGTTGACGTTTTCCGGTGCGACCCTGATTCCTTGAATGGAGGTGATTTCGGCTCCATCTCGTTCTTCAATCGGGATGGACGCACCCGATTCAAGAGAAAGGTCGAACGTGCTTGATGGAGCGGCCACATAAAAAGGGATCCCGAAATGCTTGGCTAAGATGGCTAAGCCCAACGTGCCTATTTTATTGGCTGTATCCCCATTTGCCGCAATCCGATCGGCCCCTACTATAATGGCATTGATTCGTTTTTGATGTATCGTATGCGCAGCCATATTATCAGAGATTAAGGTGACGTCAACACCTGCTTGCATCAGTTCCCAAGCGGTCAATCGCGCACCCTGCAGAACAGGTCTGGTTTCACAGGCGTACACTTCCAGCGGGAAATTCCGCTCTTTAGCTAGATGAAAAGGGGCCAGTGCAGTGCCATAACGGGCTGTGGCAATTCCACCCGCGTTGCAATGCGTCAATACGGAATCTCCTTTTGCGAATAAAGATAAGCCATGCTCCCCGATTTTCGTGCACATTTCTTCATCTTCTGCAAAGATGGCTTTAGCCTCGAAAACAAGTGCTTCTTTGGCAGCAGAAATGCTTTGGGCCGCCTGCAATTTATTCTTCATTCTCTTTAATGCCCAAAAAAGATTGACGGCAGTAGGCCTGGAAGAGGCGAGCCTTTCGATATGTTTCGTTACATTTTTTTTGAAATCCGCTAAATCCGTCGCAGCTTCCTGCTGGGCGCCAAGTGCCACCCCGAATGCTGCGGTCAGTCCGATCGCTGGTGCACCACGCACCTTTAATGTAAGGATGCTATCATATACATCCTCAACCGAATGAAGTTGAATGAATTCAGTGATGGCAGGAAGGGCTTGTTGATTTAATAATGTGATATGGGTATTGTCCCATTGTACCGAATATGGTAAAGGTGCTATCGTCGTCACGTTCAGGTCTCCTTTTAGAGGGGTGAAGATGAAGTCAGCGTTTGTTGCTTTATCCATTCGATGACCGCTGGAACATCCAATTCTTCCCGTTTTTTTATTAATAATGCACCAAGCTTCAACGTGGCCGTTTTGGCCGCAATTTTCGTTTCTTTATCTTCCATGACATTTAAATCTGCGACATGAGAGAGGCCGATCGTTCTTCGAATCAATTCACATCCGGCAAAACCGAATGCATCACGTTTGAATTTAGTCAGTAAATAAGGGAGATATCCAGTCACATGGCGGAACGGACTTTTATTGTGGGTGTTCCATAGTTCCGAATATGTTTTTTCAAATGACCGCCAAAATTCATCGAGTTGTGTGAAAATCTCTTCTTTTCCTGCTCCATTCCGAGTGACCGCCTGAAAGAGGAGATTGGCGGTGTATTGTCCAAGGTCAAAACCGACTGGTCCATAAAAAGCGAATTCAGGGTCGATAACTTTTGTTTCGGTTTCACTTGCAAATATACTTCCTGTATGTAAATCTCCATGCAGCAAGGCTTCCTGCTCGGTTTCGAAGCTTTGTTTCAGCTTAGCCACTTCTAAAATGACATCTTGATCATGCCAAATCCGTTTGGCGGCATCCGTCAATTCAACTTCGAAATCTCCAGGCAGCTCTTCGAAAAAAGGATCGGTGAAAATAAAGACCTCCGTGATTTTGCAGAGCTCCGGATTCGTGAATTGCCGTGCCACTTCTTTTTTTGCCGAGGGCTCCAAATGATAATCGGAAGTGTAAAATGAAGTCTTCGCAACATACTCGCCAATATGCTGCGAAAGCAATGGGAACGAATCGCCCGCAATCAATCCGCTTCTTACAATTTTTAAGTGTGACAAGTCTTCCATGACCGTGATGGCTAGCTGCTCATCCGAATAATAGACTTGCGGTACGAATTCGGGACAATAGCTCCGGAAATGGATAAGGGCATTCGCTTCAATGGCAGCCCTTTTCAACGTCAACGGCCAGCTTTCGCCAAGCACTTTGGCATAAGGGACCGCTTGCTTGATGATTATCCCGTTATTTGTGGCCGTGTCTGTAATATGGAACACATAATTCAAGTTACCATCACCAATTTCTTTACAGCTTAAATTCGCATCGGCATCTACCAACCCTAATTTTTTTGCAAGGATAATGGCCGTTGCGTTAGTCAATCTTGTAAAATTCGAATGGTATTGAGTCATCTCTTTCCCCTCCACATTAAAAATAAGAATAAAAAAGCCTCTTTCCATAGAAAGAGGCAGAAGTATTAGCTTCGGACCTCTCATCTCCCAGAAAAGTGTTTTCTGGTGGAATTGGCACCGTGCTCTGCGGATTTTGCAATCCGGCGGTGTATCCGCCCCATTTCACAATGGTATTACAGTCGGTTGCTGGGCTTCATAGGGCCTTAGTCCCTCAGCCTGCTCTTGATAAGAGTTTATATGTTTTCTGAAATTTTAATCTTCGGGAAAATAATATCAATCTTTTAAATAGTTTGTCAATGGCAAATTAATAATAATCAGGACGGCGATCTTCGAATACCGGTATTTTATTGCGAGCGTTCGATACTTCGGTGAAGTCCAAGGTGCCTGTCAGTAGTTCGCTTTCCTCTCCTGCTTCACTTATGATATGCCCCCAAGGATCAATGATCATGGACTGACCGGCAAATACATTATTGATATCCGATCCTGAACGGTTCACGGCTACAACATAGGCCTGGTTTTCGATGGCACGGCTGATCAATAAGGCTCTCCAGTGATCGAGTCTAGGCTTCGGCCATTCTGCGGTTACGAACAGAACTTCTGCCCCTCGAGCGGAGTGGGCACGTTGCCACTCTGGAAAGCGGATGTCATAACAAATGAAACCGGCACATATTTTGTCATCAAGGGTAAATAAACCATCCTTTTCGCCTGGCTGCAAGAAATGATGTTCATCCATTAACCGAAACAAGTGAAGCTTATCGTACTATTTAACGAGTTTCCCGTTCTTATCGATGATGACCATCGTGTTAAAGATGCCCTTTTGTGTTTTTTTCGCGATGGAGCCGCCTATGATATGGATTTGGTGTTTCAGCGCCAAGTTTCTTATAAATTCGATCGTCTTTTCTGCCTCTTCATCACCAATCTCATTCAATCTGGTCAAGTCATAGCCTGTAGTCCATAGCTCTGGTAAAATAACGATATCTGCGTTTGCGTGCACGGCTTTTTCCAGCCATTGTTCGGCCAGCTGATAATTGAGATCAGGCTTTCCGAATGCTATATCCATCTGGATGCAAGCCATTTTCCATTTCATTTTGAAAACCTCCAAAGGTAAAAATGCTTTACAAGATTATGATAAACATATATCATTTGTGACTAGAATTTCAAGAAATTTCAGAGAAGGTGAATAAATGTTGCAATTCGAAAAGTCGAAACAGCTTCAGCAACTTCCCAAGCAGTTTTTCGCTTCATTGGTCGCAAAGGTCAATGCAATTACTGCGCAAGGGCATGATGTCATTAATTTGGGCCAAGGGAATCCCGATCAGCCGACGCCTGGGCAAATCGTAAAAAGTTTACAGGCTGCTGCTGAAAAAACGATCAACCATAAATATTCACCGTTCAGGGGACATCCATATTTAAAAGATGCGGCAGCTGCCTTCTACGAACGGGAATACGGCGTAAAGCTTGATCCGAATAGTGAAATAGCCATTCTATTCGGCGGAAAGGCAGGACTCGTCGAATTGCCCCAGTGTTTATTGAATCCAGGCGATACGATTCTCGTTCCAGATCCCGGTTATCCCGATTATCTTTCAGGTGTCGTCCTGGCGAAAGCGGAAATTGAAAGGATGCCGTTGAAGGAGGAAAATGCTTTTCTTCCGGATTATGAAGCTATACATAAAGATGTGCTGGATAAAGCGAAAATGATGTTCTTGAACTATCCGAATAATCCTACAGGTGCATCCGCAACGAAAGAATTCTTTACCGAAACCGTATCATATGCCAAAAAGCATTCAATATGTGTGGTCCATGATTTTGCTTATGGAGCCATAGGCTTCGATGGGAAAAAACCGGTTAGCTTTCTCGAGGCAGAGGGAGCAAAGGATGTTGGGATCGAAATATATACACTTTCGAAAACGTACAATATGGCTGGTTGGAGAGTCGGGTTCGCGGTTGGTAACAAAAGTGTCATCGAAGCTCTTGAACTTTTTCAGGACCACCTATATGTGAGCCTTTTCCCGGCGATACAGGAGGCGGCGGCAACTGCTTTGCTTGATTCGCAAGAGTGTGTGGCCGAATTAGTGAAGGTATATGAGGGGCGCAGGAATGTTTTCATTGAGGGATTACGTGCCCTCGGCTGGGAGGTTAAGGCTCCGGAAGCATCGTTTTTTGCCTGGCTTAAAATACCGGCAGGATTCACCTCGGAGAGTTTTGCCGATCATTTACTAACCCACGCCCATGTGGCCGTGGCTGCCGGTAATGGATTCGGTGAATTTGGCGAAGGCTATGTCAGGGTCGGGCTTTTGACCTCCGAGGAACGGCTCGGGGAGGCTGTCGAGCGGATACGCAAGTTAAATCTGTTTTAACCTAAGCGAACTAAAAACTTATTGACAAAGTATGGATTACATGTCAGAATACAAAATAAATTCTTAATCTTTCGAAACTAACACGTACTTATATATCAGCGTTTTCTTATTTTGAGCAGGTGGAGGGACTAGCCCGATGAAGCCCAGCAACCGACCGTAATTCCATTGTAAGATGGGGCGGAATCCTCCGCCGGACTTTCTTCTAGTCCACAGGGCACGGTGCTAATTCTTGCAGCCATTGGCTGGGGGATAAGAAGATGGCTTTTTTAAAGCCTCTTCGTCATGAAGGGGCTTTTGCTATTCCAAAAACGTTCAGGTTTATGACTTCGTGAGTTTACTAACGTGTTATAGGAGTGATCAAATGAGCGAGATAATCGCCACTTATTTAATTCATGATTTTCATGGGAATCACGAGAAAAAAGCAGAAGGCATTGCCTTGGGCCTGACTGTAGGGACATGGACGGACCTGCCCCAGTTGGTCCAAAAGCAATTGGAAAAACATAAGGGGCGCGTCGTCTCCGTTTCGCCGCTTGCGGAAGAAGAGAGGGCAAACCGTTATTTTGATCGTAAGGTGTACCGCGCGATCATTAAAATCGCTTATCCGGCAGCGAATTTCTCCAATGATTTGCCAGCCATTTTGACGACGGTCTTCGGAAAACTGTCCTTGGACGGTGCGATTAAACTGATCGACCTTGATTTTGTCGGAGATATCCAGAAAGCATTCCCAGGTCCCAGATTCGGCATTGCCGGCATAAGGGAGAAGATTGAAGTTTATGACCGGCCCCTTGTCATGAGCATTTTCAAAGGAGTATTAGGACGTGACCTAACGTTCCATAATGAGCAGCTGAAGCAGCAAGCGTTGGGTGGTGTCGACCTTGTTAAAGATGATGAAATCCTTTTTGATCAGGTACAGACGCCATTTATTGAAAGAATTAAGACCGGCAAGAAAATATTAAACGAAGTCTATGAACATACTGGACACCGGACCTTATATGCCGTCAATCTATCAGGTAAAACATTTGAATTATTGGATAAGGCAAAGCAGGCGGCAGAAGCGGGCGCAGACGCTTTATTGTTCAACGTCCATACATATGGTTTGGATGTATTGCAAGCCCTGAGTGAACATGATCAAATCAAGCTGCCGATCATGGCCCATCCGGCATTTAGCGGGGCGTTGGGCTCTTCCTCCCATTATGGGATCGGCTATCCTTTACTGCTTGGTAAATTAGTCAGGCTATCGGGAGCGGATTTATCATTATTCCCATCCCCGTATGGAAATGTCGCACTTGAAAAAGAGGAGACATTGGCAATTGCCCGTGCACTGACGAAAGACGAACCTTCCTGGAATAAAGCATTTCCTGTTCCTTCAGCAGGCATCCATCCAGGAATGGTACCCGACTTGATCAAGGATTTTGGACTGGACAGTGTCATCAATGCCGGAGGAGGAATCCACGGACACCCTGACGGAGCAAAGGGCGGGGCCGAGGCCTTCCGGTCTGCTGTGGAAGCCGTCCTTGAAGGAAAAGACCTATCTGAGGCTGCGGCAAATGAAGAAGCACTAAAAAAAGCACTTGTTCTGTGGGGAGGACTGTAAAGGATCATGAAACCGATCATCTTTTGTGATTTTGACGGAACGATAACCAACACGGATAATATCATTTCCATCATGAAAACATTCGCTCCCCCGGAATGGGAAAAGTTGAAGGATGATGTTCTTCAGCAAAAAATCAGCATATCCTCTGGGGTGGGGAAAATGTTTTCCCTGCTTGATAGTGGCCTGAAGGCCGATATCATCCAATTTGTGAAGGAGACAGCGCACATTCGGCCGGGGTTCCGTGAGTTCGTAAAGTATACGGAACAAGCCGGGATTCCCTTATACATCGTAAGCGGGGGCATGGATTTTTTCATTGCCCCGCTATTAAAGGACATATTGCCCACTGACGCGGTTTTTTGTAATAATGCCCACTTTGATAAGAAAAAGATTTATATTGAGTGGCCGCATGCTTGTGATGACCAATGTGATAATGAGTGCGGCTGCTGTAAGCCTACGATTATGAGGCAAATGGCAGGTGCGGATGACTATATATATGTAATTGGTGATTCCGTGACTGATTTTGAAGCGGCTAAGCAGGCGGATCTTGTCATAGCCCGTGATATATTGCTTGAGAAATGCGTAAATGAAGGATTGCCGCATCATGGTTTTGAAACGTTTTATGATGTATTGGACATTTTAAAGCAGCGTGAGGAGGTAAAAGCATGAACACCGGTACGAAGGAGTGGCTGGAGCTGGCGGAAATTAAAGCAGAACTGGCGGAAAGGGATTGGTTCATGGGAACAAGCGGAAACCTTTCCATCCGCGAGCCCGATAGCCGAAGCTTTTATATTACGGCCAGCGGTAAGGATAAGCGAAAGCAATCGGATTCGGACTTTAACTTGGTGGATCTGAAAGGAAACCCCGTGGAGGAGACGGAGCTAAGGCCCTCGGCCGAAACTTTACTCCATACCGTCATTTACGAAAAAACCAAAGCGAATTGCGTACTCCATGTCCACACAGTGGAAAATAATGTAGTCTCCGAATTGTATGGGGATGAAGGTTCCGTAACTTTTCGGAATCATGAGATCATTAAAGCAACAGGAAGATGGGATGAAGATTCGGAATTCAGGATTCCAATCATCTATAACCATGCGGATATTCCTTTGTTAGCCGAAAAATTCAACCTGCATGTCCAAGAAGATTGCGGTGCCGTGCTCATCCGCAATCATGGCATCACGGTTTGGGGCAAAAGCGGCCTCGAAGCAAAAAAGATACTGGAAGCCTGCGAATTTTTATTTCAATATCAACTGCTGCTAAATTCTCAACGGGCACTTACTGCTTCTTTAACATAACACTCAATCGAGGAGGAATGAAGGATGGCGACAATTAGATTGCATGAAACGAATGAAGTTATTGAAAACGGTGAACAGGTAAAAGCCTTTTTGGAAACACAAGGGGTGATTTATGAGCAGTGGGATATTTCGAAATTACCGTCACACCTAGTAGAAAAATACGATTTAACGGATGCTGATAAGGAAGAAATCCTATCAGCGTTCCAAACGGAGATAGCGGAGATTTCCGAAAGAAGAGGGTACAAAGCCCATGATATCATCACCTTATCCGATACAACCCCGAACTTGGATCAATTGCTTGAAAACTTCAAGAACGAACATCACCATGAAGATGATGAAGTCCGTTTCATTGCCGGCGGAACGAGTATCTTTGCCATTGAAGGACCGGATGATCGGTGGTTTGATGTACGTCTTAAACCAGGCGACCTAATTAGCGTACCAGAATCAACAAGACATTATTTCACCTTGGCAGAAGATAGGAAAACAGTTGCTGTCCGTATTTTCGTAACAAAGGCAGGATGGGTGCCGATTTACGATAAAGACGAAGTTCAAGCATGAGCAATGATTGGAAAACCAGCTTACGGGCTGGTTTTTTTTGTTGGTTCCGCAAGTGCTTATACAGGCTAAGTATGATAAAATTTAACGGAAGTAAATATAATCGGATCATGGGAGCAGATTTGAATGAAAACAACTGAAGTATACATATTAGGCGGATTTCTCGGCAGCGGGAAAACGACGCTTCTGCGAAATATATTAAAACAAGAAAGTGAAGCGGGCAGGAAAGTCGCCGTGCTCTTAAATGAGCTCGGCAGCATCTCGGTCGACAGCGGCCTCATTGGTGATGAAGTGCCTTTGAAGGAGCTGTTTGACGGGTGTATCTGCTGCACCATCCAGGATAAGCTGGAGGTCCAGCTTCATGAGCTGCTCACAGAAAACGATTTGGATGCCGTTTATATTGAAACGACTGGTGCGGCGCATCCGGTGGAAGTTCTGGATGGCATCATGTCACCCCTTTTCGCTAAAAGGCTGGAGTATAAAGGAATTATTACGGTTGTCGATTTATTGAGGTGGCGCGATAGGGAGGAGTTGTCCCCGCAGCTGCGCCAGTTGCTTGCAGAGCAAATCCATCATGCCGATTTCATTTTGCTGAATAAAGCGGACCTGGTGAGTGAGATGGAGGCGGCGCAGCTGATTTATTCGATACAAGCCTTGAATATGGGTGCGGTCTGTTTATTGACCGAATATGCTGCCGTTTCCTTGAAGTCGTTACAGCAGATGCAAAGAAAACAGAGTGGTGGCCATAAAAAGCTTGATGTCCAGGAACATTTGCATTTATCGGCTGTCGTCCATACTTTTGAAGGCTCCGTGAAGCAAACGGATTTTGAAGATTGGCTTAGGTCCCTTCCGGAAACGGTCTATCGCATGAAAGGATACATTTCCTTTACCCATTCGCAATACCCCCACTTATTCCAATACTCCTATGGAATGCCGATGTATATGAATGAAATGATGAAAATGCCATTGAACATCGTCATCATCGGGGAAAAGCTTGATAGGGTTGTGGTGATCGATCAGCTGAAGGCTTTGGAAGCAAAAGCAAGACCATAAACGTTTACCGCCATTTGAATGAGGGAAATATAAAACCAGACATTCATATCAAGGAGGCGGTATTCATGCCATGGAATAATAAAGATTATCCAGATTCAATGAAGAATCTGGATAAACAGGTCAGGGAAAAGGCAATAGAAATCGCAAATGCATTGTTGGATGAAGGATATGAGGATGGAAAAGCCATTCCCATTGCCATAGACCGGGCAAAAAAGTCTGTGGGAAATGATTGAAAAAAGGGTCAGGCCCCTTGATGGGTCTGACCCTTTTTTTATTGTTGCAAGCCAAATGCTGCAAAAGTTTTTTCGTCTTCGATTAAACCGCAAGCAGCACATTGCACCCGCACCTCTGGACCATTATAGGCTAGATGGAATGGTTGAAGAGTATCGTTTGAATATTGTTCAACAATCTCTCCGGATTGCGGGTCCTTTTTGATGGGGGTCGGTACTTGCTGAATGAGATTGAAGCGAGATTTATTTGTCCGGCAATTCGGACAGCGGTATACTTGAGACAGTGTACTCACTCCTTTTTGAATTTTTTTAATGCATGGTTCTTATTAGTAAAATAGTCTTTACAAACTTGACCGGTAATATGTATAAATTAGTAAGGGATGGAAGGGATAATATGAAAGAAGCAGGTAAAAAGGAAGCAATATTGGAAGCATATCTAAGCATTTGGAATAATCGCAAGGTGACGGATGAACGGGGAGCGGACCTTCTATCGGAACTCATCCGCCGGGAGCTTTTGGATGAAAATGCCCATCCGCGTGCCCGCAAGACTCAACTCGAGAAGTTTTACCTTTGCATTAAACGTGTAATGGAATCCCAGCTTTCGGAAGATATGAAAAACGCTATCGTAATGGTTTATCTTGCTGAGATGGAGAAGCTATGATTCCGTGGCCCAAAGCCTTGTTAATAAATTTTCTTATCTGGTTCATACTTTTTTCACAAATCATTGTTAAAATTTCCAAATATAGATATTTTACGAATAAGGAGCTTACAGATGAAGTGGGGCATTAATCTTTTGCTTGCCGTCTTTTTGCTGACAGGATGTAACGGCAGTCCGGCATACACTAAAATTAATAAAAAAGAAGCGTTCTTGGCCACAGTCAATATCAAGGACACCTCGCTGACCTTCATGGATGAAAACTATCATTCCTTTGCCGAATGGGATATGACCGAACCTTTCACGGGAGCCCTCCTTCTGGCAGATAAAGATACGATTCTTCTTTATGGAAAGGAAATGGAGCAAGTCCAAGTATATTCCTTATCAGCAGGAAAGCGGATAACGAGCTGGAAAACAGGGAAAGGGATCGTCAATATGCAGCTCCTCCATGGTGGTAAAAGCATCGCCGCCGTCAACCAATCGGACCACTCGATACACTTTTTGGATGAGGAAGGGAAACAGCAGGATGTCGTAAAGGTTGGCAAAAGTCCCTTGACCGTTTTGCAAGGGGAGAAGGGAAACCGTTTGTATGTAATCAACTTTGGTGATACGAAATGCACTGTGATCAACCTCGCAACGAAAAAGATCGACTTTGAATTTCCTATCCATAGCTCCAGCACAGGCACTTTATTAAGGGAAGAAAAGGATGAAATTTGGATAGGCGGCCATGGCGATGGGGACCACGTCGAAGAGGACCTGTACATATATTCGGCAAAAACGGGCCAATTGAAGAAAAAATTGAAGGCGCCCACGATGCCAATAAAGTTCCTGGAGAGTGACGAAGGCATTTATGTACTGAGCCATGGAACCAGCTCCTTATATAAATTGAATGAGCAATATGAGGAAGTGGGAAGGAAAGTGGTCGGCGTCAATCCTTTTGAAATGACAAGCTTTAAAAAAGACGTGGTTGTGGCGGGATATGATAGTGATGAAATTTATGTGATGGATGCAAAGACGATCGCTGTTAAACAAACGGTCAAAGTCGGAGAAGGTCCATTCCAATTGTTGTTGAGGGAGTAGATGATATGCATGTTTACACCATATTAGTCGTTGATGATGAAGAGGATATGCGGAATTTAGTTGAAATGTATTTACTGAACTCCGGTTATCGATGCCTCCAGGCTGCGAATGGAAATGAAGCCATCGGCATTGTTGAAAAACAGGATGTCGATTTGATCCTATTGGATATCATGATGCCAGGAACGGACGGTTTCTCCGTTTGTGAAAAAATCAGGGAAAAGTGGGACATCCCATTGATATTTGTCAGTGCTAAAGGTGAGGAATGGGATAAAGTGAAGGGGTTGAAGCTTGGAGGAGACGATTACATCGTTAAGCCCTTCAATCCAGGTGAATTGGTAGCAAGAGTTGAAGCCGTATTACGAAGGACAGGGAAATTGTCCATGAACGAAGGAAATCAAGCCTATGTACGTTTTGGAAAAATCAGCTTGAACATCCCATCGAGGACGGTTTTGGTGGAGGGATCGCCAATCAACTTAACCTTGAAAGAGTTCGAATTACTTTTATTTCTTATGCGTCATAAAGGACAGGCACTTAGTCGGGAGCAACTCCTTGAAAACATTTGGGGCGGGGAATATGGGGGATCTTTACGTACGGTCGATACTCATATCAAAACACTGCGGATGAAACTAAGGACGGCCGACTACATCCAAACCGTGTGGGGAATCGGTTATAAGATCGAGGAAAAGAAATGAACAATAAGTGGAAATCGCTCACCTTTAAGCTATGGCTGACCATCATCACTGCCATCATTCTCTCCGTACTGTTCGCATACTCCCTTTCACAATATTATTATAAGAACCTTTATGTGGAGAAGCTTAAAACAAATTTGGTCAATGAAGCCTCCTTGCTTGGTGAGGATTATACCGGTGGCGAAATCAATGATGACTTCAAGGAAAAGGTGGAATGGTTCAACAGCAAGAACGAAAGCGAGGTATTTGTCGTCAACAATCCAAGGGAATTGAGTGCTTGTCTGCCTTTTGACATCAATTATGACACACTCATTTCCGAAGAAGAAAGGCAAATGCTCCTCAATGGAAAAGCGGTCGAAAAAGAAGGCTATGAAAAAAGGTTTGGCAAAAACATCGTAGCGGCCATCATTCCTTTGATTGATGACGACCACCGCCTTGAAGGTATCATCTATACATATGTTTCAGTGGATTCCATTACGGACTTGCTGAAGGAATTTGCTGCGAAGTGGCTCGTGGCGATTCTATTATTCCTGATTATCGCCATTTATTTTACAACCAAATGGTTGAAGAAGCTAGTCAGTCCGATAAAGGAAATCGAGACTGCTGCGCATCGGGTCTCGGAAGGTGACTATGACATCCAGCTCCAGGTAAAGAGTCATGATGAAATTGGCAAGCTGGCGCAAGCGTTTAATGATATGGCCAATTCCATTCATTTGGAGGAAGAAAGAAAAAAAGAGTTCCTTGAAAATGTGGCCCATGAGCTCAGGACGCCGCTAAGTTACGTCAAGGGTTACACGCACGCCATATTGGATGGAATCGTGAAGAATGATGAAGAACGGAAATACCTTCAGCTGATTTCACGGGAAGCACTTAGACTGCAGCGAATTGTAGGGGATTTGCTGGACTTATCTAAAGTCGATGGCGACTCATTCCAAATATGCAAAACTCCGATAGCTTTTGCCCAATTCATTGAAGATGTCCTGGCTAAATATGAACCGATTATAAAAGAGAAGCAATTGTCCTTGGAATATGAGCTGGATCCAGATCCGATTATAGATGGAGATGAAGGCAGGATGGAGCAAATCCTTCATAATATCATCGATAATGCGATTCAGTATACGAATCAAGGCGGATCCATCCATATCACCCTCATCCAGCAGAATGAGGAATGCGAGCTATCGATATCTGATACCGGCACAGGAATTCCAAAAGCAGATCTTCCATATGTGATGAATCGTTTTTATCGGGTGAATAAAGCACGCAGCCGTTTTGATGGAGGCTCGGGGCTTGGACTTTCCATCGTTAAAAAAATGGTGGAATGGCAGCATGGCAAAATTGAAATCCAAAGCAAGGAAAAAATCGGGACAAAGGTCAAGATCATACTTCCGACAATAAAAGAAGAGTGGACTTCTTAAAAAAGGGGATACGTTCAAGATGAAAAAAATCATATTATTTTGCACGATGTTCATTATGTTGGCTGGCTGTGGAAAGAAGGATGACATTCCACAACTGTTAAATGTCGACTTGGCTGTCGATCCGATTCAAGGCCAAGTGAAGGAGCCTGTGAAGTTCCAGGCTAAGGTGACATATGGGGATGAAAAGGTGAAGGATGCGGATGATGTCAGTTTTGAAATTTGGTTGGCAAATAGTGATGAACATGACAAAATTGCTGCCAAGCATAAGGGCAATGGCATTTATGAAATCGAAAAGACCTTTGATGAAGAAGGTACCTATTATGTATATGCCCACGTAACGGCAAGAGATATGCACAGCATGCCCAAGGAAGAATTCGTCATTGGCAAACCAAGTCCTCCTGAACAAAATGACGGGAAAAAGGAAATGGACGAGATGGATCAAGAAGACATGAATTGAAACTGCGACTACTTCCGGTAACGCAGGATACAGCCAAAAAGGTTTTGGAATGGTTCCCCATCCGAAGCCTTTTTGTTATTTCATTGAATTGAAAGCACGTAAATCCTTGCTCAACCAGTGCCCCAAAGATGGAAATAGCCTGTTCTTCTCCATGAGTCCTCCAGACAAACCGATTGAACAAGATGATTAGGTGAAAGCTTGCCCTTGACTCACGCATAGTCGAATGGAATGGATGATGCGAGTCGATAAGCAACGATCGAAGTCAGTTCGAATCGTTATTTAATTGGAAATATGGGTGTTCCTAATATTGGGACTTAAGAAGCGGAATCGAAAAATTTGTAACATAAAAGTAAAGAAAGTCATAAAATTCAGCTTGGAAATGATATGTCAATTAAAAGTTATTAGTATTCAATGGAAATGGTTCTATGTAACTACCATTGACAAGGAATGTCTGGAAAAATATGAGTATATATACTACTTTTCAAAACATAGATAGATTAAGCTTTTTCGCTTGCTTTCTCTGAAACGTGGATAAAAAACCATTCTCGTTCGTACCCTGTAAATTCGATGGGAATTCATGGTGCATATATTACAAAAAATGCATGTTATGATAATTCCAGAAGCAAGAACAACAAAAAAACGAACATCACAGGAGGAAATACGAATGAAAAAGAAAATGATCATGTCAGCAGCAGCGGCTGCAGCAATTATATTCACAGGAGTAGGAGCTAACCAAGCGGAAGCAGCTAACTGTGATACTGTTAAACAAGTAACATATAAAGCAATGAATCAAGAAGATATGCAAAAGGTCCTAAACCAATATCTAGCTAAATATAATATCACTCTACCTGCTGCACAAGTACAAGCACAAGAAAAACCAGTACAAAAACCAGTACAAAAACCAGTACAAAAACCAGTACAAAAACCAGAACAAAAGCCAGTACAAAAACCAGAACCAAAACCTGTTCAAAATGGAACGACTAACCAAGCAAAACCAGAAGCTAAACCAGAAAAACCTACTAATGAAAAAACCGAGACAAACTCTGAATTAAGTGCTTTTGAACAACAAGTCGTTAAATTAACGAATGCAGAGCGTGCAAAACAAGGTTTGGCTGCTCTTAAAGTCGACAAAGAGTTGAGCAAAGTTGCTCGTATCAAGTCTCAAGACATGAAAGATAACAATTACTTTGACCACAATAGCCCAACTTATGGCTCACCATTCGATATGATGAAAAAATTCGGCATCAGCTATTCATCAGCTGGTGAAAACATCGCACAAGGTCAGCAAACACCAGAAGAAGTGGTACAAGCATGGATGAACAGCCAAGGTCACCGTGAAAATATCATGAATTCTAGCTTTACTCACATTGGAGTAGGTTACGTAGAATCTGGTAACTACTGGACTCAACAATTCATCGGAAAATAATAAATCGATAGTTTCACATAAGAGCACATCCCATCGAAATGGGGTGTGCTTTTTTTAGCTTCCATTTATTAGTCGAATGGCATGAAGATTGGAGGAAAGCGCAGGAACCGCATCCACTCCTAAGTGTGCTCCTAAATCAAAACTCGGATACATCGATTTCGGAATACTGGGTATGGAAGCTTTTCTGAAGGCGTATTTCCAATGTCGATTCTTTAAATTGGGCGGATGCCCCTTTTTTCTTCACAAGTGCAGGCAGCGTGATGACGTGACGATCGGAGGCTTCTGGAATCCCCTCGATGATCGATTGGTTAGAGGTATGGTAAAGTTTCATTTTCTTTAGCCAAGATTCATCAACGATCGGAATTCTTACAAACACATATAAATGGGTTTCGAATACATCAGCTTGCATGGGATGCTCTGTTCGGGCCGGTGCTTTTTTTGAACCGAGATTATTTTGGTTCATCATGCCTTGCATATTGTCAGGAATGACTTGTGAAAATACTTTTTCGATGAACGATTGTACATCACTTTGCTGCATATTTTTCATGAAGTCCTTTTGATTAGGGTTGTTCTTAAAAGAAAAAAGTGAATTCCAGGGAAACATATCGAATTCCTCTCTCCTGCATATGGACTGACAGGTTTATTTATTGCATTTTATGCAGGCTAAAGCCTAGAGGTTCGTTCAAACAATTACTAAATTATAGAAAATGGGCTAAACTTATGTATAATTAAGTAAAATCCTTTAGATAAAGAGGGATGGCCTGTGGATGAAAAAGTAGCTTTTATTACTGGAGGCGCAACGGGAATCGGCAAAAGGGTGGCATATTCGTTAGCGGAAAAAGGAATGTCTATCGTCATCACGTATCGAAAAAGCAGCAAGGCAGCTCTAGCTTTGGTGGAAGAATTACGGAAAAAAGAAGTGAAGGCGCTCGCCATCCAAGGTGATGCAGCAAGTGAGGAAGATTGCCAACGTATCATGGGTAAGGTGCTTGAGACCTTTGGCCATGTCGATATCTTCGTGCATAACGCTGGGCCGTATATGCACGACCGTAAACCGATGAATGAATACAGCAGTGAAGAATGGAAATATATCATGGATGGTAATTTAAATGGATTTTTCTATTTTGCCAAGGTACTTATTCCACAAATGCGCAGAATAGGCTGGGGAAGAGTCATTACTCTTGGATTTGAACGCTGTGAAACTGCACCGGGATGGATTTACCGCTCAGCATTTGCCGCCGCAAAAAGTGGCTTGACCTCCTTAACGAGAACATTGGCTGCGGAAGAAGCCGCGCATGGCATTACCGTGAATATGGTCTGTCCTGGCGATATCATCGGTGAATGGAAGGAGCAGGAGATTAAGGTCGCGAAAGAGGAAAAGGATGGTACCGTACCAATCGGCAGACCAGGTACAGGGGAGGATATAGCGAGGGTCATCTCGTTCCTATGTGAGGAAAAATCGGATTTCATCACAGGCAGCATCATACCGGTCACGGGCGGGAAGGATGTCCTTGGGAAAAGATCTTCCGTGTGAAAAAAAGGTGAGGCCGGTAATCCAGCCTCACCCATTTTTACGCCAATTTTTTAAATTTGACTTGCTGGATGAACCTTAAGCGGGCCGCCAGTCCAACCGCTCCCAAAGCCAATCCGGATATTAGGCCGATCCAATATCCAAAGGCGCCCATATCGGTATACCGGGCAAAGAAAAAGCCGATCGGAAGCCCGAGAATCCAGTAAGACACAAGCGACATCGCAAATGTGACATTCACATCCTTGTATCCACGCAATATGCCTTGAATCGGTGCCTGGAGGGCATCTGAAATCTGAAAGAAGATGGCATATATTAAAAAATGCGATGTCAGCATCATGACCGCATGATCTTTTGTATAAGCAGAAGCAACAGGTTCCCGGAAGAAAAATAGGATCGCTGATAATACGAGTGACATCATCAAAGCGAGAGTAATGCCGATCATGCTGTATTCCTTGGCATCTTTGTAGCGAGCCGCTCCGATTTCAAAGCCGATGACTATCGTCAATGCCATGGACATGCTAAGCGGCATCATATAAAGCAGGGACGCAAAATTCATGGCAATCTGGTGCGATGCTATTGTGACGGTATCATATTTACTCATCAAGAGGGTAACGGCCGAGAAAATGCTTGTTTCAAAAAAGATGGCCAACCCGATGGGGACCCCGATCGATAATAAGGCGCGCCATTCTTTCAAGGAAACCCGGAAAAATTCACGAAAGATGTCATAAGTGGAAAACGGGCTGATCTTCACCACCACGAGGATCGCAACAAGGGCAATGATCCAATAGGTTATGGCAGTGGCATAACCGGAACCGACACCGCCTAGTTCGGGGAAACCTAGCTTTCCGTAAATGAAAAGATAATTGAATATGACGTTTATCGGGAGTGCACCCAAAGTGATCATCATGGAAATTTTAGTTTGGCCCAACGCATCTATGAAGGCCCTCAATGCGTTATAAACGAATAGGGGAACGATTCCGATAGATAGGGCAATTAAATAATCATGGGCTACCCGATGAACATTATCCTCAAGATTCATGGCATTCAAAATCGGATTTATAGAGAACGCCCCGACGATTAAGATGACCAAGGCCAAAGCGATGGCTAAATAGACCGCCTGCATGACGGAATAGGAAACGGATTTAAATTTCCTGGAACCAATAAGCTGTGAAACGATAGGCGTCAAGGCGATCAATATCCCGCTCAGCCCCGTGTAGACGGGAGTCCAAAGTGAACTGCCGATCGACACGCCGGCAACGTCTTGCGTGCTGTACTGCCCAGACATCATCACATCGAAAAATGTCATGGCATACATGCTGAGTTGGGTAATCAGGATGGGAATTAATATATAAAATAACAGGCGGATCTTTTGTGCTTTCGTATAAGTCTGATTCATCGATGTACCTCTATATCTAATTTTTAATTGTAAACACAATGAAAAGATTATATCACATAATGGTGTGATGTTTTTAAGTTTATTTGGCAATAAAAAGACTTGCCGATTAAGAGCAAGTCTTTGGATGTAGACAATTCGATTTTAGTTTTATAAAATCTGACCTTTCCATTCCACTATGCGTGAGATGATTTGTATGATGATCGTTTCGTTTCACTGCGAGTGCTCGCTTTCCGCGGGCGGTCCGTGAGCCTCCTCGGCTTTTAGCCTGCGGTGTCTCACGTCGACACGCATTTCCCGCAGGAGTCTCGCACCCTCCGTTCCACTTCACTCTGCGTGAATACGAAAATGGCATCCTGCTTGCTCCCCGTTTGATGATTTATATTCTGAACCTTTCGTTTCAATGTAAGTGCTCGCTTTCCGCGGGCAGTCCGTGAGCCTCCTCGGCTTTTAGCCTGCGGTGTTTCACGTCGACACGCATTTCCCGCAGGAGTCTCGCACCCTCCGTTCCACTTCACTCTGCGTGAATACGAAAATGGCATCCTGCTTGCTCCCCGTTTGATGATTTGGATGATGAAGGTTTCGTTTCACTGCAAGTGCTCGCTTTCCGCGGGCAGTCCGTGAGCCTCCTTGGCTTTTAGCCTGCGGTGTCTCACCTCGACACGCATTTCCCGCAGGAGTTCTGTACCTCTTCAAGAATGACTCGGTAATATCATGACTAGTTTAAAAGATTATCTATGCGAATTAGAAGACGGCAAAAGTGAGTATCACTCTTTCATATCCCATATTCAAAAAGCCAAAAGGTTTCGGAATGAGACTTCCGAAGCCTTTTGGCTTACAAGAGCTACGACTTGCCGATTTAGGGCAAGTCTTTTTGTCAGTCGCGCATCGATTCAAATTCGTTCATTGCTTCTACATTTGAGTCTTTTTGGAGAATGAAGGCTTGGGAAGGAATGGCGATTTGGACTTCTTCCCGTTCGAGTATCTCCATTATTTTAAAGTTGACGTCTTCCTTGATGGATAAATATCCGCCAAAGTCAGTTGCATTGGTAAAGAAGTAAAGATAGAGATTGAAACCGGAATGACTGAATTCATCAAATTTGACGAGTATCGTTTCCGGATGCACCTCTTTGTGCTCAATCAGCATAGTCTCGATGTCTTTAATGACATTTTCCAGCTTTTCCTTTGGGGTTGTAACGTTCACACCCAAATGGAAGGCAATTTGGCGTTTCCCCATCTTGGACCAGTTGATGATCGGTTCGTTCGAGAGGGTCGCATTCGGTACGGTAACGAGCGCCTGGGCAAAGGTCCGCACTTTGGTGCTTCGGAACGTGATGTCTTCAATCGTGCCCTCCACACTGGGGTTTTGATCCAATCGCCTATGGTGAATGGCTTCTCGGTAACGATGACGATTCCTCCGAAGAAATTGCTGACGGTATCCTTGGCAGCAAGAGCGAAAGCTAATCCGCCCAAGCCAAGGCCTGCAACAAATCCGTCGACATTGAATCCCCATTCTTCCGCAATGATGGATGCTCCAAAAGCGATGATGATCAATTTAATGATTTTTGTGAAAAACGGCAGGACAATTTGGTCAACTTCCAGGCCGAATTTACTTACAAGCTTCGGAAATAAAATGGTCAAGATCGAACTGATATTGAAAATCGTCCAAAAGAATAGGAAAACAAAAAACGATCTGTAAATTTTTGATTTGAGTTCATCCGAAGGTGAGTCAATCGGAAAATAGTTCAAGGAAATAATGACACCGATTAATACGATAAGCCATCTTACCGGCCTTTCCAAAGCGAGCATTAAGTTGGCGGCAAATTCAATTTTTCGTTTTTCAGCAATTCGAAGAAAGAATTTGAATATATATGTAGTGAATACTTTCCGAAGTAAAAGAAAGATTAGGAAAATGCCGATTGTAATTCCTAATTGGGTCCAGGCATCGATTCCATCGAATTGATTTAGTGATTCAGAAACTTCTTGCAATGTATTACTCCTCCAATGTATCTTGTAGTATTGTAGAATACTAAGATTATAATATATCCATGCTGAAAAAGGAAAAATTATTGATGATTGAAGAGAGCGCGATCCACATAAATGCTTTTTCAAGTTATTAATGGCAAGGATATATGGTAATATGGATGCAAAGTGACTTTTTAAGTTTGGAAGGTGGAAATATTGACTAAGAAAATAGTGTTTACCGGTGGCGGTTCTGCCGGTCATGTATCAGTTAATGCAGCAATCATCCCAGAATTCCTCAAGCAGGATTGGGATGTTACCTATATTGGTTCAAAAAAAGGCATCGAAAAAGATATTATCGAAAAGGAATTTCCCGAGGTGCGTTATGAAACGATTTCCGTTGGGAAATTCCGTCGGTATCTTTCCATTGAAAATATGAAAGATCCTTTCAGGGTCATAAAAGGGATTTTCGATGCAAGGAAAATTTTAAAAAAGGAGAAGCCCGATTTCATCTTCTCTAAAGGTGGATTCGTTTCCGTTCCCGTCGTTTTGGCAGGAAGGATGCTGAGGATTCCGATCGCCATACATGAATCGGATTATACTCCTGGCCTTGCGAATAAAATTGCCATGCCACTTGCATCAAAAATATTCACGACCTTCCAGGAAACCGAAAAAGGCCTTCCACATGATAAGGCGATGTATCTGGGGGCTGTATTGCGGGATGGAATTTTCAAGGGAAACGCTTCTGCCGGCAAGGCATTCTGCGGGTTTACAAGCAAAAAACCGGTGTTGCTCGTCATGGGCGGCAGCCTTGGGGCAGTGAAAATCAATAACTTGATCACTGATAATCTCGATGTCTTATTAAAGGAATACCAGATCATTCACATTTGTGGAAAAGGACATGTGAAAACGGAATTGAAACAACCAGGATACGCACCATTCGAATTCGTCCATGAGGAGTTATTCGACCTTCTGGCGGCTGCAGATGTGGTCGTGTCAAGGGCTGGATCCAATTCAATTTTTGAATTCCTTGGTTTGCAAAAGCCGATGCTGTTGATCCCCCTAAGTGCCAATGCATCACGTGGAGATCAGATCCTCAATGCATCCAGCTTTGAAAAACAGGGATTTTGTAAGGTCCTTCAAGAAGAAGAGTTGAATGATCGGGTTTTCAAAGACACACTAGCAGAATTGGTCGATCAATCCGGTGAATATCAGGAGAAAATGCGTCAAAAACGTCCATTCAAGACTGCTTCAGAAATGTATGATTTATTACTTGAAGTCATGACAGCAAAAAAATAAGTATCAATCCCCTCCTTGAAGCATATCTATTTCTTGAACAGAGGAGGGGGCAGTATGGCTTATGAATATTCCAAGGGGTGGTTCATCCAGCAATTAAAAGCCGGAGGGATAAGCTATCACCCAATCGAGAAGAAAAAGCTCGAGCTTTATAAAACACATATTTTAAGGCGTTTATACGAAGACCTGAAGAAGAATTAACCATAAAAATAACCGCAACGTCATTGGCGTTGCGGTTATTTTTATTTAAAGGAAATGACTGATGACAGGAAAGAAGCATGAAATCAGGATACCTGCAATCGCCATGGCCGCACCGGCAACAGCTCCGGTAAACTCGCTCTCCTGAGCCGCTTGCGCCGTTCCAAGACCATGAGCGATGGTCCCATATGCGATACCGCGGGCAAAGGGCATGGTAATGTTCAATTTATCCATCATTTTCGGAGCGATCATCGTTCCCAGCACACCGGTCAAAATGACGAAGGCTGCCGATATATTGGAATCACCGCCATAAAGCTCGGTGATTTCCACCGCGATTGGCACGGTTATCGACTTAACCGCCAAGCCTTGAAGGATGAATTGCGGTAGTGAAAAGGCCTGTGCAATGGTGAAGGCGATGGCCAAGGTGACCATAAGGCCCAATATCATCCCGCTAATCGCCGGTATCGCATATTTAACGATTATCCTTCTATTTTTATAAAGCGGAACAGCCAAGGCGACGGTTGCAGGGCCGAGGAAATAGGAGATGATATCCTTTGCTGGCGAATAATCATCAAAATCCAAACCGGTGGCCAATAAGATGAGAATGATGGTGATAGTACTGAAAAATACAGGCGTTGTAAATGGTGATGGGCGTTTGGCATATAATTTCCGTCCCATATAATAGGCAAGGAAAGTTATCAGGATGCTATAAGGTGTGATTAGCGCTGTCATGCTGATTGACCTCTCCTCTATGAGAAAATTTCTGAACGGTCCATGCGGAAACGATGAATCCGAAAATCAAGCTGACTCCAAGTGTGAGTGCCAAAGGCAAACCGAATTCAATAAATAGCCATCCCATGGTCATTAAACTGATGGAAATGGGAATAAAGAAAAAGGCGAGGTGCTTCACTAAGAATCCTGAAGCCAGTTCAATCCACTCGACCTTTAAAACCTTCGTTTGTAATAAAATGAATAATAAAATCATGCCGATGACATTGCCAGGGATGGGTAAATGAAATAAGTCAGCCAAATAATAGCCGAGCTTGCAAATGACGAGCAGCACGGTAAGCTGCACGGGAAAAGCCAATATTTTTTTCATGATTAAATCCTTTCAATGACGCTTTGAATATATCGTTGAATTGGTCAATTGTATTCATTATAAAAAAATATCCCTAAAAAGAATAGGGAATTCCAACATTCTTTTCGGTGCAGCTCTTGAAAACGGGAAAAAGAGCTATCCAAATTTGGAAGCTCCCATCCTATATATGAAAAGATTAGAAAATTTTTATGCTTCGAGTAATTGCTGTTCGTCATCATCATGCTGCCTAAGGATATGAAAGGTGTATAAATCTTTAGGGATTTCGAACAAATCGAAGATATCTCCTTCATGATTGATCTGATCATAAAGAGACTTTCTTGTATCATTGGCATTGACGGCATAAGGCAGCTTTTCAGCAGCTTTGATCGAACGGATATTCTTTTTGCGGATTCGCATGAAGACCGTCTCCAATCCGAGCTCAAAGAAAAGCTCTTTAAAGAAAGCGTCTTTTGCGATTGCATTATATCCTTTTCCATGATAAGACTTGCCAAGCCATGTGCCTAAGAAACCTGCACCATTTTCAATGTCGTATAAAGAAATGCAACCGATCGGATTTTCCCATTCGTCCAGGATCGTTCGTGAAATCAGTTCCCCAGCTTCTTCTGCCTCGATCGTTTGCTTAGTAATGAATACATATTCTTCATATGAATCTACTTTATGGCGCACGAAAGGGAAGACATCTGGATGCGTCATTTGTTCATAAAGAGAAAAACAATCTGAGAAATCTCTCTTTTTTAACATTTCCGTCCCTCCGTTTGAGGGCAGTTTTTATGCGTAGTCGCTGCCCACCCTCGAAATTTTTTAAGTCGTTCATCAAAAAATTTCGGGGTGGGAATCGAACCCACTAGAACCGGAAACCGGTGGCGCACCATTTGCCTTCCCTATTTTTATTGTCAGAAATTATATAAATCTAAAGAAGCTTACGAAGGTATAATACTAAAAAAAAATCGGTTTGGGAATAGGTTTTTTGCCTTTTTTTTTCGTCAAATTCCAACTTTTTTTCGACGTGAATAAATAGCGGGCAAACGCTTGTATTTCTCCCTTGAAAATGCGGTTTTTCACCTGTTTTTCAAGAAGGAAATGATACAATCCTTAAAACTTTCCTGTGTACTGCATGCATAAAATGATGGCTCCAAGCGCCCATACGTAAATGGAGAATATTTTAAGCGACCGTTTCTTTAGGAAGTCGATCATCCATACCACTGCGATATACCCAAAGATAGCTGCTGCAAGGGTCCCGACAAAAAGGGCAGTAAGGGGAAGCCGCTCAACCTCCCCTGTAAAAATGGGCTTCATCTGAAATACAATGCCGCCAGTAATGGCTGGAATCGAAAGCAAAAAGGAAAAATAGGCGGCAGTGGCCCTATCCAACTTGCAAAAAAGCCCGGCAGCTATCGTAAGTCCTGAACGCGAAAGCGCAGGCATGATCGCAGCAGCCTGGAAGGTTCCGATGATCAAAGCATCTTTGACGGAAATTTCATGGAGTGATTTTCCGCCCTTTCTGATTCCGTCCGCTACCCATAAAATCAATCCAGTCGCTAAAAATTCCCAGCCGATGGTCACACCTGTTTTTGAAAGGCCATCAAACCAATCGCTGAGTAAAAGGCCGGCAATCACTGCAGGGATTGTCCCGACAATGAGGACCAAGGTCAGTCTGGAAAAAGGATTTTTCAAAATGGAGAGGATATCATTCTTATAAACCACCAATAATGCCAGCAACGTTCCGATATGAAGCATGGTATCTAGAAAAATGCCTGCTTCATCAAGATGGAATAAATGCCTCCCCAAATATAAATGTCCGGTGCTCGATATAGGTAAAAACTCCGTCAGGCCTTGAATGACCCCAAGGATGAAGGCCTGGAATTCGTTCAGCAAATTCATCACTCCATTCCTGAAAATATCGGAAATTCCATTATTTTATCTTTATGCACCAGCTGGTTGAACATGTCCGCATATTTTGTCGTTGAGGATTTAGCAAAAAAGGTTCTCTCCTTTACTTTTTTTCGAATAAAATGAAAAGAAAATGAAACCAATCCTCATTTGATTCGTAATTTATTCTTATAAGAGAGGAGGAGAAGACACTATGCCTACTAAAGATGAAAGAGTGTTTGCTGCCCTTATATATGTGATCAGCTTTTTCACAGCATTTATCGGTCCTTTAGTGATTTGGTTACTGAAGAAGGACTCATCACCGTTTGTGGATTATCATGGAAGGGAATATTTGAATTTTTTCATTTCCTACACCATTTATTCGATCGTAGCAGGGATCCTGACGATAGTCTTGGTTGGATTCTTGCTATTGCCGGTTATCGGCATCGCGTTAATCATATTCACGATCATTGCTGCCATTAGGGCTTATGAAGGAACGGATTACCGGTTCCCGCTGATTTTTAGGATACTATAGTAAGAGATAGAAGGATTCCGTTCATAACGGAATCCTTTTTGCGCCTGGAATAGGCAGATTAAAAAAGGGAATCGATCATCTGAAAGCGAATTAAGTGAACGAAGGGGATTGGTTGGCTGGCGCCTTGGAATGCTAGGTAGGCGGAGAAACTTTCTTAGTGAGGAGTGTGGAGCTGAATAGTATATGAATATACGAGAATATTATCAAAAGATGAGCCATTCCAATTTTCATGCTTCCTCGATATCTCTTGGGTTGGCCGTTATCTTTTTCATTGGCCATGTTGTCGGTTTGATCCCTGGCCCTATTATCTTGATTACGGCTCCGTTCATGTTAATTAGTATTGCCCTATATATCGTCCATCGAATATATGAAAGTCGAATCAAGGAATTGCCTCGTGATCTATATGGCACGAATCCCGGCTTATTGGATGCCGAACATATTTTGCTGACATTCTTGCCGGCACCGACATTGCGTTTGCTTCTATTTGCACCTGATGGTAACCTGATGGGCGAGATCCGGGATAGGAATATGAAGTGGTTCATGTGGATGGTACCTAATTTCTTGTCGATGCTCTTGGCCAAACGGTATGATCTAGTCAATCCTGAGGGTCACGTACTTGCCGAGTATCATATCGGGAGGGGGCTATTCAATGAAATGGCGATCATGGATGAAGAAGGGAGCCTCATTGGCTCCTATCAAGAAAAAAGGACCTTTATGAAAATCGAAGGAATGATCTACAAGGAGGATGGGACGGAATGGATGCCCATTGACACGCCGGGAAGTTTAAATTCATTTGAGATTGCAACGATAGATGGGAAAAAAATCGTAACCTACCAAGAAGGATGGATGCCTGTTGAGTGGGGAAGGCGATTTAAGACAAATACGCCTATCCTTACCTTTTCATCTCCTGTAGAAAAAATCCCCAGATTAATCATCTTCGGGTTTTGTGCCGCCGCCTTAAATCATCGTTCAAATTGACTACGACCATACCCTTTAGTAAATCTATTAAATATTTGATATAATAAAAGGGAAATACTTTTGCATAATTACATAAAAAGGGTGGTAAATATGAGTTTACTTAATGAGATTCTGGATTACAATGAACAATTTGTAGAAAAAGGGGAATATGTTAAGTATAAAACTGATAAGTTCCCTGAAAAACGAATGGTCATCATAAGTTGTATGGATACAAGGCTCGTGGAGCTACTGCCAAAATCGATGAATGTTAAAAATGGCGATGTGAAAATATTGAAGACTGCCGGGGCAATCGTCTCCCATCCGTTTGGAAGTGTGATGCGGAGTATCCTAGTTGCCATTTATGAGCTTAAAGCGGATGAAGTATTGGTCATACCTCACCATGATTGTGGGATGGCTTCCGTCGACGCGGATTCTGTCGTCGAAAAGATGGTCGCACGTGATATTCCGAAGAACACCATCGATACACTGGGAGCGGCTGGAATCGATATCCGCACCTGGCTTCGTGGATTTGATGATGTTTATGAAAGCTGTAAAAACAGTGTGGAAATCATAAAAAGCCATCCTTTGATTCCTAAAAACATACCTGTACACGGACTCATCATTTCCCCTGATACAGGGAAGCTGGAAGTGGTAGTCGATGGGTATGCTGCTGTAGAAGAAAAGTAATAGAGAGCTTTGTAACTGCCGGAACTATTTTCGGCAGTTTTCTTTATTTTTAATAATTCTATTTATTTTTTTCCGTAATTTTGATAAAATCGCCAAGTGTAGTTTGTCACTTAAACAAACGGGTGGGCGAGGGACAATTTAATAAGGATACAACATGAAGAAATTAAATTTGGAATCCCTTTTCCATTTTTCTAGCCATGGAACGAATGGAAAACGAGAAATCCTTGCCGGAATGGTAGGGTATTTTACGATCGTATATATCCTCATCGTGAATTCCCTGATCTTATCGGAAGCGGGCATACCGATTAATGGTGCGGTCATTGCCACCATCCTTTTATCCGCCGTAAGCTGCATCATGATAGGAATTTGGGCGAATGTCCCGATCCTCCTCGTTCCAGGAATGGGCGTGAATGCACTATTTGCTTATACGATGGTCCAAGGAATGGGTTTATCCTGGCAATCAGCGCTTGGTGCTGTATTTATCTCTGGAGTTATTTTCGTGATCATTGCTTTTACTAAATACTCCAGGTTAATCAGTGATTCTATACCAAGTTCGCTGAAAGATGCCATATCAGTTGGCCTAGGCTTATTCTTGATGCTGATTGGTCTTGAAAAGGGCGGGATTATCACGGAAGGTTCAACCTCCATCATTGCACTGGGAGATTTAAGCAACCCAGCTGTATGTGCTACGGTGCTGACCTTTTTGCTGGCAATTACGCTTTTCATCAAGAATGTGCCTGGTAATTTCATGATCACCATCCTGGCAGGCAGTCTTATTGCCTACTTGTGCGGGACGATTCAATTATCTGATATCCATTTTTCAGGGATGGATACAGCTTCTTATAGCGATCTTTTCTTTTCATTATCGTTCATGGAAGCGGACCGGATTGAGTTTTGGATAAGTGTCTTTGCGATGACGATGGTTCTTGTTTTTGAAAATATCGGTCTCGTACACGGACATGTAGACAGTATCAATCGCCAGGATGCTTATAAAAAGTCGCTTAAGGCGACAAGTGTTTCCGTTCTGTTATCAGGTATTTTCGGTTCAAGTCCTACCGTTGCAACAGTTGAAACGGCAGCTGGAATTGCATCTGGAGGCAGGACCGGATTGACCTCGGTTGTAACAGGCTTGCTTTTCATCCTTTCATTGCTATTTATCCCAGTGATAAAAGTGATCCCGGATAGTGCCATTGCGCCGATCTTGATCATCATTGGCATTTTGATGCTAGGGAACATTAAAAGATTGGATTTCAGCGATCTTACCGAGAGTGTACCTGCAATCATGATCATTACGATCATTCCATTCACGTACAGTATTGCTGATGGAATGGCATTCGGTTTCATTCTCTATCCATTCTTGAAGCTTGTAACCGGAAAGGCGAGAGAAGTTTCAGCCCCGATGTATGTGAGTGCGGCCATGTTTATCGTCTATTTCATCATCGGTTTGATCGGTTAATACTTTTGGAAGAGCGGTTGGAAAGGAGGATTTCTCCTGTCGGCCGCTCTTCCTTGCATAGTACATAATATTGAGGGATCGGATGATTTTTTTACTTTTCGCGATGACACATCGATTGTGAAAATGCTATGATATAGAATATTTTAAAAAATGATAATGACATGCATATTTAAGGAAGTGACAGGATGATTATTGAAGGGCTAAAAAGCCATGGCTCAGGAAATGATTTCTTAATCATTGATGAATTGACCACGAACTTGACGTTTACTGAACAAGAAAGAGAAAACTTAGCGAAGGCACTTTGCAATAGGGGGAGACTTGGAGCAGACGGTATTTTGTTTGTGATGAAAAGTGAACAGGCTGATTGCCGGATGCGTGTCTTTAATGCCGATGGATCGGAAGCATCCATGTGCGGTAATGGACTTCGCTGTGTGGCAAGATATGCAAATGATGTGTTAGGACTCGACAAAATGATCGTCGAAACGATGAAAGCAAATTTACTCGTTGAAAAAACGGATGATATTTATCAGGGGATTCCAACGTTCAAGGTTGAAATTTCCCCCGTCAGTTTCAATGTTAAGGATTTGCCGCTCATCATTGAAAAAGAAACGCTGCAAAACGAACCATTGCCAGAGCTTCATTCTTCCCTTTTGTTTTCGGCATTGGCGGTTCCCAATCCGCATTTGATTACCCTTGTAGATAACGCCATTTTACAAAGCGACCTGCAAGAGGACCTTTCCGTCAAGGTCAATCAACCGAATGAGCTTTTCCCTGATGGCGTCAATGTCAGTTTTGTCAAAGAACTCGAACCAGGCAGCATTTACGTAAGGACCTTTGAACGTGGAGTAGGCTTCACCAATGCTTGTGGAACGGCGATGTCAGCATCTAGCCTAGTAACCTGCTTTGCTGGATTGAATGAATTGGAGCGCGAAATTTCCGTATACAATAACGGCGGAAAAGTTAAATGCGTCGTACACCATGATACAGAAAATCAAACCTATTCAATTGACCTAATCGGGA
This sequence comes from Peribacillus sp. FSL E2-0218, assembly GCF_037992945.1. Taxonomy (NCBI): domain Bacteria; kingdom Bacillati; phylum Bacillota; class Bacilli; order Caryophanales; family Bacillaceae; genus Peribacillus; species Peribacillus sp. FSL E2-0218. The sequence goes on along the minus strand of NZ_CP150304.1, from coordinate 2,841,778 downwards.
ACGCAACCTATGAATTCAAAGTATCACTTGAAATAGACAAAAATCATCCCGACCAATTTGAAATACTCGAAAAAGACGAATTCGAAGAAGAAGCAAGCCTATATGCCAAACTGCAAGATGAAGTTCAAACCTACTTGCAAACTGCATTATAGACAAGAAAAAAAGGATGCGAATCAATGGATTCGCAACCTTTTTTTTGAAACGTAATCTTGAGCGAGTAGCTCTTTCAAGTGGCTCCAATAATGCCCAAACTGGCAAGTAAAGCACCCAAACTGGCGAATAAAGCACCGAAATTCACGAGTAAAGCACCCAAACTCGCAAGAAACCGCTCCCAATCGTGAGAAACCGTCTGCAAATGAAGAGAGAATGCCGTAAACTTACGGGAAAACGCCCCAATTTTACAATTATAAGCGCCAATGCTAGTCTTTCTTTTGCTTGAGAAAGGCCAATACATCCTGGAAGGCAGTGCCATTATCGACATGGCGATATTCCCTGAAAGCACAGCCGTCCCTTTTGATACGGGTCGGGACGGTTAGGATGGTAAAGTTTTTTAGCTGGAGGTCTTCGTCCACTTCTTCCCAAAACAAAGGTGTAGCTACGCCTGCAAAACCATTCCCTCGTGGCGAATATGGCACTATGATGGTTTTTCCTTCACTGTGCTGGATAAAGTCCAAGTAAAGTCGATTATGCCGGTTCACTTTCAATCTTTCCATCGTAAAATCATTGGGGTGGGAACTTGTAAGGTAATGGCCGAGAAAATCGGTGAATATGCGTGTCTCTTGGTAAGTGAATTGGTCTTCGGGCAGCGGGATGTGTACCTGAAGCCCTTTGTTGCCGGACGTTTTAACAAAAGCTTCCATTCTTAATGAGTCCATCACCTTTTTTATTTCTTGTGCTGCCTTTATTGCTAGTGAAAAGTATTCGATCGAAGGAGGATCCAAGTCCAAGACGATTTCATCAGGTTTTGTTTTCCCCGCTTTTTGAAACGGGGCATGGAATTCCAAAGCCAGTTGGTTACCAAACCAAAGTAGCGTTTCAACATCGTTGCATAGCATATATTCAATATCTTCGTCCTTGAACGTTTTAATGAAGCCCGGCGCATAGTCAGGCTTGTTTTTCTGGAAAAATCTCTCTTGATCGAGCGTGCCATGAGGATACCTGATCGTAGTCAATAGTTTTTCCTTTAAGAAAGGTAGGAAGAAAGCGGAAACTTCACGCAAGTATTGGAGGTATTCCACTTTAATCACGTCTTTGCCAGCCGTTGTCCATAATGGCTTATCACGGGAGGTTATTTGAACGGTTTCTGGAAAGGTATACTGGCTTATTACGAATTTCTCCCATGTGCATTCTTTTGGATCCAAGTTCAGAAGCCATTGGGAAAATTGGGGCTCGCGCAATTCATTTTCTTCATAAACATGCAAGCATTGAACTTCGATGCATATCGAAGGTTGGATATAAAAAAATTGGGCGTCCTCTCCAGAGGCATTTCGCTTGATTAAATCATGCAGGATCCCTTTATTTTGGGCACTCAGACCATTTTTGACGCTGCCAATTTTCATTACTTTTCCATCCTTGTATACCCCGAGGGAAACGTATCCATTTTCTTTATGCAATGCCGTGATGAAACAGGAAATGTCCTTCCAATTCTTCACTTTAATCCAGGCGGTGGTTCGCTTCCCTTCTTGCCAGGTTCCCCGTATTTCCTTTGCAACCATTCCCTCGCCATCCAAAAGGATTACTTCATTCATCGCGACATTCAAAGAATTGAAGCTCTTAATTATTTGTACTAAAGCTTTATCTGCTGGGTCAGGAGGACTAGGGAGGCCAAGTTCTTTTCCCATCTTCACCATCCATTCCCTGCGCTCTTCCATGGATTGATTTCTGATGTCCTTGCCCTTTATGCGCAGCAGATCGAACGCTATATAACGGCATGGGGAAAAATGAGCATTTTCAGAAATCAATAATGGGTTACGCAGGCGGCCACGCCATTGGATTTGAAAAAAGTCTGCTTTGGCTTGATTCGTCAGCCAGACCAATTCTCCATCCAACTGCAACGGTAGATACGCTTCAAGTTCCATTTCTTTTATGAATGTAACGATTTCCGGGAATAACGTGGATAATTCCTTCTCGTTTCGACTCTTGATGCTTATCGTATCGGAGTCAATCGTTAAGATGGCCCTAAAGCCGTCATATTTGACTTCATAACGCCAATCGTTAGAGACGGGCGCTTCCGGGTAATAAGTGGGCAGCATCGGTTTCATTTTGAAAAACACCTTCCGCAAATAAATGATTAACATTATTTTGCCAAAAAAACAACGGGTTAGAGTTGGCAAATTTTTTTTCGGTTTTTTTTTTACAAAGGGGAATAATAACTGTGTTCTCAAAATTAAAAATAAGTTATGAGGTGACCCATATGCATACAATGTGGAAGGGGAGCATATCATTCGGTTTGGTGAACATTCCGATTAAACTTCATGCGGCTACGGAAGATAAGGATATATCTTTACGGACACTGCACAAGGAATGTCATTCACCAATCAAATATGAAAAAGTGTGTCCGGTTTGCCAGAAAGAAGTGGGTAAAGATGATATTGTCCGCGCTTTCGAATATACAAAAGGAAAGTTTGTCGTTTTGGAGGACAATGAACTGGAACAGCTAAAAAAACAGAATGAAGAAAAAGCAGTGGAAATCGTGGATTTCGTGAAAATAGAAGAAATAGATCCGATCTATTTTAACCGCAGTTATTATATGTCCCCCAATGATGGGGGGATTAAGGCTTATTCCCTTCTAAGACAGGCACTTAAGGAATCCAATAAGGTGGGGATCGCCAAAATCATCATTCGCTCAAAAGAGCAAATGGCAGTCATTCGGGTCGTTGATAATACCCTTGTGATGGAGACGATTCATTATCCGGATGAAGTCCGCTCCGCAGCCGATGTTCCGAACATCCCTGCAAATGATGCGATCGTAAAAAAAGAAATTGATACGGCCGTGCTTTTAATCGATCAATTAACGTCGACTTTTGAACCAACCAAATACACGGATGATTATCGCACCGCTTTACTCGAACTGATTGAATCAAAGAAAACGGGACAGAAGACGATTGCAGCCAAAACGTCGGAACCGGCAGCAAACAATGTAACCGATTTAATGGAGGCGTTGCAAGCTTCCATTGACCGGACGAAGCATGAAGAACCGGAGAAAAGAACCACCCGTAAGAAGGCGGCAACGAAAAAAAAGAAACAAGCATAATACTAAAAAGCCAAGCGGAGTAGGAGTGCGTCGCTTGGCTTTTTATTTGGGTTTTCGTTTAAGTGGAGATCGATGCAGGGCAAAAAAAAAATCGCTCCCTTAAGAGCGACAATGAGGAATTCAATCGTGAAATCAACATATAGGCGAACCGTTGTAGTTTTCGACTATATATTGTGTTCATATTCTATCATATTTAATTCTGAAATAGCAACAAAATTACGATAACTTACTGATGATTTTTTCTGGAATTCCATGATATTTCAACCAATTGAAAGCATGGGAACCGTTTTCGGTTTTTAAGTTTGGGATATTCTCCTATTCGGCTATAGAATCAAATGGATTTTTAGTATAATTTATTCATATAAGGATGGTATATACTAAATGAGGATAGGGAGACGAAGAATGGAAAACAAGAAAATAGTTTCACTTCAAGTCAGTAAGCCCAAACAAGAAACATTTGCGAATGTCAACATTTTTTCTGCCATGAATAAACAAGCAGTGGACACCGTGACTGTAACGAAATCTGGCCTAATGGGTGATGGGGTAGGCAATGAAAAGTTTCATGGAGGCCCTGATCGAGTCGTATGTTTTTATCCCTATGAACACTACGCATTATGGAATGAGAAGTTCAATAAAAGGCTTGATATTCCCGCGTTTGGTGAAAATGTAACCGTTGCAGGGATGACAGAGGATGCTACCTATATTGGTGATATTTATCAAATAGGCGATGCGATCGTCCAAATTAACCAGGGAAGGATCCCATGTTCGACGATTTCCCATTTTAACCGTGAGGCCGGGCTTTCGAAAATAGTTATGAAAACGGGTTTCACTGGTTATTTTGCAAGAGTGATCAAAGAGGGGACCATAAAGAAACAAGATGAAATTTTGTTACTCGAACGCCAGCAGGAAAAAATCACGGTTCAATTCGCAACTGAGGTGATCCTTCATGGACGGGACGGGGAGGAAGGAGCGAGTGCATTACTTGCTGTGGATTCACTCGCGGACGACTGGAAACAAAGGGCCGTAAAGCGCATTCAGGCTGGCAGGACTGAATGAATTGTAGGGAAAATGAAAAAATGCGCGGTAAGGTATTGAAATTAACAGATTATTAAGGTAAATTAAATATAAATAAATTTTAAAATTTTATGAAAATTATATATCGATCTTATCGAGAGAGGTGGAGGGACTGGCCCGACGAAACCTCAGCAACCAGCTTAGGCAAAGGTGCTAAATCCAGCAAGCGGAGCTTGATAGATGAGGAGAATGTTCCAAGAAACCTTCTTCTTTGAGAAGGTTTTTTTTCTTTTCTCTCATACGCTTAGAATATGACAAAAACAGAATTGTTTTTGAGAGAGGGTGTAATAATGAATTTTCGTAAAGAATTGAAAGAAAGAATGCTGGTTGGAGAAGGGGCGATGGGGACTTTATTATACTCCTATGGCATCGATCAATGTTATGAGGAATTAAACTGTACCAATCCAGGTCAAATAGAATCGATCCATCGTGCCTATTTGGAGGCAGGTGCCGACATCCTACAATCGAACACGTATGGTGCCAACTTCAACAAGTTGAAGCGACATGGACTAGAAGATGAGGTAAGCAAGATCAATCGTCAGGGAGTCATCCTTGCCAAAAAAGCGGCAAAAGGCAAGGCCTATGTCTTCGGTACGATCGGGGCCCAGCGGAGTATAAGAAAATCGGATTTAAGCATGGAGGAAATAAAGCGAGGCTTTCGTGAACAACTTTACAGCCTGCTGATGGAAAGCCCGGATGGGATTCTCCTGGAAACCTTTTATGACCTCGAAGAACTGGAAACCGTGCTGGAAATCGTAAAAAAAGAAACGGAACTGCCAATCATCGCAAATGTTTCAATGCATGAATTGGGCAATCTCCAAAATGGGATCCATTTGAATGAAGCCTTTCAAAAACTCGAGCAATTGGGAGCCGATGTCGTCGGCGTGAATTGCCGACTTGGTCCGCACCATATGATTCGTGCCTTGGAAGAAGTGAGCCTGCCAAAGCATGCTTCGATTGCCATCTATCCAAATGCCAGTCTCCCGGATTATGTGGACGGCAGGCTCGTCTATAAGGCAGTGCCTGAATATTTCAGTTCGAGTGCCCTGGACTTACGTAAGCAGGGTGCCACGATCATAGGCGGATGCTGCGGTACGACTCCTCTGCATATTCAAGCTGTGAAGAATGCAGTTGGAAGCCTGGTTCCCGTGAAAGAAAAATTAACGAAACCCCGTGAAATAGAAATAATGGAGATCAGTGATAGAGAAGGAGAACTTCCTCTATATGAAAAGGCCAAAACAGAAAGGACGATCCTTGTTGAACTCGATCCACCGAAGAAGCTGGGAATAGAAACTTTCATGGTCGGGGCGAAGGCTTTGAAAAGTGCAGGGGTCGATTCGATTACATTAGCGGATAATTCACTTGCTTCCCCGAGGATATCGAATGAAGCGTTGGCAAATCTACTGAAAGATCAATTGAATGTGAAACCAATGGTACATATAACATGTCGTGACCGTAATTTAATCGGCCTGCAATCCCATTTAATGGGCCTGCAGACGGTAGGCTTGAATGAGATATTGATCATTACCGGCGATCCATCCAAGATCGGGGACTTCCCTGGAGCCACTTCGGTTTATGATTTATCCTCCTTTGACTTGATAAGCATGGTCAAACAATTTAATGAAGGCCTTTCCTATTCGGGTCAAAGCTTGGGCCAACGGGCAAATTTCAAAATTGCCGCCGCATTTAATCCCAATGTGAAGTACTTGGATAAAGCGGTGCAGCGTATGGAAAAGAAAATTGCCTGTGGTGCTCATTCCTTTTTGACACAGCCCATTTATTCAGTCCAACAGATGGAAGAAGTTCATGAAGCGACCAAACATTTGGAAACGCCGATTTTTATCGGTATCATGCCCTTGACAAGCACGCGGAATGCCGAATTCATCCACAACGAAATCCCAGGCATCAAATTGCCTGACAATGTCAGGAGAGCGATGGCATTAGCCGGGGATGATCCTGTAAAGGCAAGGATAGAAGGCGTGAGCATTGCAAGGGAGCTAGTGGACGCAGCAAGGGATAAATTCAAGGGAATCTATTTAATCACCCCATTCCTTCGTTATGAAATGACAGCCGAACTTACCAAATATATAAGGAAAGCCGATAGTAAACAAACATCAGAGGTGGCAGTGCATGAATAAAAAAGCGATACAAGAACAGTTGGATTCCAAAATTCTCCTGCTTGATGGAGCGATGGGAACCATGCTTCAGGCAGAGAATTTGACGGCAGCGGATTTCGGAGGCGAGCAGTTCGAGGGATGCAATGAATATTTATCGCTGACGCAGCCGGAACTCATCCAATCCATCCACGAAACTTATTTGGCAGCAGGTGCAGATATCATCGAGACAAATACTTTTGGTGCGACAAGCATCGTTCTTGATGAATACCAAATAAGCACGATTGCATACAAACTTAATAAAATTTCCGCAGAGCTTGCCGTCAACGCTTGTGAAAAGTATTCAAAGGGTAGCTGGCCAAGATATGTAGCAGGCTCGATGGGGCCCACGACAAAAACCCTATCGGTTACAGGAGGAACGACTTTCGATGTTTTAACCGACTCTTACGAAGAGCAGGCACTCGGCCTCTTGGACGGCGGTGTCGACCTTTTATTGGTGGAAACGTGTCAGGACATGCTTAATGTCAAGGCGGCCTTTTCTGGAATAAAAGCCGCCTTCGCCAAAATCGGAAAAGAAGTCCCGGTGATGATATCCGGTACGATCGAACCGATGGGCACTACACTTGCCGGCCAGTCGATAGAAGCTTTCTATTTATCGGTCGAACATATGAAACCTATTGCTGTCGGCTTGAATTGTGCGACAGGACCGGAGTTCATGATCGATCATATCCGGACGCTTGCAGAGATTTCAAATAGTGCCATCAGCTGTTACCCGAATGCCGGCCTTCCGGATGAGGAGGGACATTATCATGAGTCACCGGTTTCCCTTGCGGAGAAAATGAAGCAATTTGCCGAAAAAGGCTGGGTCAATATCATCGGAGGGTGCTGCGGTACGACACCTGAGCACATAAGGGAGCTTTCCAAGGCGCTCTCCGGCCTGCAGCCCCGCGTAAAGGCTGAATCTGCTCATGGCCACGCCGTATCAGGCATAGAGCCGCTCATTTACGATGAGTCAATGCGTCCTTTATTCGTAGGAGAGAGAACGAATGTAATCGGATCAAGAAAATTCAAGGAGCTGATCCGTGGAAAACATTACGAGCCAGCAGCCGAAATAGCACGAGCCCAGGTGAAAAAAGGTGCACATGTCATTGATATTTGTCTCGCAGACCCGGATGGCGATGAGCTCGGCGATATGAAGGAGTTCGTGGAAGAGGTCGTCAAAAAGGTGAAGGTGCCCTTGGTCATCGATACGACGGATGAAGCCGTCCTTGAGCAAGCATTAAAACATTCACAAGGAAAATCGATCATCAATTCCATAAATCTTGAAGATGGTGAAGAACGTTTTGAAAAAATCGTACCATTTATCCATCAATATGGTGCCGCCGTCGTCGTCGGAACCATCGACGAAACGGGGATGGCCGTCAATGCTGAACGGAAAATCGAAGTGGCCACACGTTCTGTCGACTTGCTTGTCAATAAATATGGTCTAAACAAAAGTGATATCATTTTTGACCCGCTTGTATTTCCAGTCGGTACCGGAGATGAGCAATATATCGGATCTGCATTGGAAACGGTGAAAGGAATCAAGGCAATCAAAGATAAGTTTCCGGAATGCTTGACGATACTTGGCATCTCGAATGTTTCGTTCGGATTGCCCGCACGGGGCAGGGAAATCCTGAATGCCGTTTTCCTTTATCATTGTACAAAAGCAGGCCTCGATTACGCTATCGTGAATACGGAAAAGCTTGAACGCTTCGCCCTGATACCTGATGATGAAGTGAAATTGGCTGAAGCCCTCCTTTTCGAGACATCCAGTGAAACCTTGGCCACCTTTACTGAATTTTACCGTGGCAAAAAAGCGGAGAAGAAGGATGATGGTGTCGTCCTGCCATTGAACGAGCGGTTAGGCAACAATATTATCGAAGGGACGAAGGAAGGCTTAATTGAAGACTTGAATAAGGCCATAGAGCGCGGCGATGCTCCACTGGAAATCATCAATGGCCCATTGATGGCTGGAATGAGTGAAGTGGGGCGATTATTCAACGACAATCAGCTTATTGTCGCGGAAGTGCTTCAAAGTGCAGAGGTGATGAAGGCGGCAGTGTCTCATCTTGAGCCGCTGATGGAGAATTCCGAAGATAGCGCGAAGAAAGGGAAGATCCTTTTAGCGACTGTCAAGGGGGATGTGCATGACATCGGCAAAAACCTAGTGGATATCATTCTCTCGAATAATGGGTATGAGGTCATTGATCTTGGTATTAAGGTTGCGCCTCAGCAAATCATTGAAGAGGTCCGGAAACATGAACCAACGATCATTGGACTATCAGGCTTACTAGTGAAATCGGCACAGCAAATGGTCTTGACGGCCCAGGATTTGAGACAAGCGGGCATAGATACCCCAATCTTGGTTGGAGGGGCTGCCTTGTCCCGTAAATTCACCGATTTTAAAATATCACCAGAGTATGGCGGTCCTGTGCTATATTCCAAGGATGCGATGGATGGGTTGGCGGTAACGAATATTTTGCATGATACGAACAAAAAAGTCGTGTATTTGGAGGAGCTTGTCGAGAAACGAGAAAAATCGAAAGCAAATGCCGCCATTGCTGCCACGCTGGAAAGACCGGAGCGGAGGCAATCGACAGCTGCCCCTTTAAGCAACGTTCCTGTTCAAAAGCCTCGTGATACGAAGCGTCATGTTCTGAAAAACTATCCATTGGATGTCATCCAACCTTACATTAATCGGCAAATGCTGATTGGACATCACTTGGGATTAAAGGGTAAGGTAGCTGATCTGCTTAAGCAAGGGAATGAAAAAGCCGTACAGCTGAATGACCTCGTCGATGAATTGATTGAATTTCTAAAAGCGGAACCGGATTATGGGTTGAATGCCATATATCATTTTTTCCCTGCCCAAAGTGATGGGGACAGGCTCTTGATATATAATCCCGATAATCATCTGGAGGTATTGGAAACGTTCGATTTCCCGCGTCAGGACACGAATCCTCATCTTTGTTTAGCGGATTTCGCCAAGCCCGTCTCATCGGGGGAAATGGATTTTGTTGGCTTTTTCCTCGTTACAGCCGGTAAAGGAATCAGGAAATGGGCAGAAAAACTGAAGCTTGAAGGTGACTTCCTGAAAAATCATGCCCTGCAGTCACTTGCACTCGAAACGGCCGAGGGTTTTGCCGAAAGGATACACCAATTGATGCGCGATGATTTAGGGATAAGCGATCCAATTGATATGTCCATGAAAGAGCGGTTTGCAGCCAAGTATACCGGACAAAGATTTTCATTCGGTTATCCCGCTTGCCCCAATCTCGAAGACCAGGAGAAGCTTTTCCGCCTCCTTCAGCCAAGTGACATTGGTGTTGAATTGACCGAGGGATGCATGATGGAGCCAGAGGCTTCCGTTTCTGCGATCGTCTTCGCTCATCCGGAAGCACGATACTTCAATGTCGATCGTTAAATGCATGGATAAGGCAGCGGTATTTTTTTCCGCTGCCTTATTGCGCATGAAACCCCTCCGTTAGTACATCTTAAGGGTCAAGAGGAAGGGGAGCGAACGATGAAGAATCTGCTTGGTTTTTTTGTTTCGGTGGTATGTTTTTTTATTATATGTATGCTTTTGCCTGGTTCAGGGACGCATGTCCATGCATATGTCCCCGAAGAGATGACCCCGCTCGTTAAAAGTAAACAAAACCAGAAAATCGCTTATTTAACTTTTGATGATGGACCTTCATTGAATACGATGGATATCTTGGATATCTTGGATCGTTATCATATTAAGGCCACATTTTTCGTGATGGGCAATGAAGAACCATATGCAAAAAAAGGATACGAGGAAATGAAATCCCGAGGACATGCGATTGCCCTGCATTCCTATACACATGATTATTCAATCGTCTATAAGTCGCCAGAAAGCTTCTTCCAGGATTTGAATCGACTTGAAGCAAAGCTGCACAAGGAGTTCGGCATAAAAAGCCGTATTGTCCGCCTGCCTGGCGGCTCGAATAACCTTCTGCGGCACCAGGCTGCAACAAGGCCCATCATAAATGGAATCCTGCAACAATTATCGGAAAAAGGATATATATATGTCGATTGGAATATCGATTCGACGGATGGCATCAGTCCATCGATAAGTGAACAGCAAATTATTTCTTCCGTACAAAAAGGGACGAAAGGTCAAAAGCATGTTAATATCTTATTGCATGACATCAATAGTATGAAAAATACCGTGAAGGCATTGCCGGATATAATCGAATACCTTAAAAAAGAAGGCTATTCCTTTGATACGATTGATGAGACAACCCCGAAAATACAATTTAAATGATGAACACTTGGTTCATATATAGTAAATTAGGGATGGGGTTAAGAGATTTTATTGCGAAAGGATTTATCGTTTTTATGATGCCATCATTGTTTTTATCACATGGTACACCGTTATTGGCTTTGGAAAAGAATAGTTACACCGCTTTTTTGAAGGATTATATGAAGGCTATGAATAAACCTGCTGCGATCGTTATTTTGTCTGCACATTGGGAAAGTGGAGAGCAGATGATTTCGGCAGTGAGGAAGCATCAGGTCATTTACGATTTTGTTGGTTTTTCCGAAGAAATATTCAAAATAACATATCCTGCTCCAGGGTGTTTGGAACTGTCCGATCGGATATTGACCTTATTGTCGAGGATAGATATATGGGGGGAACTTGATGATAGGCGCCCTTTGGATCATGGGGCATGGGGTCTGCTGCACATCATGTATCCGGAAGCCGATATTCCGGTCGTATCGTTATCCATCAATCCTGAACTTCCATTAAATAAGCAATATGATATCGGAAAAGCTTTGGGGGAACTGAAAGAGGAAAATGTCCTTATCATCGGAAGCGGTGGTATCGTACATAATTTTTCCCATATTCAGAAGGATATGAATGTAGCGGAGGGCTGGGCCATCAATTTTGAGAACTGGGTCGAAGGGAAAATCAGGAATTGGGATTTGGAAGCTCTGTTTAATTATGAACAGAAAGCCCCGTATAGCCTGGATGCGGTGCCTACCAAAGAGCATTACATACCTTTGATCATCGCAATGGGGGCAGGAAATGAGCATAAAAAGGCGGCTCTGCTGCATAGGAGCTTTCAATACGGAAATTTGAGTTTAACAGCTTGGAAGTTTGATTGATTATAGTGGTTTTTCGCCTAGTAATATATACCCGCCAACGATCAAATATACAAAAATACATAAATCTTTTTTTAGCGAAAAAAGATTTAAATGAGCAAAAAAGTCAATTAAAGGCGCATATTGGCGAATTAAACAGAAATATAGTATCAAAAAGGTTGCATAAAGTCGTTTAACCTTTGGATATTTCGACAAAAACATGTTAATATAACATCTGAAAACGTTTTATCCTTTAAAATTTTATTATTCATTGACCAAAGTTATTTAATTATCATTTCATATATTTGGGGAATAGTTAGAAGATAGAAATTTGGGGATGGATAAAACGAATTGAAAAAAACTATGAGAGAAATTTGGGGGTTTACAAAAATGACCATCAAGGATGCTAAGGCATACGACCCATGGAAAGCTTTTTCAGGTCCAAACCTTGGGTATGTCATGGAGCAATACGATCTATTTCAAGCCAATCCGGAAGAAGTAGATCCGGAGCTGAAAAACTTTTTTGAAGTATCAGGTCCTCCTTCATTCGATGTATCAGCAGAAACAACAATCGGAAGTGCACCAATCGCACAAGCTGGAGAAGTTCTTCCAATGAAGAAAATTATGTCTGCAGTGAAGCTAGCGGAAAACATCCGCGCTTACGGACATCTTGCTGCAAACATTTATCCTTTAAAAGAAGAAGCACTGGATACAGAACAAATTCACTTTGAAAAATACGGCTTAACTGCAGATGATTTAAGAAAGATACCGGCTGACCTTATTTGTCCAGAATCACCAAAGGACGTAAAAGACGGTTACGAAGCCGTACAATACTTAAAACAACTTTATACTAAAACGATAGCCTTTGAATTTCACCATGTTAATGACTTGGAAGAAAAGCAATGGCTTACAGATATGGTCGAATCCGGAAGCATGTTCCCGGAAGTGACTAAAGAGAAAAAAGAACTGTTACTGAAGCGGCTGAATGAGGTGGAAGGGTTTGAAAAATTCCTTCACCGCACATACGTTGGGCAAAAACGTTTCTCTATAGAAGGACTAGATATACTAGTGCCGATTTTAGATGAAATGATTTCACAGACGGTTCAAAATGGAACGGGCAATGTAAATATAGCCATGGCTCACCGCGGACGCTTGAATGTGCTCGCACACGTCCTAGGAAAGCCATATGAAGTCATCTTCTCGGAATTCCAACATTCGCCTAATAAAGATTTGGTTCCTTCTGAAGGTTCTACAGGGATTAACAATGGGTGGACAGGTGATGTTAAGTACCATTTAGGTCTTGATAAGCAGATCACCAAAGCCAACATACAAAAAGCAAGGATCACCCTTGCCAATAACCCAAGCCACTTGGAAGTAGTCGGTCCAATCGTGGAAGGGTATTCCCGTGCGGCACAAGAAGACCGTTCGGCGAAGGGATTCCCAGTACAGGACATTTCCAAATCGCTGGCAATCCTGATTCATGGTGATGCAGCGTTCCCTGGTGAGGGAATTGTACCAGAAACATTCAACTTAAGCCGTTTACGCGGTTATCAAGTTGGCGGCGCCATCCATATCATCGCCAATAACATGATTGGTTTTACAACGGAAAGTGAAGATTCGCGTTCAACTAAATATGCCAGTGATTTGGCTAAAGGCTTTGAAGTGCCGATCGTGCATGTGAATGCAGATGATCCTGAAGCATGTATGGCTGCCGTTAACCTTGCCAACCAATACCGCGAGAAATATAAAAAAGATTTCTTGATCGATTTGATTGGATACAGACGTTTCGGCCATAACGAAATGGATGAGCCACTGGTGACTCAACCTGAAATGTATGCCTTGATCCATAAGCATCAAACGGTTAAAGACCTTTATAGCAATAAGTTGGTTCACTCTGGTGAGTTCACGGAAGAAGAAGTGAAAGCTATCGCTGAGCAGGTGGATACAAGACTTGCTGACGCCTATGCGAAAATTTCCGGAAACAAACCGGAAGCTTCCAAAGAGTGTAACCCTCCTGGCATTATCGAAAAAGGACTTCCGACGATCGAAACCGGTGTTCCGAAGCAAGAACTGGTTTCCATAAACGAAGAACTTGTTCAGTGGCCGGAAGGATTCACACCTAATAAAAAACTAGGAAAGATTTTATCACGCCGCTTGGATTCCTTTGCTGCTGAAGGTAAAATCGATTGGGCTCATGCCGAGACGCTGGCTTTTGCGACCATTTTGAATGACGGTACGCCAATTCGTTTGACAGGACAAGATTCAGAGCGCGGAACATTCGCACAGCGTAATATCATGTTACATGACAGTGTGAATGGAAAGACTTATTCACCACTTCACACACTTGAAACGGCCAAAGCTTCTTTCGCTGTTCATAACAGCCCGCTTACTGAAACGGCCGTTCTGGCTTATGAATATGGGTATAATGTATTCGCACCTGAAGCACTTGTACTATGGGAAGGCCAATTTGGAGATTTCGCCAATACTGCACAAGTCATCTTTGATCAATTCATCGCTGCCGGCCGTGCAAAATGGGGTCAAAAATCAGGACTTGTCATGCTGCTTCCGCACGGATATGAAGGACAGGGACCAGAGCACTCAAGTGCACGCCTTGAACGTTTCCTTCAATTGGCGGCTGAGAATAACTGGACCGTTGCCAATTTAAGTTCGGCAGCCCAATACTTCCATATCCTTAGAAGACAGGCCAAGATTTTGGATCAAGAACAAGTACGCCCGCTTGTCATCATGACACCGAAGAGCATGCTTCGTAATCAAGTGATGGCTTCCGCAGCTGCAGAATTCAGCGAAGGCTCGTTTGAATCGTTCGTAGAAACGAAGACATTAGGCAAAAAACCTAAATCGGTTGAACGCATTGTCTTCGCATCAGGTAAGTTGGCGGTTGAACTTCGTGAAAAAGCGGCAGCTGAAAAAAATACGGATTGGCTGCAAATCATCAGTATCGAAGAGATTTATCCATTCCCGTTCACTGGTGTTCAAGAAGCATTGAAAAAATATACGAATCTTAAAGAAATCTTCTGGGCTCAAGAAGAACCAAAAAATATGGGAGCTTGGACATTTGTCGAACCACGCCTTAATGCAGCGGCACCTCGTAACCTTTCCGTAACATATATAGGAAGGAAGCGCAGATCAAGCCCGGCTGAGGGAGATCCACTTGTCCATAAAAATGAACAACAACGGATTATGACTCAAGCAATTACACGCAATAATGAGGGGGAGAAATAAAATGGCTGAAGTAAAAGTACCTGAATTAGCAGAATCAATTTCTGAAGGATCTATTGCGCAATGGTTAAAACAACCCGGTGACCATGTTGAAAAAGGAGAATATGTCCTTGAACTGGAAACGGATAAAGTAAACGTAGAAATCATTTCAGATTATACGGGTACACTTTCTGAACATTTAGCAGAAGAAGGCGACACTGTCCAAGTTGGACAAGCGATCGCCATCGTCGATGAGAATGGATCAGCTGCAGCAGCTCCGAAGGCGGAAGCTCCAAAAGCAGAAGAAGCTAAGGAAGCTAAAGCCGAGCCAGCCAAAAAGGAACAAGCCGCTCCTGCTCAAGAGACTCCAAAAGCAGAAACGAAGGAAGCAACATCCACTCAACAAGTTATTGCTTCACCAGCTGCAAGGAAATTGGCTCGTGAAAAAGGGATTGACTTGACTCAAGTGCCTGTAGCCGACCCGCTAGGCCGTGTACGTGTACAAGATGTAGAAGCTGCAAGCAATGCACCAGCAGCACCTACAGCACCGGCAGCGGCAACAAATACAGCGCCAGCAGCTAAACAACCAGCAGCACCTGTTGAAGTGAATGATGACCGTATTGAAGTGGTTAAGATGACTCGCCGTCGTCAAACCATTGCCAAGCGTCTAGTTCAAGTACAATCCGAAGCAGCCATGCTTACAACTTTTAACGAAGTCGACCTTTCTGCCGTAATGGAATTGCGCAGCCGCCATAAGGATTCTTTCGTGAAAGCGAATGATGTTAAACTTGGCTTCATGTCATTCTTCACTAAAGCAGTCATTGGCGCCTTGAAAAAATATCCGCTATTGAATGCAGAAATCAAAGGCGACCATATCCTGAAAAAGAACTTTTACGATATCGGTGTAGCTGTATCGACTGATGAAGGTTTAGTCGTTCCCGTTGTTAGGGATGCAGACCGCAAAAGCTTTGCTGAAATCGAAAAGAACATTTCGGATTTGGCTGTTAAAGCGCGTAACAATAAACTGGGTCTTTCTGATTTATCAGGTGGGACTTTTACCATCACAAATGGCGGGACTTTCGGTTCCTTATTATCAACACCGATCTTGAATGCCCCTCAAGTCGGGATTTTAGGAATGCATACAATTAAAACGCGTCCTATCGCTGTTGGAGACCAAATCGAAAACAGACCGATGATGTACCTAGCATTATCTTACGATCACCGTATCGTTGACGGTAAAGAAGCAGTCGGCTTCTTAGTGGCCATCAAAGATATGCTTGAAGATCCTGAGCAACTTTTACTTCAAGGATAATAAATGAAATTATGTAAAAAACCTCTGTCAATATGACAGAGGTTTTTTTGCGAAAAAAAATAACTATATATTTTCATAGGTAAGAAATATGCATGCGTGGTTTATAACAATAACATGAAGGTTTGTGGATGATTTTAGTGTATAGTTGAATGAAATTGAATAATTTTAAACGTTTTTGATTGATTCTTTAAACGTTTTCATATATGATGATGGTATTAAAGCGAGGTGGATGGAATGTTAACGACTGAAAGACATGAATTCATCATAACAATTCTAAAAAACCAAGGAACGGTAAAGCTTCAGGAGCTTGTCGATCAGCTGCACGCATCGGAGTCGACGATTCGAAGGGATCTAGTGCAGCTAGAAGAAATGAAGTTGTTGAAACGTGTGCATGGCGGGGCCTCCTTGCTACAAAGAAAGGGCCTTGAACCGACAACGGTGGAAAAGCAAAATAAAGCAACGGCTGAAAAGCGGCTAATTGCAAATCGGGCGTCCTCTTTCATCGAGAAAAATGATTGCATTTACCTTGATGCAGGTACGACAACGGCAGAAATGATTCCCTTTTTAAAAGAGAAGAATGTTACGGTCATGACAAATGGCCTTATGCATATTCCAAAACTGATCGAGCTGCAAATCAAAACCGTCCTAGTGGGCGGCACAATAAAATTTTCGACAAATGCAGTTATCGGAAGCAATGCTGGACAATTTTTGAATGAATACAGATTTGATAAATGTTTCTTGGGAATGAACGGCATCCATCAAGAGATGGGTTTCACAACCCCGGATCCGGAAGAAGCCCAATTGAAGAAGCTGGCAATCAGTCTCTCTAATGAAACGTATGTGCTTTGTGACAGCTCTAAGCTGAATGAGGCGACGTTTGCAAAGGTTGCTGATGTAAGCGATGCCATCATCATAACGGATGGGAATGATGAAGAGGCTGTTGCTCAACTGCAAAAAAATCCAAAGGTAAAGGTTGTGACCATTAAATGATTTATACAGTTACGCTCAATCCATCCATTGATTATTTGGTAGAGGTGGAAAACTTTCAAATAGGGCATGTGAATCGGACTTCTTATGATGCGAAATTCCCCGGGGGGAAAGGGATCAATGTTTCGCGTGTTCTTAAAAGGCTTGGAAATGTTACGACGGCCTTAGGCTTCATCGGCGGTCAAACGGGTGAGTTCATCAAACGATTTTTAAAGCAAGAAGAGATTTATACGGACTTTACGGAGATTGCGGGAGATACGAGAATTAACATTAAATTGAAAACGGAAGTCGAGACTGAAATAAATAGTCAGGGGCCCATCATTTCAAAAGGGAATTACCGGCAATTATTCAGCCAGATCGAGCAGTTGAAAAATGATGATATCCTCATTTTGTCTGGCAGCATTCCTTCAAGCGTCCCTGCCGAGGTATATGAAGCAATGGCAGAGACTTGTTCTGCTAACGCCATTAAAGTGGTGGTGGATACAAGCGGCAAGGAATTACTGAATGTCCTTCCTCATCGGCCCTTTTTAATCAAACCCAATCATCATGAACTGGGCGAGCTATTTGGTACAGAAATCAGAACAGTTGCCGATGCCGTTGAGTATGGGAATAGATTGGTGGAAGAAGGGGCCCAGAACGTGATCGTTTCCATGGCGGGAGCGGGTGCGGTGCTTTGCTCGAACGGACAGTGCTACTCGGCAAATGTGCCAAAGGGAAAAGTCATCAACTCGGTAGGTGCCGGTGATTCCATGGTGGCAGGGTTCATTGGAACCTATGAAAAGACCGGTGATCTATTAGCTGCCTTTCGCTTCAGTCTTGCGGCAGGAAGCGCTACTGCCTTTTCATCCGATCTTGGTACATTGGATAAAATTGAGGAATTATTGCCGCAAATCGATATCAAACAACTAACAGGAGGCTGACTCTATGAAAATCACGGACTTGTTAAAATTGGATACAATCATCATCGATCTTCAAAGTGCTACAAAGCAAGCTGTCATTGATGAATTGTCAGGGAAGCTAGCCGAGGCTGACCGATTGAATGATGTGGAGGCATTCAAAGCCGCCATCCTAAAACGTGAAAAACAAAGCACGACAGGAATTGGAGAAGGAATTGCGATCCCTCACGCTAAAACGAGCGCCGTGAAGATACCTGCCATCTGTTTCGGTAGATCTATGAACGGTGTCGATTACGAATCGCTTGATGGCATGCCTGCACATTTGTTCTTTATGATAGCAGCAAGCGACGGAGCGAATGCGGATCACTTGGAAACCTTATCACGCCTTTCTTCCTTATTGATGGATGAACAGTTCAGGGCCCGCTTGATCTCCGCATCCTCCGGTGAGGAGATCATTGAAATCATCAACCATAAAGAAATGGAAGCCGATGCAGAAGAAGAGGAAGAGCTGCATTCGAGCAATAGTGAAAGCGGTACAAAAAACGGCAAGGTCCTCGCTGTTACAGCGTGCCCGACAGGGATTGCCCATACCTATATGGCAGCCGATGCGCTCAAGGCGAAAGCGAAGGAAATGGGTATCGACTTCAAAGTGGAAACAAATGGCTCAACAGGAATCAAGAATGCTTTGACCGCTGCAGAAATTGCAGAGGCGGATGCGATCATCGTAGCCGCTGATAAACAGGTGGAGATGGATCGTTTTAATGGGAAGCATGTGATAATCGTTCCGGTTGCCCAAGGAATCCGGAAGACCGAAGAACTGTTGACTAGAGCCGTGAAACAGGATGCGCCTGTTTACAAAGGAACTGGCCATGATAAAAGAGACGAAGCGGACTCAACTAAAAGCGGTCTGGGCATTTACAAACACTTAATGAATGGGGTAAGTAATATGCTCCCATTTGTAGTAGGTGGCGGTATCTTGGTTGCGCTTTCTTTCTTTTTTGGAATCGAGGCCGCTGATCCGACAAATCCGGAGTATAATCCGATTGCCAAAGCATTGAGCGATATCGGAGGGGGAACGAGCGGTGCCTTCTTCCTGCTTGTTCCTGTACTTGCCGGCTTCATCGCTTCCAGTATTGCCGATCGACCAGGCTTTGCCCCTGGTATGGTTGGGGGGCTATTGGCTGCACAGGCCAATGCCGGTTTTCTTGGCGGACTGATTGCCGGTTTCCTTGCTGGTTATGTCGTCTTGCTATTGAAGAAATTGTTTTCAAAGTTACCTCATACCCTTGAGGGAATAAAGCCTGTACTGCTTTATCCTGTTTTTGGGATGTTAATTACCGGATTGATCATGATTTTTCTCATCAATGAACCAGTGACGGCCATTAATCAAGGCTTGACCAATTGGCTCCAAGGATTATCTGGCACGAATGCAATATTCCTTGGGTTGATCCTTGGGGGCATGATGGCAGTGGATATGGGCGGCCCCCTTAATAAAGCGGCTTTCACTTTTGGCATTGCGGCTATCGAAGCTTCAAGTTTTGGACCGCATGCCGCAGTAATGGCCGGCGGAATGGTCCCGCCACTCGGAATTGCTTTGGCGACAACGTTCTTCAAAAGCAAATTCAGTGAAATGGAACGGAAATCAGGCTTTACCAACTACTTTATGGGCGCTTCATTCATTACAGAAGGAGCGATCCCTTTTGCGGCAGCGGATCCACTGCGCGTCATCGTCAGCAGTGTAATCGGTTCAGCGACTGCGGGGGCACTGTCAATGGCTTTTCATGTAACACTGCCTGCACCCCATGGAGGAATATTCGTCGTTCCGCTTGTTAATCATCCACTTCTCTATTTGCTGGCCATATTAATAGGCTCTCTCATCACGGCTTTACTATTGGGTGTATGGAAAAAGAAACAGCTATGAATAAAAAGGACGGGTCCAATTAAATTGGACCCGTCTTTTGGATGTTAAAAAGCTTTTGTTATTTCATCGCGCTAGGCATATTTATAAAGTCCTTGCTTTTCTTACATGGGCATTCCGGGGAAACTTCTTTCATGTCTGCCTGCCAGCCATTCAAGAAAGCTTAACATACAGTGTTTTCTTCACACCCCTTTCTTTAATGAAAAAAGACTTGCTAACAGAAATCGTATATATGAATACGATTACTGACCAAATGAAATTCCCGGTAAAAGGGGGGTGATTATTGTAGAATGAAAGAACACAACTTATCATTCCAAATCCAAAAGAGTATAAAATCATTAACCAAAATCCCCATTTTCTTAAGCTCATATAACCATATATGACGATCAGTGAAAATATCGCCAATGTGATCCTGAATGATCGTTCCGGGAAGAGAGGTAAACCGAATCGCTCCGCCACACTAACATCATTAGCATTTGCATCGAAGAATAGTGCCGTGGCAATCAATACAACCGCGCCAAACAAATAAAAATAGCTGATCAACGTTACGCCTAAAGGTCTTTTCATTTATTCACCTGCTTTATATTTTTTCGAAGGATTCCACGGAATCTGATTGTCTTATGAAAATCCTCACACCATTATGGATTTTTCTTGGGTCCGGATTGGACACCAACATTATTTCCATTCCAAAATTTCGATCCGGTTTCCGAAGGGATCTGCTACATAAATGCGGTCTGCTCCAGGTAGCCTCTCATCTTCAATAAACGATATATCGTTTTGGTTTAAATGCTGTTTCAGTCCTGAAAGATTTTCAATTTCAAGCGCTGGATGGGCCTTTCGGGCAGGAATGAATGGTTCCTCTATCCCGATATGTATGTTGACCGAACCCGCTTCGAACCATACTCCCCCGTTCACTTTAAGGCTCGCGGGCTTTTCGACTTCCCTCAGCTTTAGAATGCCATGATAAAACTTCCTTGATATGTCCTCGCTGCCCTTGGGGGATGCTAATTGGAAATGATCGATCGATTTAAATTGGAATTCCATTATTCTACACTCTCCTTATTCATTATATTTCCAATTTTAAAACGAAAACTACAATAAGGAAAGCTTAATTAATCTATCGGAATCGATAAGCAGGCTTTATCGCCTAATCGAAGACAAAGGCATAAGTTTTACGCTACTGGGTATAGAAATAAAAAGAAAAAAAGGAGTGAACGTGAATGCTGAAGAAATATACGTTAAAAACGACAAAAAGGGATGATATGATCGATGTTTCAAACGATGTGCAGGCTTTCATTTCTGAATGCGGGATTCAAGAGGGCATAGCGCTCATTTATTGCCCGCATACGACGGCTGGAATCACGATCAACGAGAATGCCGATCCGGATGTCAAGAAGGATATGCTTAGAAGGTTGGACGAGCAATATCCTTGGGATCATACACTGGACTTACATATGGAAGGAAATACGGCGGCACATTTGAAATCAAGTACGGTCGGTTCTTCACAGCAGGTGATCATTCATGGAGGGAATTTGATTCTTGGTACATGGCAGGGTGTGTTTTTTTGTGAATTCGACGGACCGAGAGATAGACACTATTTCATTAAATTGGATGTTTACAGGTGAATTGGGAAAATGGAGGATAAAAAATGGAAGATGTTCGAATCGTGGGTAAAAGAGTTAGTTTACGAAATGTGAAGGAAGCCGATTTCAAATGCTTATGGAGCTTGAAATATGGGGAAGTTAGCCCGGAATGGAAGAAGTGGGATGCACCGTATTTTCCTTTGGAGCTCGTTGATTTCACTACGTTTATCGACAAAGAAACGAAGATGAAAGCGTTCGATGAAAAAATAGGGGCTTATTCAGAGCTTCTGCTTGAAATCGATGATCAAATAATAGGTTCCATTGTTTATTACTGGGAACACCAACCTTCACGTTGGCTTGAAATCGGAATTACGATTTTCGATCCAACGTATTGGAATGGAGGCTATGGAACGGAAGCGTTGATTCTGTACATAAGCTACTTGTTTGAAAATATTGAGATCGAAAGGGTTGGGCTGACCACCTGGTCAGGCAATCCGCGTATGATGGCTGTTGGGGAAAAGGCAGGTATGCAAATTGAAGGCAGGATGAGAAAATGCCGTTATCATGATGGCGTTTACTATGATTCAATCAGAATGGGACTATTACGTGAAGAATGGGAATCAAATAAGTCCGTGTAATTTTTTCCTTGATTTCCTTGGAAAAAATTTAGCGCTGTTTTCTCTTATATGGTCTGTTATCCTTGGTAGATGCTTAACAAGGAGGTTACAAGATGAAATTATCAGCAATAATAGCCGTGATAATGACTCTAAGCGTCATCGCTATAGGAATCGTTTTTCCTAAAGGAACGACCAGTAAAGCTTCTGATGGAGCAACCAAGCATGTCATCAAACAAGGCGAATCGATATGGGACATTGCCAAGCAGTATGGTGTACCGATCGCGAAGTTGAAAGAAGCCAACCATAATGTCAACAATGTTGCCGAACCTGGTAAAAAATTGATCATTCCACATGTAATGAGTGAAAAAGATAAAGAATTATTAGCAAGGCTTGTGCATGCAGAAGCCAAAGGGGAACCGTACAGAGGTAAGGTGGAAGTCGCAGGTGTAGTATTGAATCGTTTGGACAGTGATGAATTTCCCGATACTGTAAGGGAAGTGATTTACCAAAAAAATCAGTTCTCTCCTGTCGGTGATGGCAGTATCAACCGACCTGCCGGAAAAGACGCCAAGAAGGCCGTTAATGAAGCGTTGGCCATTCATGGCTACACAAATGATGCCTTGTATTTTTGGAATCCAAGCATCTCGGACAGCAAATGGATGAAAAAATTGGAGGTCATCAAAGTCATCGGCGGCCATCATTTTGCCATTTAAAAGAATTGACCTTGAGTAAACCGGCTCAACCCATCATGGGAGGCCGGTTTTTTATTGCCATGAAGCATGTTACTCGATAGTAGCCCACATCTCGCGTGGGTTCAGTTCATAAATACCGTTTTCCCTATACATGATGCTGCCGATGATGAACTCACGTCTTATCGTTGCGTGATCATCATGAAAGGAGTGAATGAACGCATTCAGTTCTTTTTCCTCATATTTACGGCCGCTTTCCAAGAGGCTTGCCATATGATAAAGAACGATCAATTTCTTCTTCCTCTGGGCTGGGATGGTTTTTAATCGGCTATCTGCCGTTAGGAAATTTTCAAGGATCTTTTTATGATCTCCTGACAGTTTTTCATTGTCCATTTTATTGGATTCCCCCTCATTAGAAATCATTTCAGGTAATGCTCGTGAATAATGCTGAAGCACATCATCATTCAAATAATAATATACCGAATTTTTTTCCCGCCGATCTCTCACTAAATTGACCTCTTTCAATTTCGTCAAATGGTGTGAAATGGTAGGGGCTGTCAGGTTCAACATGCCTGCAAGTGCCTGACCGCGTTTTGGACCATTTGCGAGAATGGATATAATCCGTATCCTCGTCACATCCCCCATTGTTTTATGGAATGCGATCAATTTTTCAATTTGCACATGGATTCCTCCTGATTAGATTATTGTCTAATTAGATACTAATCTAATCAATTTATGATTTCAAGTTAATATTCACTTTTCTACATGGCTTTTACTTAACTGATGTATAATAAAGATATGAAAAATGTTAATGGAAGAGTTAGGAGCTGTAACATGGCCAATACACATGTGTATACAAGAAAAGAAGAAGTGGTCAATGCGATAACTCATGGAATCGGTGCGTTATTAAGCATTGCCGCCCTAGTGTTCTTGATCATTTTCTCTGCCCAGGAAGGACCGGCTTGGCATGTCGTCGTTTCAGTCATCTATGGCGTCTCCATGCTTATTTTATATATTTCATCTACTTTGGTTCATAGCTTTCCGGAGGGGAAAACAAAAGATATCTTTGAAATCTTCGATCATTCAGCGATTTACCTATTCATTGCAGGAACATACACACCCATCATGCTGATTGTGGTTCAAGGATCCCTAGGTTGGACGTTGCTGGGAATCATTTGGGGAGTCGCAATCATCGGCGTCGTCTTCAAGGCGTTCTATGTGAAAAAGTTCTTATTCCTTTCAACGATCCTTTATATCGCCATGGGATGGATGATCGTTATTGTATGGGGCCCTCTTACTGCAACGATGCCTTCTGCCGGCATCCAGTTGCTGATTGCAGGGGGACTGCTTTATACGTTTGGCGCGATCTTCTATGTATGGCGCGGTTTTCCCTTCCACCACGCCGTTTGGCATGTATTCGTTCTTGGGGGCTCGGTCACACACTTTTTTGCTGTATTGTTTTATATCCTTCCACTATGAGTCATTCTGACTTTCCTTTAATTTGGCCTACCTTTGGAAATCTAAAAGGTTTTTGGTTTTAAAAGACTTCTTTTAGGAAATAGATAAGGTATACAACTTGCTAAGGAGGAATTGACAATGAAAAAACAATTGAAAGTATTATCAGTCCCGTTTGCGGCCATGCTAGTTTTGGCTGGGTGTGGGGAAGACAAGGACGAAGTGAAAAATCCACCGGTGCAGGAAAATGAAAACCAAGCAGACACGAATACTGAAACGGGAACGGATAATAATAATGAAAAGCTACCATTCACATTCAAGGATTTCCAATTGGAAGTCGACTATCCAGGCAATGATAACGACTATGAAGCGGAATATGATACTACAGGGGCCCAAACGGAAGCTTCAATTGAAGATGAAGCGAACAAACACAAAGTTCTTGGTGATGAAGCCATGAAAGAGTTGACTCCTATGTTAGAAAAATTGACCTTCACGAAAGATTCCACAGATGAAGAAGTCATTCAAGAAGTGACTAAAGTGTTTAATGTGAAGGATGGCTATGAAGAGTTGGATTTAGAGGTCGTTTTTGATGATGGCACGAAAAAAGAGTATAAAGCGAATAATAAATAACAGGAAGAAAACCTAATAAAACCTATCCTTCATAAATGTGAATGCTTGCTTATATTTCCTCAATGGTTGTCAAAATGCCTACCGTATAGTAGAATGGGTACGGTTAGCAAAGGGGATCATATATAATTGCAAATTTCGGACTTATGGGGATAGGGCCGCAATGGACACTAAAAAAAAGATTCTTATCTAAGAGTCTTTTTTTTTTGAGGTTACGGTAAAAAAAGAAGGAAGGGTACCGATAAACGGCCCCTTCCTTCTTGCTTTGCCCCGATTTGATCTCAACGGGAAAGTGTCGCATTGTTTTTTGGAAGCATGTTGGCCGACGCTAACCTGGAACGAATCGTAATTCCAAGCCAAGATGCAAGGAAAGCCTTCAGGACCCCGACAATGATGAATGGAGCAAAACCGCTGGCAAATGCCACTGTCCAAGATAGCGAACTCATATACTTCAACCAAACCGTTCCGATTATCAAAGTAAGGATCATTCCGATTATATTTGCAAGGAAGGCCATTGGTACAGTGAAGCGGGTTTTTTCCAATATTAGGCCAGTTATATAAACTGTAGGAATATAGGATAATAAATAACCGCCAGTTGGACCGAATATTTTGGCTAGACCGCCGGACATTTCGGCGAAGACCGGCACTCCTGCCGCTCCAATGAATAAATATAGCAATACGGAAGAAGTTCCGTAACGCGACCCAAGGATGGTCGCTGCCAGTCCCACAGCCAGTGTCTGGCCTGTAATTGGTACCAATGGAAGAGGGATCGTAATTTGTGCGAGGATCCCGATAAGTGCTGCAAACAAAGCTGTAACCATCATCATTCTTAACTTCTCATGACTTTCCTTCATCGTGCTTCCTCCTATTGTAAACCTATTGATTTTAAAGTTAACATATATAGAATTTTAATATGTTCCGCAAGCACTGTCAATAACAATATGCATCGTGGAACCTCAGGCAAGCAGAAAATGCTCAACTAGTCCGGAAATAAGCTTGGAAAAATATCTCCAAGCTCCTTTTGTGATTGAAATTCTTATGTAGGCCAACGAAATCGCAGCAGTGGTGGTGCACAAGCTTCGGGAGTACCGTTCAACAGGGCAGTATGATAGATGTCAAATACTAAGTAAATGCAAGGTATTTTCTAGTTTAGTAGAACGACCCTTCTTTTCTCCAACCCATGAATCAGTGTTTTCAACTGGTTCATGCTCCACCATTAGATGTAATCTATTCATGTTTTGAACTTCATTTTCAAAAAAGGAAACAACAAGCTGTTGAGGAAGGTAATCTTCATCGATGCTATAGCTTGTCTTCAAAAGAAATGGCAGTCATCGGAATAAAGGGGATTTCCATTATTTCCCCTGAAATAAATACACCAAATGCTTGCGACTGTCGGGTCGATGAATCTTTTATAAAACCTGGAGTAACGAAAAATGGATGAAATCTTCTAAAGGTGGGAGAAAAATGAAACTTTTTTGATCTGTTGTCCGTATTAAAGGTATGCAAAATAATTGGAGGGGATTATAAAATAGAACATATTCATGAATAGGTAGCAAACTGTCATTCAGGAACGGAAAAGCGGCCTGGAAAATCAAATTTAAAGGATGAAAAAGATGGAGTTATTTGGAGTTCCATTAGAGACAATCTATTTATATGGGTTAATTATATTCGGGGGGCTAACATTCTTATTTATTTTGTTTAATGATATATTCTCTGGTCTCGAATTGCCCGATATATTTAATCCGACACTCATTTTCAGTTTTTTAACGGTCTTTTTTGCAAGTGGTTTTTTGCTTGAATCGGTTACAGGACTGAATAGTGTGATGATTGCCGTGATTTCCCTGCTAATTTCACTTTCGATCGTCACCCTGTTGAACGTATTTGTGTTGATTCCCATTTCATCAGCGGAGGAAAGCTTAACCTTTCATGACAACGATTTGAGAGGCAGGGTCGGCAGGGTCCTGACATCAGTCCCCGTTAATGGATTTGGGGAGGTATTGATCGAAAGCATCAGTGGAAGCATTGCGAAGACTGCGGCCAGTTATAAGAATGAAGAAATTGTTTCGGATACAAAAGTCTTGATCATCGAAGTGAAAAACGGGGTAATCTATGTTATGCCCCACGAGAATGAATAACGGGTAGGAGGTCTTTTATGTTTAGTTTAATTTGGATTGTTGTTGCCATTGTGGCATTTTTATTGATCGCACTTATTGCTGTTTTTGTGACGAAATACCGTACTGCCGGCCCTGATGAGGCATTGATTGTGACCGGAAGCTATTTGGGAAGCAAAAATGTTCATGTTGACGAATCGGGAAATAAAATAAAGATTGTCCGCGGCGGGGGTGCTTTCGTGCTGCCTGTGTTCCAGCAAGCGGAACCATTAAGCTTGCTATCTAGCAAACTTGAGGTCTCGACCCCAGAGGTATATACGGAACAGGGCGTTCCTGTCATGGCGGATGGTGTCTCTATTATCAAGATTGGCGGTTCGATCACGGACATTGCCACAGCGGCTGAACAGTTTCTCGGTAAATCGAAAGATGACCGTGAACAAGAGGCACGCGAGGTGTTGGAGGGTCATCTTCGTTCCATCCTTGGTTCGATGACTGTCGAGGAAATTTATAAAAACCGTGAAAAGTTTTCCCAGGAAGTGCAAAGGGTGGCCTCGCAGGATTTAGCCAAAATGGGGCTCATTATCGTATCGTTCACGATTAAAGATGTCCGCGATAAAAACGGATACCTGGAATCCCTTGGTAAGCCAAGGATCGCCCAAGTGAAGCGGGATGCCGATATCGCTACGGCTGAAGCAGAGAAGGAAACGCGGATCAAGCGGGCCGAAGCATCGAAGGAAGCCCAGCGCGCCGAGCTTGAAAGGGCGACTGAAATAGCCGAAGCCGAAAAAATCAACAAACTGAAGGTAGCGGAATTCAGGCGTGAGCAGGATATTGCCAAAGCCCGTGCTGACCAAGCTTACGATCTGGAAACCGCCCGTTCCAAACAGGATGTAACCGAGCAGGAAATGCAAATCAGGATCATCGAACGGCAAAAGCAAATCGAGCTGGAGGAAAAAGAGATCCTTCGCCGTGAAAAGCAATATGATTCCGAAGTGAAGAAGAAGGCGGATGCCGACCGTTATGCAGTCGAGCAGGCTGCCTCCGCAAATAAAATGAAGCAGATAACGGAAGCGGATGCGGATAAATATAAAATCGAAGCCATGGCACAAGCGGAAGCGGAACGCGTTCGTATGGACGGTCTTGCAAAAGCGGACGCACAAAGGGCACAGGGTACGTCCGAAGCGGAAATCATCCGCTTGAAAGGGGTGGCAGAGGCGGAGGCCAAGCAGAAGATCGCCGAAGCCTTCGAACAGTTCGGTCAGGCTGCCGTCATGGACATGATTCTGAAAATGCTGCCGGAGTACGCCAAACAAGTTGCAAGCCCGCTTAGCAATATCGACAAAATTACTGTCGTGGATACAGGCGGAAGCGGTGCAAGCGGTGGGGCCAATAAAGTGACGGGCTATGCAACGAATTTAATGGCCACATTGCAGGAGTCACTAAAGGCATCTTCAGGCATTGATGTCAAAGACTTGCTTGAGAATTTCTCGGGGAAGCGCAATATATCATTAGCGGCCATCAAACAAGAAAATCCTGAAGTGAACATGGATATGGTAGCAGGCAAGGAAGAGTAACCGGAGGAAATAAAAAGGTATCGGAGTGAGGATCATTCCGATACCTTTTTATATTGTTTTGGCAAAGAGACGCTAAGGTTATACAAGATGTTGATGCAATCAAGCGTCTTAACAAAATCCGTTACAAGGCTTTCAAGAACATGACAAAAGTGAGAGAACCAGAAGGTGAATTTTTTCGTATGCTGCTGAACTTAAGCTCACTGGAGTTACTGATACTCGAAGCACTAAAGCAAAACTCT
The DNA here is from genome assembly GCF_037992945.1 of Peribacillus sp. FSL E2-0218. Lineage (NCBI taxonomy): Bacteria > Bacillati > Bacillota > Bacilli > Caryophanales > Bacillaceae > Peribacillus > Peribacillus sp. FSL E2-0218. The sequence continues at coordinate 2,812,959 of NZ_CP150304.1, read as the reverse complement.
CGGTAATGATACGTAAGACCGTATCTCCAGCTTTGGCCGATCCATAACGATTAACGAAGCTGCTGAATCAAGTAAAACGACATACAGCTATGACATCACAAATTTGGTGGATTTTTATTTGGGGACAAGGAAAAGGGTAATGGTGTTCAAAAGAGAATTAAAAATTTTAACTGGTTCTAGTGTTAAAAATTTCAGCCAAACCCACATACACTCACCGTATCGCTGTTTAATGTGTTCTCATGCTGTTACTTCATTTTAAATCTTTTGTACAAGTGTGCACAATAGCACTTAATGTAAGAAGAAATTATCTCCTAAGTAATGAATAAGCTCATAGATGTTCAGAAAAGACAAAGATATACAGGTACCCATTTTTTAAAAAGCAATATGATGTCTTTGAAGGAGTGAAGACTATGCCATGGCAACAAAAAATTAATTTTTTAATTGGTCAGCCTGTTGGAATTTCATTAGCAAATGGACAAGGCACATCAGGTGTATTGTGTGGTACATCTGACAATAAGCTTCTTGTCATTGAATATTTGTATCAAGCTCAATTTGCCTTAAAACAATATGATTTTCATATGATTCAGGATATAAATGGATTTCCTCCTTGTCAGAACCCAGAACCGTTATATTAATGAAATGTCCCACTATAGAGTGTAGTATGTGTCAACTCTAACCTTAGTCCTATGAACCAACGGGTGAGTTAGCTGTAGATCGGAGCGGCCTTAAGGCAGCTTTTCTTATGCACCATCGAGGCTGGATAGATCAGCTCTTTTTCTTTATATGGTAAAGGAAAGGAATGGTCAGACAGGCAGGTTATTTTAATACTCCACTGTAAAAGGTTTAGTGGAATAAAGGGTGAAAAGAATGCCATATTTCTCACTTTACTTAAACTAAGGATTCTTTTGTATATTCAAGGACATGAATGCATGCTTTTTTTCATACTCTATTTTTAGAGGTGAGAAAATGGCAAGAGTAGCTTACCGAAGTGCAGACGTTGATTTAATGGCAAGAATGATGAGGGCGGAGGCTGAAGGCGAAGGAAACCAAGGGATGCTATATGTTGGAAATGTGATTGTTAACCGTGTTGTTGCGGACTGTACGGACTTTAATGAATTGAAAACAGTTCGTGATGTCATTTTTCACGTACAGGGAGGCAATTACTCATTTGAAGCTGTTCAAAAAGGTAATGTATTTTATCAAAGACCGAGAGAATCTGAAAGAAGGTTAGCAAGGAGAAATTTGGATTCTTGGAGAGAGCACCCAGCGAAATTTGCTCTTTGGTACTTTAATCCATACGGTCCATGCCCTTCAACCTGGTATAACCAACCCTTTACTGGTCAATTTAAACAACATTGTTTTTATGAACCAGCACCTGGAACATGTGCGAGTGTTTATATCGGCTAGTGAAAGTAGGACCATTAAAAATGGTCCTTTCAGACTGTAGACAAACTCGATGAAAATCGAGTTTGTCTATTTTTATGGCCTGTACAATTTAGACGTTGATTTCCACTCCAGGCACTCGCTTTCCGCGGGCGGTCGGGGAGCCTCCTCGGCTTTGCCTGCGGGGTCTCCCCTAGACGCGCTTTTCCCGCAGGAGTCTCGTACCTTCCGTTCCAATCAACTTTGTCTTACCTTTTAGATAGAACACTTTTGACTGGAGTCATTTTTGTTTTAAAATTGAAGGATTAAAACTTGAGGTGATGAGGATGCTTTCTAAACATGATTCTATTCAGCGAGATCAACTTGAAATGATTACTTTAGATCAACTGGTGCCACCGAACCATTTGGTTCGTAAAATGGAGGCTGCCATTGACTTCACTTTCATTTATGACTTGGTGAAAGATATGTACTCAGAGGTAGGACGCCCAAGTATTGATCCAGTTATTTTAGTTAAACTGACTTTCATTCAATATACCTTCGGTATTCGTTCCATGCGTAAAACGATTGAAGAAGTTGAAACCAATATGGCTTACCGTTGGTTCTTAGGCTATGGTTTCCATGATAAAGTACCTCATTTCTCTACGTTCGGAAAAAATTATGAGCGACGCTTTAAAGATACAGACCTGTTTGAACAGATTTTCTGTCGCATTTTAATGACAGCTGCTAATAAAAAGGTAATAAGTGTAGAACACGTTTTCGTGGATTCCACACATGTGAAAGCCAGTGCGAATAAACGGAAATTTGAAAAGAAAATCGTTCGTAAAGAAACACGAGCGTATCAAGGACGTCTTCAAGAAGAAATCAATCAAGATCGTGAAAACCATGGAAAGAAGCCTTTTCCACCAGATAAATTTGATAAGGAAGAAACCAAAGCAATTAAAGAAAGTACTACGGATCCTGAGAGTGGCTACTATGTGAAAGATGAACGAACAAAACAGTTTGCCTATTCATTCCATGCGGCCGCAGACGGCAACGGTTTTGTATTGGGAACGATTGTAACACCTGGTAATACACATGACAGTCATATTTTGGAGCCACTTGTTGAGCAAGTGATTGAGAAAGTTGGAAAACCAGAAGCAGTTGCCGCAGATGCAGCTTATAAAACACCAGCGATTACAAGCTACCTATTTAACAAAGAAATCACACCTGCTTTACCCTATACACGTCCTCGTACAAAAGAAGGATTCTTTCGCAAACATGACTATGTTTACGATGAACACTTTGATTGTTACCTTTGCCCTTCGGGAGAAACTTTAAAGTACTCAACAACAAATAAAGAGGGCTATCGCGAGTACAAATCGCCCAAACAAATTTGTGCAACATGCTCATTTTTATCACGGTGTACGGAAAGCAAAGACCATCAAAAAGTAGTGACACGGCATATCTGGCAAGCATATGTGGAAGAAGCAGATCATCTGCGTCATCATCAAGAGGTAAAACCTATATATGCGAAACGCAAAGAAACGATTGAGCGTGTATTCGCAGATGCAAAAGAAAAGCATGGTATGCGTTGGACTACTTTAAGGGGACTTAAAAAATTGTCGATGCAGGCGATGCTTACTTTCGCTGCCATGAATTTAAAGAAGATGGCCACTTGGACATGGCAAGGTCCTAAAATGGCTTAACATAGTGGCTCGAAGAGCCCAAATCTCGTAACCTTTGGTCAAAATTTCAAAGGAATTTCAAAAGGGGTTCGGAATTTTTTAATTCCGAACCCCTTTTGTCTACAAACTGGTAGGACCATTAAAAATGGTCCTTTTTTTGGTAGTTCAGCATGATTATTGGTCCGCGAAACAATCAATCCAAACAAATGTTTACCACGATAAAATGCTAAAGGAGACAGACGTTTCGATTCTTTATGGATTGAACTTGCGCTGCATTGAATGAGAATAAAATTCAAGATATTTCCTCAAACTAAAGTGAATAAACTTTAAGGGTGAAATTGAATGAGTAAAAAAGATTTGCAGGAAACCATTCAAGAAAATATTAGCGATCTAAAGAAAACATTTCATCATACATCTGATCTTACCGTTAGAAAGATAAAAACGGGCTTCAAGAGTTCTGTCGAAATCAACATTGTCTATTTGGATGGAATTATTGATACAGACCTCATACAGGAATATGTTGTCAAACCATTATTGGAGCCTTTCAAGACTGTAAAGTGTAATGAATTACTTACTGATCAAATTAATGAAAGATTGATTGAAGCTGCTGATGTGAAAACCACGACTCAGTACATAGACGTAATAGAAGCTATCGTAAAAGGAAATACCATTATATTGATTAATGGCCATCGAAAAGGAATTATCGTACCATCAGCCAATTGGAAGGAAAGAAGCCTTGAAGAATCACTAGGGGAACGTTCTCAAATGGGTCCCATTGTTGGTCTGACAGAACAAATGAAAACAAATATTAATATGTTAAGAAGTACCATTAAAACTCCTGATTTCTGTGTAGAACCAATGGAATTTGGAACATTCTCGAAAACAGCCGTTTCAATATTATTTATAGAAGGGATTGTGGATAAAGGAATTTTAAAAGAAGTACGAAAGAGGCTAAAAAGCCTAAAAATAAAATATTTGCTAAATTCAAAAGTTGTGGAAGATGTATTGGAAGGAAAACCAAGAACCATTTTCAATTTAGCAAGAACTTCAGGACGAATTGATGGAGTTGTATCCTCATTATATGAAGGAAAAGTAGCAATTATAGTGGATGGTTTCCCTAGTGCAATTATTGCACCTACACTTTTTATGGATTTATTACAGGCGCCGGATGAGTATCACGTAAAAGCGGGTCGCTTTTCAAATCGATTAATAAGAATGATTTGCTTTTTCTTAGCTGTATACCTACCTGGTGTTTATATCGCGATAGCAAATTTTCATAAAGGAGATTTAACTAATAAAATTTCGAAGGCACTCATAACTAAAAATGAGTTATTACCAACCTTTTGGGAAATAGCTCTTCTCTTATTTATCATAAGAATCTTATTGGATGCATCTTATCGTATTCCGAAGGCTTCAGTGATTTTGCTTTCCTTGATCGGAACTATCGTAATAGGCGAAACAGCTGTTACGGCAAAACTAATTCATCCACTTAGTCTCATAATCGTAGGTATAACGACTATTTCTAGTTTTCTACTCGCCAACAGAGGAATGCTAGCTGCTGAAAGTACTTTAAGACCGCTTTTTTTGATTATTGCTTATTTTTATGGATTTAATGGATTAATCATTGCTGCAACAATTAAAATAATATATATGGCAAGACTTAAATCTTTAGGTGTTCCCTATCTTTCGCCTTTGCTTCCGTTTAGGATACAGGAATGGAAAGATACAATATATAGGGGAGATTTACAGACACTAATTAATAGCAAACACACTTATCCTGAGGAGAATGATTGATTCATTTATTCGTTATTTTGGTTCAAGCTTGCAAACCTTTTGCTGTGGTGAAAAAGAATTCAAGACAATTGCAGCGATTCTCCATTCTACGAAAAACCTCGTTGAAATTCAGCGAGGTTTAGGCTTATACATATGTTCTGATTTGTTTACTCCCACTATTGAATCGTGACAGTTCATTGTTATGACAAGAAATCTCCCAAGTCCATCCCCATAAAAAGAGCCCCAGTATCACTCTCCTCAAAAGGATTAACTTGCAATCACTTCAAAAAATTTAGTGAAATCGGTTATGATTCCATCGCTTCCTAGTTGTTTTTCTTCGAATAACGAGCGATTTTTACCGAATGGATCGATGGCGATGATCTTGCCGATTCCTGCTTTCTTCGCTGCTGTAAGTCCCGAAAAAGCATCTTCAATTACTAAGCATTCAATTGGTATAAGCCCTAATTTCTTCGCCGCAATAATGAATATATCCGGTTCCGGCTTGCCAGGGAAGCTCCCGTCATCAAAGGTCACTTTGTCAAAATCAAACCACTGGTCCAATTGAAAAATATCAAAGTAAAATTGAACATTTTCCTTTACCGTAGCGGTCGCAATGGTGATGGGCATTCCTGAAGCTTTCAGCTGATTTAACATGTCCGCGAGGCCATTGGTCAGCTTTAGTTCATCCTTGTTCTTCAGACATAATTCCCTGTAGTAGGCTTCTTTTTCAAAAGACATCTTTTCGATTTGCGCATTTGTCAACTCTTTTGAGATAAAATGGGTAAGGATTTCCTTATTCGTTCTTCCATGAATGTTAAGCAAAATATCTGTATCCGATATGGCCTTAGGGGAATATTTCTTTACCATGTAAAACCATGCCTCTTCGTGAATATGCGAATCTAGAAACATGGTGCCATTAAAATCAAAAATAATTCCTTTCAATGAACTACCCCTACCTTTTCTATTCATTTTTTTCTGCGATTTTGATATCTACATATTGCTCGTAATGGGCTAGGACATCCTTCACAACGTTATCATCAGTAATCAAATAATCCATATCATGTAAATCATAGAAAACGTAAAAATCTTCTCGATTGAATTTTTTATTGTCTACTAACAAAAATTTGGTTCGAGAATTATTCAGCGCAATTTGATGTGCTTCTCCTTCTTCGACACTATAAGTAGAGATTTCATCATTATGAATGCCATTTGCACTAATGAAAGCCTTCGTGAAATTGAATTTTTGCAAAGTATTATTGGCAATAGGCCCAACGAAAGCACCAGTGTTTTTTCTATAGTCGCCGCCAATCAGGATAATATCTGCCGCTTCGCAATGCGTTAAAATATTGAATACAGGATAGTTATTCGTAATAATCCTGATTCGTTTGTTCAATAGATATTTGGCTAAAAGTTCAATTGTAGTACCTGGTCCGAGAAAAACCGTATCGCCGTCTTCTACATACGATGCAGCCAGCTCTGCAATTTTACCTTTTGCTTCTACTTGAACACCAAGTTTTTCATGATGTGATAACTCTCGATCTATTGAGTGGGAAATACTCTGAGCACCGCCATGGATGCGAACGATTTTTCCGGCTTTGTCAAGTTCCTCTAGATCTCTTCTAACTGTCATATCGGAAACATCCAGTTCATCCATGATCTCATTCACCGTAATGATTCCTTTGGAGTTAACGATATCGATGATCTTTAATAACCGTTCTTTTTTTAACACATCTAATCACCTCAACTTTAAACACAATTTATCATAGAAGAGAAACATAGGTCAATAAAAAAACAAAAACAAACATTTATAAAGAGCGCTAAACGATCCTGTTCATATCGTGATAAACAGTGATTAACCTAATAATCAATCGCTTACATTTTTTGAAAAATCTATTGACAATCATTTTGTATACGCTTACGATAAACAAAAGTTAACAAAAACAAACATTTTTTAACTAGCTTGTATAAACTTTCATTAGGGGGATTCAAGTCATGCTGAAATTACCAAGTGATTTTATTTTAGGCGGTGCCACAGCAGCGTATCAAGCAGAAGGTGCAACAAAAGAAGGCGGAAAAGGACCTGTTGCTTGGGATGAATTTCTAGAAAAGCAAGGAAGATTCAGTCCTGATCCTGCAAGTGATTTTTATCATCAATACCCGGAAGATATAAAGTTATGTAAAAAATTTGGCATAAATGGCATTCGCCTTTCCATTGCTTGGACAAGAATTTTTCCAAATGGCTCAGGAGAAGTCAATCAGGAAGGCGTCGATTTCTATCATGATGTTTTCGCAGAATGCCAAAAACATAACGTCGTTCCTTTTGTTACGCTCCATCATTTCGATACACCAAAAGAATTATTCGATAAAGGTGATTTTTTAAATCGTGAAACACTAGAAGCTTTTGTTGACTATGCAGAGTTTTGTTTTAATGAATTTACCGAAGTTAAAAATTGGAGTACGTTTAATGAAATCTATCCCGTTGCGACAAACCAGTATTTACTCGGTGTGTTTCCTCCATCTATCAAAAGCGACTTCACAAAGATCATTCAATGCTTACATAATATGATGGTGGCGCATGCAATGACGGTTAACTTATTCAAGGAAAATAACTATCCTGGTGAAATTGGCGTCGTCCACTCGTTGGAAACAAAATACCCTGCCAGTGACTCAGAAGAAGACCGTCATGCCTGTTTCCTGGATGACGCGTTATCAGTCAGGTTTCTCCTTGATGCCACTTACCTCGGTTATTATTCGGAGAAAACCATGCTTGCACTGGATGAGATCTGTCAGGCAAATGGTGCGAAATACGAGTTTTTGGACAGTGATTTTGAAATCATGAAAAAAGCTTCAACACGAAATGATTATCTCGGCATCAATCATTATCAATGCCATTTCGTTAAAGCATACGACGGAGAAACCATGATTCATCATAATGGCACCGGCGACAAAGGAACCTCGGTTTATAAAGTAAAAGGGATTGGTGAAAGGATTTACAAAGAAGGACTGAAAAGAACGGATTGGGACTGGCTCATCTATCCTGAAGGAATGTATGACATTCTCATCCGTATTAAACAAGATTATCCAGATTATAACAAAATATACATTACGGAAAATGGCATGGGCTATAAAGATGAATTCGATGACGGAATCATCATGGACAAACCAAGAATGGAATATTTAAAAGTTTATTTGGAAGCCATTAGTAAAGCTATCACTGATGGTGTCAATGTAAAAGGGTATTTTTTATGGTCCTTAATGGATTTATTTTCTTGGACAAACGGTTATAACAAACGTTATGGTCTTTTCTACGTCGATTTTGAAACCCAAAAACGATATCCGAAAGAATCCGCCTACTGGTACAAGCTTGTAAGTGAAACGAAAACGATCGTTTAATTTTCACGCATGATGGAAAGAGTCTCTTTTCATCATGCGTTGCCAAAAAATATGAAATCGCTATTGGAGGTTACTTATATGAATAAAGAAGAAATACAAATGCTCGGTTTTGAAATTGTTGCTTATGCTGGGGATGCTAGAAGTTCATTATTAACATTACTAAAAGAAGTGCGTGCCGGAAACTTTGATAATGTGGAGGCAGGCCTAAAAAGTGCCGATGAAAACTTACATCTCGCCCACAATGCACAGACGAAGATTCTATCGGAAGAAGCCGCAGGAAAAGATATGGATATAGGATTTATTTTCATACACGGCCAAGACCACTTAATGACAACTTTGCTTCTTCGTGAACTCATCCAAGATTTCATTGAACTCTATCGTAAAAACCGTTAATTTGGAGGGGAAGTAATGAACGGTGTAATCAAGCAAATCGAAAAAGGAAAACCTTTTTTTGAAAAAATTTCAAGAAACATTTATTTAGGGGCAATTCGTGACGGTTTCCTAGCCGCCATGCCGGTCATATTGTTTGCGAGTATGTTTATTCTTGTTGCGGCTGTACCGGAAGTATTCGGTTATACTTGGCCTGAAAATGTATCCACTTGGCTTTGGAAAGTGTACAACTATTCAATGGGAATCGTGGGACTGCTTGTTTCTGCCACAACGGCAAGATCTCTGAGTGAATCGGTAAATCGCAGAATGCCAAAAAATCAGTATATTAACTCTACTTCCACAATGCTCGCTTCCATCGTTGGTTTTTTAGTTTTAAGTGTTACTCAAATCGATGGCGGTTTTTCATCGGAATATCTCGGTACAAAAGGTCTTTTAGCCGCTTTTGTATCTGCTTTCATTACGGTCAATCTTTATAAGTTCTGTGCACTTAAAAATATAACGATTAAAATGCCAAAAGAAGTTCCAGGAACGATATCGCAAACGTTTAAGGATGTCTTTCCATTCGCCTTTTCCGTTCTTGCCATGGTTATCATGGATTTAATCGTTAGAGGTACACTTGGGGTCCCTTTTGCAGAAGCACTCGCTACTCTGCTGTCTCCGTTATTCACAGCTGCTGATGGGTACCTGGGAATCTGCATCATTTGGGGAATGATGGCACTATTTTGGTTTGCCGGGGTACACGGACCTTCTATAGTGGAGCCAGCTATTGCCGCCATTATTTACGCTAATGTAGCCACAAACTTACAGCTTCATGATGCCGGTGAGCAAGCATCCAACGTGCTTACGGTCGGACTTGGAAACTTTGTCGGTACTATGGGAGGGACCGGTGCTACCCTTGTCGTTCCGTTTATTTTCCTTCTTCTTGCTAGATCAAAACAGCTGAAAGCAGTCGGAAAAGCATCCGTAGTACCCGTGTGTTTTGCCGTTAATGAACCGCTTTTATTTGCTGCACCAATGATTTTAAATCCTTATTTCTTCATTCCGTTTTTAATGACGCCAATGATTAATGTTTGCTTGTTCAAGTTCTTCGTTGACGTTATCGGGATGAACAGCTTCATTTATGTCCTGCCATGGGCAACACCAGCACCAATCGGCTTAATACTTGGTACAGGTATGGGACTCTGGGCTTTGGTTCTTGCAATCTTATTAATCGTCGTCGATTTCCTTATTTACCTTCCGTTCTGTAAAGCCTATGACAACGAATTGCTGGCAAAAGAAGCAAAAAATGCTGAATTGGAAGCAGCTGTTGGAGTTTCCCGAGCAGCGCAACCTGCAATGGTCGGTGCAACAGGAACAGATACATTCGCCATCATGAACAACAATGCTCAAGTGGAGGAATCCGCACCAACGCTGGAGAAAAGCATCAACGTCTTGGTGCTGTGTGCCGGAGCGGGAACAAGTGCCATGTTAGCTAATGCATTAACGGAAGGCGCTAAACAATACAATGTCCCGATCACTGCATCAGCAGGTGCTTACGGTTCTCATTACGAGATCATGAAAGACTTCGATATGGTGATTTTAGCTCCGCAAGTAGGATCATATTATGATGACATTAAAGAAGACACAGACCGTTTAAACATTAAACTCGCTGCCACAAAAGGGGCAGAATATATCAATCTCACTAGAAATTCGCAAAAAGCCATTGATTTTGTCCTGGAACAGGTCAAATAAAAATGGAAGCGACAATGAATCCTCCAACAACGATTCAAGGCGGTGCCTAGTTAAACGAGTACCATATTAAGCTTTTAAAGAACGGAAAATCAATAATCGGAAAACGGAATGCACCTTAAATTTTAGACGAAAATCTGATATTTGGGGTGTATTTTTAATGGAAATAAGTCAATTGAACAAAGTCCTTGAACAAGGCAGGAAATAAAAAAGGTGGAGGCTTGGCATGGATACCACATTATTGAAAACAAAATTCAAAACCGTTTTCAGTCGACAAGACGGGGAAGTATTTTTTGCACCGGGGCGGATTAACCTGATCGGAGAGCATACGGATTATAATGGAGGACATGTTTTTCCATGTGCCATTACAATCGGAACGTATGCAGTAAGTGCAAAAAGAGAGGATAGTCAAATTCGATTCTACTCGGAAAATTTTCCGGAAATAGGCATGATTTGTTTTGACCTTTTCGATTTAGCTTACAGAAAAGAGGGTAACTGGACCAATTATCCAAAGGGCATGATCCGTTATCTCAAAGATGCTGGTCATGAAATCGACAGTGGATTGGATATTTTGTTTAATGGCAACATCCCGACCGGTGCTGGATTAAGCTCTTCCGCTTCAATTGAAATGCTGACAGGTGTAATCTTACGAGAAATATTCGCATTGGATGTTTCTGATCTTGATTTAGTTTTGACGGGAAAAAAAGTTGAAAATGAATTTATCGGTGTGAATTCAGGCATTATGGATCAGTTTGCCGTGCAAAAAGGAAAAGAAGATATGGCCATTTTACTGGATTGTGTAACCCTGGGCTACGAAATGATCCCCCTTGTTTTAGATGGATACAAAATAGTCATCATGAATACGAACAAGCGCCGCGAGCTTGCGACTTCAAAATATAATGAACGTCGTTCTGAATGTGAAGCGGCTCTTTCGGAACTACGGCAATACCGGAATGTGAACTCGCTTGGAGAACTGACATTGAAGGAATTTGAAAAGCTGGAAGGATATCTATCGAATGAAACGTTACGGAAAAGGGCGCGTCATGGGATCAGTGAAAACGAACGGACAGTACTAGCTGCAAAGGCATTAAAGGCAAACGAATTGAAAACGTTTGGGGAACTGATGAATGCTTCGCACAGATCATTGCGTGATGATTATGAAGTGACGGGCATTGAATTGGATGTGTTATCCGAAGCGGCCTGGGAGGAAGGAGCCCTTGGCGCAAGGATGACAGGTGCCGGTTTCGGCGGCTGCGCGATAGCGATCGTGGAAAGCGAAAAAACGGAAAGCTTCATCCAGAGCGTTTCAGCTAAATATCTCGGCAAAATAGGATATGAAGCTTCATTTTATATTGTGGATATTAGCGATGGCGCTAAGAAATGGAAGGTGGGATAAATAACGACAAATCCTAGGTGGTGCAGGTAATGTGGCTCACATGCAGTCATTCATTTATTGACAAAGGATAGGAAGGTTGGGGAGCGGTGAAGGGATCATTTGCAGACAGGCCAACGGGAAGCTGTACATGAAAAAAAGGGAGTTAAGCCGTTTTCCATAGTAAAGGTAAAACGGCAAAAACAAACGATAAGTTGTTCAATTATCATGGTTTTTCCGAGCATTGTACTAGTTACAGGCAAGTCAATAAACCGATGAATTGCTGTCATAGGAGGATGAATTTCATGTTGAAAAAACAGATAAAAGGTTTTATGGTAAACGTGATGGGCTTAGTTCTTGCTTTAACTGGCTTAGCTAGTGTAGATGTTTTCCATAAGGTGGAAGCATCGACTCCATTTGCATATGGAGCTGACATAGGCTGGATGAAGCAAATGGAAGATGGGGGCGTAAGTTGGGTCGATGACAATGGAAAACCAGCAGATTCTTTACAGATACTTAAAGATCACGGAATTAATTCCGTTAGGTTAAGAGTCTTTGTTAATCCGCCAAGTGACTATTATTGGTTAAAAGATGGAACAACTTGGACCATGCTGGGCTATAGTGACAAAGCAGGCGTGCTTGCTGCAGCAAAAAGGGCAAAAGCTTTGGGAATGAGGATAATGGTTGACTTTCACTATAGTGATGTTTTTGCAGATCCGGGTCATCAAATTAAGCCAAACGCATGGACAAGCTACACCAATACCCAGTTACAAACAGCGGTTTACAACCATACTTACGATGTCATGAACGAGCTAAAAAGTAATGGCATATATCCTGAATGGGTACAAGTTGGGAATGAGATGAACTCAGGGATCATGCTTCCAGATGGCAGTACTGACAATTTCAGTAAATTGACGGCGTTCCTTAATAAAGGCTATGACGCAGTTAAGGCTGTAAGCCCATCCTCCAAGGTGGTCAGTCATTTAGCACATGGGACTAACAACAGTCAATTCAGATGGTGGTTTGATAACTTCTTTAGTAATGGCGGTAAAACGGATGTTATTGGTGCATCTTTCTATCCATATTGGGATGGTCAGCCATATTGGGAGATTACCGATGATTTATCTTACAATCTGAACGACATGGCTTCACGCTATAACAAGGAAGTTATGGTTGTTGAAGTAGGTGGAGACGAAAAAAACCCTAAAGATTCTTATTGGACGATCAATGATACAATCAAGGTTGTGAAAGCGGTTCCGAACGGAAAAGGGATCGGAGTTTTTTATTGGGAACCCCAGGCTAACTCAAGTGTTCTTTCTGATGGTTATGCATTAGGCGCAACTACCGAGGTATCTAAAAATGTCCTGAAATATACAACGGCCATCGATGCTTTCAGTGATGCAGCTAAAGGATCGGCATCAAGCGGGAATCTTGTAAATAATGCCGGTTTTGAAACAGATGGAGCTACACAGAATCCAACAGGTTGGACCACTTGGTCAAATGGTAATGACCTTGCCAATTACACGGAAGCTGGCGGATATTCAGGAAGCTACAAATTATCTCATTGGAATAGCGTTGCTTATCAGGTTAGTACCCATCAAATAAAAACAGGCCTTCCTAATGGAACGTATACATTGAAAGCATGGGTAAGAAGCGGTGGTGGATTTAAAACGAGCCAAATGTACGTTAAGAACTTTGGAAGCTCAGAAAAAAACACTCCTATTCCGACAACAAGCACCTGGACTCAAATTACTATAACGAATATTCATGTAACGAACGGACAAGCTGAATTCGGTTTTTGGACTGATGCAAATGCAAATAACTGGATCAGTGTCGACAATGTGGAGTTTTTCAAAAATTGAAAAGGCATGATAAAACAATAAATAACTGAAATTTCGGTCTTTAACGGAATATGGGATGCTTTGTTCACTAGTGCTTTTTGTGGTGCCGGTATCCCATATTCACGAGACCATATTTAAAAATTCAGACATAGGCATGAGAAAAACAAAACAGTGGGCAGGTGGAAGGGAGTACGTTGTACCTATAAAGATTCCTTCGTACACTTGGGCCGGTACGGAAAAATGATTTAGTGAGAAATGTTAGGTTTTTCGGTGTTGATGACTATAAGGGTTAAACGGTGTAAAATAGGAACATGAATAATCTAAATTAATCATTTCACTATATTCAAACACTCTGCCATTTTGAAGAATTCCTCTGTTTATGATTTTCATCGCGGCAACCCCTTTCTTGCAATTTAGAAGCTCAGCATCCTCTTTGCTTACATTTACTGCGCTGTATGTTGTGATGAAATGAGATATTTGATAGCCGCATTGTTGTACATAGTCATGAACTGATTTTTTAACTTCTTCTTTATTAAGGTGTGGGAAAAAAGAGCATGGTAATCTTGAAGTTTCAATTTGCCTTTTTTGGTAATCGGCAATTCGAACCCGTTTATATTCCCATAATTTCTTCTGTTCTCCATTTATATCAAAAATTTTTTCAAATGTTTGATCAGGTTTAATCTTTTTAAGATAGATAATTTCGGATTGTATATCTTTGAATTTCTTTTCTGTTAATGAATTGTAAATTAATGGACTTTTATATTTTGTATCATTGACGAATATACCCGAACCTTGAATAATTCTGATACATCCAATATTCATAAGTTTTTTTAATGCCTCGCGAATTGTGTATCTGGATACATCATATTGATTTGCCAGATCCCTTTCGGTAGGGATTTTTTGACCAGCTTTATAAGTATTTTGATAAATTTTACTTAGAATATCATCTGCAATAAAATCACGTTTTTTCATCATCGATTACCTCAAGACAGATTGTTTTTTCTTACTGCATATAATATTAGCATAAAAGGATCCATTCGTTATCTTTCTTGTAATGTAAAACCCTTGAAGCGCATTGCTTCAAGGGTTTTCCTGCATTTTTATAACTTTATGGGGTATGGATGGTACCATTTGGAATACGAGCTTGAGTCCATTCATGTTTTCGATAAATGACTGGATATTCTTTTGCCATGTCTTCATTGAAATCAACACCGATGCCAACTTTTTCAATAGGATAAATATACCCGTCCACTACTTCCACTGAGTTAGGGAACATTTTTTTCGTAGTTTCATCAGGCTCTTGAATTTCTTGTATCGCTGCATTATGAAGGTGAATATTCAAGTGTGTATTCACTGCAACTCCAATAGGGGTCATATCCGATGGGCCATGCCAGGCAATTTGAACACCAAAATTTTCACATAGTGCAGCTAGTTTAAGAGCGGGTGTGATGCCCCCAATCTGTGAAACATGGCAGCGAATGTAATCAATTTGACGATTAACGATGAGATTTCTCCATTCAGTTGGGTTATTGAATAATTCCCCGGATGCTATAGGTGTAGTGCATTGTGATCTCAATTGAACCAACCATTCATTTTGATCAGGAGGTAAGATATCCTCTAAAAAGAATAGCTTATAAGGCTCTAGGTCTTTTGCCAATTGGAGGGCTTGGTTTGGAAATAGTCTTTCATGAACATCATGAAGCAAATGAATGGAATATCCATATTTTTCACGTAATGCTTTAAACATGGTCACGACATCTTTCATATAAATGTCTGGATCATAATATTCTCCTGCACTTAACTCTTTTGTTACGTGCATCGTATGATTTTTGCCGCCATAGAACCCCAATTGACAGCGAATATGGCGGTATCCTCTCTCGATCAAAGAATCAACATTGTTAAAGAGCTCTTCTAATGTTAATCCGTCAGCATGTGTATAGGCCGCAATTGCGTTTTTTGACTTTCCTCCAAAAAGTTGATAAAGGGGCATCTCGGCCAATTTAGCTTTAATATCCCATAAAGCCATGTCAATCCCTGCAATTGCATTGTTAATAACAGGACCATTTCTCCAATAAGAATTGACCATCATTAAGTGCCACAAGTCTTCAATGGCGTTCGCATCACGATCTATTAGAAGCGGTTTTAAATATTCATCAATCATGGTTTGAACAGCTAGAGGCCGTTGCTGGAATGTTGCACACCCATATCCAATAACACCTTTGTTTGTTTCTATTTTGACTACAATAAGATTATGTCTATTCGGGTTAATCACAAATGATTGTATATCTGTAATAAGTGTGGGTTCCAAGGTTGAATCTCCTTTTTTCATTAATTTCAATTATTCGTCAAATCAAAGTGAAATAATTAACTAGATTAAAACATAGTAAATATCCAACGTCAATTTGGTAAAGAAAGAAGGTCCGTTACGATAATTTACCATACCAATTTTCAAAAAACTGTGCAATAAATGTTGATAATATTGGATTTTTCATTATTTCATGGTTTATTTAAGCGTTTTCATTTATTTTTTTTATATGCTATCATAACCCTGTCAAATCGGAGTGAAAGAAAGAAAGTAATAGATTGAGATTTATCAATAATTTCTAGAAAGGGAATGATCCAAATATGAAAGATAAAGAGAGTGTCAAGAAAATTATAGAATATGTTGGCGGCCAAAAGAATATAAAGAAAGCTTGGCATTGCATGACAAGGCTGCGCTTTGATTTGTATGATAATTCTTTGATCGCCCATGAAAATGTAAAGCGATTGAGTGGTGTTATCGGAGAACAATTACAAAACGATCAATATCAGATAATAGTCGGGACAAATGTACAGCAATATCATTCAGCTTTAATGGAAGAAATAGGGATGGAAGGAGAAGAAGTTAAGAAAGAAAGTAGCAAGAAAAAAGGTCTCTTTTCACGATTGTTGGATGTTGTATCGGGTGTATTCGGTCCAATAGTTCCGGCAATCGCTGGTGCAGGCATGCTCAAAGGGCTTTTGGCAGGTCTAATTGCTTTGAATTTATTATCGAAGGATAATGAAACAATAATAATCCTAGACTTGATTTCAAGTGGAGTCTTTTATTTCTTGCCATTCTTTTTAGCTGCTTCAGCTGCCAAAATATTTAAAACAAATCAATATCTTGCCCTTGCTATTGCTGCTGGCTTTATGTATCCATCTTTAATTGACGCTGCTAAATTAGGTGAGGTAAGTCAATTTCATTTTATAGGTTTACCAATACCCGTTATTAATTACTCTGGTGCTGTCATTCCAGTCATTTTATCTGTGTGGGCATTAAGTTATATCCACAGATGGATTGATAAGTATATGCCAAACATTTTGAAAACTGTATTTACTCCTACATTAACTCTATTTCTTGCCATTCCTTTTGCATTGATCGTATCCGGACCATTAGGTAGTTACGTTGGTAAGGGATTAGCTTATATTATTGAAAGATTATTCGATATATCTCCCATCTTAGCAGGAGTTGTAATGGGCGGAGCGAGACCGATAGAAGTTGTATTTGGTATGCATCACGCTCTTACACCAATTGTGCTTCAAAACTTCGCGGATAAAGGATACGACATGTTAATGCCTATGATGTTTATGACAAACATGGCCATTGCAGGTGCCACTTTTGCAATGTTTTTTAAAGCCAATAGCAAAACTGAAAAGTCTATAATTCTATCAGCGACTATTTCTGCTCTTCTGGGCATTACAGAGCCTGCTATATTCGGGGTACTTATTAAAAATCGTAAAGCCTTCATAGCCTGTTCGATTGGTAGTGCAGTAGCCTCAACTTTTTTTGCTGCCATGGGTGTAAGAATTTATGGGTATATCCTTTCAAGTATTGTAAGTTTAGTCGCATATGTGGGCCCTTATTTTCCGTATGCGTTAATGGGAATCGTAATCGCAATAGGTACATCATTTGGAATATCTTTCGTCACTGTAAAAAAGACTCAATCAATATGAATCATAACTAATATCCAATAAGGTGATTTATAAGTGCTGGTGGGGGAGATGCCCCTTCGGTAGGGATTGGATTATACGGTATCATTTGCAACTGCTGGCTCAGCAAGAAGGCATACATACATTTTCCGGTGAGTGCAATCGATTCAATGAGAAAGGAAAGTATGTAAGAACCATAAAGAACAAAGAATTCTAGAAAGAACGTCATTTCAAATCCGGCTACAATCGTTGAAGAAGATAAAGAAGAACATGGGAGGTGTGAAGCTTGGAATACCATTTATAAAGCAACGCTAATTCTTCTTTCAATAAGGGGCGCTTGTCGAAGAAAGAATCTTTATCCAATCTTCACATCCAAAACTTTAAAAGCTTTTATACAAGGAGCATATCTAATTTATCATGAGCTTCCCACCGATATTTTTTAGATCTATTTTCTTATAAATAACCACCAACTGGTGTGAATTGGTAGGGGAGGCAGTAAAGAGGATACACACGTATAGTATCGGACACCTAGCAGAAAATTGCGGAAGCTTTTGAACAGTTCGGCCATATAGCAGACAGCATTTTGAAATTACTACCGGAGTATACTAAACTCATTTTGTAATATCGACAACATTAATGTTGTGAATAAAAAAGGAAGCTATGTAATGGCGGATCCTAATATTCAAAAGTTACTAAAAATATCTTCGGGCAATGAATTCATACACTTGCTTGTTTCTCGGGTAAGCGCATTAGACTATTAGCAGCCATCATAACATGAATACGGAAGCAGTCTAGGAGGAAGAGGGTACGGAGATTAAAAGCTTGGAGGGCGGGGAAAAAAGGGTATCGGAATGGCTCTTTCATTCCTATACCCTTTTTTGAATTTGTTGGATTTGAAGCAGTTAAGAATCAAATTATAAGATCCTCAAGTGAAACGGAGTTTGCCTTCAATCTCAGGTAAGGGCATTCAGATGTCCTTACCTTTCATTCTTAGTCAACAAATATGGTCATCATATTCAGGTTTGAGGAAATCTAACATTTGTTGCTTTTGCTGGGAGTAATGAAAGCAATTAAAGTAAAAGGAAAAGTCATCAAAAAAGAGTGAATTTTTTTCGTCAAAGGCAAATGCGCGTAAGAAATCAGATATGATCCGCTCTTGATCGACTGAGTCAAACAGTCCCGATACATAAAATTGATAATTGAATTTATCGTATAGGAAAAAATTTCCGGTATCTTCAAATATATGTTTCACTGAGTGCCCATCCAAACCAACCCACTCCTTTCTTCACAATATAGCTTTAAGTCAATGATTTTATACAGGACTCATCTTTGGTTTATTATTATATTTCAAGTAGATCATTTTTTATACCTTCAATAAGTGGGTAGGCAGGCATGGAGGTGAAAAAAAGCACATCCAATGAGGATGTGCCGCTTGTAATGAAGCTTATTTGTACATTTCAGCCACTTGTTTTTGCAATTGGCTATTATCCAGATACTCATCATAACTGACTTGCTTATCGACCGTACCTTTTGGTGTAAGCTCAATGATCCGGTTCGCAACAGTTTGGATGAACTGATGGTCATGAGAAGAGAAGATCATCGATCCTTTAAAGGCGATCAACCCGTTGTTCAATGCTGTAATCGACTCTAAGTCCAGATGGTTTGTCGGTTCATCAAGCATAAGGACATTGGATCCGCTTAACATCATTTTCGAAAGCATGCAGCGGACTTTCTCGCCCCCTGAAAGAACACTTGCCTTCTTCGTCACTTCATCACCAGAGAATAGCATTCTCCCTAAGAATCCGCGCAGGAAGCTTTCGCTTTGATCATTCGGGGAATATTGACGAAGCCAATCGACAAGAGTCAAATCGACGCCTTCAAAGAATTCGGCATTATCTTTAGGGAAGTATGCCTGTGAAGTCGTTACACCCCACTTGAAAGTACCTTCATCCGGCTCAATTTCTCCAGCCAAAATTTTGAACATGGTCGTTTGGGCAATCTCATCTTTGCCGACAAATGCAATCTTGTCGCCTTTATTCATCGTGAAGCTGACGTTATCCAAGATTTTGATGCCATCGATCGTTTTCGAAATTCCATCAACCCGCAGCAGGTCGTTCCCGATTTCACGCTCTGGTGTGAAACCGACATAAGGATAACGGCGAGATGAAGGCTGGATATCATCCAAACTGATTTTATCCAATAATTTCTTACGCGATGTTGCCTGGCTCGATTTGGATGCGTTGGCGCTGAATCGAGCGATGAAATTTTGCAGCTCTTTAATTTTTTCTTCTTTTTTCTTGTTCGCATCTTGAGTCAGTTTAAGGGCAAGCTGACTGGATTCATACCAGAAGTCATAGTTCCCGATATACACTTTGATTTTACCGAAGTCAAGATCGGCGATATGTGTACAAACTTTGTTAAGGAAGTAACGGTCATGGGAAACGACGATAACGGTATTTTCAAAGTTGATCAAGAACTCTTCCAGCCACTTGATCGCTTTTAAATCCAGATGGTTGGTAGGCTCATCCAGCAATAGAACATCCGGTTTGCCGAAAAGCGCTTGGGCAAGCAATACTTTCACTTTGTCGCCACCGGTCAATTCAGCCATTTTCTTTGTATGCAGTTCTTCTGTAATGCCAAGTCCCTTTAAGAGGATGGATGCTTCAGGTTCCGCTTCCCATCCGTTTAATTCGGCAAATTCACCTTCAAGCTCAGCAGCTTTCATACCGTCCTCGTCCGTGAAGTTTTCCTTCATATAGATGGCATCTTTTTCTTGCATGACTTGATATAATCTTTCGTGACCCATGATGACAACTTTAAGTACTTCCTCTTCTTCATAAGCGAAGTGATCTTGCTTAAGAACGGCAAGGCGTTCGCCTGGCCCCATATGAACATCACCGGATTGTGCTTCGATTTCACCGGAAAGGATTTTTAAGAAAGTGGATTTACCTGCACCATTTGCACCAATAAGCCCGTAGCAGTTACCAGGCGTGAATTTTATATTAACATCTTCAAACAGTTTACGATCGCCATAGCGTAAACCAACATTATTTACAGTAATCATTTATTTACATTCCTCCAAAATACTTTTGTTTCAACGTTTTCAACACAAGTTTGATTTTTTTCTCTGTTTCACATAAAAGACAGTTTACGTTCTTGTAGCTTTTAAATTTTAAACTGTGCATCATTTAAATTGTATCTTATTTCTGTCAAAAGTTAAAGGTTCATTAGCAAAAACCGATACAAATCATCTAAAAATTTAATGCACAAAGTGCGGAAAGGCGTATTTGAATAACTATCCTAACGTTTTTCATGTGCTTTAACGAATAGTAATGATAGAAAAATTTACATTGCTAATTACGATAAGAATGGCAAAAAAGAAGCTTTCAAGGAAATGGAAGAAGTGTTCTTGGCTGCAAGGGAAGGTAATATCTTTTGAGGGAATGAAGAAGTCGCTCCCCAAACGCAGCCGATAAGGGGACTTACAACGGTGCAATAGAAGGCAAGCCCAATAAGAAAAGGGCCTAAGCAGCTGTAAATAAGCAGGCATTTATGGATTCGCTTAGCAACAGGAAACTTCCGCTTTTTGAAATTATAGCTCTAATCTATCTATTGATTAAGTCTGTGCCATATGAATTGTCGATTGCGCAAAGCCATTCACCTTGTGAATTTTTCTTGAATACGTAAGTTGCCCTTCTATCATTTGAATATTTCGAATCCGTTTTATCGGCATGGATTAGCGTTTGCGAAATAACCAAAGCTGTGTCTCCAGCTTCCAAGATAATCATTTCTCCCTGAGTCGGTACAAGAGTGTTATTAAAATAGTTTGCAATTTTAATAAATGCTTCTTTGATCTCCTCTTTACCTCTTGCAATCATATCAGGCTTTACAACCAAAATCGCATCCTCCGTATAGTAATTCTTCAGAGTATTAAAATCTTCCTGTTGTATGGCGTGGTCACACTTTTTGATGAATTCCTTTAATTCATGTTCCATTATATATTCCTCCTCCATTGTTATTTGTGCAGTTTTCGTTTTTTGTGAGAGTGTTAATCGACTTTGTTCAGCACGCAAATCTGCGTCATCCTCATAATTCAATCAAGGTCACATGGGGGCTTTTGTGAATCTCTTTGATTTTACCATTTTTTCTCTTTATAAGCATGTTGAAAACACGACGTAATTGTCCAACTGAAAATTCTTCAATAGCAGGACGAGGGAATTTGCCTTAATTGGAACTTTTCATCTGTGTCCAGAAAGACTGTCTTTTTTGTTCCAAGCAAAGCATTGAATGGGGGTGCATCAAAAATTCGATTTGGGGAGAAGACTGGGTCTAGTTCTTCCATGTAATGAACTTGCGATTTGCTGTATTGAAGCAACAAGTCAACACAATTTCAGGGTGAAAAAATGAAAAAAACAAACGCTTAAAGAGAATAAAGTTAGAGGGGATTTGACTTGAAAAAGAATGCGGGGGAAGTGATCGGAAATTTCCCTTTATCATTATTTTTAATCTTCAATATATAAAGGTACAAAGACTCATTGTAATATGCTTTTAAATCAGTATTATAAATAATTGTGACTTATGTAATGGGAGGAACATTCATGGTTGACTGAGCAGGGTTTTAGGATGTGCACGATATGTGTAATTGTTGATAGTTACCAAATTCCTTAGGACGTCCGCCACATTTTTCGCTGGATGGTTTTAGATGGATGCAGAAGCATCATTGAAATAGTTTCAATTATAGGAAATATAGACTTCTAGCTTTATATTGTCACGTGATAGGGTCAGTTTAAGCCGATGGAAATTTAACGTAATGGAATGCGTTGAACAATATGGGGATTTATATAAAATCAAGAAACTTGAACGATATGTAATTAGCTGTTTTGTGCCATTCAAGGCTCTTTTTTTATTTTCATCGTTAAATTGAAAAAAAGGAATGCAATGTAATTGTTATTCGAATAGGATCGGTACATTCGTTGCGGGATTAAGAATCATTTGGAGGAATTGGAATGGGTTTATTTACAAGTAAGATTGCGGCTGGTGTTGTACTAGGGAGTTTTACATTGGCTGGGGCTGGATTGGTATTTACAGGTACTGGGACATTGCAGCAGGCTACGGATTTTGTTAAAGAAGCAGGAAGCAAGTTAACTCAATTCGAAGGAAATGAGAAAATATTGGTGAGCAAGATCAATACATTGCGGGATAGTGCTAATTCTAAAATTAATGAAGCGAATTCCATCATCACCGGGAAGAAAGCCGAGATCAATAAGTTAAATGAAAATATCAAAAGCATGACCTCGGAAAAAGATAATCTAACAGCGGACATAGCTTCCCTTAAACAAGATATCACAGGTCTACAAGCAAACTTAAAAGATTCCAACACGAACTTGGAGGCGACCAGGACGGCTCTTAATACTAAGACTAATGAGTATAATAGCAAAGTTGCGGAGTTGAATGCAACGAAAGAAAAGATTGCTAATTATGAAGGTTTACTTAAATATGCCGAGCAAAAAGCTGAAGAAGCTGATAAATTAGTGGCACAGCTTGAAAAAGAGATACAGAAGGCCAATGCAGAAGTCAAGGCACATGGTGAGGCAGTGAATAGTGTCAAAGAACAAACCAAAGATGACCAGCCGCTAAGCCAGAAGGAACTTGATGCATTGGATACAACTCTAAAAGATGTCAATTCCGGAGCTGCTGAAACTAAACCTACGGGAACGGGAGAGGGTTCCACCAAATAACGTTTACAATATGCTGATAAAGGGGCGGAGGTGCTTTCTCCGCTCCTTTGTTTTTGTTTATAGAACGAATCTTCATGGTCCCCTCATTAGGCCGTAGGCTCCCTGTTCAACTTATGCTTACTACCCCATCGAAATCTTCCTCCTACCTGAGTCTTCTGGATCCTGCAGCAGTCAAAGCATACAACAACTGAAAAATTGGAAAATTCATGTATTTAAATTTGTCAACCATGAGGTTTTCTGATAGTATAAATGTCCATTTCATCTAGGCATCGGTTTGATTATTCGTTTAAATCGGAAGGGAGAGTGAGGGAGTTGGGAAGTCATCCCGATTTTGAGAAGGAGCGACAGAGGCTGGATTTTACAAAACGCTATATCGATGTCGTCATCAAAACCTCAGAAACGAGCAAAGATCAATTTCAACGCAATATGCAAGAAGCTTTTGGTGATGCAGACTGGTCTGAATCCGGCTTATATTCTCAATTGCTGACGACAGCGAACTTTTTTGAAATGTCCAAAACCGAGCTTGAGAGTTTACGGAAAGCGAGTAAAAAGCCTTATTTTGCTAGAGTCGATTTTGAAAGAAATGATGGCAGCAGCGGTGAGATGCTTTATTTCGGAAAAACCTCCCTTTATCAAAGGGAAAGTCAGGAGCAGATCATCGTCGATTGGCGATCACCGATTGCCAATCTTTATTACGAGGGAAGAATTGGCGAAATTGAGTACGAAGCCGAAGGGGAAACATTTAGCGGCAGCATCACGTTAAAGAGGCAGCTAATGATCGAGGAAGGTGTCCTGGAAGACGTAAGGGACATCGATTTAACGACAACGGATGAACTGTTGCAGGAATCCCTTTCTAAAAGTTCAAGCAATCGGCTGACTGATATCATTACGACGATTCAGGAAGAACAAAATAAAATCATCCGCGCGGACTTGAACAAACCGATCATTGTCCAGGGAGCGGCCGGCAGCGGTAAAACAACAATTGCTTTACATCGGATATCCTACTTCATTTATCACTACAAAGACATGTTCGACCCACGGCAATTGATGATCCTGGCTCCGAACAGGGTTTTCATCGATTACATATCTGAAGCATTGCCTGAATTGGGTGTTGAAAAAGTAAAGCAGTTCACTTTCGCCGAATATGTCCAGGTGGCGATAGGTAAACAAGTGAAGCTCGCGCCGGATGATAAATTAACGCGATTGCTGGAAAAGGATGACGAAGAAACCAAGATCGCTGTTTGGATATCAGGCTTGAAGGGAACCCCTGCGTTTAAAAATATTTTGGACGAATATATAAAGGATATTTTCAGGGGATTTCATCCGGATGCTGATTTTTATTGTGATAAATATCGCCTCTATTCTTCTAAGAAGTTCATCAGATTATTGGAAGAGGATTATTGGTATTTGCCTCTATACACGAGATTGGATAAATTGAAGGCCATTTTACAAAATGAAGTGAAACGGAAAAAGAAAATCATACTTGAGAGGGTCACGGAGTTTTATGAGGCCAAAATTGAAAAGGCACTCTATAAGAATATCGATCCAGTCATACGTAAGGAATTCGTTACAAAATGCCACGATAAAAAGGAAGAGAGGATCCGGCAGGCCCAAAAAGCGATCCGAACTTCTGTAAAAGCCTATTTCAAGCAATTTCAAATGAAAAACCTCTTCCAATACTATCAGGAATTGTTCGAAGACCCAGAGCGGCTGGTCTCGTACAGTAACGGCAAACTGACTTTGGAAGATGCCGGCACATTATGCAGCTACAATCGTAAATCATTTTCCATGAAAAGCTATGAAACCGAGGATTTGGGTGCATTATTATATCTTCAGGAGCGGCTATTTGGCGTCGCCAAAGAAAATAAAGCAAAAAATGTCGTCATTGACGAGGCGCAGGATTATAGTTTCATGCAGTTACAAGCGCTCAAGACGGCAGTGGATACTGATATGTTCACATTGGTAGGTGACCTGGCACAAGGCATCCATTCATATCGTGGCTTGCAAACATGGGAAGAGGTTCACAGGCGTATTTTCCCGCGGGCGACCTATACGGAATTGCAAAAAAGCTACAGGACGACCGTCGAAATCATGAACCAGGCTAACCGAGTTCTTCAGTTGCTAACCTACGATTTCCCTGAAGTTGAACCTGTTGTCCGTCATGGCAGGGAACCTGAATTCATCTCCATTGATAAGGATGGGTGGGAAGAAGAATTGACCGAATTGATTGAAACACTTAAAGGGGAAGGATTCAAAACGTTCGCGGTAATTGCCAAAACGATGAAGGATTGTAAACTGGCGAACGATAAACTAAGTGAAATCAATCAAGACTTCCACCTAATAGATGAGGCGGGAAGCATCCCGAAAAATAAAACCCTTATCGTTCCCTCTTACCAAGCGAAGGGGCTGGAATTCGATGTTGTATTTGCCATATCGCTGGAGGAAACGTACGGCACCGAAAATGAGCTTGACATCAAGCTGCTATACGTCACGATGACAAGGCCTTTGCACCGTCTCTATTTTTTAGGACGGAAGAAAAACGCTTTCCTTATCGAGCCGTAAGATGGCCTGGCTGGAGGATGCCCAGCCTCCGGGAAGTTTTACAAATGAACAAGGATATCCTGGATATCATCCCATCCATATCCTACTTCGATTAGCTCGATTCCGGCCATTTTAACCGTTTTTTCAGCAATGACGTGACCGCCTAGCGCTTCGTAAAAACCGCATGAAGGATTATCCTTCAATGCCCAGATGATTAAATTCTTATGGCCCATTTTCATAAGTTCATCGATGATGGATTTTACCATTTGCCTGCCCAGTCCCCTTCGTTGATAGGTTTTCAAGAAGTAGATGGCATATACTTCACCTTGAATATGCGGGTCTTTTGTTTGTTCAGGCCCGCCTGAAGCGAAACCGATGATTTCCCCGTTGGAATTTTCCGCTACAAATGTGGCATTATGGAGCATTTTTAAATTCCTTTGCCAATTTTTCATCCTGGTTTCGATATTCAATGAAGCTAGATAGTGATGTGGCAGGATTCCTGCATAAGTAGATTGCCAACTGCTTATATGCACATGGGCTATACCCTTTACATCTTTCTCCGTCGCTTTTCTTATTTTCATGAAAAGTCCCCTTTGATTTCATTGTTTTTACCTAGAATATCATGGTAAAGGTGAATAAGCATTTAATTTATGTTTATAACTACCTTAGAAGGGATAAGAAATAAAAGAGCAATTCAACGAGATGAAGGGAAGGATGAGAAGATGACATTGAAAGTTGGTTTTTATTTTCCAGGAGGTAAAGAATTAGAGCATGAGGTTGAGGGTGACGATTCAACTCAAATGATTTCAAATATCCAAAAGCACCGTTATTATAATTTAGTTAAGGGCGATTGCCATTATGTCGTGGATACGGAAAAGGCAGCTTATTTTTCCGTAACGGAAATATCGGAGTAAGGGTGAGCCGCATTGGACTTTTGTTCCAATGCGGTTTATTCTTTTTAGTATCGATATAAAGGAGTTTAGGCCAATGAAGATCAATTTCACGAAAAAACAATATGAAACCTTATTCAAAATGGTTCAATACGGATATTGGGTTGCTTCCGATACGGAAAATAATAAAGAGTTCGGTGAACTGGAGCAGTATATCAATTCCCATGCCAAAGATTTCGGCATCGAAGGGGTTCAATTTGAACCGGAGTATGAACTATACGATATAAGCAGGGAATTGGAGGATCAGCTCCATAAAGTGATAGACGAATATGAAGAAGGAGTCTTCCAGGATAAGCTTGCCTATCATATGGCTAGAAAGGAGTTTATCGCTGAATCGGAAAAACATGATTACAATCAAGAAGAAGCGATGAAACGGATCATGGAGCTTGAAGAAAAGTATCACCTTCATATTGAAGAGCACGGCATTCAGAAATTGAAGATAGAAGAATAAAGGGAAAGAGGGCGGGTGGCCCTCTCAAACTGAAGGAACTTTCGGTGAATTGCAGTTTGTTTTCAGGTTTTTAAGATAAATATTTACCTATTCCATTCCGGTTTGCTTGAAAACGAAGATGGACTCCTGCTTGCCCATATTTTAGAATATTGTACGAAGACCGTTGTTTTCCACTGTGGGCACTGCACTGAGCATCCCGGAGGTTACTGAAAAAGTGTCCCACTGAATAATTAACAGGAATCCTTATCAACATATAATGAAAAAAAGAAGTTGATTATCTACATCCAGTAGGTATTCAACTTCTTTTTTTCTTGATTATGCGTTTATCCGTGCCCTCGCTTTGCGCCTAACTGGTTACGCTTGGACGAGCATTCCTAACCATTTCCATCCACATTGGATGATTTTAGGCGATTGTTCCTTTTGGGTTTGTTTATTCGGCGGAATTAGGACTCCATTTTTCGATAGTGAACTGATAAAAGGCATGCAGATCATTTAGTGAGCTAAACCCTGCTTGGGCGGTCTGTTCACTTCCGCCGCCTTTCCCGTTAAAGAGATTAAGCTCGGCTTTGAAATATTGTCCGCAATGTATGGGCAGCGGTCCGCTGTTGGATAGAATCATTTTTTGATCCTTCTTGGAAGCTAATAATACAAGCACTTTTTCTTTTTTTATTATCGTAGCTGCTAAATATTGCAATTCTTTCAGTGAGCTTTCTTCGAATAAATGATGGATGAACCCTTCCTGATTTCCAGTAAGCAAGGAGTCAGCCAGGAATTTTGCATTTTCAAGCTTTAGGTTTTCATTTTCCGAAAGCAGCTGTTTGTAGTCATTGTCCATTTTTTCGACTCGATTGAAGATTTCAGTGCGTCCGGTATTGAATTTATTTGATAGGGCCGAGAGGGTGCCTAGCCCTTCGGAGTAATCTTTCAATGCCCTGGAGCCGCATTTGAAATAGAGGCGGGTATGGTCCTTCTGCTTCTCGGTTTTGAGGATTTTTATCAAACCAATTTCCCCAGTTCGTTCAACGTGGGTTCCGCCACACGGGTTATACTCTATCCCTTCGATTTCGACAATGCGGATATTCTCGGAAACCTTAGGCATCTTTACGACAGCAAGTGTCTGTAATTGCTCCTTGGTGACGTAATATGTGTGCAGTTTGCGATTATCGAAGATATATTGATTCACCTTTTTTTCAGCTGCCGCCGTATGTATTTCAGTCCAATTGGCTTCGGTTATATCGATGGTCAAATACTCTTTGCCAAGATGGAAGCTGACTGTATTCGCATCGTAAAGTTCCCGGCAGACAGCTGATAGGAGATGCTGGCCGCTATGTGATTGCATGTGGTCGAAGCGGCGGGACCAATCCAGTTCACAGTGTACAGTCCTTGAATTTGGCTTTCTCTCAAGCTTATGAAGAATGCTTCCATCAGTGCCTTTCATTACGTCAAGAACGGGGAGGCCATCGATGGTTCCTGTATCCGAAGGTTGGCCGCCTCCTTCTGGAAAGAAGGCTGTTTCATCAAGTGTGATATAGTAATGGTCATTCTCCTTGAAGCACCCCAGGATCTCGGAATCCCATTGAGCGGTCTTGGGGGATGTGTAATACAATTTTTTTGTCATGACTGTTTCCCTATTCCTTTCTGTCATTATTTAAATTATATCATCGAAATCCCTATTTTTGAAAAGGGGAAATACCTCGCAAGACAAGTAAATAAGGAATTTTCATGAAATATTTTAAATAAATTTTGCAAGATGGCGATAATCTATTTATAGACAAACTTTTATGATGTAAAATATTCCTGAAAGTATATACTTTAGACCTAAATGACGTTGAACGACAAACAATTACTGGTCTAAAAGGCTTATTTGCATTTGAAGAAAGGGTCAAGTGATTAGAAGTGAAACTTGTAAATATGGACAAATACAAAAATAGCTTATTTGGAAATATAAAAAACCAACTTTCAGATTGGCTGGAGCTTGAAGATGTTCAAACGATCCCGGAGGATGAAGTATTCCGTTTCTTGCATTCCATCAAAGGGACCGCGGGAACGCTGCAATTATGTGGACTTATGGCAATTACGGAACAGCTATTAGAAGCCACGGATGAAGAAAGTGGCCGAGTATGGATTCCAACCGAACTTAGGAATTTCCTTTTCGAGCTTATTGAACATACATACGAATATGAGCATTTTGATGAAATTGAAGTAAAGGGAAAATCGGTACGTGATTCCCAGGCCCCGCTCATCCAGATCATTGACGATGATATTTCCATGCTCATTTTATTGAAGGATCTTCTGGAGGAACAGGGATGGATGGTGATCACGAATGCCGATCCCGTCAAGGCGACCAATCAATATTTTGAAATGCAGCCAGATTGCCTAATACTTGATATTCAACTGCCTGCAAAGGATGGGTTCCAAATCCTCCAGGACATTCATTTGCATAATGAGAAATATTTCATTCCAAAAATCATGATCAGCATCCAGAACGATAAGCCAACCAGAATCAAAGCATTCAAGATGGGAGCGGATGATTTCATCGGCAAGCCGATCGATATAGATGAGTTTATCGTCAAGATGGAAAGACATCTGCAGAGGAAGAGGATTTTTGATCAGTCGGTCCTGATCGATGAGTTGACGCAGGTATATAACCGAAGATTCCTTGAAGACACGCTGCCGCGCTATTTCAATGACTATAAGCGGTCAGGACAGCCTTTTACGATCAGCATCATTGATATAGATCACTTTAAACGAGTGAATGATCGGTATGGGCATGCGGTCGGGGATTTCGTACTGGCAGAGTTCGCCCAATTCATAAAAAGCAAGATCAGGAGCTCGGATTTGATCTGCCGCTATGGAGGGGAAGAATTCGTCCTTATTTTTCCTGATACTTCAAATGTACAAGCCAAGAATAAGCTAACAAGGTTAATCAAGGACTTTTCCGCAAAGGAATTCACCCACGAGGGGCAGCCTTTTTCGGTTACATTTTCTGCAGGAGCATTTACGGTTGAAAATGAGCAGGTTACACCAAAGGAAGCACTTGAGGAAGCGGACACTTCTTTATATGAAGCGAAACGAACAGGGCGTGCAAAGGTTGAAAGTATACAGCAAACCCGGTTTAACAAAAAATTTCTTAATGTGTCCGTAATCGATGATGACATCATTATCCGGACCATCTTGACCAAAGCATTGCGTTCGCTGCAGGTACCGTACTTCGATTTGGATATTGCCGTTTATGAAGACGGCCCTTCATTCTTGAATTCCGATCGAGCCAAGGAAGACGTGGGGCATTTTTTAATTCTTGACGGTGTAATGCCGATCATGGATGGAATTGAAGTGCTGCAGAAAGTGAAACAGGGAAGCAATGCGGATTTTTATACCGTATTGATGCTGACGGGAAGAAAAAGTACGGATGATATTGCCAAAGCGTTGACATTGGGGGCCGACGATTATGTAACCAAACCCTTTAGCATTACTGACCTGAAGTCGAGGATAGAGCGCCTGTTGACAAAGCTCATCTAACAACAATGAGATGATAGAAAGGCGCCAAAGTATGGATCGTTCATGCTTGACGATGTTAAACGTAAACCACCCTTAAGGAGATTGAATGATGAAACGAATTTTATTAGCGGAAGATGAAGAAGTGTTACGAATGCTGGTAGTGGACACACTGGAGGATGAAGATTATGTGGTTGACGAAGCGGCAGATGGGATGGAGGCCGTGCAGCTTCTCAAGCACCGGACATATGACCTGATTATTCTTGATTATATGATGCCAGGGTATACTGGTTTGGAGATCATTGAAAAAATCCAGTCTTCCGAAATACAAGCACAAGGAAAAATCCTCATGTTATCTGCCAAAAGCCAGCAATTTGAGCAAGAACGAGTATTGGAAGCAGGTGCGGACTATTTCATGGCCAAACCATTCAGTCCGTTAAAGCTAATCGAAAAGATAGAGGTCATTCTGCATGAAGCTGAATCCATACATTACTAAAAGTCTGTCAAGGCAGGTCGTGTCTTTGATGACGGGATGCATCATCCTATTCATTGCCGGGACAGGCATATTATTTTTCCATTTGCAGTCTTTGCACGCTGAATATATCCAGCACCGGCAAAGCATTGTCGGAAAACAATTAGTAATTGAAGATATACTCGACCAATATCATACGGTCTTTTTAAATTTGACAGCCTATAATTCACTTGATAAAGATGGGTTAAAGGAACAATCCACCCAAGAGGAAATTTCGATTCGGGAAAATATTGAACAGTTTAAGGCTATTGCTCATTCCAAGGAAGATAGGGTCATGACCGATAAGCTTGACAATTTTACCAGTTATTATTTTAGCGAAGCTCTCCCGTCCTTATTGGATTCCCCCGAAAACAACGGTGGCACACACATGGCGCAAGTTTCGGATTTTCGCAGCCTGATAAAATCATATTTGGGCAAGCTGACGGAGAAACGTGATGAAAACGTGAAGGATCTTACAAAAGAACAGTCCATCCTTCAAGGCGTATTTGTCGGATTCGTTCTTATTTTCTTATTCATCTTCCTGTTCATAGTCAGATCGATTATCAAGAATATCGGTAAGCCACTTGCCGATTTCTCAATGGCAGCCAATGAGATTGCTGCTGGTCGGGAGGCTGTCATTTCGGTCAATGAAAATCGCAGGGATGAGCTTGGGGCTTTGTCGATCGCCTTCAAAAAAATGTTATCCAGCGTTCAGGAAAAAGAGCAGGAATTGATGGCGCATAATGAAGAGCTGCTGGCACAGCAGGATGAACTGCAGGCCCAGCAAAATGAACTGCAAGTGACACTTGGGATCATAAGGGATAATGAACAGAAGCTAACAAGGAGAAATGAATTGATCAACGGGATATCCTCCACATTGGATAAAAACGAAGTATTGAAGAGCATTGTCTTTAATATGAGTAAGATCATTTCGGCTGATCGCGGGATGATTGCTTTAGTTCATGAAGATGCATCTTCTTCATTTGGAATTTCGGATAATGGCGTGAAGCAATTCCGAAACAACATCCACAGTGGTTTGAATTATCGTTTGCTAGAAGAAAAGAAACCCTTCACGATAAAAAGAGAACAATTGGACGCGGAGAAAGGGTATCACGAAAATACGAATTACAGTTATGATTTATATCTTCCCGTTTTATCCACGTTTCAAGAAGTAGACGCCATCATGGTTTACAGCAGATATGGAACGCCATTTAAGGATCAGGAAGTGGAAGAATGCGAAACACTGGCCAAGCAAATCGCCACGTCTCTTGACAAAATCAAGCTATACGAGCAAACCGAAGGTAATCGAAAATTAAATCAAGATATTTTGAACACGATAAAGGAAGGCATCCAGTTGATCGATCAGGATGGAAAGGTTGTGCAGGTCAATCAGCCCTTCTGCGATATTTTTAAAACCGGTTCAACCCCTGATCAAATCATTGACTTGCCATGGGAGAAGTGGAGTGCTGAGTTATCTGAACAAATGGAGGGGGATAGATTTTCCCGCTCGTTGGAGGAAGCGATTCAGCATCTTGAAGAAGCCAATCATGAACAACGCAGCTTCACTTTTAAAAAGAAAGAAACGAATCAGGTCATAAAGGTTTATTTCGAAGCTTTGCGCTATCGTGAAGAGGGTTTTGGGACTATCTTGGTTTATCGGGATATAACGATGGAATATGAAGTGGATCAAATGAAATCCGAATTCGTCAGTACGGTCAGCCATGAATTAAGGACTCCGCTTGCAAGCGTCCTTGGTTTTACCGAATTGATGCTAAATAAACCATTGAAGCCGGAAAGGCAGACAAAATATCTGCAGACGATCTACAATGAAGCGAAACGGCTGACAGCACTTATCAATGATTTTCTGGATGTTCAAAAAATGGAGTCGGGCAAACAGGTTTATGAAAAAAAATATGTGGAGGTCCTTCCATTGCTCCAGAAGGTCATCGAACACTTGGAAATAAATACAGCACACCATGATATTCAGCTTCAAGTGGAAACGACTGACGTGATGATTTTGGGAGATCGGATAAAGATCGAACAGGCCTTTACCAATCTTCTAAGTAATTCAATCAAATATTCTCCTGATGGCGGCAGGATATTGGTACGGGTTTATAGCAGCAAGGAAATGCTTTCCATTGATATCGAGGATGAAGGGCTTGGCATTCCCGAAGAATCACTGCCCCATTTATTTCAGAAGTTTTATCGGGTCGATAATTCAGATCGCCGCAGAATTGGAGGCACTGGACTGGGACTGGCAATCGTTGATGAAATCATCAAATCGCATGGAGGTCAGGTGACGGTGGTTTCACAATACGGAAAAGGGAGCACATTCACCATTTCTTTCCCTAAGGTTACGCAAAAGGAAGCGAGCTCGAATCATGATCGGCAATCGATAAAACTGAGCTATGAAATCATGGTAATCGAAGACGATATTAATTTGGCGGAACTATTGAAATATGAATTGATGGATAGCGGGTTTCATGTGAATTATTTCAATAGTGGGAGAAAAGCCTTCCAGGAACTGAAAAAATCACCGCCTGACGCCATTGTGCTGGATATCCTTCTTGAAGAAGGAGAGATGGATGGGTGGGGCATTTTAAGGGAGTTAAAAGTATCCGCTGGCTTGAAGGAGATTCCCGTTTTCATATCGACCGCACTTGATGAAAGGGAAAAAGGGCTTTCCTTGGGGGCCAAGGATTACTTAGTTAAACCTTACAAGCCGAGCCAATTATCGAAAGTGATCATGCATACGTTGTTAAGCAATCGTAAAAAAGGGCAAATCTTGATACCGCATTCCTGTAATGAAGGGGACCATGAGTAAAGAAAAAGCAGGAATGGGTATACATAACAACAAAAAGATGATAAATTCAATGATGTTGGAAAAAATAATTAATGCCATATAATTGTAGGTAAAGGTACGTTACAGGAGGATTCAAATACATGCAAAAAATTCAGGCCGGCATGGCTGTAGAGTTAGAAGTGGAACGTAAGGCGGATTTCGGCTGGTTTTTAACGGATGGTTCAGAAGATGTCTTACTTCATCATAATGAAACGAACGAAGGAACGGAGCTTGAGATTGGTGATGCGGTGACGGTATTCATCTATCATGATAAACAAGCTAGGCTTACGGCGACTATGAAAATCCCCGACATTCAAATCGATCGATATGGATGGGCGGAAGTTGTCAATGTGAAAAGGAAGCTTGGGGTGTTTGTGAACATCGGACTCTCCAAAGATATCCTTGTATCTCTTGATGATCTTCCGAATATTGACCGCTTGTGGCCGGAGGTAGGCGATCGGCTTTATGTATCCTTGAAGACCGATCGCAATGACCGGTTATTCGGTAAGCTTGCAACCGAAGATGTAATCCAGGAGATTGCCGTGAAGGCTCCTTTAAAAGGAGTCCGTAATACAACCGTGAGCGGGAATGTCTACCGGCTGCTCATGGTCGGATCATTCTTTGTATCACAAGAAGGCTATCGCTGCTTCATTCATGAAAGTGAACGCAAGGAGGAGCCTCGCCTTGGGGAATTAGTGGAGGGCCGCGTCATAGACAGTAAGGAAGATGGTACGCTGAACGTCTCTCTCATTCCGTTTAAACAAGATTTGATGGGTGAAGATGCCGATGTCATTTTCAAGTATTTAATGAATCGTGGCGGAGCGATGCCTTATGGAGACAAAACGCCTCCGGATGATATTCAATTTCACTTCGGTTTAAGCAAGGGAGCGTTCAAACGTGCTCTTGGCAAATTGATGAAGGAAGACAAGATTTATCAGGAAGACGGCTGGACTTATTCTTCAGATCGTAAATGATGATAAGCGCAGAATTCAAATGGACCCCCATTGTAGACAAAAGTCTTAGATGGGGGTCCATTTTTTTTATGCTCTTCAAAAAATCTTCTTTTTACCTTGTTCATCTTTTAAAATCTCCACTGCCTCTCTAAATCTCATGCTATGGACAATTTCCCTTTCGCGTAAAAACCTTAGGGAATCATTGATATCCGGGTCGTCTGAGATGTCAATTAACCACTGATACGTTGCTCGCGCCTTCTCTTCAGCGGCAATATCTTCATAAAGATCGGCAATCGGATCCCCTTTTGCTTGGATATACGTGGCTGTCCATGGGTTTCCTGCCGCATCATGATAAAACAGTGCACTATCATGATTGACATAATGATCTCCAAGTCCTGCTTCAGCCATTTGTTGTGGCTTGGCGTCCTTCGTGAGCTTATATATCATCGTAGCGATCATTTCCAGATGAGCGAATTCTTCCGTTCCGATATCGGTTAACAATCCAATCACTTTGTCAGGAATCGTGTAGCGCTGATTTAAGTAACGAAGGGCAGCTGCCAATTCTCCATCGGCTCCCCCGTATTGTTCAATTAAATATTTTGCCAATCTAGGATTGCAGTCCCTGACTTTAACCGGGTATTGCAGCTTCTTTTCATAAACCCACATCGATATCTCTCCTTATACTTGCCAAGGCCAGGGGCCTTGGCCCCATTCCCATTTATTTTCACCGCCGGAACTGTTTCCGAATCCCAATAAGGGACCGTATTTAGGTTCAAAAACCGCTTTCAGTTGCCTGGAATATTCATGGAATTGATTGAATTGCAGCAGGGCCTGCTGGTCATTAGGATGGGTATCCAAATAATGAGTCAGCTCGACAAGCACAAAATCCGCAGCTTGTATTTGTTCAAGCAAATTATAATATTCATCATCCAGTTTATTCATTTACGACTCCCTTTCCCGATATGGATTATCATAATAATCATAAAAAAACTTCCATAACGTCCCGTATTTCAGTGCTTCCTCTGGTGTGAATTGCTCCAGGTTCGGAGGTTGAAAATTGATATATAAATGGGGTGGCGTTCTGTAGTATTTCCTCCCTATGGGGGGACAAGGATCAAACTTACTATGAAAAGGTTTATATGATTTGACTAATGTAAAGGATTTATCGCGCGTCACGAATATGCCTCCTTCGTAAAAATATGGCCTTTAATTTTTATGCCTCGGCCGTGCATAATATGCCTATATTTCTTTGGAAAGGAGATGTTATGGAAAAAGATGTTTTTTCAGAATATTATAAATCGTTGTTATAATACCGTTATCTTCCTGTGATGTTTGTCATCTATTCTTTATCTGTTTGTTCTTTGTATAGAGAAAAACTATGTTAAGATTTAACTCGTAGCTTATAAAGTAGCTCACAAGGAGGTAACAACATATGAAAAAATCAATCTTATCGTTAGCGGCAGCGGCTGCAATATCCGGTGCATTCACCATTCCGGTACAAGCAGAAGATGTCAAAGTGAAAGATGGAGACACATTATGGGGGATATCTCAAACATATAAAGTATCAATAGAAGATATTAAGTCTTGGAATGATTTGTCTTCAGACTCGATTTATGTAGGAGAAACCATACATATCTCTCAAGAACAGCATCATAAAGTCAAGTCAGGGGAGACATTATCGGAAATAGCACACAAATATGATGTATCGGTACATGATATTAAATCTTGGAACGACCTAAATTCCGACACGATCCATCCGGATCAGGATTTAGTCATCAAGCCGGCAGGCAACAAAGTGGAAGCGGCGAGCGCAGGTCCTGAGCAAACATCAGAGCAGGCTGCACCGGAGGAACAAGAGAAGCCGGCAGAACAATCTAAACCAGCAGAACAAGCTAAACCAGCAGAACAAGAGAAGCCAGCTGAACAACCAGAAAAGGCAGATTCAAACCAGGAATCCAACGATCAAGCGGGTGTGGAAAAAGAATTGACTGTCAGAGCAACGGCTTACACGGCTGATTGTCAAGGCTGCAGCGGCACTACAGCAACAGGGGTTGATTTGAAAGCCAATCCGAATGCAAAAGTGATTTCCGTAGATCCATCAGTCATTCCGCTAGGTTCAAAAGTTTATGTGGAGGGGTATGGATACGCAACAGCTGCCGATACTGGAAGTGCCATCAAGGGAAATAGAGTGGACCTTTTTGTTCCTAATGAACAGGACGCCAATAATTGGGGCGTTAAAAATGTTAAAGTTCAAATCCTGAATTAATTTACCATGCAAAACATGTTCATATATTGAA
Source organism: Peribacillus sp. FSL E2-0218 (assembly GCF_037992945.1). Lineage (NCBI taxonomy): Bacteria > Bacillati > Bacillota > Bacilli > Caryophanales > Bacillaceae > Peribacillus > Peribacillus sp. FSL E2-0218. The sequence goes on along the minus strand of NZ_CP150304.1, from coordinate 2,775,686 downwards.
AAGAGTAGACACGGAGAATTAATGTGTCTACTCTTTTTGTGCTTTTGGTTGATCGGAAAAGCAGGTACAATGAAAGTAATGAACCCTTACCGGACCTTACAAGATAAATAGGAGGAGTAGTGAATTGATGGAGAAGGCACGTGAATATTTACAGCAGTATTATGGTTATGAATCATTTAGAAAAGGACAGGAACAGATTATCGAACAGGTGTTAAAAGGAATGAATACAGCCGGTATCATGCCTACGGGCGGGGGTAAATCCATATGTTATCAAATTCCGGCACTTCTGTTGCCTGGTGTTACACTCGTGATATCCCCGCTTATTTCCTTGATGAAGGATCAAGTAGACGCCCTCGAACAAAATGGGATTGATGCCACATTTCTGAATAGCTCCATTTCAGGTTTGGAATCTTCAAAGAGAATGAACGATATTAAGCAAGGACGGTATAAGCTGGTATACGTTGCTCCTGAAAGACTGGAAAACCCTGCATTTCAACAGGAGTTGTTTAGTGTGGAAATTTCATTGGTCGCCATTGACGAGGCTCATTGTATCTCTCAATGGGGCCATGACTTCCGGCCAAGCTATTTAAAAATCAAAACTTTGCTGAAGAACATGCCAGCAGAGCCGACTGTCCTGGCCTTGACGGCGACAGCGACCCCGCACGTTATTGATGATATATGTCAGTCCCTTGGTATATCCAAGGAGCATGCCATTTCAACGGGATTCTCCAGGGATAACTTATTTTTTTCGGTTGTGAAGGAAGAAAATCGCGGCCGGTTTTTAATGCGCTATGTTGAAAAAAACAAAAATGAATCGGGCATTATCTATGCGGCAACCAGGAAAGAAGTGGATTCATTGCATGCGAAGCTTAATAAAGCTGGCTTCAAAACAGGACGCTATCATGCTGGGATGAATGAGCAGGATCGTTCAAAACAGCAAGATGAATTCATTCGTGATGAAGTTTCTTTGATGGTTGCGACTTCGGCCTTTGGCATGGGGATCGATAAATCGAATGTTAGGTACGTCATTCATTATCAAACTCCAAAGAATATGGAAAGTTATTATCAGGAAGCGGGCCGTGCAGGCCGTGATGGTTTGGAAAGTGAATGCATCCTGTTGTATTCCCCGCAAGATATGCAAATTCAGCGATTCTTGATCGATCAATCAAACCCATCGCAGGAGTGGCAAGCTCAGGAGCTGAAGAAGTTAAATAAAATGAAGGACTATTGCTTTACCGAAGGGTGTTTGCAGGCATTCATTCTTCGGTATTTTGGGGAAGAAGCCCCCGAGGATTGCGGTCATTGCGAGAATTGTACGGATAAACGCGATTCCGTGGACGTAACGACCCAGGCACAGATGGTGCTTTCGTGCATGCTGCGCATGGGTGAGCGATTTGGCAAGATGATGATTTCCCAGGTGCTGACAGGTTCACGGAATAAGAAAGTGGAGGAGTTTGGCTTTCAGAAGCTTTCGACTTATGGGATCATCAATAATCAAACGGCAAAGGATGTTGGCGATTTCATTGATTTCCTGACAGCTAAGCAGTATATCGAAATGACGGGCGGGCAATTCCCTGTACTGAAAGTAACCAATTCCGGCAGGGAGGTCCTTTTGGGGCATAAAAAAGTACTTCGAAAAGAAATGAAGCATGTTAGCAGCATCAGTGTCGATCATGGGTTGTTTGAAGAATTACGGCAATTAAGAAAAGAAATGGCTGCAAATGAAAATGTCCCGCCATTCATTATTTTTTCCGATGCTTCCTTAAAGGATATGGCTGCAAAACTGCCTGGAACGGAACAGGCATTCCTTGACGTCAAAGGGGTGGGCACCCAGAAGTTCGAGCGATTCGGCGCAGCGTTCCTCGAAAGGATTTCCCAATATGTACAGGCACATCCTGAAGTTGAAACCAATACAATGGTTACTAAGGAAACAAGTAAGCGCAGCACTACGCCTTCACATCTGGAAAGCTACCGCTTATACCAAGAGGGTAAATCGATGAAAGAAATTGGAGCCTTAAGAGGACTGTCCACGATTTCTATCGAAAATCATTTATTAAAGTGTGCCCAAGAACACATGGATATCAAATGGGAAGATATTTTCTCGGATGAAGAGTACGGTCTCGTATTGGAAACGGCATTACAATTGAATTCTGAAAAACTAAAACCATTGAAAGAAGCCCTGCCTGAACATATTTCATATTTTATGATAAAAGCGATCATGGTGAAAGCAGGGATGGAAAAAAGATAAGCGGATAGTTTTTTGGATAATTTTTTCCATGAATAAATAAGATTTTGGTTTAATGCGTATACTAGGGTTGATGTAAAGGTAAGGTTATTGCCTTTGGTCAGAGTCTTTATATAAAAAAGAGGAGGTTGCTCATGTATTTTGGCAAAAAGAATTCAGAGGAACCAGAAATCATTATGGAAGATACGATAGTATATGCATGCGGATCAGCAGATTGCAATGGTTGGATGAGAAAGGATTTTGCCTCGGAAAACTATGATTGCCCAATGTGCGGCAGTCAATTGATCGAAGAGGTCAGGGAACTGCCAAAAATCGAAAATGAATATAATGCATTTAAATAAAAGAGGTGAAACATTGCCTCTTTATTTTTTTGCGTTCAAGAAGGAAGAAGCTTGATTTGAATTTAACACTTTACATTTATATATATGTGTGATATTATAAAGTTTCAGTGCTATTAGCGATAAGCACTGGAGGGTAATTTAAAGTAACATTTTTATTAATCAAATAATTTTTCATCATAGGTATGATGAAGTAGAATCAAGTTAAACACATCTAGATAAAAGAAATACAAGTAGTCACCAAGTATTTTCCTCGATCCATTTCTGTTCTTCATTAACTTACTTCTATGTACCATTTATCTTTTGGAATATACTTTTCCCAATTGGAATTACGGACGGTTTTAATTAATAAACATGTACTTACAAGCTTTTACCTGATTCTCGCAGGCACGGTCTAGGAACCGTATGGATGGGAGAGAGGCAGGGCTTTCATTGTTTTAGGTTTTGGCACTAAAATTACTCTCATGCCCGGTTCATTTTGAAGCAATTCATGCGAACGGGCAGGAAGAACCATATGGAATGGATTCTTAAACAGCACAGTCCCGAATACCTCGAGGGTAATCGGGACTGTGCTTCAGATTTATCTGGCTTTTGAAAGTATTATTTACAGAATCATCTCTTCTTTACGATCTTTACTCAATTATTAACAGCTTTATATGTTATAATGGATAATGAGATATTAAAAATTCATGGTCCTACTTTCAACTTCTTGAAACTTGCGAGGTTGAGTGTGGAGAATAAGCATGAGTAACACTCACAATTATTTAGATTATTCGCCATCTATTCTTCTTTTATCTTTATGGCTTGGAAGCTTTTACGCAGGACGGAGTCAATTCAAATTCTAAGGAGTGAGATATATGTATAGAAGAAATAATACGGAAGAAATCATTCCTGAAGAAACAAAGGTATGGGAATGTACATCAGAAGATTGCAAAGGGTGGATCCGCGATAACTTTACAAGTAATGATGAACATGTTTGCCCGCTATGCAGCAGTGAGATGAAACCCGGAACCAGAATGCTTCAAGCGATCAACAATCCCAGAAATTATTAAAAGATAAAAAAAGCTGAAGGGAATTCCCTTCAGCTTTTTTTATCTTTTTGCCTAGAATCCTGGAAAAAAGCAGGAAGGGTAATTGAAAAGTTCAATGAATATCTTTTTTCTTGAACCTGCCCCCGCGAACTTCCGCGATGTCACCCACGGCAAGGAAGGCAGACGGGTCGAAACTTTTCACGATATCCTTAAGCTTTGCTTCCTCAAGCCTGTTGATTACACAAAAGATAACTTTTTTATCATCCCCGGAATAAGCGCCTTCACCAGCCAAAAAGGTTACGCCCCTTCCAAGGCGGTGCATGATTGCGTCTCCAATATCACCGAACTCATCACTGATGATCCATACGAATTTGGATTCATCCAAACCAGCGATAACGATATCCATCGTTTTGTAGGCTACGAAATACGCAATGATCGAGTACATGGCACGATCCCAAGAGAAAACGAAACCGGCACTCCCAAGGATGAATAAATTAAAGAACATGACAATCTCTCCAACGGAAAAAGGGAGCTTTTTGCTGGCGAGGATGGCCAGTATTTCCGTACCATCCAATGAGCCCCCATATCGAATGACCATTCCGACACCAATGCCAAGAATCATTCCGCCAAAAGCGGATGCTAAGAGGATATCTTGTGTGAATGCTGGTACGTGATGAAGCAATGTGGTAGTTATGGAAAGGACTAAAATTCCATACAGGGTAGATAATGCGAAGGTTTTTCCAATTTGTTTATACCCGATAAAAAAGAAAGGGAGATTCAAGATGAAAAGGAAGATACCGAGCTTCCAACCAGTTATGTAGGATAACATAATCGAAATCCCTGTTATTCCTCCATCGATAACATTATTCGGTACCAAAAAAATCTCGAGGCCGACAGCCATCAAAACTGCGCCGATCGTAATCAAAAGACCTCTCTGTAAAATTTGTCTTAGCGTCAATTTTTTATGCTGGGTCTTTTTTTGCATAATTTCCGCTGTGCTTGCTCCTGCCAGGTCTGACATAATCATGCCTCTCACTCCTTCGCTCTATACGTCTCAATTTAATTATAAACATATAGGGATCATTAAATAAAGAAATTAACATTCATATTTAATATATTTTCTGTATAATTATTTTGGTCATAAAATATACACCGCATCGACAAAGCTTGATTGGACGGTCGTTGGGCTTTGTCCTTTTTCTATTTTACTCTATACAAAAGAATAGTATTTCTATTTTTTTTGATTTTATGAAAGAAAGTCTCAACTTCAGCTGGAACGGGTCTGACAAAAGAGACGTGGGTGAAAGGAAATAAAAACCTATGAGTCACTGTAATTTTCCATTACAATATAGGAGAACGAGGTGATCATTGCAATAATGGAACATTCAATCGTAGCATTAAATCCCATCCTGTTTATGATAGCGGCACTTTTAATCATAATGGCCTGTTATACGGCATTGGATTTATTGACAACATTCCTGTCGGTCGAGAAGTATAAGCGCCTTTTATACATAGGAAGCAGCTGTTCGATGGGGGTGGCCCTATGGACACTTAATTTGGTGATCATATTTACACTCGATAATTCAGGAGTTGCATCATACAACTTTTCTACAATATTATTTTCATTACTATTGGCGATATCGCTCGCTGCGGTGGGGCTACTGGCCATTTCGTATAAAACAGAATTGCTGCAAATCACTTTCTGCAGTTTTATGTTTACGATGGCATTATTGTCTAATTATATGATGAGCATTTTAACCATCAATCACTCCGTACAATATAACCCGTATTTGCTTGTGAGTACGCTGCTCATCATTTTTAGCATTTTTGCAACAGCGCTCGTCATCTTCTTTTACTTTAAAAGGGTCAGTCAATCATCATTAAAGCCGCTGAGCACATTGATGATGAGCGGGGCGATCATTGAAGGGTATTATCTTTTGTTGCGGGTGATACCGATACCGGTCGACGGTAAGGACGAGCGGGGGGATTTTGTACAACTTACCCCATTCATGCTTTACCTAGTCTGCTTAGTTTCTTTGTTCATCCTTGCCAGCCTGATTGGTTCAAGTACGATCGTTGGTCGGCGTTTGGCAAAAAGTGATAATACGGTGAATGATATCAGGCATGCGTTAGATCAATCTGCAATCGTCGCTATCACGGATGCAAAAGGGACCATCACTTATGTGAACGAAAAGTTCATGGAAATATCGCAATATGAAGAGCAGGAACTAATCGGCACGAATCATTCCATCATCAATTCAGGCTACCATTCAAGAGAGTTTTTCACAGATCTATGGGTCACGATTGGCCAGGGGCAGACATGGAATGGTGAAATCTGCAATCGAACTAAAACCGGCGATACGTATTGGGTGGATACAACCATCGTTCCGTTTATGAAAAAGGGTAAACCTTATCAATATATTTCAATCTGTTCAAATATCTCGCCACGGAAAAAGGCGGAAAATGACTTGATGGGATCCATACAGGAACTAGAGGATATGCAATATGCCATCGATCAGTCCTCAATCGTTGCCATCACGGATGCAAAAGGTGTCATTATCGATGTGAATGAAAAGTTCTCAGAGATTTCCGGATATGAAAGAAATGAATTGATCGGCCAGACTCATAGGTTGGTCAATTCGGGGCTTCACTCCAAGGAGTTCTTCGAGGAGATGTGGCGAACCATCCATGATCGGAAGGTTTGGAAGGGGGAAATCAGGAACAAGGCAAAGGATGGGAGCTTCTATTGGGTGGATACAACCATCGTTCCGTTTTTCGGAGTGAATGGAAAGCCTTTTCAGTTTTTATCCATCCGGTATGATATAACAGAGCGTAAGCAAACGGAAGAGATGCTTCATCGGCAGGATAAATTGGCGGCAGTTGGGCAGCTTGCTGCTGGCGTTGCACATGAAATCAGGAATCCGCTGACTTCCATGAAAGGGTATACGGAATACCTGCAACTAGACGAAACGGACGAAACCAGGTTGGAATATCTCGAGATCATTCTCGATGAAATCCATCGGGTCAATGAGATCGTGGAAGAGTTCTTGCAATTGGCCAAACCGCAGTCCTTAAATTTGGAAACGAAGAATATCGTGAAAATCATTGAAAATGTTTTATCACTGACGGAGTTTGATGCAAGAAAGAAGCACGTATCGCTTAAACTCGTTGGCATCCATGAAGAAATACTCGTTAATTGTGATGAGAATCGGATAAAACAAGTGTTTCTCAATTTCATTAAAAATGGGATGGAAGCGATGCCAGGTGGTGGAGCCATTAAAGTCATGGCTGAACGTAAAGAGGAAAACGTGCAAATCTCGATAATCGATACAGGAAAGGGAATGCCGCCTGAGCAGCTAAGGAAACTGGGGGAACCGTTTTTCACCACAAAAAAATCGGGAAATGGCTTAGGCTTGATGATCAGCTTCAAAATCATTGAAAACCATTTGGGAAAAGTCTTTGTTGAAAGCGAGGTCAATAAAGGTACGGTCTTTAAGATCGTGCTTCCGATTAAACCTGTAAAGTACGCTTGGCCCCGTAAATCATGAACGAATCATCCGCCCAATAGGCCGGAATATGTCTGGTGCCGGCCTAATCATGCCTATGGACGTTGAGGCGTTTTTCATGAATGGGAATATCAGTAAAATTGGAGAAGGCAACGGTTGTCGCGGGAGAAGATGACTGCATGGGGGAAACTGGATTTGGAAAAACAAATACGAGCTAATATTGTAAGTTTAAAGGTGTTTTACCTATTTTCTTTTTTTGCTGTTGGAAGTTTAACGCCGCTGTTAAGCGTTTATTTAGCCAACGAAGCCGGCTTGTCCGGTCTTGAAATAGGATCGATTATGTCTGTAGGACCGATCGTGATGATCCTATTTCAGCCCATTTGGGGAATTGTCTGTGATTGGAGCGGAAAACCTGCAAAAATACTGGCATTGACCTCATTACTTGCTGGTGTATTCGGGTTAGGGTACTTGCTGTTCGAGCCCTATTTACTTTTAGTCGCCGTTGCGATTGCGTTGGCTGTCTTTCAAAGCGCCATCATTCCCGTCTCGGACAGCATCACGCTTCAATACACGACAAGAATCAAATCGAATTATGGGAAAATTCGTTTATTCGGTTCACTCGGTTTTGGTGTGGCCGTTTTTATGATGGGAAAGCTATCTGAATCGTTCATTGGTCCAGCGGTTATATTTTACGCCTTTTTCTTTGGTCTATTGGTTGCGGCCATTCTAGCACTCCGGTTGCCGGAAGAGCCGCCTAAAGGAAAGGTGAAGGTTTTCAGCGGGATGAAAGAATTGTTCAAAATGAAGAGATTCCTAATATTCCTTGCGATAACATTCCTGCTCTTTGGTCCGAATTTGGCAAATAACGTATATTATGGTTTATTTGTTGAGGCGAGAGGCGGGACATATACTGGAATCGGAATTGCCTTCCTCCTGGCTGTATTGTCGGAAATCCCGTTCATGAGAATGGCGGGCAGTTGGATTCATAGAATAGGCTTGCTTCCCATTACTTTATTGGCTGGAGCAGGCTCGTTGATTCGCTGGGGACTGTATTTTAGCGAACCGAGTTTAGCTACGGTATACGTGACTTCGGTCATCCAAGGGTTTTCATTGGGCCTATTCATTCCTGCAGCCTTACAGTATATCCGCAAAGTTGTCCCAGCCCATATTACCGTTACGGCCATTACGCTTTATTCGGCAATCGGCAATGGATTGGGAAATTGGTTCAGCACCTTTACTGGCGGAATCATCCTGGATCATTCAGGTATATATGCAGTGTATTTCTTCTACGGGGTACTTACCCTGATTGGCATGCTGCTTACAATCTGGCTTATGAGATTGGATAATGAACATAAAGTGCCAAGGATAAAAGCCGACAAATTAGAAATGTAATGGTATTCCATTCTTGAAGACCGCTGCAGACGACCTTGGAAGTACTGGGGGATGTCTGCAGTTTTTTGTTTTCATTTTACTGCAGGCCAATCAGCTTTCCAGAGGCGGTTCGTGAGCCATCTGCACCTGCTCGGGAGTCCGAGCGTTTAAGGGGATATGTTGATTTTTTTAATTCGGGAGCAATCAGTTTTTTGTTTTTGGAAATAATATGATTTAATGGAAAGTAGAGAATGAAGGGAAGGATGAGTGTTCTTGAGCAAAACCAAAGTGTTGGTTACTACGATAGTTTCAGCGGTTGTAGGACTGTTTTTTTTATTTTGTCTCGGATGGACGATTTTTGATCATTATGGAAAGAAATCTTCTGATATGGGAGCAAATGAAGCGGTCCCCAACAAAAAGGATCTGCCTAATGACTTTACGGTCGTGGCATTGGGTGATTCGCTCACACGAGGTACAGGTGATGAGTCAGGAAAAGGATACGTCGGACTTGTTTTAGAAGATTTGGAGAGTGAATATAAGCATAAACCGATCATTCACAACCTCGGCATCAATGGACAAGTTTCAGAAGAATTAGTGCAGCAAGTCAAGCAAACGGAAGTGAGGCGCCAAATCAAGGCGGCCGATGTTATTTTACTGACAATTGGCGGCAATGACTTATTTCAGAAAGGTCAGACGCTGATTGATTATGATAGTCAGGTCATCGCAGAATCACAACAGAAATATATGGAAAACTTACATGGTATTTTTAAGAATATCAATCAAGTCAATGATAAAGCTACCATTTTTTTGCTTGGTTTATATAATCCGTTTATAGAATTGGATGATGATCTGGATACGAACCGAATTGTTAGGGATTGGAATAATGATACGGCAGAAGTCGTGGCCCACTATAAAAATGCCATTTTCGTGCCGACCTTTGACCTTTTCCAATTGTCTGTTAATGATTATTTGTATACGGATAATTTTCACCCTAATAAGAAGGGGTATCGTTTAATAGCAGATAGGGTTGCTCCTTTAATAAAGTGGGAGGATGAGGAACGATGAAACAGGTGACATTGTCTGTCAAAGGATTGAAAAAAAAGATTGGCGACAGGGAAATTATTAAAGGAATCGATTTCGACCTGATTGAAGGCGAGGTTTTTGGCTTTTTAGGGCCGAATGGGGCCGGTAAAACGACGACCATACGCATGCTGGTTGGACTCATTAAGCCAACTGCGGGATCCATCCGAATTTGCGGGTTTGATGTACGCAAGGATTTCACGAAGGCGATGCAATATATGGGCTGTATCGTTGAAAATCCAGAACTTTACCCATTTTTGAGTGGTTGGGATAATTTGCTTCACTTTGCCAGAATGCTGCCTGAAGTGGGTAAGCAAAGAATAAGCGAGGTTGTAGAGCTGGTCGGCCTGCAAGCGAGAATTCATGATAAAGTGAAGACCTATTCGCTAGGAATGAGGCAGCGGTTGGGAATTGCACAGGCCATGCTGAATAGTCCGAAGCTGTTGATTTTGGATGAACCGACCAATGGCCTTGATCCTGCAGGGATCCGGGAAATGCGTCAGTTCATCAGGAAATTGGCTGAAGAAGAAGGGATGAGTGTTCTCGTATCATCACATTTATTAGGTGAAATCCAGCAGCTTTGTGACCGGGTTGCCATCATAAAAAATGGACAAATAATTCAGACGGATACTGTGGAAAGGCTATTAGCTACACAAGAGAGGATTTTGTGGAGGGTTGAGCCAGTCCAAAAAGGACTGGAAATCCTAAGTGGGTTCACGGAAGTGAGCATGGACCAAAAATACATCATTACCGCTTACGATGAACTTGAAACACCTGAATGGAATGCGGCCCTTATCCGGGCAGGAGTGAAGGTGCATGAAATGAACCGGAAGCTCCCGGGCCTTGAAGAATTATTTTTACAAGTAACCGGCGGCGGGGGTGCTGGTATTGAATAACCTGATCCAGAATGAAATGATGAAGTTGTTGGCAAAAAAACGATTGGTCATAATTGGGATCATCGTCGGGATTTTGGTGCTGATGTTTACGTACGCACAATATAAGCAAGCGGAAGAGCAGAAGGAGAAGTTAGGTACTACCGATTGGCGAGCTGCCCTTCAGCAGCAAATCATTGATACACAAAATCGCTTAAGCTCAAATAGGATGCTTGATGAGTGGCGTGAACAGCTCGAAGTGGGACTGAAGCAGCAGCAGTATTACCTTGATCACGATATAAACCCCTCAGAACCAGGGGCTGCCACTTTTACCCGCATGTTTTTGGAAAATGCCATCGATTTGTTCATTCCATTGCTCATCATGATTGTAGCAAGCGATTTAGTTTCCTCGGAAAATAGTCAAGGGACGATTAAACTTCTGCTGACACGGCCAGTGAAGCGGTGGAAAATCTTAATGAGCAAATATATAACCTTATTGTTGTCGGTATCGATTATCGTGGCGATGACAGCATTATTGTCCTATTTATTATCTGGTCTTGTTTTTGGCTATCAAGGCTGGGCGGCCCCGGTGATTACCGGATTCGAATTGAACGGCGCAGATGTGGATGTCAGCCAAGTAAGGCTAGTGGAACAATGGAAATTCCTTTTGATGGATTTGGGACTTGTATGGTTGGTTGCGGTCGTGATAGGAACGCTTTCGTTCATGCTATCGGTCCTCGTGCGCAGTACACCGGCAGGAATGGGTATCATGCTAGCAGCCTTGATTTCAGGAGCTATCCTGAACAATATGGTTTCTTCATGGGAATCAGCAAAATATTTCTTCATGGTGAATTTGAAGTTGACCACCTACATTAGCGGTTCGGCGCCGCCAATCGAGGGGATGACCCTTTTATCCTCCGTCATAACGCTTCTCGTCTGGTGGCTGCTTGCTTTACTCGTCTCGTTTGCCGCTTTTACCCGGAAGGATGTTTATTAATGAAAACCAGCCTATAAAAAATTATAGGCTGGTTTTTATTTTCATGTAAAGGGTAATCTAACGACAATATGTCCAAATCAGGAGGTTTAAACATGGATGATCACCATTTGAATGAAAAAATATTGCCAATGACATCAATGAGCAATGGGGATGTCAGGAAAGTTAGGGAGGGTATTTATTGTCTAACGGTTCAAATCGTCAATGTCATTTTTTTAGGACTTCCGAAAAGGGATGAATGGGTATTGGTCGATGCCGGAATGCCACGTTCAGCGGAGGTAATAAAGAAGACCGCAGAAGCCATATACGGACCGAACCATCCACCGGCAGCCATCATATTGACCCACGGCCATTTCGACCATGTTGGTGCATTGATCGAACTGATGGAACATTGGGAGGTGCCTGTCTATGCCCACCTAAAAGAAATGCCTTATTTGACGGGACAAGAAAGTTACCCTGAGCCTGACCCATCTGTAGAAGGGGGAATGGTTGCCAAGATTTCTTGGATGTTTCCGAATGAAGGAATCAATCTGGACGAAAAAGTTCAACCCCTTCCAGACGACCAGTCTATCCCATTTCTTGACGGATGGAAATGGATCCATACCCCGGGTCACACCAAAGGTCATATTTCACTTTTTCGGGAAAGTGATCGTAGTCTGATTGCAGGGGATGCTTTTGTGAATGTCAGGCAAGATTCTTTATATAAGGTTTTCACCCAGGAAAGGGAAATATCAGGCCCGCCGCGGTATTTGACAACCGATTGGGAGTCGGCTAAGCAATCTGTGAGCGTGCTGGCAGCATTGAAGCCCAAGGCGGCTGTAACGGGGCACGGGTATCCTGTCGATGGGGAAGAATTGGATAGTGGGCTATCGAAGCTATCAAGGGAATTCGACTCGTTGGCAAAGCCCGATCATGGGAAGTATGTGGAATGAACCTTGCATCAAGCTGAATAATATCTTTCCTATAGTCAACAATAAACAAGAAACGCGTGAATAATGGAGGGATTTCCATGACTACTTTAAGGGATATTATGTCTACGGATGTGGACTGTTGTACAGTGGAAGATAATATTTATGAGGCAGCCGTAAAAATGAAGAACCATGATGTGGGTATCATTCCTGTCTTGGATAGTGGCCAGTTGGTCGGCGTCATCACCGATAGGGATATCGTGCTTCGCTGTGTTGCCGGAAAAAAACCGAATTCAACCAGAATAACCGACGTGATTTCCACTCATCTTATAACGGGAACTCCCGATATGTCAGTGGACGAAGCGGAAGAGTTAATGGGTAATGAACAAATCAGGAGACTTCCTATTGTCGAAAATGGCAAGCTGCTCGGTATCGTTGCTTTAGGGGATCTTGCCATACACAAACAAACAAGTTCGGAGGCGGGCATTGCCCTAAGCTCAATTTCCGAGGATAGAGATCAAATACAGCACTAAAAATAAAAAGAGTCTGTTTAGCAAAGGGTGCCAAGGCGACTTAATCTATGCTTCGATTCATTTAGCTGATTATGGATATAATTCTTGACACTTTTAGATAAGGAAAAGGACGAAATTCAATTGCCTGTTGGCAGAGAATAAGGGGATTTAATGGACGCATCACCCATTAAAATATTGAAATGTGCTGTCAATCCGAGTGTGAAGCAGTCGATCTAGTACTGCTATGGCCAATACAAAATCATTGAATTCTCTCCCATCTTAGAGTGGTTAACGGTAGGAGTATGGCATGAATTTTGGATAAAGGTGTAAAAAGGGACAACTATGATGTCTCTTTTTTTCTTTTGTTTAGGCTCATTTCGTATAGGTTGTTGATTTTAAAACGAAACTATTTCGGGTTGCTTGGAGCAGAAGTACGAGATGCCTGCGGGAGCAGCGGGAAAGGTGAGGGTGCTCCACAGGCGTTCACGTCGAAGGGCCCCGCCGCACGTCCTCTTGGTCATGGAGTTGGTATAGTGCTGATAGTAGGGCGCAAGAAGATGAATCCCATCATAAGAGTCTTTCCTCATATAATACAGTAAGGGAAAATACAGCAAAAAAAGAAAAATAAGAGCATGTTTTGGCCCGCAGCAACAAAACATGCTCTAATCTTGGAGCTTATATCGAGAAATGAAAAAAATCGTATCGATCAGAATACGGATTGATAAATATGCTCCTTCTCCAAGATGGAAAGTGCCATCTCAGCAACATTGCTTCCACCTGAATCCTTTTCACCTTGAATGTGAAAGGCGAAGAAAAAGGTATTATCTGAAGTTTCTACATATCCTACAAACCAGCCACTTATATTTTCCCCGTTTACAGCTGTCGTCCCCGTTTTTCCGGATAACAGATTGCCATTGGATTCTTCTAAAAGCAAGGAGTCTTTCACAGTTTGAATATTAGATGGTTCAAAAGAAAATTCATTGTCATAGAATTTTTTCAACATATCCACCTGTTCGACAGGAGAAATTTTTAGTGAACCGTCTAGCCAATAATTAGATAAATCACCCGATAAATCGCGATTTCCATAATGTATCTGTTCAAAGTAATTTTGTAATTTCCTTTTTCCTATCTGGTGATCGAGTTTTTGAAAATACCATGAGGATGAGCTTTCCATTGCTGAGAATAAATCTTGATCTTTATTCCATTCCTCATATGGATATAAGCTCCCATCCCAAGTCATTTGGGAATTGTCCCTTGAAATAATCCCGGAATCAAGAGCGAACAATGCACTGAATATTTTATAAGTGGAAGTAGGGTGAAACCTGGTAGTGCTTTCTTCCTTGTTGTATATCGTATACTGCTTCATCTTGGTGTCGTATATTACAGCACTTGCCGTAAGTTTATCGAAAAAGCGGCTGTAATCCTTATACACTACATTAGTATAAGAAAGAGGATGTGTTTCTTTTTCTTTGCTCAGGGCCAATACAGATAAAGAAGGAATACTCATCAAAATGATCGCTAAAAAAAAGATGAATACTAGAGCACTTTTCATCTTTAGCATATTTGATTCAACCCGAAAATCACTGATCTTGACAATACGCCTTTTTACTTGTTTGTAAGACCTGCTAATTTCCGAAGCCACTAACAAAGATGATGTACGTTTGGAAAGAGATGCGAATTTTAAAATAACCTCACCATATTTTAGATGTGACTCATCATCCAGCGATCTTAAAACTGCATAATCGCATGAAATCTCCATCTCGGTTTTCATTTCATTCAAGAAATACCATACGAGAGGATTAAACCAATATACAGTTCTAGCTAGACACATGAAATAGTTCACTAGCATATCTCTTCGTTTACAATGATACAACTCGTGAAGCAGTATACATTTCATCTCTTCCGTAGAAAGCATGGAAATATCTTTTGGTATGACAATATATGGAGTGATGACACCAAAAGTAATGGGTGATTTTATCAATGAGGAATACCCCAAGACCACTTTTTTATTAAAATGTATATCCTTTTTACATGTATAAAAAAGCGTGGATAACTTCTTGTTTTCTATTACTTGTAGGTTTTTTCTTATCTTATAAATTCTTAGATTGCTATATAAAGTAGCCAAAAGGATAAAAATCATTCCTGATATCCATACTATGAAAAAAATAGAATCCATCATTCGGAAAGGTGATTGTTCAATTGACAGGGAAAAATCTTGTAGCCAATTTGCATTTTGAACACTTGTTGTTGATGTTTTACCTGCAGAATGGATATTCGCTAACTTTGGATTGCTTGCACCTAAGTTTATCATCCAATCAAAAAAAGAATTTGTTTTTAGAAAATGAAAAGGGATAAAAGGAACAATCAATAACAATAGGGAAATGACGCTGATATAATATTGGGTATTTACAGTTATTTGTATTTTTAATAGCTTTTTTATGAGAAGGATCATGCAATAAATGAGAGACAATGTGATATTACTGATGAGAAAGAAAGTAAAGAAAGAGCTGCTCATGTTATTCCTTCTTTCTGTTCATACGTTTTTCTAAAATTTGATACAGCTCATTAATTTCATCCTCTGACATCCTATCTTTTTCCAAGAAGTTTAATACCATAGAATTTAACGTTCCATTATAAAAACGTTCTAAAAAACTGCGACTCTCAATTTCCAAATAATCACTTTTATCAACGTTTGGTGTATAAACGAATACACGACCTTCCTTATAATGATTCAATGCCCCTTTTTTTATAAGCCTTAATAACATTGTTTGAATGGTTTTAGGGCTCCATTTACTAGTTTTGGATACCTTTTCAATCACCTCATTGGTATTGATATTAGGGTGTTTCCAAATTATTTTCATAATTTCAAGCTCTGCTTCTGAAATTTGGGGTGTTTTTTTCATATTATTTAACCATCCTTAAAATTACGATTGTAATAATTTAATTATATTGTTCATATTTTTAGAAGTCAATGCAACTAGATGAGGACGTAAAACACCTTCATGATCATATATGTCATTTTCATTTTATATGCCTTGATTCTTCAAGTCTACCTATCCATATTTTAAGAAGCGATATTTCGGTAAAATGATTTTTAGCCATTAAACTTACAAGTGTAAGTTCAATATTTTACAGTGAGTACATTAAGCATAATTGTATTGACTGGAAATCTTACATGTGTAATACTTTAAAAAACTACACGTGTAATAGTTATGTATTTGTAAACTGGAGGGGAGGTGCAGGAATAGTTCTTTCCATTGGTTATTTATTGTGAACAATTAGTAAACATTTTTGAAAGGTATAACGAAGCCAAAGCATTAGTGAACGAAGATGATAAAAATCTTTAAATATTCACCAAGTTGGAAAGAGTTCATTAAGATGGTTGATCTGATTGAGACCAACATGGTAAATTTTATGCTTTATTTTCGTCGGAATTTAAAATTGCAAATCAGGCATATATGAGGAAGAGTGAAAAACGATGAAAAAAATAATCATATTGGTGCTAGTTGTAGCATTGACAGTTGGAGTATTGCCTCTATGGCATTATCTTAAAGCGAACAAGGCTACCCCGGAAGAAGTTTTTAATGAATATGTCAGACAATTTTCCCAACAAAACTACGAGGAAATGTTAAAACTTATTGCAGAAGGAGATTTGGAAACATACGATTATTCGAAAAAGAGTTTTACCGAAAAGTATCATGCGATTTTTTCGGGTATTGAGACTTCTTCAATTGAAGTTTTATCCAAAGAGTTGCTTTACGAAGATGATAGCGAGACGTATAAAGGAATCTTCAAGGTGAAAATCAATACATTTCTTGGAGAAGTGACAGCGTCCTATCAAACTTTTTTTATAGAAGAGAAAACAGAGAATGGGGATGTATGGAAAATAAAGTGGGATCCGTCTTTGATCTTCGCTGGGATGGAAAAAGGAGATAAGGTCAGCGCTCAGTCCTTTTTGCCGCAACGGGGCGATATCCTTGACCGAAATGGTAACCCGCTCGCCCTAGATAAAGATGTGTATGAAATGGGGATCATCCCCGGGAAGCTTGGAGAGTCCAAGGAAGCTGAAATAAGTAAGCTAAGCGCTTATTTCAAGATTCCAGAACAACGCTTTCAACAGGCGCTTGATCAAAAGTGGGTGACAGAAGATATCTTCGTCCCGATTGCTGTCATGCCTGCAGAGTTTCAGCCGGAAAGCATGGATGAGGATTTAGCGGGAGTATATTTCCAAACGAAAAAGATAAGGTATTATCCTGAAAAAGATCGAGCTGCCCATCTGATTGGGTATGTGAAGCAAGCAACGAGTGAAGACCTTGAAAAGGACGCCGGCCATGAATACACTTCAGGAGATTACATCGGTAAGTCGGGATTGGAACAAGTATATGAAAAGCAGTTAAGAGGAAAGAAGGGCGGCATCATTCAAATTAAGAACGAGAAAGGTGAACAGAAAAGCATTCTTAAAAAAGTGGATGTCATCAATGGTAAAAACATAAATCTGACGATCGATGCTGCATTGCAGAGTAACATGTATGAAGCGATGAAGCAAGATGCGGGCGCGGTGTCAGCGATCCATCCTGTGACCGGAGAAATGTTAGCGCTCGTCAGCTATCCATCCTTCGACCCGAATTTAATGGTGAGCGGGATGACGGAAGACCAGTGGAAGGCATACAGTGAAAACCCGAAGCTTCCATTCTTGAACCGTTTCTCCAGCTTATATGCACCAGGATCAACCTTCAAGGCAATTACTGCAGCCTCCGGACTCACCGCCGGAACGACATTCCCGGAGAAGAAACGAGAAATATCCGGCTTGCAGTGGAGGAAGGACAACAGCTGGGGAGGCTATTTTGTCACCCGTGTTAAGGAAGCAAGTCCGGTGGACATGGTTGATGCACTGGCCTATTCCGATAATATCTATTTCGCTCAGGAAGCCCTGGAAATGGGAGCTGCCAATTTTGAGAAGAATGCTTCGGCATTTGGGTTCCAGGAGGATTTCCAGCTGCCGATTCATTTGAAAAAGAGTCAGCTATCCAATGATGGAATCGAGAATGAAGTCTTACTTGCTGACTCCGCCTATGGACAGGGTGAAGTCCTGATGTCAGTTGTCCATTTAGGGACTGCGTTTACACCGTTTGTGAAGGGCGGAAATATGGTGCTGCCTGTTTTGATAAAGGAAGAAAACAATAAGCCTATCGACAAACCCGTCATATCCAGTGAGGTTGCTTCAATCGTCCAAAAGGCACTGATTCAGGTGGTGGAGCGTGATACGGGGACTGCTCATAATCTTAAGACGGCAAAAGAGGTACTGGCTGCAAAAACGGGGACAGCTGAGCTGAAGAGCAAGAAAGGCGAAGACGGGATGGAAAATGGCTTTGTGGTCGTGTTTGATACAAAAAGTCCATCTATCTTGCTCACAGCCATTGTGGAGGATGTGAAGAATCGCGGGGGAAGCCACTATGTAACCGCGAAAATAAAGCCTGTGCTGGATCAGTACTTAGCGGAGAATGAATAAAGAAAGTCAGCTGAATTTTTTCGTAAGCTAATGGTTGGAACCAACCAATTAAAATGAAGTTGTGTGCAGGATGAGTGAATGGAGGGACCAATGAGATCCATACATATTCAGGTGATGATTATCAGCAGTGTGATATACACTATTTTTCCTCAGCCTCTTACACTTGGTTTATTTTGTACCGTAGGCATAGCTTGTGTCAGTCTGACGATGCGAAATGAAAAAAATAGGGGGAAAGTGAGGGAACAGGACGTTGGGAAATCGGCAGAGGACTAAAAAAAAGCGGATGGAATCGACCAGGATGCTTATTATTACGACCCTTGTGTTTGCATTGTTTGCCGTTCTTATATTCAGAATAGCTTTTGTCCAGCTCTATCAAGGGGATATGTACGAAAAGAGAGTGAATGGTACCAATATGAGAGAAGTGAGGCATCACCTGTCAAGAGGGAAAATATACGACAGGAACTATCAAGTGATTGTCGATAATGAAGCGTCAAACATCATTATCTATACGAAAACCGGAAATGAAACAGATCAGGAACTACTGGAAATTGCTACGAAACTGTCAGCGTGTATATCGGTCAAAACAGACAAGATTACAGAAAGGGACATGAAAGATTATTGGATTGTGACCCGTCCTAAGAAAGCACTGAAGAAACTGACAGACAAGGAGCTGCAGAACCAAGAGCTGACAAATAATGATATTTATCAGAGACAGCTGGACCGAATTGTTGAATCCGATTTAAAAGACATCGGAAATAGTGAAATGAAGGTTCTTGCCATCTTAAGAGAAATGAAGAAGGGCTATGCCTATACTCCTCAGCCAATCAAGGACAAAAATGTAACCTATCAAGAATTAGCCCGAGTGAGTGAGGCGCTGTCTGAAATTCCTGGAGTGGATATTTTGACAGATTGGGAAAGGACATATCCGTATGGAGGATTATTTCGTTCCGTATTAGGAAGCACGACGTCTCGAGATGAAGGGATACCGAAAGAGGGGGTCGACGGTTACCTATC
The DNA here is from genome assembly GCF_037992945.1 of Peribacillus sp. FSL E2-0218. NCBI lineage: Bacteria > Bacillati > Bacillota > Bacilli > Caryophanales > Bacillaceae > Peribacillus > Peribacillus sp. FSL E2-0218. The sequence continues at coordinate 2,756,306 of NZ_CP150304.1, read as the reverse complement.
TAGAGGTTACAGCCGGAATGACCGGGTAGGAAAAAGCCAATTGGAATACCAATATGAAGATGTCCTCAGGGGCACGAATTCCGTGACGGAAATTGAAACGGATAGAAAAGGAAACATTATTGGAACTCATGAGGTCTCAGCTGGTAAGCCTGGTAAGGACCTGATACTGACTATTGATATGGGTTTACAGGAGAAGGTAGAAAAGATACTCACTGCTGAATTGATTAATGCTAAGAGGAATGGAGGGGGGGCATTCCTAAATAAGGCCTTTGTCGTCATGATGAATCCCGTTACAGGAGAAGTTCTGGCTATGGTTGGAAAACAGATTAAAGAAGTCAACGGCAAGTGGGTAGCGACTGATCATGCCCTTGGCACTGTCAACTCATCTTTTGAAATGGGGTCATCTGTAAAGGGGGCGACAGTACTTTCCGGGTATGAGAGCGGCGCCATCCAACTTGGTCAGTCTTTCCTGGATGAGCCTATCTACTTGCTGAGTACCCCAGTCAAGAAGTCAGTACGAACGATGGGGATGGTCAATGACTTGACTGCCTTGAAGCAATCCTCCAACGTCTATATGTTCAAGACGGCTATGAGTATGCTTGGGAAGACCTATTATAGAAACATGAAACTGCCGCTGGATTCAAATGCATTTGAAACGTTTCGCTATTATTTCAATCAATTCGGGCTTGGGGTTAAGACAGGAATCGACCTCCCGAATGAAGCCAGCGGATATCGCGGCCAAGGTGGGTCCCCAGGCCATTTGCTGGATTTTACAATCGGCCAATATGATACTTATACTCCCATGCAACTGACGCAATACATATCGACCATCGCTAATGGAGGATATAGGGTCCAGCCACATCTTCTTAAGGAGGTCCGCGAACAGGACATGGAAGACCAAAATCCTGTTGTTTTCCAAAGCGTCTCCCCAGTTTATCTAAATCGCATTGACATGGATAAACAAAAGATTGAACGCGTGCAAGAGGGGTTCCGTAAAGTGTTTCACGAACAAGGCGGGAGCGCTGCCTCCCATTTCAATAAACATCCATACAAAAGCTATAAAATAGCCGGTAAAACGGGGACGGCACAATCCTTTTATTATGATCCTGTATTACGAAAGACATATACAGACAAACCGACGAACAACCTGACACTGGTGGGGTATGCTCCCTACGACAGTCCTGAAGTAGCTTTTTCAGTAGTAGTCCCGAATGCCAAGACAAACTCTCATCCAATCAGCCAGAAGATTGGACAGGGAATTATGGAGGCATTTTTCGAAGAGGATGTTCAAGAACCGCACGAATGATGAGTATATGGGATAGGCGGAGTCGTTTTATTCCTGTAAGGATGTTCAATTATTTAATGAACAATTTAGTGTTTTCCATGTTTAGATGATTATTATTAGAGTGAGGCTATGAGTAAATTAAGTGGAGGGAATCGAATATAAGAAGGTACAAGAATTTATTCACATAAAGTACCTTGAAAAGCTCGAAATCGGTGAATATATTACGAACCATGACGGAACGGTCATATTCCTCTGAGATGAAAAGAGAAGCGAAAAATGTTTGCGCGAATATTTGCATCGTGATCTTCTTATGAAGGGAGAACAAGGAGGTGCTGTCCCAAAAGTCATTTTGCGACTTTTGGGACAGCATCTTTGTTTTTAAAAATATTTATTGAACCATCCTTTGATTTCCTCAATATGCCCAAGCCGCATCTTCGGTGATCCACTGCGCGACACTTCATGAGTTTCATCTGGGAAGGTTACGAGGACCGCTTCTTTGTTTTGTCGCTTCAATGCAACGAAAAATTGCTCGCTTTGTTCTACCGGGCAGCGATAATCACGTTCGCCATGAAGTAACAATAATGGAGTTTCCACATTACCCACATATTTTAAAGGGGAGTGGTGCCAAAGCTTTTCGGCAGAATGAACGATATCTCCCCCGATTTCCCACTCTGTAAAATAATAGCCGATATCGCTGACACCATAAAAGCTTAACCAGTTACTGATGCAGCGCTGGGTTACAGCAGCCTTGAAGCGGTTCGTATGACCGACGATCCAATTTGTCATGAACCCGCCGTAACTTCCACCGGATACCCCCAAGTCTTCCGCGTTTATAAAATCATATGTAGCTAAAGCATAATCAACACCAGCCATTAGGTCGCTATAATCCATGCCTCCATAATCCCCTCGGCAAGCATTGACGAAATCCTGGCCATACCCTTTACTTCCACGGGGGTTTGTGAACAAAACTGCATACCCTTCATTAGCCAATGTCTGGAATTCGTGAACATAGGTATTGGCATACATCATATGCGGGCCGCCATGAATTTCCAGGATGAGTGGGTATTTTTGATTTTCATCAAGACGGGCCGGTTTTATGATCCAGCCGTGAATCGTAAGGCCGTCGGCAGCTGGAAACGAAATCGGTTCAGCTAAAGATACATGCTTATCCTTCAAAAAATCTTCATTTACAAAGCTGATTTGTTCTTTATCTCCATTTGTCAGGTTATAAGTAAACAGGTCGCCCGGATGAACGGAAGTGCTGATGGCCACGACGGCACGATGGCTTTCCGGATCTATAGTCAGACCGTATATATGCTGGGCATCGAGGATGGAGGGATACATGGCTCCCTCAATCGAACCATAATAGACGCCGGTATTTCCATAATCACTAATCAAAAAGTAAAAGCCCTGGCTATCGTTTGTCCATAAGATTCCTGGGTCGACTGCCCCGATTTGAAAATCCCCGATTGCTGAATCCCCGATCTCGACGTCCCACCCATCCGTTAAACACTGAGTCGTTTGATCGAAAAAGGTATATAACCAGATTTTTGAAAGGGTCGCACCGGCAAATTCCTTATCATGGCCAATGTAGGAAAGATATTCACCATTTGGAGACCATTTCGGATCTTTATAAAACCCAGTGCTATTCGTTACTTTCCGTAGAGATTTTGTTTCAACTTCCATAGTGAAAATATCTGAGAAAAGCTCATCATCACTTTTGTCTGCGTCGCCGCATACGAAGGCGATATGCAGACCGTCAGGGGACCAGGCATTAGGAAGATGGTCCACGCCATTATCGGTTAGGACCACTGATTCGTTCTTCAAGACATCCACTATCACTAGCTGGTGATATAAATGATCGAAATAGCCTCTGCCATCCCATTTATACTTGATCCTGTCATATCGATGAATCTCTTTAGACCATTCATTTTCCTCTGCCGTGTCGAGTGTTTCTCCTTTTTTCAAAGCTGTTGAAAGCAACAGCTTGGTGGAGCATGGAGACCAGATCGGGGTGGTTGCACCATTCGTGAAATGGGTAAGCTGCCGAGCTTCCCCGCCAATGCTGCCCATGATGTGGACTTGTTTTTTCCCTGACCTATCCGATAAAAATGCGATATGCTTACCATCTGGGGACCAGGCAGGTGATGTATCGCGATTATCTCCAAAGGTCCATTGTTTTGTTTCGTTCGTGATCAGGCTGAACATATACAGATTGGAAATGTACTTTTCCGTTTTTTCGTCAATTCTCGTTTGGACATAAACCGCCATGCTGCCATCTGGTGAAAGCTTTGGATCGGTTACCGATTTCAAGTGAAATAAGTCTCTTGCTGTTATACCTGTTTGGTTCATCCTATTCACCCTTTCCATTCTCATAGTTATGTATTTCGCTAAAGTGAAATATAAATCCTTTAGTAAATGGTAAACGCGTAAGGTTTATTTATCAAGAATGAAAGAAACGAAAAAAATCCGGCCTGAGGATCAGGTCGGATTATCATGCCAAATGAATAAAGGGCTGGCGGATTATTTATGCATGTTCCTTGAATGAGGGCGGTGAGGCGGAATTTGGAAATTATGTTCTTCCATCATTTTATAATGCTTTTCAAAGTGTGAAAGCATTTTATCGCCTTCTTCCTTCGAAAGAGCGCCATACTCCACGTATTTTCCAATCAATTCCTTTTTGTCCGCAAGAATCCGCTTTTGAATTTTGGCAAGCTCGGTTTTTTGAGCTTCAGTGAATTGGACTCTTTCCGGGTTTGCATGAGTATCCTGTGCAGCCGGGTGATCCAAGTTAACGAGGAAAAGGGAACAGGCAGTCAAACAGATGACTAAAAATTTTTTCATGAATGAACGACTCCTTTTATTTTGTTATATCATGCTTTCAGGTCGATAAATAATCCAAAAACAAGGGACATTTCCGCATATGAATTATTTATCGGCCTTTTGATATTCTTTATTTCGTTATTATCTTTTACATCATTTACAGTTTTATGTAAAAAAAATGGTTCACCCACTAGTGGAAGTGGGTTTGTAAATGAAAGAAATGGGTAATTTAAATGTAAGCCATCAGGAAAAATTCTTTGATGGGAAGGATATTAGAAAGGGAGATTATCATGTTTTGGACAATTATCGGTGCAATTATTTTATTATGGGTACTTGGTTTAGTTTTTAAAGTGGCTGCCGGCTTTATACATATATTGCTTATCATTGCGGTCATTCTGATCCTGGTTAAAGTGTTTAAAGGCAGGAATCGAATGTAGAGGAAATACGTAGAAGGGAGGCCAAGTGACCAGGCCGCCCTTTATGGACTGGAGGCAGACTCGTCATGAAACGAGCCTGTCTCCAGTTTTTTCGTTTTTGTACTTTAAGCATCCTCGGTTCGTTGGAACTCATTTTGCGAAAGGCTTCTTCCCGGGGGCATGCCACAGTGCGTGAGAACGGGGGAGGAAAGCCTTTTCCTCCTGTAAAATTCATCAGGGAGATGAATGCTCTCTTGGTTTTGTGTGACACCAAACCGTACGCTGTTAAAATGGAAAGGGCTTCCTGGTGAACAGGTCGCTCTTTCCATTTTCGGTATGGTTCGCATTAATCATAGGGAAGTGGCTGCCCGAGAAGTCTCTTGTGAATCCAAATCGCTGCTTGGGTTCCATCACCCATGGAAATGGTGACTTGTTCCGAATGAGCAATCAGGTCGCCGCCTGCCCACACCCCGTTAATATTCGTTTCTTTAGTGCGGGGATGAATTACGACATGATTGTTTTCATTTACCTGCACGCCTAATTGCAACGCAAGTTCATTGTTCAGTTTGTTTCCTTTGAACGCGGTAAAAGCTTTTGTGGCTTCAATGATTTGGCCACTTACCAATCGGACCCCAGTCAACCGTTGTTCATCATCGACAAGTACTTCCTCGACCTCTTCTTCGAATAAGGGGATTTGGCTTTCTTTCAGCATTTCCCGTTCCTTTTCATCAATGGTTGTTTTCAAGTGATTGACGTACAGGATATCGGTTGACCAATATAATAGTGCCAAGGCCATTTTGACCCCTGTATTTCCGCCTCCAAGCACAACGGTTTGTTTATCCATGATCTCATATCCATCACAGTCTGGACAAATGTAAGTCGATGTTCCGAGAGTGGAGTAAATGTTTTTGATCGGAGGAATATTATCAGTAATGCCCGTTCCAAGAAATATCGTTTCGGCTTGATAGTGACTGTCGTTTTCTGTGCGGACGATAAACTTGTCCTCTATTTTTTCAAGTGATGTGACCGTATCCTCCAGGAATTCCACTCCGGATTTTTCTGCGTGCTGCCGGCCCAAATTCCTTAATTGGTTGCCGCTCACCCCATCTGGCCAACCAAGAATATTGTGATAGGCCTTTGCGACGGAAGAGCGGCCGTGAGCTGAATCAATCACGATAATATCATGTTTATATCTGCCGAGCTGGATGGCAGCCTGAAGACCTGCGATGCCTCCACCGATAATAATGCAGTCTGCTTGCTTCATGAATTCACCGCCCATACTATTTTTGGATAAACCTAGTGTGGTTCTATCTGTGAAAAATATACCACCAGTATTGGATGGTTAAACAAATGCAGCATATAAAAAAGGAAAGAGCGCCATGCAGCGATCTTTCCTTTTCATTACTGTATGCCTATGTTATTGATTCTCGATTGGTTCAAGCCATTCTTGAGCCCAGTTTTGAATTTCACCCATTACCGGTGCGAGCGCCATGCCCTTTTCGGTTAAGGAATATTCGATTCTGACTGGTGTCTCAGGATAAACATCCCTTTTCACTATACCTTCCAATTCCAAGTCCTTTAAACGTTCAGATAAGATCCTGCCGCTAATCGGGAAGGCAGATTCAATATTACAAAACCGTTGAGGGCCATTTAGCAATTGATTGACAATCAATCCAGTCCAGCGTTTACTCAAGATTTGCATCCCTTTTTCAAATCGTGGACAAAGTGTCGTATTATTCATCATATCACCCCATATTACTATATTATAATGCATTTACCTCTTCTGTAACAACTTTACCGATTATTATTTAGTTACTAGAGATGTTATAGTGTAAATAATATATGAACTTACTTTAAGTATCATGATGTAGAATTACTTCCATAAGGAAAAAAGAAATGCCTGTTCCAAGGTGGTTCTTTTAGAGATTCTCCAAGAAATATGTTACTTTAGTAGTGAAAGTAAAGTTTTGCAAATGGAAGGATCCGTGGGAAAGATGAGTGATTTACTGCAAGAGGCCATTTCCTTTATCAGGTCAAGCTATACGGAATTATCTAAAACCGAAGACGAAATAAATGATAGAATCGAGCAAATCAAGAGAGAAATCAATGATACAAACAAATATGAACATACATATGAAGAATTGGTATATGGCGCTAAGTTAGCCTGGCGTAACAGTAATCGCTGTATCGGACGCTTGTTTTGGGAGTCAATGCGGGTGCTTGATAAAAGGATGGTTCAAAGTGAGGAAGAAATTGTTTCATCTCTTTTTGAACATATCGAGTACGCTACGAATAACGGAAACATCAGGCCTGTGATTACCATTTTCAAACAGAATGAACAGAAAGTAAAAGTGGATATTTGGAACCATCAGCTTATTCGTTATGCCGGATATGAGACGGAGCATGGCATCATCGGTGATCCAAGCTCCATAGAATTCACGAAGCAGTGCCTGGCATTAGGCTGGGAAGGGAAATTTGGCCCGTTCGATATTCTGCCTCTTGTGTTCCAACTGGATGGCAATCGACCGAGGCTTTATGATATTCCAGAACGACTCGTGAAAGAAGTTCCCCTCAGCCACCCGCTATACAATTGGTTCGAAGAGCTTCAAATAAAATGGTATGCTGTCCCGATCATATCAGGTATGAGGCTGGAAATCGGCGGCATAACCTATTCCGCTGCACCATTTAATGGGTGGTATATGGGAACGGAAATCGGGGCTAGAAACCTCGCTGATGAAGAGAGGTACAACCTGCTTCCTGTAATCGGCGAGAGGATGGGTCTAGATATCAAACGTGATTCTAATTTATGGAAGGATCGTGCTCTGATTGAATTGAATGAAGCTGTCCTGTATTCGTTCAAGAAAAATGGGGTCAGCATCGTCGACCATCATACTGCGGCAAAGCAATTCAAGAAATTTGAAGAAAAAGAAGCTTCAAAAGACCGGAACGTAACCGGGGACTGGACATGGTTGATCCCCCCTGTTTCACCAGCAACCACACACGTTTTTCATAAATCGTATAAAAATGAAATACTGAAGCCGAATTTCTTTTATCAAAAGCCTCCATATAAATAAAGGTTTACATGACCCGGAAGCGGGTATATATATATAAATCCAAATTTAAGGAGGATGGTAATGATGGCATTAGGGAAAAACGTAGTGTTATTTGGAGTCGGAGTTGCCGGAGTCTCATTTTTAACAACTAAAGCGAACAGAGGTAAAGTAAAAGATATTTGGATTAGTGCAAAAGATAAGACAATGAGCTTTTTAAATAGGAAGTGTTCAGAATTGGATCCTTTGATTGAAAAGGCGGGTCACCCAGATCCATATGATCATGAGGACAATAAAATGGTCGATGAAGGCGCCATGTATGGGGTCCATTATTATAATAACGCAAAGCATGGTTAAGGTAGTGCAAATCGCTTGGGAATTCCCAAGCGATTTTTTCATGAATAAATCCGGTCGTTAGTGGTTGGTAAATCAGATAATTTTGAATTTAAAGTGAGGGATACCAGAAGGAAATTCGTTATTGTGCTTTAAAAGAATAAGGATTAAGATAAAAGAATCGAAAGGAAGTGGATACGAGTGAGCAGCAGTTCTTATGATCCTGAACCCAGAAAGCAAGAGGAAGCCAATATGATGCTTGACGTCGAGACTGTTATTCTTCCTGAGTATCTGCTCGAAGAAGGTAAATAGGGCTTCCTCTAAAGATGAGGAGGTCAACGAATGATTGAAATCTACAAAACAAATGAAAACCGTCTCTTGAACAATATCGAGGAGATGACTAAAGGCTCATGGGTGAACATTGTCGCACCTACAGAAGCAGAAATTGAATACATTTGCAACACCTTGGAGCTACCAGTCAATTTCATGAAAGATCCACTGGATGATGAGGAAAGGCCGAGGATTGAAAAAGAAGATGATAATGTTTTAATCATTGTCGATTTTCCGTATTTGACCCGTGACGAGGCCAACTTACCCATTTTTGAAACGATTCCCATCGGGATGATTTTTACCAAAGATTGCTTCATTACCGTATCTTTGAAGGAAACACCGATATTAGCGAATTTTAAGAATAATAAAATCAAAGGTTTTTTCACCAACAAAAAGACAAGGTTTGCCTTGCAATTATTATTTGAAATTTCATCTTACTATTTACGTTACTTGAAACAGATTAATAAAATGACCAATGAAGCGGAACGGGAATTGCACCAATCCATGAAAAATAAAGAGTTATATACTTTTCTCGCTTTGGAAAAAAGTCTTGTTTATTTCACGACATCATTAAAATCAAATCGTGTCGTGCTTGATAAGATCCTTCGCTTTAATTATTTGAAAATGTATGAAGAAGATAAAGAATTGCTCGAAGACGTGATCATCGAAAATGCCCAGGCAATCGAAATGGCAGAGGTGTATCTTTCCATCCTGAGTGGGATGATGGACGCATTTGCTTCGATTATATCCAATAATGTCAATAATGCCATGAAGTTTTTAACTTCGGTTACCATCATTTTAACGCTCCCGACGATGGTGGCGAGTTTTTATGGGATGAATGTGAAACTTCCGTTCGAGCAAAATTCGTATGCTTTTATCTTCACTTTATTGATTGCCATCACTTTAGCTGGAACGACAGCATTCATTTTTTGGAAGAAGAAATATTTTTAAGGAAGATTGGCTAAACCGGATTCAGACCACAGGCATACTCGATTTATCGAGTTGCCTGTGGTTTTTTTGTTTCATTTTTTGAAGGTTAGTTTCCAAACCCCAAAATCCTTTACCCTTAGTAATGATTATTTGTCCTAGACCCGTTTCATTTCACTGCAGGCGCTCCCTTTCCTCGTGCGGTCAGGGGGCCTCTCCGGCGTACATGCGCCTTGCGGTGTCATCCCAATGCCCGTATAACCCGCAGGAGGTCTGCAGGCATTCTCTTGAAGGGGTAAGGCTTTACTCAGTGGCGAGTCTACCCCTGTTCATAAGGCTGCTGCCATAGAGCTTTTTGTAGGGAGGTAGTTTTAATTTACATAACAACATACAGAAACCGGCTTTTAAGCCGGTTTTTTCATTCTTCAAAATAGTCTTCAAAGCCTTCACTGTTAATTCTATCGGAGTAGGGATTTCCGTCCTTTACGTTCTTGGCATCCAAGTTTGTTCCGATGACTAGGCGTGGACTTTGGGAAGCCTCCCTGAAGATTCGGTCATTCATCTCCTTAAAATCCGGAATATCCTTTTTCCCTGGCTTATTTGGTTCCAAAAAAACACCTCCATTGTTATTCTTGCATGAAATGAAACGGGGTATTCATCAATATTCTCATGTTTGGTGACTGTAGAGAAACAGGTGAAGGGAAGATGAACCGATCAAGCCGCTCTTGAAAAGATATTAGAGGCACAAGTTTTGCATCTCAATGGTTCCGACTGGAAAAGCAGGGTGCGGAAACCAATGCCCAGTTCGATTAGCTACCTTAATGGTTTGTGGGAAATTAAAAAATAAATGGATGAAAGCTTGATTATAAAACGACAGGGCAACAGGACATGAAACAGGAAAACGCTTGGCGGTGGAACCAAGCGTTTTTGTGAATGGTGATCGGTTTGTCAAGAACGCTTTTGCTTTTTTAGGGAAGAGGGCCGAGTGAAGGACCCGGTTTCTTTCGTAGTGGTACCTTGCCCCTCTATTTGAGAAGACCCTAAACGAGTTTGAGTGGCATCTTTTTTGTTTTTTCCATTCATAATTCATCACCTCAAGATTACTTTCCCTATTTCCTTTGCCTTCTATACATATATAGAAGGGAAAAAGGACAGGTTAGCAAGTAGAGGGGGTGTGTGTTCATGTCAAAAATCGGTGTTGAAGAATCATTAACGAACATTCAGGAAGCACTTCGTGAAAAAGGTTTTGATGTAGTGGAGATTAAACAAGAAGCTGACGCAAAAAACCTGGATTGTTGTGTAGTGACAGGATTGGAAAGCAATGTGATGGGAATCAGCGATACTTCAATGAAAGCGTCCATCATCGAAGCGAATGGTTTAACGGCTGATCAAGTGTGCAGTGAGGTTGAAAACAAGTTGAACGCAATTCAATAGTTCCAAAAAAATGCCTAACCCTTTTGCGAGGTTAGGCATTTTCTTTTGGTCAGGTGTGCTGAGCAATGGAAATCGTTGCGTCCAATTCTATTGCTACATTCCCTTTGACCGCTCTTGATATCATGCAGGAGGATTCTGCTTTTTCAGCAAGTTTTCTCGCTTTTTCCGCCGTTTTTTCAGAAGTGTCCGGTGCCAATACAAGTGTCGGGCGATGAATGATTTTCTTGTAGGTGAATACACCGTTCGTAACATCGACCAATGCTTCGGACTGCATGGTCAAGCTGTGATTTTTGATTGAGCTTCTCTCCAGCATTGCTGCCAAGGTGATGATATAGCAGGTCGAGGCTGCTCCAAGAAGCATTTCATCGGGATTGGTGCCAACCCCGGGTCCTTCCATATCGGTGGGGATGCTTATCTCTGTCTGGAGATTACCCGAATGAATTGTGCCAATATCATTTCTGCCCCCAGGCCATGAGGCCGTTAAATGAAAGTGATGCATTGTCATAGTAAAACCTCCTTCATAACCCTTAGTCTAAACGATTAAGGCGGTTTAGTATGTGATTTTGCTCTAAGTTTTAAAGAGAACAATTCGAAAATAGTCATTCGAAGGAGAACGGAACGTGAAACAAAAGGCTAAGGCATTAGGCTATTTTAAGCACAATATCGGCCGGGCTTTTCTATAATGATATAGATAGTTTATCTCCATAATAAATCATGACAGAAAGGGCTGAAAAGTTGACAACATTGAGTGATATGTTCAATCTTACAAATAAAACGGCTATTGTCACCGGAGGCGGAAGAGGATTGGGCAAGCAGATTGCCATGGCATTGGGGGAGGCTGGAGCTAATGTCGTCATTGCATCCAGGAATCTTGCGGCATGCAAAGAGGCATGCGAGGAGCTGAAGGCTCTTGGCGTTCAAGCAAAGGCTTTTGAGTGCGATATCACCAACGAGAGTGAAGTTGATCTGGTTGTGCAAGAAACGGTTGCTCAATTCGGCACCATCGATATTCTCGTCAATAATAGCGGTACGTCCTGGTCAGGCCCCTTGCTAGATCTTCCTAAGGAAAAGTGGGAGAAAGTATTGAATGTCAATGTTACAGGGACATTTTTATTTTCACAGGCCGTTGCAAGGATCATGGTGCAGCAAAATTCGGGAAAAATCATCAATATAGCATCCGTTTCGGGTCTTGGCGGCACATTTCCGGAACTATTGGATACCATTGCTTATAACACGAGTAAAGGCGCTGTCATAACGATGACCAAGGACCTGGGAGTCAAGCTTGCTAGACATAACATTCAAGTCAATGCAATAGCACCAGGTTTTTTTCCGACCAAGATCACCAAGAAAATCCTTGAAAAATCAGATTATGATATTCTTGGCAAAACCCCTGCCCGCCGATTTGGAAATGAAGCTGATTTGATGGGGGCAGCCGTATTTTTGGCTTCACAGGCATCTGATTATATGGTTGGACATGTGTTAATCGTTGACGGAGGAATATCGGCATTAGTGTAAACGGAGAAGAAAGGAAGATATATATGGCGAAAAAGACAGATTTTTATAAAGGGCTAAAATTGCTTGGATCTCAAAAAGAGCAAGAGCTGAATAGCCGCATTCAAGGCTTGCTCAATAATCGCAAATTATTGGAATCCGTAAGTGAAAACGCACAACTGCAGGTTCCGAAGATAAATAGGATGCAGGAAGCGTCAGAAAGAATGTCAATCATCATGAATTATCCTACAAAAAAAGACGTGGCAACTGTAGCCAAATTGGTCATCCAGCTAGAAGAAAAAATTGATAGGTTAGAAGAAATGCTTTCAAGCCTTGAAAAGAACGGATATGTGAAAAGCGGGAGTTCTTCATCACGGGGAAAGAAGAAGTCGAGAAGCAGCTCCGCTGAAAAGGAAGGGAGTAAAAAAAGGATATCGGATTTCATCACGGAGTCCTTGTTATTAAGTGCAAAGTTACCTGAGGGCAATGGACAGAATAATAATGTCTAAACGGAAAGTGCCGTCAAATCAAGCTGGGATCGAGCCCAAATGGAAGCATTTTTTGAATATTCCCAATCAACCTATGCCTGAAATGGGACTCACACCGAAAATTCCAGTGTGGAAAAAAAATAAATCCACACTATGGCACTATCCATCGGCACAAAAAAAATATGATGTGCCGGTTTTTCTCATTTATTCATTGATTAATACTCCCTTAATCCTTGATTTGTCTCCAGGGAATAGTTTAATAGAGTCTTTCGTTAATGAAGGGTTCGACGTATATTTACTTGATTTTGGAAGTCCGGGATTTGAGGATGGAGAAATATCGATAGAAGATTATATCGTCGATTATATTCAAAACGGAGTAAAGCGTGCTTTGCACCATTCAGGGGCAACAGAAATTACCGTAATGGGGTTTTGTCTCGGTGGCACGATATCGGCCATTTATGCAGCCATTGCAGACGAGCCAATCAAGAATTTAATCCTCTCCGTTACCCCGATCGATTTCAGCGCCTCGCAATTTTTCGACCAGTGGCAAGAAGCCATGAAAGAAGGCACTGCGGATTTCGACGAGACGATCGATATATATCAAACGATTCCGGCCAGTGCTGTTAAATATGGAATTCGCTTAATTACCTCACCCGTCTATCTATCACCTTATTTATCCTTGCTGAATCAAGCAGATGACGAGAAATATGTACAAAATTGGCGCCGTTTCAATGCCTGGGCCAATGGACATGTGCCATTATCGGGAGCCGCCGCAAAACAGATAACCAAGGATTTTTTGATAAAGAACCGCTTGGTCAATGGCGGATTCAAGGTACGGGGGAAAAAAGCGAAGTTATCGAAAATCAATGCCAATGTATTGGTCATTGCTAGTAAGTATGATCGTTTGGTCCCCCAAGAAATGATTCATCCGGTCATGGACCATTTAACTTGTAAAGATAAGACATATAAAGTATTAAAAAGTGGACATGCATCCAAGCAATATGCGGGGAGTTTACCATCTTATTTAAAGGATTGGCTGCCTAAGCGTTCTTCGCCCATACAATAAGATCTGTATAGGGGATGCGATAGGGAACGCAGCGGACAAAATAGGGAAGTCCATGCCATTCCCAAGATCTAGTGCGACAATCCTGGATTGTTAGTCGACATCATATTAAGGGGCTGGCTCGGCATATCGAGCCAGCCCAAAATCATTATTGATAATACTTCACTCGTTCATCTATTGGGTTGAATGCTTTATCACCAGGTTCCGCAGTAGCCTTACCAAAGGGCATCTGGGCAATGAGCTTCCAATGTGGGGAAATGTCCCATGTCTTTCTCACTTCATCGTCAATTAACGGATTGTAATGCTGAAGACTCGCACCAAAGCCCTCGATTTCCAATGAAGTCCACACAACAAACTGTAAAATGCCTGATGATTGGTTCGACCAAATCGGAAAGTTTTCGGAATATGTTTTGAATTGATCTTGGAGTCTTTCAATAATAACCTGGTCTTCAAAGAATAAAACAGTACCATAGCCATTCTTGAATGATTGAATTTTTTCCTCCGTTTTGCCAAAGTCCTTTTCACCGACGGCCTTTCGTAATGACTCTTTCGTAATATCCCATACCAGGTCATGGTTTTGACCGGTTAAAACAACCAGCCTGGCGCTTTGGGAGTTGAAGGCGGAAGGGGAATATTGAACGGCATGGTCGATCACTTCTTTAATCCGATTATGAGGGACAACCTTTTCCTTGCTAAGAGAATAAAAAGAGCGCCTATCTTCAATTGCGTTATAAAAATCCTTAGTCAAATAGCACACCTCCATCATCTATACCGACCTTATTTTGACCTGAATTCATTTTTTTATGATACGGGTGGTAGGAAAGGTTGACAAATGGGCTTTCATCAATTATCTTTAAATCAAGATATTTTTATTAAAGGTATTTATGGTTGGTTTAATATCTCGAATTCGAGATAAAATATTAGCGTTAATTTTTCTTGGTTAAGGAAAGATTGATAATAAAGATAGGAGTGATATGGATGGAACTAAAGGGATTGCACCATGTTTCGGCCATTACAGCAAAAGCGGGAAACAATTTTGAATTCTACACGAAAGTGTTGGGAATGAGATTAATAAAAAAAACGGTGAATCAGGATGATATAAATGTGTATCACTTATTTTATGGCGATCAAATCGGGTCACCGGGTACGGAACTGACATTTTTTGAAATTCCCCATGCTGCACGGACGCATGAAGGAAATAATAGCATTTCGGAAATCTCTTTACGAGTGAGTAATGATGAAGCACTCGAATTTTGGGAAAACCGTTTCATTGAGTACGAGGTAGATCATGATGAAGTAACGACCCGCTTTCGGCGACGGGTCCTGCCATTTAAAGATCCGGAAGGCCAGAGGCTTCTTCTTGTATCCGATCAGGAAAATAGGGGCGTCGAAGGTGGAATCCCTTGGGAGGGAAGCCCTATTCCCCACGAGTATTTCATTCTTGGTCTGGGACCAGTCAAACTTACCGTACCAAATATTGAACGGACAGAAGCTGTTTTAACTGAATTGCTTGGGTTCAGGAAATCAGGCACATATCCGTCGCCTATAAGCGGACAAAATCCGATTGTCGTTTACGAGACAAGTGAGGGTGGAACAGGAGCGGAAATCCATATAGAAGAAAGGACGGATATCCCCCGCGAACGATTAGGTAGGGGCGGAGTGCACCATGTCGCTTTTAGGGTCGATAATGAAGAAGAATTGAGAAATTGGATAGCAAAAATCAACGAATCCAAATTCGCGAATTCGGGATATGTGGACCGCTTTTATTTCCGCTCCCTTTATTTTAGGGAGCCGAATGGCATATTATTTGAATTGGCAACCGATGGCCCCGGATTTGCAACGGATGAAACGGAGCAGCATCTAGGTGAAACCCTTGCTTTACCCCCTTTTCTGGAATCGAAAAGAAAAGAAATTGAATCTAAGCTAAAACCGCTGAATACAAAGTCTACCAATTAATCTCACGGAAAGGGAGGTATCGGCATGATTAAGCAAACGGATGGAATCCATCATATTACCGCAATTGTTGGTGATCCCCAAGAAAATGTTGATTTTTATGCTGGAATATTAGGATTAAGGATGGTGAAAAAAACCGTCAATTTTGATGATCCAGGGACCTATCATTTATATTTTGGAGATGAGTCGGGTTCCCCAGGCTCCATCATCACATTCTTCCCCTGGCCTGCAGCCTATAAAGGGCAAGTCGGATCTGGTCAAGTCGGGACTACCACGTATGTCGTTCCTGAGCATTCGATGGCTTTTTGGGAAAGGCGATTGGATAAATTCAACATAGATTATGAAAAAACGAGCCGGTTCGGCGAGGATTATATGAAATTTCAAGATCCACACGGATTACAACTTGAACTGGTTGAACGTAAGGAAGGGAAAATGAACCGGTGGTCCTTTGGCGGGGTCCCATCTGACAAGGCTGTCAAAGGCTTCGGCGGTGCCGTTTTATTGTCAGCAAATCCGACCAAGACGATGGAATTATTGGAGCATGTGATGGGCCTGCAGAAAGTGGGGGAAGAGGGGGACTACATCCGTTTCAAAGCCGTTTCGGACATCGGTAATTTAATCGATGTGAGGAAAACGGTCTTGCCAACTGGTAAAATGGGAGTTGGAGTGGTTCATCATATTGCATGGCGGGCGAGTGATTCTACTGATCATAAAGATTGGAGACTGCATATCGGAAACCATGGGTACGTGGTGACGCCATTTAAAGACAGGCAATACTTCGATGCCATTTATTTTCGGGAAGACGGAGGGGTGCTTTTTGAAGTTGCCACAGATCCCCCCGGATTCGCCAACGATGAAACGAAGGAAACGATGGGCAGTAAATTGATGCTGCCCCCTTGGCTTGAAAAAAAGCGGGAGCACATGGAAAAAACGCTGCTGCCGGCAGTAACGCGAGTATTGGAGGAGGATAAATCATGAAACATATTTATCAAAAAGGAAGTAATGTAGAGGCACCGGTGCTTTTGCTTTTACATGGTACAGGCGGAACGGAAACGGACCTCCTGCCATTAGCGGAAATGGTTTCACCTGGTTCTTCGGTATTGAGCGTACGTGGAAATGTGCTTGAAAATGGAATGCCCCGTTTCTTTCGACGGTTATCTGAAGGGGTTTTTGATGAAGAAGATTTAATCCTTCGTACAAAGGAACTTTATGATTACTTGGAATGGGCGTCACAAGAGTATGATTTTGATAAAAACAAGGTAGTGGCATTAGGCTATTCCAATGGTGCCAATATAGCTGCAAGTTTGATGTTCCATTACAAAGGGGCTTTGCAGGGGGCGATCCTTCATCACCCGATGGTCCCAAGGCGGGGGATTGCCTTGCCGCCCCTTTCTGATACGCCTGTCTTTATCGCTGCTGGGAATAACGATCCAATCTGCCCGGCAGCAGAAACGAACGAACTTACCCGGATTCTAGAGGCAGCAGGCGCCAAGGTGGATAATCACTGGGAAAACTTCGGTCATCAGTTGACGCGCTCAGAGGTTGAGGCAGCAGGCTCATGGTTTCATAGAAACTTTTTATAAGATTGGTAAGGGGGGAAATAAATGATCTCCGTAAATCCTGAAAGCTTAACCGAGAGGGAAAACTATAAGTTTTTGACAGGAAGTATCATTCCGAGACCTATAGCCCTTGTTTTGACAAAATCTGTGAATGGGACGGTCAATATAGCTCCCTTCAGTTTTTTTAATATTGTCAGTTCCAATCCTCCGATGATTTCCATTTCGGTGCAACGGAAAGAAGGAATTTCCAAGGATACAGCGAGAAATGCCATCCAAACAGGAGAATTCGTCGTTCATATCACCGATGAAGAAAATGTTGCGGAAGCTAATCGAACGGCCAAGGAACTTCCGCCTGAAGAAAGCGAGCTTGCATTGACCAATTTCACAACCACTGAAAGTGATGTCGTATCCGTACCAGGGTTACTTGAAGCGAAAGTCCGGTTTGAATGCAAATTGGAAAAAGCCATACCGTTAGCAGGCACACCGGAAAAACCGGGTTGTGATTTATTGATTGGGAAAATAGTCCGCTACCATATAGGGCAAGAGATTTACCATAATGGCCGGATTGACCCAATTGGACTGAAGCCTGTAGCCAGATTGGCAGGCCAGACCTACACAAAACTGGGCGAATTATTTGAGATCGTTCGTCCCTAAGTCCATATAAAGGTATCGGAAGGGGATCCATTCCGATACCTTTTTTTGGGACGATTCCTATGGCCGGATGTCACCCATCATTTCCGCCACACATACAGTGGAGATTCGACAAAGCAAAAATCAGTTTCATAGAAAACGCCTTGTTCCCTTTTCCGGTTGGATTATTGTCCGACGGAATATCTTGTTTTCGTTAATGAAGGGGAAGCGGGAGGTCATTCAATTCTAATGATGATAAGGGAAGGGGATGTATATGTGGCAGTTCCCGAACCAGTGGATGTACTCCTGAATTTGAGCGTGACGGTATCGTTGCTGTTCATTGATCTGATGACGCTCTTACTAACCGTTCCAGACTGGGCCAACGTCGCCGCTACGCCTGAAAAGTTTGTAATGGAATAGGTACTGAAGCTAGTCGGATCTTCCGTGCCGTTTATGTTCAGGGCAACATCCACAATCCTGCTTGAACCAGCAATCAAAGTAGATAGGACTGAAAATCCCAGGCTTATGTTATAGTGAATCAAATATGTGCCGGACGCTGCCACCGTTATGGTGTTTGCAAGTAAATTGACAGTTGTATTCAATAGTGGACCAGAAGAAGTAAAATCAACTACTGAATCAGCAGTTACAGGGCCGGCGGAACTCGATCCGTAAACGGAGCCATACGCCAAAGCGCCGGGTGCGTTTATTCCGACAGGCCCGATCGGCCCGTTGAATGCTTGCTTAGTCAGCTCATATTGACTGACAGCATGTTCTGATGGATCTGCATTTTCATCGTTGCTTTCGAAAGAGCTGGATCTATCTTTTGACATATCATTTTCCATTGCGGCGTTCCTTTCAAAATGTTCTTTATAGCATGATATGTAGTAAAATGGAAATGTACTGGACGCTCCCCGTAATACGGTTCTGGTCTGCCTGATCCAGGCATACAGTAAAAGGATGGAAGGAAAATGATTAAGGGGGTACTGCTTTGTCGGAAGGAATGCATAGTATCATTTTACCAGTGTCAATCGAAAACGTATGGGGATTTGTCAGTGTCATAGATCGATGGGCACCCCTTGTCCCCGGTTATATCAATCACGAGATGATGGATGATGAAACACTCATATGGGAGTTTAAAGGCGACCTGGGATTGATGAAAAAGAAAATTAAGCTTGAAGTGAATATATTGGAATGGAACGAACCGGACAAGGTGACATTCAAACTTAAGGGACTAAATGAAAAATTTGATGGGTATGGCTATTTTTTAGCTGAAAAATATGGAATGGCAGAAACTAAAATGACAGGCTGCCTCGCCATTGTCGCAAAAGGAGCAAAAGCCCCAATTGCCAATGCCTTGCTCAAAACCTATGTTCCTCAAATGACAATCGAGTTTTCCGAGGCTATCGCACAAAATCTCCTCCTGCATAAATAGTTATACATATCGACTATAGATGCTATAGGCACTTGACAATCATACCTAGGGGATATGTATTATAAATTGTAACAATTTTATTAAGCTTCATTTTAAGCGGAAGCCGCTAGGGGATGAAGCCGGCTAAAAATGATAAGCTATAGGTATGGCAGGAGGTAGGCCTCACATGGAATATGAAAAGCAAATGAAAAATAGAGTGAAGCGAATCGAAGGACAGCTTCGCGGGATATTGAAAATGATGGAAGAAAATAAAGATTGCCGGGATGTTGTAACGCAGCTATCCGCGACTAGATCTGCAATCGACCGGACAATCGGGGTTATCGTAAGCTCCAATCTTGTAGAATGTGTCCGCGAGGCTAATGAAACGGGAGAAAAGAACCCCGAGGAGCTCGTTAAGGAAGCCGTCAATTTGCTGGTGAAAAGCAGATAGGCCGTTTTGCCCTTCTTTTATAATGGCAACCTGAACAGGATGGACGGTCAATTATTTAATAAGTGGATGTTGGGCCTCTGAAGGAAGAGGCCCTTTTTTGCGAATTCTCTGTTTTCCTTTTCTAATAAGCAAATCCTTTGATATAAAGAATTTGCATGTTATCCTTAAAGGGATAAAATTTGAGTGAGGGTATGCTATGGAATTTACGCATGTTACATCAGTTTTGCTCGGCCTCGTAATCATTCTTAATATATTATTCGCAACGATCGTTATATTTTTTGAAAGAAGAGAAGCGAGCACGACCTGGGCCTGGTTATTGGTGTTATATTTTCTGCCTGTAGTTGGTTTTATTTTATATCTTCTTTTTGGCACTAGCTTAAGACATGCCCATTTATTCCAATGGGAGGATAAAAAGAAGATTGGGATCGAAGAAATATTGGATAAACAGATGGAGGAACTTTCAACGGAGAATTTTCCGTTTCGGAATACGTCATCTAGTCATTATCGGGATTTGATCTATATGCATCTGAGGAACAATGATGCCGTTCTGACTGAAGATAACAGGGTGGACATATTTACGGAAGGAAAAAAGAAGTTTGAACAGCTTTTTAAAGATATTGAAGCGGCCGAAAACCATATTCATGTACAATATTACATCATTCAAAGGGACGGTCTTGGTAAACGGTTCCTTGAAGCTTTGACTAAAAAGGCTAATGAAGGCGTCAAAGTCCGCTTGCTATATGATGAGTTGGGGTCAAGGGGAATGACAAAAAGCTTTTTCAAGGAATTTAGGCAGGCTGGCGGCCGAGTCGAAGCATTTTTTCCTTCCAAGTTGAAGTTTATTAATTTACGCCTGAACTTCCGTAACCATCGAAAGCTCGTCATCATTGATGGAAAGGTAGGGTATGTTGGCGGATTCAATGTCGGGGATGAATATTTGGGACTTAATCCGAAATTCGGTTACTGGCGTGATACTCATCTTCGCATAATGGGATCTGCCGTCAAAGCCATTCAAACGCGTTTTATCCTGGACTGGAATCAAGCTTCCAAAAACCATGATATCATTTATCAACCTCATTATTTTCCTACTTTAGAACCTCAAGGCAATATAGATTTGCAAATCGTGACGAGTGGGCCGGATTCCGAATGGGAACAAATCAAGAATGGCTATATTAAATTAATTTCTTCAGCAAAGAAATCAATTCTCATTCAAACCCCTTACTTCATACCGGATGCAAGTTTATTGGATGCACTTAGAATTGCCAGCTTGTCAGGATTGGATGTTAAAATCATGATACCGAATAAACCTGATCACCTTTTCGTTTATTGGGCAACAACATACAATGCAGGGCAATTATTAAGGGCGGGAGCCAAGGTTTATATCTACGATAACGGCTTCATCCATGCAAAGATGATCGTGGTGGACGAGGAGGTTTCTTCTGTTGGGACGGCGAACATAGATGTCCGAAGCTTTAAATTGAATTTTGAAGTCAATGCCTTCATTTACGATGAAGGAATGGCGGAAACGCTGACCAGGTTTTTTTATAAGGATGTCAAAGTCTGCAGGCAGCTTACTATTGAAGAATTTGAAAAACGATCGAAATGGATCCGCTTTAAAGAATCGATTGCAAGGCTGCTTTCACCTATTTTATAATCATTAAATGAAGCGGTCCTGACAATAGGGGCCGCTTTTTTTGATACAATGATGGTGTCGAAAAAGAAGGGGGATATATCATGAAAACTTTTATCATAACAGGAGCATCAAAAGGATTAGGGGCTGCCATTGCCAAGCGAGTTTTGGGCTCAAGCGATCGATGCATTTTGATATCTCGTACGAAAGATCCCGAGTGGGAGGAGGTGGCTAGCCAATCGGGGACGAAATTCACTTTCCTGCCGATGGACTTAAAGGAAACGGAAAAGCTCAGTTCGTTAGTCCGGGACATGCTCATGGAAGTTGATGCAAAAAGTGATATATATTTCATTAATAATGCTGGTGTCATTGACCCAATCAAGCCGATTGGAAATCTAGGCCAAGAATCCTTGGAAACGAGCATGAGAGTTAACTTCATGGCACCCGCCGTCTTGACTGATGAATTCATTAAGCAAACAAAGGATTCCGACAGGAAGAAGGTAGTGGTCAACATCTCATCAGGAGCCGCAAAAAATCCTTACCATGGCTGGGCCGCCTATTGCAGTACGAAGGCAGGACTCGAAATGTTCACAAGGGTGGCAGGTTTGGAACAAGGTAAAGCACCTTTCCCTGCGTCTCTCATTTCTTTCTCTCCTGGTGTAATGGATACGGATATGCAGGGAACGATCCGGTCAGCAGATGAGCAAGACTTTGCCGATCGGGACAAATTTCATGAATATAAAGACCAGGGGATGCTGAGGAGCCCTGAATTGGTAGCTGAAAAACTGTTGCAGCTACTTGAAGCAGGAGATTTGGATAATGGGAAGTTCTATGATATTAAAGATTTGCTTTGAAGGCTGAAAGGATGAATGGAACGGGAAGCAGGTGAATTACATGGGGGCATCCTTTTGGATTGCCTCCTTTTTTGATGAGATTTGCTTATTGGCAAGGTAAAGTCGCTTTTGATGGAACAGGCTGAGGCGATATTCGTCTCCGTGAATTTGTGAGAATCCGTTCTATCCAAATGCCTGAATATCATAAACTTCTTGAAGGGAGTTTGGAGGGGTGTAAATGACGATCATTGTTGTGGAAAAAGGTGATAGTCTTTGGGGAATTGCCGAGAAAAATCAAGTTACCCCGTCGCGGATAATGGAAGTCAATGGATTGGAATCAACTGCTTTGGTTCCTGGCCTGGCGTTGTATATACCGGATGCAGCCGTCGCAAATCGAAAATATATCATAAAAAGCATGGATACACTTTCAATGGTTGCCCGTCGTTTCGGCACGAGTGCAGCATCCATCATCAAAGCCAATCCAGGCATTGTCGCAAACTCTTTAAGGGTAGGCACGGAAATTTTGGTTCCGTCGCCTTATAAAAACCAATTGATCACGCTTGGCTTTGCCTTTCCGACTTCAGGAGGAGCGGTGTTCGAGACTCTTGAAGAGCATGGTGATAAATTAACTTATTTAGCGATTGTGGCTTATTCCTTTACGAGGGAGGGAAATGCTTACGTTGAAGGCGATGATCGACCGCTTATCGTGAAATGCAAGCAATCAGGGGTGACGCCGCTGTTGATGCTTCGCAATTTTCAAAACGGTGATTTTGATGCCGATTTAGCAGGAGATGTCCTCGCAAGTTCAGGATCCAGGCGGAATTTAATCAATAGTTTGCTTAATTTCGTCAGGCAGAGGGAATATGGGGGAGTCAGTATGGATATCGAATTCATTCCTCCCGCTAGACGTTTCGATTATGTCCAATTTTTAAAGGAGTTAAAGGAAGAGTTGAACGAACTGACTTTACATGTGAACGTGCATGCAAAAACGGCAGATAACCCTGACAATCGCATTGTCGGGGGGCATGATTATCGGGGGATTGGGGAGGCAGCTGATCTTGTGGCAATCATGACGATTGATTATGGGTACCCAACTGGTCCGCCGGAACCGATTTCCCCGCTTTGGTGGATGGGCGAGGTTCTCCGGTATGCGTTGACGAATATACCTGAATATAAATTGCAGTCGGCATTCCCCATGTATGGGTATGACTGGATCATCCCAACTCATGAGACAAAAGCCTTATCGGCTCAAAGTGCCCAAAATTTGTCGATTGCAATGGGAGCCGAAATCTATTTTGATACGACAGCGGCTTCCCCTACCTATTCGTATTGGAGAGAAGATGCGAAACATGTCGTTTGGTATGAAGATATCCGTTCGATTAGTGCAAAATACGAAATGATTGATGCTTATGAACTGATTGGTGCCACGTATTGGCAAATCGGTTTGGCATTTCCGCAAAATTGGGCGTTTTTGGATCAGAACATTATGATTATAAAATAGCATGATTATGTGAAGGAATAGTGGGCGTTTTATCAACAAACTGAAAGGAGCCTTAAACAAGGCTCCTTTTCCGATATGTGGTGCTTTAAGACTCTTTCCTGCCCAGTTCCTTTCTTTTTAGAAGGGCATAAAGAAAGGCTAGGAACACGATTGCGGAAGAAAATTGAAACGTCGTTTGGACACCATATGTTTCCGTTATATATCCTAATAATAAGACAGAGCCGGCGAATGTAAGGTTGATTACCGCTCCCCAAACGGCATGAATTTTGGCTAACGTCTTTTCCGATGCGTGATCTTGGAACAGCTTGGTGTAGATTACATCGCGAATTTGTTCTGGGAATCCGTACAGACATGCAAACAACAAAGCCAATGCAGGCATCGTTGTCGATCCGAAAAACAGGATCAGCAAGGAATTGAGTAAAAGCCCGATGATAATGAAGTCACGGGTATGCTTTTCAATGAATCTGGCAAAACGGATGACGATCAATCCACTGAGGATCATGCCGATGAAGTAGCTTGTGTTAATGTATCCCCACCATTCCTCACTTAATTGCAAGTTCTGTTCAACATATACATATATCACGGCAGCCACCCAAACGCTTGAAGCTAAAGATGTTATGAAATCAAGCGAAATGAGGGTGCGGATGGTTCGGATTTGACGAATCGCCATCCATCCGGATGTAATCGAATCCCAGCTGGATGGATGGGTGTGGACTGTAGTCAGTTCCTCATGAACTTCCATTTTCACAGCAAGGCCCGTTGATGCGGCAAATAAGATGACCGTAAACCAAATGATGAACTGGCTGTTCGTATTGATTAATAAAACGGAACCAAGTGGCCATCCTGCTACAAAGATGGTCTGCGTGAGTACATTCAGGAAACCATTCGCTTTCATCCGTTCTTTTGCCGGGACCAATTGCGGAACCAAAGCTGCACTCACTGGGGCAGCGACACCATCCAATAATGAGATCGAAGCAATGAAGCATATGACGACAATGGCAGAACCGTGACTGAAATGAAGGGTGATTCCCATGATAACGAGCAGGATGGTCTTCCACCATTGCGATTGGACAAGGATCTTTTTTAATGGGAACCTGTCGATAACGAGTGGCGCAAGCAAACTGCTGATAAACCGGAAAATCGTTGTGGTGAACGGAAGCAAACTCAAATAAAAGGCAGATCCCGTCATGGCATATATGAGTGAAATCAACCCGACTACATAAAATATATCACCGAGATTTGCAAATGCTTGCCCGACCCATAGGAAGCGAAACGATCTATTTTTCATGAATACCATCCTTATAAGATTTTTTTAGTGTAATAGAATGGTTGTAATCGTTACATTGGATTCACTCCTTGATTTGTTTTCCATGGGTCGGGCCGGTTTGGTTTTATACAGATGATTTTACCATATTTCATCTACATGAAACCGTAATGCTTGCCGAATATCCAATATCGAATTATACTCCTTAGTATATGTATAAAAGGAGAAAATTTGATGATTCGACGTTTTGCTTCATATTATCTGCCGCATAAGCGGTTATTCATTATCGACTTTTTCAGTGCAGTCGTTGTTGCTGTACTTGAACTCGCATTCCCTCTCGCGGTTCAGTGGTTTATAGATACGCTGCTGCCTGGCGATGACTGGTCTGCAATTGTTACTGTAAGTGCAGGTTTATTGCTGATTTATATCATTAGTACCTTCCTGCAATTCATTGTAGGATATTGGGGTCACAAACTAGGCATAAATATTGAGACGGATATGCGTGAGGAATTATTCCAACATGTGCAAAAGCAATCTTTTCGTTTCTTTGACAACACGAAAACCGGCCATATCATGAGCCGTATCACCAATGACCTGTTCGATATCGGGGAACTTGCCCACCATGGTCCTGAAGATTTATTCATTGCCTTCATGACCTTTGTCGGTGCCTTTTGGATCATGCTGACCATCAATGTGAAACTGGCACTCGTATCTGTTTGTATATTGCCGCTCCTCGTTTTATTAATTGTCATAAGCAATTTAAAGATGAATAAAGCGTGGAAGCAAATGTATACAGAGGTTGCCGATGTCAATGCCCGTGTCGAGGATAGTGTCTCAGGAGTGAGGGTCGTTCAATCCTTCACGAATGAAGCATATGAAATGGACAGGTTTTCAACGAATAATCGCAAGTTCCGCAAAGCGAAGCTCGTTGGATATAAAGTGATGTCGTTCAGCTTATCAGGCATATACATGATGACGAGATTCATGACCCTGGCCGTATTGGTGATGGGTGCTTGGTTAACCTACCATGGGCAGCTTTCTAACGGGGAATTAGTGGCTTTCGTATTATATGTCAACGTGTTATTCAAGCCAATCGACAAAATCAGTGCTTTGATGGAGCTTTATCCAAAAGGGATGGCAGGTTTCAAGCGATTTACTGAACTGCTTGACGTCGCTCCGGATGTAGTGGATAAAAGTGATGCCATCGCAGTCAATTCCCTTTTGGGGGATATAGCTTTTAAACAGGTATCGTTTAATTATGAAGACAAAAAGCCTGTATTAAAAGGTATCGATTTAACGATAAATGCTGGGGAAACCATCGCATTTGTAGGTCCGTCAGGGGCAGGGAAAACGACGATTTGTTCATTGATCCCCCGATTTTACGATGTGAATGCGGGCTCCATTTCCATTGATGGAATCGATATCCGGGAAATGACGAAAAAGTCGTTGCGGTCCCAAATTGGGATTGTCCAGCAGGATGTATTCCTTTTTACAGGTACATTAAAGGAAAATATCGCTTATGGAATGCTTGATGCGACGGATGAAAAAATTCATGAAGCTGCCCGTAAGGCCCATTTGGAAGCTTTCATCGGAGGACTTCCAGATGGTTATGAGACTCAAATCGGGGAACGTGGCCTGAAGCTATCGGGAGGACAGAAACAAAGGATTGCGATAGCGAGGATGTTCTTGAAAAATCCGCCAATATTGATTCTCGATGAAGCAACCTCCGCCCTTGATACGGAGACGGAAAGAATCATTCAGCAGGCCCTTACGGAACTTGCCGAAAACCGGACGACATTGATCATTGCGCACCGATTGGCAACCATTCGGAACGCTGACAAAATCATCGTGGTTACGGAAGAAGGTATTGCCGAAGAGGGAAGTCATGATGATTTGCTTAAGAAGGGCGGCATTTTTGCCAATCTTCATGAATTACAATTTCAAAAATGATTGCCAAACCAATCCCTGGAGATTGATGGCGCTTATGCAATCTCCTTAAACAGTAGTATGATGGTGCACAAAACGGACTTGGATAAATGCCAAGTGCGTTCAGTTTGTAGACAAAAGAGATCCGGCATTATTAAATCTCGAACTTCTTTTGAACCTAACGTTCAACCCCATTAACTGCAAAGGGAAACATGCGACATAAAGAGGGCTCTTCCACATTTTTGGTGGAAGGGCCCTTTTCTTTATTGTGCTTCTCCCACAAGAGTGAATCTTTGATTGACGTGTTTTGGATTCTCAATCTCATCTACAACGGCAATCGCGTAGTCAGCATAGCTGATATAGCTATTTCCTTGACTGTTACGATGACATGATTTTTTCCTACTTGGTAAGAACCTGTGCGTTTTCCTTTTGGATCGAAGAATGAAGCAGGACTAATGTATGTCCATGTGATGTCTTCTCTATTTTCTAGCTCAACCAATCCCAAGTCCTATTACCGATGTATGGACAAGGACCACTTGGATTTGAGGCGAAAACAGTTGGATTGCTTTTATTGCCAGGAGCCTTGTTGAATGGTGCTTTATCACCGAAAATTGGGATATTATTCGATAAGTATGGCCCAAGAAGGATGATCATTCCTGGTACAGTCCTATTGATTGTGACCATGATCATCTACAGTACCATTTCATTCTCTATACCAGCCTGGGCATTTATCCTGGTCTATATGGCATTGATGTTGGCGATCGCAACCATTATGATGCCGTCTCAAACAGGAGCTCTCAACCAATTGCCGCCTCACTTATATCCGCATGGAACAGCCATGTCGAATACGTTACAACCGATGGCAGGTGCTTTAGGGGTTTCCACGCATGGCCGGACAAGCTTCTTGGAGCAAGCAGGGGTGACGCCTACAAAAGGATTGTTAAACGAAGCGATGATATGTGGTTTCCATCATGCGTATGGGTTCGCACTTGCTTTATGTTGCATCGTTTTTGTGACAGCCGTATCCCTTAAAAAGAAAACAGCCTAACAAGGACAACCTGCTATCACGATATGAACTGCCCCCCGTTGTACAACGTTATCGACGATGCAGAACAATAGATCGAAAAAAAAGCACTGCCTAAATGTTAAACCATAGGGGAGTGGAGTTGGCTTGCAAGACTCCTGTGTTAAAACGCGTCCAATGGAGTGCCTTGGACACCCTTATAAAAAGACTCTAGACAAGCTGTATTACAATAAGCTTGTCTAGAGCATGAAAGGACTTGGAGATACTCCTAGTCCTTTTTGGGCGGGGAACGATCATTCAACGCATCTTGGGCCATGGACGGAAGTGGCGTTGAAAAGCCGCTAATTGCTTAAATAGAGGCTTAAATCTAATAGGTTAGCCTATATCAATAGGATTTGAGGTGCATACAATAAAGGGTAGACGGAGAGGACACATACTAGAAAAGAGTAAGGAGTGCAAATCGTGAAAGTAATGACCATATTAGGGACTCGGCCTGAAATCATCAGATTAAGTCTCATTATAAAGAAATTGGATCAGTATGCCGATTCACATATACTCGTACACACCGGGCAGAATTTCACCTCATCCTTAAGTGAGATTTTCTTCCAACAGCTTCAGGTAAGGAAGCCTGATTATGTCTTGCTGAATCAACAGAAAACCCTCGGCGAACAATTAGCTGCCATTTTCAAGGATTTGGAAACCATCCTTTTAAATGAAAAGCCGGATAAAGTATTGGTGTTGGGGGATACGAACTCCGGGCTCAGCTCCATTCTAGCGGAAAGACTGGGAATACCGGTCATTCATATGGAAGCTGGAAACCGTTGCTTTGATCTTGAAGTACCAGAGGAGAAAAACCGACGGATCATCGATGCCGTTTCAAGCTTGAATTTACCTTACACACCTCAAAGTAAGGAGAATCTGTTGAAAGAAGGTATTCCAAGTAAAAGGATCTATTTATCGGGAAACCCGATTCATGAGGTCTTGAACCACTTCGATAATGAGATTGAGCAAAGCTTTATTTTGGACAAAATCAACTTGGAAAAAGAGGATTATTTCCTCGTAACTATCCATCGTGCGGAAAATGTTGATCATGAAGACCGTTTGCTTGAAATCATGAAGGGCATTAATTTAGTTGCCGAAACGTATCAAAAAAGAGTCATTTGCAGTTTACATCCCCGGACAAAATCCCGCATAGAACGCAGTCCCCAATTAGATGTACACCCGCTGATAGAATTTCACGAGCCCTTCGGTTTCTTTGACTTCGTGAAGCTTGAGAAAAATGCCTATTGTGTATTGACCGACAGTGGTACCGTCCAAGAAGAATGTTGTTTATTCCATGTTCCTGCCGTTACCATCCGGAAAACGACTGAAAGGCCGGAAACGATTGAGTCTGGCAGTAATATGTTATCGGGGATAAATGCTAAACAAATCCTCAATTGTGTGAACATTATGGTTAACCAACAAAAAGACTGGTCTTTTCCAGAAGGGTACGACCATAAAAACGTGTCAGATAAAGTCCTTAAAATTATACTGGGAGGCCATGAAATTGATTAAGAATCGTAAAATTTTAGTAACAGGCGGTACAGGCTCGTGGGGATATGAATTGGTTCGTCAATTATTGGATTTCGAACCAAGTGAAATCCGGATTTTCTCCAGAAATGAATCGAACCAATTCACGATGAAACAGGAATTCGATAATAATCCAAAGCTGCAATTCATCATTGGCGACGTAAAAGAAAAGGAAGCATTGGTGGAGGCATGCCAAGGCGTCGATTATATTTTCCATTTGGCAGCTTTAAAGCATGTGCCTGTATGTGAAGATCAACCGATCGAAGCGCTAAAAACGAATGTGATAGGAACACAGAATGTAATAGAAGCAGCCATTAGCTGTAATGTACATTCGGTCGTGAACATTTCCACCGACAAAGCATCCAATCCATCCAATTTTTATGGTCTTTCAAAAGCTATGGCGGAAAGATTGATCATCCACGCGAATACGTTAAACACGAAAACCAGATTCGTATGTATCCGCGGCGGCAATGTTTTAGGAACCAACGGAAGCGTCATTCACGTCTTCAAAAAGCAAATTAAAGAAAAAGGGAAAATCGGAATAACCGACTTGAATATGACCAGGTTCTTTTTGACCATTCAAGAAGCGATAAAATTAGTATTCAAAGCAACGTTTGAAAGTGTCGGCGGAGAAATATTCGTGATGAAGATGCCTTCCTGTAAAATCATCGACCTTGCTGAAGTGTTGATCGAAGCATCGAAAAAGACAGATGTGGAAGTCGAGGTCCTGGGTATACGTCCGGGTGAAAAGCTCCATGAAATCCTGCTTTCGGAATATGAAAGCACGACGGCCATTGCCTATGATGATGAATATTATGTCATCCTTCCAGCCATCCACATCAAGGGGATAAAGGAGCATTACGCCCAATACCAGCCTGTTAGTTTGGAAGATTATAACTCTGCCACAGGGTTGATCGATAAATCAAAAATCAAGGAAATGTTAAAGAATGGGGGCTTCATTTAACATGAAGGTACTAGTACTTGGTGGACAAGGAATGGCAGGCCATGTAATAAAAGACTATTTCACTCAGGACTCCAAGTATCAGGTAACATATACGACGCGGGATCCGAATGATGTGAAGGGATTGTATTTGGATGTAACCGACGTAACGAGTCTTGAAGATGTAATGGATAAGGTAAAACCGGACATTACGATAAATTGCATCGGCATTTTAAATGATCATGCAAGTGATAATACAAAACTAGCTTTTCAGGTTAACAGTGTATTTCCGCATCAGCTTGTTAAGCTGACTGAACGCAATAATGGGAAATTGATTCATATTAGTACGGATTGTGTCTTTTCAGGTTCAACAGGAGATTATACGGAGAAGGATACACCTGATAGTTCCACCATTTATGGTCAATCCAAACACTTGGGTGAAATAATAAGTGAAAAACATTTGACCATCCGTACCTCCATTATTGGACCGGAGTTAAAGGAAGACGGAATTGGTTTATTTCTTTGGTTCATGAAGCAAAAAGGTGAGATCAAGGGATTCGAAAAAGTGTTTTGGAATGGGGTGACAACGCTCGAACTGGCCAAGGTTCTGGATAGGATGATTCAACAGAAGATTACTGGATTATATCATCTTGGGTCAGATGAAAAAATCTCTAAGGCCGCTCTATTAAAATTGCTGCAGCAAATTTTTCAAAAAACCGATGTCGAAATCATTCCTGATTCATCCATGCATTTAGATCGATCCATAAAGAATACAAGAATTGATTTTCAATATAAAATGCCTACGTACCAAGAGATGTTAGCGGAATTGAAAAAATGGATGGAGAATAAACCCGGACAAAAGTTTTGAATAAATTATCATGCCATTCAATTAAGATTGGACTCGGTATGTAACTATCTCTTTGTACAGGAAACTTACCATTTAATAGGGCGAGTCAAAAAACTCCGTCCTATTAAATGGTATCCACTTTTTTGGTGATGATAAAGGTGGATGAATCAAGTTTCCTGGCGGGGGGGCAACTAAAATGTAAGCGCTGTCATTATTGCGTTAGTTCCTGCTTAGGGTTTTTTTATAAGAAAGAAGGGTTAAGTCATGGATTCCCTTAACCCGAAGAATCATCGATAGTTCTTGAGAATTTCCAGGTACCTACCGTTTACTAGAGAAAGAATAGGTTTCGGATAACCCTTGAAAGATAGCTGTCTTTGGATACCAATTCAGCGATTGCCGGGCTTTCCTGTTATCGAGGCAGCTGTGCTTGATATCTCCAGTCCTTCCGACTGAATGAAGGGTTTCCACGGCAGAGCCATGTATTTGCGTAAGCATACTCAACAGTTGGTTTACTGATGTTTTCTGTGCCGTACTGACCTGGATGGTTTCTTGATTGCCGTGATTAACCGAAGCGGTATTTGCTCTGACTATATCCTTCACATAGATAAAATCCCGGGTTTGTTCACCATCACCGTGTATGCGTAAAGGCAGCCCTTTTTTTATCCTTTCTAAAAAGACAGCGACGACTCCGCCTTCACCCTTTGCCGTCTGTCTAGGACCATACACATTTCCATAACGGAGAATCGTATACTCGAGACCATATAGCCCATGAAATAAACGGATATAAGCTTCCGCCGCTAACTTGGATAGACCATAATAAGAAACCGGTCCGGTCGGGTCACTTTCTGAGATCAAGTCCTTCTGTAAATTCCCATAGACTCCTGAAGTGGAAGAGAAAATCAGCTTCCTTACAGAAGCTTCCTGACATGCCTTGAGCATATTGATCGTTCCGTTGATATTAACATCAGCATCATACTGGGGATCGAGGATGGAGCGAGCCACATCTGCCTGTGCTGCCAGATGGAAGACCACGTCAGGCTTTACCTTCATGATCGTTTGAGCAGCTTCCTTGCTGCGTATATCTTCAGTATGGATGACGGCATTGGGATGTACATGATCGATGTGTCCGGATATCATATTATCCAATACATGTACCTCGGCACCATTCAAGATAAGTTCTTCCACAAGATGGGAACCGATGAACCCCGCTCCGCCAGTCACGATAGCCTTCATGCATCATACCCCTTTTATCTGTTTTTAGTATTGTATGTCAGCTGATTCAGATTGGCTTAAGCTGTTACCTAGCGTTCTTTAGGAAAAAAGCTACAGAAAGATGCTGAGATTTTAATTGCCGGTCAGCATCTTTTTGTAGCTAGTGATTATTTCCCTTTTGGGATAATGCATGTTCGTATACACTCAGCACATTTTGTACCGCTTTATCTGGCGACCAATGATCCAATCCCCACGTCAGGGCATTTACTCCAAGATTGTTGCGATAGGAATCATGTTCCAATAAATATTCAATATGGGTGGATAGCATCTGCTCATCCCCGGCAGGTGATAATACTCCCGTGATTCCATGATCAATGATTTCAGGAATTCCTCCAACATCACTGGCAATGACAGCCATTCCGGAGATTTGCGCTTCTATTACCGACAAAGGTTGATTTTCCATCAAAGTAGGCAGTACAAAGATATCCGAAATGGATAATAAATAAGGAATATCATCCCGTCTGCCTAAAAAGACCACATCATCTTCCAAACGAAGAGCTTTCGTTTTATTTTTCAGCTCCGTTTCCATCGGGCCGTCCCCGGCAATCCAGCAAACCCAATCGGTTCTGGATTTTTTTAATCGAGATAGTGCATTTAATAAATGATGAACTCCTTTGAACTCACTCAGCCGGCCTGTATAAATAAGTACTTTCTTCTTTTCAGGTCGTTCGATTTCGGTTTTTTCATCCACCCGTTTCAAGAAGGCCTCGGTATCATAGCCATAATGAAAAACACTCAGCTGTTCTTTCGGAACGTTAAATTCATCAGTCAATACATCCCTCATCCATTCATTCGCCACTATCGTATGGTCAGCAGAAGTCGCCCCATCATATTCCAATTGATCAAAATGATCACGGCCTTCTTTTGCAATGCTTTGTTTAGGGACTTTGGAGCTATAGTAAGCACTCCTAAGTTCATGGGCAACACAACCGTGAAGCGTAGCGACGAGCGCTGTTTTTTTCGCTCTGATCCGATTAATGCAGACAGTTGAAAAGATATCTTGCGTATGAATGACATCATATTTATCCAGTCCTAAATAATCGGCACCCAGCTGAAAGAAATCACACCGAGTTTCGTAATAGTGGATGATTGGATCAGGATGAGTGGGAGAATTATGCTGTTTCATGTATCGCAAAACCTCTTCGGAAAGCAATTCATCCATATCTATCCTGCGGTTTTCGTTAATGATGTGGACATATTCATGATTTTCACCGTAGCTAAGAAAGTCGACCTCATGTCCTAATGTTACAAGCTTATCCTTTAATTGCTGCATATAATTCCAGACACCGCCAACATGTGGCGTGACCCAAAAAGTGGCAAGTAATATTTTCATGGCAATCTCCCCTTTGTTCATATTATTGAATGATCGAGCGTTATGTAACTCGTTATGAGCATTCGTGAAAAATGGGCTGTCAAGAGCCAACACATTATGTAGCTAGTTTAGGGGGCAAATAGAAAAAAAGAAATATATAAGGACGGGTACTTGTCCCACCATTTAGTACCCGCCCTGAAGCTATTCAAAGATGGCGCAACATCACCATTTACCACTAAGAATCAATCAGTCGGAATAAGCAGCTGCGAAAAAACTCTCCGGTCCAGTTCGGGTCGGTGCGATGACGATCCCGCCAGGTGTGCTGATGAATGCTTGATAGACCAAAAAGTTACTGGGTGCAGGTGGATTAAAGTCCGCACCGGACAATGAAATGATCGTTTCGGAGGCAACCCCCAAACCAGCTACCGGTAAGGTTTGTTGGGCGGAATAAACGAGAACCCTGCCGACACCTGAGCCCCTGTAAATCTCGATGTTGATGGGAGTCAGAATCGCGGCCAAGCTGCTTAAAGTAGCCGTGAAAGTGAATTCAACTCGAAGATTAGCTCCGGTTCCGGTCGTATTAAGCCCCAATGAACCGAACAGCGCTGGAGTTGCACTTACAGGTATGGAAATGGAATCCCGATAACTAGCATTCTGTGAAGTCTGAGCATCTAAAAATTTCCCCATAGTGTTAACACCTCTTTTATTATGGAATACTCTAATATATTAAAGTGGCGCATGTTTCGTATAGACGAGTTGTTCACTATCAAAAAAAATAGTCGGATTTTCAGCGGGGAAGCCTATGTCCAGGAATTCAAGGGAGTTTGCCCTTCAGTTTCAATGAGCAAAAAAACGGTTACCCTTCATACGTTCAAGAACTATTCTCAATCTTCGAGTGTGGTCGCCGATGTGGAGCTAGAGGAAAGTGGGTAACAACGGTCCGGCATGTAGGGCAAATGAGTTAATTTCCCCTTTCGGCTGTGTATGTGAGAA
This sequence comes from Peribacillus sp. FSL E2-0218, assembly GCF_037992945.1. Lineage (NCBI taxonomy): Bacteria > Bacillati > Bacillota > Bacilli > Caryophanales > Bacillaceae > Peribacillus > Peribacillus sp. FSL E2-0218. The sequence continues at coordinate 2,721,551 of NZ_CP150304.1, read as the reverse complement.
CAGCCCATGGCAATCAAGCAGATGCAGACATAATGTAATAGGGAAACTGTATTTAAGATGGCGATTCATGCACCGCTAGAGATGGATGGCTTCACAAGTTGGTTTGGGGGAGGAAATAAGGTCTTTCCTGCCCCTGACTGGACGGACATTCAGCATAAGGGCGATCGTAGCGGTTATTTAGATCATTAACGAATGGATGAGAAGTCAATGAAGCAACGAAGGAAATTAATAATCACCGGGGCAAGCGGATTCACGGGCCAGCATGCATGTGCCCATTTTTTAAAAGCAGGCTATGACATTACAGCCGTTTCACGGAAAAAGATAAATGTCGATGCTCAAATTAACATGGAATATTGTGATCTTACGAACGGAAACGAGGTTTATCAGCTTGTCAAAAAGATCAAACCTCAGTATGTCCTTCATTTGGCAGGCCAAAATCACGTTGGTGCATCATGGGTGGATCCATTATCGACCTTAGAGGCAAATTCCATGTCCACAGCCTACTTGATCGATGCCCTACGCAGGGAAAGTCCAACCTGCAAAATCGTGATAGTTGGCTCAGCTCTCCAATTTGACCCTGCCTCCCTCAATTCGATTCCCCATCCTTATAGTTTGAGTAAGACACTTCAAGTACTTATTGCACAATCCTGGGCAGCTTTATATAACATGGAAGTCATCATTGCCAAGCCGTCCAATTTGATCGGACCAGGTGTATCCACTGGGGTTTGTTCCATTTTTGCGCAAAAAATCATTGAAATGGAAAAGAAAGGATCAGAAAAGGTGCTTGAAGTCGAAAATCCCAACGCTCAACGTGATTTCTTGGACGTTAGAGATGCAGTGAGAGCTTATGATTTTCTGTTGAAGGATGGGAAGTCTGGCGAAACGTATGACGTTGCTTCAGGTCATACTTGTTCTTTGGGGCAAATCATTCAAGGGTATAGGACTGTAACGAGGGAAGAAATAAAAATGAGCACACAGAGCAATGATTTAATCGACAATAAGCCAGCAATCGAACCTATTAAGCTGGTGAATTTGGGATGGAAGCCCAGTATTCCGCTTGAAACATCTATAAGGGATATCCTTACCTTTTACCGAGAGTTAAACTGACGAAGAAAAGGACCTATAGTAAGTGAAAGTTATTTTGGGAGGGTAGGCAATGGAGCCGAAAGTATCAATCATTATTCCATTTTATAATTGCCCCTATATCGATCAAGCCATTCAAAGTGCACTTGATCAAACTTATACGAACATAGAAATCATCGTGGTGGATGATGGTTCGACCGATTTTACTGAGAAAATCGAGCCATTCCTTACGAAAATCCGTTATGAAAAAAAAGAAAACGGGGGAACCGCTACTGCGTTGAATCATGGAATCCATGCTGCTGAGGGTGAATATGTCGCATGGTTAAGCTCGGATGATTACTTTCTGCCAGAAAAGGTATCAAATCAAATTTCCTTTATGCTCGAACATGGTGCAGAGGTGAGCTTTACGAATTTTGATAGTATCAATAAGGACGATGAAATCATTTTGTCTTGGACGGGAGAGCGCTTTACGGATATAGAAAACGGAGTGTACCATGCATTTTTACTTCGTAATGCCGTGAATGGTTGCACCGTGGTGTTGAAGAAGGACGTATTCGATGTGGTCGGCTATTTTAATACCTATCACCGCTATACGCATGATTATGAAATGTGGCTTCGTCTTTTAGTCAATGGATATAAAATGTATTATTTGGATGAAGTTCTCACAAAATTTAGGATACACGAAGGGTCTGGTACAAGTAGATTCCAGCCTGAAATGCTAGCGGATATTCTCACGATTGAAAGCCATTATCGTCCAATTCTTAAAAAGAACTTGAAAAATTTATAGGCTCTTTTCGTAAGGATCGTTGTTTTTCAAATGAAACGATTTAAGGTTGATTGGAGTGGCGGACTCCTGCTTGAGCAGCTGGATAGGCGGGACATAACAAGGTCCACGCCGGAGAGGCTCACTGACGGCCTTCTGTAAAGCGGAGCACCGGAGGGGAAATCGACTACAACGGATTACTTCGTGAATGGTAACAAAGTATGAGAAAACAGCCCACTCATAAAAAGAGCTTTTTGGAAGAGGGAGGAGTACATTTATGTCCGAAGGTGTACTGGATATTTTTATGCATGTTCCCAAAACAGGGGGAACGACGATCAATGAAATATTAAAAAAACAATACAAACTTAGAGAAATATATGATCATGACTCGTTCGAAAAGAAGATGATGAAGCTGTCCGAGTTAACGGAACAGGAAAAGAAGAATATCAAAGCGGTTTCCGGTCATTATTTCTATGGAATACATGAGGAGTTTTCAAAACCATTCCATTATTTTACGATGCTGCGCGATCCTGTAGATCGGGTCATTTCTGCTTATTATTTTTTAAAGGACTACCCAGGTTACGAAATGGTAAAAGAAATGACTTTGGAGGAATTTGTAGTAAAAGGCCCCGAAGCATCGAATCTGCAAACATTGATGGTATGCGGGAGTCAGGAAATACCTGATTTGGAAAAAGCGAAGGAGAATCTTAAAACATTTTCATTGGTTGGAGTCACCGAGATGTTCAATGAAACACTTTTTTGTTTGAAAAAGCAACTTGCATGGGGAGATATACACTATACTAGAAAAAATATTACAAAAAAACGACTGGCAAAAAAAGAAATACCATCGGAATTAATAAACCTGATCAAGCAATATAATCACCTGGATATGTCCTTATACGATTTTGCAAAGGAACTGCTTCATGAAAAGCTTCAAACGTTGACAGTAGTTGAGCGTCAGCAATTGGAAGAATTCAAGCTTAAGCAGGGCTCCTGAATTAAACAGCCAGGGAAATGTTTCAATAAAATGAACGACAGCCGGAATGAAATAATCCCGGCTGTTTTTCTTATTATTCAGAGGATATTCCTAGTGCTTCGAGCATTTCGATGAAATTGCGGGCATATAAATCTGGACTGAAATTCTTGATTACGTGCTCCAGCGCGTTTTCCCGGATATTTTCCCTCAGGCTCTCGTTATTCATTAGCTCCTTCGCCTCTTTGACGGCACTATCAATGTTGCCCAATGAATAAAATTTCCCTGTTTGATCATGGATGATGGAACTTCTTACACCATCGGAATCGGTCGTGAGCACCGGGCATCTGCAACTCATTGCTTCAAGCAATGCATAAGGGGCCCCCTCCACCTTGGAGGTGGAACATAAAAAGCCACCCGAATCACCGATTACAGAGAAAAAATCGGCCATTTGCGAATTCGGAACATTGGAGTGCAACGTAAGTCTGCTTTTCAAATTTAACCGGCTGACCGTTTTATCGAATTTGATTCTTTCAATGGGGTCACTTAATGTAGGGTCTTCAAACATAAGTAATCGGATATCCGGATTGTAATTGTTGATTAGTTGATATCCTATCTTCAGGAATTCGCTCCAATTCTTGTTATCTTCGATTCTTCCGATCCAAGCGATTTTTTTAAAGCCATCCAAGGACATTTCTTTGTGTGCGAATTGAGTGGTATCAAAACAATTATTAAAAGAGAAAGTTGGAAAGGACGGGTAAAGTTCATCCAATAACTGCATGATATGTGGCGTTTTCGGATTAAGGAACCCATCTGCATGTTCATTGACAACTTCAATGGCATTGGTAAGTGCCTTTCTGGCGACATGTTTCGGACCATATCCCTGTATTTCTATGATCATTTTTCCTTTATAGCCCATGGACCTGAATCTGGGTAACGTATTGAAATCCGAAACGATGACGATAGCGGCATAGTTCCCATCTTCCAATATCCCCTTGATTTCATCATTGTCATTCGTTACGAATGTTGGGGCACTATGGTCATTCAAGTAATTCCTTCTGTTTTCATAATAAAGAAAATGAGCATGGATACCGTGCTCTTTCAGCGCGATAAATCGCTGCCGATTCAATGTTTCCACACCGCCACTCGGAACGTAGAAAACAAACAAAATATTCATTCTTCCCCTCCTCATAAAAATGGAGCAACAGGGCTCTGGGTTTTCAATTTCATATTATCTGAACAAGCTACCTATCCCTCCAATTCGAATGGATACGACCATCTAATATACGTATGACATGAATGGTGGTTTTATTGCCGTTTTAATCTCAGTAATGACCAGACTAGGGAATGGAACACATCTTATACGTGTGAAATAAATATAACCATGGAAGAGTTCATCCTTATCCATAACGTATGGGTAGACAATCATTACTTGAAAGGCGGTTCGTACATGTCAAAAGTATCGATCATTGTTCCATTCTACAATTGTCCATACATTGAAAAAGCTTTGGAGAGTTTAATCAACCAAACCTACAAAAATATTGAAATAATCGTAGTTGATGATGGCTCTACATTATATTCAGAAAAAATCGAACCGTTTCTAGATAAAATCCTATTTATCAAAAAGGAAAATGGCGGAACAGCGAGTGCCTTGAATACTGGCATCGAACATGCAACAGGTGACTATATATGCTGGCTTAGTTCTGATGACATCTTTTACCCGGAAAAAACGGAAATCCAGTTACGTTTAATGGAAAGGGAAAATGCCCAATTTAGCTATACGAGTTATTATTGCATCGATGAAAACGGAGAAATCATCACCCCGGTCATCGGGATCAATCCGCCCACACGGCTTGAATTCATTAAAGCGATGATCAAGGGGAATATTATCAATGGCTGCTCCGTCATGATTCAGAAAAAGGTATTTGAGCAAATCGGGGTTTTTGACGAAGCCCTCCTATACACACACGATTATGATTTATGGCTGCGCATCATGCAAAACTACAAATTTCACTTTGTGCCCAAACCGTTATTACAATATCGAATCCATACTCAAATGGGGACCAAGAAATATGCAGGCAGCATCAAAAGGGAAAATCGGTTCGTTGTCAATCGACATCATGCAAAAATGAAGCAATTGTTAGTGACGGAGCTGAGGAACCAGTAGGGAAATAGCCTCTCTTTAAGGGGCATATTGTTGGAGCCTTTAGCCTGGTGGTGTCTCCCTTGGACTCGCATACCCGATCCATTCCATCTTGCATGATAACTAAACTGGAAAAGAAGGCCCTTAAGGGGCTTTTTTTGTTGAGGGAATCGAGTGGTCCTTCTTCATGCATTGAATCTTTTTCAGACACAAGTCTATAGCATCCAGCGCTTTGATTGCATATCCTATAGAAGTTGCATATATGGCGGGGATGTCATTTATTTTGTTATGGGGTAATGGACATCGGACGAGCGCCAATGGATTGAATTGTGATGGAAGTTATGGAAACAGCTCCTTTAAAAAGGAAATGCTTTGTAGGAGGCTAACATGAGAAAGCTTATTGTTTTCGCGTTTATTGGATTTTTGGCTCAGCTAATCGATGGCTCTTTAGGAATGGCATATGGAGTTACATCCACCTCTTTGTTGTTGACTTTCGGAATCGCTCCGGCTGTAGCCTCTGCATCCGTCCATTTGGCGGAAGTCGTGACAACGGCGGCATCTGGCGTTTCGCATTTGAAATTCGGGAATGTCGATCGCCAAGCGCTTTTCAAATTGATCATCCCCGGATCGATCGGGGCATTTGCAGGAGCTTGTTTTTTAAGTCAATTGCCTGGTGAAGTGATTAAACCGTATATTTCCTTGTTTTTACTGATTCTTGGCGTATTTGTCCTTTTTCGTTTTTTAAGAACGACCAAAACAAGTGAAAAGAAATCAATTAATCTCTCAAGAAAAAAATCGGTACTATTGGGACTTGTAGCTGGCTTTGCCGATGCAACCGGCGGGGGAGGATGGGGACCGATCACCACTCCAGTTCTACTATCACAAAAAGGAGTCCCTGCCAGAAAAGTGGTGGGTACCGTTGATACAAGTGAATTCGCGATTGCCGTTTCAGCAACCCTTGGTTTTCTCATTGCCCTGGGGTGGCAGGACGTGAATTGGTTTTGGGTCATCTCCTTGATGGCTGGGGGAATCATTGCCGCTCCCATTGCTGCATGGATCGTAACAAAATTGCCTTCGCATTTATTGGGTGTCCTCGTTGGGGGCTTCATCGTTCTGACGAATGCGCGAACGTTGATTGTCACTTGTGGCGTCGATGATTGGGCTGTGTCCATTTATTTGCTGATTTTGCTTGGGTGGGCAGGTTCCTTGATTTTTGTCATCCGGAACAATAAAAAACGGTAAAAGGGGAAATAGTGTGAGTCAACATGAGAATATCCATAAACATGTTTTTTCAATTACGAAACAGCATAGGCAAGCGCTGCACGGACATAAAAGCTATATTCTTTGGTTTACAGGATTATCAGGTTCAGGTAAGTCCACCATCGCAAATATGGTTGAGGCCAGGCTTCATGCAAAAGGTATTTCGACGTATATATTAGATGGAGATAACTTACGAAATGGTCTGAATGAAGATCTTGGCTTCAGTGCGAATGACCGGAAAGAGAATATAAGGCGAATAGGAGAAATGTCCAAAATTTTTGTTGATAGCGGAATCGTCGTATTGGCCACTTTCATATCTCCCTATGCCAATGACCGCAACGATGTCAGAAAAAAGGTGAAAACCGATGAATTTATCGAGATATATGTAAAGTGTCCGATTGAAGCCTGTGAAGAACGGGATCCAAAAGGATTGTATAAGAAAGCTAGAATTGGTGAAATCACTCACTTTACTGGCGTATCGGCTCCCTATGAAGAACCGGAGAATCCGGAAATCATCATTGAAACGAGTCAGAACACGATAGAGGAATGCGTGCAGCAAATCATCGACTATTTAATCGATGCGGGTATGTGATGTCGGGTTTGAAAAGGAGCATATAAAACGAATGAAATCAAATGATTGAGAGGTTATATATGAATGTTCAATGGAACACTATTGATCCACATGGCGGCAAACTGATCCAGCGTGAATTAACGGAAAAGGCCAGAAAACAGTATTTGGATATGTGCGAATCCTTATTTTCACTGACAATATCGAAATGGATTGCGTCTGACTTGGAAATGATTTCAAATGGTGGGTTTAGTCCACTAATTGGATTCATGGGAAAAGCGGATTACGAAAGTGTCATTAATGATATGCATTTAGCGAACGGATTGCCATGGACCATACCCATCACTCTCCCTGTAACGAAAGAAGAGGCAGGGCAAATGAAAATTGGCGATGAAGTCGCATTATACACGGATGAAGGAGAGCTTGCCGGCATCATTTTAGTTGAAGAGAAATTTGAATACGATAAACATCAGGAAGCAAAACTTGTGTATAAAACAGTGGACCATAACCATCCTGGAGTGAAAAAACTGTTTGGTCAGGGGGACATATATGTAGCAGGACCTATTCATCACATAAACAAGGCCTCACATAAACCCTTTGAAAAATTTCATTTGAATCCTGCACAAACGAGAAAGATGTTCGCTGAACTAGGTTGGAAGACGGTGGTAGGTTTTCAGACGAGGAATCCTGTACATCGGGCTCATGAATATTTGCAAAAAACCGCATTGGAAACCGTTGATGGACTCCTATTGCACCCTCTGGTCGGTGAGACGAAAGAGGATGATATACCAGCAAATATTCGAATGGAAAGCTATCAGGCCCTATTAAAAAATTACTACCCCACGGATCGGGTCTTGCTTGCCATATATCCTGCTGCCATGCGCTATGCAGGTCCTCGGGAAGCGGTCTTTCATGCCATCGTCCGCAAGAATTATGGGTGCACCCATTTTATTGTTGGCCGTGATCATGCGGGTGTAGGCGATTATTATGGCACGTATGAGGCCCAAGAAATTTTCAGCCAGTTCGACCCGGTGAAGATTGGCATAAAACCGTTGTTCTTTGAGCATAGCTTTTACTGTAAAAAGTGTTTGAATATGGCGTCCTTGAAAACTTGTCCACATACAGAAGAAGATAGATTCATATTAAGCGGGACGAAAGTCAGGGAAATGCTGCGGAAGGGACTGATTCCACCGTTGGAGTTCACCCGTCCGGAAGTGGCAGAAGTACTGATAAGAGGCATGAAGCTAAATGATAAAGGCAAGTAAACGATCAGCATTCTTGCGTGGGATATCTCACTTAACAACCCTATGAAAACACGAGGCTTTCAACCATGAAGAATACTAGAAAAAATCAATTCGGACTCTAGGTTTACAGACCATACCCATCTCTGGTATGGTCCCTGTTGTGTAAACCAGTGACCTATAAAATGTACAAAAGGTAAGCTGCCTGAAATCAATCAGGCAGCCTTCTGTTTTTTCCTCTGGAGAATCCACATTTCCGTCGCTCCTGAACCGAGCAACACGCCTATAACGATCAAAATCAGCCCGATGAAATGTGAAGGCAGGATGGCTTCTTTCAGAAAAATGACAGCCCCTACCAATGCGAATAAGGTATTTAAATTAAGAAATATGGAGGATTCCGCTGCACCGACCTGCCCAATCGCATAATTATAACTCATATGCCCCAGCGCAGTGGCAAAAATTGCCGAAAAGAAGAAAGCTCCCCACATGGAAGGGGGGGCAGCGGCAAGCGAAGATAAACCGTCCGGTTCCTTCCAAAAGCTGATGGCAAAAAGAATGAAAGAACCGACTAGCATCATATAGCCGGTCAATAGCCGTGGATCCATCGTTTTCGACGCTTGATTAATCAAAATGAAGCTCAGCGCCTGTGAAAGGATGGATAACAGAATATCGACATCTCCGAGATTGATAGAATGAACGCCACCGCCTCCAGCCATGACGGTAAAGCTTACGCCCAAAGCGCCACACAGAAAACCAAGCAGGCGGATCACTGTAGGTTTTTGGCGAAAGAAAACCATGGTCAAGATGACTGTCAATATCGGCCCCATACCCAAAATCAACCCAGCATTGGAGCCGGACGTCATTGTTAACCCTTCAGCTAAGAAATAATGGTGAAAAACGACACTCAATAACGCTCCGCCAAAAACGTAAAATAGCTCCTTTTTCTTAGGGAGGCGTATCAGGCCTAGATAAAAAAGAATAAGAATGACGATAAGTGAAGCTGTAAAGATCCTTAATGCTGTTATGGTTACTGGTTGCGTATTCATAACGATAAATTTAAGGACGGAAACGTTTAATCCCCAGGTGATCATGATTCCTGTAAGTAACATGTAAATTTTTACATAACTCATTCAAAACAACCCTTCCAAATTATTTAGCAATTGATTCAGTATAGCAAAGAGTGCAATTGTTAGGAACCTGGATAATGTAAAAATCCAATCTGCTAATCATTCAAAACGAAGGAGAAAGTATGCTATTAGCATTAAATGGATTAATTCCTATTTTTTTATAAAAAGAGCTGTAAATGTGCCGAATAAAAATTTAATTTAAAATTATCTAATTTTTCTATTGTTTTTGGCAGGGTTTTCATTTACAATTTCCTTATGAATTACAAAACCGGTTTAGTAAAATCATTCTTTTTCACTAAACCGATTTACTAACGAAAGCGGTTTGAATCACAATAGTAGCTTGGATTTGTGATTGGCCGAAAGAAGGAGGTACTGCATTGTCATCAAAATATGGTGTTTTAACGCTGGGTGACGCCATGATTACGCTAAATCCGGAAGAGACAGGACCTTTACGCTTCGTAAACCGTTTTGAGCGAAAAGTAGGAGGGGCCGAGCTGAATTTTGCCATTGGCTGTGCAAGACTTGACATGCGCGTGAAATGGATTAGCCGGTTAGGAAATGATGAGTTTGGCAGGGTGATATATAATTTCGCACGCGGAGAAGGCATTGATGTGAGTGATGTTGCTTTTGTATCCGGGTATCCTACATCTCTTAACTTTAAAGAAATTCGTGAGGATGGGTCGGGAAAGACTTTTTATTACCGGCAACAATCACCCATCTTGACTTTAAATCCCGAAGATATAACAGGGAGCATGTTTGATGGGATTGATCTCGTCCATCTAACTGGAGTTTTTCTGGCGATAGATCCGAGGAATATACATATAGCCAAGCGTGTCATGGAAATGGCCAAACAAAAAGAAATCCCTGTTTCATTCGATCCGAATATACGCTTGAAGCTCTGGTCCATCGAGGAAGCGAGAGCCGTCTATTCAGATCTATTCGGTCATGTGGATATTTTGCTTTCAGGTTTAGATGAAATAAAGCTGATTACAGGTAATGACTCGGAGGACTCCTTGGCGGAATTCGCCAAAGTAAATGGCATTGAACAGCTTGTCATTAAAGATGGGGAAAATGGTTCAAAACTATATAACAAAGGCGAATGGCATAAAAAAGAAGCCTTCCCAGTTAGGCCGGTTGACACTGTGGGTGCTGGGGATGGCTATGACGCAGGGTATATATACGGATACCTCCAAGGGTTACCGATCGATGAAAGGTTGACATTCGCCAATGCCGTCGGCGCAATTGTCACCACTGTTTCCGGAGATAATGAAGGATTGCCATACTTGGATGAAGTACTGCCGTTCATCCGCAAAGAAGCTGTTGTTGAAAGATAGACAATAGAAACAATGGGGGGAGAATATGGCAACCGTAACGATACAAGCAGGGGAAGCCAAACGATTGGTCATACAAAAATTGACTGAAGCGGGATTGAAGGAAGAAAGTGCCGAAAAAGTCGCAGAGGTACTGGTTCATGCAGATCTAAGAAATGTCAATTCGCATGGGGTATTGCGAACGGAGCATTACGTAAATCGGATAAAAGCCGGTGGTATCAATCTTGATGCGCAAATGTCCTTTGAAAAGACTGGACCTGTTACGGGTGTTGTTGATGGGGACGATGGATTCGGACATGTGATTGGTGAAGAGGCGATGAATCACGCCATCGAAATGGCACGAAATAATGGTGTCGGGATGGTGACCGCATTCAATAGCAGCCATTGCGGGGCACTAAGCTATTTTGTCCAAAAAGCAACTGATGAGAAGTTGATCGGGATTGCGATGTCACATACGGATAAGATTGTCGTTCCATTTGGAGGAAAGACTTCATTTCTGGGAACAAATCCAATTGCATACGGAGTGCCTGCCAAAAGTAAGAAGCCCTTCATCCTGGATATGGCAACTTCAAATGCTGCATTGGGGAAAATCCTTCAGGCAAAAGAAGAAGGCAAGGAAATTCCTGAAGGCTGGGGCGTCGATGATAATGGGGCTCCTGTGACGGATCCCAATTCAGTCGTTTCCCTTTCCCCTTTCGGCGGCCCAAAAGGGTATGGCCTATCCGTGATTGTCGATGTATTTTCCGGATTATTGGCAGGTGCAGCGTTTGGACCGCATATCGGGAAAATGTATGATGATCTTGATAAGAAACGGAAACTTGGACATTACTTTTGTGTAATCAATCCTTCTTATTTTACGGATACGGATAGATTTCTGGAGCAAATGGATCGAATGATCGAAGAATTGCAACAGGTTGAGTCTGCTCCTGGATTCGATCGGGTATACGTTCCAGGTGAAATTGAACAAATCAATGAAGAAAAAAACATAAAAGAAGGTATTACGATAGCTTCGACTGTTTATGAATTTCTTACAAAGCAGGTGGGGAAATGAAAGCGGTTCAAGTACGGAAAGCACATGAGCTGGTCATACAGGAAGTGGAGAAGCCCCGGATTTCAAACCCGACGGATGTTCTTGTGAAAGTGAAAAGGGTTGGGATTTGCGGGTCGGATATGCATATTTACCATGGAACGAATCCCCTTGCAACGTTGCCGCGAATCGTAGGACATGAAGTGGCAGGTGAGGTTGCGGAGATTGGTGAAGAGGTAGTCGGCATTAAAGTGGGGGATCACGTGGTCATAGAGCCGATTCGATATTGCGGAACATGTTACGCCTGCCGCAAGGGACGCCAAAATGTTTGTGAAACATTGTCTGTATTCGGTGTACATGAAGAGGGCGGAATGAGGGAATGGTGCGTCCTTCCCGAGAAACAATTGCACGTTGTCGACTCCGCTATCGCTTGGGAGGAAATAGTATTGGCTGAGCCATATACAATCGGTGCCCAGGCGGTTTGGCGGGGCGAGGTAGAGGAAGGGGACACGGTCCTTATCCAAGGAGCGGGACCGATTGGAATTTGCATATTGAAGATGGCCAAGCTGCAAGGCGCTTCGGTAATGATTACGGATTTAAGTGAAGAGCGATTGTCATTCGCCAAAAAAAGTGGTGCTGATGTTACCGTCCATGCCGGAAAAGAAGATGTTCAGGCGCGAGTGCAGGAATGGACGAACTTTGAAGGAGCCAATGTCGTCATTGATGCGGTTTGTTTACCGATGACATTCGAAATGTCCTTCAATGTAGTTTCTACAGCAGGCAGGATTGTCGTGCTCGGTTTTGATGAACGCACTGCAGCGATATCCCAGCTTCCCATCACGAAGAAGGAAGTTTCGGTGAAAGGCTCCAGGCTGCAAACCAACCAGTTCCCTAAAGTGGTCAAACTGTTAAATGAAGGGAAGCTCAGACAAGAAGGGTTAGTTACACATACTTTTTCCCTTGAGGATGTCCAGGAGGCATTCAATTTTGTTGAAAGCCATCCGGAACAGGTTCGCAAAGCGATCATCGTATTCAATGAAGGGGGAGCATGATGGAAAAACATTCAATAATCAATCAACTAACCGAAATGAAGGTTGTCGCGGTAATTCGGGGTCAGCATGCAGAGGAGGCTGCCCAGCTGTCTAAAGCAGCTATCGAAGGCGGTATACGTGCAATTGAATTGACGTATACAACACCGCAAATAGAAGAAGCGTTCAAGCACCTGGTGAATACGGACGCCCTCATCGGAGCTGGCTCTGTATTGGATTCGGAAACGGCCCGGCATGCCATATTATCTGGTGCCCAATTCATTGTCAGTCCCTATTTTGTCGAGGGTGTTGCCACGCTTTGCAATCGATATGGGGTGCCATATATGCCTGGTTGCATGACAATAAGGGAAATGGCTTCAGCACTTGAAGCAGGGTGTGATGTGTTAAAGTTATTTCCGGCAAACCATTTTGACCCTTCATTCATCAAGAGTGTCAATGGTCCGCTGCCTAATGTACGGATCATGCCGACCGGCGGAGTCAATCTGGACAATATGAATGATTGGCTCCAAGCCGGTGCAGTTGCGACAGGGATTGGCAGTGACTTGAATAAAGCTTATAAGAGCGGCGGCTATGACGCTGTAGTTGAATTGAGTAAAAAATACATGCAGAAAATTGCGGAATGATGGAGGTGGTGCACGATGAATATTACATTTAGATGGTACGGGAAGGACAATGATACAGTCACGTTGGAGCAGGTTAAACAAATTCCGGGAGTCAAAGGGATCGTTTGGGCATTGCACCAAAAACCGGTAGGTGAGGTATGGGAAAAGGAAGAAATCAAAAAGGAAATTGACTATATCCAATCCTTTGGTTTTCACACGGATGTTGTGGAAAGTGTTAACGTTCATGAATCGATTAAATTGGGCAATGAAGATCGCATGAAGTACATCGAGAATTACAAAGAGACGATCCGCAACCTTTCAGAGGTGGGCGTAAAAGTCATTTGTTATAATTTCATGCCGATATTTGATTGGACGCGAACGGAAATGTTCCATCCTCTCGAAGATGGTTCAACTGCATTATTTTATGAAAAGGGAAAGGTGGATACGTTAGATCCGCAAGAGTTGATCCGAACGGTAGCCGAAGCTTCGGATTTAACGCTGCCAGGCTGGGAACCGGAAAAAATGGAGCGGATTTCGGAATTGTTCGAAGCCTATAAACGCGTGGATGAAGAACAGCTATGGGCGAATTTGGGAATATTCCTTAAGGAAATATTACCGGTTGCCGAGGCATCAGGCATTAAAATGGCTATCCATCCAGATGATCCACCATGGTCCATTTTTGGTTTGCCGCGAATCATTACCGGGGAAGCGAGTTATGAAAAGCTAATCTCGATATCGAATTCACCATCGAATGCATTCACGATGTGCACAGGCTCGATGGGGGCCAATCCGGAAAATGATATGGTTCAGGTAGCTAAAAAGTATGCGTACCGCGCTCCTTTCTCGCATATCCGGAATGTAAAGATCTATGAAAACGGTGATTTTGTGGAAACGTCTCATTATACACAGGATGGTTCCATAAACGTACAGGGTGTTGTAGCAGAATTGAATAAGCAGCATTATTCGGGCTATGTCAGACCAGACCATGGCCGCCATATTTGGGGAGAGGTTTGCCGTCCTGGTTATGGATTATACGACCGGGCTTTAGGGATCATGTATTTGCTTGGATTATGGGATGCCAATGAAGCGGCAAAATTAGGCGGCCGCTCATGATTCCCATCCATGAAAACCTATCAAGCAGAGTAGCGGTAATCACTGGAGGCAGCGGTGTATTGTGTTCCAAAATGGCAATAGAATTAGCTCGCCACGGAGTCAAGATTGCCATATTGAACAGAACGGCAGAAAAAGGTCGGGAAGTGGTCGAGCTCATTGAACGAGATGGCGGCACTGCCCTATCGATCGCGACTGACGTATTGGACAGGAGCTCATTGGAAAAGGCAAGAGAGGAAATCAAAAAAACGTTCGGCCGTGTGGATATATTAATAAATGGAGCAGGGGGCAATCATCCAGATGCGATTACAGCTCCTGAGACATATGGCGAGGAAACCGAAGGGAAATCGTTTTTCGATTTGGATGAAAATGGTTTCTCGCAGGTTTTTTCCAGTAATTTCACGGGTACATTTTTGGCAAGTCAAGTTTTTGGGAAAGAGCTGCTGCAAGCGGAAGCACCAGCCATCATTAATCTGTCTTCCATGAGCTCATACTCCCCGATGACAAAAGTGCCGGCATATAGTGCTGCAAAAGCTTCGATCAATAATTTCACCATGTGGATGGCCGTTCATTTTGCCGAAGCGGGTTTACGGGTGAATGCCATTGCTCCAGGATTCTTCCTGACGAAGCAAAATCGAGATCTGTTGTTAACCGAAGATGGCAGCCTGACGGCTAGATCCAATAAAATCATTACGGCCACACCGATGAAGCGTTTTGGAAAGCCAGAGGATTTACTTGGTACTTTGCTTTGGCTGGCAGATGAATCATACTCAGGGTTTGTCACTGGGATAACGGTGCCTGTCGATGGGGGCTTCATGGCTTACTCGGGCGTCTGAATGCCAAAGCAATGGCATTGATGGATTGGCATGAACTTGAAGGCGTCATTCGTTCAACGTATGGGGAAACCAGAGCTTATTTCACTGCATAAGAAGTTGATTGTAAACGATCACTTTCTATAATAGAATATTCATTATATCTGAGCAATTTTGTTTACAGGCTATTTAGCAGATAAATGAAATCACATGACAGGAATGAACGATATGAAACCCATTACAATTACTGATGTTGCCAATCACGCAAAAGTATCAAAAAGCACGGTTTCCCAATACTTGAACAAGAGATATGAGTATATGAGCGAGAAAACGAGGAAAAAGATCGAAGAAACGATCGAAGAGTTAAACTATCAGCCTAATATCCTTGCACGCAGTTTAAAGCAAAAATCCACTTTTACCGTAGGGGTGGTAGTGGCCAATATCCTTCACACGTTTTCTACGCAAGTGATTAGGGCGATAGAGAACTACTTCTACGATCATGGTTTCCATATCATCGTATGCAATGCAGATGACAATCCTGAAAAGGAAAAGAATTATATTGAAATGCTTAGAGCCAAACAAGTGGATGGGATCATCATTTTCCCGACAGGAGACAATCTCGATTTATATAAGCGCATGAAGAGTGACCAATTTCCGATTGTCTTCATGGATAGGACCATTGAAGAATTGAATATTGCAACGGTCATGCTGGATAATCATCTAGCGTCAAAGCTTGCGGTTGATAGGTTTATTGAAAAGGGCATTGAACATATCGCAATCATAACCACATCAATAATCCGTGATATCAGTCCAAGAATCGAGCGGATCCAGGGATACAAAGATGCACTCTCTTCACACGGAATACCATCCAATTCGGATTATATAAAAACCGTCAATATAGATGAAATTCCAGTTGCGCTTTCAGAATTTTTCGATTTGGAAAGGCGGCCTCAAGCGATACTGGCAGGGAATGATATCGTCCTGAATGAAGTGTTGCGATATATGAAAAAACACGAAATCAATATTCCCGGAGATATAGCCGTTATCGGTATCGATGATGTACCGTATGCCAGTTTTTATACACCGACAATCACGACGATTGATCAGCCAGCGATTGAAATGGCCAACTTGGCAGCCGAATTACTGCTCAGTCAAATCAATAAAGAAGAAAAAAAAGACACAAGCGTTCATCGCTTGAAGCCGACTTTGCTTATGAGGAATTCGTGCTAGAGCCAGCAGCTCGAATTCCCCCAAAAAAAGAAAGCGCTTTTTTATTGGCGTTCTAAACCGATTTAGTCTGTTTTAACTGGACTCCGGTTGGAAACGGTTTCAAATTTGCTGTATTAATTGTCGAAAACGTATTAGGGGGGTCATTATGTTTTCAAATGGTAGAGGAATGATCATTGTTTTTTTGTTCTTGGCAGGGGTGATAAATTATTTGGATCGTTCCGCACTGTCCATTGCAGCGCCGTTCATTCAAGATGATTTATCTTTAACAGCAACACAGATGGGGATTATCTTTAGTAGTTTTTCGGTTGGATATGCGATATTCAACTTCCTTGGAGGAATGGCCTCGGATAGGTGGGGGGCAAAGTTGACGCTTTTCGTGGCAATGATTGTTTGGTCCTTATTTAGCGGTGCGCTTGTACTTGCCGTGGGATTTGCCAGTATGATCATCATCCGCATCTTGTTTGGGATGGGTGAAGGACCGCTTTCGGCTACGATCAATAAAATGGTGAATAACTGGTTCCCGGCCAATAAGCGGGCATCCGTGATCGGATTGACGAACAGCGGCACTCCGCTTGGCGGTGCGATAGCAGGACCGATTGTTGGTTTTATAGCGATTTCCTATGGGTGGAGAGTGTCTTTCATCGCCATTATGATCATCGGCCTGATATGGGCGATTTGCTGGTGGAAATTTGCCAAGGAAAAACCAAATGACTCGATCGCTCAGGAAAATCCAGGAAACCAATATGTTGCAGCAACAACGGAGGGAAACCTGAAATTCACGTTTTACCTAAAACAAAAAACCGTTTTATTTACAGCACTCGCGTTTTTTTCGTATAACTATATTTTGTTCTTTTTTTTAACCTGGTTTCCAAGCTATTTGGTCAACGCTCGTGGTCTAAGCGTGGAAAACATGAGCATCATCACGGTGATTCCTTGGATTTTCGGGTTCATTGGTCTTGCTCTGGGTGGTTTCGTGTCGGATTTCTTCTATAAGAAGTTCGCACAAAAGGGTGTCTTATTCTCCAGAAAGTTAGTGCTTGTAACCTGTTTGTTCCTATCTGCCGTCTGTATTGGCTTGGCAGGGATTGTAACGACGACGTTGTCGGCCGTTACGCTGGTGGCACTATCTGTTTTCTTCTTATATTTAACAGGTGCCATTTACTGGGCAATCATTAATGACGTGGTGGATCCCGATAACGTAGGCTCTGTTGGCGGATTCATGCATTTCCTGGCCAATACAGCAGGAATCATTGGACCAACTTTAACGGGATACATTGTCGATACTTCAGGTACATACACGGTAGCCTTCTTGCTGGCAGGAGGATTAGCTGTTTTTGCCTCGCTTGCAGTCATTCGTTTTGTACGTCCAATCGTAAAACCAGCATAGTGGATTAATAGAATGGAAGTGTCTCCCAAATGATATTTGATGGGGGACACTTCCATTTTACGTGGCCGGATCATTCTTGGCGGAGACGGGCTTGCCTGCCTACCTGGGTAAAGGCTGGAATCCCTATCTCAGCCCATTCGATTTTCCTTTCCGAAATACTGCAGGTGTTTTATCATTGTATTTTTTAAAGGTTCGATAAAATTGAGGCATGCTTTCAAAGCCGCACATTTCCGCGATGGAGGAAACGGTCAGATCCGTTCCCGATAACAATTCTTTCGCTTTGATGATTCTTTTCATGTTCAAATATACCACCAACCCGATTCCCGTCGTTTCCTTAAAAACCCTGCTGAAATGGGAGGGGCTGACCGAGGCTTTGCCGGCCAGCGTAGAGAGGGTCAATGGTTCACTTAAATGGTCATGGATATGGATCAAGATCGCTTGGATCCATTCTGGACTATATGTATGTCCAATATAGGGGGCTTGTTCATCATCGGCAATTGCTCGATGTAAATCCAGCAGAATCTGATGAACAGTGAGAATGCAGGCATGCCTTGAGCCCAATGCGTCGCTGGTTGCTTCACGTTGAATGTTGAGCAGCTGCTCCTCCAATCTTGATTGTTCGATTTTTGACAAGGATATTTTATATTTCTTTCGCTTTTTCAGTAGGTCAAACAGATGTAAATATGAAAAAGAATCATCCATCATGTCTTTATATAGTAAGGCCGGACTGAAAAAGGTGATCGTCGAAGTAACCGGATCGCCCCTATCAGGCATTGCCCTATGAATGGTGTTGTTGGGAATCAGGAATACATCCCCTTGCTGCATATCATAAAACACATCACCAATGAAAAAGGTTCCTTTGCCGCTATAGACATAGACGATTTCATAAAAGTCATGCATATGATCTGACAACTCATTCTGCGGGCTTTTTGTATCTTGAAAGAGGAAAGCAAATGGGAATAATGCATCATGGCCAAGTACTTTTGTAGATTTGTTCATATTTCATTCAGCTCCTGAAAGTATCATACATCAAAAATAAGTATATTTATAGCAAAAACCGCCATTTTTATTTCAATTATTGATGTTAAACTAGAAAATGAAAGGGCTTTCTATAAGCGGGGGCATGGACGGTGATCACCGTTAAGAAAAGGAGAGGATAATATGGATAAAATCGTTCAATTGCATGCAGATGATAATGTGGTCGTCTCGTTGGCAGGAATTCGTAAAGGACAGGTTCTCGAGATTCAATCAAGAGATAAAGGACTGCTACAAATAAAGGCAGGTGAAGACATCGGAAAAGGCCATAAGATGTTAATTCGTCCGGTTCAGCCTGAAGATGACATCATTAAGTTCGGTTATTCAATCGGCAAAGCGAAAGAAAATATCGATGTTGGTGAGTGGGTTCACACTCATAATCTCCAATCCGGCCTCGAGGGGATATTGAATTATTCCTATCAGCCAAGCATCCCAACGATGGAAACGGAAAATCCGGTCCAAACGTTCCAAGGATATATCCGTGAAAATGGGGAAGCGGGTATCCGCAATGAGATTTGGATCATCAACACGGTCGGCTGCATTAATAAAACCTGTGAAGTGCTCGCGAAAATGGGAAATGAGCAGTATAAAGATCGTCCAATCGATGGGATCCACCACTTTCCCCATCCGTATGGTTGTTCGCAATTAGGGGACGATTTGTCTCATACGCAAAAACTCCTGGCAGCCTTGGCGCAGCATCCGAATGCAGCGGGTGTACTGATTGTAGGATTAGGCTGTGAAAACAACCAGATCGAAGCCTTCAAGCAAGTCATCGGTGATTACCCCCCAAATCGAATCAAGTTCTTAAAAGCCCAGGAGGTTAATGATGAATTGGAGATGGGCTTGCGCTTAATCGGGGAGCTAGTGGAATATGCGGAAGGATTTCATCGGGTGCCAGTTCCGGTTTCAAAGCTGAAAATAGGGCTGAAGTGCGGAGGTTCCGATGGTTTTTCGGGCATAACGGCCAATCCATTAGTCGGGGCAGTATCCGATCTGATTGTAGAAAACGGCGGTACAACGATTTTGACGGAAGTGCCTGAAATGTTTGGAGCGGAAACGATATTGATGAACAGGGCAAAGGATGAAGAAACATTTCAAAAAATCGTAAACCTAATCAATGATTTCAAACAATACTTCATGCGCCATGATCAGGAGATTTATGAAAATCCTTCACCCGGAAATAAAGAAGGTGGCATTAGTACACTGGAGGAAAAATCACTGGGCTGCACGCAAAAAGGCGGTCATGCTTCGGTTGTGGATGTCAGCGCATATGGTGAAAGAGTTGTGAAGCCAGGATTGAATTTGATTAATTCACCTGGTAATGATCTGGTATCGGTGACGGCATTGGCAGCAGCTGGCGCACATATCGTTTTATTCACGACCGGAAGAGGCACACCATTTGGCGGGCCCGTGCCGACGGTCAAAATAGCTACGAATACCGAGTTGGCAAACCGCAAAAAGCACTGGATCGATTACAATGCCGGCCAATTAATGGAAGGGCATAGTATGAATGAATTAAAAGAAGAGTTATTCCAATTCATTCTAGCGCTTTCATCAGGCAGAAAAGAAACCAATAATGAAAAATTCGGATATAGGGAGATCAGTATTTTTAAAGAAGGAGTCATCCTTTAAACGATGTGAATTTCAAGAAAGCAAATATAAAAAAGGAGTGCTGAATAATGAAAAGTATCGTGTGTGAAAAACCATATGCATTTAAGATGATAGAATCAGAAAAACCGGTTCCAAAGGAAGGGGAGGCTTTGATTCGGGTACGGCGCATAGGGATTTGCGGAACGGATATTCATGCGTTCGGGGGCAATCAGCCATTTTTCAGCTATCCGAGAATACTTGGCCATGAACTATCCGGCTTTATTGAAGACATATCGGAAAACCCGGAAGGACTGAAGGCCGGGGATCAAGTATCCATCATTCCCTACCTGGAATGTGGGAAATGTATCGCTTGCAGAGGGGGCAAAACGAATTGCTGCACGGATATGAAAGTGTTAGGTGTCCATGCAGAAGGCGGGATGAGTGAATGGATCACGGTTCCTTGCGATCATTTAGTGAGGACCGAGGGACTCACGCTTGATCAATCTGCCATGATCGAACCTCTAAGCATAGGGGCTCATGCGGTTAGACGGGCCGCCATACATGAAGGCGAAGTTGCATTGGTCATCGGTGCTGGTCCGATTGGCTTGGGAGTCATGGCGTTTGCTAAAGAAAAAGGTGCGAAAGTGATTGCAATGGATATGAATGATGAACGGCTGGCGTTCGCCCGGAAATGGGCCAAAGTGGATCATACGTTGAATGTTCTGGAGAATCCATTGGAGAAATTGGCTGAGATGACGAAAGGGGATATGCCAAGCGTGGTGTTCGACGCTACGGGGAACGCTAAATCGATGATGAATGCATTCAAGTACCCTGCCCACGGCGGAAGGTTAATTTATGTAGGTTTGGTGAAATCGGATATTTGCTTTAATGATCCTGAATTCCATAGCAAGGAGCTTACATTGATGGGAAGCAGAAATGCCACGCGGCAAGATTTTGATGAAGTGGTGAATACTCTGAGAAATAAGCGGTTGGATTTAAGTATGTATATTACACATCGTGCAGAGCTGGACGAAATGATCGATCAATTTGAAGGGTGGCTACAACCGGAAGCTAAAGTGATCAAGGCCATTGTCGAAATATAAGCATGCATATACCGTAAGAAAGGAGTTTTGTGGCCATGCACATGAATGAAGGAAACTTGAAGCGATTAAATCGAAATACCCAGGCTGTCCAATCTGCACAAATGTTGCATTATCCGATAAAAGTTTTGCAGATTGGGGAGGGGAATTTCCTTCGCGGCTTCTTCGATTGGATGATAGCCGAAAGCAATAAACAAGGTCATTTCAAGGGAAGTATAGCGGTTACACAACCTCGTCCTACAGGAAAAAGGAAAATCGAAGAATTGAAGCAGCAGGACGGACTTTATACATTAATGATGCGTGGTTTCCATCAAGGTGAAGTGGTGGAATATACAGAGATCATTTCCGTATTTTCAAAAGTTATAAATCCCTATGAAGAGTGGTGGGGGTTTTTGGAAATGGCCGAAATTCCTACATTGGAATTCGTAGTATCCAACACGACAGAGGCAGGGCTTAAATATCAGCCAACTCCTTTTGTTGAAGGGGAGCCGATCGAAGCCTTTCCGGGAAGGCTTACCGCCTTTTTATATCGGCGTTATCTTCATTTTCAGGGAGATTCGGAAAAAGGACTCATCATGCTTCCTTGTGAGCTTTTGGAGAGGAACGGCGATTCATTGAAGCAGTGTGTGCTAAAGCATTGTGCGGAATGGGAGTTGCCAAAGTCATTCATTGAATGGCTAGAACAGGACAACCTCTTCCTTAACTCGCTTGTTGACCGAATCGTAACAGGTTTCCCGGTTAAAGAGTCGCATGAGTTATTTTCTTCTTTGGGATATGAGGATACATTGCTAACTACTGCCGAAGCTTATCATTTATGGGTCATTGAAGGTGATCAGGCCCTCGATAAGCGCCTTCCGTTGCAGCAATCAGGCTTGAATGTACGATGGGTGAAGGATTTGACACCCTATCAGCTAAGGAAGGTCCGGATATTAAATGGGTTACATACATTAATGGCACCTCTTGGGATTTTGTTTGGCCTGAAAGAAGTGAAACAAGCCACCGAACATCCGGATTTCCATCAATTTCTATATCAGGCTATCGAAAAAGAAATCATTCCTTCCTTGCCATATGGCAAGGATGAACTGCTCGAATACGGGGAAAGCGTTTTGGAGCGATTTGCCAATCCATTTGTTCAGCATTTCCTTTCCGATATCTCTTTGAATAGCATTTCAAAGTTTAAGGTCCGCCTCCTACCTACGCTGGAAGACTATCATGAAAGAAATGGGAAGCTGCCTGCCTCCATTGTAAGAGGTTTTGCGGGTCTGCTCCGCTTTTATAAAGGAGAAACAGTAAATGGGAAGTATATTGGCAAAAGCTTTGGCGGTAAGGAATATATCATTCAAGACGATTTACAGGTTATTGGATTCTTCCAAGATCTATGGAGGCTTCACGATAAGAAAGAAGTCCCAACCTGGCAATTCATCGAGGCCATCTTGCATAATCAGCAATTATGGGGAAAGGATTTGAACACAATACCGCGCCTTGCAGAGAAATTAACCAATCACTTGACAGAGATGATTGATGGAGATATTGGTCCAGCTAAATTAAACTTTTAAGATAGGCCTGCAGTGATGAACTTTTTTGTAAAATCTTCATATATGAAGGAATAGCCAATATTTTGCAAAAAAAACAGGTCTATGATTCCTTATTTTTTTTCTTTCATTTATTCGTAATTTTGGTATACTGAACTAGTGATATTTTTTTATGGTATTTTCCTAAGAGGCCTATACCATAAGTGAAGCGGAATTACATAGCTCTTCATTCCCGTGAAGGGGAGTAGCGTCAGGGATAACCTGAAATAAAGTCGTCATTACGTGGAATCCCACCGGCTTTATTGGCCTAATTCATTTAGTGCTCAGCGAGACCTTTGCCATTTATGGCAGAGGTCTCTTTATTTTTGTATTAAAGGAGGAAGATGTGTTGGATTTTTTAACAGGTGAATTCATTTCAGGACTTTTAGCAATCATTATGATAGATTTGGTTCTTGCTGGTGATAATGCAATCCTAATCGGGCTTGCTGCCAGAAAGCTTCCGAAAGATCAGCAAAAAAAGGTGATCATTTGGGGAGCTGTCGGGGCGATTGTGATCAGGATCATTGCAACGCTGCTTGTTGTCGTTATCTTGGAGGTTCCAGGATTACATTTAATTGGAGGATTACTTCTCGTATGGATCGCTTATAAGCTCCTTATCGATGAAGAAGAACCAGATTTGAAGCCGGCAGATTCAATGTGGGCTGCGATTAAAACGATCATCATTGCCGATGCCTTGATGGGACTGGATAATGTCCTGGCTGTGGCAGGTGCTTCACATGGTAACTTCACGTTGGTGGTAATCGGCTTGCTAGTTTCGATTCCAGTCGTTATGTATGGAAGCACATTGATCTTAAAACTGATCGAGCGTTTCCCATTCATCATCATTATCGGGGCAGGGATTCTTGGCTGGACAGCTTCCAAGATGATCGTTGCTGAACCATTCATGCAAGACTACTTTGCTAATCCCTTCATGAAATATGGATTTGAAGCCCTAGTGGTGATCGGCATTTTAGTAGCCGGAACCTCAAGGCAGCAAAAAATAGAAAAAGAAAAAGCAAGCAGGGAAAAAATGCAAATCGAACGCAATGGATAAAGAGAGAAACAAAGAGACCCTTCGCATTTGAAAGGTCTCTTTGTTTATATATGGAAGCTTACTAGCCGTAAAATGATATAATTGCAATGGAGTCTGATCCATGAAAGCAACATCTCTTCAATCACAAATGACATCTGGAAAGTGGCCATAGGACGAAAACAAGCGGATGTAAGGCGAACCGCTTTATGGATGTGCACCGCTGAACTCGTATGGGGCAGCTTTCGATCGGTTTAGGAAAGCATGTTCAGAGAGTAAGGGAGATTTATAAAAGCTAAAGGCGGAGGCGAAGGTTAAACTTCCAAGCTTCGTGATAAATCGAGAAGGGGGAAGTGTCATGAAAGAAAAAATAATAGAAGAATTAAAGGGTATTGAAGCAGCCAATGATGTCAAAATCCTGTACGCATGTGAATCGGGGAGCCGGGCATGGGAATTTCCATCGAAAGATAGTGATTACGATGTTAGGTTCATTTATATACATAAACAAGATTGGTATTTGTCCATTGATAAAAAGCGAGATGTCATTGAGCTGCCAATCAATGATGAATTGGATATCAATGGTTGGGAACTTACGAAAGCCCTGCGGTTATTCAGAAAATCCAACCCCCCGCTTCACGAATGGTTGAACTCGGGAATCGTATATCATCAAGCTTATTCGATTGCCGGCAAGCTGAAGGAAATGAGTGACAAGGTGTATGTACCAGCCGCAGCATTGTATCATTATTTGAACATGGCCAAGGGCAATTATAGAAATTATTTACAAAATGAACAGGTGAAAATCAAAAAATATTTTTATGTGCTTCGTCCAGTCATGGCATGCCTTTGGATCGAAAAATATAACACCATCCCCCCGATGCCGTTTCCGGCATTACTCGAAGGTATCATTCCAGGGGGACCACTAAAAATGGAAATCCAAACTTTGCTCACGAGGAAAATAAATGGCGAAGAGTTGGACCTTGAACCTAGAATTGTAGTCATTCATGACTTTTTAGAAAAGGAAATGGCGCATTTGACGAATTATGCTAAAACATTAGATATGAAACCTGAAGACCCGACAGAGTATTTAGACCAACTATTTAGGGACGCTTTGGATGAGGTTTGGAAATAACGGGACACGATACATAATCCTGAAAGACTAAGTTAATGGAAACGCCGGGAACTTTGAACTCCAGCAAATTCACTTTGGAAGATATTTGAATCTTCTGTTATAATTATATTGTCTACAGGTCCGTTTACGCACCATTGATCGATTGCTTGGAAAAGGAAGCACCCGGGATAATTCCACAAGTGAAAGGTAACATGAGGGAAAGGCAAGACCTGCCCCTTTCTCAATCCAATCCCGTCAACATTGGAAAGTTGCGATATACGGCAAAGTGTAGTCCTGCCCCCCTTAAAGCTCCATTTCTTGTTTTTACCATGCTTCCTTTCGTGGAAAGAGAGGGGTTCACCATGTTGATAAAAACATTAAATATTGAAGTGCAGGAAATCAAAATCTCATATAGAATGGTGTTATTGATGCATTGTCTAAAATTCCGCAAGGGGATGTGGTGGTCATAGTATGGAGTTGTCGTCTGAAAATAATCAGTATAAAAAAGTATTGATTCAATACTTGGAAGAAAATCAAACCTTATTTTTAAATGAATGGAACGAGACAATTAAGATTGATGAAATAGATCCGTATAAAGAAAAAATCAAAGAGAATGGCTATGGCATGTATGCCCTGGTCATCCAAACGTTCAAGGGCGACTTATCTGATGACATGCTGACAAAATTGGCCCATCAAGTTGCAAAAGAGCGCCTTGAAGCAAATATTAACATTGGGGATTTTCTCTATAATATTAATTTAGGGAGAAATATCATCATAAGAAATATTTTCGGGGCCAATATTCCACTTTCTCATTTGCAGGAATTCATTAATGCGATTAATGTACACTTTGATACTTTCAGTTATCATGCCGTAACGGAATATACGAATCTTACGAATGAGTTGATTGAGGAGAAAAAGTCTTATATCAGCGAGAATCATAAAGATAAATTAGCGGTACTTGGGCAAATATCATCTAGCTTTGTGCATGAGTTCAGAAACCCGCTTACAGCCATTATGGGGTTCAATAAATTGCTGAAGCGAGAGAATCCAGAATTGAAATATTTGGATATCATCGATTATGAATTAAATCAGTTGAATTTCAGGATAACCCAATTCCTTCATACTTCCAAATCTGATTTTAACGAGGAGCAAATAGAGGACATTTCCGTGTTGAATTTAATTGAAGAAATACAGGAACTGACATATGCCAATATTGTGGATGCTAGCGTTAATGTTGAAATAGACATTTTTCCGAATTTCTTCATAACAGCGAGCAAGGACGGTTTGAAACAAGTGTTTTTAAATCTCTTTATAAATTCCATTGATGCATTGAAGGACAAAGAACATCCTAGAATTTTGAAGATACACTCTTCAATAGAAGAAAATGAACAAATCATTCGCATTTCCAATAATGGGCCTGTCATTGCCAGTGAACTGATTGAAACCATTTTCGAGCCGTTTGTCACCACAAAAGAGTTAGGAACGGGAATCGGTCTATACGTATGTAAAAAAATCATCGAAAGCAATGATGGGTATATGAATTGTGAGTCCAATGAAGCTTTAACCACCTTCAGCATCCACTTCCCATATGATGGATAGTGCACTTATCTTGGCCTGATACATAAAACATACATATTGAAATTTTTTTTCCTGTACTTAAATAGTGAGCTTTAGAATATAAAATGTAAAATAGGTTCAGTTTAACCATTTGGAAGATGCCGGTATCCAAGCAGTGAGTCGAGGCATCTTCTTTTGTTTTATCATGAAAACATCAATCTGAATTTTACAAAACAGATATCCAGTTTTTGATTCAGAAAAGAATCGGAAAATCCATAATGAATCAAAAAAATCTTTTTTCAATTCATTATTGTATCAATTTTTCCTATCAAAGGCGTGAAATCTAGCTATGTGGACGATCCTTTTTTGGCATGGATATTGCTCTAAAATATAATAGCTTTACTAATTCAAGTAGAGGAGGCTGAAGCACACGATATAGACTTCGTTTTTTGTGATCATTCCACTAAAGTACAAGGCTTTGCCTATCATTGGACCACACAGGCGTATCACTGCAGATCAAGGATTAAGAAAAAAGAGTAAACGTACAAAGCTGTCCATAGTTTTTCTCGTCATTATGAATGTACATATAAGTTTTACCAATCGATCTTCTAGAAGCGGAGAAACAAGGATTGAATCTCTTGTATCCACGTAAGAATGAAAGATTTCGGCTAGTGTATCCATGGCACGGAAAAGGCATTATCGCAAAATGGAAATCTGACAGGTTTAAAGGATGGTGACAATAGTGGCTTTGCAATCGAATGAATTGAAGCATGGTCTCAAGACCAGACATGTGACCATGATCTCCATCGGCGGGGTTATCGGGGCAGGCTTATTTATCGGAAGCGGCACGATCATTGTTTCCGCAGGACCAGGCGCTATTTTATCTTATATCATTGCAGGTCTGATGATCGTACTTATCATGCGCATGCTAGGTGAAATGGCTGTGGTGAATCCTGATAGCGGTTCCTTTTCAACCTATGCACATCAGGCGTTTGGTCCTTGGGCCGGATATACGATTGGCTGGCTGTACTGGTTCAACTGGGTCATCATCATTGCCATTGAAACGACTTTATTGGGTACGATGGTAAACGATTGGTATCCTTCCATCCCCATGTGGGCAGCTAGTTTATCTTTCCCCATTTTGATGACCATCACGAATATCTATTCGGTAAAAGCCTACGGGGAATTTGAATACTGGTTAGCCTTTATGAAAGTTACGGCCATCGTTATCTTTTTATTTCTCGGTGCTGCCATGATATTTGGATTTGTGCCAGCATTCGAATCACCTGGCCTTTCCAACATTTCAAACGAAGGGGGATTTTTCCCTAATGGCTTTCTTCCCGTACTCCTGAGTGTCATCTTCATTACTTTCTCGTTATCAGGCAGTGAAGTTGCGGCCATTGCAGCAGGAGAATCGGAAAACCCTGAAAAAAATATCATTAGGGCCATTAACGCGGTTGTATGGCGTCTGCTCCTTTTCTTTGTCGGGTCAGTTGCTGTATTGGTCATCTTGATCCCGCAAGGAGCAAATGAGTTATTGAAAACCCCCTATGCCAGCGTATTCGATATGGCAGGACTTCCTGCCGCGGGTCAAGTCATGAATATCGTAATCTTCATCTCGTTGCTATCCGTTTTGAATTCTGGACTATATACAAGCTCTCGTATGCTGTATTCCTTATCAAAAAAAGGAGATGCACCAAAAATCCTTTCACGCGTCAATAAGCGGGGAATCCCGATCTGGGCTTTAATGGCCAGTGTGTTCTTTGCCTATGTGTGCACAACATTTAAATTTGTCTCCCCTGATAAATTATTTGCATTTCTCGCAAATAGCTCGGGTGGAGTTACCATGATCATGTATATCTTCATCGCTTTTTCTCATTTGTACCTAAGGAAAAAGACCGAAAAAGAAAATCCAGGAACACTCAAAGTGAAAATGTGGCTATTCCCTTACTTAACCTACGCCACGATTGCCGCCTTATTCATCATTTTTGCCGCACAAGCGTTCATCGATTCCATGCGGTTGCAATTCTTTCTGACGACCCTTCTCACGGTTCTCGTTATCGGATCATACTTTCTGTTTTATCATAAAAGAGCCGCCATCATTCCTGAACCACGAGAACAACTGAAAAAAATTCAATAGACCACGGCAATGGTAGAGTGAATATTCGATAAAAAGGGTTGCTCCTTAAGGGGCAGCCCTTTTTTGATATCCGGCTTTTTTATGAGTGTGGGTCTCTTCCTAGACCGCATTTTCCCAGAGGCCCCGCAAACGTTTTATCGTTATTACCATGACCCATTCATTCCGCTCTGCGTGAAAACCCACCGTGTATGTAGACGTTGCTTACCACTACGGTGCTCGCCCTTCCAAAGGCAGTTGGGGAGCCTCTTCGTCATTCTCGTTGAACTTATAATCATGATTCATTTGCATCTTTGAGATCCTTTGCTAGAATATAAACATATATATAAAATTAGGAGTGGTGACTGTGGCTGAAACTCCAGCTGAAGAATTGATTCATTGTATTGTCCCGAAAGGCGAATTTATCACTTTTGATGATGATGAAGATTATATTTCCAAAGGGTTGGAATGGAAATTGTTCACTGCCCGATCGGTAAAAAGGGAACTGGTATATAAAAGCGGCAGCTATCAAGGAAAGGTAAAATTGGCAGGGTACGAACAATATGGGAACGGACTTGATACGGTTGTCGTTGAATTTGAAAATGGAAAGCT
This sequence comes from Peribacillus sp. FSL E2-0218, assembly GCF_037992945.1. Lineage (NCBI taxonomy): Bacteria > Bacillati > Bacillota > Bacilli > Caryophanales > Bacillaceae > Peribacillus > Peribacillus sp. FSL E2-0218. The sequence goes on along the minus strand of NZ_CP150304.1, from coordinate 2,692,126 downwards.
CAGCTGTATCCATCCTTCCTACTTAAAGGAAATGCAAAGTTCCAATTTCGGAAAAGAGTTGTTGAGCGGTCCTGTTACCGACATGACGGCCATTTCAAGTGAAAATGAAAAGGGGACAGAGGCTCCCATATCGCAACCTTCCGATCCATTAAGTGAGGAACCAAAAAAGGCAAAAACGAAAAGCAAAAAGGCGACAGCGAAACCAAAATTGGATTTACCAGCTGAAAAAGTGCATTTTAATGCAACAGTCAAGGAATTCACGGCGAAAATGAACCATTTTACTGGTGAGGAAGATGAAGTTATCCTGCTGTCGAATGTCAAAGTTACGACGGAACCAGAGCTGTCGATCGGCGACGCTTGGTGCGGGTATAGCAAGACATTGAAAAAAGCTGAGCTGTCGATCGGCGACGAAATTGAATTTGATGGTAAAGTGGTCGATAAGAAATACGATAAAGAAATCCGATATAAAGTCAATAATCCATCAAAGTTAGTGAAACGGGTGGAAGCCTGAACCATATATGACCTGATAGGCGGTAGGCAAAGTGCTTACTGCCAGTTTTTGTGCCGCAATAATCATTTAAGGGTGTCCGAGCCTTCTAGCTTGTCCCGAAATATAGAAGGTAGAAAGCAACGTCGTTTTTCCCTATTGTGGTTTCATCTAATCGAGTGTTGGGGATAATACATTATGATAAAGGATTAATAAAAAAAACTGGGGGGACTCTTATTGAAGGAATTGTTTCAATTATTAAAGCAAGGCAATAAATCGGCATTCACTGCTGCCTGCGTGAATAGCATCATTGCCGTCTTAAAGGGAATAGCTTATTTCATGACTGGAAATGTCGCTATGTTTGCGGAAACATTACATACGTTGGGCGATGCCGCAAACCAGTTTTTCGTATTCATCGGTTCAGCATTAAGTAAAAAATCACCAACAGAACGATTTCCGGATGGATTCGGCCGTCTGGTCAATCTCGTCCTTTTAGGTGCAGTGCTTGTTGTCGGAATCATGTCCTATGAAACGATCAAAGAGGGGTTCCACCACATTTTGCATCCTGTACATTCTACTGGAATCATCATTAACTTGTCCGTTTTAACCTTGGCTGTCGTGCTGGAATCATATGTATTATTTAAAGCGATGAAGGAAGTCGTGCATGAGACTGGTATCGAAGCAACAGGCACAGCGATCATCTTTAAAAGTTTTGCTGGTTTGAAGCGGGCAAAACCAGCGACGAAACTTGTTTTCATGGAAGATATGGTAGCTACCGGCGGTGGACTTCTTGCGATTCTTGCCATTTTGTTAGCGAACTTCACCCCCTTCATTCAAGCGGAAGGTGTCGCTTCTGTCATGATTGGCCTTGGTATGTTCTACGTGGTTGGCCGGGTTTTCCTTGATAATGCAGCAGGCGCTCTTGGAGAAGCAGATATAGAAATGCGGCAAAAAATCGGAAGCATGGTCATGAGTGATCCGGATGTAAGGGATATCCAGAAACTTGCGGTACTAAAAGAAGGCGAAGACTTTCACGTTGAATTGGAAGTGGAGCTTGATCCCCATATTTCGATTGCCGAAGCGGATGACATTAAAGATCGACTGTTTGATGAAATATTCAAGGAACGGGGAGTAACGGATGTCATTATCGAATTCGATGAAAATGACGGAGTTCCTAAATGGGAAGGACAAATCAAACAAGAATTGGATGAAATGGAAAAAGAGAAGGAATAGATATGTCCGGATATCTTGTTTCTTCGTCAATTTGGATTGGCGGAGGTCATGGTCATTCTTGACCTCGCTTTCAAAATGATGATGTAGAAGTAGGATAAGCAAAATCTTGCTGGAAGAAACCTGTTCAATCAATCACGTTCTTTCCTTGTAATCACAAAATAAGCTATCATGGTATGAGGTACATAGAGAAGGTTTTACGAAAGGGTGAAGAAAATGATGAAACCAGATATTAAGCTGGTCGCGTTAGACATGGATGGAACACTCCTGAATCGAGCCGGGGAGATTTCCGAAGAAAATCGGAAAGCGATCAAAGAAGCAGAAGAGCAAGGCGTGTTTGTTGTATTGAGCACAGGAAGGTCTTATGCGACATGCAGTGATTTTGCAAAGTCAATGGCACTCAGATCTTATCTCATTACGGTAAATGGAAGCGAGATTTATGATAATCAAGGAAAACTGGTCGAAAGAAATATCGTGGATACAGAGTCCGTTCAATGGATGTGGGAATTAAGCCAAAAGCATGGCACGCATTTTTGGGCCATTAGCTGCGATAATGTGTACAGAGCTGAAATGCCTGAAAAAATCACCGATTCCGAATGGCTTAAATTCGGATTTGATACAGAAGATGAAGCAACCCGCAAAATCATCATGGATGAATTGGTATCAAGAGGCAATCTGGAAATCAGCAATTCAAGTCCCACGAATATTGAAGTCAATGCCAGGGGCGTAAATAAAGCGAAAGCGATAACGCTCGTTTGTTCATTGCTTAATATCACGATGGATCAGGTAATGGCAGTCGGAGACAGCCTTAATGATCTAGCGATGATTTCCGAGGCGAAAATGGGAGTCGCGATGGGAAATGCACAAGCTAAAGTGAAGGAAAAAGCGGATTGGGTCACAGCGACGAATGAAGAAGATGGTGTAGCAAAGGCCATTCGTAAATGGGTCCTTACCAATTAAATCGAAACCGTATATGGAGCATTTTCCATATACGGTTTTTTAATTGAAATCTTTTTCTTTCCATCAGAATAGAAGTCAGCGTAATTAATTTCTTGAAAATTCCGCATTTTAGAAGTATGATAATCTTGTTAAGTTATATTTTGGTAATATATTAATAGCGGGAGGTTTCGTAGATGAGTAGAACTTTGCCTGAACAGTGGTGGAATCAATTATCTCTGCCAGTCATCTCTGCACCCATGTTCTTGATATCGGGTCCTGAGTTAGTGAAAGAATGTTGTTTGAATGGTGTGATTGGTTCTTTTCCAGCGCCAAATGCCCGCCCGATAGAGATGCTTGACCAATGGATGGGCGAAATAAGCGATACATTGAAGGCGGCAAAGGATAAAGATCCGAACAGCAAGATTGCACCATGGGCAATGAACATGGTTGTCCATCGTACATATAGCCGTCTGGAAGAAGAATTGGAACTAGTCAAAAAACATCAACCTCCCATCATCATTACATCATTAGGGTCCCCTAAACATGTGGTGGACGTCGTACATAGCTATGGCGGATTAGTCTTTTCGGATGTCAGCAGTGTGGAGTTTGCCAAAAAAGCTGCCGATTCCGGTGTCGATGGATTGATCTTGGTAGCTGCTGGAGCTGGGGGCCATGCGGGTGAAATCAATAGCTTTGCGTTTGTGGACAGCGTCAGGACATTCTGGGACGGCATCATATTGCTCGCTGGTTCGATAAGTACGGGTCACAGCATCTTGGCTGCTCAAGCCGCAGGAGCGGATCTTGCATATATGGGAACGCGTTTTATCGTAGCGAAGGAGAGCAGGGCGAATGATGAGTATCGTGAAATGCTTGTCGATTCGGATCATGATGATATCATCTTGACTGATGCTTTTTCAGGCGTGAATTGCAATATGCTGAAGCCAAGCATCAAAAAGGCAGGCATGGACCCCGAGCAATTAGCCAAAAAAGAAAAGGTGGATTTCGACAGCATGTCCAAAACTTCCGAATCAAAAGCGTGGCGTGACATTTGGTCAGCCGGACATGGCGTTGGAGCGATAAAAAAAATCGATACAGCTGCAGACATCATAAAGCAACTGGAAAAAGAGTATCGGGATTCATTGGATAAATTGACTAGGCAGGCGGAAAAGTTAACGGGCATCACTTCCAAATGATATGAAAGCGCTTCATTTAGTTATTTGGAAATAATTTTTATAGAAGAAGGCAAGGGCATCCGATATTCCGGATGCCTTTTTTTGGGGAGAATAACATGAAATATGTTTCGAGGTGCGCCGCCCATTGTTGATGTAGAGATGTAAGGAATAGGGATTTAAGTAGCAAAAGTTAGAATGGGGAAAATGAAAAAATATTGATAAAAGGCTGGATAAATGTTATATTCAATCCTATGAATGACCAAATGAACAATACGGTCATTTATTATCATTTCATTGGAAAAGAATGAACGTAACGATAAATATTAGATGCAATCCAACATACAAACGGCAATATTGCCGTAAAGGGAGGACTTGGTAAGTGTGTTCAAATCTTTAAAGGGTGAATTTTCAGCAATCATCAAGCATCCTATGATACTCATTTCCATTATCGGGATCATATTGATTCCTTTACTATACAGTGGAACATTCCTTTGGGCGTTTTGGGATCCATATGGAAAGGTGGACCAATTGCCGGTTGCCATCGTCAATATGGATGAGGGAGCCGAGTTCAATGATACGGAACTCACAATAGGAAAAGACCTTGTGAAGGAGTTAAACGATAAAAATGACTTTGATTGGCACTTCGTCACTCAAAAAGAAGCAAATGAAGGTCTTGAAAACCAAGATTATTACATGAAAATAGAGATACCGAAAAACTTTTCCAAAAATGCAACGACTTTGCAAGAGGATAATCCGGAGAAACTCGATTTAATTTACACCTCTAACGAGGGGTTTAACTATATATCTACGAAAATCGGAGATGCAGCTACTGAAAGAATCAAAGGGGAAGTGTCGTCAGCTGTTACGAAAACGTACGCGGAATCCATGTTTGACAATTTGAACGAAGTTGCTGACGGATTAAAAAGTGCCAGTGATGGTGCCGGGAAGTTAAAAGATGGAACGGATACCGTTAAAAACGGATCAACTGAACTTGGTGAAGGTATTAACTCTGCTAAAGAAGGCTCCAAAAAAGTGGAAGACGGAATTGATTCGGTTCATTCCGGTTCAGTTGAAATTCATGAAAATCTCGAAAAATTGGCCGAAAAATCTTTGACCTTTTCCAATGGAATTGGTTCGGCAGCAGCAGGGTCAAAAGAACTGAATCAAGGATTGCAACAGTTTAGCTCTGGTGTCGGTCAAATGAAAGACGGACAATCCCGGCTTTTGGAGGGTGCCAAAAAATCCGAAGCAGGAACCGGTGAATTGGCCAACGGCTTGCAGCAGTCATTAGCTGGTTTCAATCAGATCGAAGAAAAGCTGCCAGCTTTGACTGAGGGAGCAAATGGTGTCGCTGCCGGTGCTAGTCAGCTTTCAGGCTCCTTATCCGAATGGAGTGCAGCTACAGGTGATGCGAAAGCTGGGGCAGCTGAAGTTACAGCCGGTTTGGAAGAAGTTATTTCCGGTATGAAACAACAATCCGAAAGCACGGAAGATCCCGCCGAGAAAGCACGGCTGGATGGAGTGATTGCCTCGCTCTCCCGTATCAGCGAAGGAAGTAAAGGAGTTTCCGAAGGGGTTGGAAAGCTTTCGGCGAGCGCATCCGAAATTGCCAAGGGAGGCAACAATTTAAACGACGGAGCAGCTCAATTAGGTGAAGGGGCAAGTGCGCTGAGCGGTGGTTTTAATCAATTGAAGCAAGCTCAAGATAAACTTGCCGGCGGGGCGAATGAGCTAAAAGACGGTCAAGGTCAATTGGTAGCCGGATTGACAACATTTGGCGAAAGTATCAATGCCGCACAAAACGGCCTTGGACAGTTAACCGATGGCAGCAACAACCTGGTTAACGGGCTTGATCAGCTTGAAAATGGCTCCAAGCAGTTATCGAGCGGCACCTCTCAGCTTTCCGAAGGTTCCAAAAGTTTGATTACCGGAACGGATAGGCTGAAAGAAGGCTCATCGAGCTTGACAAATGGAATGGGGGATTTGGCGAACGGAGCGATTAAGCTGCAAGATGGCATCGCCAAACTATCTGATGGCTCGGAAGAATTGCATGATGAATTGAAGGATGGCGCAGATGAAGCTGGCAAAATAAAATCAAATGATGATGTATATGATATGTTTGCAAGTCCAGTTAAAGTGGATAAATTGCCGATCCATAACGTCCCAAACTATGGCACAAGCTTTGCACCGTATCTCATTTCCTTGAGTTTATTCATCGGGGCGATCGTCCTGACGATCATTTTCAAGCTAAGGGAGCCTGCCGTTAAGCCTGCAAATGGATTCAGTTGGTTCATCAGTAAGTATAGCGTCATGGCCCTTATAGGAATCTGTCAAGCCATATTGGTCGATTCGATTCTGATTCTAGGACTGGGAATCGAGGTTACGAGCTTACCGCTATTTTTCGCAGTAAGTATCCTTGCTAGCTGTACATTCATGGCGATCATTCAGTTCCTTGGCTCGGCATTGGATAATCCTGGGAGGTTTATCGCGTTGTTGATCTTGATTCTTCAATTGACAAGCAGCGGTGGGACCTTCCCGAATGAATTGGTTCCAGGATTCCTGCAAGGTTTCACACCTTTCCTACCGATGACGTATTCGATCAATGCATTTAGGGCAGTCATTTCAACAGGCGATTATAGCTTCATGTGGCATAATCTAAGCATCCTGGCAATATTCCTTGTAGTCGCGTTAGTCTTATCTCTTCTTTACTTCATTTATCGGTTCAGGAAATTGCACGCAACGGATGAAAACAAGGAAGAGACAATCGAATAACAAAAAACGGCCCCAGGATGGGGTACAGCATACTGTAGATGAACTCCGTTAATAAGGGAGTTCATCTACAGTTTTTTTTGTTTTAAAACTTGTACTTGAACTGTTTCATTGCACTGCAGGCGCTCGCTTTCCGCGGGCGGTCGGGGAGCCGCCTCGGCGCTTGCGCCAGCGGTGTCTCTCCTAGACCGCATTTCCCGCAGGAGTCTCGCCGCCTTCCGTTCCATTCCACTCTGGGTGAAAACGAAAGATTCGTTTAGATTGCCCACCGTGTTGGAGGATTTGTACATGAACTGTTTCATTGAGCCTGCGGAGTCTTCCCCTGGACCGTATTTCCCAGTATCGACCCTTACTTCCCATCCACATGCCCTTGGGAATATTGGAGATTGAAACACGAGAAATAAAATCATGCTTGTGAATACAGGGGGAAAAAGGCTGTTCCTCTGATCCTGTGTAAAGCTGAACGAACAATGGAAAATGCGGCGTCCGGGATGGGACGCCGCATTTTGTCAGTACCAATCTGCCCAGATGTCTGTGAACCTTTGTATGTAAGTTCTTGCTGACTTCATCAAGTGTGTGTAACGGATTAAACACTATACCCGTGATTTTAGGGAAGCAGGTGTGTATTTCTTCATCGGATTTTTAGCAATCACGTCTTTCAAATAGGGTTGACCGGCAGGGCCATGTTTTCTCAAAAGCTCCATTAGGTAGATAATGTCATCCAAAGCTCGATGGGTTTGAAAATTGGTAATTCTATGTGCCTGGAGTAAGGTTAGCAGTTTACTATTATCGAAGCCGTATTGCTTCCAAGGCACATTTCGCATTGTGCAAAACCATTTTTGATCATTGACTTCAGGGTACAGTTGGTAAAGGAAACTTCTATCGAATGAAGCATTATGTGCGAAAATATCATCGGCACGAGCGATGAAGGACTTAATTTTTTCATCGTGAAAGCTTTTTCCTTCAACTGAGCTGAAAGGGATGCCATGGATCCGGAATGCTTGATCATAATTCATTCGGGCTTGAAGGCCAATTGGTTCCCTTAAAAAGGATTCTTGATCAATGTGGTTAATGATTTCCCCGGTTTCGCTATTATAGGTAAACAATATAAGGGCAAGCTCAATCATTTCATCGGAAGAGGGACGCAAGCCAGTTGTTTCAACGTCGAGCACTAAACCTAATCTATTAGACAATTTCTTTTCCTCCAATTGCATTTCTTGAATCTATTATATCGGACATGTATTAACTTTTGAAAGTATGGGGCATTAAAAATAATGGGGGCTGCCTGAACCGGACATTACGTATCCATTTATAATTACCCATTGTTTAATGGTTTCTACATAATTATGAATAGGTCCATTTCTGGTCGTGAAGAAATATGGCAGGTCGTCTTTAAGTCTATCTGCAAAAAGTGCCAGATCATCAAACTTCGGAGAAGCTTAATCTAACTTTACATAATTTTCATTTGACCAGTAACATTTATTCGGAAAGATAAGAAGGTATTTATGCAGCATTTAAATGAACGTGGGCAGGGAGCAGTTATTCAAGCAATCAAAAGAAGCGGCCATTTGCCGCTTCTTTGGGAGGTTATTTACCTATGAATTGTTGTGTCCAGTAGTGGCTGTATTTTCCTCCTGTCACATGCCCGATTCCGATATGGGTATAGTTTTTATTTAGAATATTGGCCTTATGTCCGGGACTGTTCATCCAAGATTTCATTACTGATTCGGCACTTGGCTGACCGGCTGCAATATTTTCACCTGCGTACTTGTAGTCTATGCCGAACGATTTCATCATTTCGAAAGGCGAGCCGTATGTAGGGCTTGTATGATTGAAATAATCATGATCCCGCATATCTTCGGATTTCAAGGTTGCGGTATGGGAAAGGGAGGTATCCATTTCAACGTTCGAAAGTCCGGCTTTGGAACGTTCTTCATTCACTAAACGAAGAATCTGCTGTTCTACCGTTTGTTCTTTTTCTTGCTTTGCAGTTTGCTGGACACTGGGAAGAGAGATCGTTTGACCCACTAGAATGCGATTCGAATCGGAAATGGCTGGGTTCGATTTAAGAAGATCGGTAAGGCTCACTTCATATTCAGCGGCGATTTTTGATAAAGTATCTCCCTGTACGACTTCATGAGTATTGGCGCCTAAAGCTGCCGTCGGAGAAAGTAGGGAGAGGGAGAGTGCCGTCAAAAGAATCGTTTTCTTCATTTTGTTTCCTCCTAGGATAATATCTGGATTGAAAATCTAGTATCCTACAAAACTTCTTCTCTGTAAAATGGGGCCATTCTTTTTCTATTGAGGAATGGGAGAAAGGTAACATGTAAAATAGGGCCCATATAACCCGAAAGGAACATGATGAATGTTGTTCATGGGGCTTTTTTTTTAGAAAAGGAGATTAATTCCATGTAGAAAAAGAATCATTTTTATGTTTGCCAGCCACATCATTCAGGGTAAATAAGAAGCATATGAAAAACGGGAAGTAGCTATATGGAACTAAGACGATCATAATTGAAATAACTGTTGCAAAGGTGGAAATCATATGGATTTGAAGGCAGGAAAAGTATTTTGGAAGGATACATTTAAAGGAAGGGAATATCCAGTCTTGGAAGAAGATATCTCATGTGATGTATGTATCGTGGGAAGCGGTTCATCGGGGGCGCACTGTGCCCATTTTTTAGCGGAGACGGGTCTGAATGTGGTCTTGATCGATAAGCGTGATATAAGTGAAGGAAGTACGATTGCAAATACCGGACTTCTACAGTATTCAAATGATAAAACATTGACCTCGCTCATCCATAGCTTTGGTGAAGAAGCTGGTACGCGTCATGTTCAGCTTTGTTTGGATGCGATCCGAACGCTTGAGAAAAAGGTTGTACCTACTCTAGAAGAAAATCCGGATTTTAAAATCAGGAAAAGCCTGTATTACGCATCAAGCCCGGACGATGTTTCACTGCTGAAAGAAGAATACGAAAATCTGAAATCACGTAATTTCCCTGTGGAATATTATACGGAAAAAGAGATTGGGGAGAAGTTTTCGTTTTCAAAATCTGCTGCGCTCGTTACGGGTAATGATGCGGAAATCAACCCTTATAAACATGCCCACTTTTTGATTGAAAATGCTTTTAACAAAGGCGTGCGTGTCTTTTCCCATACAAAAATCAACGGAAAGGTTTTAAAGGAAGATCAAACCATGTTATTTACCGAAAGAGGACATACGATCCGTGCACAAAAGGTCATCTTCGCTACAGGGTATGAAGCCCAAGAAGAGGTAAGGGATAAAAATGCAGTGATTCTAAGTTCGTATGCCATCGCCACCAATCCAATTGCCGACCATGCAAAATGGCATGATGATATGATGATTTGGGAAACGGCAAGACCTTATTTATATGCGAGAAAAACGGCTGACAATCGAATCATCATCGGTGGACTGGACGAGTCAACTGGATTTATCGAGAAACGCAATTCCATGATCATAAACAAAAGAGATGAATTATTGAAAGAACTCGTCAACTTATTTCCTGAATTACGTAATGAAATCAAGGCTGATTATGCTTGGGGTGCTTTTTTTGGTGAGACCCATGATGGCTTGCCGACAATCGGGCTGTATCCAGATCACCCGAATTGCTATTTCTTATTGGGGTACGGCGGAAATGGGACGGTATACAGTGTCATCCTTTCGCAAATCATCAGGGATTTGATTACGAAAGGAGCACATCCAGACTCGGATTTATACCTTAAGGAAAGGAATGCACCGAAAAGGATCTCCCATTAAAACAGGAATTTCCCCCGCATGAGTAGAATTAAGTAGACAGCTGAAATTACGGAGGGATCCTTCGATGTGGTTTAGGGAATTGGAAACGAAAAGGCTGAGATTAATCGAAATTGGTCACCAACATAAGGAAAGCCTGTTTGACATCCTCTCAAGAGATGAGGTGACCAGGAATGGCGGGATAGAAAACTTGACTCACGTTGAAGATGCCCGCCGCCTGATCGATGCATTCAAAAGTGCCTTCATCAACAAACGGGGAATTCGCTGGGGAGTGGTCTTGAAGGATTCGGGCACATTCATCGGCACCGTCGGAATCAATCAATTGAGCCTGACCAATAAGCGCGCCGAAATAGGATATGAAATCCATCCTGATTACTGGAGGAACCTTTATACGTCCGAAGCTGTCAATGAAGTATTGCGCTACTCATTCGAAGAACTGAAACTGGTCCGGATCGCCGCTTTAACCTTCAAAGATAATCATGCTTCGGCAAACCTCTTGAAGAAGTTTGGTTTTAAAGAGGAAGGCAGCCTGCGAAGCTATGTATTTCTTCATCGCCAATCACACGATGCGGTGGTATTTTCCCTGTTATGCAGTGAATATCGGCACTTATATCAACAAATGGTTTAAGAATTTTATCATAAATATGAAGGATCGGCTGGCCACTAGGGCCAGTTTTTTATGTTGAGTCATTATCGCAACCCGGTAGAGCTACATCTCCTTCTTGGAAAGCTGCAAACGAAATAAAAAAATTAGCAGCAGGAGAAGCTTTGCAAAGAATGAGACGGAGAGATCGGACCGGAATTTACAACCAACCATTATCTACGCCCATCATTCCAAGGGTGAATTGGCTAATGGGGGCTCATTAATGGGATATCAACTGTTTGAAACGAAGATAGTGACTGGAATTCCCATCAGGTTGAATGGAAGTTTAAACTGGATTTAAAAACCGAAAAAGCTGAAGTGTTGTGATTTTTTTCACGAAGATGTTTCATGTTTTGGCGGGTCTTTGCTGAAGTTTTTACGGTGTTAAAGGATTACAGCAAAAAACTTGATGCCATATTTACCTTATATCAATCATGCTTTCGAAATATCCTCAAGAACTATGCATTGTGCAATCAACTTATTAATGGATTATTGAGTCTGGTGTTTTCGCCGCAGTTAAGAAAGATGAAAGCATGTAATGGGAGTTTACCATGTTACTTGAAACAGAAGAATCAGAAGGAATATAGCTCCCGTTCACAGACTTCGAAATACGCCTTTTCGACTTTTCGTATATCGAGAAAGGGGCAGGGAGATGAAAAATATTCCTATGGAATCGTATAAGAAGAAATTCGTAATCAGTGGAAGTGAAAGGGAGTAACCTGCATTTCCTTTTTTAAAAATTCCTTATTAGACAGCAATAACGGTGCCATTGATAGAGTTGATGCTTCATCAGTCAGGTGGGACGGTAATAAGGGTAAGATGCATGTTGAAAATTTTCATTTCCGCTGCTAGCGGTACTGGGGGGCATTACGATTGCCATCCAAGCACAGTGCAATGGTGGTTTAGGCAAAAAAGTCGGGATCATTGAAGCGTGATTCATTTCGTTTGGAATCGCGGCAATCATTGATCATTTCGGAATATTGGGAGGTGTTCGCATTCCAATGGATGTAAAAAAGCTGGCGGGTGCAGGGGGGTATTTCCTATCGCTATATGGAATGAATCCAAAATAGGAGAGTGATTTACGGAGGAACAAAACCTATAGGGGATAAAAGCCCTATTCTTCCAAGTTGTTATTCCTTATTGAGCGATGCAAATTTCAGAAAATGGAGATTTTTATTGATTAACACGTTATTGTACTAAAATATATCAACTGAAAGTAAATAATTTTGCAAGAGATGTTTGCTGCTTATCATTCGATGTTTAATTATCGGAATATTTAGAATGATCTAACTCAAAATGAGTGGGGTGAGCATACACGAATGCTGCTATTTCAATGTTTTAAAAAGCTTATGACGGGAATTATCTTCCTGTTTCAACATCCTGAACCATGTGGTTTTTTCTGAAATAGATCGAATTGTTCAGCAAAAAATTATTATCTTATGAAAAAGTACTCATTGGTTTATTGATTTTTTAATTTATTCGTAATATACTTAAAATTCAACATCTTTAATTCGAAGTATAGTACTTTTAGCGAGGTTAGAAAGTGGGTGGTTTTTTAACTGGTAAACTACCGTTTTGGAATTTTTCCTGCAAGAAACGTAGTTTTATGCAAACGATTCGCTAGTTGCTTTAAGTGGATTTCTGCTTAATGGTTTTAAATGCCTTCGCTGACATTTAGCTGGTACTGTACCAACAATTAATAGGTGGTAGTCGGATAATCTCTTAATATGGGAATATCCAAAGATAGAGTAAAGATGAGGGGGAATATTTTTTGAAAAAGTCTAAATTTTCAGTGCTTGCTCTACTAATGGCCATCATGCTTATACTAGCGGCATGCAATGGCGGTTCGAAGGAAACTTCGAAAGAAAATGAGGGCGGGTCGGGTGACTCATCCAAAGCAAAAGTGCTAAACGTGAACAACTCGAGTGAACCTGGTTCGCTACATCCGGCAAACGCACAAGGAACTCATGAATCATGGATCCTTGAACACACGTTTGAAGGTCTGACAAAGAAAACAGAAGAAGGTAAAATCGTTCCAGGAAATGCAGAATCATGGAAAATCAGTGAAGATGGATTAAAATGGACGTTCAAATTAAAAGAAGGCTTGAAATGGTCGAATGGCGATCCGCTTACAGCGCATGATTTCGAATATGCTTGGAAGTATGCTTTGAAACCGGAAACAGCTGCTGACTATGCATACCAGCTTTACTACCTTAAAGGCGGGGAAGCTTACAACAGCAAAAAAGGCAAGGAAGAGGATGTAGGCGTTAAAGCGACAGACGACTTGACTCTTGAGGTTACTTTGGAAAAACCGACACCTTATTTCCTTGATTTGACTTCCTTCTATACTTTCTATCCAATCGATAAAAAGGTACAGGAAGAAAACCCTAAATGGGCATTGGATGCAAAAACACACGTATCGAATGGTCCATTCAAGTTAACGGAGTGGAAACATAAAGAAAGTCTGAAAATTGAAAAGAATGAAAACTACTACGATAAAGACAAAATCAAATTGGATGCGGTCAACTTTGCTCTAATTGAAGATGAAAATACGGCATGGCAAATGTATCAGAGCGGCGAATTGGACCTCGCTTATCCACTTCCTGTAGATATTCAAGGTCAAATGGTCAATTCTGATGACAAAGAATTCAAAATGGGCAAAGAACTTGCTGTATACTACTACAATTTCAATACAAAAGTGAAACCTTTCAATAATGCTAAAGTAAGGAAAGCATTATCGATGGCAATCGAGCGTCAAAAAATCACGGATAATGTTGCTCAAGGCGGACAAAAGCCTGCATTCGGCGTAGTCCCTCCGGGTATTCCTGATGCATCTGGAGATTTCCAGGAGAATACAGGTGACTTGTTCAAGGAAGATGTTGCCGAAGCTAAGAAATTGTTAAAAGAAGGACTAGCTGAAGAAGGCATGAAAAAATTACCTGACTTCTCAATCTTGTACAATACTTTAGATTCACACAAGAAAATTGCTGAAGCGGTTCAAGGAATGTGGCGTGATAACCTGGGTGTCGAAGTTACCCTTGAAAATGCAGAATTCCAAGTTAAGCTTGACCGTGAAAAAGCTGGTGACTTTGAAATTTCCCGTGCAGGATGGGTTGGTGACTATGTTGACCCAATGACATTCATGCTTTGGGAAACGGACGGCGCCTATAATGATGCAGGTTGGTCAAACAAAGAATATGATAAGTTATTAAATGAGGCAAAATCTACAATGGAACCAAAAGAACGCATGGATGCTTTGCATAAAGCAGAGAAAGTTATGATTGATGAAATGCCGATCCTTCCGGTTTACTTCTACACAAAACCATATATGGTTAAATCTAATGTTACTGGTGTTTATGCACCGATTAACGCTTATCCGAACTTTGTTTACGCGGATAAAAAATAAGAGAAGGATTAAAGTGAGATGGGAGGTATGTCCGATTAAGGACATACCCCATTTTCAATTACGAATTTGAATATTTCATGAATTCATTTCCGTTTTCAACTCCTTAGAAAATCGATGATTGGGGTGATTACCATGTTGAGATATACATTAAATCGTTTTAAATGGGCGATTATTACTTTGTGGGCGGTTATTACATTAACGTTCATCATAATGCATACGATTCCGGGAAATCCATTTGCCAAAGAAGGAGCAATGCCTCCGGCCGTTTATGAAAATCTTCAAACACACTATGGATTGGACAAGCCTTTGTTAACCCAATATGGGAATTATTTATTGGAAGTCGTTCAGTTTGATTTTGGTCCTTCACTTAAATCCTCATCCATTTCAGTGAATGATTACATCTTGAAGGGATTTCCAGTGTCCTTGCATTTAGGCGCACAAGCATTGGTGATTGCCATTTTCTTTGGGCTCATCCTTGGTGTAGTGGCCTCCCTGAAACGAAATAAATGGCCGGACTATCTTTCAATGGTCATTGCCATCGTAGGGATCTCAGTACCGAACTTTATTTTAGCAACCATTTTGATCAATTATTTCGCGATCAAGTGGCACATATTCCCTGTTGCTACATGGGCAACATGGCAGCATACTATTTTGCCGTCCATAGCGCTGTCCATGATGCCGCTTGCTTTCATTGCCAGATTGATGCGGACAAGCATGCTTGAGGTAATGGGGCAGGACTACATCTTGACAGCAAAAGCAAAAGGTTTGAAACGAAGCGGAGTCATCATCAAGCATGCGATACGGAATGCGTTATTGCCGATCATCACGATTCTTGGTATCCTAACGGCTAATATCGTGACTGGAAGCTTCATCATTGAACGTATTTTTGGTATCCCGGGCATGGGGGATATGTTCGTAAAGGGAATTTCCAACCGAGACTACCCGGTCATTCTTGGTTCAACCATTGTGTACAGTGCAGTGCTTATCATATTGATATTCATCGTTGATGTTGCCTATACGCTGATCGATCCAAGAATTAAAGTGACGGGGGAGAAAAAATAATGGCAGATAAAGTGCATTTTACAGAGGATATGTTCCAACCCGCTGAAGGAAACTTTAAGGAAGCCGAAAAAATTGCGAGACCGACAGTTTCATACTGGTCTGACGTCTGGCGTCGTTTCAAGGAAAACAAGCTGGCGATGACTGGATTCGTCCTGATAATCCTCCTGGTCCTGCTGGCGATATTTGGTCCATATATTAACGGCTACACATATTATGGACAAGATTTCGAGAAAAAGAATTTAAGCCCGAATAGCGAGCATTGGTTCGGGACGGATTCTTCAGGAAGGGATTTATTTACGCGAGCATGGTATGGTGCGAGGATTTCGTTGTTCATCGGATTGATGGCAGCACTGATAGACTTTTTGATTGGTGTGCTTTATGGTGGGATTTCAGCCATCCGCGGCGGACGCACGGATAACATGATGATGCGTTTTGCAGAAGTGATCTATGCAATTCCTTATCTTTTGATGGTCATCTTGATGATGGTTGTTTTGAAGCCAGGCATATTGCCGATCATCATCGCGATGTCGATTACAGGATGGATCCCGATGGCAAGACTGGTAAGGGGACAAGTATTACAGTTAAAAGAGAATGAATACATTCATGCTGCAACGATTTCCGGGGCCAACACGAGCTGGACGTTAAGAAAACATATGATACCCAATACGATGGGCCCGATTCTTGTCAATTTGACATTAACGGTACCAACCGCGATTTTTGCAGAAGCAACGTTAAGCTTTTTGGGGCTGGGAGTGCCAGCGCCGCAGGCAAGTTGGGGAACATTGACAAGTGATGCACTGGGAAGCATCCTGGTGGGGAATTTCTATCAACTTCTCATCCCGGCTATCTTGATTTCCTTGACGATGTTCGCGTTCAATGTGGCTGGTGACGGTCTTCAGGATGCCTTGGATCCAAAACTACGAAAATAAATAAGTCCTAACATAAAGATTTGATAGTACTAGAATAGGAGGGACGATGATGGAGAACCTATTAGAAGTTAAAGATTTACAAATCAACTTCCATACGTATGCAGGAAAAGTACAGGCTGTCCGCGGCGTGAACTTTGAAGTGAAAAAAGGGGAAGCCGTTGCCATCGTTGGGGAATCCGGGTGCGGCAAAAGTGTCACTGCAAAATCTATCATGAGATTATTGGAGACACCTCCAGCAGAGTATGGAACTGGTTCAATTAATTTTGGCGGGAAAGACCTTATTAAAATAAGCGAAAAGGAAATGCAGAAGATTCGCGGAAATGATATTAGCATGATTTTCCAGGACCCGATGACTTCCCTTAATCCTACGACCAAAATCGGCAGCCAAATCATGGAAGGTATTCTGAAGCATAATAGAGATATCTCCCGAAAAGATGCATACGACCGAGCGTTAGAAACACTTACACTGGTAGGGATTCCGCAGCCGGAAAAAAGGATGCAGCAATATCCGCATGAGTTTTCAGGCGGCATGCGCCAGCGGGCGATGATAGCGATGGCGCTAGCTTGTGAACCGAAGCTATTGATTGCCGATGAGCCCACGACGGCTTTGGATGTGACGATACAAGCACAAATACTAGAATTGATGAAGGATATTCAACGCAGAATGGAAACTTCCATCATCCTTATCACGCACGATCTTGGAGTGGTTGCGGAAACTTGCGAACGGGTTGTCGTTATGTATGCAGGTAAGGTTGTGGAAACGGGGACAGTTGAAGCGATATTTTCCAATCCACAGCACCCGTACACAAGAGGGCTGCTCAAGACGGTGCCAAGGCTCGATATGGAAAAAACGGCTCCGCTGGTACCTATCATCGGATCGCCGCCGGATTTGCTGGATCCGCCGAAAGGATGTCCATTTTATCCAAGATGTGAATCTGCCATGAAGGTATGCAAAGACCATGATCCGGAACTAGAAGTAGTGGAAGAGGGACAGACAGCTGCGTGCTGGCTTCACCATCCAATGGCAAAAGCAGCACAGCTGCAAGCTAATGTTTGAAGGAGGAGAACCAATGGTTTCACTAAAAAATAAGTCGGTAAAAGAAAAAACAGTCAACGAAAATTCTCCTCTTGTTGAAATAAAGAATCTGAAAAAGCATTTTTCAGTCGGTTCTCAGACGCTGAAAGCGGTGGATGGTTTGGATCTCAAGATTTATCCTGGGGAAACTGTCGGACTTGTAGGCGAAAGCGGGTGCGGGAAATCGACGGCTGGTCGGACGATTACTCGTCTTTATGAACCTACAGATGGAGAAGTCCTTTTTCAGGGGAAAAATATCTTCGATTATAAACAGGGGGAAATGTCACATATCCGCCGTGAAATCCAAATGATCTTCCAAGATCCATACGCTTCCTTGAATCCAAGGATGAAGGTAGAAGAACTAATTGGCGAACCGCTTGCCATCCATGGGATATCCAAGGGCAAAGAGAGAAGAAAACGCGTGGAAGATCTGTTAAAGCTGGTTGGCCTAAGCCCGGAGCACATCACTCGTTTTCCGCATGAATTCAGTGGCGGGCAGCGGCAGCGGATTGGGATTGCAAGGGCATTGGCTTTAAATCCTAAATTCATCGTTTGTGATGAACCGATTTCGGCCCTTGACGTTTCCATTCAAGCTCAAGTCGTCAATTTATTGAAAGAACTGCAAAAAGAAATGGGTTTGACTTATTTATTCATCGCGCATGATTTATCGATGGTCAAGTATATTTCAGATCGCATCTTGGTCATGTATCTCGGCCGAATGATGGAACTGGCGGATAGTGAATCGTTAACGAAGGATCCACTGCATCCATACACACAAGCACTGCTTTCAGCGGTGCCGATCCCAGATCCGACCATTAAGCGGGAACGAATCGTCCTTAAAGGCGATGTACCAAGTCCGATCAATCCGCCAAGCGGCTGTGTATTCCGGACTCGCTGCCCTAAAGCGATGGAGATATGTTCCAGTGCCGTTCCTGAATGGAAAGAACAAAAGCCAGGGCATTTCGTTGCGTGTCATTTATATTGGTAAACCTAAAAACCAGTTGCCCTTTGCAACTGGTCTTTTTTTAGCGGGCAAATGATATTGTATGGATAGGAAAAGAGTGATTTGAAAATTATGTCATATATTTAAGCGCAAAGATTCCCTTGGAAACCAGCTTCACAATGAAGTATCCACCACTAGATCACTCGCGGGGAAAGGTAAATTGATAGAGAGGTATACCAACATGCCATTGCTGTCCGAGTCGAAATCAAGAATCCTAATGAAGAAGGATTTCCGCTAGGGGGAGAGGCAGATCTATTGTATGAAATGGAGGAGGATTTTGATCAATTCGTGGATTCTGAACATGCCGTTAAAGTTGGCAGGGTTACGTCAGACGGGTTAAGGGATACAAGAAGAAATAAGAGAATTAATGGAGGCTGCTGATCGTTGTATTAAATCCAAGGGTTATGAATTCGAAATCTTCCATATAGAAGAGGAGGGGGATTGGGAATTCTATCATGCCTTTTATACCCTGATATTTACCAGTGCAACCATATGGGGAATTTTGCCGTTTTTGAAAATTTGATGAAATCTGGTGATGAACTGGAGCCACCTCGGGAAGTTAAGCATTGGCTATATTTTAAAAATATGAAAATGCTGAAGCAGTTTGTCCAAGCGATTAAAAAACATGATTTTTCCCTGGCTGACCAATCGGTTGAAGTGGAAGAAGACGGGAGGTATTTGCTTTCGATTTCGAGAATTGATTCTGTTAACATTGCTTCGATAAATGAAGTAACCGATATGTTGGTAGAGCTTTCGGAAACATACGATGGAGATTATGATGGGTGGGAGACGGTTGTTATTCATCGCTCAGACGGGATTTAAAGGGAATAGTAAATGGGTTTCGGGATGTTTTTCCGAAACCCTTTTAGTTTAGTATCGGTAGCAAATGGTGCATAAAGGAATATTTATCCGTTTATAAAAATAAATAACTGGGAATATGAATATAAAACATATAATATGTAATTATATGTAAATATAAAGAAATATCTGTTGAATGCTTCAATGTGTGAGAGAGGAAGGGAATGAATGATGGTGTATTCTACGATTACCAGTGAAATCATCGATCATGTCATGATCGTCACCTTAAATCGTCCTGAGAGAATGAATGCTTTCAATGAAAAGATGTGTGCGGAAATGATTCTCGCTTTTGATGAAGCAGACGCTAATGATGACGTACGTGCCGTCATTGTAACGGGTTCTGGTGCTTCCTACTGTGCTGGAATGGATTTGGAGAAGGGGGCTGAAACCTTCATGGACCACACCCCTTTGGTTGAATACCGTGACGCAGGAGGGGTTTTGGCATTGCGGATTTTTGAACTGAAGAAACCGATCATCGCGGCCATTAATGGCGCGGCGGTTGGGGTAGGGATAACCATGACATTGCCGATGGATATCAGGATAGCTTCAACGGAGGCGAAAATGGGCTTTGTATTCGCTCGCAGAGGGATTACGATGGAGGCATGCAGCGGATGGTTTCTACCTAGACTTGTCGGCATGGGGAAAGCTTCGGAATGGATTTATACCGGCAGGATGATATCAGCCAACGAAGCGTATGAGGGCAGGCTGGTGAATAAAATTGTCGGACCAGACGAATTGATGGCTGCGGCAATGGAAATCGCATCAGACATTGCCCAGAACACATCTTCCGTTTCCGTGACTCTATCCCGGCAGCTGATGTGGACGATGCTCGGAGCGAACCATCCTGTCGAATCACATAAAATAGAATCGAAGATGCTTCATTGGACAGGAAAACAAGCGGATGCCCAAGAAGGGATTGAAGCATTTTTGGAGAAAAGAAGTGCAGATTTCAAAATGAAAAGCAGCACAGATATGCCTCCTTTTTATCCTTGGAGCACGGATCGAACGTATGAATCGGACAAGAAATGAGAAATGGTGAAGTGCGTGATAATTTTTACTTTTCGGATAAATTAGGGTTTCCATTCTTAGTGTGGTATACTGTGTTTACCATTTACCAAACTTGTTTCATGTTTCCCTATTCCAAGTGAATAGGGATTTTTTATGTTTGCCTTTTTTGGAAATAAAAAAAAACAGACCCTACAAGTAGAGTCTGTTATATATTGTATTAAAAATTACGCTTTTTGAACGTTAGTAGCTTGAGGTCCACGTTGACCTTGCTCAACTTCAAAAGTAACTTCTTGACCTTCGTCTAATGATTTGAATCCTTCGCTTTGGATAGCTGAGAAATGTACGAATACATCGTCTCCATTTTCGCGTTCGATGAAGCCAAATCCTTTTTCTGCGTTAAACCATTTTACTTTACCTTGTTCCATTGTTGTTGCCTCCTAGTGTGAATCCACACATTGTGTTACTACCCTTGCTCAATCATTAGACGAAAAGTTTTTCACTTATCAATCTTCCCGAACAAAAATAATTCTTCTTAAATATAACAGATTATGTCGGAATCTGCAAGTGAACAAAGCAAGATTATTTATGGTGCCCAAATGCCGAAAGATTATCAATAGCCTTTTTTGTAATCAAGTAAATTGGTCGAAGGTGCTCTGCCGGTAAGATATTCCTTTAAATTAGGAATGAAGATATCCTGGATCAGCCGTTGGTCGTACAGCTCAGTGTCCCCCGATGTATGCGGAGTGATGATGACATTATCCATATCCCACAAAGGATTGGTTTCTGGAAGCGGTTCTGTTTCGAATACGTCAAGGCCTGCTCCTGCAATTTGCTTCTCCAAAAGAGCTTGAATCAATTCTTGCTGGATAACGAGCTTTCCTCTGCCTATATTAATGAAAAAAGCGGAAGGCTTCATAAGCTGGAATTCTTTATGGCCGAACATATTCTCTGTCTCTGCCGTCAAAGGGAGAGTCACGACAATATAATCGCATCTAGGAAGTAAATCAGGCAATTGTTCCTGGGTAAACATCTCATCGACATCGTGCTCGGATTTCCCGGAGTGGCGCAATCCCAATACGGTCATGCCAAAAGCCTTGGCAATTTTGGCGGTTTCCTTGCCGATTTTACCAACACCGATGATTCCGATGGTCTTTTCGTGGATTTCCAGATGCATTTTGGCGGGTTGCCAAGACTTTTCTAGCTGTTGCTTCTTATATGTATCTAATTTTCTTGTCAAGGTAAGCATGAACCCAAAGATGGTTTCAGATATAGGATAGGCATGGACACCGTTTGCCGTCGTTATTTGGACATTTTTTTGTTCCAACCTTTCCAGGGGCAGGCTGTTCACTCCGGCACTCCACGTCTGTATCCATTTCATATCACTTCCTTCGATGCTTGAAGACATGGAAGATTTCCAGCCGGCGATCACTTCGGTATCCGTTAGATGATCCTTCCATATGGCAGGTGATCGACCAGTGATCACCTGCCAATCGGGGACAAGTTCTTTAACTTTTTCCAATAAAGGCTCATTCAAGTTTCGACTGATAATGAGTTTTCTTTTGGACATATCCATTCTCCTTTGCCATTTTTCTGAATTATACGTAAGTTTTGTTTATATTTCAATTAGGAAACGTGTTAGGATGGCTTTATTCATACAAAATAATGAAAGTGGGGATGAACATGAATGTAAAGGATATATACGGAAACCTGCCTGTCATCGAATCAAAACGTCTAATCATGAGGAAGGTAACCATGAAGGATGCCGAAGACATGTTCGCTTATGCATCCAATCGGGAGGTTTCCCGTTTCGTCACTTGGGACGCACACGGCTCCTTAAGTGCTACAAAGGATTACATCCAGCTTATCCTGCAAAATTATGAGGACAGCCACATTGCTCCGTGGGGAATCCAGTACAAGGAAAGTGGTAAGTTGATCGGTACCATCGACTATGTTTCCTGGCAGGTCAATCATCATCATGCAGAAATAGGATATGTGCTGGCGCCGGAATATTGGGGGAAGGGCCTGATGACGGAGGCTGTCGAAAAAATCGTGGCCTTTGGCTTCGAAAATATGAATCTGGTACGGATTCAAGCACGCTGCTTTGTTGAAAATACGGGTTCGGAACGAGTCATGCAAAAGGCAGGCATGTCATTTGAAGGAATCATAAGAAAAGGGATGTTTGTGAAAGGGGAGCATGTCGACCTTAAGTTGTATGCCATCATTAAATGATCTTCTTGCGAAAAAAAAGACGGTTAGTTGAAAAATTGGTATTAAGTTGGAATGACACAAACGAACACTATGTGCAAATATCGAAGGCGAAAATATACAAAACGTCTAATGTAAAAGAGCGGATTGAAAAATATAATTAAACTATCAAATCGATTTGAATTGGAGGGTATCTCAATGGAAGTGATCAAAAAAGTTGAAACGTTGAAGAATTATATCGGTGGCAAATGGGTGGAATCCACTACATCGAAGCATGAAGAAGTGCCCAATCCAGCGACAGGGGAAGCTTTGGCAATCGTACCGCTTTCCACTAAGGACGATCTCCATGTAGCGGTGCAAGCTGCAAATGAGGCGTACAAAGAATGGAAAAGGGTTGCAGTGCCAAAAAGGGCACGCTACTTGTTCCGTTACCAGCAATTGTTGATCGAACACTGGGATGAGCTTGCCAAACTCGTCACGATTGAAAATGGAAAAAGCTATACGGAAGCCTATGGGGAGGTTCAACGCGGAATAGAATGCGTGGAATTCGCAGCAGGTGCGCCAACCTTGATGATGGGGAGCCAGCTGCCTGATATTTCCCCTGGAATTGAATCCGGCATGTACCGCTACCCAATCGGAGTCGTTGCCGGAATCACTCCCTTTAATTTCCCGATGATGGTTCCGTGCTGGATGTTCCCGCTTGCGATTGCTTGTGGAAATACGTTCATTTTAAAACCTTCAGAACGGACTCCGCTCTTGGCGAACCGCCTTGTCGAATTATTGACGGAAGCAGGCGTTCCTGATGGAGTGGTCAATATTGTCCACGGTGCCCACGACGTCGTGAATGGAATTTTGGAGCATGATGATATAAAAGCGGTATCTTTCGTTGGATCCCAGCCTGTTGCTGAATACGTTTACAAAACGGCAGCTGCCAATAAAAAACGTGTCCAGGCTTTATCGGGAGCGAAAAACCATTCGATCGTCATGCCTGATGCGAACCTGGATAATGCGGTGGCGAACATCACCAATGCAGCTTTCGGGTCAGCTGGTGAACGCTGCATGGCAGCTTCGGTCGTCGTTGCCATAGGAGAGGTGGGAGACGAGCTCGTCGAGAGATTAAAGGCTGCGGCGGATGATATCAAAATTGGAAATGGGATGGATAAGGACGTATTCCTAGGTCCGGTGATTCGTGATACGCATAAAAAGAGAACAGAACAATATATCGAGAGCGGGGAAAAAGAAGGGGCGACTCTCCTTCGTGATGGCAGGAATGAAGGTGATCAGGAGAATGGCTATTATGTTGGCCCGACATTATTCGATCATGTGAAAACGGACATGAAGATATGGAAGGATGAAATTTTTGCGCCTGTCTTATCCATCGTACGGGTCAATTCCCTGGAAGAAGCGATTGAGTTGACCAATCAATCTGAGTTTGCCAATGGAGCCTGCATTTATACGGATAGCGCCAGCGCCATCCGGGAATTCCGCGAAGAGATTGATGCAGGGATGCTTGGTGTGAACCTAGGGGTGCCAGCCCCGATGGCATTCTTTCCTTTCTCTGGATATAAAAGTTCTTTTTACGGAGACCTTCATGCCAATGGAAGGGATGGTGTGGAATTTTACACAAGGAAGAAAATGTTGACGGCGAGATACTGATACGGTTCATGGGGTCGACACAATTTGTGTTCGACCCTGCTTTATACATCATTCTGGAGGGGTGTATCTTATGCAGGTTGAAAAACAAGGTCAGGATTATAAGACGAAGGATGGAAAATACGTTTGGCATCATATGAAAGGGGCCGAACCGAACCCAGGGACAATGGTGATTCAAAAGGGGCAAGGAGCCTGGATCACGGATGTGGATGGAAATCGTTATCTGGATGGGATGTCCGGATTATGGTGTGTCAATGTTGGTTATGGACGAACGGAGCTGGCTGAAGCAGCTTATGAGCAGCTGAAGGAACTTCCTTATGCCCCTTTAACGAATAGTCACATCCCGGCCATCAAGCTAGCTGAGAAATTGAATGATTGGCTTGGCGGGGATTATGTCATTTTCTTTTCCAACAGTGGTTCGGAAGCGAATGAAATCGCCTTTAAAATAGCGCGGCAGTACCACCAGCAAAAAGGTGATCATGGCCGTTATAAATTCATCTCCCGTTACCGCGGATATCACGGCAATACAATGGGAGCCTTGGCCGCAACGGGGCAGGCACAGCGGAAGTATAAGTATGAACCGCTTGCATCCGGCTTCCTTCATGTGTCGCCGCCTGATTCCTATCGAAATTCAGAGGACGAGAGCGGCGAAAAAAGTGCGGCGGAAATTGAGCGTACGATTACATGGGAGTTAAGCGAGACTGTGGCAGCGGTGATCATGGAGCCGATCATCACCGGTGGCGGAATTCTCATGCCGCCTGAAGGATATATGAAGCGTGTCGCGGAAATCTGTGAGAAAAATGGCGTACTGCTTATTTCCGATGAGGTCATTTGCGGGTTTGGCCGAACGGGAAAGAAATTCGGATTCATGAACTATGATGTAAAACCGGACATCGTAACGATGGCAAAGGGGATTACCAGCGCTTACCTGCCTTTATCGGCTACAGCCGTAAAACGGGAAATTTATGAAGGGTATGTCGGTTCGGATGATTATGATCGCTTGCGCCATGTGAATACCTTTGGCGGCAATCCAGCATCCTGTGCGCTTGCCCTGAAGAATATGGAAATATATGAAGATGAGAAACTAATAGAACGTTCAAAAGAGTTGGGGCTTCGCTTCCTGCAAGAGTTTGAAGAAATCAAATCACATCCGAATGTTGGGGATGTACGTGGTAAAGGATTGTTGGTAGGCATCGAGCTTGTCGAAGATAAACAGACAAAAAAACCAATTGAGCTTTCCAAAATCAATAAAGCGATAGCGTCCTGTAAGGAAAAGGGACTGATCATCGGCAAAAATGGCGATACGGTCGCGGGCTTCAATAATATCCTCACACTTGCTCCGCCACTTAGTATTACAGATGAAGATTTCTCCTTCATCGTGACGACAGTAAAGAGCACTTTAGCTGAATTATAAAACAAGAGAATCTGTTTTGGCACCGTAAAACATGTGACGGTGCTTTTTTCTTTGCCCATATCGAGAACCTTTACTCGGAATCATATGAGCGGAAGCCTATTTTTCTCTGCCCTTTAAAACCTTCCATCACACTTGAAGCTTTTCCTTGTACAAAATGATACTTGGAATTGGAATCGTTTTCCTTGCTTAGTTTTCACGGATGTTTGAAAATGGAGGGATAAGGATCGTTTGCATATGCATCGATTTTATATCATTCATATTATCTATAAATAGAGGTGTGGGAGATGAAAAGTGAAGACATAACAAAAAAACTGATGGGACATAGCCCTGAAATTTTGGGGAGCGGAAATTTTTCAAAGTATGCGGTATTGGTGCCGTTAATAGAAAACGAAGATGGAATGCACGTTCTCTTTGAAGAGCGTTCGCACAAATTAAGGAGGCAGCCGGGGGATATCTGCTTTCCGGGCGGAAAAATAGACAAGTCTGACTGTAATGAGCTGGCGGCAGCCCTTAGGGAAACGAATGAGGAGCTTGGATTGGGTAAGGATGATATCTCGCATGTGTTTCCGATCGATTATTTGGTATCCCCCTTTGGAATGATCGTTTATCCGTTTGCAGGCTTTGTCCGTAACCTTCAGCAGATCACGCCTAATCCAGCTGAGGTTGAAACCATTTTCACTGTCCCGCTTTCGTTTTTTATGGAAAAGCCGCCGGAGATTTATCATGTCCAATACAAAATTGAACCGCATGAAAACTTCCCCCATGATTTAATTGTGGGCGGGGAAAATTATCAATGGCAGCCAAAACAGATGGAAGAGTATTTTTACTTATATAAGGATCGCGTCATCTGGGGATTGACAGCGAAAATCCTTACCCATTTCATTGAAATCCTGCGTTAGACCCTTCTAAAGCACCTTTTTTTATCCAATTAAATCAATTAAACTTAATTTACGGAAAATATGGTTTTTAATAGAATTGGGAGGGATGAGTGGATGAAGAATAGTTTTGAAGTACTAGAGCAGGAACGAGAAATGGCTATGGCTACCCTTGTGGAATTCAGTGAAAATCGAGAATACTACGACGAAAACAAAGATCAGGAACTGAAGAAAGCGTACTATCAAGAAGATTCCTTAAGCAGGGATGGACTGAAGAATCTACTGGCAGTTACCCATAAAGACCAGCTGAACTACTCACCGCATCGACATGTTTACCCTTGGGTGGATTTACAGGAAAATGGAAAGTTGAAGAGTCTGTATTCCGGAAAAGGCATGGATCCCATTAAAGCCATCGAGGAAGATATCCGTATACTGGAAGTGTTGTCTAGCCAATCCGAAAAACTTGAGAACATGCTCGTCAATTGTGAACATGTTGTACCCCAATCGTGGTTCAATAAAAAAGAACCGATGCGGGGGGATTTGCATCATCTGTTTGCTTGTGAACCAGGCTGTAACAGCAGCCGAGGCAACTTTCCCTACCATGATTTTGAGGATTATGTCCCGGAAGTGGGAGCTGCTGGTATTAAAGCGGGTTGCGGCAAATCGGAAGAAGGGAAGTTCGAACCTGAATACGGCAAAGGAATTGTAGCAAGGGCAACCATGTATTTTTCTATCAGATATGAGGGAATCATCAATAGCAGCAACGTGAACATGGCTCTTCTGCTGGAATGGCATCGGCTATTTCCGGTCAGTACGTATGAAAAACATAGAAACCAAGCTATTCAGGAAATCCAGGGTAATCGAAACCCATTCATAGATTTTCCCGAAATGGCGGAGAAGTGGTTGTAAAGACAGGTAATAAAAAGGAAGGAAGCTGGCACAGCAGCTTCCTTCCTTTTTTAGTTGATAGAATTAAAGGAATTTTACGCAAACCGGAAAGGGAACTTCGATATCTTTTTGCAACAGTGTTAATGTTCCGGTATTTTCATTCCTGGAAAATAGGGTCAGGTTTCCAGATTGTTCATTGGAGGCAATCAAAAATCTTCCGCTAGGGTCCAATGAAAAATCACGAGGCCAATGCCCTTCCGTAGAAACGAGTTCGACAAAGGATAGCTGACCGGTTTCTTGAGCGATTTCATAAACGGCTATGCTATCATGTCCGCGGTTTGCGGCATATACGAACC
Source organism: Peribacillus sp. FSL E2-0218 (assembly GCF_037992945.1). Taxonomy (NCBI): domain Bacteria; kingdom Bacillati; phylum Bacillota; class Bacilli; order Caryophanales; family Bacillaceae; genus Peribacillus; species Peribacillus sp. FSL E2-0218. The sequence continues at coordinate 2,664,379 of NZ_CP150304.1, read as the reverse complement.
GTCCGTCATCAGAAATATGAATTGCGCTTCCTTGGTTATTTTCCTTGAAATCGTCTGGCGTGCTCCGAACCGTTTGTATTTCAGAAAAACGCCCGGTTTGCTCATCGAAGCTTAAAACGATGACTTCGGGTACAAGCTCTGCCATCACATACGCGAACTTTCCATTAGGGTGGAACGTCAAGTGCCTAGGTCCGCTGCCGGGAGAGACTGATAGGCTGCTTACTTCTTCCGGAATACCATTATGTATTTCATACGTTATCACTTTATCGATACCAAGATCGACTACCGCAACGAAACGTTCATCCGGCGTGAAACCAGCGAAGTGAGTATGTGCCTTTTCCTGGCGCTCTTCATTCGGTCCGCGGCCTTCATGACGAATGGTGGAAGATACAGGTTTTGGAGTCGCATCGGTCTGGAGCTGATAGCTTTCAATCAGGCCGTCTCCATAATTGGAAGTGATCAAAACCTCTTTTTTGCTGTCGACACTAATATGACAGGAAGAACCATTAGGTGTCAGCTGTTTGCCAAGGTACGTCAATTCTCCTGATTCTTCATTTATGGAATAGGCAGAGACCCCGCCGCTTCCCGCTTCTTTTAAGATGGCGTATAAATTCTTTTTGTCCTCGCTGATCGTAACATAAGTCGGATCGGTTAGTTCGGCTGCAAGAACAGGTGTGCTGAGTTTCCCTTCTGCTGTATCTAATGTAAAGCGGTAAATGCCTTTGCTGTCGCCCTTTGTGTACGTGCCGATATACCCGATAATCTTTTGATCATGTTTCACCATCTAGATCCCTCCAAGAGTTTTATAGTTTTACTTTTTATTTTACCATAGATGCAACCCAATATCCTTTACAGGGTTCGTGTAATGGTGCAACCTTTTTTATTCGCCCCCCTCTCAATCAGGGGGGGGGCATTCCAGCTTATCCAAGTGGCATTGTGGCTTCAACGGGGAAATGACTGAACCGGGAAATGGAAAACAAGTCCTAATCCCGTTAAAGGTCAGAAGGGCGGACCAATCAGGATTGTGCAAGTGACCATAAAAGAAAGAGGAATGGACCATTTGCCCGGCTCGACTGATTGTGGATATCCTTCATATCACCCGATGCCGCGCGAAGAACCCATTTACGATTTTCCCGTTTTTAATGATGCAGTCTGCAGGAGTTGGACCTATAGCGAGATCGCTGAAGGATTTTTCAATCCCCTATCTTGCCGATTAATAGTTCACTCTTTCACTGTTGATGTCCCAAGCCCGGAATGGCAAATCATGGCCGTTATAAGACAATCGTTCCATCTTAATGGCACGGTTTTCGATTGGAATGGAGAGTTCTTGGTAAATGAAGTGGTCATCAAAACCGATATGTGCAGCATCTTCCTTGGTACTAGCAAAATAGATCGCTCTTGGCCGTGCCCAATAAATGGCACCGATGCACATCGGACAAGGTTCACAGCTTGTGTATATGTCACAATCGGTCAGCTGGAAGGAATTGAGGTTTCTGCATGCATCACGGATTGCCTGCACTTCGGCGTGAGCGGTTGGATCGTTTGCTGTTGTCACATTATTGCAGCCTCTTCCGATAACGATCCCATTTTTTACGATAATGGCGCCAAAAGGTCCGCCATTCTTAGCCAATACATTTTCATGCGCAAGTCGCACAGCCATCTCCATGAATTTTACATCCATTTAAAACACCCCTTAATCAGTAATAAACTAATAAGTTTTGATGGTATATTTTATTACGTGAATATAATAAGTAATATACCATATTTAGATATAAATGGAATTTAATTTCTAAAAACAATTAAAAAACCCACATATGTTAAGATATGTGACATTGAATTTAAATCCGCTGAATGAATTTTTACAAATAAATATAAAACTGATATGGTTAGATTAAAATTAATAATATGATGAAGGTGAAATGTATGGGGTTTTTAGGCGTTTTATTACCGATTTTTGGAATTTTTGTTTTAGGGTTCATAGGTCAGAAAAAGTTTAATCTCGATACAAAATCGATTTCCACGATGGCATTATATTTAATGTCACCATTCCTGATATTTCGAACATTTTATACTGCAAAATTTACGATTGATTATATTTATCTGTTCTTATTCACGATTGTACTTTGCCTTTCGCTCATATTGGTGGTCTATATCATTGCTTTTTTTCGGAATTATACGGTAACTGAAACGAGCGGCATGATTTTGGCGTCTGCCTTCATGAATAATGGGAATTACGGAACTCCAGTGATTTTCCTTTTATTCGGGGCAATAGGGCTCGATTATGCCATCATCCTTATGGTGGGTCAGCAATTAGTCATGTGCACGATCGGGATTTATTTCGCGGCGAAGGGAAGCCCTGAGGGAAATGGGGTCCAAACCGCGCTTAAAGCGGTGTGCAAGATGCCGATCGTATATGGGGCAATGGCAGGTGCCGCTTTTCAAGTGGCGAATATCCCATTAAGCAATTCGGTTATGGAAGCGGTAAACCTAGTTGCCGATGCGGCCATCCCGACCATCATGGTTACACTTGGAATGCAGCTTGCCAACATATCATTGAAAAAAATGGCATACCGGAAGCTATCTGTTTCGCTTCTTCTTAAACTTGCCGTTTCACCAGTAATCGCTTTCCTGATTTCACTTGCACTGCCGGTTGATGATATGGTCAGGCATATCATGATCATCGTGGCTGCGATGCCGACGGCGGCCAATACGACAATGTATGCACTCCAATTCAATACTGAGCCTGAATTCGTATCGAGCGCTACGTTCATAAGTACGTCATTAAGCTTGATCACGCTTCCGATCATCTTTTTCTTTGTATTATAATAGCTTCGCATTTTATCAGATTAGGAGAGCTGCGTTTCCCGCTTATCATGAAGCGATATTTTCTTCACGAGAAGTGGATGGAATGTGAGATTGTCATAGAATTGTTGTACCTCAGAGATATTGCTTTTTAAATGTTCCGGGCTGGTATATACTTTTCAAATGCTTTGTATTTAAATGGGGAGGGGTTTCTTTGCTTCAAACAAAAATTAAACTATCTAATCCGGCAAAGATTGAAGCTATTTTAATGGGAATCGTCAGAAAATCCTTTGAAGAGGCTCAAAAGGATAAACTTCTTTTATGTATGGAATGTGGAGATGTGGATCTTTATATCGCTTCTTCCAACCATGATGAACTTCAAGATGCAATTAATGAAAACTTTGAATTTGATGAATACGGTGAATGCATAAAGCCGGAAGAATATCAAGAATTGATGGATGATTTATACGAGTATTTCCTGATCCTGCATAAGGAAAGTGCTCTGTTTGATTTTTTTCCTGCAGGTCCATATACGGTAGCAGGGGGAAGTCGTGAATCGGAAACGGATATGCTGGCTCCAAGAGGCCTTTTTTCAGCTCCTTTCGAAGATGCCATCAAGAAATGAAAAAGACAGCCAAGGCTGTCTTTCAGTTTGTAGACAAAAGGGGTTCGGAATTAAAAAATTCCGAGCCCCTTTTGAAATTGCCTTGGAATTTCCTCCTATAGTTAAAAGATTGGGGCTCTACGAGCCCACTGTGTTAGGCCATTTTTGGAACTTGCCATGTCCAATTGACCATCTTCTTTACATTCATGGCAGCGAAAGTAAGCATCGCCTGCATCGACAATTTTTTAAGTCCCCTTAAAGTAGTCCAACGCATCCCATGCTTTTCTTTTGCGTCTGCGTATACACGCTCAATCGTTTCTTTACGCTTCGCATATATAGGCTTTACAACTTGATGATGACGCAGATGATCTGCTTCTTCCACATGTGTTTGCCGGATATGCCGTGGCACCACTTTTTGACAGTCTTTGCTTTCTGTACACCGAGATAAAAATGAGCATGATGCACAAATGTGTTTTGGGGATTTGTACTCTCGATAGCCCTCTTGATTTGTTGTTGAGTACGTTAATAGCGTGCTCATTGGGCAAAGGTAACCATCAAAATGTTCATCGTATACATAGTCCTGTTTGCCGAAGAATCCTTTTTTTGTGCGAGGACGTGTATAGGGTAAAGCCGGGATGATTTCTTTGTTAAATAGGTAGCTTGTAATCGCAGGTGTTTTATAAGCGGCATCTGCGGCAACGGCTTCCGGTTTTCCAACTTTCTCAATCACTTGTTAAACTAGTGGCTCTAAGATCTGACTGTCATGTGTATTTCCAGGTGTTACAATCGTTCCCAATACAAAACCGTTGCGGTCTGCGGCCACGTGGGATGAATAGGCAAACTGTTTTGTTCGTTCATCTTTTACATAGTAGCCACTCTCAGAATCCGTTGTACTTTCTTTAATCTCTATGGTCTCTTCTTTATCAAATTTATCTGGCGGAAAAGGCTTTTTTCATGGTTTTCACGATTTTGATTGATTTCTTCTTGAAGGCGTCCTTGATACGCTCGTGTTTCTTTACGAACGATTTTCTTTTCAAATTTCCGTTTATTCGCACTGGCTTTCACATGTGTGGAATCCACGAAAACCTGTTCAGCATGTATTAGCTTTTTATTAGCAGCTGTCATTAAAATGCGATAGAAAATCTGTTCAAACAGGTCTGTATCTTTAAAGCGTCGCTCATAATTTTTCCCGAACGTAGAGAAATGGGGCTTTTATCATGGAAGCCATAGCCTAAAAACCAACGATAAGCCATATTGTTTTCAACTTCTACAATCGTTTTACGCATGGAACGAATGCCGAAGGTATATTGAATGAAAGTCAGTTTCAAGAATATAACGGGATCAATACTTGAGCGTCCTACCTCTGAATACATATCTTTCACCAAGTCATTAATGAAAGTGAAGTCCACGGCAGCCTCTATTTTACGACCAAATGGTTAGGTGGCACCAGTTGATCTAACGTAATCATTTCAAGTTGATCTCGCTGAATAGAATATGTTTAGAAAGCATCCTCATCACCTCAAGTTTTAATATTTCTATTTTAAAACAAAAATGACTCTAGGCAAACGTGTTCTAACAAAAGGTAAAACAAAGTTGGTTGGAACGGAAAGTACGAGACTCCTGCGGGAAGTGCGAGTCACGGGAGACACCGGAGGCTGTAAGCCGAGGAGGCTCCCGGACCGCCCGCGGAAAGCGAGTGCCTGGAGAGGAAACCAACGGCCACATTTGTCTACAGTCTGAAAGACAGTTAAGGCTGTCTTCTTTTTGTTCTTTAAAGCTCTTATAGGCTTACGGGAAATAAATCCCCTGAAAATGCTGTTACATATGCATGTTTTATGGAATATGGCAATAGTATCATGAAATATAATATCATTTTTAACAAATTAAAGTTTATATGGTAATTTTAAGCAATATTAGATATAATAAAATTGTGAATATTGAATATATTATTATAATTACTAGATTAAAATAACAATAAATTAGCTAGGTTTAAGTATTGCTAGAGTTGTGATGGGAAATAATAGGGAAGGGTTTTTTCCGGGCAGGAAATGCTGATGATTGCAGGAATGATATAAGCGAGGATGCTAGCGGATACATAAACGATTCTGATTATTATAAATATTACATTCGTCGCAGGGAGGCTTATTATGATTGTTTTTGATGATGTGAATAAGTATTTTGGTGATTTTCAGGTGCTGAAGGAGATTAATCTAACAATCAATAAAGGGGAAGTGGTCGTGGTCATCGGTCCGTCCGGCTCAGGTAAAAGCACATTGCTGCGCTGCATCAATCGCCTGGAAACGATTTCTGGCGGTTCACTTTCCATAAATGGGTTAAATGTAGCGGACAGAAAAACGGACATAAACAAACTGCGCCGGAATATCGGTATGGTTTTCCAGCATTTTCACTTGTATCCACATAAAACGGTGCTTGAAAATATCATGCTTGCCCCCAGGAAGGTTTTGGGACAATCCGAATCGGAGGCGAAAAAGATTGCACTTAAATATTTGGAGAAAGTGGGGATAGGAGATAAAGCGAATTCATTTCCTTCCCAGCTTTCAGGCGGACAGCAGCAACGGGTCGCCATTGCCAGAGGATTGGCGATGGGGCCTGAAATCATGCTGTTTGATGAACCAACCTCAGCTTTGGATCCGGAAATGATCGGCGAGGTTTTGGATGTTATGAAAGCCCTTGCCCATGAAGGGATGACGATGGTGGTGGTCACCCACGAAATGGGATTTGCCCGTGAAGTGGCGGATCGAATCGTATTCATGGACGAAGGCAAGATTCTGGAAGAGGCAACACCGGCTGAGTTTTACGCCAATCCTCGTGAAGAGAGGGCTCGTTTATTCCTTAGCCGTATATTAAATCATTAAATTAGAAAACAGGGGTGATTTACATGTTGAAGAAAAAGAAATGGATGAAATTATCTTTGCTGTCGTTAATGGCTGTCATTTTATTGGCTGGATGCAGTTCCGGCAAGGATTCTGACAAAGGCAAAGAAGGCGGGAACAAGGACAAAGATGTACTGGCACAGGTGAAGGATAAAGATGAAATTGTGTTTGGGGTCAAAAATGATACAAGATTATTCGGGCTGAAAAATCCTAGTACTGGCGATGTAGAAGGCTTTGATATTGATATCGCCAAAGCGCTTGCTGCTGAAATTCTTGGTGATGAGAACAAAGTGAAATTTAAAGAGGTGACTTCCAAAACACGGATGGCTTTATTGAATAATGGCGATATCGATGCAATTGTAGCCACCATGACGATTACGGAAGATCGTAAAAAAGAAGTGGACTTCACGGATGTCTATTTTGATGCCGGACAATCTTTGCTAGTTAAGAAAGGAAGCGACATCAAGGGCATCGATAGTTTAAAAGGCAAAAAGGTATTGGCAGTAAAAGGATCAACTTCTTCCATAAATATCCGTGAAAAAGCACCTGACGCTCAAGTGCTTGAATTCGAAAACTACTCCGAAGCGTTTGCGGCGCTGAAATCCGGGCAAGGTGATGCGTTGACCACGGATGATTCCATCCTTTATGGTATGGCGGATGAAGATCCGAATTATGAGCTTGTTGGCGGTACATTTACAGACGAGCCTTATGGAATTGCTGTCAAAAAAGGAAATGCGGATTTTGTTGCCGAATTGAATAAAGCACTTAAAGCGCTTAAAGATTCAGGCAAGTACGACGAAATTCATGATAAATGGATTAAACACTAATACAATTTTAAAAATAATGTAAAAGGTAAAGGTCTTGACCAACATTTGAACATTTTTTTCTGTGGGGATGAGCTAATTGCTCATCCTTACTAGTTAAAGGAGTGAATGCCGTGCTTGATTTCTCCATTTTAACAGAGAATCTGGATATGTATTTATTAGGCTTTAAAAATACGATACTTTCAAGTTTGATTGCATTAGTTGCGAGTTTGATTCTTGGAGTACTTGTTGCCATCATGCGGATTGCCCCGATTAAGCCCCTGAATTGGCTTGGAACCGCCTATGTCGAGTTCATTCGGAACATACCGTTATTGATCATTACATTTTTCTTTTTTCTCGGCCTTAAACTTAGCGGTCTATATGCAGGAACGTTAGCCTTAACCATTTATACTTCATCCTTCATAGCCGAGGCCATCCGGGCAGGAATACTTTCCGTGCCAAAAGGACAAATGGAAGCTGCCCGCTCATCAGGATTGACCTATGGACAAGCAATGAGGCTCGTCATTTTGCCGCAGGCTGTCAAAATAGTCATCCCGCCTCTGGGGAATCAATTTATCAATCTCGTGAAAAATTCTTCCATTTTAGCCGTAGTTGCCGGACTTGACCTCATGTACCATGGAGATTTGATTTCTTCGCGGACTTTTGTCGTGTTCGATGTCTACATTTTTGTTGCCGCGTTTTATTTGATTCTTACCATTCCTTTAAGTCTGGGCGTTGGTTATTTAGAAAAACGTCTAGCTAAGAGTAATTGAGGGAGGTATAAGGTATGGATTTTGCAGGTGCCTATTCACCGGATAATCTAGCATTTTTATTAGAGGGATTTTGGGTAACGCTTAAGGTAGCTTTTATATCAATCATTCTAAGCTTCATCATTGGCGGTATTGTGGGAATAATCCGTTACGCGAAAGTGCCGGTCTTATCGCAAATATTAGCTCTAATCGTCGAAACGGTCCGTAATTTACCGTTATTATTGATCATCTTCTTTACTTATTTTGCACTGCCAGAGATACGCATTAAACTGGAAATCATTCCTGCAGCCATCGTGGCCTTGACGATTTTTGAGTCGGCCATGCTTTCCGAAGTAATCAGAAGCGGATTGAAATCCATTGATAAAGGTCAGATGGAGGCGGCTCGATCATCAGGCTTAAGCTATACACAGGCATTGATACATATCATTTTGCCCCAGGCGCTGCGTCGCATGGTTCCTCCTATAGTCAGTCAATTCATTTCTCTGTTGAAAGACACCTCATTAGCGGTCGTCATTTCATTGCCAGAGCTGACCCATCATGGGCAGATCATCTACGGACAAAGTCAAAAATATTTAATACCGATTTTGATCCTGGTTGCACTTATGTATTTCGTCGTTAACTATAGTCTGTCTTTGGTGGCGCAAAGACTTGAAGTGAAACGAACTTAAACATATGACATTTTTTATGAATATAGGTGGTTTCATACTGAAGACAGACTCGATAGAAATCGAGTTTGTCTATTTTTATGGCCTGTACAATTTAGACGTTGATTTCCACTCCAGGCACTCGCTTTCCGCGGGCGGTCGGGGAGCCTCCTCGGCTTTGCCTGCGGGGTCTCCCCTAGACGCGCTTTTCCCGCAGGAGTCTCGAACACCCGTTCCAATCAACTTTGTCTTACCTTTTAGATAGAACACTTTTGACTGGAGTCATTTTTGTTTTAAAATTGAAGGATTAAAACTTGAGGTGATGAGGATGCTTTCTAAACATGATTCTATTCAGCGAGATCAACTTGAAATGATTACTTTAGATCAACTGGTGCCACCGAACCATTTGGTTCGTAAAATGGAGGCTGCCATTGACTTCACTTTCATTTATGACTTGGTGAAAGATATGTACTCAGAGGTAGGACGCCCAAGTATTGATCCAGTTATTTTAGTTAAACTGACTTTCATTCAATATACCTTCGGTATTCGTTCCATGCGTAAAACGATTGAAGAAGTTGAAACCAATATGGCTTATCGTTGGTTCTTAGGCTATGGTTTCCATGATAAAGTGCCTCATTTCTCTACGTTCGGAAAAAATTATGAGCGACGCTTTAAAGATACAGACCTGTTTGAACAGATTTTCTGTCGCATTTTAATGACAGCTGCTAATAAAAAGTTAATAAGTGTAGAACACGTTTTCGTGGATTCCACACATGTGAAAGCCAGTGCGAATAAACGGAAATTTGAAAAGAAAATCGTTCGTAAAGAAACACGAGCGTATCAAGGACGTCTTCAAGAAGAAATCAATCAAGATCGTGAAAACCACGGAAAGAAGCCTTTTCCACCAGATAAATTTGATAAGGAAGAAACCAAAGCAATTAAAGAAAGTACTACGGATCCTGAGAGTGGCTACTATGTGAAAGATGAACGAACAAAACAGTTTGCCTATTCATTCCATGCGGCCGCAGACGGCAACGGTTTTGTATTGGGAACGATTGTAACACCTGGTAATACACATGACAGTCATATTTTGGAGCCACTTGTTGAGCAAGTGATTGAGAAAGTTGGAAAACCAGAAGCAGTTGCCGCAGATGCAGCTTATAAAACACCAGCGATTACAAGCTACCTATTTAACAAAGAAATCACACCTGCTTTACCCTATACACGTCCTCGTACAAAAGAAGGATTCTTTCGCAAACATGACTATGTTTACGATGAACACTTTGATTGTTACCTTTGCCCTTCGGGAGAAACTTTAAAGTACTCAACAACAAATAAAGAGGGCTATCGCGAGTACAAATCGCCCAAACAAATTTGTGCAACATGCTCATTTTTATCACGGTGTACGGAAAGCAAAGACCATCAAAAAGTAGTGACACGGCATATCTGGCAAGCATATGTGGAAGAAGCAGATCATCTGCGTCATCATCAAGAGGTAAAACCTATATATGCGAAACGCAAAGAAACGATTGAGCGTGTATTCGCAGATGCAAAAGAAAAGCATGGTATGCGTTGGACTACTTTAAGGGGACTTAAAAAATTGTCGATGCAGGCGATGCTTACTTTCGCTGCCATGAATGTAAAGAAGATGGCCACTTGGACATGGCAAGGTCCTAAAACGGCTTAACATAGCGGCTCGAAGAGCCCAAATCTCGTAACCTTTGGTTAAAATTTCAAAGGAATTTCAAAAGAGGTTCGGAATTTTTTAATTCCGAACCCCTTTTGTCTACAAACTGAGACTCGATAGAAATCGAGTTTGTCTTCAGTATTTTGTTTGAAAAACCGTCAATTGGATGTTGAAGCTCCTCGCTCTGCCAGCAGGAGCTCTCCATCCATTCCAGTCCACTGCAGGCACGGGTGTTCCGGGATCCTCCTCGGCGAGGGGGGTACTTCAACAGCCTTCCTGCAGGAGTTTCGAATGCACCGATCTAATCCACTAAAATAAAACAGTCGGATAAAGCCATTTTAGCCTTCAGTCTTTATTGGTCTGATTCAGGGGAGGCAATGGTTGTGTGAATGGTTACATTCGGGAACTTTTTGGGAATATTATGGGGATTAATAACTGATAGTTAAATGGAAGGCGCTGGGAAAGGGCTATTATTCCATTTCCCAGGGGTTACTATTTTCCAAAGATAAGAACTGCGGATGGATTTTATATAACCAATCGAAAGCATAAAAATTGAATCTTTTCCTTTCAGTGGCCGTATATATAAAATAAGAAAGCAGGTGGGTAAATATGGATGAAATGAAACGGAGCAATAGTAAAGCGATTGTCACGCTGATTATGGGGGTACTGTCCTTGCTGATTCCTTTCATCGGAATCATATTGGGTGTACTAGGACTAATATTTGCGTCAAAGAGCAAAGCAGAAATGAAACTTACTGGGGAATCGGGGAATGGTTTAGTGACAGCAGGAAAAGTATGCAGCATAGTAGGAATCATTTTGAATGTTGTCGCGATATTAATATTCTTCGTGTTTTTTTATTTTGCCGTAAATACGGACATTACGACCTATTAATAACAAAAAATAACTTGACAAACATAGAAAAGCTAAGATAAACCTCATTTTACATGAATTTCATGTTATAATTAACTTATATTTCTAAATATTCAAGAAGGGATGATAATTTGACCATTCAAATCTTTGAGTATCCAGCCGTATTCTATTATGAAAAACATCCGTTGATTCTTGATTCTTTCTCTGTTCAAGTTTGTTTTCCGGATTTCAGGCAAGAGGGATTTGTATCTTCAGTTAGCGGCAGGAATCGGATAGATGCCTTAGCTTGTGCTCAAGAACTATTGGAAACGATGGTCGAACATTTCATTCACGATAAAAAAACGATACCGGATGCAAGTGAAATGGAAAAGGTGAACCTTGATAGGGGAATTAATATATGTGAGTCAGCCCCCTTTCGAATCGAAATCGAAAATATCACATACGAAAAATGAAAACCTTGCCTGGTAAAGGACAGGGTTTTTATTTTGGTTTCTGGATGATGAAAAGGGGATCAATGTAAAAAAACGAAGCAATAGTGGGATCTCACCATATTGGAATCTATAGAGGAAGGATCGGGAGGTAGGATACACATGCATGACTATCTTCAATCGATATGACCATCATTACTAAACACGATGATGGTATTTATTTTGGGTAATAAATTATTTTTTTATTTTTGGGGAAAGGATATTGCGTTCTTTATAACGAATATGTATAGTATAGGTAACATAGGTAAAAAGTATCAATAGTCTTAGATTTTGGAGGTGTATCCGTGAAATATTATATGGCATCAGACGAAAAAAACATGAAGCAAGTTAGGTCATTGATTAAAAAATTGACGTCAAAAGGGTTTGCATGTGTAAATGATTGGAATTTACAAATCATTGAAGAAGAAAACCAACTTGCGGATGGCATTGGCGAATACGAAAAAAAGGGAATTGAGGAAGCGGACTTTATGCTAATCTTCCTAACAGCAGGAAAGGGGAACCTTTCCGAACTTGGATATGCATTATCATTGAACAAGAAAATTGTTGTGTATTCACCGGAGAAAGACAACTATCATATTAATAAAAAATCGATTTTTCATAATTTGCCAGGTGTAACCATTTGCAGCGGTACATTTTATAAGCTGGTTAAATTGATACATACACTTTCACCGGAAGAATCCGAAAAAGAGAATTCCGTTCACATGGATTAATTGTCGAATATAGAAAAATTAAACGGCTACCCTCTAATAAAATATCTTTTGAACGTACTGTTTAATGTATTTTAAATGAGGGTAAAGACGATTAAAAAAGGAGAGGACTGTTTTGGCCGTTATTGATATCGACCAGTTATTGCTAGCTACTGAAGAAATTGCAGAAGAATCAGTTCCATTCCATCTTGATACATTTGACATTGATCAGCTTTTAGATAAAACGGATAACTGGAATTGGTAAGGCTTTCTTTACATGAAAAAACCTGATTACCCAATAGGACATAGGAAGGTAATCAGGATTGAGGCTGTTTGGGATTGAAATTAGAACTGACGTCCCTTTACCAATCCTAAAATCACAAACATTAAGATGGAACCGATAACGAAGGTTGATTTTATGATCGTTATGAGAAGTTCATCGTACATTTGATTTTCCTCCTTATATGTAATGAAAGGCAGTGCGATTATGATTCGCTGTTCATGAATAAATTATAACATAAAGCCGGATGTGTATGTGGGAAATTTATGTTGTTCTGGGTAATGTTGTGTGACTGAATAGGGGACGGCAAAAAAAAGATATCCTCTCCTGCGGATATCAGAATGACCGATTATTTTAATCCAAGCGCTTTTTTTGTTTTGGGCCCAACGACCCCATCTGCTGTAAGTTTTTTTGCTTTTTGAAATTTTTTTACGGCAAGTTCGGTGTTGCTTCCAAATTCCCCGTCTATCCCTTTTGTATTATATCCAAGTTTAGTTAGCCTTTTTTGCAATTCGACTACTTTAGGACCATTGCTTCCTTTTTTTAGCGTCGAATAGCTTGTAACAGGGACACTATTTGGACCGGTCACTTTATACCCATTTTGAGCAGCGATGCTAGAGAATGGTTTATTAGAACTGGCAATCAAGACGACTGTGTTCATCCTCACTTCATCATACAGCCATTGTACATCTTCGTTATACATTCGAATACAACCCGCACTTATATATTTCCCAATGGAGTTTGAGTCATTATTGCCATGTATGGCATACGTATTCCCCGGTGTATTGCGTGCATTGATCCCCAACCATCGTTTTCCCAGCGGATTCTTTGGATCTCCTCCCCTTATGTTGCCCTTGTAATAGGGACGATTCACGATCTTCGTCACGATCTTGAACTTTCCTTCAGGGGTATAGGAAGCTTTCTTTCCCGTTGCTACTGGAAACACCTTCACTAATTTGTCATTTTCATAATACGCCAGCTGATTATTGGCTTTATTGATAATAATCAGTTGTCTGGTTGCTGCACTTGCTGAGTGCTCGAACCCCAATAAACTAAAGACGAATATTAATGCAAATACAATCACTTTTTTCATGTTTTCCCCGTCCTCAATAAAAGAAATCTTATCTTTACGCATATACCATCTTATGCGTGAAGCTTGGCAAAAGTGACATTTTTTAAAAGGGAGGGTACACTTATGGGGGAGCGTCATTCCAGCCTATACTACCCTTTAATTGACACATAAGGAATGGTGGGCACTGTTTTTGGCCATATTACATACATTATTGAATGATTAAAGTGAAAGCGGAGGTGGGAAGCAATTGTCACGCCCAAAAGTCGAGGACTATTTAGAACAAGGGATTTATGGTCCTAAAGAGATTAAGCCAGGTGAACGAAAAGAATTTCTTGGCACTTTAAGGGAGCGCGTCGTCATTGTCTTGAAAAAAAGCCAAGTTTTTGAAGCGAATGTGTATCCGGAGATAGAGCAAATGATGAAACGGCATTCCGGTGCAAACTTGTTATTGAATGGTCAGATGGATTATCAATACCTTGGCAAATATATTAAATTGGCTGCGGTTCATAACATTCCTTATAAAATTGTCCTGAACCAAGACCATGACTCTGAATTGGGTCTGGTGCTAGCTGAAAAAGATGCGATAAACAAAGAAGAGATTTTTATAGAGAAGCAAAAACAGGTCATTCCGGTAAAGAAAGAGAAGAGCATGAAATCGGATGTAAAACGGTGGGTCAAAAGAATATTTAATAAACACGGATGATTCTATCTATATAAAAACAAGGAGACAGTTCTGACTGGGGCAGGTCTCCTTTTAAACGCGGCTAAAGGTCGGACATTTACATCTATATCGACTTCTTTCTTAATCGATGAAACTTCCTGAAGTTGCCGATGATCGTTTTTACCACGGAATACGTGGGAATCGCGATTAAAATGCCGATGAAACCGTAGATTGAACCTGCAGCAAGTAACAATAAGATGATCGTTAAAGGATGGATATTGAGGCGTTTACCCATAATATTCGGGGTAACTAGATGGCCCTCTACTTGTTGAACGACAGTGAGGACGATGATCACTTTAACGGCCATCCCGACGTCTTGCTGCAAAGCAATGAAAAGGGCAGGAATGATGCTTATTAATGGTCCTAGAAATGGAACGACCGTAAAGATCATAGCGAGTAGGGCCAAGACAAGCGCATAATCCAGATCGATGATCAGGTAGCCTATATACATTAACGTTCCAATTACCAGTGATACGATGAATTGACCGATTATGTACGTTGAAAGTGTTTTATCCACGTCTTTTAAAATCGTGTTTCCCTCTGATTCCACGTCACTTGGAATATATTTTAGCAGGAAGGGTCTGAGCTTCTCTCCATCCTTCAAGAAATAAAATAAAATGAATGGTGTAATCACAAGTACTGTTAAGACGCTTGTTATCGTGGTAAACACGGTACTGACATTCACTAAAAGTTTTTCAGAATAATCCTTCAAGTGTTTCCCTGCATTTTCTTTTAAAGCTTCCGTATTGATCATTCCAAAGTCATTTTTTTTGATCATATCTTCAGATTCTTTAGAGATTTCCTTGACTTTGTTCGGTAAATCTTCCGATAGCTTTTGAAATTGATCGACCACTATGGGACTTCCAAAGTAGCTTGCTGACCCAATCAAACTAAAGATAATTAAAAAGACAGTGAAAATGCTGATGGTTCTAGGGATGAATCCAGTTAATAAGTTAACGACGGGCCGTAATACATAATATAATAGCCCCGCCAATATAATCGGGAAGAACATGGCTGCAATGATGCTTTGCAGCGGCTGTATAAGATATTCAATCTTACCTAGTAAAAAAATGATTAAAATGATCAATATAATCGCACAGGCATATTTAAAAAATGGTTTATTGATCCACAAAAAAATCCCCCCCCTAATTCCATCTCTTCCTTGATTCCCTTAAATGGCTGAAAGTTAAACTATGTATCATCAACGGTATGAAAGAAGTTTTTAAATCAGGAAAAGAAGTGTGAAGAAACGAAAAAAGACCTTCGTTATTCAAATAATGTAAGGTCGAAAAGTATGCCGATCCAGGAAGTCGGGGCTTAAACCGAATTCGAAAGTAACATGCGTTTTTTTTAGGCAGGTCCTTTTCGTAATGGTGGTCGTTTTTAAAACGAATGGAGAGAAGGTGGAGACTCGTGCGTGAGCAACGGGACAGGTTTTCACGCCGAGAAGGCTTATCGCTTCCATTTGTAAAGCTGAGCATTGGAGGGGAAATCAACCAAACTTCATTTGGTGAATGCAACAAAGGATGCGAAAACAAAAAAAGGAGGCAATTCAAAGATGTAAGGGCACCATATAATAATTATTATGAAATAATTTATTGAGTAAGCACAAGGTCTTTCGTTATGATATAATGTACGAACATATTGGCTTTATTACAGGGGATTTGTTTCAAGAAGCTTGAATTTTCCCTTGAAAAGAGAAGCTGATACAGACGAAACGAATATTGTTTTTGGTAAGATTAGGATACTCAGTCTTTTGTTCAGGATTCATACATAAGTAAAACGGACAAATTCAAAATATTTTAAAAAAATTCCGAAAATTTCGTCTTAAGGACTTGAACTATGATTCCTGATAGGAGTAAACTAATGAAAGATAGATTTTATGGAAGTGAAATCTTGTAAATTTATTCAGCAAGGGGTTTTGGTAATGAAGGAACATGACATGCAAATCACGCTTAGCACAACAAAGAAGGAAAAACCACAGGCGGACCAGCTTGAGTTCGGTAAGCATTTTACCGATCATATGTTTATTATGGATTATACCCAAGGACAAGGGTGGCATGATCCAAGAATTGTTCCTTATCAACCGCTCTCATTAGAGCCGTCAGCGATGATATTTCACTATGGACAATCCGTTTTTGAAGGATTGAAGGCCTATTCCACACCGGAAGATGAAGTTATTTTATTCCGTCCCGAAAAGAATTTTCAGCGCTTGAACAGTTCAAATGGCCGGTTATGCATACCGGATGTCGATGTGGATTTTGCATTGAAGGCATTAAAAACCTTAATAAGCGTCGATAAAGAATGGATACCTCAGGAGGAGGGGACATCGCTATATATCAGGCCGTTCATCATAGCGACCGAGCCATACCTTGGTGTTTCCCCGTCACACAAATATCAGTTCATCATCATCATGTCACCTGTCGGATCATACTATAAAGAAGGGATTCATCCCGTAAAAATTGCGGTGGAGTCAGCCTTCACCCGTGCAGTGAACGGTGGTACGGGAGAAGCCAAAACTGGTGGCAATTATGCTTCGAGCCTCAAGGCACAAGAAGTATCCGAAAAGATGGGCTATGCTCAAGTTCTCTGGCTGGATGGAGTAGAGAAAAAATATATTGAAGAAGTAGGAAGCATGAACGTATTCTTCAAGATTAACGGTGAAATCATCACTCCGGCTTTAAACGGCAGCATACTTTCGGGGATCACCCGTAATTCCATTATAGAATTGCTAAAACACTGGAATCTTCCCGTTACGGAAAGGCGGATTTCCATGGAGGAAGTTCATGAAGCCCATAAATCAGGTCTCTTGGAAGAGGCCTTCGGAACAGGAACAGCCGCTGTCATATCGCCAATTGGTGAGTTTTTATGGAACGGTGAGGAAATGGTCGTTCAAAGCGGCGAAACTGGTGAATTATCCAAAAAACTTTATGATACACTTACTGGTATTCAAAGAGGTAAAATTGCCGATGAATTAAACTGGACGACGAAAGTTGAAGAAAAAGTCACTCATTGATACTTATTCAAAAAAGGGTTTCGGGATGGAGTTTTTTCCGAAACCCTTTTGATTTTGTCCTATTCTCTATGTAGCGGTGATAAAAGGACAGGATGGCAGAAGAAGATAAGGAGGATGATATATGCCTAATCATTCAAAAGAGGAATTACTAGCTGGTGGTAATGTTTCAAAAGTTTCCAGGTCAGGTGATACAGTTAGACGGGATATTAAGCCCAATAGCAAAAGGATTCATGCATTATTAACCCATCTTGATCATAAAGGATACGAATATGCTCCTAAATATCTTGGCATGGATGAAAAAGGAAGGGAAATTCTATCGTACATCGCAGGAGAAGCTGGGCATTATCCATTAAAAAAATATATGTGGTCAGATGATGTCTTACGAAAAATTGCCCAAATGCTTCGTCTCTATCATGATTCTGTAAGCGATTTTTCATTTGATGATGGTTGGCAATCAACCGACAACACCCCACAGCCTGCTGAGGTGCTTTGCCATAACGACTTTGCCATATACAACATTATTTTTCACGATGAAACGCCGATGGGAATCATCGATTTTGATGTAGCGGCACCTGGACCACGACTTTGGGACATAGCATATACTCTATACACTTGTGTTCCATTAAGCAGATTTCATCTTAATGAAACAGGAGAAGAAGTTCATTATCATTCAAGTCAAGATGCTGCCCGAATAAGAAACAGAGTTCAATTGTTTTTTGATTCTTATGGTGAAGGAGTTGCAGTGAATTATCTGGAAATGGTGCTGCTGCGATTAGAAGGATTATGTAAAACCATAGCAAGAAAAGCGGGTGAAGGTGACCCTGCTTTTCAAAAGATGATAGAGGAGGGCCATATTCGGCATTATCAAAATGACATGACATTCATTTCCGAACATCGGAATGACTGGACATGACGCACTCTTCGGTCAAGGAGCTTCAATAAGGAAGTTTCCTTGATGTTTTTCTCTTGGCCCAAGGCTTAGAAAAACTCGCTAAGATCAGGTTTGTACATGGTCTGGGGCCTTTTTTCTCCGAATATTCTATCCCTTTACATGATCATCTTACTTCTTATAGCGACTGCTACAGCCTCCGTTCGGTGTGTAGCCCCCAATTTCCTGATTGCAGAGGAGATATGATCGCGGACGGTATATTCGCTTACTTGCATTTTTGGGGCCATTTGCTTTAATCCCAAACCATTGGCTAAATGTTGTAAGGCTTCCACTTCACGTTTACTTAGACGGTATTGGGGGGGAACGGCAGCGAAGGTCGAGCTGACCGCAAGACTCAAATAATGGGAAAGCATCATTAACTCATTCTTCGTAACCGGTTCATTTGAATTTTCGGGATCGGCCAAAACGAAACCTATTGCCGTGCCCTTTAAGATGATCGGGATGATCGCCAATGAAGTAATGTCAAACCTTTTTATGTATTTAGCGGGGATCGCGGATTTTGCATGCTGAATCGTTAAGTATATCGGTTGTTTATGGACGACTGCTTGGTGAATGGGATAGATATCGTGAATATTCTCTTTAACTTGTTGTAAAGAATAGGTATCTTCACTTGTACAGGCGCATATTCCTTCACCCATACCCGTCAAACTTGAGTAATTGAATAGTGATGCTCGCTGAAGCGAAAAAAAGTCCACACATCCCCTTACAATCATTTGTGATTTATGAGCACCATTTTTTTGATCGGAAATCTTTTGAACATGGTTCATTACAGTTTCCTCAAGCATTCGACTTTATTCCTCCCTATATTTTCAGTGCTATCCTTGATCCTACTAATATCTTACAATAAAATGAAAGCCCTTACAATCATTATGATACATAAATTCAAGGAGGCTGTAATATGAAAAGAAGTGCGTTAACCACAACGAGCCGGAGCTTTAGAGAAGATACCCTCCCATTTAAGCTTTATCAAAAGGCTAAGAAATTCGGTGTATGGAATCCTCGTGACATAGATTTCAGTCAGGACCAAGAAGATTGGAAAGCATTCACGGATGTCGAAAGGGAGGTGTTACTACGGTTCATATCCCTTTTTCAGGGGGGAGAAGAGGCGGTGACATTGGATTTACTGCCGCTCATAATGACGATTGCCAAAGAGGGCAGGATCGAAGAGGAAATGTATTTGACGACATTCTTGTTCGAAGAAGCGAAACATATGGAGTTTTTTCGATATACATTAGATCAAATCGGTGAAAAAGGGGATTTGACGGTTTTTCACTCAGACACGTATAAAGCGATTTTTTACGAGATATTGCCTGAAGCCATGGGAAAACTTTTAACCGACCAGTCACCTGAAGCATTGGCGGAAGCCGCCACCGTTTATAACATGTTTACAGAGGGGGTACTTGCAGAAACCGGATATTTCGGATTTTATCAGACACTGGAAGCGAGTAAAATGATGCCTGGTTTGTTACAGGGTGTAGGTCTTTTGAAGAAGGACGAATCACGCCACATTGCCTATGGGACATTCTTGCTGCAACGTATCATCAGTGAACATCCACATATATTCAGTCAAGTGGAGAAGAGGATGGAAGAGCTTTCACCATTGGCCATCGCGTTGAATACAGAAGGATATGAACAGTTAGGCAATCCATTTGGCAACGACAAACAGGCGGTGTTGAATTTCACCATGAAACAGTTGGCTGTGAGGATGGAGATTTTGGCAAGGGCAAAAGGCAAGAAGATCGAGGAAATCTATCATAGCCATGAAAAGGACTATGGGGTCTTGTGATTGCTGAAATATCATCCATTCGGTCCATCCGCATCTTCCTAACAAAAAAATTAATGTTTGAGGTGAAAGAATATGGGTGTCAATAATCATTCGAATTTTTGGTTAAGATCTTCGGTTTATAGCGGTTCTGATTCACGCTCACTCATACCGGAGCTATTCAAAGGTCTTGGGGCAAAAAGGATTCTGCTCGTAAGTGATTCTGGCTTGGAACATGCAGGTGTCGTTAAGAAGGTTACCGAGGTCTTTGAGGTAACGAATTTAACTGATGGACCAGAAATAGTAGGGAAATTCCTTAACGTAACACAGGATGCAGGGAGCAGCTGTGTGAATGATGCATTGGATTATGCTCGTGAAGTCCAAGCGGATGGCATACTTGCGGTTGGCGGAGGAAGCGTCATCGATACGGCCAAAGCACTGAAATTCGGGCTGTCTAAAGGAATCGCCGAAATAAACGATGCCATACCAAGAGGCTTTCTCTATGAGGGGTTTCCAAAGGCACAGCCAATGAATATCGCTCATATATCCGTTGCGACAACAGCAGGGACAGGGTCGGAGGTTTCTCCAATCGCAGTCATATATAATGAAGATATAAAAGTTAAAATGAATATTTACAATGTTTATTTAAGTTCGGATATAGCCATTCTCGATCCAGATCTAACCGTTGGTTTGCCGCCTTATATCACTGCTTTTACTGGAGCAGATGCATTGACGCATGCGATAGAAGCGATCGCTTCACCCCAGGCGACATCCATAACGGATGCTTATGCCTTTCAGGCCATCCGAGTCATCGAAGAAAATTTACCCATTGCTGTAAAGGATGGGACGAATATTAAGGCCCGGATGGAAATGCTGCATGGTAGCTTGATGGGTATCACTGCATTTTCCAGTGCCCTGAACGCCATCCCGATCCATAATCTTGCCCATGCATATGGAGCATTATTCCGCATTCCCCATGGATTGGCCAATGCTGTTTTCCTGCCAGTCGTCATGGAGTCCATCCCTGATTTATACTTACCGAAGATCCATTTGATAGCTGAAGCTTTTCAAGTGAGATTCGATGAGGGGGATGCACAAGGCCTTTTGGCAAAGGTGATTGAAAAGCTTCGTTTCTTTTTGAATGATCTTGGTCTCCCATCTGAATTCAGTGATTCCCAGATTAGTCAAATGGATATTGAAAGTATTGTAAAAGCGGTCACCACAGATCCAGCTTCCGCAAACTTTCCGATGTCAGCCGAATTGATAAAGTCGGTGGCTTCACGTGTTGCGCCGGTTGAAATCAATTAATCGCGGACAAAAAAAGCCTGCTACATGCGGCTTTTTTTTGTTGCCTCGGGCGATTCTCGCTGTGTGGATAAACATTTGCGATGAATCAATCCCAAACATCCTGGCAAACCGGACGGAGGTCTCATCATTTTTTCGTTAAATTCGCCTTCGCCATCTTGACAAGCTCCTTGACCATTCCTCCTCCCAATCTGCCGCCAATTTTCCCATTTTCCTTCGAGGTCAGCAAGCCGTTATAATCTTTTTTCAACGGCACGCCCATTTCTTTTGCCACTTCAAACTTTGCTTCCTCAGGATCATTCGTACTGGCTACTTTGGCCTTCAAGTCATCAAGCCCTTTTCTGGCTCCAGCAATCAAGATCTTATTTCTTCTTGCCATCATCCATCCCTCCTTTTTCTTAGGCTAACCTATAGGCCGGGAAATGATGATCGAATATCGTAATATTCGTAATTTGGCAGTCATGTTAAGACTGAGAAAGCAATAAGAATATGGGAGGGGAGTTTTTAGATGATGCTGGAATGAAAAGAAAGGGCAGGAAGTTTCAGTTCATTTTAGATGGGGTACAGGGAGAAAAACAAAAAGTAAGGAGAAATGTGATGCTGCCTGCGACGAATACTTGTTTATTGACGAAAGAAGATATGACAAATCCAGATCGAGTTCCACAATGGTTATTGAAAGAATATCAAACATTCCATCAAACGGTGACTGATAAGACATTTCCTTGTTATTTCGGCATGAAGGCCGAGAATAAAGGAGAACTTCGGTATGCTTTCATTACACAAGAAGATTGGTCGAACCTCCCAAAAGCGGTGGAAAGCTTTTTGGATTTATTTCAGGAACCGCCATATATCAGGCATGGCCTGTTTGTCTTCATGGAGCCTGAAAAGGAAGAAGGCGATATCGAACGATACCGTAAGCGTTTTTGGGATATTCTGCAATACCTGCATAAAGAGGATAAAAAACCTTGGCCAATCGAGAAACCAAAAGATCCGGATCATTATTTATGGGATTATCATTTTGCCGGGGAGCCAATATTCGTCTTTGGCAATGCACCCGCTTATAAACAGCGTAAAACCCGTGATTTAGGGAATAGCCTTGTTCTTGGTTTTCAGCCGAGAATGATCTTTGAGGGGTTAGAAGGAACGGAAAAAGGCGGGATCATGTCACGTGAAAAGGTTCGTGAAAGAGTGGAGATGTGGGATAAACTCCCTAAACACCCTGATATCAGCCACTTTGGCGATGTCAACCATAATGAGTGGAAGCAATTCTTCATCGGTGATGATGTTGAACCGATAAAGGGGAAATGTCCTTTCCATCACAAGGAAATGTCTTGATCGAGAGCAAACGGCTCTCGATTTTTTTTATAACTAAAAGTGTTCGAAACATATTTCTTGCCTTATTATCATTCCGGTTCTATAATGTGAAAGTAGTAGTTGCAGTTAATTCGAGATATATGAATTAACAGTATTTTACCAACATAGAACAAATATTGGGGGAACTGAGAATGTCTAAAGTATTATTTGTTAAATCGAACGACCGTCCAGCTGAACAAGCGATAAGCGTGAAAATGTATGAAACGTTTTTGAACACATACAAGGAAGCGAACAGTAACGATGAAATAACTGAACTGGATTTATTTAAACTAAACTTGCCATATTACGGAAACACAGCAATCACTGCACTCTATAAACGCAGTCAAGGTATGGAGTTG
This sequence comes from Peribacillus sp. FSL E2-0218, assembly GCF_037992945.1. Classification (NCBI taxonomy): domain Bacteria; kingdom Bacillati; phylum Bacillota; class Bacilli; order Caryophanales; family Bacillaceae; genus Peribacillus; species Peribacillus sp. FSL E2-0218. Next base: position 2,641,314 of record NZ_CP150304.1, on the reverse strand, counting down.
ACTGAAGAAGAAGTGAAGATTGCCGATACCGTTCAACAATACTTAAATCAATTCCTTGCTGCTGACAAAGTGGTATTTGCCTTCCCATTATGGAACGCAACCGTTCCTGCTCCGCTGATCACGTATATTTCTTATCTGGCTCAAGCAGGTACGACATTCAAATATACAGCTGAAGGTCCAGTTGGTCTTGCAGGAGGTAAAAAAGTGGCATTGCTGAATGCCCGCGGATCGGATTATGCCTTGCCGGAAATGAATGCTGGTGAAATGGCTGAGAAATACGTAACGATGAACTTAAATTTATGGGGCATTACGGACCTGGAAACGGTTATCATCCAGGGACATAATCAATACCCAGACCAAACTCAGGATATTGTTGCGAATGGATTGGCGAAAGTGGCTGACACTGCAGCGAAATTTTAATGGAATGAATGAAAAGCCGGTATGTTTTTTAGCATACTGGTTTTTCTATGCAGATTTTTCGGAAAGTCGATTATAATAAAAGGTAAGCCTATAAGCTTGAAAGGAAGTGCCGATATGGAGTCATATAAAACACGTGATGATATCAAAGAAGAAGAAAAATGGAATCTGAAAGATATTTATGACGATCAAGCAACATGGGAAAAAGATTATCAAGAAGTTCTTAAGATGACAGAAAAATTAAAAACCTATGATGGGCAAATCCGCTCCGCTCAAGATCTGTTTGAGTATTTACGCTTAAGTGAGGAGCTTGGTTACATCTATAACAAGCTCTATGTATATGCCATGCTTCATACGGATCTGGATACACGGGTTACATCCTCACAAGCATTACTCGATCGTGCAGGACAGCTAGGGCAAAAAATCAGTAACGCCACCGCTTTTTTCATGCCGTTTCTTTTAAGCCTCGAGGAGCAAACCTTGAAAGGGTACATAAAAGAGGTCGAGGGTTTAACCTATTTTGAAGAAGATTTACTTGATTCATATCGTTATAAAGAACATGTGTTAGCGAAGGAGCAAGAGGAGGTCCTCTCCCAAATCGGTGAAGCCTTTTCAGCACCCCAAAAAACCTTTGGCATGATCAATAATGCCGATATCAAATTTGGAGAGGTCACAAATGAAGATGGAGAAAAAGTGGAGCTCACCCGGGGGATGTATGCCAAATTAATCGAAGACGACGATCGGAAAAAAAGGAAGGAAGCGTATATCGCACATTATCAACCATATTTGCAGCTGAAAAATACGATAGCCTCCACTCTTTCCACAGCAATCAAAAACAATGTGAACCTATCCAAACTAAGGAATTATCCGTCTGCCTTGGAAAAATCCTTGTTTGGCGACCAAGTGCCCAAAGAAGTATATGATAATTTAATTATGTCCACTAAACAAAATATCGGCCCGATGCACAAATACATTCATTTAAGAAAGACACTGCTAGGCGTCGACGAATTGCGTGCCTATGATCTAAGCGTGCCATTGGTCGAAGGTGCCAAAGAGGTGATCACATACGAGGAAGGGTTCGCATTGATGGTGGAGGCATTGAAACCTCTTGGCGAAGAGTATATTTCCATCCTGAAAACTTTTAAGGAAAAAAGGTATATAGACGTCAGGGAAACGCCCGGTAAACGTTCGGGAGCCTATAATTTAGGCCTTTATGGCGTTCATCCATTCATTTTATTGAATCACCGTGATGATTTAGACAGCGTATTCACCTTAGCGCACGAATCTGGACATGGGATGCATTCCTACTATAGCTCGAAATATCAGCCGCAAATAACGGCAGGGTACTCCATTTTTGTAGCAGAGGTCGCTTCGACCGTAAATGAAATCCTGTTGATTCGTCATTTAATTAAGACTACAAAGGACGTGCAAAAGAAAAAGCATTTATTGAACCACTTCATCGATAGTTTCAAGGGAACATTTTTCACCCAAGTTATGTTCGCGGAATTTGAAAAAATCGTCCATGAAAAAGCTGAAAATGATGAACCGCTGAATGCTGAGGTGTTCAATTCGGCTTATGAAACGATTTTCCGCACCTATAATGGTGAAGAAATAATTTTTGATGAAGAAGTGAAATATGGATGGTCACGCATCCCCCATTTTTATCGTCCTTTTTATGTGTACAAATATGCGACTGGCTATGTTTCCGCTATCACGATTGCGGATAGGATCCTTTCTGGCGATCAACAAACACTTGAAACGTACTTGACCTTCTTGAAAAGCGGAAGTTCTGATTTTCCGCTCGAGCTTCTTAAAAAAACAGGCGTCGATTTAACCAAGCCCGAACCAATTGAAAATGCGATGAGGATTTTCAGTGAATTGGTCGATCAATTCACCGAGCTGACAGAAGGCTAATCTAAACCATTTCTTCCAAAAGGGCCCATGGTATGTATTAAAAAAAGATGCTATAGTAAAGCTATTGGCAAACGAAGGCCCAATCTATTGATTGGGCCTTATTTTATATGAAAGAAACATGAACCTGTGCGGAATAATGTCAAGGCAGAATCAGGGTATCATTTACATCAGCGCCGAGCCAATTGGCCAGTTTCTTTAATCAACGGCATATTTTGTGAGGAAAGTGAAAAAATGAATTCGACAGTTAATTATATAAAAGAATGGCAGCAGGCAATACAACTGGAAATCCAGCACTTGAAAAAATTCGGCAGCACCAAATACCTCGTTTTAAATGGCCATCTGCTCAATAGTGATGGTTCTTTTAGTTATTATTTTGAAACAGGGGCTTCGATAATCATCCCTGTCGGTTCCATCGTCCGGCTTGAATGGGGGGGAATCAAGCAGGATGGAAGAATTCTTTCTTCGGAAGGGAAAAGTATCATCGTCGTCTTTGAACGCTCGTTAGGCGATATGATCGGTGAAGCATTTTTATACCATGACCCGTGGGAATTGCTTGAGCAATTGGTTAACCGCTTGGATGAAATCAAGAGAAGCAAAAAGAAAAGGCTCCGGATCAAACGGTTGATGGATCCATCGATGGAGCCCAAACATCCTATAAGCGAAAAACAAAGCAGCGTCAAAGAATTATATGCACGTTCGAAGTTCAATCCTGTCACGTTTGTCTGGGGGCCGCCTGGTACTGGAAAGACCTATACATTGGCACGAACCGTTGCCAATCATTATCTCCAAGAAAAAAAAGTACTCGTCTTGTCACATAGCAACCAAGCTGTCGATGTTATGATGGCCGAGATTTCTTCCTTCATCAAAAAGAAAGAGCGTTTCAAGGAAGGCGATGTTCTTAGGTATGGTTCTCAAATCGGGGAAACGCTGGCTAGTCATGGGGATATCGTTACGGGACAATTGTTAGGTAAGCATGAGCCGTTATTAGTGCAAGAAAAAGAGCAGCTATCGGAAGAGAAGCGGTTACTGAAATACGACTTGGCCGATTCATTCAGCAGAAGGGATACAGATCAATTACTCGAGTTGGAGAAGAAATTGGCAAGAGTCTTGGAAAAAATCCGGCAAAAGGAAGTCCAATTCGTTAAAGAGGCAAAAATAATTGGAACGACTTTGGCCAAGGCCGCAAATGATGAAACGATTTATCAAAAGGAATATGACCTGGTCATTTTGGATGAAGCAAGCATGGCTTATGTACCGCAAGTGGCTTTTGCGGCAGCACTATCCAAGCATATAATCATTTGCGGTGATTTCAAACAATTGCCGCCCATTGCTTCAGCACGTGATTCCCTAGTAAAGCTTTGGCTAAAGGAAGATATCTTTCATCGTTCGGGTGTCGCCCAATCAGTGGAGGATGGGGAACTTCACCCTCATTTGTTCTTATTGAAAGAGCAGCGAAGGATGCATCCGGACATTTCGGCATTCACGAATCGGGTCGTCTATAACGACTTCGTTGGTAATCATGAAAGCGTTGCGACCAGCAGAAATAGCATCATGGTGGCAGAACCGTTCGCCAATAAAGCCTCAGCCCTTGTCGATACTAGCCTGTCAGGGGAATACTGCATGAGCGAACGTACTTCCCACTCCAGGATGAATCTTTGGCAATTGCTTTTATCGTTTCAACTGATTCATGAAGCTTTTGTCGGCGGGGCAAGATCCATCGGATATGTTGCACCTTATCGCGCCCAAGCGGATTTGATGGGTAAATTATTGGATGATTTGTATGCGGAAGAGAGGCAAACGGCAGATATCATCGCTGCTACTGTACATCGCTTCCAGGGCAGTGAGCGTGATATGATGATTTTTGATACAGTTGACAGTTATCCGCAAAACAGGGCTGGGATGTTGCTGACGGGCAGGGAAAGTGAAAGGCTCATTAACGTTGCGATAACAAGAACGAAAGGGAAGTTCGTCCATGTATGTGATACGTCATTCATCAGCAAGCATGTTTATCGCAGCAAAACACTTCGTCAGCTTGTCGACCATCAAATCCAAAATGATCAGTTAATAACAAAGAAAGAAATTGGAACATGGATTACTCATCAGCACCCAAAATTACAATGGATGCATGCTCGGAAAATGGGGAGTTTTCTGGATGATATTCAATCGGCCAAACGAGAGGTGATCTTGGCCGTACCGGATTTGAGTAGATTGCCTTCGGAATGGCAACAGCTTTTGATGAAAAGAAGTCCTGAAGTCAAATTGACGATCATATCAGCCAAAAGGAATGCTGATATCGTTTCAGATCATTTCATTTGTCTGCCCGTTTCCTTTGCTTTCTTTATCCTCGATAAACGAGTTGTCTGGCTTGGGGTCCCTGTGGAGTCCAATAATCGGATTCAGCCGCCTTTTGTTTCTGCTCGTTTGGAATCAGAAATGATGGCTGAAGAATTGCTATTCCAATTTAAAAAAAGTGAATAAAGATTTGCCACCACATTTGGGGGGCTTTGTAGCAAAAGGGGTTCGGTAATTTTCATTTCCGATCCCTTTTTTAATGTGTCATTCATGCATGCATCTTCCATAAATAACCTCGCCAGAATACCTGATTAAATGGAACTTCGAAGTGAGTATTCAAGCAAAAACCTCGCCAGAATATATAATCTCCCATAACTCCAAAGTTTTCTTGAAGCTCTTAAATATTTTTGGTTAAGGGCTGCAAACTAAAATAATGAAGCAAGCTTTTTAGGCGACTTCCGACTAGTTTTGTCTTACCATGAATAGAAGAAAGTCAAGAAGTGAGGGAGAAAAATGAAACTGAGCATTTTAGATCAATCACCGATTGCATCGGGTCAGAACGCTCAAGAAGCATTACAGGCTTCATTACTACTTGCACAAGAAGCAGACAGGCTTGGTTATCATCGCATCTGGTTTACTGAACATCATGACCTGCCTGGTCTGGCCTGCTCTGTTCCAGAGGTCCTGATAAGCTACATCGGTGCTCAAACCAAGGATATCCGAATCGGATCGGGGGCATTGCTGCTTCCGCATTATAAGCCGTACCGGGTAGCGGAAACCTATAATATGCTAGCCGCCCTTTTTCCAGGGAGAATTGATTTAGGCATAGGCCGTGCTCCTGGTGGATCAGCGGAGGCAACGATGGCATTAAATGATGATTTCCTTCAGAATGTCTACAAAATGCCGGAATCAGTAAAGGAATTGTTGAATTTCATTAGAGAAGATTTTCCCGAGGATCATCTTTTTTCAAAGGTTTCGGCTGCTCCGGTTCCATGTATCCAACCGGAACCATGGATATTGGGAACAAGCGAAAAAAGCGCAATACTTGCTGCGGAGAACGGTACTGCATACGCATTTGGTGAATTCATGAGTGAAAATGATGGAATGGAGAGCTTTCGGCAATACCGGGAACGGTTCCGGATTAAAGGGGAACTCAAAGAACCAAAAACGATCGTTACGGTTGCTGCCATTTGTGCAGAAACCGAGGAGTATGCAAAGGAAATCGCTCTTAGCAACACGTTATGGCAAATTCAAATGGGTCTTGGTGAAAAGATAAAGGTTCCGAGTATGGAAGACGTAAGAAAATACGAAAAAGAAAATGGATCGTTGGAGATGAAGCATAAAAAAATGATCATGGGCACACCTTCACAAGTGAAGCAGCGTCTCCTGGAAATTCTGGAAAAATATCAAGCAGATGAAATCATGCTCATGACCATTACCCACAAGTTGGAGGACAAGTTGAATTCGTACCGCTTGATTGCCAGGGAGCTTCTGGATGGTTGAACTCCGAGCATTTTGTGTGCATTTTATCTGCATTTTCTATATGATGACTTTGCGTCCAATTAATCATAATTGATAGAAAGAAGTTGAGGATATGAATGCTGATCGTCATGCAACAAAACTTAGCGACATTTCTTATTCCGTTCTGGACCTAGCTTCGATAGTTGAAGGTGGTACAGTTTCCGGAGCATTTAAAAATACAGTCGAATTGGCTAAGCATGTTGAGCAATGGAATTACAACCGTTTCTGGGTTGCCGAACACCATAGCATGCCTGGTATCGCAAGCTCGGCAACATCCGTCCTTATCGGCCATGTTGCCGGAAAGACAGAAAGGATCCGGGTCGGTTCCGGCGGAATCATGCTGCCGAATCATGCCCCACTCGTTATCGCGGAACAATTCGGTACATTGGAAGCAATGTACCCCGGCAGGATAGATTTAGGGTTGGGACGAGCTCCGGGAAGCGATCAATTCACTGCGATGGCCTTACGGGGAGCGGATCGAAATAATGGGCAGGATTTTCCTGAACAATTGGCACAACTCCGCAGCTATTTAGATGCCGATTCGAAACACAATCGAGTTCGGGCCATTCCTGGTGAAGGACAGGACATTCCGATTTGGCTGCTTGGTTCAAGTGGTTTCAGTGCAGCTTTATCCGCACAGTTGGGGCTGCCATTTTCCTTTGCAAGCCATTTTTCCCCAGAAAATACACAACCGGCTTTGGCCCGTTACCGCAATAATTTTCAACCATCGGATGTTCTCGAAAAGCCATATGTGATGGTAGGGATCAATGTGTTTGCCGCTGATACCACGGAGGAAGCAAAAAGGATCGCTACGTCTTATCAACAGCAGTTTTTGAATTTGATCCGGAATACTCCTGGACAACTGGCTCCTCCAGTTGATACGATGGAAGGCAAGTGGACTGAATATGAAAAAGCAATTGTCATGAAACAGCTAAATGCCTCCATCATAGGGAATCCGGAAGAAGTGAAAGAACAGCTGCAAAACTTTTTAGATGAAACACAGGCGGATGAAATGATCATTAACTCCGCCATTTATGATCAGGCTGCACGTCTTCGTTCCTATGAAATCATTGCAGAAGTTACTGGAATGAAATAAGTGCGATTGTGTAATGAGCTTGCAGATTATCTTTCTGCAAGCTTTTTTATCAAGTACATAACGAGTGAACCCATAAACATAAGGCAGGAGAGAAGAATGAACCGCGACTTATCCCTTATATTTCATTTTACCGATAAACAAGGAGACAGCAGGCCGTTATCTTTTACGAATCCGCTAAAAGTCTATATCGCCCATACCCTCGAGGAGGTCCTTCCTCAGTTTCAAAAAGTCCAGGAAGCGATCGAGCAGGGTCATTATGCAGCAGGATATGTTTCCTATGAAGCAGCGCCAGCTTTCGAAAGCTCCTTACAAGTAAAAGATGGCGGCACCATGCCGCTGCTTTGGTTCGGGATTTTTGAGAAACCGGGGAGATTACCGGAAGTATCATCCGGAGCTTTCCAGTTGGCTGATTGGAAATCAGAAACGGATGCCCATTCCTATCATACCGGCTTTGAAAAGATAAAATCCGAAATTGAACGCGGCAATACGTATCAGGTGAATTATACAATGCGACTACAATCCCTATTCGAAGGCGACGACCTCGCTTTCTTCGATCGCTTAAAGAGAGCACAACAATCGAATTATAGTGCATATTTGAACGTAGGGACGCATCGGATCCTATCTGCCTCCCCAGAGTTATTTTTTCGATGGCAGGATGGACAACTCGTTACCCGTCCAATGAAAGGGACGGTAAAGCGGGGAATGACACTGAAAATGGATCAGGATAACGCCGCCTGGTTAGCAGCTTCAGAAAAGAATCAAGCAGAGAACTATATGATTGTTGACCTGCTCAGGAATGATCTTGGAATGATTGCGGAGCAAGGAAGCGTAAAGGTCCCACAGCTTAAGGAAATTGAAAAATATCCAACGGTTTGGCAGATGACCTCCACCATCACTGCCAATACGAAACCAGGCACCACCATCATTGATATATTCAAGGCGCTCTTCCCATGCGGATCGATAACAGGGGCACCTAAAATCAAGACGATGGAAATCATCTCTGAAATCGAGAACTCACCGCGCGGGGTATATTGTGGTGCGATTGGGTACATCACACCTGATTCAGAAGCCGTATTCAATGTGCCGATCCGAACGGTCGTCATTGACGCGGAAACAAATCAAGCCGAATATGGAGTGGGTGGGGGAATCACTTGGGATTCCGAATTAACCGAAGAATATGACGAAGCTTTTTTAAAGGCTAAATTATTATCGGTGGAACGGCCCGCCTATAAGGTATTGGAATCGATGAAGCTCGATGATGCCGGGTACCATCTGTTGGAAGAGCATATCGAGCGGATGAAACGGTCTGCGGTTTATTTTGGCTTTCCGTTTCCCGAATGGAAGCTAAGGAATGAGCTCGACAAGCATGCCAGGTCGAATATGGGCCGGTTGCAAAAAGTAAGAATCCTCCTTGATGAAAAAGGGATTCTTGAAGTTTCCGGTCAAGCAATCAACCCTTTTGATGAAAATATCCCCTTAAAAGTCATCTTGGCGGAAAGCCCGATATCAAGCGGAAATCCATTTCTTTTCCATAAAACGACCAATCGGGGAGTATATGAAAAATTTCAAGCTAATCACCCTGACTTCTTTGATGTCCTGCTATGGAATGAAGAAGGCTTCATTACGGAATTCACGAACGGAAACGTAGTGGTGAAGATGGAGGGTGACCTCTTTACCCCTCCAATCGAAGCTGGGCTCCTTGCAGGTACGTTTCGTCAGGATTTAATCAAGGGAAACGTAATCAAGGAAAGGCAGATTTCAAAGGATGATCTGACCTTGGCTGAAGAAATATGGTTTACGAATAGCGTGAGAGGGATGGTAAAAGTCCACTTAACCTTTTGAAAAGAAATGGATGTGTAGCAGAATTATACTGGGAGGGACTGCTTTGGAGAAGAAAACAATCGCAGGTTTATCGATTTTTGAGTGGCAGGAAAAGCATCGATTACTAAATAAATTGGTAAATATGGATGAGATGTTCTGGTTGAATCCGGATTACGGGACTGAATTGGATGATACGATCGTCCTGGCCGACCAGGTTAAATCGGCAGAAGACAGATTGGAGAGGTTCGCTGATTATATTGTCGAGGCATTTCCTGAAACAGGGCCGATGCATGGAATAATAGAATCGCCACTAGTCGAGGTTCCGTCCATGCAAGAAAACATGGAAAAGTCCTATAAGGTTGTAATTCCAGGGAAGATTTTGCTTAAATGCGATAGTCATTTGCCGATATCCGGATCTATCAAGGCGCGTGGAGGCATCTATGAAGTTTTGAAGCGTGCTGAGGAGATTGCCATGAAGCATGGCGGGTTAAAGCAAACGGATGATTATGGAATCCTTGCAAGCGAAGCATACAAGGAGTTATTTTCAAATTACTCGATTGCAGTCGGTTCTACTGGGAATTTAGGCATGAGCATAGGCATTATTAGCGCCAAGCTGGGCTTTCGGGTAACCGTACATATGTCAGGAGATGCGAAGCAGTGGAAAAAGGATAAATTAACAAGTCTTGGTGTCATTGTAAAGGAATACGATGATGACTATAGTAAGGCTGTTGAAGAAGGAAGGCTGGAAGCCTCACTTGATCCCCATTGCCATTTTATTGATGATGAAGATTCGATTGACTTGTTTCTCGGTTACGCCACGGCTGCAGGGCGCCTGAAAAACCAATTGGAGGATCGCTCCATCCTTGTTGATGCAGACCACCCCTTGTTTGTATACCTGCCATGCGGAGTCGGTGGCGGTCCAGGGGGAATCACATATGGCCTGAAACTTGCTTTTGGTGAGCATGTCCATTGTTTTTTTGCAGAGCCGACACATTCGCCATGCATGACACTGGGATTGATGACAGGGCTTCATGACAAGGTATCGGTACAGGAATTTGGAATCGATAATAAAACGGAAGCGGACGGACTCGCAGTCGGAAGGCCATCTGGTTTAGTTTCCAGGTTGATGACTTCCATCCTAAGCGGCAGTTATACCATAGAGGATCAGCGATTATTTGAGTTACTGCGAATGATGGCTGAGGCCGAAGGGCATTATTTGGAACCATCCGCCCTTGCAGGGGCCTATGGACCGATACACCTTCTGTCGCATCAAACAGGCCGGGAATATCTAGAAAATCACAAACTTTTGGAGAAAATGAACAAAGCAACACATATCATCTGGGCGACTGGCGGAAGCATGGTGCCGAAAGAAATGATGGAACAATATTTAGCTAAAAGTTAAGCGGAAAAGGCTTCTTTCCATGGTTTTCACGATCTTGATTGATTTCTTCTTGAAGACGTCCTTGAAACGCTCGTGTTTCTTTACGAACGATTTTCTTTTCAAATTTCCGTTTATTCGCACTGGCTTTCACATGTGTGGAATCCACGAAAACGTGTTCTACACTTATTAACTTTTTATTAGCAGCTGTCATTAAAATGCGACAGAAAATCTGTTCAAACAGGTCTGTATCTTTAAAGCGTCGCTCATAATTTTTTCCGAACGTAGAGAAATGAGGTACTTTATCATGGAAACCATAGCCTAAGAACCAACGGTAAGCCATATTGGTTTCAACTTCTTCAATCGTTTTACGCATGGAACGAATACCGAAGGTATATTGAATGAAAGTCAGTTTAACTAAAATAACTGGATCAATACTTGGGCGTCCTACCTCTGAGTACATATCTTTCACCAAGTCATAAATGAAAGTGAAGTCAATGGCAGCCTCCATTTTACGAACCAAATGGTTCGGTGGCACCAGTTGATCTAAAGTAATCATTTCAAGTTGATCTCGCTGAATAGAATCATGTTTAGAAAGCATCCTCATCACCTCAAGTTTTAATCCTTCAATTTTAAAACAAAAATGACTCCAGTCAAAAGTGTTCTATCTAAAAGGTAAGACAAAGTTGATTGGAGCGGGTGTTCGAGACTCCTGCGGGAAAAGCGCGTCTAGGGGAGACCCCGCAGGCAAAGCCGAGGAGGCTCCCCGACCGCCCGCGGAAAGCGAGTGCCTGGAGTGGAAATCAACGTCTAAATTGTACAGCCCATAAAAATAGACAAACTCGATTTTCATCGAGTTTGTCTACAGTCTGAGAAGTTCACATCGTGAACTTCTTTTCTTTTGTTAATTATAAACCCCAAGATTTCAATAGAAGGTGAATCGACTGTTCCAATTCAGCTTCAGGGATGCCTGCAAAGCCCAATATGATTGTCGGGGTATGGTGTTCATCCTTCTTTTCTATCGAATAGGCGGAAAGTCCATAAATTTTAATTTGCTTTTGAGCTGCCTTCTGAATGAGTGTTTGTTCGTCCATGCCGTTTTTCACGAGTAGCACGATATGCAGCCCTGAGCGTTCACCAGTGATGGATAGGTCTTTATGTGGTTTAAGCAATTCAATCACTTTATCCAGCTTGCGGCGGTACACTTTCCTCATCCTGTTTAAATGCTTTTCGAAATCCCCCTCCTTCATGAACTGTGTCAGCACATGCTGGTCAATTCTTGAAACGGTTGAATGATAAAAGGATAATTCCTGCTGGTGCTTTTTTAGCAATGGAATTGGCAGAACCATATAACTGATCCGGATGGAGGGCATCAATGATTTTGAAAAAGAGCCCAAGTAAATCACTTTTTCGCCTGCATCCATACTTTGTAAAGAAGGAATCGTTTTACCACTATAACGAAACTCACTATCATAATCATCCTCGATAATATAGCGGTCTTCTCCTCCTTGCGCCCAATTTAATAAACGAGTACGTCTGTTGACGGAAAGGATCGTCCCATAGGGAAAGTGATGCGAAGGGGTGACATACACAACATCGATGCTGGAATCCTCAATCGGGTTGACCTTTACCCCTTCTTCATCAATCTCTAAGGGATGCACCTCATTTGGATAGCTGCGTAAAATGCGATGGATTAAGTGATAACCTGGATCTTCCACACCGTAAATGGTATTTTTGGCGAAAAGCAGGACGAGCTGCTGCAATAAAATTTCCATGCCGGCACCGATGATGATTTGTTCAGGAACACATTGAACTCCCCGGGCATGATACAAATAATGAGCTATTTCACAACGTAATTCATATTCCCCTTGAGGATCGCCCAGTAGCAAAAGCTCTTGACGTGACACATCTATTTTATTTTTCATGAATTTGCGCCATTTCTCAAAAGGAAAGTTTTCCGTATCAATTTGACTTGGGTGAAAATGATACTGCACTTCCCCTTCTTTGACTGTAAATGGTTCCAGCGCAACATGCTTAGTCTGAGTATACTCTAAATCCTCGAATGTTTGAATATAGTATCCCTTTCTCGGGATGACTTCCACGTATCCCTCAGCAGTCAGCTGCTCATAAGCAGTCTCCACTGTATTTTGACTAATCTGGAGGAATTCTGCTAATTTCCGCTTGGAAGGCAATTTTGCACCAAAAGGTAGCCGTCCCTCGATTATTTCTTTTTTAATATGTGAATATAATTGTTCATACAATGGTACGTCACTAAATCGCTTTAAATCACACGTTAGCATGTTCATTTTGTTCCCGCCTTATATATTTGAAATCGCTGAACCCATTAAAATATTTAAAACTGACACTTTCAATGCGGTCAACTATTTTTTATACTAAATAACAAATCTAAAAAATGCAAATATTAGGAGGAATCAAAATGGAAAAATTATTAGGAACAGAAACAGTTAAAAGAGGAATGGCACAAATGCAAAAGGGTGGCGTAATCATGGACGTCATCAACGCGGAACAAGCAAAAATCGCTGAAGCATCGGGTGCCGTGGCCGTTATGGCATTGGAACGCGTACCTTCCGATATTCGGGCAGCTGGTGGAGTTGCAAGAATGGCGGATCCAAGAATTGTCGAGGAAGTAATGAATGCCGTTTCCATCCCGGTCATGGCCAAGGCTAGGATTGGTCATATTGTCGAATCAAGGGTCTTGGAATCCATGGGAGTGGATTATATCGATGAGAGTGAAGTGCTTACTCCTGCTGATGAAGAATACCACATTTTAAAAAGTGACTTCACAGTACCTTTCGTTTGTGGCTGCCGTGATTTAGGCGAAGCTGCCCGTCGGATCGGCGAAGGAGCATCGATGCTTCGTACAAAAGGAGAGCCAGGTACTGGCAATATCGTGGAAGCCGTGCGCCATATGAGAAAGGTCCAGTCCCAAATCCGTAAGGTGAGCATCATGAGTGACGATGAATTAATGACGGAAGCAAAAAATATAGGTGCCCCGTTTGAAATTTTAAGAGAAATCAAACGGACAGGTAAATTGCCTGTAGTTAATTTTGCAGCTGGAGGAATCGCCACACCAGCAGATGCTGCATTGATGATGGAATTAGGAGCAGATGGCGTATTCGTAGGTTCCGGCATTTTCAAATCAGAGACTCCTGAAAAATTCGCATCGGCAATCGTTCAAGCTACTACATATTTCACTGATTACGAATTAATAGGCCGCTTATCAAAAGAGTTAGGCAGTGCAATGAAAGGAATCGACATTTCTAAACTGGCTCCAGCAGAACGTATGCAGGAACGTGGTTGGTAAAATGATAACGATCGGGGTTTTAGGATTACAGGGAGCAGTTGAAGAACACTTGAACCAAATCGATTCAGCCGGTGCGCAAGCAATAATCGTCAAAAAACCGTCACAGTTAAACGAAATCGATGGCTTGATCATACCTGGCGGGGAAAGCACGACGATGAGGAAGCTTATGGATCGCTATGGCTTTCTGGAACCAATCAAAACTTTCTTTGAACAAAAGAAACCAATCTTCGGCACTTGTGCGGGAATGGTTTTGGCAGCCAATAGGTTGTCTGGTGATGAAAAGCCTTATCTTGAATTGATGGATATTTCCGTGAAGAGAAACGGGTTTGGACGTCAACGTGATAGTTTCGAGGCGGACCTAGCAATCAATGGAATGGAAGAACCATTCAAAGCCGTTTTCATCCGTGCGCCATATGCTGATGGAGTTGGGGCAGATGTAGAGATTTTGGCTGAATATGATCAAAAAGTGGTGGCAGCAAGACAGGAACAGGTCCTTGTCAGTGCTTTTCATCCCGAATTAACGGGTGATAATCGTTATATGCAAATTTTCATTAATATGGTAAAAGAATCCCTGAAGGAAGCGGAACTGAAAACCTGCTAAAAAGCAAAGGGGAGCTCAGACTGTAGACAAACTCATTTTCATAGAGAGTTTGTCTACAGTTTTTTTTATGACTATGGAAAAAAGCAGCGGTAATAAATATCATGGCATGACTTTTCCCCCAATTTTGGTGGATTGTCGATTTTCACTTCAGGCACTTGCTGCCCTCGTCATCCATGTTGTCTCACTTGGACGAGCGTTGTTATGCGGGAGTCCTTTAATAGATAGATGGATATTCTTTTGGTGTGGGGGACCATGAAGAAGCTGCAGACCTGTTTTGATAGAAAGAGGGAAAGAACGACAATTAGCCAAGGGTTAGGATTTGACTTCCATTTTTCAGACTATTACGATAAAAATGCGAGCAGAAAAAACCATGATGGGTAATGCTGATTTGAAATCATATAATAGGAGGAAATGTACATGAGCGAAATTGTCATATTATCAGGTAGTCCTGCGATTCCATCCAGAACGGACATTTCACTGAAACATATTCAGTCATTAGTTGAGAAGGAAGGTTATACCACAGCGTATTATTCAATTACCGACTTTTCAGCAGATGATTTATTCCAAGGCAAATATAATAGTGAGGACATTTCAAAGCTTGCGGAAAAGATTTCAAAAGCTAGGGGGATCATCATTGGATCACCTGTTTATAAGGCCTCCTACACAGGGGTATTGAAGGCATTGATTGATTTGTTGCCGGAAAGCGCATTTAAGGGAAAGCCAGTGCTTCCGATCATGATTGGCGGAAGTCACAGGCATCTATTGGCAATAGATTACGCACTTAAGCCGTTAATTTCCATTTTGAAAGGCGAGCCATTGCAGGGCATTTATTTCGTCGATAAGGAAATAGACAAAACGGCTCCAGAAAGCCCGATTCAAGATTTGAACTTGGTTGATCGCGTTCAGGGCCAGGTTCAAGAATTTGTAGAAGCGATTCAATTAAGAAATGAGTGATTTGTTTCCGTTTTTGCGAATTGATTTTAATCGTGGATAGCAAAAATTATGAAAATGGACCCGTTCTCCGGAGGGACTCTAAAAAATGGGTCCATTTTCATATTCATGAACATAAATATAACAAGAGAGTAGTGTGTATAATAATGACAATTCAACCATTTAATTAATCCAAGTTGTTTTATAAGAAAACTCCATTGACATGGATTGAATATATGTTAATATTTAAAATAATAAAACTTATCCAGAGCGACGGAGGGAATTGGCCCTTTGAAGTCCAGCAACCTGCATGATGTATGCAAGGTGCTACATCCAACAAAATGGTTTACCATTTTGGAAGATAAGGTAACGATTATTTACCTTGAAATCTTTCCATGATGGAAAGATTTTTATTTTTTCAAAAAACTTATAATAAACCATAACAATGTAAGGCTGTGTGGAATTATATAAATTTAAGAAAATAACAATTCGTCGATTTTCTTAGGGGGGAACTATTTTGGATAAAGAGAATCAGCTTGAGGAAATATTTGAACGGCTCCAAGAAATGCTTCATTTAATGAAATACGGATCCATCACACTTATTGTCCAAGATGGTAAAATCATTCAAATGGAAAGAAATGAAAAGCTGAGAATTAAATAAGCAGCTGCTGACTAGAAAAACTAGAGGCGTGTTTAACTGATATAAAGAGAGTATTGGTTAGATTCGTCTCTTTTTCCTAGAATCACTTAAACTTGAACAAATTACTGTGGGCTCCGATTACCTGTTACTCTGGCCAATGATTCGCAAGAAAGTTTTTAGAGGGGGCTATAAAGTTGGCTGCATTAATTAATTATGAAAATTTCAATCCCGATTTTTTACCGGTCTTTTCTGAAGGTAGTGAGACTAAAGGGGCTTTAGAAGTACTGCAATGGGCTAATGAGGAATACGGGAATAAGCTCATTTATGCTTGCAGCTTTGGGATAGAAGGCATTGTGCTTACAGATTTACTGGCAAAGGTCAATCCTTCGGCCAAAATCGTTTTCCTCGATACAGATGTCCATTTTGAAGAAACGTACCAATTGATCGATCAAGTGAAAAAAAGATATCCGAATCTTTTAATCGAGATGAAGAAACCTGCTTTGACGCTTGAGGAACAAGCTGCGGAATATGGAGATGAACTATGGCTTAACGACTCTAACAAGTGTTGCCATATCCGTAAAATCACTCCGCTTACCGATGTGCTTTCAACGGCAACGGCTTGGCTGTCCGGACTGCGGCGCGAGCAATCCGAAACAAGGGCTATGACCGAGTATATCAACAAGGATAATAAGTTTCAGTCGATAAAAATATGTCCACTGATTCATTGGACATGGAAGGACGTTTGGCGGTACGCACACAAAAATGGACTGCCGTATAATATCCTGCATGATAACGGGTATCCGAGTATCGGATGCAAAACATGCACAACACCGGCCATAAATGCGGATGATTTACGTTCAGGCCGCTGGCAAGGCGCTCAAAAAACGGAATGCGGCTTGCATTTATCCTAAATAAATAGAAACCATAGGGGGAAATTAGCATGACAATCAGTCTGCCTCACGGAGGAACATTAATTGATCTTTGGGAACCAACATATGATATTAGTAAAATAACAAACTCGATCGAAATTGATGCCATCGCATTAAGCGATCTTGAGTTGATCGGTACGGGTGCATACAGCCCGATAAAAGGATTCTTTTCGAAAAGAGATTATGATGCTGTTGTCAAGACGATGAGGCTAAGCAGCGGCCACGTTTGGAGCATTCCGATTACACTGCCCTTAACTGAAGCGGCGGCAAAGACCCTTACTATCGGCGAGGAAGTCAAGCTGACTCATGAGGGGGAAACATATGGAGTCCTTACCGTTTCCGATATCTTCACTCCGGATAAAAAATTGGAAGCAACATGGGTCTATCAAACGGATGACGAGCAGCATCCAGGTGTGAAAAATTTATATGACCGCGGAAACGTATATGCCGGCGGAGAAATAAAATTGGTCAAAAGAATCGAGCGTACCCAATTCCATGCCCATTATTTGGACCCTGTCGAGACAAGGGCAGATTTTGCAGCGAAGGGCTGGAAAACGGTTGTCGGATTCCAGACAAGGAACCCTGTTCATCGTGCACATGAATACATCCAAAAGACAGCTCTGGAGATCGTTGACGGTTTATTCCTGAATCCGCTAGTAGGTGCCACCAAATCCGATGACATTCCGGCAGATGTGAGGATGGAAAGCTATAAGGTGCTGCTTGAAAAGTACTATCCTGAGGATCGAGTCTCG
The DNA here is from genome assembly GCF_037992945.1 of Peribacillus sp. FSL E2-0218. Taxonomy (NCBI): domain Bacteria; kingdom Bacillati; phylum Bacillota; class Bacilli; order Caryophanales; family Bacillaceae; genus Peribacillus; species Peribacillus sp. FSL E2-0218. Next base: position 2,623,698 of record NZ_CP150304.1, on the reverse strand, counting down.
CTTGCCGTTTTCCCTGCTGCGATGCGATATGCAGGGCCGAGGGAAGCCATTTTCCATGCGATGGTCCGTAAAAACTATGGCTGCACTCATTTTATTGTCGGGCGTGATCATGCGGGGGTTGGCGATTATTATGGCACATATGATGCGCAAAAAATCTTCGGTAATTTTAATGCGGATGAGCTAGGCATCACACTGTTATTCTTTGAACATAGTTTTTATTGCAAAGCCTGCGGCAATATGGCATCGGCAAAAACTTGCCCGCATCGCAAGGAAGACCATGTGATCCTTTCCGGAACGAAGGTAAGGGAGATGCTGCGTAACGGTGAAATTCCTCCGGCCACCTTTAGCCGTAAGGAAGTCATTGAGGTGTTGATCGAAGGTCTAAAGAAGAATGAAGTTTATAACTAAGTAGTGAATTTGAAGGTTTGAAGGAAGAGGGGGAGCACAATGAATAAAAACACAAATGTAACATGGCATGAATCGTCACTGACCAAGGATTTGCGCCGGAAGCAGAACGGGCATGAAAGCACAGTCCTATGGTTCACGGGGCTTTCGGGATCAGGGAAATCAACCATTGCAAACGCAGTCGCCAAGGAGCTTTATAACCGGGATATTCGAAGTTATGTGTTGGATGGCGATAATATCCGTCATGGGTTAAATAAAGATTTAGGGTTCTCCGAAGAGGATCGGACGGAGAATATCAGGCGGATCGGCGAAGTATCCAAGCTTTTTGTGGATAGCGGGCAGTTCGTATTGACCGCCTTCATATCACCTTTTCGGGCGGACCGGCAGATAGTCCGCGATTTACTCGAAGAAGGGGAGTTTATTGAAGTATACATAAAGTGTCCCATCGAAGAATGCGAAGTGCGTGATCCGAAAGGCCTTTACGACAAGGCGCGTAAGGGAATCATCAAAGACTTTACCGGAATCGACTCCCCATACGAGGAGCCAGTACAGCCGGAAATCATCTTGGAATCCAACCAGTACAGTGTAGAAGAGTGCGTTGAACAAGTAATCGGCTTTTTGACAGCAAAGAGAGCGATTTAATCAAGGAGGAAAACGAATGGTGTACGAGAAATTTTGGTCGGATAATCCTTTGATTGCTAAAAATAAAACGGAAATCAGGAAATTGGAAAAAGACGGGTTGAAGATCTTTGAAGATATTGCCCATTATGCCGCAAATGGTTTTGAATCGATTCCTAAAGAGGAATGGGATATGTTCAAATGGGCCGGCCTTTACCTGCAACGTCCCAAGGAAGCAGGCTACTGGATGATGCGTGTCGTTATTCCAGGAGGAATCGTCACATATGATCAACAAATCGCATTAGCGGGCATTGCTGAAGATTACGGCCGCGGTGTGTATGATATCACCACTCGTCAAGCCATCCAATTTCATTGGTTGACGATAGAGCAAGTACCGGATATCTTGAACCGTTTAGAGCGCGTGGGAATGACTACGGCCGGTGCTTGTGGTGATATTACCCGAAATATCATCGGGAATGCATTGGCAGGAATCGACCATGATGAACTTTTTGATACACGTGATGTCCTTTATGATGTTTTTGAATATTTCCGGCTGAATGAAGATTATTCGAATCTTCCAAGGAAATATAAAATGTCAATTAGTGCGAATATTCACAATGCCTCGAATGCTGAAATTAACTGCCTTTCTTTCAATCCTGCAACCAAGGAAATGGAAGGGAAAACCGAAGTTGGTTTTCATGTGAAGGTAGGCGGAGGATTATCCTCCGTCCCGATGCTGGCTGAGGAGCTTGATTTATTTATTTTACCTGAAAGAACCGTTGAAGTAGCAGCGGCAATCACGACGATATTTCGTGACTTTGGCTACCGTGAAAAGCGTCATCGCTCACGTTTGAAATTCCTCGTTGCGGATTGGGGTCCAGAGCAATTTCTCGAAAAATTGCTGGAATACACGGGACCGCTTCCCAAAAAAGGTGAAAGTGCAGTGAAGGGCTGGAATGCAGGGTACTTCTATGGGATCCATCAACAAAAACAAAAAGGACTCCATTATGTGGGTGTTAATATTCCGGTTGGTCGCCTAACTCCAGCGGAAGTGATCGAGTTTGCCGAACTGGCAAAAAACTATGGGAATGGTGAAATCCGTTACTGTAATTCCCAGAATCTAATCATTCCCAATGTCTCTGAGGAAAAACTTGAGGAATTGAAACGGGAATCCATCTTTGAAAGGTTTCCGTATCAACCTAAAAATTTCATAGGCTATTCCGTTTCTTGTACAGGCATTGAATATTGCAACCTTGCTCTCGTGGAAACCAAAAACAGGATGAGAAGCATTTCTGAAAGACTGGATAGGGAAATGGCACTTGATGTACCGGTTAGGATGCATATGGTAGGCTGTCCGAATAACTGTGGGCAACGGGCGATTGCTGAAATAGGCCTTCAGGGCATAAAGATGAAAAACCAGGATAAAAAAATGGTCGAAGCATTCGAAATATACGTAGGCGGTACCTTGCAAGAAGGCGGGAAATTCAATGAAAAGCTTAAAGGGAAAGTGGAAGCTGAACAACTCTACCATGTGCTGAAAGAACTCATCCTGTTTTTCAAACAAACCAAGCTTCCAGCCGAAACCTTCCTTGATTTTGTGAAAAGGGTAGGAAAAGCGGAGCTGCAAATCAAGCTTGACGATATATTGGCTGAAGTGGCCGTTTAATGGGAGATGTAAGCAATCTATGAATCTATACCGTTTTGAAGTCACTATCGACGAAGTTCCAATCCACGTCATCATTGTCGCCGATTCGGATGAAAGAGCATTCCAGTTTGTTGATGTTGAGCTGGAAAAGCATTTTCTGAAAATGCCCGATGTGGAAGACATCTCCTTATACGAAAAAAAGCAACTAACTAATGGAGCTGGTTTCATTTTAACGAAGTTCGAAACGATTCTCTAAGGGAAGGCAGGTAGCAAAATGGGAAAAGTATATCTAGTAGGAGCCGGTCCCGGAGATCCAGATTTAATCACGATAAAAGGATTGAAATGCATTCAGGAAGCTGATGTCATTTTATACGATCGACTTGTCAACAAAGAGTTATTGAATCATGCAAAACCTGGCGTGGAATTGATCAATTGCGGGAAGCTACCGGACTATCATTTGTTGCAGCAAGAAACGATCAATCGTTTTTTGGTTAAATATGCAAAAAGGGGAAAGGTCGTAACCCGTTTGAAAGGCGGCGATCCTTTTGTCTTTGGAAGGGGCGGAGAGGAAGCGGAAGCTCTTGCCAAAAGTGGCGTAAGCTTTGAAATTGTCCCCGGAATCACGGCTGGAATCGCAGCGACGGCCTATGCAGGCATTCCCGTTACGCATAGGGACCATTCATCATCGTTTGCAATAGTTACTGGACATCGGAAAAAGGATGGAAAGGACGATATTAAGTGGGAATCCCTGGCGAAAGGCATTGATACATTAGCCATTTATATGGGAGTGAAGAACTTGCCATATATTCAAGGGAAACTCTTGGAGTATGGGAAAAATCCGGACACTCCGGTAGCTCTGATTCATTGGGGGACTTTAAAAAACCAAAAGACGGCCATCAGTACATTAACGAAGGTTGTGGAAACCGCACAAATCGAACAAATCTCCAATCCATGCATGATCGTAGTCGGAGATGTCGTTCATTTACGCGAAAAAATCAAATGGTTTGAAACAAAACAAACCGAAAATATGCTCGCGAATGAGGCTTATTAATGGAAGCAATTTTATACATATGCCATGGAAGCCGTGTTAAAGAAGCTTCAGTCCAGGCCATTGATTTTATAAAGGTTTGTATGAAATCACATCCAAACCCGATTCAGGAATATTGCTTTTTGGAATTGGAAGCCCCGTCGATTGAAGAAGCTTACGAACGATGCATACGACTAGGAGCGACAAGTATCATTGCCATCCCCGTCCTGTTACTGACTGCTGTACATGCGAAACATGATATTCCGGTCGTATTGGACAAAATGAAAAGTCGATATCCAGCTGTACCCTTGAAATATGGAAGGCCAATCGGTGTCAGTGACCGAATGGTTGACATCTTAGTGGAACGATTGGAAGAAACGAATGAAGAGGTTACCAAGGATTCTTTCATTTTGTTGGTTGGAAGAGGCAGCAGTGACCCCGACGTAAAACGGGATTTGGGACAGCTGGCTGACTTGCTTCGGAACAGGTTCCCAAAAAGCCAGGTGCAGGAATGCTATCTGACAGCTGCCGCACCAAGCTATGCCGAAGCATTGGAGATGGCTGCCGCCTCTCAATCCAACAAAGTTTTCATACTGCCCTACCTGTTGTTTACGGGTATATTGATGCAGTCCATCCAAAACGATTGGCAAAGAATTGCGAATGCCGAAGGGCGAAAAATCATCCTTTGTAATTATCTCGGTTATCACCCGAAAATTGAACGGATATTGAGAGACCGTATACATGAATTGAAGGGGGAGAGAGCTTGTGTATCCAATTACGCTTAATATCGAAAATAGGAAGTGTGTCATTATCGGCGGGGGAAAAATTGGTTACTTCAAAGCGCGCCCCTTATTGGATGCTGGAGCTGATGTGACCGTCGTTAGTCCTGACATATGCGAGGAATTCCGATTATTGGAAAGAGAAGGGGGAATTCGCGTTTCTTTAAAAGAAGTGGAAGAAGCTGACTATCGAGAAGCATTTTTAATCATCGTTGCAACAAATTCAGAAGAAGTAAATGAACGGGTGTACCGGAATGCCTCATCTAGTCAATTGGTGAACGTGATCAGTAATCATGAACTTGGTAATTTTCATATACCAGCAACCTTGAATCGGGGCATGCTTTCGATAAGTGTTTCGACTAATGGAGCTAGCCCGGCGCTCTCCAAAAAAATCAGGAATGATTTAGGGGACGTTTATGATGAATCATATGAGGAATATTTGGAATTCCTTTTTGAAGCAAGGATGATCATCAAGAAAAGCTTGTTAACAAATGAGGAAAAATCCAAACTATTGAAAGAATCGATTGCCGATATATATAAACATTCCACGAAAGAAAGATATCGCTTTTTAGCTAGGCTGTTGCCAGTAGAAGCTGAATTCAAATAAATCATCGGGCTGATCAGAAAAACTGAAGGCACCTAACCAACAAGTCATACCTTTTGGTTACGTGCCTTTTTTTCAGGCTCAATGACAGCCCATCGATTCTATGTTATCCAGTTTTTATTTTCGTTAAGAAGGGGAAGCTCATGAAAAAGTTAATCGTTTTAGCCTTTATCGGATTTTTAGCCCAATTAATCGATGGTTCACTTGGAATGGGATACGGAGTGAGTTCAACTTCCCTATTGCTGACATTTGGAATCGCACCGGCAGTGGCATCGGCATCCGTTCATTTATCCGAAGTGGTCACGACTGCTGTGTCAGGAGCTTCGCATATCAAATTTGGGAACGTGGACAAACATATGGTCTACCGTTTGATCATTCCTGGTTCGGTAGGGGCCTTTGTTGGTGCATGCTTTCTGAGCAACTTGCCTGCCGAACTGGCGAAACCGTATATTGCCGTATTTTTATTTGGGCTTGGGATATACGTTCTTTTTCGCTTTTTATTTATTTTCAAGCCTTCTAAGGAACATGAAACCTTTAGGCCATTAACCGTTAAGCAATCCATTCCGTTAGGGCTCTTTGCTGGATTTTGTGATGCTACTGGAGGTGGTGGATGGGGACCGATTGCAACGCCCGTCCTGTTGTCCAAAAAAGGGATGACTGCCAGAAAAGCCGTCGGAACGGTCGATACAAGCGAATTTGCCATCGCTTTCTTTGGAAGCCTGGGTTTTATCCTTTCACTTGGGTGGGAGGCAGTTAATTGGCTTTGGGTCGGGGCGTTAATCATGGGCGGGGTGGTTGCTGCACCGATTGCAGCCTGGCTCGTTCGGATGCTTCCGGCTCAATTAATGGGCGTCTTGGTCGGGGGATTCATCATCTTAATAAATGTACGAACGCTTTTAACAACATGGGTCCCGATTGAAGCACATGTGTATATCTATATTGGTATAGTCGTATTGTGGGTTTTTGGAATCCTACTTACCCTCAATAAGATGTCCACAGCAAAAAAACATGAACACTTGGAGCAACAGCAGCGTGTGTCCTAGTTAAGAATCAAAAGGAAGTTATTCCCTATTCTGCTAATTCGTCAGTCATATCAAAGAGCGATTGGAGTCATTTCTCAAGGCACTAATGATAGGCGGGATTTTCCATCTTCCCTCATCCCTATTGCATGAAACGAGATTGCTGACTTCATTTTCCCTGTGCCTTCATTACCAAAATATAAGTATTTGATCGTATGTATAAGCAGCAGAGCCTACTTTATGGCCTGCTGCTGTTCAAATGTTTGGACCGTATTTGTATATAACTCAATGAGCGGTAATATGTTTTTTTTGCTATCGAATTGATTCACTACCAATTTCCGTAAATCCCGACCTGTTTGCAAACCAATATCCGATCTAAGGAGGTTACGCAGGTCGCGATAAAGCAACGCTTGGGTGCATGTCTGCTCTGCAGCGTGATCCCCGAAATAACACTCCCACGCTTGTTGAAAGTTATTCCTGTTCACTTCTCCAAAGTATCCTAGATTTCCACAAGAAATGACTGGTTTTTCGCATGCCATTGCTTCCAAAGCAACCCTGCCTGTACCCACCACATAGTCTGCAACTGCATAATAGTCCTTCACATCCTTTTGTTCCCCGGTGAAATGAATGAAATCCTCCTTACATGAGGTCTGGATACTTGCTGCCATGCTCTTGATATCCTTCAATTGCCGTCCGTTCCCGACGACGATTACATGCAGGTTGGAAATATCCTTTAATTTTAACTCCCTGCAGGCCTTAATTAATAGCATGCAGATTTTTCCTTTATGCCGAGTTATTCTGCTGCAGTAAACAATGACTTTGGCATTCAGGGGAATATTCATTTTCTTTCTTAATTCCATTGAAGGAGAAGGGGAAAATAGCGCGGTATCAATTCCATTTGCTATCACTTCAATTTCCTTCGCAAACAATGGCTGAAGCCGTTTTTTTACTGGGTCGCTAACTGCAATCGCAGCATCTGTCAGCTGCAGCACACTTTTTATATCACTTTCGGGAAAGTAGGTGCCATGCAGTGTGAAGATGAACGGAATATTGGCGATTTTCGCTGCTTTGGCAGAGATGTGGCCGGAATTGATCTGGTGGCCATGCACGAGTGTTATCTGTTCTTGCTGTAACAAATCTACAAGGTTGCTTAATACGATTGATCCCGTTCCTGATTTCATCGTGAATGTTGCAGGAAAATCCATATTATGAATGGCGCAACCCGTCTCCCGCAAACGACTTATCATACTTCCGTCTCCTGTTACTACTGCAGTATAGATTCCTCTAGCCTGCAGCTCCTTTACGAGACTTAGCACATGAGTTTCCGTTCCGCTTACATCCAGGGTATCCAACACCATCATGACTCTGATTGGCTTCATGTTCGCATGCCCCTTATGTGAAAGGTGTCGATTGCGCTTAATTGTTTCCTGATAACGCGATAACCCTTATTTAATGGTGCAATAATACCTGGATCAGCAGGAAGAGCACTTACGAATGAAGGGGAGATTTCTTTTCTTGGTAATGAGTTCACACATTTTTTGGTTGGTCCGGATGTTTCGGAGCACGATGGAAATACGATGTTTTCGCTATCCGTTCTTCGTTTATACGTCACATTTATCACCTCATCCGTATCATATTCCGCGCTTTAAAGAAATGGACATGGTTTTGAACATCCTTCATAAAAAATATTAAGTTAGTAAAAAAAGGTTGTTTAGTCCAAGCCGAAAACAACATTCGTCAATATACTACTTTTGAAGCCATATAGAAAGGAGCAGCAAAATGTCAAGATCCTCAAAGGAATTAAGTGGATCAAGGAATTCAAGAAGATCGAATTTAGGTAAAATATTAGCAAAATTGCAGACAGAAAATTCATTTTCAATAGGAACCATACCGGGATTCACGCTTGCGATCGACAACGAATTCAGTGCTGTACTAAAAAAGGGAAAGGGGGAACAGTGCAAAAAGGAAGAGAGTAAGAAGTGTGAACACAAGCAAGATGAGAATAGAAAAGATGATCGTATAAAAGACAATCAAAAAGGTGGTAAAAAAATGAGCAGCAAGAAAGAATGTAAAAAGAATTATTGCGAATACCTCTATTATAAGTGGCTAATTGAAAATGGCAACAATACGCCAGATACACCAGACTTCCCTGATACACCTGGTATTCCTGGAGACCCATTCAGTGATTTAAGAAGGGTTTTATTTAGATTACTAGGAAGAACTGTAACGGTTTCCACTGATTTTGCACCGGTGACGGGAATTTTAAGTGCAATTGAAGCTGATTATATCGTCATTAGTGAAGCAGCTGGGACTGTCGTATTCGTTCCATTCCGTGCCATCAATTCTGTTAGAGAGCCTATATAAGGAGGAGAATGCATTGTTATCTAGTATTTTTTTCAATCAATTAAGACATTATATCGGGAACCCGGTCGAAGTGGCAACAAGCAGTGATTTATTTGAGGGAGTTTTACATGTAGTGACCGATGAAATCGTTCGCTTAACGGAAACATCCGGTGGTTATGAAGGCGATTTGGATATCATCACCATTCCATTAAATCAAATTAACTATGTTCGTGTAGAAAACGCACAATAAGTAATATGAAGAAGCAGCCATCTATAAGGTGGCTGTTTCTTTTCACCGATTAAGTTCGGCTGCTCCGGCTTTCAAAAGGATCTTGACACTGCCGATAAACATTCCAATCACACATAGGAAAAATGCTTATGTGTGATTTCTTTTGGTGCCGCAATTACTGGATACATTAAGTTGCAATATCGGTATCGAATACATAGGAAATTGACGTTTTTTTGGTTATGTTCGTGTGGGAAGGGCGTAGGGGTAGTTAATTATTGTTCCGTTTTGTACAATGAATGGAAGAGAGACATGAAAAGGAGTGATAATCAATGGAAGGAATAGATGATCATTTAAAGATGAATCTCGATATTTTGTTTGTTGGCTTCAATCCAAGCATACGTTCCGGGGAAACAGGACATCATTATGCAAACCCTAACAACCGTTTTTGGAAAATTCTCCATGAATCAGGTTTGACCCCGAGGAAATATGCCCCTGATGAAGATCTTACCTTATTGGATTTAGGGTATGGGTTCACGAATATCGTTTCCAGGCCTACAAAAGGGGCGGATGATATCACTAAGGCAGAATACAGCAAGGGAAGAGAGCAATTAAAAGCAAAAATTGAAAAGTATAAGCCTAAACTTGTCTGTTTCGTAGGCAAGGGTGTTTATCAGGAATATCGTCAATCACGACATATCGCTTGGGGCCTGCAGGAAGATCCCCTATCCAATGCGACGATGGAATTCGTCGCACCATCCTCCAGCGGCTTGGTGAGAATGAAGATCGAAGAAATCATCGAAATATATCGAGAATTGCCGATTCTGCTCGATAAGCCGGTAACTGAAAGAACTGCAAAGTAAAAAGCAAGAAGCAGGTGACGCAAATTTGTACGATTTTTTCTTTCAATCTATACTTAGCATTTTAAGGATAGGCCGAAAAACCCAGTAATGGATTTCCATTACTGGTTTTTTCGTTCCTACCTGGAATCATGCACGAACGAATGAACCGTGGACTGACTACCCATCGCGTAGGCAGATGACGCTTTTTACTGAACAAGGAAAGCTTGATTATCAAAAAAGGCATTGACCACATAAACTAGGGTGAAAGTACTTTTAAAAGGTGTTGTAGGTAAATGAATTGTAAGCGCTTCGAAATCTAAAAGAAAAAACGGATGTTTAGAATGCGGTAGTCTGTCAACAATGGAAATGAGGAAATAACTATGGAGGTGTTCTATAAATGAATGTAAATGGTGCCCTAGAGGTTCTCGATCGCATGCGGCTTACTAATGGTGCATATACTGCCAGCGTTTCCAACGATTATAATTATGTTTGGATAAGGGATGTGGTATATACAGTACTTCCTTTTATAAATGACCCATCCAATCGTTATGAAAAGGCCTATCATGCCTTATTCGACTTATTTCAAACCTATGAATGGAAGATAGATATTCACACTGAGCAAAAACCTCAGTATCTATTCGAATATATCCACTCGAGATATTCCACTGAGCTGAAGGAGCTGCCCGAAGAGTGGGGGCATGCTCAAAATGATGCAATCGGTGCTTTTTTGTGGGGCGTCGGCGAAGGATATAGGCATGGGAAAAAGGTGATCCGAGATGGACGTGATTTACAAATCGTTCAAAAGCTGGTTCATTACTTGGAATGCCTGCAATATTGGCAGTCGGAAGATAATGGGATGTGGGAAGAGAACATCGAAATACACGCTTCGAGCATCGGTGCATGTGTAGCCGGTTTGAATTCAGTCAAGATGCTCGTCAACGTAAAGGAAGAACTGATCAAAAAGGGAGAAGAGGCACTCCGCTTTCTTCTTCCTAGGGAAAGCTATTCTAAAGAGGCGGATTTAGCCCTTTTATCCTTAATATATCCTTATCGACTCGTCGACAGGGAAATAGCCCTTAAAATTTTGAATAATGTTACAAGTCTCCTTGAAAGAACAAACGGGTGTATTCGTTACGAAAATGATCTTTATTATAATGAAGGCCGGGAAGCGGAATGGTGCTTCGGGCTCCCTTGGTTGGGGTTATGCTTTCTTGAACTTGGCATGGTGAATAAGGCCATGGAGTATATAGAAAAAACGAAAAGGATCATTCCGGAAAATTGGGAAGTCCCCGAGTTATATATTGGCGGAAGTGATATCCCTAACAAAAATACACCATTGGCATGGTCCGTATCTTTGTCTTATCTTTTCTTGACGAAAACCGACATGCTTCGCTCAGAACAAGCGACATGAATTATTCATATACGGTAACGTAGAGCTCTTCCAATAAAAAGGGAAGAGCTTTTATTGAAATAATGATTTTTTTACATAATCTGGTTGATTTTTTGCAAATAAATGTTTTAATTTTCAAAAAAACGGGCATTTATTACAATATCTTCACCTCCATTGAAGGATTAATGTTATTTTCACCGAATATATATAATAACTGGGGAAGGATGATGAAATGTTATCGAGTTCATATTGATGGAGGGGTTTTATTGAATACAATTTTGGATCAGCTGCAAGAGAATTATCCAAGCGATTTTGATTTATATCTGTTTCATGAAGGGACCCTTTATGAAAGCTATAAGATGCTTGGGGCACACATAATCACATCTTTAGGTAAAGAAGGAGTTAGGTTTGCCGTTTGGGCCCCCCATGCCAAGCAAGTATCGGTAGTAGGTAATTTTAATGATTGGGACGGAACCGATCATGTGATGAATCGGGTCGAGCGTTCAGGTATCTGGGTGTTGTTCGTACCAGGACTTCAAGAAGGGGAACTATACAAATACGAAATACATACACCTGGAAATAAACGTATCCTTAAAGCCGATCCATATGCCTTTTATTCGGAAGTCAGACCAAATACAGCTTCAATTGTCAAAAGGCTGGATAATTTTGAATGGCAAGATTCGAAGTGGATAACCGATCGGAAAAAGGAAAACATCTATCATAGGCCCATGTCCATTTATGAAGTGCACCCAGGCACATGGAAACAGAAAAAGAATGGCGAATTTTATTCTTACCGTGAACTGGCCGATAGATTAGTTGAGTATGTGATTGATAATAGTTTTACACACATAGAAATCATGGCAATAATGGAACACCCATTCGATAAGTCTTGGGGATACCAGGTTACCGGTTATTATTCGGTAAACAGCCGTTTCGGTTCACCGGAAGATTTCAAGTATTTGATCAACAAATGCCATCAACATGGCATAGGAGTCATCCTGGACTGGGTTCCCGCCCATTTTTGTAAGGATGCCCATGGACTTTCCCGTTTCGATGGCACACCTCTCTATGAACCTATTGATCATAATAGGGCAGAACGTCCGTTATGGGGCACATATAACTTCGATTTCAGCAAACCGGAAGTCATAAGCTTCCTAATTTCAAATGTGATGTTTTGGATGGAGGTATACCATATCGATGGTGTCCGTGTCGATGCGGTATCGTCAATGGTGTATTTAAATCATGACAATCCTTTGCCGGTCAAATTGAAAAATCAAAATGGCGGGGAGGAAAATCTAGAAGCGATCGAATTTCTGCAAAGGCTCAATGAAGCAGTTTTCAAGAAATATCCTCATGCATTAATGATGGCTGAAGAAGCAACAGATCGCCCACTTATAACCTATCCAACCGATATGGGCGGGCTTGGTTTTAATTATAAATGGAATATGGGATGGACGAACGACATCCTTCGATACATGAAATTGGAAACGGGTGAGAGGCCATACCATCATAACCTTTTGACCTTCTCATTTTTCTATGCTTTTTCAGAAAATTTCGTATTGCCGTTCTCTCATGATGAAGTAGTTCATGGCAAGAAGTCGTTATTAAATAAGATGCCAGGTGACTATTGGCAGAAATTTGCAAATTCGCGACTGCTCTTCGGTTATTTCATGACGCATCCTGGAAAAAAGCTTCTCTTCATGGGTGGCGAATTCGGCCAATTCATCGAATGGAAAGATGAGGAGCAATTGGATTGGCTGCTCTTGGAATATGAATCTCATGAGAAACTTTCTTATTATTTTCGGACCCTGCAGTCATTCTATAAAGAAACCTCTTCATTATGGAGACTTGATCATGTCCAGGAGGGGTTTGAATGGATAGATCCAAACAATAGTAGTCAGAGTATCATTACCTTTATGAGGAAAGGTAAGCGAAAAGGCGATTATTGTATTGTGGTCTGTAATTTTTCTGCACAGACTCATGATCAATATCGGATTGGCGTGCCATCTCATGGTAAATATATTGAGGTCTTCAACAGTGATTCCGCGGATTTCGGAGGATCTGGTCAGGTCAACGAGCAACCCATTGCTGTTAAAAAAGAACCTTATCATAATCAACCATTCAGTATGGAAATAACTGTACCTCCATTAGGCGTTTCTATTTATATGAAGCAAACAAAAAAAAGACGGGGGAGAGTGAACGAATAATGGGAGCAAAAAAATGGATAGCAATGTTATTGGCAGGAGGCCAGGGTTCAAGGTTAGGTGAACTGACCATCGGGTTGGCAAAACCAGCTGTTCCTTTCGGCGGTAAATATAGAATCATCGATTTTCCATTGAGTAACTGCACTCATTCTGGTATTGATACGGTTGGGGTACTGACCCAATATCAGCCATTGATTTTAAATGATTATGTTGGGAACGGGAAAGCATGGGATCTAGATCTGGATGTTGGCGGAGTCTCCGTTCTTCCGCCATATCAAGGCAAAGAAGGCGGTGAATGGTATAAGGGGACGGCAAACGCCGTTTATCAAAATATCCAATATATTGACAACTATGATCCGGAGCACGTACTCATCCTTTCAGGTGACCATATTTATAAAATGGATTACAGTAAGATGCTGGATTATCATGTCGAAAAGAATGCAGAGGCAACGATAGCCGTCATTCAAGTACCATGGCAAGAAGCAAGCCGATTTGGGATCATGAATACAAATGACGAGGATAAGATCACCCAATTCGATGAAAAACCTAAATATCCAAAGAGTAACCTCGCGTCAATGGGTGTCTACCTTTTCAATTGGAAGAAGCTAAGACAATATTTGATAAATGATGAAAAAGATGCGGATTCTTCTAATGACTTTGGCAGCAACATCATTCCTAAGATGCTGGAAGACAGAAAGAAGCTGTATGCCTACCGTTTTAATGAATACTGGAAAGATGTCGGAACCGTCGAGAGCCTCTGGCAGGCACATATGGATTTATTGGAGGAAAAACCGAATTTCCAGCTGGATGATCAGCATTGGAAGATTTTTGCCCGCAATGCCAATCACCCACCGCAATATATCTCAGCAAATGCCGAGGTCAGTCAGTCACTTATCAATGAAGGATGCATGATCGACGGGAACATTGATCACTCGGTGCTATCCTACAATGTTAAGGTAGGCTATGGTTCAACCATTAAAGATTCAGTCATCATGCCCAATGTGACCATTGGTGAAAATGTTCATATTGAACGAAGCATCATTGCCAGCAATTGCATAATTGAAGATGGGGCAGTCGTAGGGAATTCGGCGGTAACTTCCGATATTACGTTAATCGGCGAAAATCAGACCATTATCAATCCAAATAAAAAGAAAATTACTCTTAACTAGAAAAAGGGGAAGATGCTATGGAAAATGTGTTGGGTATTATTAACTTAATCAATGAAAAACAACATTTAAAAGAGCTGACTGCTCATCGTAATGTGGCATCCGTACCATTTGGAGGACGCTACCGTTTGATTGACTTCACAATGTCTAACTTCATTAACGCCGATGTATCAAAGGTAGCCGTTTTCCCTAAGGAAAAATATCTTTCGGTCATGGATCATCTTGGTTCAGGTAAGGAATGGAATCTGGATAGACGTTCAGGAGGACTGTTCATCCTGCCGCCCATCCATCCCGACGAAACAGTAACTGGCGATATGAAACAATTTTATGATCACCTCAGCTTTTTCGAACGGGCAGCGGCTGATACTGTCATCATTTCCCCGGGATGCCATGTATCCAAATTGGATTTTAATGATGTGCTTGCTTATCATAAAAAACATGATGCGGATATAACCGTCGTCTATAAAGACTATGTCGGCGAATTAATTGAAAAACCGATTTATCACACATGCTCGGTCGATTCCGATGAAGATATCACGGACATCAGTTTTTACACGATCCCTAGGCCAGGAGACCATGTTTGTTTAGAAACCTTCATCATAAGCAAGACCTTATTGGTTAAATTGATTAAAAGCTGTGTAGCGAATGGGGAATATGACTTTTTGAAAGATGCAGTGAAAGCCAATCTCCATCGCTTTACAGTCAAAGGTTACAACTTTACTGGAGATATGCCATTTATCCATTCAATTGAAAGCTTCCATTCCAGTAATATGAATTTCCTTAACCCTGCCGTCATCCGTTCCTTTTTCGGAGACACATGGGATGTTTATACAAAAATCAAGCATGAAGCGCCGACAAAATACTCACGTTCTTCGAATGTTACCAATTCGTTAATTGCAAATGGTTGTGACATTGAAGGAACAGTGGAGAACAGCATTCTTTTCCGAGGGGTAAAGGTAAAAAAAGGCGCAATCATCAGGAATAGCATCATCATGCAAAAAGGTGAAATCGAAGAAGGTGCTATCGTCGAAAATACGATAACGGATAAAGAAGTGAAAATAACCAAGGAAAAAGCGGTCATTGGCAGGAAACAGCCGGCTGTAATAAAAAAAGCGGAAGTCATTTAATAGAGGAGGTGCGGCAATGAACATAGTATTCGCTGCTTCGGAATGCGCCCCCTTCATAAAAACGGGAGGGCTCGGAGACGTAATAGGCGCACTCCCGAAAGCACTACTAAAACAGGGAGTCCATGTAAGTGTCATTCTTCCTAAATATGAGGATCTCCCTTTTCAGTTCAAACAGGAAATGACGCATATGACAAGTATTGAAGTTCCTGTAGGTTGGCGTCAGCAGTTTTGTGGAATCGAGAAGCTTGTCGCAAATGGAATTACATATTATTTTTTGGATAACGAATATTATTTCAAAAGACATGGGAGTTATGGTTTCTTCGATGATGGCGAAAGGTTCGCCTTCTTTTCCCGTGCCATATTGGAGGCTTTGCCATACTTAGATGAAAAGCCCGATATCGTGCACTGTCATGATTGGCAGACGGGCCTAGTCAGTGTATTGCTGAAAGCGCACTATCATAATCATCCTTTCTATCAGGATATAAAAACGGTCTTTACGATACATAATTTACGATATCAAGGGGTCTATTCCAAAACGGTATTGGCCGAACTGCTGGATTTAAGTGAGTTATATTTTAATATCAATGGTCTTGAATTTCATGGGAATGTCAGTTATTTGAAAGCTGGCTTAGCATTTTCCAATATCGTCACAACGGTAAGCCAAAGTTATGCGGAGGAAATTCAAAGCCCCTATTTTGGTGAGAATCTGGATGGATTTTTACGCAAAAGAAATGGTGACCTTAAAGGCATCATCAATGGAATCGATTATGAAGAATATGATCCTCGCACAGATGAATACCTTGCTGTTCCCTACGATTCCTATGAAGGGAAGCTGGAGAATAAACGCCAGTTGCAGGAATCGCTGAATCTTCCAGTGAGTGATGATACACCGGTAATATCCATGGTGACAAGGCTCGTTGACCAAAAGGGAATCGATCTCATTCTCCACGTTTTTCATGAAATGATGAACCAGGGCATCCAATTCATCCTTTTGGGTACAGGGGAGGAGCAATTTGAATCGGCCTTTCGTCATTTAGCTGAACAGTATCCGAATCAAGTTTCCGTCAATACCTATTTTGATGAGGGCTTAGCAAGGCGTATCTATGCAGGATCTGATATATTCCTGATGCCTTCCCAATTCGAGCCGTGTGGAATCGGCCAGCTTCTGGCGCTGCGGTATGGCACCCTCCCATTAGTTAGGGAAACCGGCGGGCTCCGTGATACGGTCATTCCCTACAATCAATTTACTGGTGAAGGGAATGGCTTCAGTTTTACGAATTATAATGCACACGATATGCTTCATACCATTGAGCAATCAGTGGGGCTGTACAAATTCCAGCCGAAGCGGTGGAAGAGTCTGGTCGAACGTGCCATGAAGCTGGACTTTAGTTGGACTTCTTCCTCCTCGGCTTATATTAAGCTGTATGAGAGCCTGCTTCCCGTCATGAAACGATAGGAATTACACAAAACACCTGCGAAAATAAATCTTCGTAGGTGTTTTGTTTCTTTTACCATCAATTATGGGTATATGTTTAAATGTATATAAAATATTGCTGTGTAGGAGAATGAAAAGATGAAAAGAAGAAGAATGGAAATTATATTTTTATTTATATTAATCGCTGCTGTATACGTAATTTTGTTTACGGAAGTTAACTTTGATATGAAACTGTTTTTTGTAGGATTATATATATTTGTCATGTTCGTGACGATGTTTTCCCTCATGCTCGAAAATAGATTTGCGCACGAAACGCTATTATGGATGTATGTCCTGCTGTTTTTCCCGGTTTTCGGCTATCTATTTTATTTATTTTCAGGACAACTCTATTTAAAAGGGTATTTGTATCAAACCAAAAGGAAAAGAGACCGAGCAGAGTGGAAGGGCCTTGTAAAACAGGTATCAGCTCCAGATTTATCATTCTTGAATAATCACCAGCAATCGTTTGCAGCGTTTGCCAAAAAAGCTTCTGAGACCACTATCAGTACGTCTTCGAAAACGGAAGTCTTGAAAAATGGCAATGAAACGTTTACGGAAATCATAAAACAGTTAAAAAAGGCGGAAAAGTTCATTCATATTGAGTATTATATTTTTCGATCAGATAGGCTTGGCACGGAAATAATCGATATCCTCATTGAAAAAGCACAAGCTGGAGTGGAAGTTTTATTCATTTTTGATGCAGCCGGCAGTTTAAAACTGTCGAATAACGAAATTAAACGAATGAAAAATGCCGGTATAAAAGCCTTCCCGTTTTCTCCTTTGAAAAATGGTTTTTTCAATCAGAAATTCAATTTCAGGAATCACCGGAAGGTCATCATCATCGACGGGGAGATTGGCTTTGTCGGCGGCTTGAACGTTGGTGAGGAGTATTTAGGAAGAAATAAAGAGATTGGATTCTGGAGAGATACACATATGGTCCTTAAAGGGGAAGCGGTATATATGCTTCATACCGTTTTTCTTTTGGATTGGGAATATGTCAGTGGTGAAGATGTATTGCAGGAGCGTCCGGAACTGAAAAGCGAAGGCGGAAAAGGGGACGGAGCTGTCCAGGTTGTCGCAAGCGGGCCGGATACACAGCAGGGAATCATGAGTGATTTTTACTATGCGCTTATCAATAGTGCCACCGAATCAGTTTGGATCGCCAGTCCATATTTCGTCCCCAATCAAGCGATCAAAGCGGCGATTAAACATGCTGCCGTAAAAGGAATTCAAGTTAGGCTAATGGTTCCTGCGGTAAATGATGGTTTCTTGACACAATACGGAAGCCGCTCTTATTTCGGGGAGCTGCTTCAATATGGCGTTGAAGTTTATTCCTATAAAAAAGGTTTCTTACATCAGAAACTCATCATCGTGGATGGCGATATTGCCTCCATTGGTACGGCAAACATGGACATGAGGAGTTTTCATCTGAATTTCGAAGTCAATGTCTTCCTTATGGGCAGCCGCTCTATCGGTGATCTTATCACTCACTATAAGGAAGATATGCTGGACAGTGAAAAACTTGACCCCATTACATATAATAATCGCAGTATGCTCGAACGTTCAAAAGAATCATTTGCCAGGTTGTTTTCCAATGTACTCTAATGGGAAAACAACCGAATCAATAGTATAGTGGAAAGGAAAAGAAATTAACGGGAATAAGGAGAGTTTAAAAGAACATGAAATTGGTTTCCTGGAACGTAAATGGAATTAGGGCTTGTGTGAAGAAAGGATTTTTAGATTATTTTAAAGAAGTTGATGCGGATATATTCTGTCTGCAAGAAACGAAGCTTCAAGAGGGACAAATTTCGCTTGAACTTGATGGGTACCATCAATATTGGAATTATGCGCTGAAAAAAGGGTATTCGGGGACTGCCATTTTTACAAAAGAAAAGCCGCTCTCAGTGAAATATGGTGTAGGCGACTTGACCGAGGAACCAGAAGGAAGGATCATCACCCTCGAATACGAGAAATTTTATATGGTGAATGTCTATGCACCAAATGCCAAGAGGGATTTGACAAGGCTCGATTATCGTCTCGAATGGGAAGAAGCGATGATCGAGTACCTTAAGGAGCTCGACATGGTTAAACCGGTCATCTTCTGCGGCGATCTTAATGTCGCACATCAGGAAATCGATTTGAAGAACCCCAAACCTAACATCGGAAATTCAGGTTTTACGCTTGAAGAACGTGGTAAAATGACTGAATTGCTTGATGCAGGTTTCATTGATACATTCCGCCATTTTTATCCGTTACAAGAAGGTGCCTATACTTGGTGGTCGTATATGAGCAAAGTAAGAGAGCGGAATATCGGTTGGAGAATTGATTATTTCATTGTTTCAAAGCGATTGTCCGATTCTCTCATGGATGCAAACATCCACTGTGATATCATGGGCAGCGATCATTGCCCGGTCATCTTGGAAGCAAATCTTTAATCAGGATAAATCCAGTTAAATGGGGATACTATTGATTATCATAATTCAATAGGAGGTAATGAGATGAAGACATTCATCGTTGGTTTCCATCAGGAAGATAATGTAGACAGCATGCAGGTGCAAAAATTGACAGCCGCTGAGTTTGAAAAAACGACGTCCCGTGGATTTCGCAGATTATTTGATTTGGATACGAATATCGGCTATTTCGTCTTTTTTGATGCTGAAGATGACGAGGGGGATTTATCGCATTTGGTTTTACAGTATGAAGAAGATAATCAGGATCCAAGTGATTGTTATTCCTTTGCCAAACCTGATTTTTATGAATTCATGGCACTTTATTTACAAGGCATGAATGACAGTGAAGAAGTGGAAGAAGACGATGAAGAGGAATATGGCCCCATTCATCATCTTGCCCATTTAATGTTCCATATCGTTGAAGAAGGGAAATCCGTAAAACCTTAACGGACGTATCGGGAAATGATAGGAACATGTGAGCTTTGTCAAAGGGACGGAATTGAATTGACCGTCCATCATTTAATACCGAGAGAAGAAGGAGGCAGCCATTTACCGACTGCCGCTCTTTGTAAATCATGCCATAAACAGATTCACGCGTTATATTCAAACAAGGAGCTGGCCATCCGCCTCTATACGATCGCATTGCTAAAAGATGATGATTCATTGAAAAAATATATAAAGTGGATTAAAAAACAGCCGGCAACGAAAGCAGTGAAAATAAGGAAATCAAAAACCAAATAAAAGGGGAAAGCCATCTTTCATGTTGGCTTTCCCCTTTTGCTTTTAGCTTGCCTTATTTTTCAACCGATCCAGTAAAAACCCGCCTTTGAAGTAACGCGGCTCATACGAAATGATGAAAGCCTTCGGTTCGAATTTTTCTACGGTTGCGATCAATTCTTGCTCACGGTTGCGTTTCGTCAAAATTTCCATTCGATAACGGTTGCTATCCCTGCCCTCACCTGTATAGAGAGTAACCCCGAATCCATTGTTCCTAAGTGTATCAACTAACTGTGCATTTTTGGATTGAGTATTGACGGTTAAATTTATGTAGCCGATGGCGAGTTTCTGCTCAATTTTCGTTCCAAAAATAATTCCGATTCCAAAACCGACAGCATATACAACCATGGCCAGGATGCTCTGGTCGCCGCCAAATACAAGCGATAGTCCAAAAACATACACTAGCATTTCTGCAATGCCCAGTATCGAGGCAAGTACGGTGATATTTTTCACTAAGAAAATGGTTCGCAACGTGTAAATCGGTACATAAATAAGTTGCAATAGTAAAATCAGAAGTATTTCTTTCAAAAGAGCACCTCACCATATCTTCTAGTTATATTCCGATGTCTGAGCATTGGGGATGAACATCCCATATGTAACATCTTCCATAATCTAACCACAATTCATAAGCGGAATTCAATGGAAATATTATGTATTTTTCGTGTCTGTTTTTGGTGAAGGGATTTAATCATATTTTATCTTTTTAGAGATTCTCAATATACTCTTTTTTGTGGAAATTTGGTATGATTATCCTTAATCATTCATAGGGGGATTGATCGTGATTAATTATGATGGGCGGATTTTTAAGGCAAAAGTCAATTCAGAAAACGGGGAAGTTTCGGGCAGTACGTCCTTTCATTATTCACAGGAAGGCTCCATTCTTTCAGCGATCTATCAAGGCGGTGAAATTGTAAAAGGGAGCTTGATAGGACTCGTCAACCCTGATGGAACACTTCAATTCCGCTATAATCATATCAATGAAAAAGGGGAAATTAGAGGAGGCAGCTGTTTTTCCACACCAGAGATATTGACTGACGGAAGAATACGATTGCATGAAAAATGGAAATGGTCAGATATCGAGCAGACCGAAGGACATTCGATCATGGAAGAGCAGGAAAGATAATGTAATCCAATATAGAAAGGCGTGATGACAATTACGACGATTTGTTTAGTACGGCATGGACAGACGGATTGGAATGCACAGGGAAAGCTGCAGGGGCAGACAGATATTCCGTTAAATGAACTCGGAAAGATACAGGCACGTCAATGCGGTGAATTCCTGATGAAAGAAGATTGGGATGTAATCATTACAAGTCCGCTTATAAGGGCAAGGGAAACGGCTGATATCATTGCTCATTATATGGATGTTCCGGTAATTGAGAAAATCGAATTCATTGAAAAGAATTTTGGAGCCGCAGAAGGATTGACAGCCGAAAAAAGGGAGGCAACTTACAAAAATAAAGTTTATCCGGGCCAGGAAAGCGAGAAGGCCCTCACTAACCGCCTGATGAAGGGACTTCAAGAAATCCAGGAGGCATATCCAGAAAAGAAAGTGATACTTGTTGCACATGGAGCCGTTATTCATTTCATCTTACGATTGATGTCCAACGAATCAATTGTAACCAGTGATATGCGTTTGTCCAATGCATGCTTGAGTACGATAAGATTCGAGGTCGATTCCTGGATCATTAAAGACTTCAATCAAATCAAACATTTGTCATAATAATCAAAAGGTAAATGAGTCGATGGAAGGTTCACGATAGCTCATGAAGGAAAGAAGGAAATCATGATTAAAAAAAAGATGGCATTG
The DNA here is from genome assembly GCF_037992945.1 of Peribacillus sp. FSL E2-0218. Taxonomy (NCBI): domain Bacteria; kingdom Bacillati; phylum Bacillota; class Bacilli; order Caryophanales; family Bacillaceae; genus Peribacillus; species Peribacillus sp. FSL E2-0218. The sequence continues at coordinate 2,601,792 of NZ_CP150304.1, read as the reverse complement.
GTTTTAGGGGCAACGGGAGTGGTCGGTACCCAGCTTGTTAAACAACTAAGCAATAGCCATGTTTATGACGAAATCCATTTGCTGACAAGAAGGCATGTGGATATGCATGAACCGAATTGCACCGTACATATTGTAGATTTCGACCGTTTGTCAACGTTTGCCCATTTATTTAACGTCACGGATGTTTTTATTTGTTTGGGTACAACGATCAAGAAGGCTAAATCAAAAGAGGCTTTTCGTAAAGTGGATTATACCTATGTTATGGAAGCGGCGAAAATGGCGAAAAGCTGCGATGTTGAAAAATTACTCGTCATAACGGCTATGGGAGCCAATTCAAAATCGGCCTTTTTTTACAGTCGTGTAAAAGGTGATGTCGAAGGTGGACTTCAACAGTTAGCCATGAACTCGGTTCATATATTTCGCCCTTCATTACTTCTTGGCGAAAGAGAGGAATTCCGGGCAGGTGAGAAAATCTCTGGCATGTTGAGCTCCATCGCACAATTCATCTTCATTGGACCTCTGCGTCCCTATCGTGCCATACAAGCAAAAAAGGTAGCCGCAGCCATGTATGCCGCAGCCCAAACATCACCCCAAGGCTTTCACATTCATCGTTCTGATGAAATCGAGAAGCTGGCCATTTCAATTGATCAGTAAACAAAAGGGGTCCGGAATTTTTAAATTCCAGACCCCTTTTGAAATTCCCTTTGGGTAAAGCTAGTATGATTTTTTCGTTCGGTAGCCGAAGTGGAAGGAATAATTAAAAATGGCAGTTTTCGCATACCGACGCGATTTAGAATAATCCCATTTTGGTGGGAAGTTAGCCGCTGCTCTTGCTTAAATCCACATTGACGAACGTATGTTCCTTGTTGTAAAATGGAAACATGGGTAATAATGTTAGATGATCATTCAAATGATAAATGAGCCATGACAGTTACTCGGGGTTATACCAAAAAAATAGAATCAAAGGGGTTATTTATTATGAGCATGAGGTTGTCTCCCTATTTAATGATGAATGGTAATGCGAAAGAAGCGATTGGGTTTTACGAAAAAGCATTGGATGCACAAGTCCTTTTTACACAAACTTTTGGCGAAATGCCAGAAAACCCGGAATTTCCTTTGCCAGAGGAAGCGAAGGAACTTGTGTCACATGCCATGGTGAAGGTTGGGGAAACCGATCTAATGTTTTCAGATTCATTTCCAGGGCAAACGAGTCAGACAGGTGATCAAGTTACGATTTGCATTTCAACTGACGATATCGAGAAATCAACCAAGATTTTTGAAGCCCTATCGCAAAATGGTCAAGTGAAAATGCCGTTGCAGGAAGCTTTTTTTAGCCCTGCTTATGGAATTGTGACAGACAAATTCGGTATAACCTTTCAAATTTATACAGAGGGCCAAAAATAACTTTTTGTAATTGCCCTATAAAATGAAACCGTGATGATCGCTATAGTGTCAATAAGGTAAGGGATGGTGAAAATCATTGCCATAGTAATCCCTTAATCGGCATGGTTGAAAGATTAAGTCCGAATCCCTCATTTTGCCTCATCGAGGGATTCGGATATTTAAATGGGCTCAGTGTTCTTATCCGTATTTTTCGTGTACATGATTTGGCTTTATACGAATGGAATTCTTTCGTTATCCTGCTGTGATATCTGTCATCCAATCTTTATCTGTTTGTTTTTTGTTTGAAAAGGAGCTGTGCTATTATTTATTGGATTACAAATTGATAGTGCCAAAGGAATTCAGTACAGCTATAGAGGAACAGCAGCACTGGCTATACATGAAATGCAGGCTGATGGCGGAATTGTTGAGTACATAACATATATAGATTTTTGAACAATGCGCCCCATCCTAAGGTAGAAGGCTCATTGTTTCGTAGTTAGTCCAGCATCATTCAGCATTTCATGGTGAGTAGAGGGAAAGGTGAAAAATGTGAACACAGATCAAGCTTTCGACCTGTTAAAGGATGCAGGCGTAACAGAAAGTATTAGTATACAAACTGTCAGGCGTTGGCTGCGTGAGGGCAGGATTAAATACGAGGGAGGGAACGGGAGTAGAAAAACAGGATCTACGATGGATGACACAGATCTGGCATTTGACTTGTTAAAGGATGCAGGCATTTCTGAACATGTTCGTTTGCAGGTTGTCAGGCGTTGGCTTAATGAAGGCAGGATTAAATACGAGGGTAAAAGCAAGCGGGATTCTGGATATATCATCGATGATGCAACCAAAAGTCTGTCTATAAATGATGTACCGGCACAAAACAAGGATGAAATCATACATCGGTTAAGGTTAAAAATACAAGCCCAAGATACGCATATAGAAGGAATGGAAGCACTCTATGAGACTGCCAAAAAAACATTAATTCAGCAAAGAGAAATGTATAAAAAGGAAGTGGTCATGCTTAGGAATGAGAAAAGCCAATTGCAAAATGAAGCGGGGGATCTGTTAACGGAAAATATTGAATTACGTAATGAATTGACGAAACGGAAGCAAAATCAAACGGGCCATTTCAATTCCGCCCCCATTGCCCGATCAGATGATTATAGCAAAAAATTAGGGCTTTCAAAAAAAGCAACCGTTAAAGAAGTATTGGCAGGATATAAAGGTTTATTAAAAATAACGCATCCTGATCAGAACGGCAATGCTAAGGTATTCCATTACATTAAGACAGATTATGATAACTTTAGAAAAGGCAACAACGGGATATGATGTTGCTGAAAAAGTGAGGTCGTTGAAGCGGCCTTTTTGTTTTGCCATCTATAGGGAATCTTATTGTATCAATATAGCTGATCTAGTAGTTACGCTGACAATTTATTTTATAGAACTCCTTATATATTACGTAATCCAAATTTTTAAATAAACTTAATATTCAGAAAATAATATACACTACGGCTTGTAATCGTTAAGACTTGTTTAAATCCCATCCAAACTATAAGAATACATTTCTTCATTCATGAAACCGCTTCTCATTCAAAGAGTTTTCAAGACTTTTGCCTACTCATTTTCTGTGTGTGGCGGCAGGTAATCAGTAGTCAGTATTCTGTTTTTTCTATAACTTCCAGGTGTTGAGCCGAGGTGTTTTTTAAATGTGAGATGAAAATGAGGCATACTTTGAAATCCGCATCTTTCAGCAATAACCGAGATGTTTTCATCGGTATGTAATAGGAGTTCTTTCGCCATGAGAATCCTTTTTTGGGTGATATATTCGGAGACATTTAATCCTATCACTTGCTTGAATACTCTACTGAAATGTGCAGTACTAACGTTTGCCACATCAGCAAGTTCAACCAGACTCAATCCAGTGGTAAAGCTACTCTCAATATAAACTAATATCTCTCTCATCCATAAAGGCCCCCAATTAATAGGCGTAGAGAGCTCGTGCTTGGATTGAACAATCATTCGGTTTAGGTAGTGCAACACCATATGAAGTTGTAATAGAATCGCATGTTTAAATCCGAATGCTTCTTGATTCCATTCTCTGTTCATCTCTTCAAAATGAGTTTCCAACACCTTTTGTTGAGTGCATTGCATGGAATATTTATAGTCCTTTGCTTTTCGGCTTTTTTCGAATAGTTGGTGATAAGAGAAGGATTCTCCAAGAGAGTTGTTATGAATAAGTAAGGGATTAAAGAAAATGACTGTACATGTTATAGGGTCTTCCTTATCGTGAATGGTGTGATGAATTGTATTTCCGGGGATGATGAATAGGTCTCCTTTTTGGATATAATGATATCCATTGTCAAAGAAAAAGGTACCCTTCCCGTCATACACATATATGATTTCGTACCAGTCATGAAAATGGTCGGGCAGTTCACTCTCCGTGTTTTTTTTGTCTTGATAGACTAGTTGAAGTGGAAAAAGTGTATTATTATCAAATTGTTTTTGCATGGGTTTCAATTAAAAATCATCACCATTTCCTGTAATTTAGTAAATAACACCGATATATCAAAAAACCGTATAAATATGATGAATTACGGAATTTATGTTTTGAAATTCGATGATACAATATTTTTAAGAGATAAAAAACATCATGTTGTTGAAATTTCTTAGCGACACAATTCATTGCATAAAAAAGAGAACGCTATCAAAAAGTACGAACTAATATAAAGGAGGAGATAGAATTACTGGCAGTTCCTATGGGGAATTGAGTCTGAAAATTTAGAATTATAAAAAATTTAATTCAATATTATTTTATCCCTATGACCCTACAGCTGTGAAGCTATTATGGACGAAATTTCGTCGGGATTCTACCATTTTTCTTTGCAAGTACTCTGTTTTATGTAAAATATTGGATGATTACGGTTCGTTTCTTATCAAAAAATGAATGATTGTGAGGTGTGAATAGATGATGAGTGAAAATTCTTTTAAAACGGGTGTTTCTTGTATTGTCATGGATTCCAAGGACAATGTGGCGACCTTACTTTGTGATGTCAAAGCGGGGGAAAACCTTTCTTTTAACCTTAACGGAATTAGTCATAACATAATCGTTCAGCAAGATGTGAAATTCTGTCACAAAGTTGCGATTCGTCCGGTTAAAAAAGGAGAGCGAATTATTAAGTATGGCGAATCAATCGGAGCCGCAACCGAAGGTATTGATGAAGGAGAACATGTACATGTTCATAATATTGAAGGCATTCGAGGACGCGGGGATCAAAAAGCAGGGAGTAGGAGGGATTCTAATGACATTATTTAAAGGTTATCGCAGAACAGACGGAAAGGTAGGTATACGAAATCATGTTTTATTATTGCCTACTGTTGTTTGTGCAAATCAGGTGGTAAACAGAATTCAGCAGCAAGTGCCGGGAACAGTTGCGATTCCTCATCAACATGGCTGCAGCCAAGTAGGGGATGATAAAGAAAGAACACATCAAGTACTCGTGGGAATGGGGAAAAACCCCAACGTCGGAGCGGTATTGATCGTAAGCCTTGGCTGCGAAGTGATGAAAGCAGACCAAATTCGCGATGAAATAAGAGAGACTGGCAAGCCCGTCATCTGGTTGGATATACAAAATGAAGGAGGCTCAGTTAAAACAATTCAAAAAGGAATAGATTCAGCTCGTAAACTTGTCATGGATATTCAACAAATCCCTAAGGAAGACATTTCTTTGTCTGAGATCATTGTCGGGGTGAAATGCGGAGGATCTGACTCAACTTCCGGATTATGCAGTAATCCTGCTTTAGGTAAGGCCTCAGACTTGATCATCAGCGAAGGAGGATGCATTGTCATGGGGGAAACAACGGAAATTATTGGCGCAGAGCATATTGTAGCTGAAAAAGCCGTTTCCGATGACATTCGTCACAAACTATATTCGTATGTTGAGAGGTTTGAAAAAGAAATCGAGCGCATGGGTGTCGATATGCGCGGTGGCAATCCAAGCCCGGGAAATATTGAAGGTGGACTTTCAAGCATTGAAGAGAAATCGCTAGGGTGTATTAGTAAAGCAGGAACATCACCTTTACAAGGGGTAGTGGAGTACGCGCAATCCATCCCTGGAAAAGGTTATTACTTTATGGATTCACCAGGAAATGATATCGAGTGTGTTTCTGGCATGGCAGCTGCCGGGGTACAAGTTGTTTGCTTTACAACCGGCCGTGGGACTCCTACAGGAAACCCGATTGTTCCAGTCATTAAAATTACTGGAAATGAGCTAACCGGAAAACGGATGAACGATAATATTGACATGGATATAAGCAGTGTGCTGCAAGGAAAAGAAACATTAGACCAGGCTGGAAAGCGGATTTTTGATGAGATTGTGGACATATCATCGGGTAGTTTAACAAAAGCAGAAATTCTCGGTCATCAGGAGTTTAGTATCAATCGAATCGGCATTAGCCTATAAGAAGCAAAATTTAGTGATACGAAAGGTGTGAGTGTGATGAGATTGCAAGGGAAAATTGTATTGATCACTGGTTCGGGCTCTGGCATCGGAAAAAGTACGGCGTTACTTTTTGCAAAAGAAGGGGCCACTATCATCGTGAATGACCTTGATGAAAAAAATGGGAACCAAGCAGTAGGAGAAATCACTTCATCAGGCGGGGAAGCGACCTTTATTCATGCTGACGTCACGGATGCCGATTCTGTTAAAGAAATGGTTCAACAGGTAGTTGGAAAATATTCCAGGATTGATGTTCTTTTCAATAATGCCGGCATTAGCGGTATAGGCGAACTGCATGAAATCGAACCCGACGACTGGGATAGGGTAATCAGTGTAAATATTAAAGGAGTTTACCTGCCAAGTAAATATGTCTTGCCGCACATGATGGAGAGAAAAAATGGCTCCATCATCAATATGTCATCATGTATCGCTGAAATTGGCTTAGCGCGCAGAGCCTCTTATGCTGCTACAAAAGGAGCGGTTTTGGCACTTACAAAATCCATGCAGGTCGATTACGCACCTTATAAAATTCGTGTAAATGCGTTGTTGCCGGGAACGATTTTCACGCCATTTGTGGAAAAGTATTTGCAAACCTCTTACGATAATCCGGAAGAAGCGGTGGAACATATAAAAACTCGCCAATTAAGCGGTGATCTCGGAAAACCGGAAGATGTTGCAAAAGCGGCTTTATTTTTAGCATCCGATGAATCTAAGTTTATGATGGGCTCCCCGCTTTATATGGACGGTGGTGTCGTCTTCGGAAAAAATGCATGAGAGCAAAGAGATACAAAAAATTTAAAAGGATATGAGGAGGATCATTTTGAAGTTATTAACTTTCAAGAAAAATGGCAAACAATCTCTTGGGGTGAAAGTGGATAAAGGTATTGTTGATGTAGTATCTGCATTATCCGTTATTGGAGGGGAAAGCGTACCGACGAATATCATGGAAGTCATCGAAGGCGGACAAACAGCACTGGCTGCATTAGGAAGATTAGTAACCAACCCTGATGTATATAACGCTGAAACCTATGTTTTGAATGAAAAGGATATAGAGTGGGAGCCTTGTGTGACCCAGCCTAATAAAATCATTTGTGTGGGGCTTAATTACCGTAAACATGCAGATGAAACTAATGCAGCTTATCCGGAAGTTCCGATTCTTTTTAACAAGTTTAATAATACACTAACAGGCCATCAATGTGAGATTGCCGTACCCGCAGTAACAGAAAAGTTAGACTATGAGGTGGAACTGGGTGTTGTCGTTGGAAAGAAAGCAAAATTCGTTTCACAAGAGAATGCCCTCGAGCATGTGTTTGGGTATTGTCCGGTGAATGATTTGTCAGCAAGGGATTTACAGTTTAAGACACCGCAATGGCTGCTTGGAAAAACATGTGATGATTTCAGCCCAATGGGTCCCTATTTAGTAACGGCTGAAGAAGTGGGAGATCCACAGAATTTGAGTATAAAAACATTGGTAAACGGAGAAGTGCGTCAGAATTCTAATACGTCGGACATGATTTTTACTGTTGCCCAAATGGTAAGTTATATTTCCAATCATATGACCTTAATTCCAGGAGATATCATTCTGACAGGAACACCGGAGGGGGTAATCTTGGGCTATCCCGAAGAAAAACAAACTTATATAAAGCCTGGCGATGTCGTTTCCGTTGAAATTGAAAAGCTGGGAGTATTAACAAATACATTTATTGAAGAAAAGAATCTGCAATAAAAACATGAATTTCCTGCCAGCGTGATGATTTTGATGCAACATCAAATCGCCTACTAATGATTTCGGGCAGGCTTCATTCTTCGGTGAACCTGCTCTTTGTCAGTATATCCATGGCTTACTTTAAGGGGGGGAGAATATGTTTTCAAAGGGTAGGACTTCTATTATGATTTTGCTTTTCTTAGCAGGTGTTATTAATTATTTGGACAGATCCGCACTCTCGATTGCTGCGCCTTTTATACAAGCTGAGTTAAATTTAACACCTACGCAAATGGGTATAGTCTTTAGCAGTTTTTCTGTTGGTTATGCGGTGTTCAACTTTCTTGGAGGAATGGCTTCGGATCGTTATGGCGCTAAACTGACGCTATTTGTCGCCATGATTGTTTGGTCTATATTTAGCGGTGCAATCGCTTTAGCATTTGGACTAGCTAGTTTAATTATTATTCGTGTGTTTTTTGGAATGGGGGAAGGACCATTATCTGCCACAATAAACAAGATGATTAATAATTGGTTTCCAGCTGACAAACGGGCAGGTGCTATTGGCTTAGCCAATAGCGGTACTCCATTAGGGGGAGCGATTGCAGGACCCATTGTCGGTATAATAGCACTCAGTTTTGGTTGGAGAATATCTTTCATCATAATCATGCTGCTCGGCTTTGCCTGGGCGATAGCTTGGTGGTTATTCAGTAAAGAAGGACCTGCAGATAATGTTACTACTCCAAGTAATCAACAATATGTTAATAATGTCTCCTCAAATAAAAAAATTCAATTAAGTTATTATTTAAAACAAAAAACAGTTTTATTTACATCCTTTGCTTATTTTGCTTATTCATATATTCTCTTTTTCTTTTTAACTTGGTTTCCTAGCTATTTAATAGATACTCATGGATTAAATGTCAAGGAAATGAGCATCGTTACAGTCATCCCATGGATATTGGGTTTTATTGGATTAGCTTCAGGCGGATATTTATCGGATTTTGTATACAAGAAGTTCTCTGGAAAAGGAATATTATTTTCTCGTAAGGTTGTATTAGTCACATGTTTGTTTATTTCTGCTTTGTGTATTGGACTTGCAGGAATTGTGACCACAACTATAGGAGCTGTAAGTCTAGTGGCTTCATCAGTTTTGTTCTTGTATTTAACCGGATCCATTTACTGGGCGATCGTTCAGGATGTTGTAGATCCACAAAATGTTGGTTCGGTCGGAGGTTTCATGCACTTCTTAGCCAATACGGCTGGAATACTTGGTCCAACGGTAACAGGATACCTTGTTCAAGTATCTGGAACCTATACAGCAGCATTTCTATTAGCGGGCAGTTTAGCAATTTTCGCATCATTGGCGGTAATACGGTATGTAAAACCGATTAATTTGGAAGTGTTAAACATTAACAACCAATTGGATTTAAGATAAAGTGAATGAACTCCAGGGTATTAGACAAATAAAAGGTTTAATAGTAGGTGAGTTATTGCGGCAATAAATTAAAGCTGTAAAAAAAGGGAGATATATTACCCGTTTAAGGCATCAGGCAGGTAAATTACCGAAGAGGCAAGGTTTATTTACCTTTATAAATATTTTAAAAATAACCTCGTTAGAATATACGAATAAAACCAATCTAAAAACAAGTAAGTAAGACTCAAGTACCTTCCTAGGAATTATCCGATACACAAATGATTTTCAAATGGTAAATAATCGTTTTATAAAAGGGAATTTTATACTTTTGTTGAACTTGAATAGTGTGGGCCGTTTTTGCAGTTTGAAGATTTGATTTTTTTCGTAACCGCTTACATGCATTGATCATCTTTGTCTTTGAGCAGGCCTGTGTACTATCATATTATTTTGCATGCATGCCAAACCAAATCATTTGCGAATGGAGGTTAACTTATGGTTAACACGATGGCGGTCAATAAGGATGAATCACGTTCCTTCTTCACGAAAGAACACTTATTATTTCGACGGTCATTTCGTGAATTTCTTGATAATGAGGCTGTTCCCCATTATCATCAATGGGAAAAAGAGGGGGAAATACCACGCTCATTTCGAAAGAAAATGGGGGATAATGGATTTTTAAGTCCATGGCTTGATGTGGAATTCGGTGGATCCGGAGCAGACTTTGCCTATTCAGTTGTAGTGGCAGAGGAATTGGAAAGAATCAGATCTGGCTTGGCAGGAATATTCATTGATTCAGATGTTGTGGCCCGCTATATTGCTTCATTCGGAACAATTGATCAAAAACATAGGTTTTTACCTGGACTCAGGTCAGGTGAACTGATATCTGCTTATGCTCTTTCAGAGCAGGATGCGTGTCCTGAGCAAACCACTGCCGTCAAAAAAGATGGGTATTATCGAATCACGGGAGCAAAAACCTTCATTACGAACGGTTATAGGGCCGACTTAATGATAGTAGCCTGTAAAAACGATTTTGGAGTCGGTCTTGACGGTATCAGTTTGCTGCTGGTGGACAAAGATACTCCGGGATTGACAATGGGCAGGAAGCTTGTTAAGGATGGCAGGAATGGTCTGGAAACAGCCGACCTTTTTTTTGATGACGCTGCAGTACCACTCGGAAGCATCCTTGGGGAGGAAGGGAAAGGGCTATCCTATATCAATCAAAATTCACAGCAGGAAAGCCTTATGTGTGCGCTTAAATCGTTAATGGCAGCAAAAGAAATGTACCATTTGACGAAAGGATATGTAAAAGAAGGCAAAACCTTTAATAAGAACATTAGCCAATGTCCAAAAACGAGGTCTACGTTTGCTGAAATAGCGACAGATATTCAAGTGGGCAGTACGTTAGTCGATGATTTGATATGTAAACATATGGATGGGGAGAATATCATCACTCAGGTCTCGATGGCTGAATATTGGATCACAAAAATGTCCAAACGAATATCTGACAGGTGCATGCAGGTACATGATGGGTACGGACATAGGAGTGACGATAAGATTATCAGGCGTCATCGGGACATTTCCGTGTTTTCAACCCGTAAAGGGCCAACTGACATCATAAAAAACCTCTTTGCCAATCCAAACGAGTTGGATGCATGATCTTAATTAGAATCTACTAACTGCCTTTTTAAAAGGGCAGTTTTTTTATTCCATTTTTTCATATAAATACAAAGAACTAGAAATTTACACTTTAAATGTTTAAGAGATTTACTGTCTGGGTATAACAGACTGTGCATATAAAAGGTAATATTTTTGTAAAATTTGTAATTGTTTACGAATGATGGAGGTGCTTGTTATGTTAAAAATCGAGAATGTATCAAAAATCTATAAGGGAGGCAAGAAGGCTGTAAAGAATATATCACTGGACATAAAAAAAGGAGAGTTCATTTGCTTCATTGGTCCAAGTGGCTGTGGTAAAACGACAACCATGAAAATGATTAACCGTCTAATTGAACCGTCAGAAGGTCAGATCCTGATAAATGGTGAAAATATAATGGATAAAGACCCGGTTCAATTAAGAAGGGAAATTGGGTACGTCATTCAGCAAATCGGACTTTTCCCACATATGACGATTCTGGAAAATATCACGCTCGTTCCAAAATTTCTTAAATGGGAGGAACAGCGAAAAAAAGAACGTGCACTTGAATTGCTTCAGCTTGTCGATATGGGCCCTGAATATTTAGAAAGGTATCCACACGAACTGAGCGGCGGGCAGCAGCAAAGAATTGGCGTGCTGAGAGCACTTGCTTCCAATCCACCTCTTATTTTGATGGATGAACCATTCGGTGCACTCGATCCGATAACCCGCGATGCCCTACAGGAAGAATTTAAAAATCTCCAGCGTACACTGAACAAAACCATCGTTTTCGTGACTCACGACATGGATGAAGCAATTAAGCTAGCCGACCGGATTGTCATTTTGAAGGGTGGGGAAATCGTTCAAGTGGGGACACCGGATGAAATACTCAGAAACCCAGTGAATGAATTCGTCGAAGAGTTCATAGGAAAAGATCGATTGCTTCAAACAAGACCTTATGTTGAGTTGGTGGAACAAATCATGAGTCGTAATCCGATATCCATTACAGAGGAAAAGTCTCTTACCGATGCCATCAAGATCATGCGCGAGAAAAGGGTGGATTCCTTACTTGTGGTCGATGAGCAAAATACGTTGAAGGGCTACGTGGATGTAGAAACGATCAGTGAATACCGTAAAAAAGCTACATTCATCAGTGAAGTGATCAATACAGAAGTATATTCAGTGAAACAAGATTCTTTAATCCGTGATTCGGTTCAAAAGATCCTGAAACGGGGATTCAAATATGTGCCGGTAGTTGATCACAATAAACGCCTGGTCGGAATTGTCACCAGGGCAACACTAGTCGATATTGTATATGACAGCATCTGGGGAGAGGAAGAAAGTCAAATAGCTGAAATGGTTGAAATGTTCTAGGAGGTGTATAAGATGGAAACTTTGCTTGATTTTTTACAAACGAACTGGCAAGAATTGATGTTTAAGGCATGGGAACATTTATACATATCTTTGATCGCCGTGTTTCTTGGAATAATTATTGCCGTCCCCCTTGGCATTCTGCTGACTCGCATGAAAAGGAGCGCTTCCTTTATAATCGGGATTGCTAATATTATGCAGACGCTGCCGAGTCTTGCAGTACTTGCCTTTTTCATTCCTTTCCTCGGGGTAGGGAAGACACCCGCAATTATTGCCTTATTTTTCTATTCTGTTTTACCCATACTCAGGAATACATATACAGGCATCAAAGGAGTAAATGAAAATTTGCTGGAATCCGGGCGGGGCATCGGGATGACCAGCTGGGAGCGGATCCGCCTTGTTGAATTTCCGCTTGCCTTATCCGTCATCATGGCAGGGATTCGCACCGCTTCCGTCTATTTAATAGGTTGGGCCACCTTGGCTTCCTTCATCGGAGGCGGAGGACTCGGGGATTACATTTTCATCGGTTTGAATTTATACCAAACAGAATATATCATCGCTGGTGCAGTGCCAGTCATTATCATGGCCATCGTGGTCGATTATGTATTCTCGATCATAGAACGAAAAGTCGTTCCTAAAGGATTAAAGGGAATGAAGGAAGCTGCTTGAGGAGGAATACCAATGCATAACAAAATAAAAACTTCAATGATAATCGCCCTGTTGGCTTGTACTTTGGTCATCAGTGGCTGTTCTTTGCCTGGATTGGGTTCTTCTTCAGAAACTACGGTGAAGATCGGTGCTCAAAGTATGACGGAATCCGAAATCCTGGCAAACATGATCGCTCAACTCCTTGAACGAAATACGGACCTCGATACGAAAATCATCAAAAATTTAGGTTCTAACTTTGTTCAGCAAAAAGCGATGGAAACAGGAGATATCGACATTGCCGCAACTCGTTATACAGGTACGGATTTAACAAGTGTTCTGGGACAGGAAATTGAAAAAGATCCAGAAAAAGCAATGAAAATCGTTCAAAGGGAATTCAAGAAACAATATGGATTTAAATTTTTCGATTCTTATGGATTCGATAACACCTATGCCTTTACAATTTCAAATGACCTTGCCGAGAAAAAAGGCTATGAGAAAATATCTGATTTAATGAACGATGCTGGTGAGCTTAGATTGGGTGTCGATAGTGCTTGGCTGAAAAGAAAAGGGGACGGATATAAAGGATTCGTCGATACATATGGCTTGGAATTTGGCGAAACATACCCGATGCAGATTGGTTTGGTATACGATGCCGTCAAAAGTGGACAGATGGATATAGTCCTTGCATACTCTTCGGATGGCCGTATCAAGGTCAATGATTTGAAGCTTTTAGAAGATGACAAACACTATTTCCCCCCTTATGACTGTTCACCTGTGGTCACGGGAGAATTATTGAAGCGTTACCCGCAGATCGAAGACGAGCTTAATAAGTTAATAGGTGAAATTAATACCGAAACGATGCAGGAGCTGAACTATGAAGTGGATGGGAACTTAAAAGAACCATCCGTCGTGGCAACGGAATTCCTTAAAGCTCATCACTATTTTGAATAACGGGAGGTGCTAATGAATGGAAACCTTACAACAGCTGGGAACGTATTATTCCCAAAACTGGATGTATGTGCTTACTGAGTTTTATCGTCATTTTTTAATGTCCGCTTACGGTGTATTATTTGCAGCCATCATAGCCATCCCGGCAGGCATTTTCATCGCTAAGCATAAGAAATTGAGTACATGGGTATTTTCGATAACGAATGTGATACAAACTACACCAGCACTGGCAATGCTTGCTCTCCTCATGCTAGTGATGGGGTTAGGGACGAATACCGTAATTTTGTCATTGTTTTTATATTCCCTATTGCCGATCCTGAGGAATACTTATGTTGGAATTACAAGCATAGAACAAGCTTATTTAGATTCCGGCAAGGCAATGGGCATGACTAAATTCCAGCTTCTTCGAATGGTTGAACTGCCATTATCCCTATCAGTCATAATGGCCGGTCTACGTACAGCACTTGTCGTGGCAATTGGAGTCACTGCGGTCGGTACATTCGTTGGCGCAGGCGGCCTAGGCGATATCATCGTCAGGGGAACGAACGCTTCCAATGGGACGGCAATCATACTGGCAGGTGCGATTCCGACGGCATTGATGGCCATCCTTTCAGATTTATTGCTTGGGTGGATCGAGCGAGCACTTTCCCCCATTAAAAAGAGAAAAACGCATACAGCTTGATGTATAACAACAAAGCACTGAAAGGGATCGATGCAGCTCATGCATCGGTCCCTTTCAGTTGGCATGCAAAGGTGGCATCAATGTCAACAATTCGGAAATGGATTTCAAGCGAGGCATAATTAGTTTTTTATTTGCGAAAAAGGGTAACTATTAGGGGAGTGAAAAAATATATAAGGGGAATCGATCATGAAACTGACACCAGAACAACGAATCGAACTACATGGCTTTAATAATCTGACGAAGTCGTTAAGCTTTAATATGTATGACATCTGCTATACAAAAACCCGGGAAGAGAGAGAGGCTTACCTGGACTATATCGACGAGCAGTACAATGCAGAGAGGCTTTCAAAAATATTGCATAACGTGGCGGATTTAATTGGGGCACATGTATTGAATACGGCGAAGCAGGATTATGTTCCCCAAGGCGCAAGTGTAACGATCCTTGTTTCAGAGGGTCCTGTCGTCGAGGTGCCGACTGGTACTTACGAGGAATCACCAGGTCCATTACCGGATAATGTGGTCATGCAGCTGGACAAAAGCCATATTACCGTTCATACATACCCTGAGTTTCACCCCAATGAAGGCATTAGCACCTTCAGGGCTGATATCGATGTTTCCACCTGTGGGGAGATATCTCCTCTTAAAGCACTTAACTACCTGATCCATTCCTTCGATACCGACATCATCACAATCGATTATCGTGTAAGAGGGTTCACGCGCGATAAGGACGGCCAGAAATTGTTCATTGATCATGATATCAATTCGATTCAAAACTATATTCCTGAAGAAGTGAAGGGACTATATGACATGATTGATGTGAATGTATACCAGGAAAATATCTTCCATACAAAATGTAAGCTGAAAAGGTTCGATATCAATAATTATTTATTCGGGTATACGGAGGAAAAGCTAAATGCGGAGGAACGGCAGGAAATAATAGAAAGGCTCCAAACCGAAATGGACGAAATTTTTTATGGCGCCAATGTTCCCCATCCAAAAGAGAAAAATCGCGTCTAAAGATTGCTTCAGCAGGTAGACAAACTCGCTAATGCTTGAGTTTGGTCTACCGTTTTTTACGTTTTAAAATTAGAATGTTCTTTTCATTTGCTCGAAGTAATGAGATCTTCATAAATCGCTACGGGTAGAGCAAACTTTAACTTCCAACTAATTATTGCCCCGTTAGTTCACGATACAATAAATTGCAAGTTCAACCCATCTTTGTAGAGTTAAAGTCATTTTTATCACTAATTGATTGTCTTCGCTTTATAGGAAAGATAGTCTGCAACCTCTCGTCTCGAAGGTAAATCCCTCCCCAAGTTAATATTGCAAGATAAACAGGGAATAAGGTATGGGAAAATAAGGGGTTATCTAAACGAATATGAGAAGCAATGACCCCACCAAAAAAACCGGTTAATACAATGGCACCAAGTATGGATGTTGGAGGCAATGTGTACAGGACCGCTGAAAGAATGGCAAGGAAACCAATGATTGTAACATGATGTTCCGCAAATCCCATTTCCAAAGTACCATCTACCATTACTTTTAATTTAAGTATTTTCGTAATCCCATCGAACAACATAAATAGTATAACAAGACCACTCATGACTCGCGCAACCCAAAGACGACTTTTAGAAATGGGGATCTTCATAGTATTTCTCCTCTGCTTTTCATAAATTCAAGGAAAATCTTCAATTAAGTAAGCCGATTGTAATGAGATTTCTCAACTTTACGGCTTTTTAACTTCAAGGCCGGTCGTAATGATGATGATACAGCTATATTTCCCATTCGCAAGATGTATGGCATCTCGAAATCATTGCAAGACAGTAATTAGCACGGTTCATCCTCCCATTTTATTAGTGAAAAAACTTCACTAATGGTAATTTATTTGATTTTCCCGATTTTATAACTTTTTTAATCAATTGTATTTCCTTTTTATTTGGGAATCATTTTTTTAATCCAGCTGCATAGTAAGGACCATTTACCGTAAGGGTCGTTAGGATACGAGCCATTTCTTGTGAAGTTTCTTTTCCGCCACTTTCCAACCATTGTTGAATGACCCCTATTATTGCAGTTCCCATATAAGAAGCTAAATATTGTCCTGGAACGAGAAAATTTTCCTCCTTTATAAATGCACTTGGATTATTTCCATAAAGTGTTTCCCACATAAATTCTTTCAGTCTTGTTTGAAAGGATAAATCTCCTTTTGGTCCTAACACTGCTTTCATAAAGTCACTATTCATATGTAAATACTCAAATAATGCAACGGTTAAGGAAAATGGCGTTAAAGTCTGGGAATCAGTCTCAAGTGCAGCAATGACACTTGGGAAGTTCTTTTTTGTTATGGCGGACATATCAAGCATAATTTCTTCTTCACATTTATTCATTAAATCAAATTTATCTTGATAGTGTGCATAAAATGTGCCCCTATTAATTTTCGCCCTCGTGGTTATGTCTTTAACCTTAATTGCTTCAAAGCCTTTTTCATTTATCAATTCTACCAATGCGTGGCGAATTGATTCTTTCGTCCGAATGACACGTAAATCAGGATTACTATTACGCAAGCAAATTCCTCCTTCATTTTATCCAACACAATGATTAAAGGTGTTCCGTAACCAACACAATTTCGATTTTTAATGATTGTACAGAACTTAATCAAATTTTATAATTTGAGATGTAATACACAACAGGTTGTTCGTTATTATAACTTGATCTTAAGGAGGGGTACAACCAACCTTTAATGAAATATTCGCTAAGCAAAATTCGGCATCAGCTAAGTATAGAGTTCATTCAAAGTTAGAAATACTATTTTTAGGCTAAGTGAACTTATGTATTCCTGCAAACAATGTCTAAATGAGAGGAAGTAATGTTAAATGAATAAATTCATGGGACGCCCTGATCTGAAACCGACACATCCCACTGACACTAAATCAGGTTTAAACAAGATAGTCATAACTACTGCGCATTATGGAAATCAAGAGATGATAATGGAAAAGGATGTTCCTATCAAAATGCGGGATGGGGTCACCATATACGTCAATGTTTTCCGTCCAAATAAGCCTGGAAAGTTTCCGGTAATAATGAGCATGGATCCATATAATAAAGATGGCTTACCCCCCTATGATACTTTTCGTCAAGTCTGGCCATCGGTAGGCACCATCGTTACATCTCTTTTTGCCCCATTTGAGTCACCTGATCCCGGTTTTTGGGTGCCAAACGATTATATATTGATTAAAATCGCAACGCGAGGCAGTTCAAAATCGGAAGGTGACCTCTATCCTTGGACGAAAACGGAAACTCAAGATTATTATGAAGTCATCGAATGGGCCGGCGTTCAGGAGTGGAGCGATGGCAATGTGGGACTAAACGGTGTGTCATATTTGGCCATGACCCAGTGGCGGGTGGCCGCTATGAATCCGTCTCATCTGAAGGCGATCATCCCGTGGGAAGGGACTTCTGATCTGTACCGGGAATGGTACTTTCACGGCGGAATACCGGAAACGGTTTTCTCAGCTGATTTCGAGAAGTTGCAACATACCAGGTGGCCAAATAACAACATAGAAGAAATGGTAGCTGCGCAAAAAGAACATCCATTACTCGATACACACTGGGAGGAAAGACAGGTTACATTGTCCGATATCAAGGTACCCATGTTTGTTTGTGCCAGCTGGTCCACTCAAGGGTTGCATAACCGCGGTACCTTTGAGGGCTTTAAACAGGCTTCATC
Source organism: Peribacillus sp. FSL E2-0218 (assembly GCF_037992945.1). NCBI lineage: Bacteria > Bacillati > Bacillota > Bacilli > Caryophanales > Bacillaceae > Peribacillus > Peribacillus sp. FSL E2-0218. The sequence goes on along the minus strand of NZ_CP150304.1, from coordinate 2,583,794 downwards.
CAAAAACAAGTGGCTGCTGGTTCATGGCCGCAAGGAATGGGAAACCTACTATTTGCGTGAATCGCTTGAACAGCAGAAGGAGTTCTTCGATTATTTCCTGAAAGGAATTGAGAATGATTGGATGGATACGCCTCGGGTACGCTACGAGGTCAGAGAGAAATTCTATAAGGGACACATTCGCACCGCGAATGATTGGCCGTTACCCCAAACCAAATATTTTGAGCATTATCTGAATGGCGAAGAAATGTCCCTGCAGCAGGCACCCATTCAGAACGAAACCAGACTTACCTATAATGCCGAACCTGGTCAGACAGAAAATAGTGATTTAAGATTTAAATTTACTGCTGACGAGGACATGGAGCTCACCGGTAATATGAAGCTCAAGCTATGGGTCTCCACCGATGACACGGATGATATGGATCTTTTTGTCGGCATTAAGAAGTTCGACAAACACGGTAATGAAGTATTCCTGCCCGACTTTAACCATCTTGAAGACGGTCAGGTGGCTAGCGGATGGCTGAGGGTTTCCCATAGAGAGCTGGACCCTGTGAAATCCACTCCTTATCAGCCTATACTTAGGCACAAGCGATTATTGAAGCTTAATAAAGGCGAAATTGTGCCGGTAGAAATTGAAATATTGCCTTCAAGCATATTCCTCAAGAGTGGGGAAAGTCTGGTGCTGGTCATAAAAGGCAGCGATATAATTATCGATGACAACCCGACAGGCTCAAGGGGGTATGGGCACACTGATACAGTGAACAAAGGGACTCATACGGTTTACGCCGGGGGAAAGTATGATTCATTCCTTTTGGTACCAGTGATTCCTAAGCAATAGTGAAAGTCGAAAACTCAAAATTGGAGAGTACCACTGTACAAGCCGTTCCCAAATAGGGAAACGGCTTGTTTCATAAAGGTATGTGAACAATTGGAATAAAAAAACGTCGCTGTTTCCTGGAATGTATAGGGTTTTTCATAGCAGCACCGCCTAAAATTCGACTGATAGAGTAGACTCAGATGAGCACCAATCACTAATAGATTCAGCGGAAAACAGGACCTCTATTGTCAGCTGTGTCTAACAATTGAGGTCCTGTTCAATAAAGGTATCCACTTTTTAAAGCTGATATTTGTTTAATGCGTAAACGCGCAATATCTTGACGCTGCTCCATTTAGTTCCTGTCAAGTCAAATGAAAAACGTGAACCAATGCGAATCCGAGGACCGATAATAAAATGGAGCCTATCAGACCGGCCGCGAATGGTTTTCCGCCATATTTTTTAAAAGTCAGAAGGTCGATGTTCAAGCCTAACCCAGCCATTGACATGGCCATGAGGATATAAGAAAGCGTTACAAGCATTGCCGCTACAGAAGCAGGAACGAATCCTGAGGTATTGAGGGCGCTCATTAATAAAAATCCAATTATGAACCACGGTATCTGAATCGATTTAAAGGAAGACTTGCTTTCACACGTTGATCGCTCTTTCCAATTCATCAAGAAGCCAATCAAAAGTGCAACAGGGATGAGCAGGGCCACTCTCGTTAATTTGACCATGACCGCTAAGTCCACTGCCTCATTGCCTCCTGGTGCTGCAGCAGCGATGACGTGAGCAATTTCATGAAGCGTAGCTCCAGCAAATATACCGTATCCGGGATCGGATAATCCGAGTAACGGATAAAGGATCGTGTACCCAAAGGTGAAGGTCGTGCCTAAAACCGCGACTGTCGCAACAGCGACGGCTGTATCCTTTTCTTTTGCTTTAATCTGCGTGGAAATGGCTAAAATGGCAGCAGCGCCACAAATCCCGGTTCCGCACGCTGTCAAAAGGCCGAGCTTTTTATCGACTTTAAAAAGCCGGGTCAAGCCATATACGATTAATATAGCAAATACCAGGCTAATGGCGCCGACCGCAAACGTACGCGGCCCGGCAATGACAATATCCTTAAGGTTCAAGCGCATCCCCAACAAGATAATGCCCAACCGCAATAGGACTTTACTTGAATAATTTGTCCCGGCAACTGCATATGCTGGAACGCCCATAATGGATTTCCATGTTACTCCTATGAGTATCGCAATGACTAGCTGACCCATTATATGAAGGAACGGAAGCTCTGCTAAGTATTTTGCTGCTATCGCAATTAACAAGGTCAAGCCGATTCCTAATGAAAATCCACGTTTTTTTGTTCTTACCTTTGTTTGTTCCAAGGTGATCACTCCATCTATGTTGATGTCTCCACTTTAAGGTGAAATTAACGATAAGTGAAATATATTTTTGCTATTTCAATAATCAGCTTTACTTATGATAAAATAAATCATAAGTGAATAAGGGGGTAATCATGGATCCTTTAAGAGTATTTGTAACCGTAATCGAGCAAAAAAACTTTTCCAGGGCAGGGGAAATCCTGAACCTGTCCCAGCCGGGTGTCAGTCTTCATATCAGGAATTTGGAAAATGAGTTAGGAGCGAAATTGATATATCGATCACCGAAACAAGTCCAAATAACGGAACCCGGTAAAATTTTATATCGTCATGCGAAGCAAATGCTCAATCATTATGAGACGGCCGTAAGGGAAATTAATGATTTCAATAACGTGGTTAGCGGAACGCTGAAAATCGGTGCTAGTTTTACGATCGGGGAATATTATCTTCCAAAGGTCTTGGCGGAATATGCTGCCCAATTTCCGCTGGTGGATTTACAGGTCATCATCTCCAATTCAAATGAAGTCATTCAAGGGATTCGATCAAATCAGCTCGATATAGGTTTGATTGAAGGGGAGACGGAGCATAAAGATATAGAAGTCAGCCCATTCATGAAAGATGAGATGATCATCGTCGTTCCTCCGGTGCATGAACTTTCACAAATGGATATCATTGAAGGTTCCATGCTGCAGGATCAAACTTGGGTGCTCAGGGAGCAAGGATCGGGCACCCGCACATATTCAGACAAACTTCTCGGCAGCCTGGAGCTAAACGTGACACGAAGCTTTATTTTCACCAGTATCCAAGGGGTGAAAGAAGCGGTCATGGCAGGGCTGGGGATTGCCTTATTATCCCGCTTGACTGTCCAGAAGGAATTGAAATCCAATGAATTGAAAACCTTTCATTTGAAAAACGAACCCATCATCAGACCGTTTTCCATTGTTAAAAAACTGGACTTTGAAGCTTCAAAAGCATTGGAAATGTTTTTAAAGAAGGTGGAAAAATTTTCGTTAAACGGTTAACTAAAAATAATTCATGTCCGCTCCTTTTTGTGAATGAAGGGGAAGGGCATTTTTTTGTGGCGAATTTTTTCCGATTCCAATGAAAACGTCGAAAGTATTTTGGAATATGCCGCTTGAAAGAACAATATTTACGTATTTTCACACAATGACAAACATATAAATTAAATAAGCAGTTCCCCTCAACTGCCCAGACGCTATCTGGCTTTTCTTTATTTTAATTTTCTTAAAAGGAGCAATTACAGTGGCTATAGAGGAGCAGGAAGGTAAACGGATTTCTGTTTTCGACAGGATCATAGGTTTCATGCCAAAGTTATATGTGATTGGCACCATCCTAATTTTTGTTTATACACTTGTAGCGATGGTCCATTTAGCACTCCAATCATGGAAGAAGCCAGAGGAAGCGGCCATTCCGGTTCATCCCCAAATCCCTCCCGCTTCTGCAGGATTTGAACATACATTGATAACGTTAATCATTGAACCGATCGTCACGTCTGAATTTTACCAAATCATTTTTAACACATTATTTCTGTATCTTGTCTGGATTTTGCTTTTTCTATTGGCACCGATCGCTTTTTATCGATTGAAGCACTTTAAGTTTTTTAATATAGAAATTGAAATTGAAAAACAAGATGCAGCCGTTTATGAGGTATTTAGCGTAAGCAGCTCGAAAATGAAATTTGCCGCACATTTGACATCAGAGGAATATCAATTGGAGATATCGGAGGAAATTGCCAACAGCAAGGCATTCATGACTCCATTGAAGTACACATTAGACAGTGCGGCAGACTTTTATTCCAATCAATTAGGACTTTCCTTTACCTATGATATCTATACGCTGAACCAGTTCAAGAAAGCAAAACTGCCCAAGTCGATCAAAGCGATGCTCGATATGTCGATCGAAACTGGTGATCCTTGCATAACGAATAAAAGCAACAGTGATAGCGAATATTACAAAAACTTTCTTCTGCATTATTTTGAAAACATGGATGGTCAATTCGTCACTGTCTTAAACAGTTATCAAACCGAATTCGATACCTTCGATAAATCCCTGATTAAAATCCTGCAAAACGTCATCTACGATTATTACTTGCAGTATCATTACATTTATGATGTAAATGATCGAAAGTGAGCGGCCCCTCTAAATAAAAAAACCACCTTACAAGTGGTTATTTTTTTTGGCAAGGTGATTATTTATAATATTCTGGACAATCACATTGTTTCCGATGAGCTCAGACGATCTCCTGACATGCTGTTCGCGAAAATCCATGTTCTTTATTTTCTTGGACTTTTTCCCCTTTTTAAAGTTATTGAAGGCATTTAAAAAAGCTATCTGAATCACTCCCCTTATAGATTAGTATATTCATATTATGGATAAAATTTCATAAAACAGGCGAATTTTACAGAAAAAAATAAAGGGGATTGAAGATAGGGGGACTTTACATTCACTTTTTTTCAAATTATGATAATTCCTGCTTTTTTTCTTAGAAATAAAGAAATTTCTTTAAAAATATTGTATAGTATTAATAAAGCTTCGAACAAACATTCGTTTCTTGGAGGCAGCACAACATCTTAGTGGAACAGGAGAGAGACATTGAACGGTACAGCACACATGGCACTTGGGGCAACAGTTGGATACTTAACGGCCCATTCACTACAAACGGATCCGACCACCACGTTATTTTTGGTAGGAATCGGGGGCGTTTCCGGCCTCATGCCCGACATGGATATTGATGGGAAGTTAAGCAATAGGATTACGTTTTCACACAAGTTCATTAGGATCCTGGCTCAAACCATTGGAATTTTAATGATCATTTATAGCGTATTGGAAGGCTTTGAGGCGGAAAAATGGATCGGGGCTGGGGCAGGGATCGGAATAATCATTATTTCCTCATTCATAACACAAAGGCATATGCTCACCCTGAGCGGATTAGGGGTTTTGGGCATTGGGATGTCTTTACAGGAAAATTGGTTATGGCTGCTGGGTCTCTATATGATTCTAGCATCCTTTACGCCTCATAGAAGTTATACCCATTCGATTGCCGGCATTGTTTTCTTTGGTATCATTGCCTATCAGTTCGAGGCAGCGATTGGGGTTGACGGGATTTTCACTACATGTTTATTCGGATATATCAGTCATTTAATTGCCGATATGAAATTCCTTCCTTTCAATAAACGGGGCGTAAAGTTATTTTTGCCATTCTACTCTAAGGCGTTTTGACAGTGGTTGAATCAACCACTGTTTTTTTGCTTCAATGGCTTAATGGAAGAAGGGAATCAGTATGAACGTAGGTAAAGTTCGACTTTTTTATCGCTTATTTTTGGTCATTCTACCTATTTCTACTAAATGTAACATAATTGTAAAGATCCTGTGATGCGAATGATATGCATTTTCTAGTATATTAGGTTTAGCAAATCACATCAGGGGGTAAATTAAATTGTTCAAGAAAATTGTCGTCGGATTGTCATTAGCTATCATGCTTGGGTCAGCAACCTATACAGGGAGCCAAGCCGAGGCTGCTTCATATCATACAAAAGCGATTAAAGTGGCCAAAAGTGAATTGGGCACAAAATATAAAATGGGCGGCATTTCATCATCAGGTTTTGATTGTTCCGGACTAGTGAAATATTCGTACCAAAAGGCTGGCAAGAATCTACCGAGGACGGCTGCTGACATATATAAAAAAGGCAAGTCAGTTAAAACGCTGCAAAAAGGGGACTTAATGTTCTTCGCACCAAATAAAGCGAAAAAGCCTACACACGTGGCTATATACATAGGCGACAATCAATTCATACACTCCGCATCCTCTAAGGGAGTGTCATATGCCAAAACCAATAATCCATATTGGAAGCCGAAATACATCGGTGCAAAACGCTTATAATATAAATGGAAGCAAATACGAAAAGCATGAGACTTGATGAAGTCTCTTTTTTTTGTTCACATTCTCAAATCTGTTGGTTTATCCCCTTGAAATATGCCCCACTAGATAATGCTCGTACAAAAATTCCGACGATGCTGGCACCGATCGAAACCTAATCGCGTACGGAATGAGTAGGCTTAAGTAAAAGCTGGTTTTTCCATTCCCTTCATTTGTTGACGATGTCCTTCAAACGTTTTGTACCATTACAAAGATAGGACCGATCTTAAAGCGTAGATTCTTCATGGTTCATTTATTCTTCTTAACACAAAGAAGTATGACTTGTCAGGAAAAAAATCCTTGATGTCCATGACACCAAGCAATGTATCTTCGTCAACTTTCCGAAACAGATCTATGATGCTTTTTTGATCATAAACCATCCCTGCGCTTACTTTTCCCCTATATTGGATCTGTCTCAGCCTTGCCCAGCTTTTTTTGTTTTTTACAGGGGGAGAAAAATTTTCATGGCAAGCGTGATGAATGTGTCAGGAAATTTTCCATAGCTTATGCTTATCGGTATGAGACCAGGATTTCCAGCGAACAATTCCCCATTTCCCTTTTGGAATACAAGTGGCTGGACATGCTCTTCATTAATGAATCTCTTGTCGTACCAATTCGATGCAGGTAACAAGCCATCCATTGGATGCCCAGTTCTAAGTTCTTCTCCTTTCCATAGTCCTCTCATCTCTTCGAAGCCGACCGTCCCGAGCCGGTCAAAGAATTCAAAAGCTTCAGTTTGTGAACTTCCCCTTCGCAGTTGCTCGTTTAGAATGTCCTTATCATGCAATATCTTTCCCTCCTATCTTCGCTTTTCAAAGAAGTGTGACTTCCTGTTCTGATGCTCATTGCCGCAGCATTTTCAGTAATGGATAGCTTTCACCTAAACTTGACTAATTAGAACCTCAAACTGACTGCCTCTCCAATTAAGGAACTGCTTCACTCGGTACAGTTAGCTTTCGCCTGTGGGTTATAAGTCGCACTTGACTGGGTAATAAATAAAAATGGCTTCGATACTCCTACGAAAAGAGGCCGAATCATTTGACTCTCGATCGATCATTTAATATGCTAAGCAAAACATTTCGGGATCTCCAACATTATCTCCTTTATGGAATGAGGATAATTCCTGTAATGGTGATACATATTCGAAGACAAAATGATTGAAAGTCAAAGAAGGTCAATGTATAATAAACTCATAAGGTCAAAAAAGGTCAAAGTTTCCTAATCACGATATTTTAAGGAGGAGTACTACATGTTTTGTGAAAAATGCCATGTAAACCAAGCTAATATTCAAGTCCATCTAAATATGAATGGTCAGGAGCATGATGTGAAACTGTGCTCCACTTGTTATAAAGAAGAACGAAATAAGCTGGGAGCAGCAATGGGGGGAATCGATACTGGTAAAGCCCAGTTCAATGGATTCCATCACCCATTCAATCCATTTAATCATAACGAAGCACCTCAACCAGAGCCTGTTAACCAAAGTGAAGGAGGAGGGTTGCTTGAGGAATATGGAAGCAACTTGACCGATGCCGCAAAAGCAGGGCTGATTGATCCGGTAATCGGCAGGAATGAAGAAATAAAACGAGTGATAGAAGTTCTGAATAGGCGAAATAAAAATAATCCAGTTCTAATAGGTGAACCGGGGGTAGGTAAAACAGCCATCGCGGAGGGTCTGGCCCTTGCCATTGCCGAAGGCTCTGTACCTGTTAAATTGCGCAATAAGCTGGTCTATATGCTTGATGTTGCTTCCCTTGTCAGCAATACCGGAATCCGGGGCCAATTCGAAGAACGGATGAAGCAGCTGATAAGTGAATTACAGACAAGAAAAAACATCATTTTATTCATTGATGAGATTCACCAAATTGTCGGGGCCGGTTCGGCTGAAGGATCAATGGATGCCGGGAATATTCTAAAACCTGCACTCGCCAGGGGTGAACTTCAACTTGTCGGCGCGACTACTTTGTCTGAATATCGAAAAATCGAAAAAGACGGTGCACTTGAACGACGTTTTCAACCGGTTCAGGTTGATGAGCCGACAACGGATGAAGCGCTAGTGATTTTAAAAGGATTAAAAGAAAGCTATGAAGCATATCATGGGGTTACCTATAGTGAAGAATCACTCAAAGCGGCAGTGGAGCTGTCGAATCGTTACATTCAAGATCGTTTTCTGCCAGATAAGGCAATTGACTTGATGGATGAAGCCGGCTCCAAGTTGAACCTGACGATTGAAGATGGACAGGAAGAGGATTTGAAAGAGCGTCTTGCCCAAATCTATAAAGAAAAAGAACGGGCCCTAAAAGAAGAAGCGTATGAAAAAGCGGCAACACTGCGAGATGAAGAAGAAAAGCTTGAAACGTTATTGCAGTCAGGAAGCAACTCTGTAAAACCAATCGTTACCATTGAAAACATCCAGAGCATCATCGAACAAAAAACCGGTATACCGGTAGGCAAGTTACAGGAAGACGAGCAAGAGAAAATGGTGCACCTTCAAGCTCAACTCATGAATAAAGTCATCGGACAGGAAGAAGCAGTCAGGAAGGTTGCAAAAGCCGTCCGCAGAAGCCGCGCGGGGCTGAAATCGAAAAATCGTCCTACAGGTTCATTCCTTTTCGTTGGACCAACGGGAGTCGGTAAAACGGAATTGGCAAAAACCCTTGCTGACGAATTGTTTGGAGACAAGGAAGCGATGATTCGCCTTGATATGAGCGAGTTCATGGAAAAACATAGTATTTCCAAGTTAATTGGCTCACCTCCTGGATATGTTGGTCATGAAGAAGCGGGACAATTAACTGAAAAGGTTCGCCGTAAACCATACAGCATCATCTTATTGGATGAGATTGAAAAGGCGCATCCAGATGTTATGCACATGTTCCTGCAAATTTTGGAAGACGGCCGGTTAACGGACAGCCAAGGTCGTACTGTTACTTTCAAAGACACGGTCATCATCATGACAAGCAACGCCGGTGTAGGCGAAAAACAAAAAGTCATGGGGTTCGGCACAAGTACTGCAGTGGAGGAGGCTTCCATCCTCCAGTCATTGGGCAATTTCTTCAAGCCGGAATTCTTGAATAGGTTCGATAGCATCATCGAATTTTCCGCATTGAAGAAGGAAGACCTTCTCCAAATCGTCGATATCATGCTGAAAGAACTTGGCGAGACATTAGCTGCACAAGAAATATCCTTAACCGTAACGGATGAAGCCAAACAAAAACTGATTGAATTGGGATATCATCCGACATTCGGTGCTAGACCGCTTCGCAGGGTCCTACAGGAAGAGCTTGAAGACGGAATCACTGATTTCATATACGAGCAGCCTGATGTTAAGAAGTTCACGGCAATCGTAGAAAACGACCGTGTGAACATAATTAAAACACGATAAAGAGTACTAGAAATGCCTCCTAGACCGTAATACTGTTATGGAGGCATTTTTTTTTTAGCATTATTTTATGATTGGAAAGAAAACATTGATATGATAAAGTTACAAATCTGAATTCAGAATGTTCTCTATCATCGCGAGTATAAAGTATCAAGTCAGGAGAACCCAAAGTGTAAAGCAAGTTATCAAACTTTGGGCCATAAGTATAAGTATAGACATTAAATGGATTCCTGTTCTAAAAAGGGAATTTCAATGGGGGAATGACTTATTAAAGATTCACTTTATTTTGAAGAAGAAAATATCGATAATCGAAAAGAGACGGATGCAGATACAGAAAATCCATCAATTTCACTTCCTTTTGCGAATATTCATCCACTGAATCCAGAAGAAGTGGACCGCCTCTATTTCTTTGATGGCAAAGACCTGGGGAATACCTACCATAAAGATAAAACGTGTTTCAGATTATGGGCACCTGCAGCATCTGAAGCAAAACTGGTCACGTATGAACAATGGGATGATTCAGCGGGACTTGAAATCGAGATGGCTCGTTCTGAAAAGGGGACATGGTTTGCAGAATTATGCGGCGATCACGATGGCTTGATTTATACATATAAAGTAAAGATTGGAGAGGTATGGGATGAAGCCGTCGATCCTTATGTACGCGCAGTCACGGTCAATGGTGATAAAGGGGTCGTGGTGGACTTGGCTGACACGAATCCAAAAAAATGGACACATGACAAACCTCCGCTTGATGAACCGGAGGACATCATCATCTATGAATTACATATAAGGGATTTATCGATCCATCCGGAGAGCGGAATTACACAGAAGGGTAAATTCCTGGGGGTGATTGAAGAAGGGACGAAAGGTCCTAAGGGAGTGAAAACAGGGCTGGACCATATAAAGGACCTAGGGGTGACCCATGTACAATTTATCCCGATATTCGATTTTGCCACCGTCAATGAAACGAAATTAAAGGAACCGCAATACAATTGGGGCTATGATCCGAAAAATTATAACGCACCAGAAGGATCGTATTCGACTGACCCTTACCAATCAAAAGTGAGGATCAGGGAGTTGAAGGAAATGATCCAGGCCCTTCATGACCATGGTTTGCGTGTCATCATGGATGTCGTCTATAATCACGTTTATACAGTGGCCGATTCGAACTTCAATAAGCTGGTACCCACCTATTTTTTCCGCTATAACGACGACGGTACTTTATCGAATGGCACTGGGGTAGGGAATGATACCGCATCCGAACGGAAAATGATGCGTAAATTCATCGTTGAATCCGTCGCCTATTGGGCAAAGGAATATAACCTTGATGGCTTCCGTTTTGATTTAATGGGGATTCATGATGTGGCAACGATGAATGAAGTGAAAAAAACGCTTGCAGAGATCGATCCGACGATCATTGTGCTGGGCGAAGGCTGGGATATGAATACTCCATTGCCCCAAGAGCAGAAGGCGAATCAAAAAAATGCTTATAAAATGCCTGGAATCGCTCATTTTAATGATGCAATCAGGGACGGATTAAAAGGTTTTGTAATGGATAAGCATGATAAGGGATTCATCAATGGGAAACCAGGAATGGAAGATATCATAAGAAAAAGCATAGCTGCCGGTTTGCACTACGATGACCAAATGGCAACCTATCAAACACCAGACCAAGTCATCAATTATGTGGAAGCACATGATAACTTCACCCTCTGGGATAAGCTTGCCATCACTAACCCAGAAGCTTCCGAAACGGAACGTAAACAGATGCATAAATTGGCTTCCGCCATCGTCCTGCTGTCCCAGGGAATACCGATGATACATGCTGGCCAGGAATTCATGCGCTCGAAGGAGGGCGATGAAAATAGCTATCAATCCTCTGACTGGATAAACCGCTTGGATTGGAAAAGAAGGGCAGATTTTAAAATCGAAGTCGAATATATGAAGGGCTTGATTTCGATAAGAAAAAATCACAGTGCCTTCAGATTGAGAACACCCGAAGAAATCGAGCAGCATTTACAATTCATTGATGCTCCATCGAATGTGGTTGCATTCACTTTAGTAACGGAAGATTCAAGATTGGCTGTCATCCACAACGCCAATTGGCAATCGATAAACCTTGCACTTCCGCAGCAAGGGGATTGGTCCGTTTTAGCGAATGGACAGCTTGCTGGCCTGGAAGAAATAGAAAGAATTAAAGGGAATCAAATAACCGTTCCCCCCTTATCTTCATATGTATTAAAAAAATTATCATGAAACTAGCAGGATGGACCCTTTCAATAAATTTGTAGAAATACACCAAGTGTAATAAAATGGGAATATCAATCTGGAACAAGGAGTGTCAAAATGAATGTTAAAATGATGACCATGACCTTTGGAGTTTGTTCTACATTATTGCTTTCAGCTTGTGCGAGTGAAGAAAAAAGCGTTGTCGAAAAAAAAGAAACCAGCCATGAAGGACATTCTGATCATGAAGCATCAGCCGATGTCCAAGAAGAAACCGCAAGTAAGGAAATCGCACCAAATTTCTTATCAGGAAAACCGGAAGACATGAAAACCATCTATTTAGCGGTTGCCCAAAATAAAGATTTACTAGAAAAAATCCCATGCTACTGCGGTTGCGGGGAATCAGCGAACCATAAAAATAACTATGATTGCTTTATCCATGAGAATAAACAAAATGGGGAAGTGGTTTGGGACGACCATGGGACGAAGTGCGGCGTTTGCTTGGAAATAGCAGCACAATCAATTTTGGACTGGAATGACGGCATGAACATTAAAAAAATCAGGAATAAAGTGGACGAAAAATACAAAAGTGGATATGCAAAACCGACTCCGACCCCACAAGTGTAATGGAGTCTCAAGCCTGAGCAATGGTCTTTTTCCGGTTACATTCGGAAAAAGACCATTATTTATTTCTGTTGAAGAATGGTTTCTTGGACTCAGGCAATATAACCTGAGCGTGATAGGGGAATACTTCCAATATAAAAAAATGTAAGGGAGATATTCATTTGACATTAATACGCCTTGGTTATGTAGCGATGAGTAATCATGTCCCAAACTGTTCACCATCCCAGACGATGACTTTTGCTCAGTTTTCAAAAATTAAGGATCGAGATGCTGCCATAAGGAAGCTCGAACGTATTTCCAATTCCAATCTTCATAATTGTTGGCGGTTACTGATTCATAACGAAGCGAACCGGATTCAGTTTTTTAGACTTTCATCTAAATTGATTCCATTGGCTAATCATCCAGAAATCCCAGAATGGGATTACATCGAACCCATCACTGACGAGCTTACTAAAATAAGAACCTTCTTATCCAAGCATCCAAAGATGAGGATAGATTTTCATCCAGATCATTTTGTGATTTTGAATAGTTCCAATATTGATATTCTTAAGACATCATTAAAAACCTTAAAAATACATCATACTTTGTTGAGCCATATGGGGATCGATCCCGAGCATCGCTGTGTCTTGCATGTGGGCGGCGGTTACGGGGAACACGAACAGGCTTTAGAACAATTCATCCATAATTGGGGCTTGATTCCTGAATCCATTCAAAGAATGGTCATCCTGGAAAATGATGATACCACTTATACATTGTCGGAAACCCTTTACTTATGTGAAAAACTGGGGATTCCCATGGTTTTCGATTATCACCATTATCTTGCTCATCACTTACCTGGTGAAAACTGGAGCGAACATTGGGACCGAATCATTAATAGCTGGCGAAATTCAAAACTGCCTCCCAAGATGCATATTTCAAGTCCAAGATCGGATAAGGAATTTAGGGCACACGCTGAATATGTGGATCCGGCACAGTTCATGGAATTTTTGCGAAGGATAAAAGGAACGGTTCCACAGCTTGATTGCATGATCGAAGCCAAGCAAAAGGATGAAGCACTTTTTCAATTGATGGAACAGATGAAAGGATACAAAGATATCGAATTCATTGACGAAGCCAGCTTTTATATCCATTAATTTGCCGAAAAATAAATAGTTGATAAAGAGGGGAGCGAGTAAATCTCTTTATCATCAATGCATTTAGTTTACATAACGTTATTATTGTAAATTAGTAAACGATTACTAAAACAACAAAACGCAGGATAACAGGAGATTTAAACCAAGGAACGCTATTTCCTATACGAAGGAATGTTCCATTAATTAGAAATTAGGAGGGGCAAGGATATATTCACTATCTAATTCCTTTTTCCCTTCAATGGTATCGTTGCTACAACAATCGTAATGAAAATTTTCCGGGATTTTTATCCACATAATAACAACCGTAGAATGTACACCTATTTACCCTCTTTCTGTTATATAAGTGATATTTTTTGCGCCTTCAAGGCTAAAATGGGAGGGAATTACGGTTCTCGCTGAAGTCTGTTCAGAATGAAGGAGGCTAAAATGGCATAAAAGTGGTTGATTATATCGTATGTTATAGGTATAATTACCTCTAGGAAGCGCTTTCAAAAAATACTCTTTCGGGTGATCGTATGTACCTTACTGATTCTAATGAAATCAAGAAGAAGCTGACCATTATATACAACGAGGTGTGTAAAGGTCTGTTTGGGGCAGGTACAACTTTGTTAAAAATAGAGATTGATGATCAATTCATTACATTCCGTACAAAACATAGACGGACACCACAATCACTTGCTTTAGAATGTGAGGTTCCAGCACTGAAACGAGAAGTAGACGTTCAGATGTCACAGATATTCAAGAAACGAATCAAGGAATATTTGGAGCAGGAATTTGATCTAGAGGTTGAAGTAATACTGCGCGATTACGATTATGTTACCCAATGGTCCATTACAGAGGTCATTCTAGCAGAGAATGAATGACTTTACATAATTTGTCACTACTCTTTTGATCGATTCTTAAGAGATGAGACGCATACAGTAAAGATGAGTAGCCATTTACTTTGTTTACGAAGTAAGGAGCGCTTGTTAGAAAGGTTTGACTTTCTATACAAGTGCTCCTTACTTTTTTTATATTCCACTGTTTTATTAAGAAATTTCAAAAAAAGGAGGAGTTTTTTTGAAACCAGTTTATCTTCTTGGGTTTATTCCATTTATCGGAATACTTGTAGGTAGCGTCTTTGCGAGTAAAGTGAATGTGATCGTATTAGGAATGCCATTCTTACTGTTTTGGCATACGCTTTGGCTAATTATCTCATCAACAATCATGCTGATTATCTACAAATTAGATCCTATCAACAAGGAGGAAAATGAATGAATAGTGCACTGTTGATTATTACCCTCTTCTTGCTGCTTGCTCTTTTAGTTGCGATACGTGCGAAAAAAGGGAAAAAAATGAGTTTAGAGCAATGGACAGTTGGCGGACGTGGCTTTGGTACCCTTTTCGTTTTTTTATTAATGGCTGGGGAAAACTACACCACCTTCACTTTTTTGGGAGCTAGTGGTTATACCTATGGCAAGGGAGCACCTGCCTTTTATATTTTAGGGTACGGCTGTCTCGCATTCATTATGTCTTACTGGATGTTACCGGCCGTTTGGAAGTACGCCAAAAAGCACGAGCTGCTTTCCTTTTCCGATTTCTTTGCAAGCAAGTACAACAGTCCTGCCCTGGGTATTGTAGTTTCCTTCGTTGCTGTCTTGGGCTTGAACTCTTTATTGATGATTCAATTAAAAGGATTGGGGATCATCGTTTCTGAAACTTCCTATGGCTTGATTTCACCTAACATGGCTATGTGGATTGGTGTCCTTGCCATGATTGTATATGTAAGCATTTCCGGCATTCACGGTTCTGCCAGTATTGCCGCGATAAAAGACGTAATTATTTTAGGGATAGCCCTCTTTTTAGGGATCTATCTGCCAATCCACTTTTACGGAGGTTTTGAATCCATGTTCCAGGCGATTGATGCAGCAAAGCCAGGATTTCTAACTCTCCCTGCAAAAGAACAAAGTATTTCCTGGTATTTGTCTACGATCTTGGTGGTAGGTCTTGGTTATTGGATGTATCCTCACTCTTTCCAAGCAACGTATTCTGCAAAGAGTGCGAAATCATTGCGTAAAAATGCGATTATCATGCCGGTGTATCAAATTTTGATTGTATTAATCTTCTTTGTTGGTTTTGCGGCAATCCTGCAAGTTCCTGACTTGGAAGGAACAGATGCCGATCTTGCTTTGCTTCGTGTCGTGAAAGAAACGTTCAACCCTTGGTTTGTTGGAATCGTCGGTGGTACTGGCTTACTGACAGCTTTAGTACCCGGTTCCATGATCTTGCTGAACGCCTCTACGTTAGTAGCTAAAAATGTATATCAAGTCGTTTCTCCAAAAGCCACCGAGAAACATGTGACAACCGTCGCCAAAAGCTTGGTTCCTGTCTTTGCCCTGCTGTCCCTTTACTTCGTCTTCCAAGGCGGTAATTTTATCGTCGAGCTAAGTATTTTCGCTTCCTCTATTTTGACCCAGTTGTTCCCTGCATTCATTTTTAGCTTAATGAAAAAACCATTTGTAACAAAGCAGGGGGCATTCGCCGGTATTATCGCCGGTGCTACATTCCTAGCTTATTTTACCATCACCAAGACTAAGCTAGTGATTCTTTTCCCAGATTGGCCCTCGCTCATCACAGACATCAACATTGGATTCATCGCCATGTTATTGAATGCATTCGTTCTAGTTTTGGTTAGTGTGATTACACGCAGAGAAGCGGAAATTCAAGTACAACGAGTGACTAGTTATAAAGATTAGAAGTTAACAAGATAGAAAGGCATTGAATGAGATGGGCCATCTGATTTCAAAGATGAAGGGAAAATCAGAAAATCGACTGCTCCAAGCATGATGGAGAAGGGAAACAGAGAGTGAAAGGGGACCTACAGGCATGAGCAAAGAAAAATTACCTCGAATTACAATCCTTGCTGTCGGGGGGACGATTGCCGGAAAAGGAGCAGATAGTACGCAAATCACGCAATATCAGGCGGGTGTTCTTACAATAGAAGCGTTAATAAAAGCAGTTCCACAGGTTAGTGATTTAGCAGAGGTAAGCGGTTATCAAATTGCCAACATAGCTAGTTATGCCACTACAGATCAGCTATGGCTTAAGTTGGCCATGAAGGTAAATGAGTTGTTATCGCAATCGCATTGCGATGGTGTGGTGATTACACATGGGACGGACACATTGGAGGAGACGGCATACTTTCTTCACTTGACCGTAAAAAGTCATAAGCCGGTCGTAATGGTGGGTGCGATGAGGCCAGCAACAGCACTTAGTGCAGATGGACCGCTTAATTTATACAATGGTGTAGCACTGGCTGCAAGTGATGTGGCACGAGGTCATGGTGTTTTAATCTCATTAAACGGCAGGATTGGTTCTGCACGAGAAACGAGTAAGCTTCATACCACTGCGATTGACGCATTTGGTTCACCTGAAGCTGGGTTATTGGGGTACATGGTAGATGGCAAACCGCATTTTTATTATAAAAGTTTGCGAAAGCATACAGCAGAGTCCGAGTTCGTCTTGTTTGATGTACCTCAATTGCCTCGTGTTGATATTTTGTTTGGGCATAGTCAGGACACACGAGATCTGGTTGATGCTGCTGTTGCTGCAGGAGCAGAGGGAATTGTGCACGCTGGAACAGGTAATGGAGGCATTTTCCCGCTAACTCGTCAAGGATTACAATATGCCAACGAACAGGGAGTGATGGTGGTCAGCACTTCTCGGATTGGTAATGGTTTAGTAACGACAAAACCGGTTGATTTGGAAAGCGATTTTATCGCATCAGGTAATTTGACTCCACAAAAGTCCAGGATTTTACTGCAACTTGGACTAACCAAAACACATCGATCAACAGAGATTCAACGAATGTTTGAAATTTATTAGTAAAAGAATACGGCGGTAAATAAAAGTGGCAGGACATAGATTAATTTTGTCAGCCTCAAAAAACAGAAAGTGGTGATTTTATGGGAAATGGAATGAGTCTGAATTATATAGAAGAGAAACATGAGCCGTACCTTCAACGTGTTTATAAACATCTTCATCAATATCCCGAATTAAGTACAGAGGAATATGAAACGCAGAAATTCATTGAAAACGAACTGCAGAAGCTCCACATTCCATACAGGAAGATGGCGAATACAGGGATCTGTGCTGAAATTCATGGCGAACAACCGGGGAAAACCATCCTATTGCGTTCGGACATTGATGCTTTACCAATAACCGAACAGACAGACCTGGAATATGCCTCCAAAAATAAGGGCGCCATGCATGCTTGCGGGCATGATGCACATATAACGGTTGGCTTAGGTGTCGGAGCTTTGCTGCAAGAACGGAAAGCCAAATTAAAAGGAACGGTCAAAATCATGTTTCAGCCATCAGAGGAAGTTCATCCAGGTGGGGCTGTCCGTATGATCGAAGAAGGAATTCTGGAAAATCCAAAAGTAGATGCGGCGGTTGGCATTCATACTAACCCCTATTTACTACCAGGTCAATTCCAAGTGAAGGAGGGCTGTATGCTCGCAAGCAGTGACCGAATATATATTTCCTTGATTGGAAAGGGCGGTCATGCGGCAGCTCCGCATCAAAGTGTTGATGCCATAGCGATGGCAGGTCAATTCATCTCAAGCATTCAAAACATTGTTGCAAGGCAGGTATCTCCCGTTGATAAAGCGGTCGTAACGATTGGGGAAATAAGGGGCGGCTATACATCCAATGCGATTGCCGATCGGGTAGATTTGGCGGGCACGGTACGAACGATCAATGAAGAAACACGAAAGGCCATTGAAGCAAAAATTGAAGCACTATTACATTCAATAACGAATTTTTGGGGCGGAACGTACACATACGCATACGAAAGAGGCTATCCTGCCACTTGGAATGACAAACGCATGACTCAGCTGGCGATAGAGACTGCATTAACCAACATTGGCAAAAACAGCATCGTTACATTGGAAAATCCTTATATGAGCGGCGACGATTTTGTCTACTTGTCCCAATCCGTTCCTTCTGTCTTTATCTATTGGGGAACAGGAACTAAGGATAAAGAGTGCTTTCCATGGCATCATCCGAAGTTCCATGTAAATTTAACTTCTTTGAAATATGGTGTCTCCCTTACAACTCAACTTATTTTGACTTTTTTAAACGAGGAAGCAAGCTGACCCACCATGATAATCAAATTTACTAGTACAAGTAAATAAGGAATTACGCAGGTTGGTGGAAGACCAAAATTAGGGTTCGGTAATAAAGAGAAATCGAGTGAGCATTCAACTAATGTGTATCTTTCCCCATGACCATTTTAACCAGATAGGAGCATCGGAAATTGTCTGCGTTATCTCTTCAATGACGTTTATTTCACCACTCACTGTTACTCTATCTATTTTTTAGCTGAGCAAAGGGGAATGATGGATTTGATTAGGAATTGGTAAGTAATAATAGCATTATTCCATTAAAGGGCAGGACTATTTTGTCGGGAAGTCGAAGTTGTTTTATTGAACAGCAACTGCGCTATGAATGTTTGTAACGTTTTGAACAAGATGACATTCACGAAATATGGTTCGCGAATACTCCAATAGTACAGGGTTTACAAGGTGTTTGATATTTGGAAGGAATTTGTAACTTGTTAATAGTATAATTAGGAAGAGAATCAAATGAAAAATTTTTACACATAAGGAGATAATACTATGGCAAAAAACAAATTACTAAGAATGGATAATGTCGGCATCGTTGTAGAATCCCTTGATGACGCAATCTCTTTCTTCGAGGAGATTGGCTTGAACCTCGAAGGGCGAGCCACTGTCGAAGGAGAATGGGCTGGCCGCGTAACCGGTTTGGGCTCTCAGTGCGTAGAGATCGCTATGATGGTTACCCCGGATGGCCACAGCCGAATTGAACTCTCGCGATTTATAAATCCACCTACTATATCAGATCACCGGACAGCTCCTGTAAATGCCCTCGGTTATCTGCGCGTGATGTTCACCGTTGAAGACATTGACGAAATGGTATCCAGACTCATTAAGTATGGTGCTCAGCTCGTTGGCGAAGTGGTTCAGTACGAGAATTCGTATCGGCTCTGCTACATTCGTGGAACCGAAGGACTTCTAATCGGGTTGGCGGAACAACTCGATAACAAATAAGTAAGTGATGTTTTATAAAAAGCCTTTCCTGAAAGATACATTAAAATTGAAACAGAAAAGCAGTGTGTAAGTCATTCGAAGAAGTCGGGTGCGTCTCATATATCACAGCATTCACGCTGCGGACGCTCGGTGTCCCTCGGTCCCAAGCAACCCTACGCCTAAGCACTTCGTTCTAAGGCTAGCTGGGTTCGTGCATGTAAAAACAACGTTATAAGCCAATCCATCTCGATTAATAAAATTCTTATTCAATATGAGCGTCCGATTGTGAAAAAAATCGATGAACAAAATTTTTAAAATAGTAGCTCTATCTTTTAATCAACTATTACGAAATTCCTCCTGAACCTTTTACATCTCAGGGGGATTTTTCATGATAAGCCGTTTCGAGGGGGTTAATGGACAAAGCGGATGATGCCCTGAAATGGATTTCGATTTTCCGAATTTAAATGACAACTATTCAAATGAGGAGAATGCTGAATTAAGGGATTTTCATGAGAAAAAAGTAGAAAAGGCAAAAAAACGAGCTCCATATTCAACGTTTGAAGCTGTTGTTTAAAACAGATAGAGTCATTGGTCCAGAATAGTTTAAAGTCGCATAATGAGGCTTTAAGGGGCGTTTGGTAGGATGCTTAATTTCGACGTCATTTACGGTCATCTTTGCCAGAATATTCCGAATGTAACAAAGTACCTCTATTGATACATTCGAAATCCCTTTAAATCAGTGTTCTTAATGGTATAAGAATTTAAAAAAACTTGCCTTTTTTTCCGTTCTTCACGTACAATGAAAGAAGGGGAAAGGGGAAAGGGGAAAGGGGAAAGAAAACTTATGCAAGCAGCCTCTCAAAGAATCAAGAATGTCCAGCCGATTCGCCGTCTGGATCATATAGAAAAGATGAAAAAGTCTCTATTAAAATATTGTAGCTATAGAGACTATATGATGTTTTCAATTGGTATTAACATCGGCTTACGTATAGGCGATCTTTTAAAGTTGCGAGTGAAGGATATTCTCGAAGGTACGCATATCGTCATCGTCGAGCAAAAGACGGATAAAATTAAACGGTTCCTTGTCAATCCTCAGCTTCGAAAGGAAGTCAGGAAGTATGTCCGCAAGATGAACCTAAAAAATGAACAGTATTTGTTTCCAAGTCGAAAAGGGAATGGTCCAATCACCAGGGTCCAAGCCTACCGAGTCTTGAACAAAGCTGCCGAAATGGCCGATATTCCGGATGTAGGCACACATACACTCCGAAAAACCTTCGGCTATTTGCATTATCAGAAATTCAAGGATATCGCATTACTGCAGCAAATCCTTAATCACTCCAATCCAAAGGATACGATGATATACATAGGTCTCACCCAGGATTTAATGGACGAAACGTTGATGGATTTTTATTTCTAAGGAAGGTTTGCGTGTTTGCGCAAATCTTTTTCTTATGCTGGTGCTGCTTCATTCACCATTAAGAGGATTTTCCATTTACAAAGATAATTTCGTTATAATTGGAGTGTAAGAGAAAAATGGTATCGTTGGTATGAAGATTTAAAAGAAATATTTTGCATGCTTTCTTTTGAATAGTTGAAGTAGAGTGGTGTTGAACAAACTTTCCGAACAGAAGTAAAGAAATTTATCTAATATAATGAGATCATTGAAGATGAATTTTTTACGATACCATGTTTGGCGGGAGAATTGTAAGACTTATTTTGTGAGATTCTGCATCATAAATAGTTTACATAATATTATTATGGTATTTTTAAAAAATGTATACTATATTTCTTGATCCGCATCTTCGGGGTCACCGTATTACATTACATAGAACTCACTTCACTTATCAAAAATATGCTGTGCAACTACCTACAAGAAAAATGAAATTAACTTCATCTAATTTCAGAAAATTTTAAATATTCAATTTAATTGTTTACAATACAAAAAAATTAAACTATGATGTTATTAAACAGATTAGAGAAAGTCAAAATATAAATTTAGGAATTACATAAAGATTTGTTATCAATAACAAATAAAAAACACCTCATTATTCTAAAATGCTGATTTTTCCTTTTCTGTTTCGTTTTTTTAACAAACTTAATAAAGCCGATGGAAAAAGAAATCAGATTACAAGGAGAGATTTACATTATGCAAAGGCAAAGGACTGGAGATTTGAAGTTAATTCAGGAATTAAATCGATCAATTATATTGGATACAATTCGAAAAAAAGGACCAATTTCAAGAAGCGAAATAGCACAAATGATAAATATTAGCCCAACTACAGTTACTTCCGCTGTTTCTGAATTAATCGATGAAGGTCTTGTTTGTGAGGATGGTGTAGGTACTTCAAGTGGCGGGAGAAAACCGGTTTTGCTACGGTTCAATCCAAATACCCATTCCATTTTAGGTGTATCTATTACGAACTCCTTCATCAGGATTGCTGACATGAATCTGGAAGGGCAGATCTTGAGGAAAGAAATTCATCCTACAAATCATTTAAAGGGGGAGGATATTATTGAATTAATCCTTGACGTTGTGGAGAATTTCCTGGAACAAAAACCCAATAAAGATTATTGCCAGGGGATATCTGTTATTTCACCAGGTATTGTGGATGCTGATAAGGGCGTAATTTCATACAACACAAAACTGAATCTATATGATGTCCCTTTAAAGCAATTAATTGAGGAAAGAACCAATCTTCCAGTATTTCTAGACAATGATGCGAATGCATTTGTTTTAGCAGAGAATTATTTTGGCTTGTTTAGTAAATATAAAGACCTTCTTTATATTACGATTGGAGAAGGTATAGGTTCTGGAATGATGGTTAATGGGTCCATTTATCGTGGATTTCTTGGCAGTTCTGGTGAGATGGGCCATATGACCGTAGTTGAAGGAGGTATAAAATGTAGTTGCGGAAATAGAGGCTGTCTAGAGAATTACGTAAACTGGCCAGCCATCTACACTAGAATTGTAAGCGCAATCATAGCGCAAAGGCGGGATACTATTATAAAAGAAATGGTCTCTGATGACCTGAACAATATAAAACCGAATATTTTTGTAGAGGCACTAAATCAAGAAGATGAATTAGCATTGGAAATCATGGAAGACATTTTAAAATATTTATCCATTGTAATAATAAATACGATTCACTTTTTCAACCCGGAAGTTATTATTTTAAGTGGTGAAATTATCCAAAAAAACCCGTTATTTTTGGAAGGGATTAATGAACTTTTAGTAGCCAAAGCGATACCCACTCTCAAGGAAAAAATTAATATCCAAAGTACATCACTTGGTTCAGAGTTTGAATTGCTAGGTGCTGCTGCAGTGATACTTCATGGGAAATTTAAATTTCAAATACACTGAAGAAATTAATTGAGGAGGCGATGAAGTTAAAAATAATTTAAGCCTATGGGTTTTAACACATCATAGAATCTACATAAGATTATAAGTCATTATTTGAAGGAGGTAATTATGAAAATAAAATTATCATGTATTGTCGTAATTGTGCTGGCGGTTTTCATGGTGGGGTGCAGTAATGCTGCTGATTCTGATAAAAAGGTGATAAAAGTTGCGCTATGGGATGAAAACGTAAGTGATCAAGTTAAAGCTTCTATTAAAGCGTTCAATGAGGAACATCCGGAAGTAGAAGTCAAGGTAACATATACTCCTTGGAGTACCTATTGGACTAAATTGAAAACCAGTTTAGGTGGTGGAAACGGTCCTGATGTATTTTGGATGAACGGTCCGAACTTTTATAAATATGCCACTGATGGGTTAATTAAAAACCTAGAGCCATTCGTCAAAGAAGATGAGGAGTTTAATAAAGAAGACTATGTTTCAGCTGTAGTAGATCTATACTCTTTGGAAAGCGAACTATATGCAGCGCCTTACTTCACAGACTCTGTTGGCCTTTATTACAACAAGCAATTATTTGATGATGCTGGTGTAGATTATCCTGATGAGTCGTGGACCTGGGAAGATCTTGAAAGGCAGGGTGAGAAGCTGACTGATTCGGATAAAGGAATTTACGGCTATGCTGCACATACAACGGTAAACCAGCAAGGTTATTATAATCTTATCTATCAGGCTGGTGGTAATGTGATTAATGAAGACAAAACACAATCAGGTTTTGGATCTAAAGAGTCAAAAGAAGCTTTTGCTTTTATCAGTACTCTAATAGAAAAAGGAATCTCACCTACTACAAAAAAACAGATGGAAACAGAATCCACACAGCTGTTCATCTCTAACAAGCTAGCAATGTTGCCAGCAATTTCAGTTAACACTCCAACATTAATTGAGGCTTTAGGAGACAAATTAGGTGTTGCACCATTACCAAAAGGCAAAGAGAAAGCATCCATCGTACATGGAATCGGATGGGCAATGAATGAAAACACGAAAAATGATGATCTGGTTTGGGATCTGATTAAGAGTCTTACTAGTGAGCAAGCAAATAAAGATATTGCTGAATCAGGATATTCGATCCCAGCAATGAAAAGTACAGGTGAAATCTGGGTAGGTTCTGTTCCATCATTGGATCTTAAAGTATTACTTGACGCGCAGCAAAATGGAGGTGTAGCTTATCCAATATCAGAGCGTACTTCTGAATGGCAGGCTATAGAAACAGAAAAAATCCAGAAAGCTTTTCTGGATGGTACTTCAATTGATGATGCATTGGACGAGGTAACAGAAGGAATGAATAGGATATTAAAAGAAGAGAAAAAAGACTAATAATTTGAATGTAATGGCTCATTCCCATAAGTGGAAAGGCCATTACACCCATCCTTTCAAGGGAGGAGAGGTAAACTTGAATACTATTTCCGTTTCAAAGAATAGCAAAAGTAATGTAATAAAAAGAACAAAGAGTACTAAGAAAAAATACAATCGAGAAGCACTCTGGGCTTATCTATTTATTGCGCCAACTCTTTTTGGGCTTGCTTTATTCTATATGCTTCCTGCAGTCGCATCCTTTATTTTATCGTTAACAAAATGGGATGGAATAACTGCTCCAAAATATGTCGGATTAAATAATATCATTGTATTGTTTCAGGATTCGTCATTTATCCGTTCAATACTTAATACGTTCTTATTTACCGCCATATCTGTACCATTAACGGCTTCTATTGCGACAGTTATTGCTCTAATGCTTAATCAAAAAATCAAAGGAATGGTATTTTATAGAACGATGTATTTCCTGCCAGTGGTGACGATGCCGGTTGCTGTCGGGATGGTCTGGAAGTGGCTTTACAATACAGAATACGGATTGATCAATTATGTTTTAGGGATATTTAATCTTCCTCAGCCTTCGTGGCTGTTTGACCCAAATATTGCACTATTTTCGGTAATTCTGGTATATGTATGGATGACTATCGGAAGTAATGTCATTTTGATTCTTGCAGGTCTTCAGGGAGTTTCAAAAACATATTATGAAGCTGCTCAGATTGATGGTGCATCCAAGGTGCGACAATTTTTCAGCATAACATTACCGTTGATCACTCCAACTTTATTCTTCGTATTTATTACAGGTATGATTAATTCCCTACAAGTGTTTGACCTGATTTTCATCATGATCGGTAATAGTTCTGCACTGTTAGAACCATTGAGAACAGTAGTTTATGCCATTTACGAGTATGGTTTTAAGAATTCGGAGATGGGAATAGCATCTGCTCAGGCATTTTTACTATTCTTAGCAATATTAGCCGTTACAATTGTACAGTTCATTTTTCAAAAGAAGTGGGTCCATTACGATGGTTAAAGGAGGCATAAATAATGAAATTAAAATTCACTAATCATATCTTGCTGATTATTGGTGCTTTTATCATGATCGTCCCTTTTTTTTGGATGATCCTGACGTCGTTAAAAACATCTCCGGAAACCATGCAGGTGCCGCCGACTATTTTGCCGAAGGAACTGAAGTTTGAGAATTACCTTAACGTCTTCGAAAGTGTAGAATTTGTAAAATATTATTGGAATACCATCTTAGTAACTGTAGGAAGAACACTGTCTCAATTATTTTTATGTTCCTTGGCAGCATTCGCTTTCGCGAGGATGAACTTCCCAGGAAAGAATACAATTTTTATTTTGATTCTATCTGTCTTGATGGTGCCTATGCAAGTTATATTAATCCCTAACTATGGAATTTTATCACAACTTGGGTGGCTTGATACTTTCTATGCGTTGATTGTTCCGGGGATGTTCAGTGCATTTGGTGTCTTTTTTCTGAGACAGTTCTTTATGGGTATTCCGAAAGAACTGGATGAGGCTGCCACGATGGATGGCTGTTCGTTCTTCGGCATCTATTGGAGGATCATTATTCCGAATGCTACTCCCGCACTGATTGCACTGGCGATTTTCACCATTCTTGGGTCATGGAACGATTTTTTATGGCCACTTATTATGACAAGTTCAGAGGATATGAGAGTACTTTCTGGAGGGATTGCTGCATTCCAAGGAGAGTATTCAACTAACTATCCACTCTTAATGGCCGGTGCTGTGATGTCTACAATTCCAATGCTGATAATGTTTATCTTATTACAGAAATATCTTGTTGCTGGAATAGCACTGCAGGGGGCAAGAAAGTAAAGCCAAATGATAATGTTCAAGTAGAAAATCGGATGGAGGCATCAAGAGAATTAGCGATAGGTCTGGACATTCGAGGAACGAAAATAGGTGCAATTCTATTATCATGTGATGGAGAAATTTTTTTTGAATTTGAAGGTCAGACATCAACGAAGCGATGTTTCTGCCAATATTCTTTTAGCTATAAATTGCCTACTTACAGTACCAACTGGTTATAAAAAAGGATTAAAGGTACCGGAATAGCTCCAAAACTATATTGTTTAATCAAGTGGAAACCAAAAAATTAAAACCTGGAAGCCATATCGGTGTATTAGATGACTCAAGAATGTTCTTTCTTAATTAGGAGAAATGCTCACCTGAATACCAATTGATCTGGAAAAATAAATGATAGGGAGAGTTGACTATGTTTAATACACTTGTTATTGGAGCTGGGACGATGGGGCGTACACATGCAATTGCCTATACAAAAATGCAACATGTTACTTTGGCGGGAATTATTGATTCAAATTTTGAAAAAGCAGCTGTTCTGGCAGAACAACTAGGAACAAAAGCATTTAAAACATATGAAGAAGCAGTAGAAGGCCTGGACTTCTACATTGATGCCGTGTCCATTTGTGTGCCAACTCCGTTCCATAAACAATATGTCACAAAGGTTGCTGATGACAATAGACATGTTATTTGTGAAAAACCTTTAGCCCGAACGCTTTCGGATGCTAGGGATATGATCAATTATTGTAAAGGTAAGGGAGTGAAATTATTTGTAGGCCATGTGGTCAGGTTTTTTCCGGAATATATCAAGGCAAAGCAACTTCTTGATAAGGGGAAGATAGGGAAACCGGCGGTTGTCAGAACGACAAGAGGTGGAGCTTTCCCGATAGCTTCCAATGAT
Source organism: Peribacillus sp. FSL E2-0218 (assembly GCF_037992945.1). Classification (NCBI taxonomy): domain Bacteria; kingdom Bacillati; phylum Bacillota; class Bacilli; order Caryophanales; family Bacillaceae; genus Peribacillus; species Peribacillus sp. FSL E2-0218. The sequence continues at coordinate 2,556,750 of NZ_CP150304.1, read as the reverse complement.
TGGTACGCGGATTTTCAAAGCAGTGGCGGATTGGTTCTTGACATGATTATCCATGATTTTGATTATTTAAGATGGTGTTTTGGTGAGATAGAGCGTGTTTATGCAAAAAAATTCAGAACCAGAGATCCTGAAAACATAGAATATGCTTTAGTTACTTTGCGTTTTGAAAACGGAGTCATTGCGCATGTTGAGGGTACCTGGGCACATCAAAGTTTCATGACTAAATTTGAAATAGCTGGAAAAGAAGGAGTGATTGATTATGACAGTGATAAAGTAGCTCCAGTAGTAACAAGTAAAAAAGAAACTGCATCTAGTGAGGGAGTTTCTGTTCCTGAAAGTCCGATGAAGGATAATCCTTATTTCACTGAACTTCAGCATTTCATAAATTGCATCAATACGGATGCTGCACCAGTTGTTTCTGCAGAAGATGCTTATAAAGCTATGGAGATTTCATTTGCTGCACTTGAATCAATTGAAACAGGAAAAGCAGTTGTAATGAAAAGCAATAATGAAAGGGAGAGTGTCCAATGAGAGTTGGAATTATAAGTTTTGCTCATAGTCATGCATTTAGTTATGCAGATGCATTAAAGCAGTTAGATGGAGTCGAAATCCTTGGAATTGCGGATGAAAATCAAGAACGAGGAAAAAAGGTATCTGCCCAATTTAACACGAAATACTATGCGAATTATGCAGATTTATTGGATCAGCCTATTGAAGCAGTAGTCATTACTTCAGAAAACAGTAACCACTATGAACATGTAGTTGCAGCAGCAAAAAAAGGCAAACATATATTATGTGAGAAACCTTTAGCACATACGCTTAAGGACGCTCAGGCTATTATTGATGTATGTAAGGAACAAAACGTGATGTTGCAGACAGCTTTCCCAGTTAGATTCAACACACCTGTAGTAAAGGCGAAGCAGGTAATCGAGAGTGGGCAGCTTGGAAATATTGTTGCGATTAAAGGTACAAACCGTGGTACAAACCCTGGCAACTGGTTTGTTGATCCAGAAAAATCAGGTGGAGGAGCAGTTATTGATCATACAGTCCATGTGGTTGATATTATCCGTTGGTACACTGGAGCTGAAGTAAAAGAAGTATATGCAGAAGTTGGCAACCTGATTTCGGATTACGATATCGATGACTGTGGACTGCTGACAATGGAGTTTGATAATAATATGTTTGCAACACTGGACTGTAGCTGGTCGAGAAACGAGAGTTTTCCTACATGGGGTGACTTGACACTAGAGGTAGTGGGAACCCGTGGTACGCTCAAAGTAGATGCATTCGGACAAAAAACAAATGTTTATAATAAGGACGGTGCTAAGTGGGATTTCTGGGGTGACGACATGGATAAGGCTCTAGTGGAAGACTTTATTTCAAGTGTAAGGGATGGGAACCCCCCTTCAATTACTGGGGAAGATGGATTGAAAGCGTTATCCGTAGCTATCGCAGCATACGAGTCATCTAAGAAACAGGAACCAGTAACAATAAAATAATTGTTTTGGAGGCCTCTTTTATTGGGTCTCCTTCTTTACTCGAGTAGAGTCATAATGACTTTGAAGGTGGAATGCTTCATTAGAAGGAGTGGATTTTTTATGTTAAAAGGGATTAATCAGTGGTGCTATCCATCAGGAACTCCCCTTGAGAAGGTGTTTGAATACAGTTGGAAGGCAGGGTTTGATACAGTCGAACTGAATTTGAATTCAGAAAGTGACGTTGGGCTAAGTATGAATACAACAACCAAAGAGGCAAAAAAGATTGTGAAGCTTGCTTCATCATACAATTTGAAGCTGAAAAGTATTTCCACATCATTATTATGGGAATCGCCACTCTCCGATCCAAGTGAAACTATACGGGGAGAGGGAAGAAAGATTGTGGAGAAACTAATTGAATTAGCAGTCGCATTGGAGGCAGATACAATCCTTGTGGTCCCTGGCATAGTTAGTGAAACTACCACATATGATGAATGCTATAAACGCTCCCAGGAAGAATTAAAGAAAATCTTACCTTTTGCAGAAAAGAATCGTGTGCATATTGGCATTGAAAATGTCTGGAACAAATTTTTATTATCTCCACTTGAGATGGCACGCTACATTGATGAGTTGGATTCTGATTATGTTGGAGCATATTTCGATGTTGGTAACGTGCTGCAATTTGGTTATCCTGAACAATGGATTCGGATTTTAGAAAAACGAATTAAGAAAGTGCATGTCAAAGATTTCTGTACGGCCGTTGGAAACATTAATGGATTTGTTCCTTTATTGGCAGGTGATGTTAATTGGAAAGCTGTTTATCAAGCTTTAAGTGAGATTGGTTATGAGGACACGATTACATCGGAATTGAGCCCTCATTTAATTGATCCTTCATCTTTGGCAATAGATACGGCTAGGCATATTGATAGGATTATACAGTTAGGTAAGAAAAGGATGGAAGATATGGGGGCGAGATGATGGAGAAGGTAAAAATAGGTTGTGTTGGAGTAGGAGGAGTTGCTTCACTTCATCTAAAGAATATTGCCAACAGCAACAAAGCAGATCTCGTTGCCGTTTGTGACATTGATGAGGAAAGAGCGGTACGTGTTGGTAAACAATATGGGACTAGATATTATACAGATGCTGAAAAAATGATAGATAGTGAAGAAATTGATGCACTATTTATTTGTGTACCACCATTCGCACATGGAGATTTGGAAGAAATAGCTGCGGAAAAAGGTATCCATTTGATGGTGGAAAAGCCGGTAGGTCTCGATATGAAAAGTGTCCTCAGCAAATATGAACGGATTAAAGATTCAGGTATAATATGTGCTACTGGCTACTGCTTAAGGTACCTTGATACGGTAGGCATAGCCAAGGACTATTTACGTGATAAAAAAGTTTCAATGGCTCGCGGTCATTATCTCACTTCCTTTGTAAGTACCTCATGGTATAGAGAAATGAAAAAATCAGGAGGGCAACTCGTTGAACAATCCACACATATTGTTGATATGATTCGCTATTTAGCTGGTGATATTAAGACAGTTCATGCTAACATGAATCTTCTTTCCTCAGAAGGTATTGCTAATATTGATATTCCAGATGTATCTTCTGTTAACTTTTCACTGGAATCAGGAGCAGTTGGGCATATTGATAGTTCCTTTATTCAACCCGATCATCGGATGGGAGTAGAACTACTGGGAGATAATTTCCGTTTGTCCATTGATGGAACTGATTTAACGATTGTAGAAGAAGATCGTACCATAACGTATCATTCGAAAGTCGATTTTTATGAAGAACAGGATAATGCCTTTATTGAGGCGGTTCGTACCAAAGATATAAGTTTAATCCTTTCTGATTACAAAAATGGACTTGAGACGTTAGGGGTTACCCTTGCAGCAAATGAATCGTATGAAACGAAAGATGTTATTCATTTATAAGGAGAAAAGATGTCATTGTTAAAAGTCGATGCTAAGATTTCGTTGGGTTAGCTTGATGGGTATATGTCTTTATACCTGTATCCATGATTCAAACGAGTGCTTTTTTGCACCATACCCAATTATTCTAATGAAGGCTACTTAAGGGAAAATCATTGCCATAAGAAACACCATCCTTTCTGTAATATCATGGAAAGGATGGTGTTTCTTATGGTTAGCGAAATTTCATACGAACTAATCCTCTTTTCACAGGCCTACAACGATCCGAGTATATTTAATTGGTTATGTAAGAGATTACGCTGCACAAACCTATGAGATTTCTGACGTTCCCATTGGTCAGTTTCAAAAAGTGTGTATTAGAGTCATTATCCACAGCCTCATGGACAAACAAACTCTTTAATAGTAGGAAAATCAAGCATTAAAGGAGATAAAGAAGGCTGTGTTAAAGGTAAAGGTTGATTAATAAAATAGACAATATAAAAGCTTGAGATTGGGCATTTATGTTAAAATCAATATGAGATTGTAAAAATTTCTACATAAACTAACGGGACAGGTTAGTGAAATGATGAAATAAGAAAAAAACAATGTATGAGAGGTGCTATTATGAACAAAGTTTTTATTATCGATGGAGATAAATTTTCTAACTTTAAGGGGTTTTGTAAGGAGTTTTCAGATATAGTCCTCTCTGGAAAATATAAGTGGCGCGGAAATCTAGATGCTTTTAATGATATTTTGTTTGGAGGTTTCGGAGATATAGAAACCGAAGAACAATTTACTATTATTTGAAGGAATTCTGCTAAATCTAAAGTAGATTTGGGGTACAGTGAAACGATAGTTAAACTAAATGAGAATTTGAAAAATTGCCATCAAAGTAATGAAGAAAAAGTAATCGAAGAAATAAAGGATGCAAAATGAACAAAGGTCCTACAATATTTGACTTGATTGAAGAAATTACCCTTGAAAACGAAAATGTAACGTTGATATTAGAGTAAACCTTATTCAAGTAACGGTGCTTTAGAAAAAAATGGACAATAAAATAAATGAGCTTGGAGATACATTTCCAAGTTCATTTATTATGTAAACCATTGATGAATATTTGTGATTTCCTATTAGAGATACTTTGTAATTTTAGAAAGGATGCTTCTAAGTCTTAATGTATCTGCGGTTTCCCAAGTTCCGAGAACACTTGATAAAATAAGTATCAGCTTTTTCTTGCTTAAATCACTTTCCATTTTCCTAATGTCGAGGAACTGAAACCAGACTAAATAGAGCTGTAAATACTTCGTAGAAACGCCATTAAATCGACTTATCCATTTCTTTAATCTGGAGTGGTAATTATTAATATTGTTAAGATGGTAGATTCCTTTCTTAACATATTCTTTCTTACTGCCATTTATAATAATGTGTTCCAAATCGTTTTTAGCCGAATAAGATTTATATGAATGATGAGCATCAGAAATAAGCACCGTATCACTTTGGAAATGGGGTGTAAGGGTTATCTCGATTTGTTCGGTTAGAATTCTGCCTGAACCGACACCCTTTGAAAGAGTTGTTTTATTTCGGTCTCTTGCGACCAATACACAGACTTGCTCATTGGAGATACCTCTTTTTGACGCTGAACCACCACGTTTTCTTGATTTGCGAGTTTGGATAGTCTTTCGACCTTTATGACTCTCTAAGAAATAGGTTTCATCTACCTCTACTATTCCTTCAAATTCACCTACACTTTCTTTCGCAAGAGCAGACAACACTTTATGTCTCCAGTAAAAAGCAGTTACGTGAGTGATACCAACTATTTCGGCATTACGAAGAGATAGTCCCTTCAACATACGTTCAATAAACGCAATCCATTTGTCTGCCTTTTTTGAACGATACATAGGTGAATTTGTTAAATCACAGCTCATTTTAAGACAATCTTTGCACTTATAACGTTGGCGACCAGTCGCTTTCCATAGCGAACAACTGATATACTTCCACAATGACGGCAATGAAAGCCGTGAGAAAATTTTCTCTTCTTAATTCACCTATTAAACCTCCTTGTTGATACCACAAATGACTACGATTTATTCAAAATCAACCAAGAACTTTAAAATAGCCAAAAAGAAAGCAATCATGGAGAATTGAGAGCTATGATTGTGAATCTATCAATTGGAATATTGATTAACTATTGACGTTAAAGGGTAACACCCATTAAGATTGGATACAATTATATTGAATTCACGTATTGTAATCGCTTTATTTAGTTGATATAGTTAAAATTGTATCCAATACTTGAAAGGTGGAAGCTGAATTGGATAAGATCCATTCCAATAAAGATAAATCAACAATCGTTAAACATGTAACGAACAGCCTTAGGAAGGCGATTTTGAATGGCACGTTGAAAAAGGGCGATCGCCTTATCCAAGAGGAATGGGCTGATCGTTTGGAAGTAAGCCGAATGCCCATCCGTGAAGCCTTGACACAGCTGCAAATGGAAGGGTTGGTCGAGATGGTTCCGCATAAAGGTGCTATCGTCACACCCATAACCCGGGAAGATATTGAAGAAATCTACCATACCCGGTCACTGCTTGAAGGTCTGGCCGTCGAGAAATCGCTGCCCTTTTTAACTGAGGAGGATATGGAGAAAGTAAAAGGGATATTGATTGAAATGGAAGGACTGCAATTATCGGATGTAACCAATGAGCATTACATTCATCTAAATGCGGCGTTTCATGAAACGCTCCGAAAAGGCTGCCCTTGGCCAAGGGTTCAAAAGATGGTCGAAACGTTAGGAATATCACCCATTGCCCCTAATTTGCTGATTGATTATTATCCGCAAACGCAACGGGAGCACAGGATGATCTATGAAGCGGCACGAAGGGGCGATCCTGCAGAGCTGCGGGCAGCGGTAGAATATCACATTTTGCGGACAAAGAATAATCTTATCACTTATATGGAGCTGCTGAATACTAAAAATCATTGATAAAAGGAGTGTTCAATGTGTATGATTTTGCAATTGTTGGCGGAGGGATTGTAGGTCTATCTACAGGTATGGCCCTGTATCAGCGGTTTCCACATGCCAAAGTGGTGATCATTGAAAAAGAGGCAGTTGTTGCTGACCATCAAACAGGACATAATAGCGGTGTCATCCATTCTGGGATTTATTATAAACCTGGCAGTTTCAAGGCACGGTTTGCCCGCCAAGGAAGCCGCTCCATGACGGAATTCTGTAAAAAGTACGGCATTGAACATGATATTTGCGGTAAGGTGATTGTTGCAACGAAGCAAGAAGAAATGCCGCTCCTAGATGATTTATACACCCGCGGTTTGCAAAATGACCTGGCGATACAAAAAATCGATGTTGGTGAGTTAAAGGAAATCGAACCGCATGTTCATGGGCTTGGTGCGATTCGTGTGCCTCGGGCAGGCATCGTCAATTATCGTCAAGTCAGTGAAAAAATGGCGGATATCATCCGGGATAATGGGGGTGAGATCATGCTGAATACAAAGGTGGAGAAGATTGCCGAGAAAATTGATGAGGTCATCATCGAAACGAGCAATAAAACGATTAAGGCAAGGATGGTCATAAATTGCGCAGGCTTGCACAGTGATCGAATAGCTGCAGCAGCGGGGTATAAAACCGATATGAAAATCGTTCCCTTCCGCGGCGAATATTTTAAACTGAAACCCGAAAAACGCTATCTCGTCAAGCACTTGATTTATCCTGTTCCTAATCCTAAATTCCCTTTTTTAGGCGTGCATTTTACGCGGATGATCAGCGGGGAAGTGGATGCAGGGCCTAATGCCGTGCTAAGTTTTAAACGGGAAGGATACAAAAAAACCGACTTCAATGCAAAAGATTTAAGTGAAGTTTTACGTTATAAAGGGTTTTGGAAATTGGCCAGTAAATTCATGAAGGAAGGGATGGATGAATATATCCGTTCTTTCAGTAAAAAGCAGTTCACGAAAAGCCTGCAGGAATTGATACCCGAAATTCAAGAGGACGATTTAATCCCGGCGCCCGCTGGAGTTAGGGCTCAAGCGTTACAGGATGACGGTAATATGGTCGATGACTTTCACATCATCATGGGAAAACGTACCGTTCATGTGTGCAATGCCCCTTCACCAGCCGCCACGGCCTCGATTGAAATTGGAAAAGAGGTTGTTAACCGTATTCCGGAACAATCGCATTTAATGGAAGCGATATTCACAAAATAAAAACCTTTATGGAGAGGAAGATGCCTCATGTTTAATGGCAAAACAATATTCATTGCAGGTCATGCACGTTTACCTCAAGGGATGGCAGCAAAAAGTGTTTTTGAAACGTTGACCATCACGGCAGAAGTCGATGTTAAATATGGGGTTGTCCTCGAAGCATCGTGTACATTGGCAACTGAGCATGGACGGGCGTTTATCGGGGAATTATTAAAGGGGACCAGTTTAAAGGATGGTGTCGATGAGGCGATAGATTCAATTCAAACCTATTACCGGGGCAAAGCAGCGAATGCTTTGGTGGCTGCATTAAAGGACTTGGATAACCATTTTCAACAAATTAAAGCGGACGATCATACGAAACTATCAAGCTAGTAATCGTTCTTATTTTTCAGAATAATTTGCAAAAACCGTTGACAAAGGTTAGCAAAAAAGCTTTAATGGAGTTAAGCCAATATTTTGACATTCACACCTTTTGAAACACACCATTTCAGAATCGTGTAAAGTTCTTAATCATTGGAAACAGGAAAAATAAATCTTACATAAACTGCATATTCGCTGTGACTCTATTCCCATAGAGCAGTGAAGTGAATATAAGCCAGTTGTACATGTACTTCCTATTTACTGGGGGTAATAATGTGCGGCTGGCTTTTTATATTTCCCGTTGACTTTGTTACCTATCTTAATAACAGGAGGAATTATTCATGAACATTGCAGAAAAAAAACGGGCTAAGTTTGAAATGAAAACAGAAAACTATGAGGTGAAGGTTCACCCGCAAACCAATCGTTTGTATCACATCGAAATCTCCAAAGAATCCATTGCCGGTTTTCTCGAAGCCGTATTGAAGGATAATCAGACTGTTCAACATTTGGAATATACGCCATACGCTCGCCTCATCGTTGCATCGTATTTATTGGATCAAGTGGGATCGGAATTTGGAGAAGTTCTTCGCAGTATCGTTCATGATCGGGATTCTGGAGGGTTCACCCTCGGCCTAAATGGGGTCACTGAAAATACCGATGAATATGTATTGTTTGCCACAGCCATTTCTTACTTGCTTGGAACACCAAACCATGATGCCATGTCAGGTAAGTATTATGCGCGATTTAGTGTTCAAGATACGGATAGCAGTGATTCATACCTGCGCCAAGCCTATCGTTTATTCACGCTTCATACGGACGGAACGTTTGTGGATGAGCCGACGGACTGGCTATTGATGATGAAGATGGTCGAAGAGAATGCCCGCGGTGGAGAATCACGCCTATTGCATCTGGATGATTGGAAAGAACTTGATCATTACGTCAATCATCCCATTTCGAGTCATAAATTTACGTACAAAGCTCCAAAGAGTAAAAACATTGAACAGGAAATTGAAAGATTGACTTTCTTTAATCACAATAACCAACCAGGCGTTTGCTTTATCGATCAATTCGTTTATCCTGAATCAATCGAACAGGCCAAATACTTACGGGATTTATCTCATTCCTTGGAAAGCGATGAAAGCGTAATGGAATTGGGGCTTCCTGTTGGAGATTTAGTTGTCGTCAATAATATTTTTTGGCTTCACGGCCGTGCCGCTTTCGAAAAGGATCCGAACTTGAATCGTGAATTATTGCGCCAGCGCGGCAGATTCAACCAATAGTTTCATTTTGCACTCCCATAGATTTTTCCCTCGCTAAGAGAGTAACATCTTTACAACGGTAAGAAAAGCTTAATTTCTCGCATTTAACACCGAGAAATTAAGCTTTAGTTACGTTATTAAAGCGGCCTTTAGTTTAATAACATAGATGAATATCTTTCTATTAATCGCTTGGTTACAAGAGCTCCGAATCCAATTAACCTATATGATTCCATCATACATACAATCAACATACCAATTTCAATAAAACGAACACCCATTGCATATAAAATTAGTAAAGCAGCTCCATTGCCAAGAAGTACAACATAAAGCACAATCATCAAATAACGTTGCATAAGTATTAAACTTCTTTTTATTAATAACTCTCCAATTGGAAAGTAAAGATATCCTTACATCGATTATAAAAGATCACGACCAAATGTAAAAATATGTTTACATTTGGTCGTGCTTTTTCTTTTTCTTCTTCCAATAAGACTAGGTAACATTTAGTGCAATTCTTCACAATTCCCCCTGGATTTTAACTTATATATCCAAACCCAGTTAATGCTACTATTCAAGAAAATGGCTTTATTGTTGAACAATAATTAAAAAAACATATAATTCTTTAGTTATGGATAAATCACCATAAACGACTAGTTTTTGAACATTTAAATCTAGTAAAAACACAAGACTAACATTGTGTGCGGATAATATCCCACATTCTGTATTCACACCCTAAATGACGTCATGGTGATTGAACATCAACAGATGATTTAAACGGACTTTTGATCCAGCAGAGAGAGAAATTGCTTTGTAGCCGGTGAAAGATGTGAGCCTCGATGATAAATGTACCTAATTCCCCTTAGAAATTTTACTCCCTCTATGGGAACCTCAACTAATAATCCGCTTTTAATTTCCTGTTTAATGGAAAAATTAGAGACGATCGATACGCCAAGACCGTGAATTACGCTTTGTTTGATTGCTTCCAGGTTACTTATCTCCATATACTTTGGAAAACGGAATCCATATTCTTTAAATTCCCCATCCAAAAAATTTCGGGTAGCAGATTTATTAGGTTTCAAAACCAATGTTTCATCGATCAAATCCTTTAAAGTACACATATCTTTTTGAGCAAGCCGATGTTGGTTATTGACGATTAAAACAAGCTCATCTTGATGAAAATTTTTGAATTGAAAACGGTTTTCATCGATTGGTATTCGATCAGAGAGAACCAAAACCTCTACTTTTTTGGACTCCAGCATATGAATCAAGTGACTTGAGGATGTAATATTCATGTTAATCTTGATGCCAGGGAATTTTTTGTTGAAGTCACTGAGGATAGCGGGAAGAAGGTACACTCCAACAAAATTGCTTGCTCCAAAGGATAATGTTCCAGAAGCTAAGTTGTCTAGTTGCTTAATATGCTCTTTGGATGAATGAAATAGATTAATCATTTGTTCCGCATATGGTTTGAAATGCTCACCTTGTTTAGTTAAGAATAGCTTTTTTCCGATACGGTCAAAAAGGGGAAACCCTAAATCCCTCTCAAGACTTTGAATTTGCATACTTACAGCCGGTTGTGAACAATAAAGTTGCTCCGCCGCCAGGGTAAAGTTTAAACAATCAGATAGTGTGATAAAGGTTTGCAGCTTCATTAAGTTCATATTTCATGATCCTTCCCCTCAACTATGGCGTTTTCTTATTATTTATAAAATTATATCAAATTGTTTAATCGTTTTACGTGAAAATAAATGAACGGAGAAAATAAAAAAAGATTAGTTTTTTTATGTACAGGGGTGTTAATTAATACTCAATTACACCACTTACAAGGAAGGAAGTATTTTAAGATTACGGTTAACTATAACATTTCTTTATGATTATTGAAAAAAAATCAAATTGTTTCATAGTTTTAGATTCAATATAATGAAAGCGAATACATCAATAATACAAGGAGAATCCAAGATGATTAAAAAAAAAGATGAAAGGGATGTCACTTACTCACCATTTATGAAGAAAGGCGGGATTGAGGAATGAAAAAATGGGGAATTCCCATCGCTATTGTAGCTTTTTTATTATTGATATTCATGCCTACGCCAGAAGGAATGGAACCTGCAGCACAAAAATCAATAGCCGTATTCGTTGCTGCTTTGGTCCTTTGGGTAACTACTCCAATTCCGATATACCTAACATCGCTCATTGCAATCCTGATGCTTCCATTAATCGGAGCCGTTGAAGATCAAAAAGTGGCTTTTGGAACATTAGGGTTTGACGTTATTTGGTTAATGGTTTCCGCGTTTGTCCTCACTTCTGCAATGATGAAGTCAAATTTAGGAAGAAGATTCTCATTATGGATGGTCACGAAATTTGGTAAAACACCGAAAAGAACTTTGATTGTTTTAGTCGTTATCAATTTTGTGTTGGCGTTTTTCGTTCCGTCCACGACAGCACGAGCTACACTTATGATGCCGATTTGCTTGATTTTGCTGGAAGTTTATCGAGCAATCCCAGGGAAAAGTCCACTTGGGAAAGTTATGATGCTTCAAGGTCTCCAAGCGGATGCTCTTGCTACTTCGGGCGTCATGACGGCTACTGCTGGTAACATCATTGCAGTCGGTTTCATTAACGAGCAAGCCGGCGGTGACATCGGTTATATGGATTGGCTTTTTGCCTCTATGCCTGCCTCTATCATCACGATGGCAATCACCTTTGCGATAGGGTTAAAATTATTCTCAATAAAAGAAGAAGGTAACTTTGAAAATGTAATGGGTACGCTCCAGGATGAACTGAAGAATTTAGGTTCTTTCTCCTTAGCTGAGAAGAAAGCAACGATCATATTCCTCCTTACTGTATTCTTGTGGGCTACGGGAGACTATCAAGAAGGTTGGTTCGGTTTTGAAATCAGCACCGCACAGACTGCGGTTATTGCAGCACTCCTTTGCTTGCTTCCAAAAGTCGGAATGCTTGAATGGAAAGATGCGAACATCAAATGGGAACTCATGATTTTCGCTGCAGGTGCCTATGCTGCAGGAAATGCATTGGACGATTCTGGAGGAGCAGTATGGCTAATCAGTAAGTTAGTTGATGGTTTAGGGATAGACCAAATGAGTCATACGATGGTAGCTGTAGTTGTCATTTTCCTAAGTATGTACAGCCATCTCATCTTTACGAGTAAAACTGTGAGAGTTACGATTTTGATCCCAGCCTTCATCGCTTTGGCTAAAACATTGGGTATGGATCCTGTACCTCTTGCACTAGCTGCTGCCATGACTATGACCTATACAATCACGCTTCCGCCACATTCGAAAGTTAATACGATTTATTTTTCAACAGGATACTTTTCTGTCTTGGATCAAATGAAGTATGCGGTTGTTACTTGCTTTATTGGCGCTTCCGTTATCAGTCTATTATATTTTACTTGGTTTAACGTGCTGGGGTTATAACATTAGGAGGAAAGCATTATGTTGAAAAGAAAAGTTATCATGGCAATTGCTGATGGATTAGGGGATCGCCCCCATCCTTTATTAGAATATAAAACTCCATTGGAATACGCTCAAACACCGAATCTAGATCGCCTAGCTTCTGAAGGGATAACGGGTATGATGAATCCAATTAGTTCCGGCATTCCCGTAGGAACGGATATGGGACATTTAATTTTATTCGGTTATCAGCCTCATCATTATCCTGGACGAGGACCTATTGAGGCTATAGGCATCGGTATGCAAGTCGAGCCTGGAGATATTGTATTTCGGTGTAATTTTGCCACGGTCGATGAGAACGGAATTGTTGTCGATCGACGTGCAGGGAGAATTCGCGAGAAAACCGACGAAATTGCTGAAGCTATTAATGGAATAGAGATTGAAGATGGGATAGAAGTCTTTTTTAAACCAGCTACGGAACATCGAGCTGTGTTAATCCTGCGTGGAAATGGATTAAGCGATAAAATTAGTGACTCCGATCCTAAAGCCCCGCACGACGGTAAACCTTATCATCAGGTAGAACCTATGGACGCATCGAAGGAAGCTGCAAGAACAGCAACTATTTTAAATATGCTTCTTAAGAAGTCCCATGCCATATTATCATCCCACCCAATTAATATGAAGCGCAATGCTGAGGGGAAGTTACCCGCTAACTTTATTTTGACAAGGGGAGCTGGAAAAATGGTGAAGCTGGAACCAATTGTTCAACAACTAAAAGTTAAAGGAAGCTGTATTGCAGGAGAAAGTACGGTATTAGGTGTTGCCCAACTAGCCGGCTTTAAGCCGATTACCGATAGCAGTATGACAGGAAATATAGACACAAATGTAGAATTAAAAGCGCGACTAGCTCTTGAAGAGATTGCAAAACAAGATATGGTCTACGTCCATATTAAGGCGCCTGATGTTAAAGGCCATGATAATGAACCATTTGAAAAAGCAAAAGCAATTGAACTTTTCGATCAGATGGTCGGGCTTATTGTCCAGGATTTACCTGAAAATGTCTATTTGGCTTTGGCTGCTGACCATTCTACGCCTTGTGAAGTCGGAGAGCATACAGGTGAACCCGTTCCGATCCTCATTCATGGCCCTGGAATTCGGAGAGATCGTATCATGCAATATAGTGAACTGGATTGCGCCCATGGGGGATTAGGGCATTTAACCGGGAATGAATTTATAAGAACACTGCATGGATTAATAGGAGTTGTAAAAAAACAAGGTAATTAGGATATAAAAGAGGTTTTTGAAATGCAGAGAATTACTAATGATTTACTGGAAATGGTTTATAAAAAGGCTTTTAGATTAGGGGTAGATCAATAATTTATTTTCTGGATAGAAAAAGAGATCAAAAAAGAAAAGGAGGGGGCACGATGGAAAGAAAATTAGGTATTAGTGATACAAAGAATAGGACGTATATTGGTTAGATAAATTTTGTCTGATCCAAATAATACCTTTAATTTAATAGCAATCAATTCCATTTATCCGGCAGAACCGTCGCTCATTTATTGAAATATGATTCTGTTCATGGAACCTGGGATATTGACATCTCAGGACAAAATGAAAATCTATTAATAAGATTCAACCAATAGTTTCATTTTGCACTCCCATAGATTTTTCCATCCCCAATTGGATAAAGATCAATGCTGATGCCCTAAAGGGTAGAGCAGCATTGATCTTTTTTTTGACGCCTATCAAACAAAGGTGAACCTATTTTTCCAAAGCACCTCTTACATCATACATATCCAGATCGATATCCAAATCCCTATCAAGTGCAAGGTTTGCAAGTTGTGAGCCAATATAAGGACCCATCGTTAAACCGGAAGCTCCCAGGCCATTCGCTATGATTATCCCTTGCCAATCAGGCAGCGGGCCGATAACTGGCAGGAACCCTGGCGTGAAAGGACGAAAGCCGACCCTTGCTTCGACGAACGAACTATCTGCCAAACCAGGAGCGGTATTCATTGCTTTATTGAAAACCTCCTGCAAACCTCCGGCGGTCACTCGGTTGTCGAACACTTCCGTATTTTCATGGGTAGCGCCGGCAACGATTTTATTATGATCGAATGCGAGGAGATATTGATCACTAGGAGGCATGACAACCGGCCAGTTATCGGTTCCCTCAATCGGCGAATCAAGATGGATGATTTGGGCCTTCTGAAAGCTGACTTTAAAGTTCACACCAAGAGGCTTAAGCAAGCCCGATGCCCATGCCCCCGCACAAACGATCACTTGATCAGCAGATATGAATTTGCCTTCGAAGGTTACACCATTGACCTGTGAATCTTCATATGAAAGAATGGCCTCACCATACATTAACTTAGCGCCGTTTTTTTGCGATGAACGCAGTAAAGAATCGCGAAGTGCCCTACCATCCACCCGAGCGGCCCCACTTACATGAACAGCAGCATATTCACTGGAAAGAGGTGGGAATAACTCCTTTGTTTCCAAAGGGGATAGTAGGGTGATCGTGCCCATCTCCGGAGCGTCTTCTTTCCGTTTTTCGGCTCTCTCCTTCATCGCCATCAGTTTTCCTTCTTCCGTATGTAAACTGACGGCTCCGACTTGGGCATAACCAGTCTCGGTTTCCCCATCCCGTTTCAGTTCATCAATCAGTCCAGGATAAAAAGCCGCTCCATTTTTAGCAAGGTGGTACCAAGCCTTGTTACGTCTTTGCGATATCCAAGGACATACGATTCCTGCAGCGGCGGAGGTTGCCTGTCCATCATCCTGACGATCAATGATGATCACTTCAGCCCCCGCTTTAGCAAGCTGATAGGCAGTGGAGGCTCCGAGGATCCCTGCTCCTACGACAATGATTTTTTGCATGTTCAACATCTCATTTCTCTATTTGTATACCTGCTGTACCATTACTATAACGAAGCCTTGGTACGATTTCCACATTAGTATTGTAATTTGTTTCACAAAGTTATTTTCTAAGCTGTGGATATGCTATGATGGAAATTGCATAAGCTT
The DNA here is from genome assembly GCF_037992945.1 of Peribacillus sp. FSL E2-0218. Taxonomy (NCBI): domain Bacteria; kingdom Bacillati; phylum Bacillota; class Bacilli; order Caryophanales; family Bacillaceae; genus Peribacillus; species Peribacillus sp. FSL E2-0218. The sequence goes on along the minus strand of NZ_CP150304.1, from coordinate 2,541,082 downwards.
GAAAAGATACGAGGAGGACATCATATGTTAAGAAAACGAATGGAAGCATACATATCAAAATCCATCACCAATAACAAGGTGGAGCTATTTAATGAAGAAAAGGAGTATTCGGAAAAGCATAAATTAATTACGGAAGATAGCACTATAGTGGTAAAGGAAAATACATCACGTTTTGTCGATGCTTATATCGAACGCAGTAATAAAGAGAGTGAAGAATTGATTGCCATCGAGAATGCTTCATTCTTGGCCCAGCCGATTGACTACTTTAAAAAAAATAAAGATGAATTCCTTTATTTTGAATCGGAATGGTTCGAACTTATCGGAGTTGAGGCCCTTTCTATCGAGGTAGATGATGTATTCGGTACCTATAATGCGATGTTCGGGTTGAAACTTCAGAAAAAAATGGGTGATGTCTTAAAAACGTATTTAAAAAAGGAGCTTCAAGAAGACATTGGTTCATTCAGTTTAATGTTTAACCCGGGTGACGGCCTTTGGGATGTCAACTTTGCCTTGAATAACGTCAAAGGGTTTCGAGAAGACCTATCATTAGAAGATGCTTTTCATTTAATTTATCATTTTCTTTTTATCCTTGTTCAAACAGTCGAAGAAGAAATATAAGTGCAAGTAACGCTATCCTTTGGATGGCGTTATTTTAATTTTTCGAGACAGTAATAAGGAATTGGAAAACAACCAATAGACGGGAATAAAATATTCATGTTCCTGGTACATTTCTCATAAAAACATTTCCACTATGATTTTCCCCCTTTTGTATATCTGCTCTGCCATAAAAATTCCCCAATGATATATTCGCAAAACTTCCTTGGTCTTTCAGTGGCATTCAGCTTGCTGGGACTGGAAAATTCATTAACTTTTTTTAAAGGTATGGCACAACTTTAATGAACATGTGCCAAATTGCATGAAACTCATGTTTTTGATTATTGCAGACATCCATTTTATCTATTATATTATACACAAATGCGCCATATCGCATTTATGTGCTTTTAAACCCAACACCAAATCAATTAGCTTCGGCATAATAGAAAAGTAAACAGTGAAAGAAGGGATATGAAATGTCAACTTCAAAACAAATCACTCCTGCACAAAAAATGAGCGGGGATTCGCCCCAAAACTTGTGCAATTAAACGATGAAGTGTTATTTGGAGAAGTATGGGAGCGTAAGGAGCTTTCTCCACGTGATCGCAGTTTCATTACCGTATCTTCATTAATAGTTGGTGGAAATACGGATTTCATTTAAACAAGGCAAAAGAAAATGGCCTTGCAGAAGAAGAATTGGTAGAAGTCATGACCCACCTTGCTTTCTATGCTGGTTGGCCAAAAGCGATGTCAGCGATTACGGTTGCAAAAGAATCGTTTTCAAAAGAGAAATAAGAAAATATAGGTTCATTAAGAAAGGATGTCATTTTAACATGTCTACTATTCAAGATAAAGTTGTAATCATTACGGGTGCTTCTAGTGGAATTGGCGAAGCTACTGCAAAGGACCTAACATCCAAGGGTGCCAAGCTGGTACTTGCTGCACGTCGTGAAGACCGACTTAAGGCATTACATGAAGAGATACTGAAGAGTGGCGGACAAGCCATTTATAAGGTGACGGATGTTACTTCCCATGAACAAATGGAAGAGCTGGCTGAGTATGCGCTAAAAGAGTATGGTAAAATCGATGTTTTAGTCAATAATGCAGGTGTCATGCCACAAGCATTTCTTTTCAATAAAAAAGTTGATGAATGGGATAAAATGATTGACGTCAATATTAAAGGGGTTTTGTATGCCATTGCTGCCGTACTCCCATCCATGAGGGAACGTAAATCAGGGCATATCATTAATCTTTCTTCGGTAGCGGGACACAACGTCTACCCAGGGGGAACGGTATATTGCGGCACCAAACATGCAGTAAGAGCCATTTCTGAAGGCTTACGACAAGAAGAGGCAATGAGCGGTACCAATCTCCGTGTTACAAATGTATCTCCAGGGGCTGTTAGCAGCGAATTGCTAACGACTACTACAGATCCGGAGATGAAAGCGGGGTTGGATGAATTTTACAAAACGGCAATTGATGCGGAAATCATCGCCCGCACCATTGCCTTTGCCATTGAGCAGCCTTCTGATGTAGCCATAAATGAAATGATAATCCGGCCAACTGTACAAATGGGCTAATCATATATAATTGTTCGGATCCTGTTTTGGAGGTTTTTAACATGGGCAGTAAGCGCCGTCCATATATGGTTTGCCATATGTCGTCTTTCAACAAAAAAGGAGGAAACATTTAATGAAAAATGAACAACTAAACAATAGCGCAATTTTTCCATTGGGACAAAAAGTTGAAAAAAACTTTATCGGTGATGCCTACTTACATATGGTGTTTACCGATCCGAAGCCACTCAATACTTCTATCGGTAATGTAACCTTTTCACCTGGAGCACGCAATAACTGGCACTCCCACAATGTTGGACAAGTATTGCTGATTACCAGCGGAGAGGGTTGGTATCAAGAAGAAGGGAAGCCGGCCCAATTCCTTAAAACCGGTGATGTGGTGAATATCCCTCCGAATGTCAAACATTGGCATGGTGCGACAAAAGACAGTTGGTTCGTCCACTTAGCCATGACCCCTGGTGAAACGGTCTGGTTAGAAGCCGTTGATGATGAAACGTATCACAATTTATAAAACTAACGCATCGAATGACTAAATTCGATGCGTTATTCTTTTATTATGGTTGCTGTGTGATGCCATCCTTTGGGTGGCTTTTTTACCTTTTCCATGCGGTGGAACTTTCATCGTTTAGCGAAAAATTCAGAAGGTGGGAGGAGTACTAAGGATTTCCTCTAGGCATATTACAGTAATTCTTTTCAACAATCGGAGGGAGAAGTGCTGAATGAAGTCAAACGAAGCTCTTCTAGCATCATCCTCCGAAAATGGGATGTTCTTTTGCATGTTGTCATAACTGTATGTACAGGCACTTATTTAATAATATTCCTGTCTTTTTCATGTTTAACGTCAATAGTTAAAAAAAACATTCTTGATTTTGTTGTAAAATAAAGGGGATTACTTTTCGTTTCATTAGGAGGAAACAATGGATATAAGACTTTTGAAACCATTAGATGCTGAAAATTATCGAAATGTAAGATTGGAAGGTTTACGAAAGAATGCTGAATCATTCGGTTCAAGCTATGAGGAGGAAAAAGAGAATTCAATAGAAACATATAAGAGTCGCTTGCAATCGGATGTATCTTTTACCTTTGGTGCATTTGAACAGGGAAAACTTGTCGGTGCTGTTACTTTGGTCAGAGAAAATAAACGTAAACTAAAACATAAAGCCCATATCTTTGCCATGTACGTTTCACCTGAAAACCGTGGTAGGGGAATTGGAAAGAGCTTGATGGTAGAAGCAATTAAGAAGGCAAACGATTTGGAAGGAATTGAGCAGGTTTATTTAACTGTGGTAACAACTAATGAATCAGCCAAAAAACTGTATTCTTATTTTGGTTTTGAGCTGTTTGGTAGAGAAAAGAGAGCATTGAAATTAGATCAGGCATATTTTGATGAAGATCATATGGTTTTGTTTCTTTAAAACCATTGTTAGCAAACCAACGGATGCAAAAGAGGATAGGTAGATACTGATCCAATCACTCAATCGAGTAATACGAAACCCTCCTGAATCTTTTTCATTTCAGGAGGGCTTTTCATATAAACCTTTTCGCTTCCATGTCCCGAAATAGGTTACCTGCATACGGACCTAATGAAGCGAAATCATGAAGTTCAATTCAGGTGAACGCCTAAAAACGCAATAGCAGGCGCTCGATAAATTAGCATGGAAAGGTTACTTTTCTTTGTCGTGAAGACGATCTTCATATTCGGTTTCCAGCATACCATACAGACCATTCATTTCCTGTTCATCTGGGTCGGCCCCAAAGTCGTTCGTGATTTTTTTCTTTTTATCATCATTCTTTTCTTGTTGATCATTATTCTTACCCAAACATATCACCTCCAATCACTAGTGTTTCTCCATGTCAATATAAATATACCTTCATGGCAAAAAGCGAGTTCCCGGTTAGATGGGCAAAGTTTTCATTAGTTGGCGATTCATCTAAATAGCCGGCATTTTTAGTTTGAGCAATTAAAATGCTATTCTAAATAGTTATTACTTTAACTTTTTGTTAAACTATAAATATATAACCTAGAGATTACGGAGAGAGCATGTGAAGAAAAAACGTAAGAAATCAAAGAAGTTGTTAGTTATACTGAGCTTGGTTTTGGCCTTTTTGGTCATGAAGCAGGTCATGCAAAACCCATTTAACGGAAATGTATCCACATCGATACCCCCTCTGGATTCTTTTGCGAATGTAAAGAAATATAGTCCCATTATCCAAGATGAGTTGAAAAAATACGGGCTTGAAGAACATACTTCAACATTGATTGCCTTGATGCAGCAAGAAAGCCGAGGGCGCGGCGGTGATCCCATGCAGTCATCTGAATCTGCCGGACTGGACCCCAATACCATTACAGACCCAAACGAAAGCATAAAGTATGGCGTGAAGCATTTCAGAAGGATCAATGAATATGGCAATGAAAAGAACGTTGATTTTGACACGATCATTCAAGCCTATAACATGGGAATTGGTTATATTGATTACATAGCAAAAAAAGGGGGGAAGCATACGGAAGAGCTAGCCAAGCAATTCTCCATGATTCAAGTGGAAAAGGACCCTGCGCTCTATGATTGCGGCGGGGACAAGGACAATTTCCGCTATCCGTATTGCTACGGTGATTATACGTACAGCGAAAAAGTGACCAAGAACATTGAAGAGCTGGCAGACAGTATTTCAGCTCAAGCGGACAGTGAGTAAGGATATCCTTGCAATAGATTCACCTGTTTACAATTGACTTGCCTGCCAAATTTCTGGCAGGTTTTTTTATCTCTGACGTAATAAGGAAAGGAGGTCTTCATGTTTATAGAAATGCCCTGATTGTAACACGGTTTGAGCAAGCAGATCATCCATTGAATCCAATAAATTGGTCAAAGCTTGTTGGACTGACCCATTTTCGAACACATCCAATGGGACGGGGAGCTCGTCTTCATCCAAGATAAAGTGATCGCCATCCGGAAGGACCAATATATCAATGATCAGGTCTTCAAAAGTTACCAACTTGTCCAGAATGGAAGTGTTTTTCACCATATTGAAATATGAACCGACATATTGTCCTTGCTTGTTTCTCCAAATGTACAAATTATAGGGGCGATGCCGCCAATAATAAGCAATCGTATAGCTTCCTTTCGAGATCGTTAATTCGGTTTCCGGGGTGTTCATCGTGAAAGAATCGTTGACTTCGTGAAAAAGCACAACTTCATCTTCATCTGCCGCTAAACAGATGCAAGGATGATCCACGATTAAAGAGTCGTAGCGGATTTTTCTTTCTATCATTTCGTCACGACGTTGAATCGTAAATGCACTTATATGGACCATTTTTCATCTTCCTCCTTATCATGCGATTTTGATTATGTATTTCAGTGTAGCCCTGAACAGGTTTCGTTTCTATTTGGAGGGTATTCAGGTAAAGGAAGGAGGCTATCCTAATGGGGTAAAGTATCTTCGTTACTAAAAGAAAAAAAGGAGACAGTACGTAAATTGTTAGATCTCCTTTATAAGGGCATGTAAGGGGGCTTAGTTCATGATTCATTCTGTTTTTTAAAATCAATGATTATACGGAACCTTTATTGAGCTCAGTAAGCTTTGAATTAATGGCAAAGATTTTTGCGTTGACGTTTGTAATTCCAAAGCCAGCTAATCTATTAGTGTGCATGAGCAGATATGTTTCAGCCGTTTCTTTCGTTTCAAAAGTGTAGATTCCGCCTGCTTCATTTGTTTCGGGACTTTCTGTCCAGATTTTCCATATGAAGCCCTCTTCTTCATTGATGCTTCTCGCTATATCAGAAAACGCCTCAGCCATTTCATTTCCGAATGGTCCATTCATTTTAAAATCGACTTGTAATACGTATGCCATGGTCATACTTTTTTGTTTTTTTATAGTTGTTAAATAGGATTCCGCTATTTGATTATGGTCTAGTGAAAGCTCTTTTTCAATAAACTCACTTATGAACTTATCTAAATAAATCTTATCCGTTATAGGCCCGCTTTAATGCATTTATATCAATTTTCTTCATTTGATACAGTGCTGTCATGACTCTTGCCGATCTTTCAGGATCCGTGTTGTTAATCATATCCGTAATATTTTCAGGAATTATCTGCCAAGATACTCCGAATTGATCTTTCAGCCAGCCGCAAGCTTGCGCTTTTTCATCTCCGCCTTGTGAAAGATTTTCCCAATAATAATCGACATCTTCTTGAGATTCGCAATGAATGATGAAGGATATCGCCTCTGTGAATTTGAAATGCGGCCCGCCATTCAATGCAATGAATGCCTGTCCTTCCAATTCAAATTCGACCGTCATCACTTTTCCCTCTGACATTCCATGGATTTCCCGACCTACATTGCCATAGTGTGTGATCCTGCCAATCTTCGAATTTTCAAAGATGGACGTATAAAATCTCGCGGCCTCCTCTGCCTGTGTATCGAACCATAGATTTGTTGTGATTTTTTGAAGTTTGTTTTTCATCATTTTCTCCCTTTCGTTTTCATGTTTACATGGACCTTTACTGTATATTATCATCAAGGGACTTCGGCGATCGAACCTGGCATCGTCCGTACAGAAGTTGAAAGCACAAAGAGGATATGGAGATGCTTTCCACGAAAGGAATAGCCCCCATATCCGCAGGGAAATGCCATTAACGTAATGCCGTTATCAGCTGCCGACGTTGACTTGCCAGTTGATTCCGAACTTGTCCGTTACTTGACCGTATAACTTACTCCAAAAGGTTTCTTGAAGCTCCATACGGACCGTGCCGCCTTCTTTTAAGTTATGGAAGATTGATTCGATTTCATCCAGATTATCCGTAACGAATGCGAGGCTGATGTTGTTTCCTTCAATAAAAGGCATACCAGGGAAAACATCGGAAAACATGATATTGCTGCCGCCAATATTCATTCTTGCATGCATGACTAAATTTTTCGCTTCCTCTGGAAGTTTAAATTCAGGGTTCGGCGGGGTTTCCCCAAAGGTCATGAAGTTCGTTGCTTCCGTTCCAAAGACCTCGGCATAAAACTTTACCGCTTCACGACAATTTCCATTAAAATTAAGGTATGCATCAACTGACATTTGTCCCACTCCTTTATTTTTCCTACTTATGGATAGCGTAATCAGGCAGTTTGTTCTCAAATGGTTTTACATTCGTCTTAATCCCTGACGAAAAATTCAGGCGGTTCCATCCCTAGTATCCTAAGATAAATAAACCCTTGTCCTCTATGATGGATTTCATTCTCCAACCCATATTGGATTCTCGCAAAATGGCTTTGAGCGGGGCCAAAGAATGGATCCTTTTCCACTACCTCAAGTGTTTCATCGGTCACTTCCTGCCAAAGTCTCCGTGTATTCTCCCTTACGGCTTCGCAGGCGGATATCAGGGCCTCTTTTGTTGAAATGGCTGCAAACGAATCTTGAAATTCCCATTCATGAAGAGCAATTCCCCGAATATAGGCACTCTCGATGTTCATGATTTCTTTAATCATCTCTGCGAAGGGACGAAGCTTATCAGCAGGTGTATAGTGGAATAGCTCCTCTTTAGGAAAAGCTTCCACCACCCGCATCGTCAATCTTCTGTTACCTTCCAATATCTCAAATAAACCGTCTTTCGAAAGTACCATCCATTCACACTCCCTAGCAAATTAGTCTGTATAGATGTTCTGTGCATAATTGAAAAATCCTGCAAATTCTACCGATAAAAAATAGTTTCTGAAGATTTCTTAAAGTTTAGTTGGGAAAGTAGAAACTCGCAGATAATTGACCTAATATTTGGTATAATCAAAAAGGAGTTAGATCATTCAAACTCTAAAAGACGCTGCAAGCCATAAAAACGCAGGAAATGGAGTGAAGCATATGATCAATAAAGTAGGCCAAATTATGCTATATGTAAATAACCAGGATGAATGCATGAAGTTTTGGACGGGAAAAATGGGTTTTAAGGTAATTTCAGACGAGGATAACGGAACTTTGAGATGGATTGAAATGGCACCTACAACAGAAGCGCAAACGAGCATTATCCTGCACAATAAGGAATTGATCGCTAAAATGCAGCCTGAATTGAACCTTCATACTCCTTCGTTGATGTTTTTCGCGGAAAATCTTGATGCCTTATATAAAGAATTTTCAGATAAGAATATCAAAGTCGGAGACATGGTTACGATGCCTACAGGTAAAGTATTCAATTTTGCCGATAATGAAGATAATTACTTTGCAATCATGGAAAAAAAGTGATTCTAAGATGAATCTTCAAAACGACTAGAAATTCCATTTCTAGTCGTTTTGATTTACAAAATTATCGTTCTCACTCTGCAGGCCTTGGTCCCGCGGCAAGCCCCGAGTTTTCAACCGTCATGATCGGATGGATGGCGATGTCTCCATTCACGTATATTTGACAGGATAGCCGAAGCTGATCCTCGATTCCTTTTTCCTCAAAGGATTTTTTTTCTTCATTTGTTACTTCAGCAAAATCACCTGCCAATATCTCCACTCTGCATGTCGTGCACTTGGCCTTTCCGCCACATCGATGGAGAATATTAACCCCGTTATCTTCCAATGCCAAAACTAACTTCTTACCCATTTCAACTTCAAACGTTCCTCGGTCATAAACCGTTACATAAGGCATTTCAATCCCACCCATTATTTTAAGATTTCACCCATGGTCTCTTCCATATTTATTTCCTTACCTTTCCCAAATGCCAAAAAAAAAATGTGGAGTCCATTCCGAATGGCGGTAAAACGAAGGCAGGGGGAAGATGCTTGTGACTGGCAGCCTATCATTGGATGAATAAATCGGCAGCTCGAAGACAAACATTAATTACATACTACCTATCGATTACACATTAACTGATCAGGATATAATCCAGTTGCAAAGAGAGGCATACTAGTAGGGAGGGGTCTAGCTGTGAAGGATGGAAATTGCGATTTTTCACCCATGAAACAAATATTGAAAGAGGATATCCGCCAAGTGATAGCGGCATTAGAGAATAACCTGGAGGCCATGGGGAATGAAAACGAATGTCTGCTTGGGAGCTTTGAAAAAATCAAGGAAAAATTTGTCTCCATTGATATGAAAGCTGCCACTTTTTATTTAAATTGCTATTTATCTCCTTTCACGGACAAATATCCGGAATTAACACTTTGCGTCCAAAATCTATCCAATCGCAGACATGGTGGGTTGATTGTGATTGAGCGGCAGGATGCACTGGAAACATACATTCAACCGGGTATTGCCATTGGAGCGGAATTAACACACTCTTTATTGGAGTCCATTTTTTTCCCTGGAAATCCGCTTCATGATGGTGCAGTGCTGGTCAGTCATAACCAAATCGCTTCCGCCGCAAATGTTCTTCCGCTTTCAGCCAGATCAACAGAAGGCAAAAAACTGGGAACACGCCACAGGGCTGCCCTAGGATTGACTGAACGAAGCGACGCCCTTGTGTTGGTTGTATCGGAGGAAACAGGACGAGTATCCTTTGCGTTAAATGGAAATATATATCCCATAAATAATCATGGGCTACATTAGAAAATCCCCTTCCCGTATCACACATTAATGGAAGTTCAAAGATACTTGCGTTCCGATTTTCGATTGCCGCTCTTATGTGGGAGATATGAAATGAAATTGTTAACCCGGTCAATTTCACCGGGTTTTTGGTTGCTTTTTATATAAAAAAAGGCATATGATAAATAAGGAGATTCAATCAGATAAGATACAAAACGAAAGAGGATTTTGAGATGATAACTATTAAAAGTGATCGAGAAATACAATTAATGCATGAAGCTGGCAAACTTCTTGCTGCGACGCATAGAGAAATTGCTAAAATGATCAAACCAGGCATCACAACTTGGGAAATCGAGGAATTTGTTGACAAGTACCTTGCAGAACATGGGGCAACGCCGGAGCAAAAGGGCTATAACGGATATAAATACGCAACATGCGCATCGGTGAATGATGTAATATGCCACGGTTTCCCGCAAAAAAAAGCGCTGAAAGAGGGTGACATCGTAACGATTGATATGGTTGTGAACCTGAACGGAGGTTTGGCGGATTCCGCTTGGACATATGCTGTCGGCGAGGTATCAGAAGAAGCACAGCGCTTGATGGATGTAACCAAGAATGCTTTATATAAAGGCATGGAAGTTGCACGGGCAGGAAATCGACTGGGAGATATCGGGCATGCAATCCAATCATATGCCGAGGGTGAAAATTTTTCCGTTGTCCGCGATTTCACAGGGCATGGAATCGGTAAAACGATGCACGAAGACCCAACCGTCCTGCACTATGGTAAACCTGGTAAAGGGGCCCGACTAAAAGAAGGCATGGTCATCACGATCGAGCCTATGCTGAATGCTGGAACTTGGCATATGAAAATGGACCAGGACGGCTGGACGGCGAGAACCGCGGATGGAAAGCTATCCGCCCAATATGAACATACACTCGTCATCACAAAAGATGAACCGATCATCTTGACTGAACAGTAAATTAATAAAAAACGGACCCAACTTACGGGTCCGTTTTTCTTTTGCGTGGAATTTCTCGAGAAGGCGGCACAAACCATCCTTGAAGAGCTTAACGGTAATGACCTTCCATCCGGTTTATCCCAGAAGGTATGGATGGATTTTGATCTTATGAAAACGGGCATTAAGAAATCTCGATGCCCAAAGCATTTTTGCTTCCTTCTTCTTTTTTACATATTATTCCACTAAAAACCTCGTCAGAATAGATCAAATATCCCATCTCCCACCATGTAATGAAGCATGAATAATAGTACAAGGCAGTTAAGCATTAAAAACTTTACTATTATGTGGCAGCACAGGATAATAAGGGAGAAGGATGAAATATTTATTTGCATGGTCATTAGAGATACGAAGGAGGTTTTGGCAGTGAAAAAAGGGGAAAAGCCGTCAGCAACGGTAGAATCGGTCGGGTTAAGCCAGCGGGAATTTTTAACGATTTTTTTACTCCATTCCTTGAAATTAAAGGCGAATTATCCACGGGCGATTCATCAGGACCTGAAGAATACGTTTACTGGGAAAGTGCATAGCTACGACTATTTGTGCAAAATATCCAATATGCTTGTAGAGTCCGATCATTTATCCCTTTACACGAATAAGGGCAGAAATTATTATCAAATTACCGAAAAAGGAAAAGAGCTTCATATATGGTATCAAAAGAATTTCCTCGAGCGGTTTTCCGAAGTGAAAAAGGTCATTGACCGGTTCATGTTCGATTTGCGGGGATCAGGTGAAAATCCCCCAGTTCAAAACGAACTTCCTGAAGAATATCGGTCTTATTTCTCAAAAATAATATCAGTGAAGGATCTTGTTCGGTACATTACATTAAAAGCCGCTTTTACAAAGAAACCTATTTATATGGGGGAAATTGGCGAATTGCTTAAAAATCAGTTCGGGTGGATTGCTTCTAACGGATATTTATACGATTTATCTCACGAAATGGAAGAGAACGGTCTTCTTGTCGGAAGATGGGAAAGCGAAAAACGAACGAAACGTTATTTGAGAATTACGGACGAAGGACAGCACCATTATAAACAAATTGCGGATTCGGCTGCTTTCCAAGTGCAGGAAATCCAAAAATACATGGCGAGTGTCGTGATGTTCTTAAAAGAAAGTGCATGAAGAAGTGAAAGCGTGCCCTTAAGATTGTAAGGAAGTTTCAAATTACATGCTTATCATGAATCTTTAAAGGGTAAAAGTCATTAAAAACACTTCATATCATGGGGGAATGCATAATGGTAGAAAAACACGATGAAATGGGCAGCATATTCAGTTTCATAAAAGGCCAGGTCGACAAACTGCCCATTTCCAATTCCAAAAAGAACAAAATGCTGGATCAGCTTTTAAAGCTTAAAACGATGACGGTCGATGCAAGGGAGCCGCGGATTGCCCTTGTCGGCAGGCGCGGGTCGGGAAAATCCTCATTGATCAATGCGATGTTTGGTCAGGAACGGCAATATGTCAGTTCTGTTAAATCAGGAACGGGTAAAGGGAAATGGCTCTGGTATCCGAGTGATGCCAACCCTAAAATTCGTCTGTTGGACTCCCGGGGATTAGGCGAAAGTGAAGCACCGACAGAGGAATTCGAAGAAGAAAGCCCATTGCAAGAATTGATGAAGGCGGTCACGGAAGAACAGCCCGATGTGTTTCTTTTCTTGATAAAAGCAAAGGAAGCGGACGCGCGGATCGAAGAGGATTTACAAGAGCTGAATAAGCTGCGTATGCTCGTCAAGGAGAAGCACCATTACGATGTCCCAGTCATCTGTGTAGTCACCCAAGTGGATGAATTGGATCCTCCGCATTATAAACAAGCACCTTTTGATGCCAATCCCAAGAAAAAACAGAATATGGAAGAGGCCATGATGTTGATGTCGAAGCGATTTGATGAAAGTGACATTCCGCTCTTGAACATCATTCCCATTTGTTCCTATATTGATTTCGATGAAAGCGGGAATATCGAATATGATATGCGTTGGAACATCGATTTACTTTCGGATTATTTAATCGAGGCCTTACCCAGTGAAGCGAAACTGAAGACAGCCAAAGCGATCCAGAGTCAATTCGTCAAGAGAAAATTTGCGCGAACGATCGTGGGGACCTTTACGGCCATTGCCGGTATTATTGGAGCAGAACCGATTCCTTTTGCCGATTTTCCGATTTTGACGGGAATTCAAGGCTTGATGATCGTGGTCATTGGTTTCATCGCCGATAAAGACATCAATACGAAATCGGCGAGTGAATTCATTGCAGCATTAGGAATCAATGTAGGCATCGGCCTCCTTGTCAGGGAAGGTGTCAGGGCAGCGGTCCGCTTCGTTCCGGTAGCCGGTCTAGCCGTTTCCGGTGCGGTCGCCGGCGGAGTCACCTATGGCATCGGTCAAGCTGCGATTGCCTACTTCATTGAAAACAAGGACATCGACCAGGCAAAAAACGCTTATAAAAACGCCAACAAAAATTTTAAAAATGAGGACATTGAATCCTAATAAGCAGATTCAAATCAGAATCTCCACTAAAGTGATATGATAAAAGGGAGTTCTAGTGGTGAAGGGTTTTGCTGCTGGATGGTTTAGCATATTGCTTATCATAGAAGGGGTGTTCTCCATGCTTTTTTTTCAATCACGGAAGCAACAAGAATATATACAAAGGTTAGAGGAAGCGATACAGCCCTTTGCTGATCGAGCAGAAGCACTCGATACGACAAATGGGTTCCCTTTTGAAAACATTAAAGAATTAAAGGATTTTGGCTATCCAAAGCTAACGCTGGCAAAAGAGTTTGGGGGCCATGGCGGGACATTATATGATTTCCTCCTTTGCCAAGAAAAAATAGCGCAGTATTGCGGCCCCACCGCCTTAGGGATAGGCTGGCACGTCGGGACGGTGCTGTCCTTAATGGAGAGGAAGCCCTGGGAAAAAGGGGTCATGGATCAATTGTTTCACGAAGTGTCAGCGGGCGCCCTCGTCAATACGGCGGCATCAGAGGCCGGGACGGGAAGCCCGACGCGAGGAGGCCGGCCTGAAACGACCGCCACTAAAAAAGGGGAACGATGGATTTTGAATGGCAGAAAGACTTTTACCACTCTTTCCCCCGTCCTGGACATTTTTCTTGTGACAGCATGGGTACCCGAGGATGAGCGGCTAGGTACATTTTTCGTTCATCGCGACGAAGCTGGTGTCGTAATAGAAGAAACTTGGGATATGATTTCCATGCAGGGAACAGGAAGTCATGACTTGGTGTTAAACGACGTGAGCTTGCCTGAAAAGTATTATGTGCAAAAAAGCAACCCTTTGGAAAAACGGAAACCGGAAGCGTGGCTATTACATATACCAGCCTGTTATTTAGGAATTGCAGTAGCTGCGAGAAATCATGCAGTGGAATTCGCCAAAACATATTCTCCCAATAGCTTGCCAGGACCCATAAGGGACCTTCCCAACGTTCAAAGGACAATCGGGGAAATGGAACTGGAGTTAAGTGAGGCGCATCATTTTCTATACTCTGTCGCAGAAAAGTGGGAGCGGAATCCTGAGGATCGTGAAGCATTAGCGACCCAGTTGGGTGCCGTTAAATTATCGGTCACAAACAAAGCGCTCTCCATCGTCGATAAGGCGATGAGGGTAGTTGGTGCCAAAAGCTTGCAACGGCAAAATCCCTTGCAACGCTACTATCGGGATGTTCGTGCAGGGCTTCATAATCCACCAATGGATGATGCGACCATTACGATGCTCGCAAAATCTGCTCTTTATTAAGGAAATGGAAAGCTTCGTTGCACTGGAATGACTAGGTCGTTTCAGTGCTTTTTGCTGTTCATTCCCACATTTCGGATCATCAGGGGACGAGCGTCGCTTTTTCATTTTATCCCATCCTAGTTCCCTTCTCATTCTGATAGTTTTACTAGCTTATCACACTCTATCTTGTTATGATTTATGTACCTTTCTAAATCTTCGAAAAATATCGAAAGTCCGGTGTAAAAATGAATCTCATGACAAAGGATTTGCTGATTAACTTTTTAATTATTCTTTTTCCGATCTTTTTGGCCCATGTAATCTATCTAGTGAAATATGTGTACCGTTTGAAAGCGATAAGGGGATGGTTCTTGGCCATTTTTCCGATTCTTTCACTCATCCTCTGTATGTTATTCCCCGTAGTCACGGAAAAGCATTTCGTTTGGGATCTGCGATGGATTCCTTTTATTTTAGGCGGTCTATATGGCGGCTACAGGTTAGGCATGATATTAATAGTGATCACCCTCCTCATCCGTTATGTAACCGGTGGGGAAAGCGGGTTTTATGTAGCATGCATCACTTTCCCGTTCATCGGCGTTTCCCTATTTTTCATATCGAAATACTATCAAAAAATATCAGTCGGTAAAAAAATCGTCATCGGTGTAGCATTAATCTTTCTTGTCCATATTCTTACAGACTACGTTTCGACCCAAATCTTTGACCTCGTCATAGGGATAAGCCTATGGAAACAGTATTTCATCATCCAAGTGATAGGCATCGTCATCGTCATCATCCTATGGGAGGTGATCATGGCCAATTTCCAGGTGCTTGAAAAACTAGTGAAGGCGGAAAAGCTGCAAATCGTCGGCCACCTGGCAGCAAGCATTTCACATGAAGTCCGTAACCCGCTTACCGTGACCCGGGGATATCTCCAAATGCTAAGGGAAGACGTTTCGCCTCAAACCAAGGTGAAGTATGCAAATATTGCCCTGCAGGAATTAGATCGGGCTACGGACGTCATCAATGATTATTTGACGTTTGCTTCCATATGTCCCGAAAAAATGGAGCGGTTGCGCACATCCGCTGAAATCAATCATGTCGTGAACAGCATCAAGCCATTGGCAAGCAAGAATGGGATTGACTTGAAAATATCCGTTTTTGACGATGAGGCTTACTATGTTGTGGGAGAAAGAAAAAAATTCCAGCAGTGCCTGTTCAATATCATCAAGAACGGGATTGAATCAATGTCTGAAGGAGAACTATCCATCCATCTCCTCCATGCTGCCGCCACCATCCAAATTAAGATTCAAGATCAAGGAAGAGGAATGTCCCAAGAGCAAATAAATCGTTTAGGCGAACCTTATTTCACGACAGAAAATACAGGAACGGGATTAGGGATGATGGTTTCTTACAGCGTAATCAAAAGCATGGATGGTACGATATATGTTTCAAGCGTACAGGGGGAAGGGACCTGTTTCTCTCTTAACCTTCCGATTCATGCCCATGAATCTATGTAATATCCTTGTTAATTGACGGTTCAACGGGGATACATTACAATTTAATCAAACTACCAATTTTTGTGAAATGATTCAATCAAGCATTTGATGCCTAAGGGAGATGATCGAATGAAATCGCTTACGGATGGACAAATCATTTGGGAACCGACTAACGAACAAATCGAGCAAACGGTATTGACTCACTATATGAAATGGTTAAAGGAAAAGGAAGGTTTATCATTTCAAGCTTATCATGAATTATGGAAATGGTCTGTTGATGAATTGGAAGCGTTTTGGGCAACGATTTGGGATTATTGCAAGGTAAAAGCGAATCGGACATATGATGCGATTTTATCAGGGCAGTCCATGCCTGGTGCGAAGTGGTTCGAGGGTTCCAGGCTAAATTATGCGGAAAATGCATTAATGAATGATCAGGATGAGAAAACGGCCATTTTTTTTCGTTCCGAGCACATCAAACGGAAAGAGATCAGCTGGAAAGAACTGAAAGATCAAGTAGCTTCCGTCGCCCATTCACTAAGGAAACTTGGGGTGAAATCCGGTGATCGGGTAGTGGCCTATATGCCGAATATACCTGAGACGGTCATCGCGTTCCTGGCTGTAGCAAGCATCGGTGCGATCTGGTCGAGCTGTTCACCTGACTTCGGGGCAAGAAGTGTCATAGATCGTTTCAAACAGATTGAGCCGGTTGTGTTACTGGCGGTTGATGGATACCGGTACAATGGAAAAGTATATGATAAAACAACGGTCGTTTCCCAGCTAAAGAAAGAGTTGTTCACTGTCAAGCATACTGTACTGGTTCCTTACATAGAAAAAAAGAATATACAAGAAAATCCAGCAGATACCATTCCGTGGGCTGACCTCTTACTGGAACCGGCGGAATTGTCATTTGAAAGTGTTCCATTCGATCACCCGCTTTGGATTCTCTATTCATCAGGTACGACGGGAATGCCCAAACCGATTGTACAAGGGCATGGCGGGATAATATTGGAGCACTTCAAATCGACTAAACTGCATCAAGGCATGTCCACAGAGGATACAGCATTTTGGTTCACGACGACAGGCTGGATGATGTGGAATCTCCTGATGGGCGGCTTGCTTAATGAAGCGACGATCGTCCTTTATGACGGCAGTCCTTCCTTTCCGAATCCAGAGGTGCTTTGGGAGCTGGCTGAAGATTCCGGCATGACCTTCTTCGGAACGAGCGCCCCTTTCCTTACCAATTCCATGAAATTAGGCATCAAACCGATGGGGAAATATGATTTATCAAAATTGAAGGCCCTTTTTTCCACTGGAGCCCCTTTGACGGGTGACGGATACAAATGGGTTTATCAGAATGTCAAGAAGGATATCTGGCTCAGTTCATCCAGTGGCGGAACCGATGTTTGTGCCGGATTTGTTGGCGGGGTTCCGACATTACCGGTAAGAATCGGAGAAATACAGGGCAGGGCGCTCGGTGTTCACGTCGAAGCGTTTGATGAAAGGGGGCAGTCATTGATTAATGAGGTCGGTGAATTGGTGATTACCAAACCGATGCCATCGATGCCGTTATATTTTTGGAATGATCCAAAGGGTACAAGATATCACGAGAGTTATTTCGATGCATATCCCGGCATTTGGAAACATGGTGATTGGATAAAAATTGACGAAAAGGGAAGCTGCATCATTTATGGGCGATCGGACTCGACCATCAACCGTTCCGGAGTCCGGATGGGCACTAGCGATATTTACCGCGTCGTGGAAGCGATTGACGAAGTGATGGAGAGCCTTGTCATCGATAGGGAGGTGCTTGGCCGTGGCTCTTCATTGCTGCTGTTCGTCGTCCTTAAGCCTGATAGCTACCTGGATGCAACGTTAACAGCAGCAATCAACGAACAAATCAGAGGACAATTGTCGCCGCGCTTCGTCCCTGATCACATTTATGCTGTCGAACAAATACCTAAAACACTGAACGGAAAGAAAATGGAAGTCCCGATCCGAAAAGGATTGTTAGGTTTCGAGTTTGATAAAGTGGTGAATGCAGACTCCATGGGCAACCCTGAATCACTTCACTATTTCAAGGATTTAGCCAAGGAGTTAAACGAGAAGAAAATATTCTGAAAGTCAAGGCGGGGCATAGGCTCCGTCTTTTTTCCATCTTGCCATGCGAGTTTGAAAATATCATGTTTTGTAACTCCCACCAATCCGTTGTAAGCGGATACAGATTCCACTATACTTAAGGTAACTTCGAATACCATCCTATTAAATTACTTCACCACATCTTTTCTCACGTTTAACCGTGCATATTTTCAATCATCCATCATGAAGGGATAAACGCAGGATTTGCTTTTTACCAACTTGGAATGGCCTACGGGCAATTATGTAACAAGTCACTTATAAATCCTTGAAGGTTGATACTTGCCTTGCCATTAGAAACTCCTTTACATGCAACTAAAAAATGATGAGGTATACCTGAGCAATGCCGAACAAACCAAACATTGAAAGGGGAATGCCAATTGAAAACACGAATCACTGAAATGTTGGAAATCGAATATCCGATAATCTGCGGGGGGATGTTTCAAGTTGGGCGGGCGCCGCTCGCAGCTGCCGTATCCGAAGCAGGGGGACTTGGCATCATTACTTCGAAAACACAGGCGACACCCGAGCGTCTGCGTGATGAAATACGTAAAGTGAAATCTTTGACAAAAAAGCCCTTCGCCGTGAACCTCAATTTATTTCCAAGTCAAACGGCCACGCCAAATGCTGACTTCATTGATATTTTAGTGGACGAAGACGTGAAAATCGTCGAAACGAGCGGCAGAAGTCCAGAGGGATTGATGCCAAAGCTTAAAGAGCACGGCTTTACCGTGATCCATAAGGTAGCAAGTGTCAAAAATGCGATTTCTGCAGAGAAATTAGGGGTCGATGCCGTAATTATCGTTGGAAATGAAACAGGCGGGCACCCCGGCATGGGGGATGTAGGAACGCTTGTCATGCTGCCTAGGGTCGTCGATTCCGTTTCCATACCCGTTATTGCGGGAGGGGGCTTTTCAGATGGCAGAGGCCTTGTTAGTGCCTTGTCACTGGGGGCTGAGGGTATCGTTATGGGAACCCGCTTCATGGCCACAAAAGAAGCTCCCATTCATGATCATGTTAAAGACTGGATGGTATCGGCAAATGAAATGGATACGGTCGTCATTCAAAGAAATATAGGAAGCCCATCGCGGGTAGCGTTGAATGCTGTCAGTAAAGAAGTGGACCGACTCGAAAATGAAGGAGCCACGATAGAAGCCTTAATTCCGCTCATTACAGGTCAAAGAAGCAAAAAAGTATACTTTGAGGGAGATTTGGATGGAGGTATCTGGTCGTGCGGACAATCCGTCGGACTGATTAAGGAAATATTGACTGTCGATGAACTGATCAAGCAAATCGTCCATGAGGCACATAACTCGCTCGAATCCGTCCAAACCAGGCTTGAATCGATCCGTACATGAATCTTGACGCAAGGGTTTCAGGGGATTATACCGTCGGGAGTCGATGACAATCATAGCTTCAAGCTTTTCACCAAGATGTTTGATATTAATATTGACTGGTTGCATACCTTTTGCCATGGTCTTAAGAATGTTGGTTGGATCCATCCATTCGGGATTCAGTATTGTAGTGCCAAGGGGGGTGAATCACATGATTTGGGCATTCATCATTTTATTTTTAGCTGCATTTACAATGGGTCTCATCGGGGCACCATCATGGGGACTTTTTATCTTGATGTTCCTTTTTTTGGCTTACCTTTTCAGGTTTTACTATTATCACGTTCTTTTTGGAAAAAATGCAGAAAAAATCAAGCATTACGTAAGCAAATCAAAAATACCGCATTATCGATTCATTTACCAGCTCCTATACGGTAATGAAGCAGAAGCGGAAAAAACATTGAATCGCATCAAACAGAAAACAGCCAAAAATCAGGCAAACGTCATGCTCCTTACTAAGCAAGAAAAGTACAAAGAGGCAAAAGAACTCTTATCAAAAATGAAGGATAACAAAGTCAAGTTCTATTATGGTGCGGTCATTTCCCTTCACGAGGGTAACCAACACGCCTACAACTCTTATAAAGAGCAAATCAAGGATAACGTATACCTCTCCTGGCTTAAGGCAGAGGAATACGTTCTTGAAGGAAACACAAATGAGGCAATAGAAATAGTGGATAAACAGATCAAACACTTAAGAGGGTTAAAATTACTTTCTGCCGTACATTATAGGGATTCAATGACTCAGGATGTTTAAATGAAGGTTTCCCTTATGACATATGGCGAAGAATATTTCGGATGGACCCCGAACTGAGATAATGCATAAGTCTGGTAATTGTAATGATAAATTGTTCACTTGATCTATCCACTTACTGTGAAGAAACATAAGTGTAATAAGGAACTACCGATACATGAGATTGATCCATGGCTAGTCTATGGTCAACCTATCGTAACAGACTTTGGCCGTATTTTTGCAAAAAAGGAAAAAGTATATGATTGGCAGACAAATTCAAGGAAATGGAGGGGGAAATGGATAAGTTTAGCGAGTTTATTAAAATTGCAAAAAAACTAAATGAGATGGGAATGATTCCATTATTGACGGGTTCAACTGGTTTAGAAGTCCTTACAGGAATAAGCTGGGATGCTCAAGACGTGCGGAAACATCAATACATAAACGGAGGCTGATCAAAAAAGATTTCAATAACCCCATAATTGCATGATGGTCTTATAAAGGGGCTCGTTGGATAACTAGGCATGAGTGGTCTAATGTGGAGTTACAAGTCATATACAGCAATTGTAGTCCATTTATGCGACATTTATTTCTCAATGGACCAAGATGTGTACGCAGGAGCATTTTTAGAACTCGGATCATACTTGAATATGTCATACATTATCATGATCCAGATTTTTGAGTTAATTCAATAATGAAAAGATAGATTAGGTTGGGCGTCGATTGGCCTAGCTCACGAAATCCATCCTATCGTAATTCTTTCAAGCGGTAAGCGGATTCATCGAATAGCCTGCTATGAATGTCATTTTATAAGCGGAGATAATACGTTGCAGTAAACAAAAGAGGATGTGTTTTTAACAGGCAAGGGGTAGTTTTGAGTGGTAAACAAATGAAGCATTCAGTAATTTTATTATATTTGTATAATTTTATCACGGTGTTAACCCGTGATTTTTCTCACTTCGGCATTATTTTTATATTTTAATATAACAATATGTCTTAAATACAGAATTTCTGCAGCAAAAAACTCTTTTTAGTCCCAGCGTATAAAAGATTGAAGGGAAGCATTCGAAAAATGAAGAAAAAGATTGGTTGGACACTTGCCATGATTGCACTTTTGATTGGCGGTAGCGTACTTTATTATTTCGGAACTTTATCACTCTACGAAACAAACGAAGATTAATACGAATTCCCTGTACCTAAAAATGCTGAGCTCACAAAGGAAAGTGAGTACGGTAAGAACTATGATTGGTCAAGGGCTTCTGAAGAGAACGGCATTCCATCTAGCTATGAATGGGCCATTAAAGCGAATGGGTGGAAAAAAGGAGAAAGAGAAGGGGCATCCGTTTTCTATACTAAGGGTGACCATACGATCGATGTAATCTCTACAACCAAGAAACTGGATATTCTAAGAGTGAAATAATTAAGTACCTGAACCATATAAGAAATGTCATGGATTGGATCACATGATTCAATCCTAATCATTATCTGGAATTAACTGATAATGATTAGGATTAAATACATAAAGACATTGAATTGCTAATGGAGCATATTTAAAATTTTGTTATTCAAAATAAAGCGCAAATGACATTCAAGGCAATATATCAAAATAAAGGAATTACAAAAAAATAAATAAAATCGATCAGCAAATTAGAATGGATAAATGTAAAGAATAAATATGAATTAGATTAAGTTGAACCAAAATCAATGTTTTGTCTCACTAAGTTAAGTATTCTTGAGATATGAGATATTATTAAAGATTAAAATACAACTTCCTATAATATATATTATGTAAACTAGAATAAAATTATTCATCAACTAACCAAAAACTCCCGTTCCCTTTTTCTTCGTTATTACTGGCTGTTATCTTGATTAAAGATCTATTCAATGCTGCTTCCAATGACTCTTAGGATTCGAAATAACTTATACATGTTATATTCCTAGCAGACTCCCATCGTCCTGTGAACAGTTTTTTGTGCAAACTTAGGCTATACTTCATCGCATTAGATCAAAACCGCTAAAGGTCCGCATTTTTTGCTTAATGACGTGGCGTCTGACTTTAAATCATTTCAGGTACCATATCCAGGAATTTACCATAATCAATCTATGGCTCCACTTATTAATGATTTGTTAAGAGATAATCCGCGCCCATATTATTAATGCAACTCCAATAGAAAAAAACTTCCATACCGATGAAAGCTGACTAACAGGCTCATGTCTATGATAATAAAAAGTTTTTACTCACCAATTTTCGTTATTGGATAGCCAACAACTATATTTTAACCCCGTCCTATATTTAGAACGGGTTCCGCTTTTACCATTTTACTCGGTGTATTCCTTAATGAATTATAGTCTAACCTTAACCTCTGTACCGTCCTTGGCCTTGACATCCACCAGCACCAGTCCCTTGTGATTTTTCAGTTCCTCGACGATCGGCTTTAGCATATTTTTGTCTATTAGGGGAAAGGTAAAGTCCAGTTTTTTTCTTTCGAAGGGCTCTTTTGTCCATTTGTTTGCCATTTGCTGAACGAATCTTGAAGTCAAAATTGAGATCCCAATGTTTAAAATCACATATGGAACCGGGATGGAAAACCGAACGTCCTTTACTTTCACCTTTACATGCATCATAAGTAAATCCTAATCAATGAATACGGAAACGGTATCGCCGTTTGCCGATTTAATATCAACGATTTGACCATCCAATTCGTTTTCGATTGCCTCTACAATCAGGTTTATGTCTATATCTTTCATGTACTTTTCCGATTGCGGTATACTTGCTGTGATGCTGTGTCCGGCCATTAATACGAGCTTGACGAGTTTTATCGGCAAATTGACCGTAACGTTATCGTTTTCAATAAAATAAGTTGGTTACTTAATCGGTCTTAATGTTGTTACTCATTCATTAATACTATTTTTTTACCTGTCTCTGCAGAATCTTGAATCGCATCTATCAACTGATGCAACTTAACAGCGTCATTAAAATTAGGAATTTGACTTTTGTTTTCTAATATATCTCTCGCTAAAAGATTATATGCATTTTCAACATATCCTGCTGGACTACTATCTTCTTTGTAGGATAGTTTTATTTCTTCCAAATAGACATCATCAGTTTCAGTAAAGGAGGAAAAGTTAGAATGTGTAATCTTTTCGATTTTGAGATTTCCAAATTGTACATGACCTGAAGAATTATGTTGTTTTAATCGAAAAACACCTTTTTCTCCTCTAATCTCTAAATGAAAATTTGGATAAACCCCACCTTGAATATGAACAGATGCCGAAGTACCATCAATGAGTGTCCCGTGTATTAATATTTGATCAGCTGTGTTTTTAGGTGTTTTTATACCAGTTTCTTGTATGATTGCTTCTGTATAATTCACATTCATAGTAGCTGATAATTCTTTAAAATCACTCAGAATATAGCAAAGAACATCGAGAGAGTGCCCTCCATTAATTGTAAGTAAATTTGCTCCATTTTCTTTTTTTAATAGATAGTCGCTTCTTTGGTCCGTTATTTTCCCTTTTCCTTGAGTAGCTACTTGCATTGTGCAGGATAGTATCTTACCAATCTCACCTTGTTTTATTGCTTGTTTCAAATAATTCACTTCTGGAGATTGTCTTGCTTGCAATCCAATGGCATGGTGAATATTTGCTTGATCAGCTAAATTGGCCAAATCTTTAGCTTGTATGGTGTCTATGCCTAAAGGCCATTCACAGTAGAGATGTTTATTTTCCTTTATGGCAGCGATAGAAGCTTCATAATGGAAAGGAACTTTTATACTAACTACTACCAAATCAACATCTTTAGATTTTGCTAATTCCTTATAACTTGTAAAAGCCAGAGGAGCATTAATCATCGTAGCACTTTTTTTCGCGGTTTCCATTTTCGATGTTCCAATCGCCATTATTTGAAAAAAAGGACTTTCCTTAAGTACTGGAATATGTGTTTTACTAGCCCACTGATTATTCAAAGACCCGCCTATAATCCCTACATTTATCAATTTGTCCCTCATAATTTATCCCTCCAAAACTTTATAGTTATCCCAGGCTAAGTTTAGTAAAAAGGTATTCATTACCCCGGAATAATAAGAACAACTAACACCTATCGCAGTGTCAGTTTTGTATGGTTACTAAAATTCCTTCATCGAAGTAAAGATACTTATCATTTGGATTTACCCATTGCTCAATCGTGCCACTTTGAGTGGCAGTATTATTTATTTCTTGAGGTTAACCCCAACCTTCTAACAAAATTTCTTCAACAGTCATACAGCTGTCGAAGATTCCAGATAACTACATAACTGTGTCAGGAAAGCGGATGGCATCCCGCACGGAAAAGACGGGAATGTGGTGCATGCCAAATCAATATTTCCTCTTCCATGGAAAATCCCCATACATTGCGGGACTTATCGGGCGTGCCTTTTGTGCTTACAGCAAGCGAAACCCTCACCATGACGGGATGACGGGAACTTGCTGACCTGGAGTTTGTAAAAAGCTGAGTTGTGTATATTCGGCCATGGAATGAATCGTCTCAAAATAAACAAAAGTTCCATATTACGTTAGCCTTGGGAGGGTCCATCATTCATCCCTTGGATGAAGGTTTAAGAGCAGCCATTTTTTTTGTTAGGTATGATTGATTTCTGCACTTGATCAGTACCTGCTCTTGCCCATTTCGCCCTACAAGCAACAAACTTTTCAGTATCGTCTTGCCTAGTTGCTGGTTATTGGGTGAAGGAGGTTTTCCCTCCAACTGATACCAGCCATTGTTTTTTTTCATGCTCCTACCTCCTATGTCCACAGGTTATTACTCTCCATTATGTATGTTAACCATCTTGCTATTATGTCTTTATAGGACTATTGAGGCGAAGAGTGGTTTAAATGCCAAGCAGTAAGGTTAGTGAGCAAAGACGGTGACAAACAAAAACCCTTGCTGATGAACAAGGGTTTTTGTTTGTCATTGCGAATACCGTGGTGCACGGTTTATGATCTCACTTCATTAAAAAATTGTGGCAAGTCTTCTTTATGAGCTTCTAGCATTTCATCCAATATTTTCTTGGCAATGGTGTCCGAAGGCACGAGTGGATTGATCGTCATCGCTACTAACGCTGTTCGATAATCCCCAGTGACGGCCGCTTCTGCAGCCATTCTCTCGAAGGATTTAATTTGCTGGACCAATCCACGAACCGCTACTGGCAGGTCTCCGATGGCAATCGGTTTTGGTCCCTCCTTCGTGATCACACAGCTTATTTCAATCGCCGACTCGTCCGGGATGCTTGCAATGGCACCATTATTCCTTGTATTGACAGGCTGAATGTCCCGCTTATCATTATAAATCGAATTGATGAGGCTGCACGCCGCTTCGCTGTAATACGCTCCGCCCCGCTTTTCCAATTGAGGCGGTTTTACATTCAGTTCTGGATCTTTATACAATTCGAATAAGTCCTTTTCCAGTTGCTGGACCACTTCGGCGCGCGTTCCTTTTGTTACTGAAGACTCCTTTTCCTCGGCAAGCATTTCATCTGTTTTAAAATAATAACGGTGGTAACCACATGGGATAAGGCCGATTCCTTTAATGAAATCACGATCCCAGGCAAAGCCAGCGATATTTTTCATCGTCATTTCATTTTCCGGATTTCCAAGCGCCTTTATCACCTGGTCCTTCACGCTTTTTCCGTCCAGATAAACATCAAGACCGAATACCATATGATTCAACCCGGCAAAATCGACCTGAACCCTGCTGTCATCAACATCAAGCGCTTTGGCAATGCCCATTTTCATTCCGATCGGCACGTTGCATAAGCCCACAACCTTTTTGATCGGACTATATCTTAAGACAGCCTCGGTAACCATTCCAGCTGGATTGGTAAAGTTCACAAGCCAGGCGTCGGGACATAGCTCCTCCATATCTTTGCAAATGTCAAGGATCACCGGTATCGTCCTAAGTCCTTTGAAAAGTCCTCCTGGCCCATTCGTCTCCTGCCCGATCACATCGTATTTCAAAGGGATCCTCTCGTCCTTAGCTCTTGCGTCAAGGAGGCCGACCCGGAATTGGGTCGTGACAAAATCCGCATCCTTCAGTGCCTCTCGCCGGTTGAGGGTAAGATGTATGTCAATGGGCAGACCTGCCTTTTCCACCATTCTTTTCGCAAGATTCCCTACAATGTTCAGTTTGTCCTTTCCTTTGTTTATATCAACAAGCCAGATTTCACGAACTGGAAGCTCGTCATAGCGTTTGATGAAGCCTTCGATCAATTCGGGTGTGTAGCTTGAACCCCCGCCTATTGTCACGATTTTTATCCCTTTTTTCATAACGACACCCCACCATTTTTATTTTTGTCTCATTTCCTGATACATTTTAATCATTTCAGCAACTAAATCACTAATTGTCTCTGCACTCATCATTTGATCTTCTGCATGCATTAGCAGCAATGAAAATTCCACCTTTTGTCCGGAAGCCTCCTGCTGGATAAGCGCTGCATGGGCATGGTGGCCTTCTAGCATATAAGTCCGAGATTCTTTCAGCTTTTCCTCGGCCGCATCATACCGGCCATCCCGCGCTTCATATAAGGCTTCCATTACCAAGCTTTTTGCTGTTCCTACATTACTGATAATCTGAAACGCTACCGCTTCCATTTCTTCCATGGCTATTCCCTTCTTCCTTGTTGCGCGTATGTTTGGTGATGGTGATACAGGGCACCGATCATGCCCGCATCATTGTTCAATTGACAGGCATCGATGCAATCTCCGTTTATATATCCATTTAACGATTCGACCCGCCTTCTTAGCTCAGGAATCAGTTCTTCCCTTACGCTTACAGCTCCTCCAAGCAAGATTTTGCTTGGATTAAAGAGGAAATACAAATTATGTAGTCCGATGGCAAGACTATCATAAAATCGTTCAACCTCTTCCAGTGCGATGGGATCCTGAGCTTCATAGGCTTGAAATATATCCAAACCTGTCAATTCGGCTGCTTGAAGTCCTTTCCGTACGGCATATCGCTCTCTTAAGCCTGTAATCGAACCATTCCAGCTCAATGTATTTTTTAAAGCCGCCCCGCTTTCAATACCATGGGTGATCATGTATCCAAATTCACCGGCCCCAAATGAAACGCCGCGGTATAACCGATCATTGATGAAAACCGCCCCGCCAACACCAGTGCCCACTGTCATGCAGAGGAAATTTTCATGTT
This sequence comes from Peribacillus sp. FSL E2-0218, assembly GCF_037992945.1. Taxonomy (NCBI): domain Bacteria; kingdom Bacillati; phylum Bacillota; class Bacilli; order Caryophanales; family Bacillaceae; genus Peribacillus; species Peribacillus sp. FSL E2-0218. The sequence continues at coordinate 2,513,769 of NZ_CP150304.1, read as the reverse complement.
CCTTTGCTTTGCCTTTCCATTTCTCGGCAAGGGCGACACAATTCACATCATTTTCGACCGTGACTGGAAGCTTCGTCATTTCTTCCATATAGTTTTTTATGTTGAAGCCATCAAAATCCTTGATGGCTCCTCCTACTTCGATAAATCCCGTTTCGTTGTTGACAAATCCGGGGGCACTGAGGGCGACCCCTCGTAAGCTCGGAAAAAGGGAAACCTTAGCCAATATGGCTTGAAGGATGACTTCCCCGTTATTACGAACCGTTGGAAATGCTCCCTTTTCCAATATGTCCCCGGATTCGGTCAGTAAGCCGTATTTTATTTCTGTTCCGCCTATGTCAAAGGCTAAGTAGTTGGACATGAGCTGCCACCCCCGTAACTCTCTACATATTTTTGATGGTAAAATATAGCCCAGGGCCAAACTTCGATAACTGAAAAACCTGTTTAAGGTGCTTCACCGCTTCCTCGATATTGAGTGGGGTCTTGGCTTCGAAAACCGCTTGGACCCGATTGGCGGATAAAAGGACAGTCTGGATCTGTTCATCTTCGTATTGCGAGAAGAAGTCACTAAGATAAGCTATTTGCCCGCAATTCATTTGAATTCGATAAGTGTTCATTCCTTCTCCTTTCTATGCCGGTAAGTCGTTATTGCTGGATTCCGATGATTGCTGGATGGACGCAGCCTTATTCGAGGCCAGCACAAACGGCAGGTAGACTAGCGTTGAAACGGCAAGGCAAATGAGTCCGATAAACAAGGCCATCCAGTTCCCGCCTGTACCGAAGAAGGCAATCAGCGGACCAGGCGTCGTCCAAGGCACAGCATAGGCAATAGGCGGTATCAGCTTCGTGCTGATCGCGATATAACCAATCAAGATGTTTACAGCAGGTACCAGGATGAAGGGGAAGATCAATATCGGATTAAGGACGACAGGCAATCCAAAAATGATCGGTTCGTTGATGTTAAAGATACCCGGGGCAATGGATAGCTTCCCGATATCACGGTAATCCTGTCTCCTTGATGCAATGAAAATCGCTATGATCAATCCCAAGGTCATGCCAGACCCGCCGTAGTTGGCGAATGCATCATTGATAGCCCACGTGACGGGGTATGGCGCACCCCAAGCCGAGCCATGTGCGGCCACATAGTTAAGGTTTTCGAGGCCTGCCTCAGCAAACATTCCTTCTCTGATCGCCGCGATCGTATTGGGACCATGAATTCCGAATACCCAGAGAAGATTCGACACGATGGCCAAGAGCACCAATGAGAAAATATTCGTCCCCAAGTTTTTCAATGGGGTCTGAATCGCTGCATAAATCAATTCATGTATCCCATTTGGATAGATAGCTAATATGATTGCATTACCGACCGAGAATAAAACCGTAATGATGACGATGGGAAAAAGAACCTTGAACGTTCTTGCGATGGCAGGCGGCACCGATGCAGGCATCGTGATTTGCAGGCGCTTCGACCTGGACAATCGGCTGAAAATCTCACCTACAAGCAAACCGATGATCATGGCTACGAAAAGGCCCTGTGCGCCAACCCATTGGGTGGAAAGAAAACTGGCTCCGTCCACGACGGTATAAGCAGGATAGACGATGAAAAACGTCGAAAGGGCGGTCAATCCGCAAAGAAGGTCATCCGCCTTCATGGCAATCGCTATATTCCTGGCGATCAGAAAAACGATGAAAATGGATAAAATGCTGGTTGAACCATTCAATACTGGTGCAAATACCTGCTGGTAATCTGCTAAATTAGGAAATAACTTATTCAAGAACAGCAGTTTTGCAATGAACCCGTCCGGAGCCAGCACGGCAAAATTCAAGAGAACAATCAATGAACCTGCCAGTGTGATTGGAAAAGCTAAAATAAAAGCATCACGAATCGCGACAATATGTCTTTGCGAATTCAATTTAGCTGCGATAGGAACAAGGGCTTTTTCCATTACACGTTCAAAACCAGCCATGAATCCCATACTATACCCCCTAGAATCTATTTTTTTTTGGTTCTATCCAATCAGCTCTAAAGCACGATCGAGAATCGCACCCCCGTTCATCATTCCATAGGCTCTCATTTCTATGACTTCTACAGGCACCCTTCCTGCTACAATGGAATCCACCTGGGCTTTTTGATAACGGACCTGTGGACCTAATAAGACGACGTCGACTTCCTCCGCGGCTTTTGAACATTCCGATATGGGCAAGGCAACAATATCAATGTCGATGCCCTTCGCTTTGGCAGCATCATTCATTTTATTGACCAGCAAGCTTGTGGACATGCCCGCGGCGCATACCAATAGTATTTTTTTCATCGTTCATTCCTCCTTCAGGGAATTAGGTTGAATATTCTGTAAATTAACTCCATTTGTTTTGATCAATTCCTTATACCAATCGAAACTCTTTTTCTTTATCCGCCGCAGATCTTTTTCACTTTGTTCATCCCTGTTCACATATACGAAACCATAGCGTTTCTTGTACCCGTTCAGCCAGCTTAGAATATCCGTGAATGACCAAGTGCAATAACCGATCAAATCGGCGCCGTCACAGATGGCATCCTGACAGGCCAGTATGTGGCTTTTCAAATATTGAATCCGATAATCATCATCCACTACGTCCCCATCTAGAAGCGTATCATATTCACCCAAGCCGTTTTCCGTAATGAGGATGGGGAGCCTGTATCTGCTGGTGAGCCTGCGAAGACCGATGCGAAGACCGGTCGGATCGATTTCCCAATCCCAATTCGTCGTTTCCAAGTGTGGATTTCGCTTCGACTTGAACAGACCGGGAATCCCGCTTTCCTCTGACGTTCCTTTCTTTCCAGTCGTATTCATGGCTCCCAGTTCGATGCCGTCAAGCGGGTTCATTTCAACGGTACCCGTCCGATAGTAATTGACCCCGATGAAGTCAGGCCTTCCAAAGGCGAGGAGTTCCATATCCCCTTCCAAAATTGTCGGCGCGATACCCTCCCTCTCAAGATATTTCATGCTAATTTTCGGATAGGTCCCCCAGCAATAAACATCCAGCCACCAATGGTTATTAAGATCCTCGGCATTTTCGAATGCAAGGATATTATCCGGCTTGCAAGTATAAGGATAGGTCGGTCCATATGCAAAACTTGGGCCGATCTTGCCGTCGGGTACAAACCTTCTGAACGATTGTATCGCCTTCGCATTTGCCAGGTTAGCGATATGATTGGCTTCGTACATCCTTTTAGGATCCTTCACCCCTGGCGGATGCAGCCCTGTCCGGTATCCTAAGCCAATGAATACATTTTGCTCATTCAAGGTGACCCAATACTTGACCCGCCCCCCAAAGCGCTTGAACAGGGTAATGCAATATTCGTTGAAGTCATGGATGATTTCCCTTGACTCCCAGGCACCATATTCCTCCATTAATGCTTGAGGAACATCCCAATGATAGACCGTCAAAATGGGTTCAATGCCGTATTTTATCAATTCGTCAATCAAGTCATCGTAAAATTTGAGCCCCGCTTCATTGACGTCCCCTTTTCCTTTTGGATAAATCCTGCTCCAGGCTACGGAAAAGCGATAGGTTTTCAAGCCCATTTCGGCCATCAAGGCAATGTCTTCCCGGTATCGGTGATAGTGGTCGACCGCCACATCCCCGTTCGTACCTTCGTAAGTCGTTCCATCCATTTTGGTGTAAACATCCCAGACGGAAGGACCTTTGCCATCCGCATTCCAAGCTCCTTCCACTTGATAAGCAGCTGATGCAGAACCCCAAAGAAAGTCATCCGGGAAAGATTGTTTCGTTTGATGAATCATTTTTTCACCTCTTTCTACAAAGAATTGTATCCGCTTTCAACATCACGGTAAATACCATTACTCCTTTCTGTTTTTTGTGCCGCCGGTTGTCATCTGTCACAAAAAAGAAACAGGGTGTTTCCAATCATTTGTAAAGTTCTTTTGCAATTGCCTCTAAAAGGTAAACGACAGGTATTTGTGTCGTTATATTCGATTTGCCGCTGTATTCCTCAGTAACGAAATAAGCTATATTCAAATCGGAAATCCTTGCAATCGTGCTGACCTTATTATTCGTTATGCTGACAATGGTGCTTCCCACTTCTTTGAATCCTTTGATCAGATCAACGATTTCCGATGTTTCTCCAGACACGCTCAAGGCAATTGTCACACTATTACTGGAATACTTCGAATGGATCGGAAAAAAAGGATCCTTAATATAAATGGACGATTTCCCCAGGCTCGAAACGTAGCGTGACCCATATTCGGCCATGATGCCAGAGCTGCCGATGCCCAAAAATATCACACTTTCTGCCTTGGCAATCAATTGTGCGGTTTCTTGGATATATGATTCGAAACTTCCTTTTAACGTCCTTTCGACAAACTCCGATAAAGAATGCTGAGTACTTTTAAGCTTGATAGGCTGTTTTTCGTTCATGAACAATTTAAGCTTCACTTTAAATTCCGAATAACCGGAGCAATCGACCTTCCTGCAAAAACGAAGAATGGTAGAGGTGGAAACATGCGTTTCATCCGCTAGCTCCCTAATTCTCATATAAGCCACCTTCTGGGCATTTTTGGTGATATAACCGTATAAAGAGCATTCCAATTCATTAAAAGATGCAATGGCTTCTCTAGTAAACATATAATTTCCCCTTTTTTGTGTCAGTTGATGACTAAAGTCACAATTTCATTTCCATACTCGTATGTATATTTCGATTTCTATGCCATTTTAACCTTTTATTACTCACATTTGATGATTTATTCGAAAACAGCTTCCCTTAAGGGTTGAAAATGAAAAAAGCCATGCACTAGGTGGGCCATCGCTTTTTTCATAGCGACAGGGTCCTTATATCATCCTGCTAGATTATTAGCTTGTAAAGGATATGTCGATTAGATCCGTAATCGTGAACGTGATTCATCCCTGTTTTTTTACGATCGATCATATCGTAATGTTGCCCAAGGCGCCAAGCCACTCCGCACAACCGAACGTAACATGATGCCAAATGGCTGCTACTGAATGATCATCGGTCATCTGTTTTTCCCCACTTTTTACAAGTTCGTTCCGCTTGGATTCCAAGCTGTTACACTTTCAAACAACGCAAACCATGATATAGGCGAACCCTTTTTCGCAGATGAATGGGTGAATGCTGAATGCACCGACTATGTGACATACCATTTGTTAATGAAATCAAAATTAGCAAGTTAACGATAATCGGAAATGATCTTACCATCTTTTGTTCCACGCAGATCCTAAAATATGAATCCCCGCTTTCGCATCGCGAACGTGAAAAGGACAGCACACTGAGTCAGCATGCTGTCCTTTAGATAGGTCATGATATTCCTTTAACACGAATAACAACCAAGTGTTTCTTCTCGCTTTACCTAGTATAGGTCGTTAGATGAAGCTCAAATCCTTCATTCCGTTTTCGATGACAATTCCTGTCACGATTTTCAACACACCCAGGGCATCATTTAGATTGACCAATTCTACGGGAGAGTGGGAGTATCTTCGTGGCGTTGCCACCACTCCCACTGGTATGCCTTTATTCGCTGATGTCAAACTTGCTGCATCAGTCGTATAGCCGTCCCCGATTAGAGTAATGGTTTGCAAGGGGATACTTGCTTTCATTGCCTGCTCTTCAACGATTTCCCTAACTTTGGGATGGATATAGTTAAAAGCCATGCCACCTCTTACACCATCAGCAATCGGGCAGGCTGGGCCCGCACCGAGGTAGACGGGAAGTGATATTTCCGTATCTATATCGGGTGTATCACCGGCCGGGATCGTGTCTAGAACAATGGCATAATCAGGTTCGATGGCATTTCCTGCCATTACGGCACCCTGGAGGCCGACTTCTTCTTGGACCGTTACGACCCCGAACAGCTTACCGGCAAATTCAACCCCTTGCAGTTCTTTAAATAGCTCGATCAAGATTGCACAGTGAATTCTATTATCGACGGATTTAGTGGAAACAAGATCTTTATCGGCCATTTCCATAAAATCGCTTTGAAATACGATGGGGTCCCCTATTCTTATTCCAAGTCCTTCCACCTCTACCCGAGAGGAAGCCCCGACATCTATGTAACATTCACGTGTTGTTTTGACCCGCATACTTTCCTCGGGAGTTTGCATATGACCTGCCTTGATTCCGATTATGCCTGGTAATTTCCGTGTCGTGATCCAGACTTTCCTTCCCAGCAATAATTGATCGGAAACTCCTCCTACCTTATCGAACATGATAAAACCATTCGGTAAGATATTTTTCACGCAAAAACCTACTTCATCGGAATGACTCGAAATCATCACTTTGGGTCCTGGACCGTTGCCGTTTTTTATCGCGATTACATTCCCATTTCGATCCACCTTTACCTCATCCGCTAATGGCAGCAACCTCTCCTGCATATATTTAACGACTTCTTGCTCAGAACCAGAAACGCCTACTAATCCAGTTAACTCTCTTAATGACTCTTTGATTCTTTCTTTCACTGCTTCATCCTTGAGTGAGTGTCCGATTCTTTTTTCGATCATGTCGGCATTTTTCATCTAAATTCCTCCCTTTGTATACGATTGGTACTTCATTGGATTCCATTTATCGGATATGGATCCTTTATACCCATCATGTTCAGTGATATCCGTTAAATGGTTGGAGAACTTTTCATGTCTGAAGATACCGGTAGCTTTTTAGTGAAATAACTGACGACCAGCATGAAAAATATATTTATGCTCAAAGCAATGATGCCGACATTCAAATCCTTCATTACTTGTGGTAATAAGGGAAGCAAAGTGCCTATGGTGGCATTTGTAATCGTCATGTATGCAACAGTGATGACTCCTGCCAACATGCCGGCAGCCGCTCCTTGTTTCGTGACCATATTATTCTTCGCCAGGCTAAAGAGGACTGCCGGGAACAATTGAGTGATAAAGCTATAGGCCATAAGGAGAAGGGTTACGATGGAGTTGCCTCCATTGAATGTAAAATAGACGCAAATAAGTGAAATGACAGGTACCAGCATTTTGGAAGTTGTGGAAATTTGCCTTTCGGTAGCTAGGGGCCTAACCACTTTATATACGTTCTTGGATAATGATACGGATGCTGTCATCAAAAGCATGGAGCCAGGAACCAAAGCCGTCAATAAGCCTGCGGCGCCAATCACCCCGACGAACCAAGGATCGAACGTTTGGATGGATACACGCAGGAGTGCGAGGTCTGTATCCGCTCCTTGCAAACCAGGCACTTGCTTGATCGCCGCAAATCCTACAAAAAAGACGAATAATAGCATCAAAGTATAGAGTGGGGTTATAACGGCATTTTTACGAATCGCTTTAGGGCTGGATGCCGTATACGTGGCTACAAAAAGATGCGGCCACATTAACCCGCCAATGCTCGTCATCACCACGGTGGATATGAACCAAGACACACCAAGGCCACTATCAGGCAGCTTGAGAAAATCCGGATTGGTCGCCTGGATTTCTCTAAACATCGGTTCTATTCCACCGTAGTAATGAAAAGGAATATAGATCCCAATAAATAGAACCACCCCGAATATTAATATGTCTTTGATTATCGCGGTCATCGCAGATCCGTGAATACCTGAAATCATCACATAAACTGTCACGGAAATGACGCCGATCCAAGTCGCGGCAGTAGGGGAAATGGCCCCATATGATGCTTCGGAGACAATGATGCCAAGGCCCTTCAGTTGAAGGACAATGTAGGGAATCATCGATATGACGCCAATAAGGGCAGTGATGATCCCTAAAAAGGAACTATTATACTTACTTGCAAAGAAATCCGATTGAGACACCAGTCCATGAACCTTTGCATATTTCCAGACATTTGGATACATCCAATAAAAAATGCAGTAAATAAGGCTTAAATAGGCGATGATATAAAAGGCAGGTCCACCCTTTCCATATGCCCATGAACTGGCCCCGAGAAATGTGAACGTTGTATACGATTCTCCCGCCATCAAAAGGAAAACCAAAATCGTTCCAAATCCCCTTCCGCCAACGGCCCATTGCTCAAGATTCATTTCCTTTCCTTTTTTTGCATTTATTCCGATGTATACAACGAGTAGGAGAAAACCAAACAGCACAAAGAGCGAGGCGTTCATTCCATGTCACCGCCTTCACGATTGGCGGGGTCCAGTTTAAAAACGATCGCCATGATTATGGATGTTAGAACCACCCATAAAACGATCCAAAACATGATGAACGGCAATCCAAGTACAAACGGTTCTACACGATTAACAAAAGGGAGAGAAAAAAGCATTCCGAGAAAGGGAATCATACTTAAATAATGGCCCAACTTCATTGCGCAACACTCCTTCATATTAAATTCGATTAATCGGTATGGAAAAAGTCGAATTGGAAAATTTCCATCATGCAGCGGCAAGGGAACGGCGGACTATAATGGATAGCCACGATCCTTGTATCCCGGATTACACATCTACCTCCTGCTTTCCGACGTTTTGCAGTTCATTTTGGGCTATCGGCTTCACCTCCTCTCATCGTTTTCATTCAAGGTAGCGATAGGGATATAAGGAACTTGAACACCGCTTTACCTTTTACGTTTGTTCATGGACATGCCGTAAAAGGGGACCATCGACTGTACGGAATAAGAGTGCCTTTCCCTCACAGCTGGCATATTCAAGCAATGAAACGGCACCTTCTTTCATTTCCAATTGAACATCGATCCGAACAGGAAGTTTCATCAACGTATTTACGATTTCCCTAGCGGCACCAGGGGTGAAGACTTCGGAAAATCGAATGACCATATCGATATCGCTTTTCGAGGTGACGGTTTCTCTTCCTGTTGCCAGCTCGAAACCGACACTCCCAGTCGGTCCCCACAAAACCGAATACTGTTCCATTAAATCACTGACTGGCTCCAAACATTGAAAAATCCTGCTCGAATGCTGCCGCCAGCCTTTTTCCTGTGCCAATTGCTCGGGAGAGATTCGATTCATGACGGATTCAATGGGGAAAAATGCAGCGAATCGTTCCTTTCTTTCAAACCCGCGCACCCCCACCGCCACCTGGCCATTGGGTGCACGGGAACGGCGCACGACGACGTATGGGGATATCGCAAGTGATGACTCCGCCCAATGTGGCATAGGGGCATGGGTGATTACATCACCGATTCCTTTAATCCGTAACAAGTCATGTGGATTTAGCTCCATTGGTCCATCAGCTTTTCTCTCACTAAAATGGATGCCGCCCGTCCACCTGATTGAGCCAATCGAGAAGTTAATCGAACACGTAAATCTCTGGATCCATCCTGCTCTATGTCTTGAATTGCCATGAGGATCTCTTTTTGCAGGACATCGCGGTCATTTTCACCAGGATCGTCGGCATTCAATCCATCCACCAATGAATGCAGGGCTCCAAGCTGTTCGAATGATTCAATATCATAAGCCATTGCGGGCACCTTTTTCGCCGCAGCCTCCAATTCGTCGATGCTTCTATTCGTAATGCGTGCTGCAGATTGCTTTGACATGACATGTACATTCACACCTGGATCACGAAGGGCAATTAATCGCTGTGCCTGCATCCCATGTGATAGAAAAGCACCGGATATGGCTTTACCGGGAATGAAGGAAATGACGGGGTGACCTTCCAAACGGGCGGTGACATAAGCATCAACGGCAGCTGCACAAGATTGATGGATGCCCAGCAATTCTTCGAGATGCCCGTATGCCTGGCTGGGAACATCGACGATTGCTACGATCGCTCGCTTTTCTCCATTTCGATCTGCTTCGATTGCTTCCCGAACATGTTTCGCAATCGCCCACCCCTCCTGAAGGCCCACCTCGCCATGCCTAACTCTTGGAAAGCGGTTTTTAGCATCAGGCACTACGGTGATATAGCGAACCTTTTTCGTACCAATGAAAGCATCGGAAACCCTAACGGAAGGAATATCGCCTATTTCCGGGGCATCGGCGGTTAGCAGATCAAACCACGTCTGTCCGCGGCTGGTGGATTTTTCTCCGTGTATGTCAGCTTTTTGCTTAGTCAGGGAACCAGAAATGAATGGTTTCCATGTTTCCTGTACATCTTCAGGAGTTAATCGCTTTGCTGGATTGATTGTCTTTAAAAATGCACCGTGCCGCTTCACCTGAATGGACCTTTGATCAGTAACCATGTCCCCATTCATTATGGAAAGAACGGCATCTTTAACTGCTTCCGTATCATCATCGATCAATAAATCCGCCAAACCTGAAGACCTACGCTGATCACCGCCCATCGTACCCCAAATTAACGGCCTGTCTTTCGAATCGAATTCCCGGATACCCGCTTCCTGCTCGATCACCTCAGGCCCATTCAACCCAAGTCGGCCTTCTCTTGTCATGATGATGGCACTGCAAAGGCCAGCTGTAATCGACATCCCGCCGAATGCGCCAATTCCTCCGGGAATGAGGGCGATGACAGGAACATGGCGGCGAATGGCAACAATGGCTGAACCAATTTCGGCAATCGAGAGCAAACCATAATTGGCTTCCTGCAGTCTCACTCCTCCTGTATCCAAAATTAGGATTGGAACCGTCTTCGTTCCAGCTTCGCACTCATTTAATGCCAGCTCGAGCGAACCAGCGATTTTTGCACCAGATACCTCGCCGATGCCCCCGCCTTGAAATTTCCCTTCAATGGAAATCACGAGTGCCTCATGTCCATTAACGGTACCTTTCACTACAATGACCCCATCATCACTTTGCGGGACGATTCCTTGTTGCTCTAGATGTGGTGACTCCATTCCGTCGAATGGGCCAAGAAGTTCTTTACCTGTTCCAGCATCCAGTAATTTCATCGCTCTCTCTCGTCCACTGCATTCCACAAAACTGTTAGTTAATTTTTGAATCATGGAAGCTCACCTCCAGTGCCTGCGCAAGGCGGATAGCGACAACCCCCGGCGTTGCACCAAAGTCATTGATTTTCACTTTGGCGGCGAAATCATGCTGCGTGAAGAAGCGATGAATGACAGCTTTCCATGTATCTTGGTAACCCATTATTCCCGTTCTTATGATCACTTCCGCCTGCAGGACATCGCTCGGTTCCATCATCACTTCCAAATCACCCGATCCGACTACTCCAACATGCGCTGAAGCGGCAATTTTTCTAGTGGCAGGAAATGTGTATGTGATCTTTTCCAATTGAAGCACCTCCTAATATGTGCAGCCAAATGCATTTTGCACCTCAGCCTCGATTCTATTTGGTTCGAGCTTGTCTAAGAACAGCGTAGCAGCCAGCAGGTCGGCGCTTCCGCCAGGAGAGATATCATGGAGCATGAACTCTTCATTAAGGGAATCCAGCCCTTCAAGTCTCCCAGTCGATAAAATTTCGGCAGACCGCTTCTTAGCAAATAGGAGCGCCCCGCGACCTCCCCGATGCAAAATGCAAGTATCATCCAAAACGGAAATTAACGCTAAAAGTGAATGAAGCCGCGCCTCATTTTCGGGCAACCCGTTAGCTCTAGAACGGTGCAGCATGGGCAAGGATACGTTCCTGATATGAGGGAATTCTCGCTGGGCTTCCCCTCTTGCGCCAAGTACCCCGTATTTTTTTTGGGCCATCATGCCATTGGTGACAGTGATGGAAGAATGACAGTCTGGATATCTTGCCGTTTCCCCAGCAAGTGCAAGGACTTCTTTAATGGTATGGCTGCCCGTTCCCATCGCGGCCGCTGAAACGAGCAGGCCCATCGCCCAAATCGCTCCTTTATGCGTATTGACGCCCCCGGTCGCTTTGAACATGCACGTTTCGCCTTCACGGCCGATCGTAGCAATTTCTCTTCTTAATGAAAGGGAAGGGGATCTTCCATGGCTTATATAGGCGATGCGTGCAAAGGTTTCTTGAAGTGATAAAGCCGATTTTCTCATAAGGTGAATGGACAAATCTTGGTGTGATCCATCATTGTCCAGATCGACGAGGCCTGGTTTTGGAGTCAGCTCGACTTCTTCCATTAAAGAAAGAATCGCTGCTTCAGCTAACCAGCTGGACACTGCCGCCTTTTCCTTGCTCACTATGACACCTCCCGGTTACCAGATTTTAAACTTATCCGGCGGTTCATATAACCCATCGGACCACTGAACGAGTTCCTCGATATTTTTTGCGGCAAGCAATGAACGTTTTGCCTCCGATCTTCGTATGTTCAAATCTTCTGGAAGGGCAACCAATCCTTCACGCCGCAAGTTTTCGGTTTTCTTGGGATCATGCATCATGCCGACTGGTGTAACCCCTGCAATCGCAGCAATGGCCTCTCTCCTTTTTTCCATGCTGTCCGCTTTGTATAAATAAGCGATGCCTTCCTCCGTCACTACATGTGTGACATCATCGCCATAAATCATCACCGGCGCTATCGCAAGGCCGGTTTCTTTTTTTACGTCTATCGCATCCAATGATTCAACGAATATAGGTTTGTGCCCCGATTGGAAGGTTTCGACCACTTGTACAACCAATTTCTTTCCGCGGGCGAGCGGATCATCGGAAGTCATCATGTTTAACCAAGCCGGAGTGGAATGCCTCCGCCCTCCTGGATCATGTCCCATATTCGGTGCGCCTCCGTAACCGGCCAGCCGTCCCCGTGTTACAGTGGAAGAATTACCGTCCTTGTCCATTTGCAGGGTCGAACCGATGAATAAGTCGACTGCATATTGCCCTGCCATCTGCGACAGTGCCCTGTTCGAACGCAGGCTGCCATCACGGCCGGTAAAAAAAACATCTCTGCGGGCTGCCACATATTTCTCCATACCGACTTCCCCCCCAAAACAGTGAATGCTGTCGATCCAGCCGCTTTCAATGGCCGGAATGAGTGTCGGGTGGGGATTCAACGCCCAATGCTTGCATATTTTGCCCTTCAAACCTAGTGATTCCCCATAGGTAGGGAGCAGCAATTCAATGGCTGCCGTGTTATATCCAATCCCATGATTCAAAGATTGAACTTCATGCTTTTCATAAATGCCGCGAATGACCATCATCGCCTGCAAAATTTGAATATCGGTAATATGCCGGGGATCACGTGTGAATAATGGTTCAAGTTGGTAGGGAGTAGTAGCGACTACAATATAATCAATCCAAGAAGCAGGTATATCGACACGTGGCAACTCATCTGTGAGTTCATTTACCTGAACGATGACAATTCCATCCCGAAATGCGGTCGCTTCAATGATGGTGGGGGTTTCTTCTGTATTGGGGCCGGTGTAAAGATTCCCATGTCGGTCCGCTTTATCCGCAGCTACCAGCGCAACGGCAGGAATCAAATCAATGAAAAGCCGTCCATATAGTTCGACATATGTATGCAGCTCACCAATGTTCAGTTTCCCATCCTCAAGCATTTGAGCAATCCGGAGACTTTGCGGGCCGGCAAAGGAAAAATCGATTTTTTTTGCAATCCCCCGTTCAAAAAGGTCCAAATGCTCCGGTCTGGATATGCTGGACATAATCATGTGCAGGTCGAACAATTCCTTTTCATTCACATTGGCAAGGGCTTCGGAAAGGAAGGAGGCCTGCTTTTGATTATTCCCTTCAAGCACTACACGATCATGGGGCCTGATAAGCTTTTCCAACACATCTACGATCCGATCGGTCGGAATCATCATCCCATTGACGAGATCCTTCACATTGTCCATCCGTTTTTTCTTTTGCTCAAGCCTTTTAGACCATGATCGTTTTTGCTTGACTACCTGATTCATCGATTCCATCATTTCATTCCCCTCTCTAGTATTTTGCTGTTTCACGCTTGACGATGAACAGACAATCATCAAATCCGTTTTCTGTTGTTGACATGATCCTGGCATCGGGTAACGCTCTCGCGGCTAGACGAGACAAAACATTGCCCGGAGGCATTTCAATGAATAATCGTGTTCCATTTTCGAATAAAACGGTAGACATATCATGCCACTGGACAGGATAGGAGATGCCTTCAGCCAGATCCCGGCGAATGGCTTCAGCTTCGAACAACAGCCGGGCCCTTCGGTTGCCTGCGTACGGAATTAATGGACGATAGAACGGGATATCATGTAGGGCTTCGCCTAGTTCTGCCGTAACGTTTGAAAGGAGCGGACAATGGGAGGGTACGGGTACATTCAACAGCGATACACTGCAGGCACCTTTCTCTCTCGCTTCGTTAAAAATCGTTTGAATTGCGGAAATGGCACCTGATAACGTGATTTGATCCGGAGCGTTCTTGTTCGAAATGTATACTGGGTTTTGTTCATCATGGTGTTTGCTGACAAGTGACTGCAGGATACCTGCCGTCATTCCGGTAACCACGCCCATGCCATATCCTTGTGGATAGGCCCGCTCCATAAGCTCACCTCGAAGCTTGACGATGTTTATGGCATCTTTGAAGTCGATGACGCCGGCAGCAACAGCCGCACTGAAAGCGCCGACTGAATGGCCAGCGACAAAATCGGGGAAAACGCCTTCGGCTTCAAATGCCCTGAAACCAGCAATACTTGCTGTCAATAGGGAAATCTGGACGGAAGTGGTCGAGGAAAGTGACTCCTTTGTGTGATGAAGAAAAACGTTTTCATCCAATGCTTCACTTGCTGCAAGGAGCACTTCCTTGACTGCATGGCCACCTGGAAGTTCCAGAAATAGCCCGGGTTTTTGGGAACCTTGTCCAGGAAACAAAAATGCAACCTTCACAAAGTCCTCCTCCTTTCAAATTCAAGTGCCTATTATCGAAGCTTTTTTTGAATGCTGGAAATCACATCTATATTATGTTTTTGCAACAAAATCGATAAGTCCGTCATATTTTGTTCATTTAGCAATTGGAGGATGGTTTCATGCTCATCAATCGATTTTTCGATGTTTCCTTCATTGGCAAATGAAAGACTTTGGATCCTTAATAGCGGCCAGCCAAGTCGGGAATACATGGCTTTGATCGTTTCACTTTTACTCATCTTGATCAGGCACATATGGAAGGAGTGGTTCAATTGCGTATACGATTGGATATCATTTGTTTTCTTCATGTCTGTAAGAAGCTGACTCATTTCCATTAGCAGCTCTGGACTTGTTCCATGCTTCTTGATCCGTTCAATCGCCATATTCTCTAACATGTTCCGAATTTCGAGCAAATCGTATATTTCATTTTCGGTATATTCTTTTACAATGGCGCCTTTACGGGGGATTCTTTCCACCAATCCTTCAATGGTCAGTAAATATATCGCCTCACGGACAGGTGCTCTGCTCGTGCCGTATTCTTGGGCATAATTGAGTTCAACCAATTTTTCTCCTGGTTTGAGGATGCCGGTTATGATTTGTTCTGAAATGTGTTCGGCAATGGCTTTGGATAATGCGTTATTCAATAATTTAGTTGAACCCATGCTGCTCCCTCGCTTTCGAAATACTGTCGACTGTCGGTTTAATTATACAAATAATTAATTGATAATTCAATGTTTTCTGTTAATTAACTAGGTAATTTCTGTCATTTGATGTTGAATCCCATCCACCGAGAAAAATGTCAGACATACATGAAGGATATGGACAGGAATTGGAGCGCAGTATTCCCAAAGGTATGACTGTTCGTTCTGGTTCACGGCGCAGATAAAGAATGGTGTCCCTGCGGTTTCGTTTCCTTTATTCAATGGCTATGACAGACACCATGTTTAGCGAATATAAACCTCAACAATCATTTTTTGGAACCACCTCCTTTCAAGGGATAATATCCATAATGATGAACTTTGTCCGTCTTCAAATTCATCAAGGATGAAAAACAGCAGAAAAATAAATGCCTGTCCCTTTTCACGAAATGGGACAGGCATTTATTTTGGGAAGTGTGTTTCTGTCTTCACCTGGCCGCCTCTGATGACACCTTCGATTAAAAGTGCTTCAATACCTGGCTGCCGAGCTATTTTAACATCTTACATATTTGCGTTTGAAACCAAGCCTGCCTCTTTGAATTTCTTTTTCAATACTGTCAGAAGCATGTAGGTAACTGTTTTTCTTCTTATCTCGTTTAACTTCTACTGTCCCAACCGTCTTTGCGGTTTCGACTGCCTTTTCATGAAGGGGCAAATAGGAAATGCCCACATTGTATAGGAAATTATTCATAGCGGATTTCGTTCGTTCAGGCGAATCATGAATAAAATCTTTCACGATATCAAGCATATTGGAAATCTTTATCTCGGAAAATTCATCGTCTTGACGATTGCCTAAAAGCCAGCAATAGCAACTCCAGCCCGCTGACATTCTCAGCTCATCGCCGCTTGAGATCCATTTGTCTGCAATATCTTGTGCAAGATCTGATTCCGATAAGGTGACGGCCACCACATTGTCGGAAAGCATATAAAAATACGCTCCATCCATCCAACGATTAAAATCTGATTCATTCATGGCTTTTGGATCTGCAATAATGCCTGCAAAGTACATCGCATCGTAGTTACCTGTGGCATAAAGCTCATCAGCTAAACGTTGATTTATTTTTATTTTCTTTGCAAGTGGCTTCATCGCACCAGTGGCCACGCCAAAAAGCGGCTCGTGAGCACCATTGGATATGTACATTTTTTTCGTACGTTCCTTACTGAGTGCTTCTAGCTCCTGCATAACTATATTGAAATCCATAGTTTTGTACGTCCTTTCTTAATTAGTTCCTGGTTAATTGTAAGCAACTTTTTTACTATCAAGTCTTCAACACTTCTCCATTTTACCATTATTCTAATAGAATCATCCTACATCTTCCGTACACAAACAAACACGGCCCCAATGAAATTCCATCCTTTTAATGTCTCAAGTGTCAAATTAAACGTTCATTCAAACATAACAAGCAATTTAAACAAACACCTATCCCTCTGGACAAAGCAGCTTCACATCTCTTATCCTTCTGTAATTATGTAACCAAAAACCGCATACAAACAGTGGAAACTCTGTTTGTATGCGGTCTTAGGCTGTTATTATTAAAGGTCGATTCGTTGTAATGAAGAAGAAACCACTTTGTAACCTGTAGTATTTTCATCGATGGAGACAAGGATTTGTCCATCTTCCCTTTTTACAGTCATAGAAAGAATTCCTGTACCAATGTTAATTCCTTGCACGTTGAGTTCATTCATATTATCCAGCAGGCACGGGTTTAAGTGTATCTCTTTAGAAGGGCTGTTTGGAAACAATTGAAGCAACGACTGGATGAATGTTAATGGTGTGGCAGCTGCCCAAGCATGTGGCGAACAGGCAACTGGATATTTAACAGGCTTACCAAGTTTAGATGAATATCCGCAAAATAACTCAGGCAGTCGATCATATTCAAAATGTTGGGCCGCTTGCATTAATCCTTCCATGACTTTATTTGCTTCTTCCTGTTTCCCTGTTTTACTTAATCCAAGGATAATGAGACTGTTGTCATGAGGCCAAATGCTTCCATCATGATAACTAATGGGATTATAAGCAGCCTCATCTTCCCCCATGGTGCGTATGCCATAGCCAGAATGCATTTTATCAGATAACAGCATGGTCGCTACCTTATCTGCTTTATCTTCATCCAGCATCTCCGATAATAGAACATGACCTGGGTTGGTTGTGATGGTACCTACCTTTTCTTTGTTTTGGTCCAAGGCAATGGCGTAAAAAGATTTATCTTCCATCCAGAACTGTTCATTAAATTTTGCCTTCAGAAGAGCTGCTTCATCTTTTAGCAATGTAGCTTCCGCTTGTTTATGGACTGCTTGATACAATGATGCCATGCCCATTTTCGCTTGATACACATAACCTTGAACTTCTGCAAGGGCGATTGGACTTTTTGCAAATTCCCCGTTTCTATGGACTACAGCGTCCGCGGAATCTTTCCAACCTTGATTGGCAATTCCCTTACTCGATTCTTGATGATATTCGACAAAGGAATCTCCATCTCTATCACCGTATTCATTAATCCATGCAAAGGCTGCATCAAGGTTAGGTTGTAAGTCATTAAGTAACGCAAAATCACCTGTCCATTTTACATATTCCGTTAGTAAGATGATAAATAAAGGGGTTGCATCAACTGTACCGTAATAAGGAGTAAATGGAATTTGGTTTGTATTGGCTAACTCCCCATAACGAATTTCATGCATGATTTTCCCTGGTTGCTCATCACGCCATGGATTGTTTTCTTTTCCTTGATGGACAGCCAAAGTCCTTAATGTTCCTTTGGCTACCTCAGGATTGAAAGGAAGCATCTGCAAGGCTGTAATTAAGCTATCGCGCCCAAACAGAACACCATACCACGGTAAGCCAGCTACAGGAAATGGACCATATCCCACATCGGAAAGTAAAACACGGATATCACTTAATCCTCTGGTAATTAACCGTTGAAGCGTTTCGTGGTCAGTTTTTACTTTTGTAGTACTGCATTCCCATTGTTTGTAGGATGTTCTTAATTCGTGAAGTGCCTCCGTCATGGGGAGTATTTCGATTTCATCCTCTCCTGCGATTTGAGGTCGTATCGTTAGCACGACCTCCTCTTCTTGTGCATGCTCTAATGTAAAATGGAATGTAATTTCACCTGTCTCAGTTACTTTAGCAGGTTCTCTGTCCCAGGAGATAGAAGTCTCTCGGGAAAGATTATCAGAACCTTGATATGTAAAAATCAAAGACTTATCTTTAACCAATTGTCCAGTTCGTTTTCCGACTTTTCCTGTTTGGAAACCGCGAACAATGAACATGTCCGTAAAATCAGCATCCACTTCAACCGTGATCGAAAATGTAATACGTTTCGGGGAGTAATTTTTCAACGTAATTGCCTCATATAAAACACCATTGTTAATGAACCGCTTTCTCTGAATTTCTATCGATTCCCTCCATAAAACTACTTCTTCATCATTTTCCATATGAGGATTTGTAAGTAAGATGGTCGCCATATAATTCTCATCTGCTTTTGAAGACAATAAAATGGGATCTTCTCCATTAATTTTAATATTGAGTTTATTTAAGAATCTCGTATCTTTTGCATAAAGTCCTAATCCATACTGGTGGTTTTCTGTGATATTGCCTCTTTCATCTGTTAATAAAAACAAATCATTTTCCTTGATTACACGATATTCCACTTGAGCTCCCCCTCGTTCCGAAACGTTTCGGATTAACTTTGCTTTACATTTTATCTCTTTGATTCTGATAATTCAATGTTTTTTTAACAAACCGTATTCACAGGCACGAGAACATCACCATCTTCAACGACTACTGTTGCCTTCAATACTTCCAATGGATATGGATTTATTTAAATCCCATTTTTGGAATTTTATCAACGTAATCTTTTTATCAGAAAAAAAGCTTATACCGTTGGCTGCCTGGTCTGGATAAATCCTGGCACTCATTACTTTTTCACCATGATTGATAAAAACCTCTATAGAAGATTTATCAATGAAAATACGTAAACATAGTTTATTATCATATAGTTTAACTGGAGCTACCCTACGTCCTTTAGGACCGCTTCCTGATCGGTCTCTGTTAAGCTCAAGCAAGCTTTCCGTTCGATCGTACATAAGCAAAGTCTCTTGATTTAATGCTTCGCTTCTTCTTACCTTCATTCCAAAAGTTAAAGATGCTTGTGCCTCAATGATCACCTCAATTTCATAACTATCACTTGAAATTTGATGGAAAGTATGTTCGCCCTCAACCGTGATATTGGTATATTGAACAGCATTTTCCCGAAGCTTTTCAAATTCTGAAATAGGATTTACTAGGATTTTATTGTCTTGAACCGTTAACTCACGTGGAATGGTCATAGCCCCTGCCCAATTGTTTTTTTGTTCAGGCATCTCACTTTCCCACATCGCCAACCAAGCGATCATAATACGCCTTCCTTTAAGGTCTTGAATGGTTTGTGGAGCATAAAAATCAAAACCATAATCCAATAGTTGAAAGTTACGATAATGGAGCAAGCCAGTTTCATAATCTAACTTGCCTTGAATATATCCCGCTTGATGGAGGTTCTGATAAAGATCATCCACTGGCTCCATCCCTTGTGGAGATATCATCAATATGTCATGCCCGTCTAAATGAAAAAAATCCGGGCATTCCCACATATAACCTAACTTCCCATCACTCTTTGCCATAACGTTCATAAATTCCCAATCCATTAAATCCTTTGAGTGATATAACAACGCTTGCCCTTGATGGTCCTTTGTGCGTGATCCGACCACACAATAATAATCATCACCATGCTTCCACACCTTTGGATCCCTAAAATGATGAGGGTGGATCTCTCCTTTTGGCGCTGATAACATGACGGGATTTTGATTGATTTTATTAAAATGGATGCCATCTTCACTTACAGCAAGACACTGAGTTTGCCGTAAATCTGTGTCTTGATCATTACCTGTCCAAACATTCCCCGTATACAAGACATAGAGAAAACCATCTTTTTCGATGGCACTACCTGAAAAGCAACCATCCAGATCGTATTCTTCACTGGGAGCCAACGCTATCGGTAGATGTTCCCAAAAAACTAGGTCCTTACTTTTTACATGTCCCCAAAACATAGGTCCCCATTCAGCGCTATAGGGATGATGCTGATAAAATAAATGATATTCATTTTTAAACGTACTGAACCCATTAGGATCATTCATCCAAAAGGCCTCTGTACTTATATGATAATTGAGTCTCCAATGATCCCCGCTAACTTTCTTAACGTTTTGACGAATGGATTGCGCTGCCAATTCAATCGCTTCCTGATGTCGCCTATCAATCACCATGATTTACCTCCATTTTCGCTCTTATCTCATCGATTTTCTCGATACCTTTTACATAATTAGGCATCCCATTGTTTCACTAATACATTAAGATATCTGTTTAACAAAAAACAAGAGTAATTTCTTTATTATCAATTTTCTAAATAAAAAAAGATTGAATATTTATTTTAAGGGCGCTAAAATAAAGTGAAAGTGATCCGAAACGTTTTGGAGGTTTTTTTTTGACAACGATTAAAGATATCGCAAAGGCTGCTGGGGTTTCCGTCACTACTGTATCCCGGGCATTAAATGGTTATTTTGATGTAAATGAAAAGACCAAACAAAAAATCCTGGCTGTTGCTAAAGAGCTGAACTACAGCCCTAACACGTTAGCACGCGGGCTTGTTATGAAGAAGTCCAAAACCATTGGATTACTCGTGTCCGGAATGAGTAAGGAAAATCTAAAGGATAATTTTACGTTCGAAGTGCTCTGTGGAATCAATGAAACGGCTTCAGCCCTTGGTTACGATTTGATTTTATTTAACACGAATACCACGAAACAGCGTGAAAAGACTTATACACAGCTTTGTCGTGAACGCCGTGTCGATGGAGCGATTGTCCAAGGTATTAGAAAAGACGATCCATATTTAAAAGAAATCTTGGAAAGTGATATTCCTTGTGTATTGATAGATATCCCCATACAAACGGATTCTGTTGGATATGTAACGACGGACAATGTATTAGGTGCAAAAAAAGCCATTGAGCATCTTATCCAGCTAGGTCATAAAAATATAGGGATGATCAATGGACATGAAGGGGCTTATGTAAGTGAAGAACGATTGAAAGGATATATCGAGAAGCTTACGGAGTACAACCTTCCCGTCAACAAGGAATGGATTGTAGATGGTGCCTTTGAAGAAGCAACATCGGAAAGCGTTACTTATAAGCTCTTAGAAGAAAATAAAGACATGGATGCTTTATTTTGCGCCAGTGATGTCATGGCACTTGGAGCATTAAAAGCCTGCCATAAATTAGGCAAGACAGTACCAGATGACATTTCCATAGTTGGATACGATAATATTACCCTTGCTTCCTACTGTCTGCCCCCATTAACCACGATTGGACAAGAAGTGTACAAAATTGGTTCTGAAGCTGCAGACTTACTCATTAAAATGCTAGAAGAGGATCCAACGGATTTGTGCCGTTATGTAGATACGAATTTGATTATTAGAGACAGTACTACTAAAAACTATAAATGAATAGTTTTTAGTTTTATATATTTTCCGAAACGTTTCGGATGCCCTTTATTTTGTTTCAATGGACCCTATACTTCCTTCATCAAAAAAGAAAGCGCTTCAACCTTGTGTAATTTTCTAACTATTATGTTATTGGTAAATGTGTAGTTTTGAAAATCACATGGAAAAAAATACATATAAGGGATTGAGAACATGAAAAAGAATTTAAATTATTGGTCTTTAAGCGGCTTTACTTTTTTTTATTTTTTTGCTTCTACATCTGCCATGTCTTTATTTGCTATATGGTTAGGACAAACATTAGAGCTAAGTGGCGCCCAAGTAGGTACGATTTTTTCCATTAATGCTATCGCCACCCTTTGTTTCCAACCACTATACGGTTTCATTTCCGATAAAATTGGATTGAGGAAACATTTGTTGTGGGTTATAACATTTTTGATAATGCTAATTGGTCCGTTTTTCATTTATATTTATAGTCCTCTATTACATTACAATCCTATTTTAGGCGCCATTACCGGAAGTGTTTATCTCAGTGCCACATTACTAGCATCGTTTGGAGCTATTGAATCATACGCCGAACGCACCGGCAGAAAATATCATTTCGAGTACGGACAAGTAAGGATGTGGGGATCATTAGGTGCTGCATCTGCAGCCTTCTTTTCGGGGAAACTGTTTAACATCAATCCTCATATCAGCTTTTGGGTTGCATCGGCATGTAGTATCTTCCTTATTCTCTTTCTTCTATTAATGAACGTTCAAATTTCAGAAGAAGAACAAAAGAAAACGGATTCAATTAAATTAACAGATACATTAGCTTTATTAAAGAACAAAACTTTTTGGATATTTATGGTGTATGTTCTAGGCGTGGCTTGTATTTATTCTGTCTATGATCAACAATTTCCCGTTTATTATGCTTCCTTATTCTCTACCAGCGGACAAGGAAATCAAATGTTTGGTTATCTAAATTCTATTCAAATCTTTTTAGAAGCAGGCATGATGTTTATTGCCCCGTTTATCGTTAATAAAATCGGCGCCAAGAAAAGTTTGGTCCTGGCAGGGTTACTCATGGCAATTCGTATTACTGGATCGGGATTAGCGGTGGAACCGATTGGCATTTCTACAATGAAAATGTTACATTCTTTCGAACTTCCGATTATGTTGATTGCTATCTTAAAATTTATCGATGCTAATTTCGATGCTAAGTTCTCGGCTACGATGTATATTGTAGGATATTATTTCGTGTCTCAAGTGGGTCAAGCCATTCTTTCGCCAATACTTGGTCATTGGTACGATACGATAGGCTTTTCTAAAACCTATTTAATTCTAGGTGTTAGTGTATTCGTTTTTGTTATCCTATTCGCGGCTTTGAGGCCAACTGCTCTACCTAAACAAGTTCATTATCCTAAACAAGCTGTATAACGATAAAATACAAGTAGATACAAAAAAGCAATCCACACATTGTGTGATTGCTTTTTTGTAAAAGGTATTACAATATAAACTTACTTCCCTTTTATCAGATCGTAAGTTAAAGTAGCTGCCTTTGACCAAAGTGTTCTTCAATCATTTTTAAAAAAAAGATTTGTAAATCTCTTGGTGCGCCTTACACTCGTTACAGGAATATTCTATTTCCAATGCGTCTTCCGTTACCGTATGAATGGTCTCCTTCTTGCACGTTTCACAAAATCTCTTTTGGGATATTTCCTTCATGTCAATCACCTTCCGTTTTTTTGGCCTTTGTATATTTTGCGAAAATTGGTCAGAATAATACCCTTATCTAAAAGAAACCCAGATGTAAAGCTCCTTGGCTTTTATTCGGCACATAGCAAAAAGGAGCAAAAATTTTGCTCCTTTCAGACTGTAGACAAACTCGATGAAAATCGAGTTTGTCTATTTTTATGGCCTGTACAATTTAGACGTTGATTTCCACTCCAGGCACTCGCTTTCCGCGGGCGGTCGGGGAGCCTCCTCGGCTTTGCCTGCGGGGTCTCCCCTAGACGCGCTTTTCCCGCAGGAGTCTCGTACCTTCCGTTCCAATCAACTTTGTCTTACCTTTTAGATAGAACACTTTTGACTGGAGTCATTTTTGTTTTAAAATTGAAGGATTAAAACTTGAGGTGATGAGGATGCTTTCTAAACATGATTCTATTCAGCGAGATCAACTTGAAATGATTACTTTAGATCAACTGGTGCCACCGAACCATTTGGTTCGTAAAATGGAGGCTGCCATTGACTTCACTTTCATTTATGACTTGGTGAAAGATATGTACTCAGAGGTAGGACGCCCAAGTATTGATCCAGTTATTTTAGTTAAACTGACTTTCATTCAATATACCTTCGGTATTCGTTCCATGCGTAAAACGATTGAAGAAGTTGAAACCAATATGGCTTACCGTTGGTTCTTAGGCTATGGTTTCCATGATAAAGTACCTCATTTCTCTACGTTCGGAAAAAATTATGAGCGACGCTTTAAAGATACAGACCTGTTTGAACAGATTTTCTGTCGCATTTTAATGACAGCTGCTAATAAAAAGGTAATAAGTGTAGAACACGTTTTCGTGGATTCCACCCATGTGAAAGCCAGTGCGAATAAACGGAAATTTGAAAAGAAAATCGTTCGTAAAGAAACACGAGCGTATCAAGGACGTCTTCAAGAAGAAATCAATCAAGATCGTGAAAACCATGGAAAGAAGCCTTTTCCACCAGATAAATTTGATAAGGAAGAAACCAAAGCAATTAAAGAAAGTACTACGGATCCTGAGAGTGGCTACTATGTGAAAGATGAACGAACAAAACAGTTTGCCTATTCATTCCATGCGGCCGCAGACGGCAACGGTTTTGTATTGGGAACGATTGTAACACCTGGTAATACACATGACAGTCATATTTTGGAGCCACTTGTTGAGCAAGTGATTGAGAAAGTTGGAAAACCAGAAGCAGTTGCCGCAGATGCAGCTTATAAAACACCAGCGATTACAAGCTACCTATTTAACAAAGAAATCACACCTGCTTTACCCTATACACGTCCTCGTACAAAAGAAGGATTCTTTCGCAAACATGACTATGTTTACGATGAACACTTTGATTGTTACCTTTGCCCTTCGGGAGAAACTTTAAAGTACTCAACAACAAATAAAGAGGGCTATCGCGAGTACAAATCGCCCAAACAAATTTGTGCAACATGCTCATTTTTATCACGGTGTACGGAAAGCAAAGACCATCAAAAAGTAGTGACACGGCATATCTGGCAAGCATATGTGGAAGAAGCAGATCATCTGCGTCATCATCAAGAGGTAAAACCTATATATGCGAAACGCAAAGAAACGATTGAGCGTGTATTCGCAGATGCAAAAGAAAAGCATGGTATGCGTTGGACTACTTTAAGGGGACTTAAAAAATTGTCGATGCAGGCGATGCTTACTTTCGCTGCCATGAATGTAAAGAAGATGGCCACTTGGACATGGCAAGGTCCTAAAATGGCTTAACATAGTGGCTCGAAGAGCCCAAATCTCGTAACCTTTGGTCAAAATTTCAAAGGAATTTCAAAAGGGGTTCGGAATTTTTTAATTCCGAACCCCTTTTGTCTACAAACTGAAAGGAGCAAAAATTTTGCTCCTTTGTTGATTCCCGCTTGTACGGAAGGTTATCTTTTCGATAAGGAAGACCATGTGCTCTCTAGCCATTCATCGAAGTCTGCGCCCTTTTCCCCCTCATAGGTATCGTATATATCCATCCGCATCTTTTGAAGTTTTTCCTTGAATTCCTCATACGTATGGTCTTCCGGCAAACTCTTCTTTATCCTTAATAGGATTTTCGCTAACCCTTTAACCAATTCCCCTTTTTTTCTGGATGGCAATTGAACGTCTTCTCCTAATCTTTTTAGTTGCCGGTAGGATGCCTCCTGAACTTTATAGACAGAATCACTGTTCATGATATGGGTTAATATATCGATGGTTTGTTGGTTTTTCGCTTGTCCTAACTCTTCTATCGCATCCAAACGTTCTCTCCAATTGGATTTGCGATTGGCGGACTTTTTTAATTCCTCATAGTTTTCAGGTAACTCGTTCATTTTCGTTTCTTTATTAGTCAAGTGAATCATTTCTCCTTCTGTCTTTGTGTAAATATCTGGATAGTGAACGGCATGTAATTCCAATCTACATAAATCCTCTACTTTACATCCATCATTCCCTTACTCATTATACCCTTTTCCATATTTTAATATAGTTAAATTTCGTAGCAAACTGCCATTCGCATGCTTTATCTACGCCTGCCATCATCCTCAAACAACCTTGGCGTTAATCTGTCAATTCAAGCCACAGGCCTTGGCAAGAATTTCAACGAGATGCAAGCTTTTGATATGGTTAGCCGCCCCATCCCTTTGGATGCCAATGCTCATTTGCATTTGGCAGCCAGGATTAACCGTTATGACTGTAGTGGCCCTTGTTTCTTTAAGGTCGTTCATTTTTTCATCCAGGATTTTCATCGATTCCTCAAAATGGAGAAGGTTATATATGCCTCCCGATGCACAGCAACGGTCAAATCCCGCCATTTCCACGTAAGTGATACCTGGTATCGCTTGCAATAATAAACGCGGCTCCGTTTGCACCTTCTGGACATTGCGCAAGTGGCAGGAATCTTGGAAAGTAACGATGCCATGATATTCTCCAGTAAAAGGGAGCGGCCCTAACTGATGAAGAATTTGGCTGATATCTTTTGATTTCTTGGAGAAATCTTTTGCCGCCCCTGACCACTCGCAATCATCAGCCAAGAGCTGTTCATATTCCCGAAGTGATGCACCGCAGCCCCCGGCATTACTGACGATTACCTCTGCATCCATCTGCATGAAAGCCTGGATGTTCCTTTTCGCCAGAGCTTTCGCTTGCTTCGCTTCGCCTTGATGGGAATGGAGGGCACCGCAGCAGCTTTGATTTTCCGGAAGTATGACCTCACATCCCACAAGGGTAAGCAGCTCGATGGTAAGACGGTTGATTCGTGACATCAGCGAATCCATGATGCAGCCTGTGAAGAATGCCACTCTCATTCGGGTTGCCCCTTTGGAAGGTATCAGCGTACCCGCCCTGATCCGTTTCGCGGGAGATTCGATGGCTGGAAGCGCTTGTTCTAAATGGGCAAGAACCGGTGAAACCCTGTAGAGCAGATTCGATTGACGAACAAGATTGGATAACCCTGATTTTTGATAAAGCATGGCCCCGCTACCGAGCAGATTCATTCGCCGAGGGTAGGGAAAGAGGTGAACCAATGCCAGTTTCTTCATCTTCGTCATGTTATCGCTGCTGGGCGGGCGATTTCCGATCGCTTCCTTTGCCGCCTCCAATATATGCCCGTAAGGAACACCGACAGGACAGGCGGTTTCACAGGCACGGCAACCTAAACAAAGCTCGATCGGTTCCGTTAAATCCTTTTGAAGATCTATTTTCCCCTCGGCAGCCAGTTTGACTAGGTTGATTCGGCCCCGTGGTGAAGCGGATTCCACGCCCATTGATTCGTAGGTGGGGCATGCTGGCAAGCAATACCCGCATTTAACGCATTGATTTGTCCAGTCATGAGCATTCGCGTGCAATTGTTCAACCGCTCTATTTGCATGGTTGGATGTGGCAGCTGCCTTCATGTGAGCAACACGACCTTTGTTTGACCTTTTTCAGCAAAGATCTTACCAGGGTTCAAGATATTATTCGGATCCCACGCTTCCTTTATTTTTTTCATCATAATTACCCCATTTGCTCCTAATTCCATTTCCATATAGGGTGACTTCAACGTACCGATTCCGTGTTCCCCGGAAAGCGTTCCGCCCAGTTCGATCGCTGCTTCAAAAATTTCACTCACGGCGAGCTCCACTTTTTTCATTTCCGCTTTATTTCGTTTATCGGTAATGATGTTCGGGTGTAAATTTCCATCACCGGCATGACCGAAAACAACCAAGTTCAATTCATATTTATCGCGGATTTGCTGTAATCTCTCCATCATTGCCGGAATTTGATTGCGCGGGACCGTGGCATCCTCCGAAATTTTCGTCGGCCCCATTTGGGTAATGGCCGGGGATACCCATTTACGCGCACTCCAAATGGTTTGGCGTTCCTCCTCCGTTTCCGCAATCTTGACGTAGGAAGCCCCGTTATCTTTGCAAATATCCGCGCATTTATTTATTTCTTCTTCAATTGCCAACGGATGACCATCGACTTCGATGATCAAGATGGCCTCTGCTTGTAGCGGCAAGCCTGAAGGGCGATAGTTCTCGACAGCACGGATACATGCATTATCCATTAATTCCAAGGCCGAAGGGAGGATTCCTGACGATAAGATGCTTGTTATCGCATGGCCCGAGTCAATGAAATGATTGAAATGGGCCACGAATGTTTTTTGGCTTTGCGGTTTTGGAATCAAGCGGATGATCGCCTCCGTCACAATTCCCAAGGTGCCCTCTGAACCCACAATTAACCGGGTCAAGTCATAGCCGGTAACATTTTTCACGGTCTTTCCGCCGGTACGGATGATTTCCCCTGTAGGTGTGACCACTTCCAATCCGATTACATATTCTTTAGTCGTCCCATACTTCAACCCTTTTGGTCCGCTCGAATTTTCCAATAGATTCCCGCCTATTGTGGCCACATTGGAACTGCTTGGGTCAGGTGGATAAAACAAACCCGCTTCGTCGGCTTTTTGATGGATGGTGGCCGTAATCACGCCTGGAGACACAATCGCGAGCATATTTTCCCTGTCAATAAACAATTTATCTCGCAAAAGGGTAAGATCAAGAACCATCCCGCCTTTTACAGGTAAGGGGCCGCCACTTAGAGAGGTACCCGATCCTCTAGGGTAAACGGGGATTTTGTGTAGATTGGCCATTTTCACTAACTCACTGATTTCCTTGGCGTTTTTCGGCTGTATGACAATTTCAGGTAAATATTCGCCGAAAGACGCGTCATAGCTATAACAATAACGCTCTGCCAAATCGAGGAACATCCGCTCTTGAGGAATGATCTGGCCAAGTGCAGCAAGAATCTCTTTTTTCATGCACATCACTTCCTTTCTAGGTTCATAGCGGTTATCCGTTGGTATGATGAGAACCGCCAAAAACTTTGCCGACACCTTGAATTTTTTCAAGTATGATGATCAGCAGAACGGATATGAAAATGACTACGCTTGATACGCTTGCGACGATTGGATTGTAGGCATCCTGCATTTGTGAGAAGATCTCGATCGGCAGGGTTCTCATTTCAGGTGATACCATAAAGAGGGAAACCGTGACATTATCAAACGATGTCAAAAAGGCGAATAAACCTCCCGATATGGCCGCAGATCCGATCAGCGGCAGCGTCACTTTCAGGAATACAGTCAAAGGGTTGGCCCCCAGTATGGCTGCAGCACGTTCAAGATTGTAATCAAATCCGCTTAAACCCGTCAACACGAGCCGCATGACATAGGGGATGCAAATGACGATATGGGCAATTAAAAAACCAGTAGACGTCCCGGCCAGCATCATGGGTGTAAAGTACATTAAAAGGGCTATCCCCAAAACCAATTGCGGAACACTCAATGGAGAAGTTAAAAGGGCTGTAATATAGGGTTTACCCGGAATCTCATATTTTGCGATGCCAAGAGCCGCCAAGGTCCCGAATATGACCGAGAAAATGGCCGCAAGCGCAGCAAACTTTGCACTGTTCAAAAATGCTTCGAGAAATTCAGGACGCTCCAGTATTTTTGTATACCATTGCAGCGAAAAACCATCAGCTGGAAAACTAGGATAATTCGCGCTAGTAAAAGATGCCGGGATAACGACAATCAGCGGAATCAAGATATAGATGATTGCTAACACGGCTACTGCAATCCGAAGGCCGCCAAACGTTTTCATTATCGGAATACCTCCTTGAATTTCCCTTTTTCAAACACTCTCGTAAAAATGGTCACTGAAAGGACCGTCGTTGCCAATAGAATATAAGAAAGGGCAGATCCGAATGTCCAGTGAAGCAGATTATTAATCTGGTCGTATATGACAACGGGCATGACTGGCACATTCGCTCCGCCCATGAGTGCCGGTGTGACATACGCACTCATCGATAAGCTGAACACAAGGATGCAGCCCGATACGATGCCTGGTATGCTTAGCGGCAAGGTTATCGAAAAGAACCTTCTGAAAGGGCTTGCACCTAGTATGGCTCCCGCCTTGTCCAGGGAAGGGTCGATATTATAAAGGCTGGCAACGATCGATAGGATCATGAACGGCAGGTAGGCATTGGAGAGCCCGATCACCACTCCGATTTCCGAAAATAGAAGTTTCAATGGCGCATTGATGATTCCGAGCGCCATCAAGGTTTGATTGATCGTTCCGTTCGGCAGCAGCAGCAGGTACCAGCCAAAATTGCGCACAACGATACTCACCAAAAGCGGAGAGACGATCAAGAGGGTGATGTACCCCCTGATTCGCGCTGAACTTCTTGCCATTGTCAAAGCGACAGGGTACCCTAGGAATAAAGCGACCAATACGGAATATAAACTGATTTTTACCGTCAGCCATAAAGAGGATAGATAGTAGCTATCGGTAAATAATTGGGTATAGTTTTTCAAGCTATATACCGCATCCTCCGCCCCAAGATTATCGGTGGAAATGAAGCTTAAATATAAGATGTATAACATCGGTATGACGAAGAAACCGAATATAAATAGCAGAATGGGCGTTAAGAGCAGCAAACCCGGCACCCATACTTTCCTTTTTTTGAACTTAGGTTCCTGTTGCGGCTCAAGCGGATTCATCTTAGTTTCTATTTCTTGACTAGCATAACTTCTGATGGGCTCCATCCGATAAACACCTCACTTCCATTTTGCCATGAAGAATCGAAAGCGGCCGTTAATACTTGAATGCTCTTTCCTTGTAGCAGTACATGGACCTCCCAAGACGTACCAAGGTAATTGATTTGGCTGATTTGAGCACGATGGAAATCCAACGGCGGAGAAGATGATGTTCCCTCCGCAGAGATGATCTCCATTTTTTCTGGCCTGATATATATCCTGACCGCATCCCCCGGTTTCAAATCACCGTCATCGCCCATGATATTACCAGCGTCTACATGAGCGAAGTCAGAACCTAACTTGACTGTGATTTTCCGTTGATCCACCGCTGACACGTTCCCTTCAAAACAATTCGATTTTCCGATGAACTGAAACACGAATTCAGTCTTGGGATGATTGTATATGTCAGTCGGCGTACTGATTTGTTCAATTTTCCCTGCATTCATGACCACTACTCGATCCGACATGGAAAGGGCTTCCTCTTGGTCATGGGTGACAAATATGGTCGTCACGCCAATCTCCTTTTGCAGTCGCTTGATCTCAGCCCTCAATTCATGCCTTAATTTGGCATCAAGGTTTGAAAGGGGCTCATCCAGCAGAAGCAGCTCTGGCTCCACGACAAGTGCCCGTGAAATGGCAACACGCTGGCGCTGTCCCCCAGATAACTCCCTCGGATAACGATTCTCAAGCCCGGACATTTTCACCAATTCAAGCGCTTGGCTTATTTTCTTTTCTTGCTCGGACTTTCCGACTTTACGCAGTTTCAACCCGAAACTTAGATTTTCATAGACTGTCATATGGGGAAAAAGCGAATACGTTTGAAAAACCATCCCTAAATCTCTTTTATAAGGGGGAACCTTTGTAACATTATTGCCCTTGATATGGACCTCGCCCCGATCCGCATCGAGGAATCCTGCGATGAGGTTCAAGGTGGTGGACTTGCCGCATCCTGAAGGGCCAAGAAGGGTTAGTAACTCCCCTTGCTTCACCTCGAGATCGATTCCATTCAGAACAACATTCGTGCCAAACTGCTTGAATGCCCCTTTTATCTCCACGTCATTTTTGGTTGACTCGAAACGGTGAATGGACTTCATAGACATCCTGTTGGTTCCTGCCTCTGTTTTCACTACTTCCATGTTACCTCCACCCCTTTTTATTTAAGTTTTGTTCCTAATTCAGGAGTAACCTCTTTTGCCCATCTGTCCGACACCTCAGCACGAATTTCAGCGAACTTGGCGAAATCAGGTTTGAATGTTTTGTCACTTTCCTTGAGTCCGATTGATTCTTCGTATTTCTCCGGTATCTTCATCCCTTCCACCGTCGGATAAAATCCTTTTTCGGAAATGAGTTGTTGGGCCTCTTTACTGACTAAATAATTAATGAACTCTAGGGCCTCTTTACTGTTGGGTGTATTCTTCACTAACCCGGCGCTGAAAGCCTGCAGCGGTACGCCTTCTTTCGGTACAGCCATTTTGATGGGAATTCCGGATACGGCCAGTTCACCTATTGAATAACTGCCCATGACCGTTATATCCGCGGCCCCTTGCTGGATCGCAGGCATCATTTGTGTTGAATTTTTATAAAACGTATTGGAATAGCCAGCAAGGTCTTTTGCCTTTTCAAGCCCTGGTTCGATGTTTTCCGTACTTCCTCCATTTGAAATCGCTAAACCATTAAGGGTATTGAAGCCCCAGTCATTCGTAATATCCGCAAAGGCCGTTTTCCCCTCGTAATCCGGTGAGACCAAATCATTCCACGATTCAATCGGTTTCAACTTCTCCTTTTTGAAGGTTTCCGTATTATACGCCGGTGCAATGACTAACCCGAATACGGGAGCAGCTGCCTTCTCCGCCGGAATGAAACGCGGATCCACCGATTTCATATTCGGCACATTGGACTCATCAACCGGTTCGATCAGCTCCTTCTCCTTTGCCCGGATTACGTCCACTGGTACAAAAAAGGCGATATCGATTTGTGGCGCGTTTTTCTGTAATTCCACTTTCGATAGGATTTCTCCCGATAAGCCGGAAATATAATTGACGGTTATTCCCGTTTCTTCTTTGAACTTAGGAGCGATGACATCACGAATGGCACTTTCGATGACTCCTCCATTTCCGGCAATCGTTATTTTTTTCTCTCCTTTTTCTCCTGAATTAGTTTGTACGGATTCGCCCGGTTTTTGTGGAGTCGGGTTTCCGCAGCCTGCAAGCGCAACCAAGATGATGATGGATAGTAAACTCATTATTTTCTTCATACTCATTTCCTCCATTTTTTCATTTTTTCATCAATCCATGTTCGGTAAAATATTTCATGGCACCAGAATGAAAATCGAGCGGAACTGGCCCTGCTGCGTCATTCAATGAAATGTCAGAAGCGGCGGGATGTGTATCCTGCAGCTCCGGCAGATGCTCATATAATGTTTTCACAAGATTGTAAGCATGCCGGTCGGACATTTCATCGTAAGTGACCAAGACATTTTTGATGGAAATCGTTTGGACCTCTTTCTGCATTCCCTTGTATGTATCAACCGGGATTTCATTTTGAGCGTACACACCGTATTGCTTCTGCAAACGGTCAATAATGTCTTTCGGTATCGGAATGATTGAGAGCTCGGTTTGCTTGGATGTGTAAGCGATTTCATAATTCGGGATGCCTGAAGAGAAGAAAGCCGCATCAATGGAACCATTTTGCAGCGCTTCGGCAGCTTGGGTAAAAGAAAGATAAGATAAATTCAATTGTTCAGGCTGTAAATCCGTTTCCAAAAGGATTCGTTCTGCAATTAGTCTAGTGCCGCTGCCGCTTGTACCCACACTAACCCTTTTTCCAGCTAAATCATCCAAGGAATCAATATCATGACGTTTTGTGGTAACAATTTGAACATAGTTGGAATAGAGGGTCGTCAATGCTCGTAATCTTGATTTGTTCGTAGAAGGCAACTCTAGTACGTCCACTGTCGTAAAGCCGATTTCGGCCCTGTGCTGGCTGACTAGCTCCGTATTTTCGATGGAAGCTTGTGTGACCTGTGTCCCCGACACGGCTCCGTTATATCTTTCGTACAACGCAGACAGTCTCTGGCCTACGGTAAAATAAACACCTGACATGTCCCCGGTTGCTATGATTAGCATCCGATTCGACAAATCCTGTCCGCTTGAATCTGGTTGTCCCTGTCTCAGGGCAGAAGCAGGTTGAGAGATTTCCTGCTGCTCATTCATGAAAGAACATCCCGTTATGAAACAAAATAGCAAAATGAATGGTAGAAAGAGTGTTCCATTTTTCATAGTGATCTCCTCTCTTACTCTATTTAGATGCAAGTAACATGCCAAGTGAAGTAATCGCTTCATCATGGAAATTTTGCCGATGTATCGATGCAAATCTATAGGAAACCGGCAATATTTTCCGAATCCCCAGAAAAATTTGCCGGTTCAGCCTTTAGTTTATTCTTTTTGGGAAATGAGTTTAATTTTATCACGCAGGCTTCTTTCCGATATTTTTAGGACTTGCGCGGTTTTTTGCCGATGGTTCTTACAATATTGCAGAGTGGCCGTAATGACTTTTTCCTCTATGTCTTTCATGGACATGCCAAGTGGAACGCGAAAACTGTTTCGATCATCCTCCAACACATCCGGCTGAAAGACGAACTTTTGTTCTTGAACATATTGTGGCAGGTCTGTATCCTCCATACATGTAGAATTTGATAGGGCTACCGCATATTCGATCATGTTCCCAAGCTCGCGGACATTCCCGGGATAATGATAATCGAGCAGGATCTGCCGTGCGGCCGCCGAAAATGTCTTCTCTTCCCTGTTCATGTCCCTTGCGTGTTTTTTCATATAATAATCCATCAGGATCGGCAAATCTTCTTTTCTTTCCCGAAGCGGCGGCATGGAAATGGGAATGACATTCAGCCTGAAAAACAAATCCTCCCGGAACTCCCCGTCCATCACCATTTGCTCCAGATTTTTATTGGCCGCACTGATTATGCGGACATCCAATGATCGTTTCGTATTGGAACCGAGGGGAGTCACTTCCCGTTCCTGCAGCACCCGTAATAATTTGGCTTGGAGGGGCAAGGGCATTTCACTAATTTCATCAAGAAATAGAATGCCTCCATTAGCGGCAACGAACTTCCCATCCTTCCTCTGGGTGGCACCTGAAAAAGCTCCCTTTTCATACCCGAACAATTCAGATTCCAGCAGCATGTCGGGAATAGCCGCGCAATTGACGATTTGCATGGGCTTATTTTTCCTTCTTCCCAGCGTATGGATGTTCCTGGCTACAAGCTCTTTGCCCGTTCCGCTTTCACCTGTAATAAGCACACTGGAATCAATATCTTTCACTCTATCGATCATGGAAAAAATGCGCTGCATCGCCCTGCT
The DNA here is from genome assembly GCF_037992945.1 of Peribacillus sp. FSL E2-0218. Lineage (NCBI taxonomy): Bacteria > Bacillati > Bacillota > Bacilli > Caryophanales > Bacillaceae > Peribacillus > Peribacillus sp. FSL E2-0218. Next base: position 2,478,720 of record NZ_CP150304.1, on the reverse strand, counting down.
ATTACCAAGAAAATTCCCCATTCCCCTTTGTTTCTCCAATTCTTCATGAAGTGTCTCCAATTGATTCGTCATCTGATTGAATTCGGCTGCCCTCATCATAAGCATCGAAAGTTCTTTTATATTTAGAGGCTTCTCAATATAATAATAGGCTCCTTTTTTTATGGCCTCGATGGAAGTATCGATGGATGAATAGGCAGTCATCATGATGACTGCCACGTTAGGAGCGAGTTGTTTGATTTTCAGAAGGATATCAAGCCCGCTTTTATTGCCTATCCTCAAATCAAGCAAAACGATATCAAATGTTTGATTTTCAATCTTCCGAAGGCCTTCATCCGGGTCTGTCGTTGTCGTGACTTGATAGGAGTCTTCCAACGCAAAGCTAAGCGCGTTGCAAATGGCGGGTTCATCATCGATCACTAATACATGTAACATCAGATTTCTCCTCCTTCTTGAGTTCATTCGTATATAAAGGCAGCAAAATGATGAATGTCGTTCCACAATCAGGATGGCTTTTAACTTGGATATCTCCATTGTTTTCTTTGATTAGCCTATACGATAACGTTAGGCCCAAGCCGACTCCCTTATCTTTATTTGTGTAAAAAGGTTCAAAAATGTGGTTCTGCTCATCCTGTTTGATGCCAATGCCTGAATCCGATATGGTAATCCGCCCGGTTTTCTCGTTTTCTCTATCAATGGAAATGGTAATCGTTTTTACCTCTCTTTCCTCCACAGCCTGAATCGAATTCAATACCAGATTAAGGATAACTTGGTGAATCTGCTGTAAATCTATATAAAAGATAAGGTCCTCATCTATTGCCTGTTCAAAATGTATTTGCTTTTTTGCCATTGTCACCTTATGGAAAGCAAGTAATGAAATAAGTTCATGAGCAGGGCAATTCGTTATATTCGGCGGTCGTGGACGTGCATATTCAATTAAATCGGTAACGATTGCATTGAGACGGTTGACTTCAGTGGGCATGTGCTCCATTAGAACTTGCCGGAATTGAGGCTTATCGTATTTGCTTGGAAGTAAATCAATGAATGTTTTTATCGATGTTAACGGGTTTCTAATTTCATGGGCAACCCCGGCAACCAGTTGACCAAGTGCGTGCAGCTTTTCCTGTGTGACCAATTTTTTCTCCAACGTTTTCTTCTCCGTTTCATCATTCATGGACAGTAAGTACCCGGTATGTATCTTTTCCGTACTGAACATCTTATGCATCGAATAGGAAATCTCCTTCTGTTCATGCCGTCCATGCAAAACCCGGATCCGAAAGGAACCTGTGCCCACTTTTTCTCTTTGTTCTGGATGGGTAGCTTCGAACATCTTCAATAGCTGAGTATGATTTGGAATATTCAGAATCATTTCCTTGGAAATGTTCAGGATCTCTGATGCTTTTTCATTGCAGCTTGTAATCAGGAAATCGTGATCGAAGGTGATGATGCCTGTATTGATGTTGTTTAAGATTTGTTCTTTGAAAGCTTTACTATTGTCCAGTTTTTGCCGTTGTTTCTCTAAATCCTCATTCAATAGGTGCAATGTCCGAGTCTGGGCAAGGACGGATTTTTTTAGCTTTTGATTCCATATGTAAATAATGAAAAGAATAATGGCTCCGGCGGTTAAAATCATGGTCAGCCAGAAAATGAATTGCTCCAGTCTGGCGATTTTTTGATCGGATTGCGGCATGAGCCATTTATCGATGATCCCATTTAATTGACGATTGGCTTTAAGTTCAGTGAGGGCATTGTCCATCATGAATAGAAGCGTTTGATTTCCTTGCTTAACAGCAATCGTATAATCCGCAGGTTCAATGACCTCATCAAGAATGATGTAGTTTTCCCCCTGGCGGAGTTTTTTTAAATAATATTCCGCCGTCCATTTGTTGCCTATGAAAGCATCTGCTCGGTCATTCATTAACGTTAACATTCCGGAGTATTGATTCGAAACAGTCGTTAAGTTTGTATTCCTCATATTGAGAAAAGTGCTGATTACAGGTGTTGTGGGGTCAAGGACAACATGGGCATCGCGTAAGTCCGTTAACGTATGGATATCCTTTTTCCTATTGCTTGGGATGATGATTGATTGGGACATGGTAAAATAAGGCTGGGTGAAATCTAGCTGATTATCTTTTTCGATACTATAGGTACTCCCGACGATGGCATCGACGGAACCGTTCATTAACCGTTTTTCCGCTTCTTGCATTTCCATTGGAAGATATTCGAAAACAGTGCCGTTATTTTTCGCTATTTTCTCCATCAGATCAATATTGATGCCACTTGGTTCATTGGCTTCATTTTTGAATGAAAATGGGGGAAGAGCACTCTCTACCGCAATGATATAGGTTTTTTGTTCAGCAAAAACATTGTAAGTCCCTGATGCTTCCCAAATGAATGCATAACAAACTATACATAAAAATGCCAAAAGCTTCTTTTTAATTAAAAACCCTCCTATTCCTTCGATCTTCATGCAGACATCATTCTCTGCCCAAAAACGTCATGATACTTACTATTTCTCCAATTACGACTTGAACCCTTTTATAAAGTCTTAGATTCCGAGATAACCTGACACATTTCAGCAAGAATTCACAAGGCATATTCGTCTGCCAATGGACTGCCGTTTGCTTTACCTTTCCCGTCTACGAATCCCCCTTCAGGAAAAAGCAATAAATAGAAACCCAGCATTTATTGCTGGGTTTCAGTTAAATTCACTTATAATCTTTATTTTTCACTTTCGAGTTCTTTTATCATTTGTCTTAAGGCTCCAAGATGATAAGCGGAATGAGCGATGATCGCATTTACATTCGTCAGCCATTCCTCTAAATCGATTGTATCGATTTCGACTAAAAGAGAGTGGTATTCAGTCTGTAGGCCTTCCTTGATTTCGGCCCATTTTGTCTCATCAACTTGAGAAATGGTCCAGCTGGCATTCCAATCCTTTTCAAATTCCACACCACTAATCATCGTCCGGACCACCCATAAGTAATAACGGGTGTGGTCAGCGTGAGCGGCTATTGTCGATCCGTGAATGGAAAGAGATGCATCTTCCGCGTTCAGCCCTTCAAGAGTGCCAAAAATGCCTGTATTTGGTTTTGAATCAGTATAATAGCTTCCTCCGTTTCCCGGTCCCTCAAACGTTTCATTCAAAAGCGTTTTTAGCGATTCAGCCAACTTCCTTCCCATTTCCCTATCCCCTTTCAAGCATTTTAATTAATTTGCTTCAACCCTTATCATACACTAGGGCAATTCCATATTTGGATTTATTTTGTAAATATTCTTTTATTTTTAAACTTTGATTAACACATTACCTTCCTAATTACGACTAATTTGTGAGCAAGAGCCGCATCACATAAATTGAAGAGCTGAGCAATAGGTCGTGTCCATTTTTACAACGACAGATGCTAATCGCTCTGGATCATGTTTTCTCGTCGCCCCCAAGCTAACCTTTAATGTTTCTACAAACGTGCCAGCTTGCCCACTACTATTGCCCACATGAACACGTGTCCCATACAACGCCAGCCCAAGTAATTCGTTTCCTTTAATCCTATTTCCCCCAATGTATCATAGGCGCAAACCATATTAGCCCCAATATCTTTACATAATCTTCTTTAGCTGAATTTCCAACAGTTCCTATAAAAACCAAAAAGACCGTAGACAATCTCCATCATTATCGAGTTTGTCTACGGTCTGAGGCAATTAAAGCATTGCCTTATATTATTTATTCACGAACAGCTCTTTAGCAGCTCCCTAAACGTTCATCCAGGGACAAAATCCGAAAGGTCAATTCTTGGTTTCTGCATAAGCCGCCCATAACTATTTGATTATCTTTGGTAATGGTGACATATTTGAACGTTTCATCGCCGTTGATGTTTAGATTGGTTTCCGCTGTCGTTTCCATTTTTGCAAAGTCTTGGACTGTGTACGTAAGCGGCAGTAAGTGATCCAATCCTTCATCTGGGCTGCCGAGCCACTTAAACATAAAATCCTTCAATGAAAATTGTTCGATCATCGATAAATGCTCTTTAAATATTAATTGATCCATCGTTATTTCTTTCAAATTATCCACTCCTCAATCGTATTTAAAGTGTATATGGAGAAACGCCTAACATCAAGAGCATTCCAATGACAAACGATTACATTTAGATTACGTCCCCCCTCTGCAGGCATACGGCTTACCAGAAGAATGTATAAGCTCCTTTGCCGGTGGCTGGGGTTGTAAGACTTTCATTCGGACCTTGCTGCCAAGTAATCTTACCATTTTCATCTTTCATGACGAACTTGAATTGATAATATCGATCCGCCGCTAAACGGAAAGTTCCGCTCCAGCTGCCCTTTTCACGTTGAGCGAGCTTGTATTCATAATCGACTGGATTCCACCTGCCGATTTCTCCCCGGTCACCAATTAAGTATACACCATGTGCGGCAGGGACATTTTCAACCGTGAATGTAACCGGAATCGATTTGCTTGGCAATTTATTCGCCAGCATTGGTAACTCAGCTGTTGGTTGTCCTGTGTCATCGAATAAATAGGATATCCTCAGGAAAGTGAAACCGTCAAAACCGAAGTTGTAAACCATTTCCGCTACATTATCAAATCCGCCTTCATTGCTGATGGGCAGCGCGTTTTCGCCATTTAGCGAAATACCCTTTTCTTTGGCCAATGTGGCAATTTGGGCAACCAACGTCTTTGGTGAGCTATAGTATGGTGCCGTTTGCGCGTCGGTGTCCCCCATCTCCAAGCATGTAAAGGTAAGGGCCATTTTTGATTCCTTGAATTGATCAAGAAGTTGGGAATAGTTATAGTACCCGGCACTATACTCTGCTGAATGCGGCATGATCGGATCATTCATTTTCCAATGGACACCTGAGATTTTAGCACCAATGGGAACATCGAAGACTTCATCAAAATGTTTATGGGCCAATTTCGAGATTCTTGAAAGATGTTTTTCCAGAGAACCCTGATACCACTGCATAAAATCGTTTCCAAAGACGGTGTCGATTTCACCGCCTTTCATGAAAAATGAATCCCCGTTACCTGGAGGCTGAATCTCATCCCAGTTCTTATATCTTTTTCCCCAAGCTGCATTGAGTTTTTTTATCGATATATATTTTGATTGCATCGAAAGCCTGAAATCCCTTTTCGCACCTTCTGTATAAGCTTGAAGCTTCCCTCTTTCTGAAAAGTCCCAACCATCTGCATTCTGGTAGGAGGGATATCTTAGTTCGCCAGCTGGTCCTGCACTTAAATATATTTTTGCAATCAAATCTTTTTTATCTGCGAAATTCTTTGCAAAGGAGCAGTACAATTCATCGTATTGCGTTGCGGTCCCTTCCCACCAAGGGGCTAGCACTTCTTTATTCCAATAACCGCTTTCGCTCTTGAATGACATGTTTTCGGCAGAGTCTTTATTCCAGAGCCAGCTTGGGATGGGATAGCTGCATTCATCACCCACATTCCCGCCACATTGATGTGTGGATAAGATGGGCACCCATTTTAAACCGGAGGATTCCACTGCCGCGCCATACCTTTTATAATAAGACCAATCAAACTGGTTATCCTTTTTGCTCTCGACCAATCCCCACCAAATATCTGTCGTTATGGCATATACGCCATTTTCCTTCAACTGCATTAACTTGGCTTTAAAGGCGTCCCAATCCGTTATTTCACCTAATGGAGCCATGACATATAACCTGTAATCCGGTTTTACCTCTGCAATTCCAACTGAATCACTTGATAAAGGAACGTAAATCATAAAATTAAACACGCCTAAAGACAATTTTTCCAAAACAAATCATCCCTCCCTCATCTATAATGGATTCAACAGCTATAAAGAAATGGTCAGGCCCATACCAAAGAGCATCTCGTACCAAAAGTATATTTTAACTGGTAAAATATATCAATCGATTTTCCGTTTTATGGGGGAATTATCCCAGCACGAAACAAGTCCCTCATTCATATGATGTGTTATGGGGTGCACGGGTAAATGGAACATTCCAGATTAATGGCGGAGAAAGGGTTGGGTGCTGCTTTATGAGACAATCTCCAATATATAAAATCCCGTTTCAAAATATCCAGGAAAAAAACATGTCATTTGAAGTCGTCTTCAACCATATTGTGGAGTTCATGAATGTAAATCCAGCCGGTAACTATCAATTAATGGTCGGCACCGATTCCCAGGTACATAAACAACATACAGTTTTCATCACCGGCATCGTGATTCGGCAGGTAGGGAATGGGGTTTGGGGTTGTATCAGGAAAGTGATGGTTCCTCGAAGGATGACGCATTTACATGAACGCATTTCCTATGAATTGTCATTAACGGAGGAAATCGTTTCCCTATTTACGGAAGAAAGAAAAAATCAGTTAATCGACATTGTTCTCCCTGCCGTCTATCAAGGAGCCACCTTTACTATGGAGGGCCACATTGATATTGGCATTGGAAAACGGAACAAAACAAGTGAGTTCGTAAATGAAATGATCGCTAGGATGGAATCCATGGGAGTGGAACCGAAAATAAAACCTAATGCGTTCGTTGCCTCAAGCTATGCCAACCGATATACAAAGCAAGAGTAAAAATGATTGCGATCCATATTGAATCCATTATCGAACTAGTTCAGAAATAAAAAAACACCCATTTATCATGAGTGTACTGTCTTCAGCCATTTTTCAAGTCAATGTTGCACCTGAAGGCTGTCGTTTATGCTAATGTCCCCACGTATGTACGGACCATTTCCGTGGTAACCATTTTACGAGCGGGTATAAATCTTTCGTTTGCAAGGGCATTGATTTGCATGGTGATCTGATTGATTGAATCTGTTGAAAAATCCATATCGGCCTTACATAACTCTACAGCTTCTTGAATATATTCTTCCCTTTTTTGGTCCAACAGCGAAAATTCAGTGAATTGCTCGTTTTGCTTTTGGGCATGTAACGTAATGTCCTTATGTACACTCATATCCATCACTCCTCTGATTTGACTTATCAATACTTCCATATTAACAAGTTCAAAGGGAAAACGAAAGAATTGATCAACTTGCATCCAATAATGTCTCCAACTTACAATTAAAAAGCCCTCGAAACGGAAACCCAAGGGCCATGGAGAGGTACTATATTTTTTGCCGCCCTTTGACACCATTGATCGAATAACTCACTTCAATGCTTGCATTTAAGGAGTGATACACAGAACAGTACGTATCCTTCGATAATCGGATGGCGCGTACTACTTTATCCTCCGGAAGCTCCCCTTCCAGTAAATAGTGGATATGATAATGCGTAAAGCGTTTAGGATGTTCCTCCGCCCTCGTCCCTTCCATTTCCATTCGGAAAGTAAGCGGTTCCAATCTCATTTTTTTCAAAATCATGACTATATCAATTCCTGTACAGCCTGCCAGGGCTTGTAATAGTAGTTCCGTTGGCCGCGCTCCGCTATTTTGTCCACCTACATCTTCAGCAGCATCCATTTTTATTTCATGTCCTGAAGGGGTGAATCCGGTAAAAGCCAATTCACCTGTCCATTTGATGTTTGTCGTCACCTCTATCAATCCTTCCCTGCTCAATATTCTTAGCTGAAACGTCGGAAGAGCTCCCTCGACGTGTAAAAGGATGATCAGCCTCCAATGTGATCAATACCTATTCAAAACTTCCTTTTAGTGATGTGAAGAACCTATTATAGGAAGATTTGTATTTATTTTATGTAATACAGCTCAAAAATATTTAATAAAAATTTTCGTGCCGGACCTTTTCATCATTAAGGATGGATCCTTACGATCTTGGAACGGACAAAAAAACAGGGAGTGTGCTCCCTGCCAGACTGTAGACAAACTCAATGAAAATCGAGTTTGTCTATTTTTATGGCCTGTACAATTTAGACGTTGATTTCCACTCCAGGCACTCGCTTTCCGCGGGCGGTCGGGGAGCCTCCTCGGCTTTGCCTGCGGGGTCTCCCCTAGACGCGCTTTTCCCGCAGGAGTCTCGAACACCCGCTCCAATCAACTTTGTCTTACCATTTAGATAGAACACTTTTGACTGGAGTCATTTTTGTTTTAAAATTGAAGGATTAAAACTTGAGGTGATGAGGATGCTTTCTAAACATGATTCTATTCAGCGAGATCAACTTGAAATGATTACTTTAGATCAACTGGTGCCACCGAACCATTTGGTTCGTAAAATGGAGGCTGCCATTGACTTCACTTTCATTTATGACTTGGTGAAAGATATGTACTCAGAGGTAGGACGCCCAAGTATTGATCCAGTTATTTTAGTTAAACTGACTTTCATTCAATATACCTTCGGTATTCGTTCCATGCGTAAAACGATTGAAGAAGTTGAAACCAATATGGCTTATCGTTGGTTCTTAGGCTATGGTTTCCATGATAAAGTGCCTCATTTCTCTACGTTCGGAAAAAATTATGAGCGACGCTTTAAAGATACAGACCTGTTTGAACAGATTTTCTGTCGCATTTTAATGACAGCTGCTAATAAAAAGGTAATAAGTGTAGAACACGTTTTCGTGGATTCCACACATGTGAAAGCCAGTGCGAATAAACGGAAATTTGAAAAGAAAATCGTTCGTAAAGAAACACGAGCGTATCAAGGACGTCTTCAAGAAGAAATCAATCAAGATCGTGAAAACCACGGAAAGAAGCCTTTTCCACCAGATAAATTTGATAAGGAAGAAACCAAAGCAATTAAAGAAAGTACTACGGATCCTGAGAGTGGCTACTATGTGAAAGATGAACGAACAAAACAGTTTGCCTATTCATTCCATGCGGCCGCAGACGGCAACGGTTTTGTATTGGGAACGATTGTAACACCTGGTAATACACATGACAGTCATATTTTGGAGCCACTTGTTGAGCAAGTGATTGAGAAAGTTGGAAAACCAGAAGCAGTTGCCGCAGATGCAGCTTATAAAACACCAGCGATTACAAGCTACCTATTTAACAAAGAAATCACACCTGCTTTACCCTATACACGTCCTCGTACAAAAGAAGGATTCTTTCGCAAACATGACTATGTTTACGATGAACACTTTGATTGTTACCTTTGCCCTTCGGGAGAAACTTTAAAGTACTCAACAACAAATAAAGAGGGCTATCGCGAATACAAATCGCCCAAACAAATTTGTGCAACATGCTCATTTTTATCACGGTGTACGGAAAGCAAAGACCATCAAAAAGTAGTGACACGGCATATCTGGCAAGCATATGTGGAAGAAGCAGATCATCTGCGTCATCATCAAGAGGTAAAACCTATATATGCGAAACGCAAAGAAACGATTGAGCGTGTATTCGCAGATGCAAAAGAAAAGCATGGTATGCGTTGGACTACTTTAAGGGGACTTAAAAAATTGTCGATGCAGGCGATGCTTACTTTCGCTGCCATGAATGTAAAGAAGATGGCCACTTGGACATGGCAAGGTCCTAAAACGGCTTAACATAGCGGCTCGAAGAGCCCAAATCTCGTAACCTTTGGTTAAAATTTCAAAGGAATTTCAAAAGGGGTTCGGAATTTTTTAATTCCGAACCCCTTTTGTCTACAAACTGACAGGGAGTGTGCTCCCTGCTTCCCCTTCCCTCTTATTCCTGCTGCTGAATTTCCAAGGATTTCGTTTCCGCCTTTTGGTTATATAAAGGCAAAATGAAAACCATCCCAAGAATAAAAAAGAATGCCGCCGTTTCAAACATGGCAATGAGTGAAAATTGCTCTTTCAACATGCCTGCCACACTCATGGTCACTACCATCGAACCAGTGAATAATGGCGTTAATATACCGTTGACCCTTCCAATGAACGCACCTTCCGTCCGCTGCAGTATCAAGGTGTTGATTCCGATCTGGATACAAGGCAGCATTAATCCATTAAAGAACTCGGCTGTTAGTGTAAGCCAAAGATTCGTCGACAGTCCCAGTACAGCCAATCCAAGGGCATTTATAAGCATTCCAAGGGCCAATAACCGTTGTGGTGCCACCTTTTTGGCGAAGATCATCACACCAGCCCCGCCTAAAATCATACCGACACCGTTCATCATGAATAGCCATTGAAGATTTTCCTTCGGCAGCCCTAAACGCTCGGTAACAAGGAATATGGAGAGCGGCTGTATGAAGCCAAGGCCAAGACCCGCTCCGAGAAAACATAATCCAAGCAAACTCAGTTCTTTTTTCCGCAGCACGTAATTCACTCCGCTTTTCATTTCCTGCCATAAGGTCGTTTTATCCGCTTCTTCAACCAATTTCCGGTCTTTTGGTAGGAATGTGAGGGCAGCTGCTGAAAGTAAAAACGCTGCACCGGTAATGGCTATCGAGATGTTGATGCCAAATGATTGGAAAGCAAATGTACCGATTATCGGCCCTAATACCATGAATACGGCGAATACGGTTTGATACACGGACATTGCTGTTTGGATTTGACTTTCTGGTAAGTGCATCTTAAATAGCTTCATTCCCGATGGCTGGGAAAATTGAGAAAGGATTGCCGAAATCAATGTCGCAAAAAACACTACCTTCCAGGTCCCGAAGATAAGAGCGATAAGGACGGCGAATACGGATAATGCGCTTAAAATATCGCACCATACCATTGTTTTTTTAGGTCTCCAGCGATCTGCGAAGGTCCCGCCTATAAATGAAAAAATGAAAATGGGGGCAAATTCCGCCACGGATATCATGGAAATCGCAAAAGCATCGCCATTGGTCCTTTCCATGACGAATAACAAAACAGCAAAATTCCGGACCCATATCCCTATTTGCAAAAATAACCCGGAAAAGATGATCGCACGAAAGACAGGATTCTTGAATATGCTTGATTCCTTTTCGCTTAGAGGTGCTGATTTATTTTTTTCCAATATAAAACCTCCTGCTTTAATATCTGGACAGGAGGCGGCACAATACAAATTAACAGGCATAATACCCCTCGTAAAAGGGACACAATGATCTTTGTTTGTATTTTTATGTACAGACCAATCCTATCCAGAAAAAAATCGTATTTTTAACACGCTTTTTTTTTCTTCAAGAATAGGATTAAATGATCATTGTTCGAATCCACCCTTCCATTTTATGTTAATTATATAATAATTGAACCTTTCTGAATAATCAAGATGAATTTTTGCTTTTATAGTATGTAAAAGGACTATCTTAAAGCAGAAAGTCCTTGATTTTTAGTATATAAGGTCTCAATTTTAGCGGGCTGTTTCTTTATTAATTTTCCATCAAGTGTTCATGATTCGGCTCTGCCTGGACAAGTAAATGGGAAGATGGCATCAGAATACGATGTTCGTGTAAAGCGGACATCATCTCAAACCTTACATTTCTTGACGTTTCAAAGTAATCGTCTGGCTTCACAAGCCCCACTATACATAGCTCATAGCCCACATATTTCAGATTCGGATTTAAATCGGTAATGCCGATATATCGAAAATCTTCTTCAGGTGTCCCGTCCTCGAGTCTGAGCAGACTCTCACCGAATTTCTCATTACAGGTAAGGCAAATATCTTCAAGCAATCGTTTCACCTTGTCTGGATTTTCCTGATAACTAACCGTGATTCGCTCGATGATTCGCATTCTCCCTTTATTAAAATTTTGAATCGTCCTAATCTCGCTATGCGGAATGGTCAGCAGTTTTCCAGACCATTCCCTGATCTGCATGAACCGAATGCCAATTTCTTCCACAGTTCCGGAACTTGTCCCATTGAATGCCACGAAATTCCCGACGCGGAATTCATTATCCGACAGCCTTACAAACCCTAATAAAATATCCTTAAGCATTTGCTGAGCGGCAAACCCGATCACGACCCCTACAATCCCGGCTCCGGCAAGTATCCCTTTTAAGTCTATAAACTGTCCAATCACATATATGAGAAAAAGTGCGGATATGCCATACCTAAGAGAAGAACGTGTAACGCCCTGTATCGTTTTTTCCACTTCTTCCTCAAAAAAACTTGACCGTTTAAAAAACCATTCGACCATTTTATTCAAAATATAATAAACAGCCATGAGCAGCAGTGCTAATAAGAATAGCCTCATTAATAAAAATTCTTCCAAGTAATCAAATGCACGCTCCGTAACATCTAAGATATTCAAGTTGCCAACTCCATTTCCGCCTTTATTCCGAATCGATTAAAATCCAGTCATCATCCTTGCCTATTATCCCTTTATCAAGGACAAGCCTTGTTTTCAAGCGATAGGAAACCCCTTTTTTATACGGATCCTTGAGCATTGGCAGACAAAAGTTGAAAGGAATTTCATTACTCTCCCCAGAATTTATTTCCCTGGTAGACAAAATCGTACTCGTCTTCAGGATCTCTTCCATTCCCGTAGAATGAGTATCCATGATGAGATCGCATTCGATCCTTCTTATTCTTTGCTCTAGGGTACCACCTTTAATCAAGAAATACCCATTTATGCATTCCCCGGATTTATACGTATTTTTTGGAAGGATCAAATCGATTTGTGCAGACCCTATTCCTAAAAGTAACAAAGATTTTCTCAGTATCAAAGAATACACTCCATTTATATTTATTTGTTTTTGTCATCACCATTTGCCATCAGCTGAACAATTGATGATGGTCTACTCAAAAAACCTTCACCGATTTCGGTAAAGGTTTTTCAAACAGAAAATAGACCTTTACCAATAGGTAAGGTCTGGCTAACAGCACTATGCTGCCAACAACGCCGAGAGCCTGGAGCTCCGTAATGACGACATTGCTGCTAAAGCTACTCCCCTTAGGAGATTATACTCATTATCATACGGTAAGATTGGAAAGTTTGTCAAACCTTTATGTATGGCGAGTTTCTGATAGGGATTGGAAACTGTGAATCTTATTCAGATATCATATAAGGTTTTGTGCGAACATGTTCGGGGAATATGAAATATACAAAGGGAGCCATGATATTTTTCTTCCTTACCCTTCTTACTTGCATGTTCAGAAAGGATGTCTCATTTATTGAAACCTTCAGTAACGAAAAGGGCATGATTCATTTTAGTAGGAATAAAATGAACAAAATATGTATTTTTTAAAGAATCATAAAAATATTGATTATTTTAGAAGATTTTTCTTTTACTTCTGTCAAACTTGCTGTAATATAAATGTAACAATTGTAATATTAATTACACTTTCGTTACATAATCATCCTAATAGGGATTGGAGAGAGAAAGTATGAATAAAATATCAGGTATGCTATTATCCATCATTTTATTTTTCACATTGAGCACGGGAGCTACAGCACAAACCACATCACAGAATTTATCTGACACAAATGCACTTAAAATAGCCGATAATGCCAGCAAACATTTCTGGAATGCATTACATGGTTACAAAAATCGTTCATGCACACAAAAAACATTCAACTATAAAGGAACAGAGTACTCGTATCTTTGTCAGGAATTCAATACAAAAGATAAATTGGTTACTTATTTAGGAGAAACATTTACTAATAATGCTATTGAAAAAGGATTAACAAACTATCATTACATTACACATAAAGGAAAATTGGCCCGCCCAGTCGGTGATGGCGATGGCATGCTTGAATGGAAAAAATCCAAAATCAAATCGGTCCAACAAAAACAAAACGTTAGAACCTATAATTTAACTGTCCCTACTGTCGATGGCGATTCAGTTAAAAGAACCGTTACGTTTTACAAATCAGGATCCACATGGAAAGTAAATCAATTTGATGCCGTCCAATAACTTAAGAAAAGAATGCCCCGCGTCTGTCATTTCAGATGCGGGGCATTCTTTTTGGTGCTTCATCTTTTAAACTTTAAGAAGAATTTTGATGTAAGAGCATGTTCATGCTTAATGGTAAGTTTCGGTCGCCTCCTTGCAAGTTCGATGCTTTTTATTGTGAATTTGGCTTGATTTTGTGCTTTTACATACTTTTTGAACCGTTACTCCCCACAAAAATCCAAGGCGGTTTCGTGCATTATTTTGTAAGTACACAGCTTCACTCCTGAGTATGATGACCTTACTCGTGAATACGGGCTTTACCTTCCAGACACCTAGATGAATTATGCTGGCAAGAAAAGTGCTTAAGAATATGACTGATTCAATATGGTTATATAGCATCCATGTTGGATAGTATGTTGTATTTCTCCGTATTCTTTTCCTAAATGGGTAAGGATTTCATGAAGTATTTCATTTCGCCGCTTTTCTGTAAAGCCTGAAAGCCAGGATAGTGAACCGACTCTTCCGCACCAATCTTCGTTTGAAAATGATACTTCGTAATGGAACTTATAGGTCTCTTTTAAGTCAAATCCATGTTCCTGCCATTCCTTGAACCATTCCACCGGAAATCCATTGATAAATTGTTTTGATTGCGCTTTGGCGCCCGCAGGTCTCAGCTCTCCGCCAGGCATATGCGCTTTAATAATTTGAAGTGTATCAGCTATGACTTTACGGTTGGATATAAAGCCTGAATCCATTACGATCAATTTTCCCTTTCCTGCCAAAATCCTTTTTATCTCAGCAAGGGTTTTTTCTCGGTTAAACCAGTGCCATGCTCTTAAAACGGTTACATAATCAAACAAACCCTCATTCAAGGTCGTCGATTCTGCGCATGAATTCATATACTCAATTACCTGACCTTCACTCTTATCCAATTCTTTCGCTTGCGCTATTAGTTCTGCTGAAGGCTCCACTCCCACAACGACTGCCCCTTCAACATCTAAAGCTCGGCTTAATACCCCCGTCCCAGAACCCAAATCTGCCACTTTTTTATGGGTAAAATCAATTCCTCTACGCTTTAAACTCTCCATTACCTCCATAGGTAAGTCATTTCGATATTGCGCATAATTTTTTGCCACTCTTCCAAAATTCACATCCATCGACATTCCCCTTTGTATATTTTTTCCAACTTATAGAAATGATATCATATTATTCAAGAGCTAATCATTATACTAATCTACATTGCTAGTGATTTTGTTGCATGAAAAAAAATGGACACTGTATGCATTAGCCTGCTTGATGAACTAGAAAAGTCGAAGCATTGAGGGGAAAATCAAAAAAGTTTCGAATGGGAGACCATTCCGAAACCTTTTTTCAACAAACTGAGCATAGTGAGGATGGAGTGCCTTAGCGGGTTTTCCCTTTTCGAAAACCTTGAATAGAATCGAATACGGCGAAAAATATGGAGATGAGGATAATACCCCAGTAGATCCGGCCTTCCCATTCATCAATCGGAAAAAGTTTTGTCATATATATGATGAATTCGTTCGTCAGAAACTGCGGATTACTGATGATGATGATGAGAGTAATCGTCGTGAGCAGTTGATAACAGGTGTGAAGCCAAGCGAGCTTTTTGGTCCATTGCCCTGCCAATAATTTATAAATGGCAAGGCAGACACCTAAAATGATTATGCTGAAAATGAGCGGCCAATAGGAATTCAATACTTCTTGGTTAAAAGAAGGTGTCACAAAATGGAGTCCGTCTTTACCAGTCTCGTAGACACCCAGGAGGCTGGATGCATTGAAATAAAGAGCAGCAAAAACTGCGATACCTAACAAGCTTCCAAATATCTCGACTTTAGGAATCGCTTTTCTCTTTGAAATATTTGGAATCTGTTTTAAATCATCTGGTGTCCAGCGTTTAAACCCTTTCGTTAAAGGCATATGATCTTTGGAAGTATCCGTACGTTCCAGGAGGGCAAACAAAAGCGTTAACCAGAAAAATACTTGGATGGCAGTGCTGATGATACCTGCGATGCCTTTTCCAATGATGCGGAGGATCACTTCCATTACCGTTTTATCACCGATATTTGCAAATGTGCTA
Source organism: Peribacillus sp. FSL E2-0218 (assembly GCF_037992945.1). Classification (NCBI taxonomy): domain Bacteria; kingdom Bacillati; phylum Bacillota; class Bacilli; order Caryophanales; family Bacillaceae; genus Peribacillus; species Peribacillus sp. FSL E2-0218. Next base: position 2,462,963 of record NZ_CP150304.1, on the reverse strand, counting down.
TCTCCAATTAAGGAAATCAATGAAATGACAGCGGCGATTGGTAAAATCATTTTCAATAGACTGACATAAACATCGTAATAACGCGGTCCAATCAGGTGCATTGGCCGATCTCTATAACCGCTTGCCAGTGTTACCGGATCTCCTAATTTGATAAGGATCTCTTTCACGTCTTGCTCATTATAATCTTCCGGAAGCATATCTTCGATTGTGGATTGAAGCTCAAGCGCAATATCCTCCCTGTTTTTTTCTGGCAGCCTGCGGGTCACTTCCTGAATATAAAGTTCAATCAGCTCCATCTTCTCCCTCTCCTTTTAATAATATATATAGCTCTTGAGACGTTTTTTCCCACTCTTGTTTTAATTGATTGAAAATTTCTTCCCCATATAAACTTAAAGCATAGTACTTGCGCGGCCTGCTTTCAGAAGTATCCCAAGTGCTTGTCACCAATTCCTGTTTCTCCAGGCGGCGAAGCAAGGGATATAACGTGCTCTGATCGATGGCAATTCCCGATTTTTCCAGTCGCTGGACCAGCGAGTATCCATACTGGGGAGTGTTGAGCTGACTAAGGACCGCTAAAGTCAAAGTGCCCCTTCGCAGCTCGGTCGTCAAAGAATTCAGCAATGTACTCATCCAATCACCTCTTCTCTATACTATATGTCGTACACCATACCTTATGCTATGCATCATACACTATTTTAGTTCTAACACCAACATCAAAATATAAATATTCTTCATAAAAAAAGAAACGCGATGCGCCTCCTCATATTCCGTCATTTGGTTTCGAGTTTTGTAATAGATATTTTTTACAAATCCCCATACAAACCTAGGTATAATTCATCATTTTTTATTTCTTTTCTTGTTTCATTATGTAATAATATGTATATATTACCAAAGAGATGTTGGGTATGAATGAGTTATCGTATTTAGGTGTATCAAAGTTCCCTTTTACCTTATTATCTTACGTTCCCCATGGGCCGAGAAAAGAAGAGAATCCGCACATATGGTTATGTTGGATATATCCCCCCTTTAATCGGGAGCGATGGTCATGCTACATACTTCACGTCTTCCTCAACACGATTTACCCACTTCTCCAATTGAAAGCATCCAACCAATGGAACCACAGATGAAGATTCATATCCTTCGATCAAGCCATTTTGATTGACTTATGTTGACAGAAAAATCAGCTTATCCGAACGATTGAAAATGGTATTTTCAATCAAGTTATCTAGTTATCTAAAAAAGTGCAGGGGATTTTGTATATTCGCAGTTTACCCATACAGAATTTCTTTCTGCACACCAGGAGGGATTCGATGAATGGCCTTTCAAATCTAATGATCATTATTGGATTTACCGTTATTTTCTTCATCCTTATTGCCTTGGTTCTGTTTATTATTTATATGATTTTCTTTGACCGACACCAGAAGCATCATGCGATTTTAAGAAATTATCCTATGTTCGGAAGGATACGGTACTTATTGGAAAAACTCGGCCCTGAAATGCGGCAATATTGGTTTAACAGTGATAAAGAAGGTAAGCCATTTTCACGGGATGATTATGAACACATGGTAAAAAGCTCAAAATATTTAAATGATGTCATTGGTTTTGGATCTAAACGAGATTTTGATGAAGAAGGCTTTTTTGTCAAGAATAGTATGTTTCCAAAATTGACCGAAGAAACGAAGTTCGATCGGGCAATAAAAGTGAAGACGAAAAGATACAATCTATTAAAAGACCCGCTTTTCTCACAGCGTGTGGAAAAGTTGGAGGATAAGGAACCTTCTGCATTTTTGTTAGATGATGCTGATACTGTGGTCATTGGTCCGGACACGAAAAATCCGTTTAGATTGAAAGGTCTGATCGGGATGTCGGCCATGAGCTATGGCTCTTTGGGTAAGAACGCGATCACTGCGCTTTCCAAAGGGTTGGCTCAAGCAAAAGGCTCATGGATGAATACGGGGGAAGGAGGTCTGTCGCCGTATCATTTAGCAGGGGGAGTCGATATAATCATGCAAATCGGTCCTGCCATGTTTGGTGTCCGTGATAGTGTTGGGGAATTGGATTGGAATGAGTTAAAAAGAAAAAGTGAAATTCCTGAAATTAAAGCCTTCGAGATTAAATTGGCTCAGGGTGCCAAGACACGGGGAGGGCATATTGATGCAAAAAAAGTAAATCCGGAAATCGCAGAGATTCGTAGCGTTGTACCCTATAAGTCAATCGATAGCCCGAATCGGTTCCATCAATTTGAGGATGTAGAATCCCTGTGTGATTTTATCGGTAAGATCAGGGATCATACAGGGATTCCAGTAGGTATCAAGATGGTCATCGGCGGCAATGACAGTGTTGAAGAACTTGCCCGGTATATGAAAAAAAGCGGGATGGGTCCGGATTTCATCACGTTGGATGGCGGAGAAGGGGGTACGGGTGCTTCGTACCAGGAAATGACCGATAGTGTGGGATTACCGATAAAATCCGCTTTGCCTATTTTAGTTTCGACCCTTGAAAAATATGGAATCCGAGACCGGGTTAAAATTATCGCCTCCGGGAAATTGTTCACAGCCGATCGAATTGCCATAGCTTTAGCAATGGGAGCGGACCTTGTGAACATTGCAAGAGGGTTCATGATTTCCATAGGATGTATCCAAACGATGAAATGCCATTCCAATGCTTGCCCTGTCGGGGTAGCAACCACTGATCCCGAATTACAGAAAGCACTTGTCATTGATGAGAAGAAATATCACGTTACGAACTTTCTTGTTACCACTAGAGAGGGGTTGTTTCGGATTTCAGCTGCAGCTGGACTGGATTCACCCATCCATTTTCGCCCGGAACATATTTGCCATAAGGACGATAAAGGGATTGTCACACCATTTGAAGACATCCTGAAAGAAGTAAAGGGACGAATTAGAGCTAGTGAATGAAAAGCAACCGCTCATTCATTATGGGCAATGGCTTTCTAGGCAGAAGGATTCTTGACAGTTGTTCACATGCTCTCCCCCATCATTCATTCCATCAAATGGCTTGATAATACCAAATCCCATCACGAGTGAATTTTCTGCATTGGTCATTCAAAAGAAGGTATTCCAGATGGGCCAACGTTTCTCCAACCGCAAACCTGGATTCGTGAATGGGTAGATTTCCAAATAGGATTTGACATCCTCTTTTTACCGTAATCGGCTCTTTCATTTTTTCATGAATGACTTGCAAACGGTCTTGATGATGATCCAATAATTCTGCGATTCTTTCATTGGCATTTCGAAAGGGCTTTCCATGTGAAGGAATGACATATTCCACGTCCAACTTTTGGATTTTTTTCAATGAGGTAAAAAATTCTTCCAATGGGTTACTGAAACCTTTAAACCAGTAAGATATATTAGGGGAGATCTTTTGCAATATATGATCTGTCGAGAACAGAACACTATTTTCCTTATTATATAGTGATATCAGGCCATCAGCATGCCCCGGCGTGAAAATCACCTCATACTCACATTTGCCAAATCGCAGATGCATCCCTTCTTCAAGGTGATGATTGACCGTAGGATATGGTTTCACTTGTGGCATAAAGCTGCTTTCGTCACCCGATAAGGCAGTGGCTATATCGTCTTCCCATCCACATGCATCATAGCTTTCTTTAAGGAGATTGAGCGATTTCGCTTCCCAATACGTTTTCCCGGCCTGTTCATCCACTTGTGTCATCCAAACATCAGCATTGGTTAGTTGCTGTAAGGTTCCTGCATAACCGAAATGATCTGGGTGATAATGGGTGATGATAATATCACGAATATCATGCTTTCCGATAATGGGCTTCCATATTTCCCTTGTCGTTTCATTATTTAATCCGGTATCCATGATCGTCCATCCTTTTTCACCTTCTGCTAGGAAACAATGAACATGATCAAGCCTAAAAGGCAAAGGAATGGTAACTTGCGTAACTTTCAATTCATTCAGCAACTATAACTTCTCCCTCCGATGTAGCATTCAATTTCATATTTTTTATGAGTACAAAAAAAGCGCTAAATTAATCAATTCGACGAATTTCTTGAACTTCCTCTATCCAACTGTTAGATGTTACGCTAAACCTTGATAAAACCGATCGCATAAATTTAGCTTGGAAATGTAAAAGAAGCGTTTATACCTCCTTTGCGAATGTACATCGAATAAACAGGATTGGGGAAGCGATTTGTCTAGACGTGGAAACTGTTGGGTTAATACGGTAAGTGAATCACAGCATAGGTAAACCTAAATATTTCTAATTTTACATGTATTCACTGTATGAAGTGCTCCAAGCAAGCTTTACTGTAATCCCAATTGAGTGCAACAAAAATCAGGCTAACTTAGTCCCCGCTGAATATGGGAATAAGTTAGCCTGATAATGGTGTCATATTTTTTCAGATAAAAAAACCCTGAATTTTGGACTACCAAAAGGTAAAAAGAGAATGAAGCATGTTAAAACAAGCCTGAAGAGTTAGTAAGAAGTACTTTCGGAAGGTGTTTTTCGCTTTGGGCAAATAATGTACATGGAAGGTAAAAATACTGAGGAATCACCGATATGACCAAGGACTACCCACTTATGGAACTCCATAAAATCCACAGTACTGTCATATACCTACATAATGATGGAATGCATCTGGCCATCCTTCTTGAAACTAGATGATTCTTGCTTGATCGTCCAGATGCGCTGACCCCGATTTTATGCACGGATACCATCCGCTTTCCTTATTGTCATAATTTTTGTTCCAACAGGATTAACGAATCGGTGCGAGGGTATGTTAATAAAATATGTCTATTTACACAAAGGTCGATGCTGAAAATTAATTCAACACTCATGAAGTAGGGGTTCATTTTTAAAGGATTGATTCATTACTTTAAAACCCCCTGTTTTTTTGTCCTTTCATAAATGGATCAGTTGCAGCCTGACTAACATTTAGATAGGAGGATTTTATGTCATTTTTAATCACTATGATCGGATTATTGGTTTCCACCATACTCGCTACCATCATGAATGCCAAATGGCCCCGTATCCCATTACCGATATACCAAATATCCGCCGGAGCAGTACTTTCATTATTGCCATTTCACTTATCGCTTGATTTCCATTCGGAATTATTCATGATTTGTGTCATAGCACCATTACTATTTACAGAAGGCAAGAATACATCTCGTAAAGAAATGCTTGAATTGCGCAAGCCTATTTTGTTGCTTGCTTTTGGGCTTGTTTTCGTCACTGTGTTTGCTGGAGGGTTTTTCATCCACTGGCTGATTCCGGATATGCCGATGGCCATCGCTTTTGCTTTAGCTGCCACAATCACTCCTACTGATGCTGTAGCAGTCCAATCGATCACAAAGGGATTGAAGCTGCCCGGCAATATGCTGCCGATCCTTGAAGGTGAGTCACTTTTCAATGATGCCGCGGGTATCGTTGCTTTTAAAGTGGCCTTGGCGGCGGCATTGACAGGTGCATTTTCCATTAAAGATGCATCGCTCAATTTCATCTTTGTCGCCATAGGCGGGATCTTCATCGGTCTTCTTTTGGGTTACTTAATCGTTAAATTACGATTGTTTTTACGGGTTCAAGGACTTGAAGAAATCCCCATGTCCATCGTAATGGAGGTCATTACACCTTTTGCCATCTACATGGTAGCTGAAGAATTCCATGTTTCCGGTATCTTGGCGGTAGTGGCCGCAGGTGTCATTCATGGCATTGAACGCGATCGCCTTCAAAATACCACAACCAAATTGCAAATTGTATCAACGAATATATGGTCAGTATTGGGATATCTATTGAATGGGCTTGTGTTTACTTTATTAGGATTCATGCTGCCGAGCGTCTATCGGGAAATCGAGTCCAACTTAAATAGGGGTTCCCTTTTTGGGATAAGTGTATTGATCGTTCTATTATTATTGGTGATCCGTTTTATTTGGGTATACTTTCTGCATGATACATTCACCAAGAATAGGGTCAATCCACTAGAGCAATTCATTATGTCCCGGATTCATCGAGATGAAATCAAAGTCAGCGATGATAAGAATTTAACAAGAACACGGTATGCCATCTTGACATCCGTATGCGGCATTCATGGCACCATAACTTTAGCTACCGCTTTATCCATCCCTTATTTCATGCCGGATGACACTTTATTTCCGATGCGCAATACAGTCTTGTTCATCGCAGCGTGCGTCATTTTGTTAAGTGTCCTATTAGCCACGGTCCTTTTGCCGATACTTGTAAAGGCACCGGCTGAATCTGAGGACGAACGCCTGAGCACTGATGAAGCTTATAAAATCGTATTGAACAAAACGATTCATCAGCTGAGCAAAGAAGCCAATAGCGATAATCAGAAAGCCGTTTATCAAGTGATGGATGATCTGAACGAACAACTGATAGATTTGGAGCGAGGCATAACGAACAGGCCGGATAACAAGACGATACAGGATTTAGTCAAGCTAGGGGCGAATGCTGAATTGGAAGTCGTTTCTGGATTGGTCGAAAAAGGATCGATATCAGAAACGACCCACGAGCTATATAAGGTGTACATTTCACGAACGTTGAATTATGTACAAAAATCATTTTTGCAAAGAGTTTGGATTTCATTGCAAGCTATCCTTTTCAAGAAAAAGCTTAATGTCAAATGGGATAAAAAATGGGAAGCAAAGTTAGAGAACTCCCTCGATAAAAACGCGGACCTGATCAAGGAATTCCGTCAAGCACAAAAAGAAGCATCAAAGGCAGCCATTTCTTTAATCAAACAACAAATTGAACCAGAAAACCGCCATGAAGTGATGCTTGTCATCCAAAGGTATAATCGGTACTTGAATCCATTCGGTACATTAAGTGAAAAGGAAGCCACCAACTTACAAGAAATGGTGAGTCATTTTCAATTGAATGCCATGCAAATCGAACGAGATATCATTCAGCAATTGGTCGAAGAAGATCGGATATCCGCCAAAACGGCTACGGCGCTTAGACAAAACCTGGTCTATGATGAAATGATCATGATCCAAAATTGATCAAAAAAGTGAATGATACACCAACAAAAGATGAATAAGAAAAACCCTGCTATATGTGACCGGCAGGGTTTTTCTTATTGGATCGAGATTTATTTAAACGTTCTCCGTTACTGCTGTATATTGATTTAAGAAGGATAGTATTTTTCGATAGACAGCCATTTCATTTTCTTTTTTGGAAAAACCATGTCCTTCATCTTCCAGGAGCATATACTCGACAGCTCTTCCCTTGTCCTTCAAGGCTTGCACGATTTGATCGGATTCCTTTTTAACGACACGCGGATCATTCGCCCCCTGTACGACTAGCATGGGTTTGGTCATGGAATCCAGGTAGGTAATAGGCGAGTACTCGATTAATTTCCCTCGATCTTTTTCCGGATTCCCAACCCACTGATCCATGACTGGCTTCCAGTCTTCAGGAACGGATTCGATGAAGGAAAATAGGTTGGATGGACCAAAAATATCGACTACCGCCTTAAAGTACTCGGCATGACGTCCATGTAGCAGCAACGCCATATACCCGCCAAAGCTTCCGCCCATCAATAGTATGTTCCCTTTTCGGGCATATCCTTGTTCAATCAGCCAATCCAGACCGGCTATATTATCAAGGCGCGGTCCATGCCCCCAATCTCCTTCTACCATTTTCATGAATTGTAAGCCATATCCTGTGGAGCCGCGAAAGTTCGGTGCGAAAATACTATATCCATTGTTCACGAAAAACTGAAAGGATGCTCTGAAAAATTTGCGTTCTGCGGCTTGAGGACCGCCATGAGGCCAGAAAATGACTTCGCCAGTATCATTTTCCTTGTTTGCCCGAAAAAATAACGATTCGATCTCCAAGCCATCAAAGGAAGGGTAGGTAATGATGTCCGGTTCCACCAATTCGGTTGTCTCGACACCTGGGACCGTGTAGAAAGTCAATGGTTCCCACTCATCACCGATTCTTTTATAAATATTATGAGGCTTGGTTGCGCTCATGCCAGATAAGTAGAGTGCACCTGATCTTGCAACCTCAAGTTTTTGAATGACACTGCATGGAATCGGGATATTCGTCCAGTCCCCATTTTTCAGATCATGCTCATATAAATGATCGACTACGCCTTTCTCGCTCGCAACAAATAACAGTTGTAATTCTTCATTATATTTAAGGGCCGTAAAGCTTTCACTTTTCAATTCTTTTATTTTCGTAAATTGATCGGTTTCTAGATTAAAAGAGGCCAAGTAAGTGTAATCCGAATCATAATCCGTCAATAAATAAATCAGGGAATCCGAGACGAAAACACCGTGTGTGACTGTATGTTGTTTCTCGGATGGAGGGGTAAGCAAAATCTCACAGCTTCCACTCTTCGCATAGAGGAGGGAATATGTATTTGCATAGTGCTTGTGATAAAGAAAGGTTTTTTCATCAGGACTGAAACCAATGATATAGGTTGCCGCATCTTCCCCCTCGAGTATTTGGGTTTCCTGTCCTGATTCCAGGTCTAAACAATAGGAATTTAAAAAGGACGGATTTCCTCTCGACGTGGTGTAATAAAGCCTTTGGCTGTCATTCGATAAAATCGGCATGAAATTCCGGGTATTTTCATGATTGATGATTTCCTTCATGGTCCCTCCCCTCAAAGGAATCCCATAAAACTGGGTGTTTTCATTCCCGTCTTGATCAAAACCGGCTATGATGAAACGACCTTGTTTATCAAATAACAGCTCCTGGCAGCTTTGATCGATGGATGTAAGCGGGTATGGAAACGTATTGGGTAAATCCATTCCCCATAGATTATACTTGCCGCTCAAATTCGTACTGAAAACCAACTGCTTTTCATCAGGGCTTACGATAAAATCGCCAATGGAAAATGTCCGTAAAAATTGCTCAACATCAGGTTTTGGAAAAGTGATCATGATTGAAAACCCCCTTTTTTATTGGATAACTCCTTAATTATTGTACCATATTTTCCCTTTCGATTCAGATTAATCGGTGGCATCCCCACCATAACTCCAATCAATCAGGAGACTGCTTCCCTCATTTACCATTCGGCAGCGTTCGCCCTGTTTGATTAGTTCAATTGATATACCTTCTGGCCCCGGCGTATTCCTCGCCGTATCCCGATGTGTTTATTTCATCTATTCTTACGTGTATAGAGCTGTTTAGAGAGTGGAAAGCAGCCTTGGCTTCGCCAACGATATATATGGTATTTTGATGAAACATTATTTTTGTTCCTCCTGCCAATACAGACATCATAACAGCCATAAATAAGGTCGCTCTTTATATGGTACAAGATGAAATGGTTACATATTATAATGGGCCCATCCGACAATATATTTAGAAAATTCAGTCCTTTTCGATTACAAAAAGACGATCAGCCTTTATATGGCTCATATTTAGCATACAAGGCCTTGCGGCGGTCACGATCGGTGAAAGTGGTAGCTGCACCGCTTTTACGGTTTCGATAAAGTTCCTCCATATCCACCGTGCCGGTAATGACAGTTTGTCCGGCCGTTTTTGCCTCGGCTACGATTCCATCGGCTGTCCAGGCTTTATCACAGGGGCTAAGGATACTTGCACGGCCATATCCACTCGGAAGCGGTCCTCCCGGTTCACCTACAGTGGGACAATGAACGAAGTACACCTGATTTTCGATTGCGCGTGCTTGCGCGCAATGGCGCACTCTCCAAAAACCTGCCTCCGTAAACGTATATGAGGGGCAAAAAATAATGTCTGCCCCCTTCATGGCCAATATTCTTGAAACTTCGGGAATTTCCGCTTCATAACAAATCGCTATTCCAATCTTGACAGGCCCGATGGAATACACATCCAGATCATTCCCCTCGGAAGTATGCCAATTTGCTTCGGCAGGAAAGATATGAGTTTTTTTATGCTCGGCACATGTTCCGTCCTTGTCGAAAATGTAGGCTATGTTGTAGTATTCATTTTTCCGACTTTCCAAATGTGAACCAGCAATGATCACTTGCTTCCTCTTTTTTGATATCGTCCTGAAAAGAAGTTTATATTGATTCGCATATTCAGCAATCTTGATTACGGATGTCTCATCCATTCCTTCATGTGTCGCTGCTAAGCCGATGGTAAACAGTTCAGGAAAAAGGATATAATCCGAGTCTACAGGCACTTGGCTGATCAAGTCTTCTACTTGATTCTGAAATTCAAGGAACGTCGACACTTTTTCGACCTTGAATTGGCAAGCCGATATGTTGATTTTCACGAAGCACCTCCCATAGTCTCCGTCAGTCTTGTCCCTGCTCCTGCACAGATGACCACAATCGATCAGGAAATTTTATTTAAATTTTCCACTTCCGTCCCTTTTATATTCATATGCTTAGTCAATGAACTTACGATGATCGTTACTAGCAAATTTAAAAATAAGGCTATGACGCCTGTACTGATATCATTGATTACGTGAGGCACATCAGGCAAGAAGGTCGCTATTTTCACATCGGCAATCGTGGCATACAATACGATCAGTACACCTGCCAGGATCCCTGCCATCGCACCATATTTGTTGATGATATTGTTTTTTGGCAAACTGCAAAACAAGGCAGGTGCTAGCTGGGTTATCAGGCTATATGACATGATATTCAAGATGGCGAGCGCTTCTCCGCCTGTTATCGTTACAATTAAAGCAATGATGGAGATAGCTATGATGATCATTCTTGAGACGACCAATTGCTGCTTTTCAGATGCAGCAGGGACCAGAACTTTGAAAAAGCTATTTGTCAGACCAACCGAGGCAGCCATTAGCATCACCGAGGCTGGAACTAGCGCCGTCAATAAGCCTGCTGCTCCAATCAGGCCTATCATCCATGGATCGAACGTTTGAATTGCCAGCCTTAACAGGGAAAGATCCCCATCAGCTCCCTGCAGTCCAGGGATTTCCATGATAGCGGCAAAACCTATGAAAAAGACGAATAGCAATAATAGTGTATACAAGGGTAAAGCGATCGCATTTTTCCTAAGTGTTCTTTCCCCATTCGACGATAATACGACCATGAAAGTTTGTGGCAAAAGATAAAATCCGAGTGCATTCAGCAAAACGGTAGACACAAACCAGGATTGACTCAACCCTTGATCTGCCAAAATTAACATTTCCGGTTTAGCGGCCTGTACCGTTTCGAACATGGGCTGAATGCCGCCGAAGTAATGAAAAGGAATGTAAATCCCCAAAAAAATCACTACTACCAAGATCATGAAATCCTTAAGGATTGCCGTCCATGCTGAACCGTGAATGCCTGAAATCATGACATATGTCGTAACTACGATGGCGCCGATGACACTTGCCGCCACCGGGGAGATGGCTCCATATGAAGCTTCTGAAACAATGATGCCCAATCCTTTAAGCTGGATGACAATATACGGAACAAGGGCTAAGCTACCCAGGACCGCTACGATCATTCCCATTGACCGGCTTTTGAATTTAGAGGCAAAATACTCAGGCTGGGAGATGATCGAATGTTGTTTTGAATATCTCCAGATTTTAGGGACGAGCCAATATGAGAGGACGTAAGCCAAAAAGATATAAGCAGGTACATAATAAGCCGCAGCCCCTTTGGAGTAAGCCCACCCGCTTCCGCCCAGAAATGTGAAGGTTGTATAAATTTCACCTGCTATCAACAAAAAAATGAAGAAGGTTCCGAAGCCCCTGCCTCCTAAAGCAAACTGCTCCATATCCATATCCTTTCCTTTTCTTGCTTTGATCCCCAAATAAAGAGCTAAAAACAAGAAGGAGGAAATGATGAGTAACGAAATGTTCAATCGAGATCACTCCCTTCATTATCAGGATCGAACTTATAGACGATCATCAAAATCACTGATGCCATCACCATCCAAAATGCGACCCAAAATAACAAAAATGGCATTCCCAATATGTATGGCTCCACTTTATTGGCTAAAGGCAATAAACCAAGGAACCCTATGAATGGAACAAAAAGCAATAGTTTGATAGCATTCAACTTGTACCCTCCCTGTAATAGGTATTCTCTCACGGATGAATCGCCATCAGCATAGCGGGCATTCCCTCCAAACTGATGGCAGGTAAGCATCTCTATCTGTCAAAGGATTTCGCTGGCCTTCCTCTCATTTGGATTGAATCGTAAGGACAGTTTCCAATAGGACGTTGACTCCTTTTTCACAATCCTCCCAAGCAGTAAGCTCTTCTTCACAATGGCTTTTTCCGTTGATGCTTGGAACGAAAATCATGGCTGTCGGGATATAACTAGCTATAAACTGGGCATCATGTCCGGCTCCACTAACCATCCTTTTATAAGGCAGCCCTAGTGAGATCGTCGATTGTTCAAGCAAATCACAAATTGATTCGTCGAACCAAACCGTATTCCTGTCCCATAATTTTTTCACTTGGATCTCGCAGTCATTTTCCGAACCATTTGTTGCAAAACCTGCAATGATCTCCTCAACCTGTTTGATGACCTTCGGATCTTTATGTCTGGCCTCTAATGAAAACACCACTTTATTGGGGATGACCGTATGGATATTAGGAAGAACATTGACTCTTCCCATCGTGAATACCAACTCGTCATGAAGCATCGCTAACTTTTGCCGGGCCTCCATGATCAAGGTATTGGCAGTGAAGAAGGCATCCTTTCTCATATTCATCGGAGTGGTTCCGGCATGATCGGACTCCCCGGTGACTTCAATTTCATAGCACACCATCCCCAGGACACATTCAACGACTCCGATCGTTAAAGATTCCCGCTCCAGGATGGGGCCCTGCTCGATATGCAACTCTAAAAATGCAGTCGCTTCTTTTAAACGCACCGCTTCATCCCCTGCATAGCCAATCTCATCCAAAGCGTTTTCGAAGGTATTCCCTTCACTATCCGTCTTTTGCAGCATCAGGGACTTTTCGAATTTACCGGAAAGAACGCCCGATGACATCATGGAAGGTTCGAACCTGGCTCCTTCTTCATTTGTGAAATTGACGATCATAATCGGGATTTTAGGCTGGAAATTATTTTCCACCAAAGTCCGAACGACCTCGAGTCCCGCAGCTACGCCCAAGATTCCATCAAACCGGCCTCCCTTTTTGACGGTATCCATATGTGAGCCCATCACAATGGGCGGTTTGTTTTCAAGGCCGGCCAAGGTAGCGTAAATATTACCCATATCATCTACCTGAATGGTCATTCCCAATTCCTTGCAACAGGAGCAAAAATAGTCACGGACTTGCCGATCCTCCTCCGAAAGGGATAACCGTGTAACTCCGTTGTTTTCCGTGCGTCCAAAATCGGCGAATTCCTCAAGCGTGCGGCTCAGCCTATCCCCATTGATTATTACCTTTTGTTTTTTCATAGCGAATATCCCCCTTCATGATTACATTACATGCTCCATCATTCATGCGCGCATTTACAAAATCGAAAGTGAACGTCTTGGTTGTAAAGCTATTTCCCTCTTCTATATTCCTACCAAAGTTTCGCTATTATATAGTATTTCTCCATTTAAAATCGTTGTTTCCACTTTCAATTCCTTTATGTCATTGAGCTTGACCTTCAAAATGCTATCATTCAAGATGACTAAGTCGGCCAGCTTCCCTACCTCGATACTGCCTTTGATCGCTTCATCGAAACTAGCATAAGCTCCATTCCATGTATATAGCCTGATCGCTTCCAATACCCGAATCGATTGTGCCGTGCCTATGCTTGCACCGGAGCTGCTTTTTCTATTTACTGCTACGTGTATGCCCAATAAAGGGTTATGATCCGTAACGGGAGCATCGGAACCAGCAGCAGCCAGTATGCCGTTATCGATATAATCACGGGCGGCATACATATAATTCACCCTCTCCCCATAATGCTCGATATATATATCACCGAATTCAAAAGGGAATGGCGGGTTGGGAATGGGGATGATTCCAAGTTGCTTCATCCTCCGCTGCAAATCGGGCGTAGATATTCCTGCATGCTCGATTCGATGTCTATGATCCTTTCTTGGAGATTCCTTCAAAGCCTTTTCCACACAGTTCAAATACATGTCTATCGCTTTGTCACCTTGGGCATGCACGGTAATTTGATAGCCTTTGGCATGTGCTTCACCCAACACCTGATAAATTTCCTCTTCCGTGTAATAGAGGATGCCGAAATTGCCGGGATCGCTTGAATAAGGCTCCCTAGTGGCTATGGTCGGACCCGTGCTGCTGCCATCCGTAAACAATTTTGCCGGACCGATTTTGAATCGATCGTCCCCCGTTCCGGTTACGACCCCCGCAGCCACCATTTTGTTGACGAATTCATGCGATTTGTTCAGTGAACCGATCATCGCATAAATGCGGACGCGGATATCGTTTTGTTTAACCGCTTGCTGCATGATTCGCAAACTATCAGGTCCATGTGCACCCGCTTCATGAATGCTGGTTATCCCTGCGGCAATGAAATGTTCCGAAGCGATTTTTACTGCCTTCTCCAGTTCCCTTTCCGTATAACCAGCCCGTTCGGCGATCATCATATGTGCCGTTTCAATAAGTTTGCCAGTGATCGCCCCACCTTCATCCTTTTCAATGATTCCACCTGGCGGGTTCACTGTACTCTCATCAATTCCTGCTATTTGTAACGCCTTCCGGTTCACCACACTTATATGGCTGCATGTCCTGGTTATCATGATCGGGTGGTTTTCTGATATGGCATCCAACTCAGCGATGGTTGGATATCGCTTTTCTTTCACCGCGGTTTCATTGAATCCCCATGCGCGGATCCATTCACCGTTTGGGATTGTTGCTGCTTGCTTCTTCAAGTCATCTAACAAATCAGCGACTGATTTGATATGTTCCGCTTTACAGCTTACTGCCAACTGATTGACACCGTACAATATAAGATGAATATGGGAATCTATGAAGCCTGGAAGTAATGATTTCCCCCGCAAATTGACCACTTTCGTATCTTCTCCGATAAAAGCTTCCATCTCCTGATTGGTTCCAACTGCAGAGATTAGATTTCCTTTCACTGCCATGGCCTCGGCTACTGAATTCTTCCGATCAACTGTAATGACTTCACCGTTCACGAACACGATATCAGCTAGCAAGCGCCCACCCCCTTCATATTTACTCAATAAAAAATTTTCTAGAGCACGCCTTTCCCTTTTTATGTTTGAATATTCAGTTTCCGGTAGATTCATTCTATCCATTCTTTATTGGGAAATCATTAGACAAATAGTTAATTTTTCAATCAATTTTTTATACCTTTCATCTACTTGTGTCAGATCTTCTTTTAAGATGCTCTGCCTCATCCCCTTAGGAGGTAGTTGAATAAGAAAAAAGGGAAATAAGCGCAGATGTGCTTATTTCCCCTGGAAATCCGTTTTTAGTTCTTCTCACTTTCACAAATCCTCCCGATTGCCCCAATCGTCAAATACCGTTTATCGACATTAAAATCCCATGACCAATATCGAAGGGTTAATTCCCTTTTATCGACTTCTTCCATAAAGGCTTTCAGACCTATCAATGACGCTCCATAGCCTACATTGGCTGCCAAGGTAAAAACGGCATTAATCCCTTCGTTGATGGCATCGCTATACTCAGGCTCGATTTTCAAAATATCCGTCCATGTAAGATAAAACCCATTTTTCTTGATACATTTGGACAGGGAGTGACTCAGTGTACGTACGATCTCGTCCCTTAAATCCAAGAATGCATCTTTTATCCGTTCAACGTCGTTTTCCGGGTAGTTGTCTCCATGCTCAGCAAGCAAATCCATGGCCCAATTATAAAAAAGCTGAGTGTAAATGGCAGAGGTCGCTACAATGTCAAACTCAAAACAATACTCAGCGAAAAGTTGTTCCGAAAGCTGGCTTAACCGATTCTCGGTATCTTTTACATACTGTATGACTACCCCTGCCTTTTCACCTCGATCCAACATCAAGGATAAATCACCATCAAAACCGATTGTATCGAGGCCAGTAACATTGATTTTAACCAGCTGGATTTTTTTCCGGGCAAGCTCCGGCAAGCCTTTTATACCCTTTTCCATACTTTCCTGATCTATATCAAATAAATGAATCGATTGGCATCGGGCGGCAAGATATTCCAGATCGAGATCATCGCAATTCCCAGCACCGATGATCGCCACTTTTTCAACCATCGGTTTCTTTGAAAGAACGGCTTCGAATAACTGTGTAACCTGGAGACGATGCTGTTTCCACCTTATCTTTCTTAATTCTTCTCGATCATGATTCATGTCCCTTTGAAAATCTTCCAAGTAAATCGCTCCCTTAACGGTACGTTCCATTAAAATATTGTATCAAAGTATCCTAATCATGTGGTAATGGAAATTGGCCCGGGGTTCGTTTTGAAAAATTGGCTTTGCGTCTCATAGGGAAGGAAAAATATTTTTCTTCATAAACGAACAAGAAACGTAAAAGAAATTCTTTCCTATTCATTGAACACAGGGAGCGCAATATATTGCAATGTTTGTGAAAATCTTTCATTCTTCGCCGGTGACTTCAAAGGGGTGAACTGTAATTCATTCTCACTTTCAGCCTTATCGCCCCTTCTCAAAGGCGAAAAAATAGGTGAATCTTACAACTTTTGAGATTATCGGAGCACTACCCGTTTATACAGTTAGTTTGAGCAGAAATTCACAGACTGCAACCGACCTAAAGCTTCTATTCTTCTGCTCGGCCTAGCATACCTTACTTTGTTGCATGAATGCATCTCGTTCAATACTAGTTTTCCAATTGATCCATTATTGAAAAAATTCACCAAAATCATTATGCCAGCAAAGCGAAATAACGCGGAAAACCACATTTTTTCCGTCATTCTTACTATATTCCGATAAAATTTGAAAATCCTTCCATCCATTTGATCAATCAGTGTATCAATTTCTGAATAAAGGTTGACTTGAATTTTAGGAAATGGACTCTGGGAATTCGATATCTCCCTTCTGATTTGGAATAAAATGAAATAATCATCCTGGAAGTTCCAGGCCTATTAATAGTGGGATTTCCCCATGATTTTGTCCATTACCCGATGCAGATTTCCCTGTTTTCCTTAAACTGAAAACAGGCAATTCCGCTTATGGATGTCACCCTTTTCCCAATCGTATAAATATTCAAAAAAATGTCGAGTTGAGTCATCTATCCTTTTACCCTTATACTAGGGGAGAAAACTGAAAGGGGAGAATCATTCATGAAAAAAGAAATATCAATCATTGGAGTCCCGATGGATCTTGGCCAGACAAGAAGAGGAGTCGATATGGGGCCAAGTGCCATTAGATATGCAGGATTGAGCGAGAGACTTGAAAACATTGGCTATACTGTTCATGATGAAGGCGATATAAGAGTAGAGATACAAGAAAGAGCACAAAGTGACTCAGACACAAATTTAAAGAATCTGCAAGATGTAGCGGAAGGCAATGAAAAACTGAGCCAAAAAGTGGATGAAGTCATCCGATCGAATCGCTTTCCACTAGTATTAGGTGGCGATCACAGCATTGCCATTGGCACGTTAGCAGGTTTAGCCAAGCATTCCGAGAACTTAGGAGTCATTTGGTATGATGCTCATGGTGATTTGAACACGGCGGAAACCTCCCCATCGGGAAATATACACGGGATGTCGCTGGCAGTAAGTTTGGGACTTGGACACCCTGCCCTTACTAGCATTGGCGGATACTCCCCGAAAGTCAAACCGGAAAATATCGTCATCATTGGGGCCCGTTCCTTGGACCAAGGGGAAAAAGAGTTGATTAGAGAGAAAGGAATTAAAGTTTTTACCATGCATGAGATTGATAGAATGGGCATGACAAGAGTGATGGAAGAATCGATAGCCTACCTGAAGGAACGCACGGATCTTGTACATTTATCCTTAGATCTTGATGGACTTGATCCGGATGATGCACCTGGCGTGGGGACACCTGTTATGGGAGGAATCAGCTACCGCGAGAGCCACCTTGCGATGGAAATGCTGGCTGAAGCTAATATCATCACATCAGCAGAGTTTGTCGAGATCAATCCAATTTTGGACGAGCATAATAAAACGGCTGAAGTGGCAGTTGCTCTAATGGGTTCACTTCTTGGCGAAAAATTATTATATGGAGCAGAGAATCATTTTGTCACAGCTGATATGCTGGCAGATGTGAAATAGAGGCCATTAATGCAAGACAAGCTAGGAATATATTAAGCTTTCATTCATGGATTCTCCATTGAAAAAGCCCATGCTTCGTAAGAATGCTTGATGGATGAGCATAAAAGGAGCAAGTTTACCATCCCTGATTTCCTGACGCTTGGCTTCCTTTTCTTTATTGATCGGCACTATCGAAATTATTTCTGCACCGGCATCGTTCACATTGCCCGGCATGTAGAAGTGATTTCTTATCCGAGGGAATTCAACAGCAACTTAGATTCAAAATCAATCTTTTACACATGTGCATGGAAAAACACATATTCCCTAATACCGTTCTAACATAAATGAAACCGTTTGCACCCATCAGGTAAAGGAGTTTTTCAATGAAAACAGCAGAAAATCAACCAAATGAATTAAAACGGAGCATGAAAGCAAGACATCTATTCATGATTTCAATAGGGGGATGTATTGGTACAGGCTTTTTCCTTGGATCTGGCTACACCATTCATGAAGCAGGAGCGCTTGGTGCGATCCTCTCTTACATAGTCGGCGGGTTAATCATGTATTTGACCATGCTGTGTCTAGGTGAACTATCCGTTGCGATGCCCGTAGCCGGTTCGTTTCAAACCTACTCGACCAAATTCATCGGTCCTGGAACCGGCTTTGCCATAGGATGGCTATACTGGTTAGGGTGGGCCGTTACCGTTGCCTTGGAATTTTTGGCAGCAGGACAGCTTATGCAAAGGTGGTTTCCTGAATCACCCGTGTGGATGTGGTGTGCGATCTTCGCGTTGCTCATCTTCATGCTCAACGCTCTATCGGCCAAAGCCTTCGGCGAATCGGAGTTTGTTTTTTCAAGCATAAAGGTATTGGCCATCATCCTGTTTATCGGTGTTGGCGGTGCCGCCATGTTTGGTCTTATTGATATGAAGGGCGGCCAAGAAGCGCCGTTTTTCTCGAATTTCTTCAATGAAGGCCTCTTCCCGAACGGCATTTCCGCCCTGCTTATCACGATGATTACCGTGAACTTTTCCTTCCAGGGCACAGAGTTGATCGGAATTGCTGCTGGAGAAAGTGAAAATCCGGAAAAGGTCATACCTAAATCCATTAAACAAACGGTTTGGAGAACCCTTTTCTTCTTTGTCCTATCTGTTTCAGTACTCTCTGCGCTGATTCCAAGGGAAAAAGCGGGAATCGTTGAAAGTCCTTTCGTTGTTGTACTGGATAGTATAGGCGTTCCCTATGCGGCTGACATCATGAACTTCATCATCTTAATCGCCCTATTGTCAGTCGCGAACTCCGGTCTTTATGCAGCGACACGAATGCTGTACTCGCTATCAAGGGAAGGCATGGCCAGTCCGAAGCTCGGTATGGTAAACAAGAGAGGGGTTCCTCTCAATGCTTTACTCATCACCCTAGCCATCGCTGGATTGTCTTTACTTTCTAGCGTCATCGCTGCAAAAACGGTATTTGTTTTCCTTCTTTCCCTTGCAGGTCTTGGGGCTCAAATTGGCTGGATAGCCATTGCCGCGTGCCTGCTCGCTTTTAGGAGGGCCTATGTCCGCCAAGGCGGCAAGGCAGAAGACCTCAAATTCAGAGTGCCGCTATACCCGATCATTCCAATACTTGCTTTAATAGCTAACTGCATCGTCATGATCAGTTTGGCATTTGTTCCCGAGCAGCGCATGGCCCTTTATTGCGGCGGAGCGTTCTTCATTGGTTGTTATGCGGTGTACCACTTTAAAGTGAAGAAATCCAAGGAAGCGGGTACTTCTCAACAGGAAGTGCAATTGACCGAGGGTAAAAAAATGGTGATTTAACACCACTAAAGCGAAGGAGAGAGGTCACCCATTGATTGATCACGACGTGACTTCCCGCATCCGCTACCCATATCAAAAAGAAGAAGCAGCCTGCTGTTCCACACATAAGGCTGCTTCTTCTTTTTGCATATCCCGATTTGCCGGATGATAGCATGTATAGGATGGTGAATTTCAGCTTCACCCCAATTCACTTCAAAAAAAATCATCCGAATCGATGATTGTTAGTTTGTGCAAATTCTTTCAACCTCGGCAGGATGGGCTCCAAAATTTCCTTGGCTATGTAATCCGTTTCCAATCCTATGAAGCGGTCGCTTTCCAATTCGACAGACCTTGCTTCTTCCGGGTCATTGCAAAATATGAACGATATGATCCCATTCTCTTCCCTCATGTCGACATATTTAAATGTGATGTCATGCCTCGTAAGGCAGCTTTCAAACGCAATGCACAATTCATCTATGTTTGCTGGACTTATAGATGTGAATTTCATATTGATCATCCCCTCTGCTACAGGATAACAAAATAAATCTTCAATTACAAAGCGAAATTCAAGACTTCCATAAAGCTGGAATAGATTATCTGACACAAGTGCGGCACCATTTATTTTTTGTGGAAGAAAAGGATGAAGGAAGCGCTTAGTTGATGATGGAGAATGGAAGTGAAGTTTCCTCCTTTCAGTGATTCTTACTGAACATTTCGGTTCATGAGCGTCAGGATCTTCAGGGCGATGACTCAGGAATGCAGCTCCTCGGACGGAGTTCCTTATGAATATTCCATGGCATGTCTCATATCTATATACAAACACCTTGTTAGGAGTGGGCCAACATGAAGTCTTTTTATAAGGGAACGCTCATCTTGATTATTGCAGCGTTTTTCGGTGAATGTATCGAGTTTTTGGTGAACATGATCCTAGCCAGGGAATTACACGAGGAGGGCATGGGATTATATATGTCCCTATTGCCCATTTTCTTTTTGATATATGTGATAGCCAGCCTTGAATTACATATTTCCATATCAAAATTCGTTGCAGAAAATAAACGGACCATGCATTATAACCTTATCATCCATGCGCTTAAAATGGCTGCAGTCGTCGTCTTGATCATGTGTGTGGTCATGCCTTTCATCCTTTCTTTTTCATCCGTCATGGACCGCTATCACCCCTATATTAAATGGCTGCTCATCATCTTGATCCCTATCGTCGCCTTTTCTTCCATCGCGAGAGGGTATTTCATGGGTGTCCAACAAATGGGGAAAATCGCCTTTTCCAATTTTTTGAAAGATATTATTCAATTTGGCTTGCTTTTCTTCATTTTCAACTTATTCCATTTCAATCAAGAAAAGTCGCTGTTAATGGCCTTTTTCGTATTGATCGGCAGTGAGTTCATCGTTTTTCTTTACTTGGTCAATCTCCTGATTCTGCAAATGAGGATCATGGGACGCGGAACGAACACACGAACAACTGGAAAGCATGCCCGGCAGACATTATTGGCGGTATCGCTGCCAACCATGGGGTTAAGGATTTTCCATGCAATAACGAATGCGATTCAGCCATTTTTGATTCATACAGCACTTCTTTCGGCTGGATTCGGGGCCGTGGTGGCTACGGAGCATTTCGGTATGCTCACGGGAGTTGCGATGACCATTGGGTTTTTCCCGGCCTTTATCGCACATTCCCTGATGATCATGCTCATCCCGAATGTTTCGAACGCGTACAAGAATCAGGACAAGGAAAAGTTGAGGGTATTATTGCAAAAATCGATGTCTTTTACCGTATTGTATGGGGTACCTGCGGTGTGTTTCATTTATTTCTTTGCCGAACCATTGACCTCACTCTTTTTTTCTTCAACCTCTGCAACTTACTATTTAAAGTTATTATGTCCTTACTTTCTCTTTCATTTCTTTGTCATTCCCATGCAAGCCTATCTCATTGGCTTAGGATTGGTGAAAGACGCTTTCATTCACACGGTCTGGTCACATATCGTCGCCTTTTTAATGATGTATATCCTTGGCTCCCAAGCTTCACTTAATATGGGAGGAATCATTTTAGGGATGAATACAGGAGCTGTTTTGCTAACGTTCATGCATTACTTGACCATTTGCAAAAAAATCGGGATAAGCATCTTCTTAACGAAATCCAGATCGATATCCATTAAGTGAGAAGGTTGATCGAGGCACTCCCTCATGATCAACCAGCTTGTCGTTTTGAAGGTTCAGGTTAAAAAAAATGAGCCTTTCCCTGTACATATCACCTTGGTTGCTGTATATTTCAACATACTTGGGTAATAATCAAGTAAAATGGTTTAAGTAAACCATACATATAGTAATGGAGTGATTTCATGAGTAAAGCTAAGGCTAAGAGTGGTACGGGTAAAGGCACAGGAACAGGAACGGGCAAGAAGGGCTGGAATCGTTGGAAAACGGGCGCCAACAAGAAAAAAAGCGCAAAACCTTATGTAAGTAAAGGAGTCAAGCATTCCAACGACTCTAAATCTGCAGGCAACCCGAGTGGTGAAAAAACGGATAAATAAAGACAACTTCATGACAGCTTGATGTTCCATATTCTCATACAGGAGGTTGGAAATCTGTATGAGACTCGGGGCCGATATTTCACTCGAGGAACCATCAAGGTAAACGTCCATTATCATACATACTAAAAAAAAGACACTCCCCATACGGTAGTGTCTTTCGTGTTTTTTTTATATTCCCATTACTTGATTTGACTTTTCGGTTTGATTGAATTGATTTTTTTCGGTGAAAACTCTGTCCGAAATCCGTTTGTGGCTTTTTTGACGGAGTCCGTCACCGAATGAATCGCTTCCCCAACATCCTGAGCGGAATCCAATAGCGGTTCGACGGTTTTCATTTTCGCTTTCACATCGTCGGTGATGTCGTTTGCCGTCTGCAATAGTTGTTTCGATTCACCCGATAAATCGTGGATGGCATTTCTTACCTCTTCCAATGTTTTATTGGCTTCACCTATCGTCACCATACCTTTTTGAAGAGTACCGATCAAAAAAACGACGAGCCATATGAACGCCAAAGCGATCGCGGCTATACTATATTGGATAATCATGATAAAAAGCTCCCCCTCTAATGTTAAGTGTTGATGCAATTGGTTTGGATATTTGAGTGGATACCGGGGTGACTTGTGTTTTTAATTGACCAACTTATTTAATTTTGATTTGAACGCCCTCTGCTTCCGCTTGTGGCGGGGCTGTAGGAGTGCTTAAACGATCTTTGGAATCATTCAAACTGGCCTCCTTCATTGAATGCGTTACATTATGAATCATTTCGCCTACGTCTTGAGCAGTTTCCAAAAGAGGGTCGACATTTTCCATCTTACCCTTTACATCTGCGGTTATTTGATTTGCAGAGTGGATCAATTGTTTGGACTCATGCGTCAATCCATGTACGGCATTTCTTACCTCTTCCAATGTCTTATTTGTTTCCTCCAGCGTCCCCATGCCCTTACGCAGCGTCTGGTTGACCGTATAAATTAAATAGACAACCGCACCGGAGACACTGGCCACACTTAATTTGATGAACATTTTCATCTATCCACTCCCTTCCATTCAATTTATGCTCCTCCCCCTTCTTTCATTCCCTAAAGTCCCTGCTTGTCCAGTCACTTTATTAGCATTTCCTGCCTCCATCAAGCGAATAAAGGGTGAAAGGTCGGATGAATGCCGAACATGCCCGTTCTTCTACTTACTTGCTGACTTGTTGAAAAAGCGATTTTGAGGATTGATGCGGCAATACATATATTCTAACGAGGTCTTTTCTGAAATAAATAACGGGTTATTTAACCCCTTTCCTTTAAAGGACTGTTCCCTGCCATAAGCAGGTTTTTTTAAAAAAGATTGTGAAATCCTTTCTTTCAGGCACACTATTACTAAAAAGGGAGGTTCCTATGGCCACGCGAAATGTACCAGCTAAAGATGTTGAGAAAAAGAAAGATGTCGCTTCACCAGTTGTGGAAAATGAAATAGCCCAACTCAATCGATTATTGGGAGCGGTCATGAAATATTTATCAGATGACGAGCAAGAAGAAATCGATATTGAGTATCTTCTTGAAAACACTGAGGGTTTGCGGGATTGGTGGAACGAATATAGGGAGCTTGATCGGAAAAGGGTCGAGGAGGAAATAAGAAATTCCCTGACGGTTTTATCCTTGGATGAACTTGAAACCATCCGTGAACAAATCCGAAATAAGGATAAATGAATCCCCCTGTCTAGGCTTTACAATACAGGGAGGGCCTTATCCTTTTAGTTAACAACTGACCCTTCAAATGTGCTCTTTTTCAATTGAGGGCCTTAGATCCAGTCGAGTGGCCATGAAGCTGACTAATGCCTGCAGCGGATTTATAATGGCATCTCCTGTCAGACGCTCATAGCTCATCGCTGCTTTGACCATGGATAACTGAGCCACCGAAATCTGTCTTTTTTCTTCATTGAATTGCAATAAGCGATTTACGATCTCCTGGTTATATGTGTCGTTCAAACCCTTCATGATCAATTCAAAGGCATTTTCGATGATGATGATTTCAACATCGACGCCCCCATAATTTCTTGAATGGACGTTTAAACGTTTCATCGTTCCTTCGACAGTAGCAGGATTCGTAAATAGCATCACTTGCGGCTGCTGCACTTGGCAAACCAGCTCAAAAAATGGTTCATCAATTTTGATGATGGGCATAGACAGCGATAGCTGTTCTTCGTTTAAAAAAGTAATATAGTTCGTGCAGGTTATCAGGATGGCATCCACATTACATTCGACCATCCATTCCATCTGTTCTTTCACTTTTTTCGAAGCATCCGAAAATGTAAACGTTTCATCTGATGCCACCCGATGCATCAATCCTGAATCTACAAAATGAAGCCATTCCATATCGAATGGCGAAAATGCTTTTTCTATGTATTCTATATTTGAATGGTGTGCATGCAAACAGGCGATCTTTTTTCTCATGAACATCCGTACCCCCGATGCGTTTTCTGATAATTCTAACACAGAAGCCGGCATATCGGTGAAAGGATTTTACTGAATTCATAAGACTCGCCCTGCATGAATGTGGGTCTCAAGCATATATATATCATCGCAATGACAAAAACGGAATGACTATACAAGCCTTAAGGCAGCTTGGCAATTAATAAAAACTGGAGCGTGTTCATTATTCTCTATATCATCGCGATTCTTTTCCCTCCATTGGCCGTATTGTTAGCGGGTAAACCTATTTCCGCTCTGATCAATTTGATTCTCACGCTTTTTTTCTACATTCCCGGATTGATCCATGCCCTTTTTGTGGTGCATGATAAGAAGGCGGATAAACGATTAAAGCGGCAAGCAGCTCTATTGGCCAAAGCGAAACGAAATGATTAGGCACTGCCCATCCTTCAACGCAAAATGACGTACACTTGTAGCGTACGTCATTTTGCGTTGTCCCCCTCCGGACGACCTGAGGAAGCGGATCAATGCAACCGGTGTGTCTTCCTATGGCCTCTATGATAACAAGCATCACATATATGAAAACGTGAGTCATCCGGTAGCTTTTTTCCACAGCGTTTACATTTTCTCTGGTAATTCAACATTTCATCCTTTAATTGATCATGAACGCCCTCACTGATTTCTTCACGGATACGCTCCCAATATACGGCTTCTGTTTTCTTACCCAAGCGGTATAAAAATAAGAGATGAAGGCCAATCGCCTTATAAGATAGCTCCAACTCCTCCAAATTTCTAGTCTTGATGATCGGTTCAGGAAGATCATGGCTCTCGGCTATCGCCTCGACAGTCTCCAGCCACTGCCTGATGAGACTCGGTTCTTTGGCAGAAAAAGGGATATGCAGGAAGCCATACAAATCCAGCAAAGAAAAACGAACTTCGATTTGGGTATCCCTTATCAGCTCGTACAGCTCCCTTTCTTCCGATAGTGAAGCCTTTTTCGTGCCTTTAGGGGGCTCGAACCGCTCCCACATTTCAAAAAAAGTGCCCATGTTCCGGTAATACTTTTGAAAACGCTCGAATACGGCAGAGGTTGGGGCAATCGTAAAGGTTTGAACTGGTTCATCCGCTTGTTCAAGCAACCTATTCATGATTTTGATTTCTGCCGTAAAGGCGACCTTGCCCGTATCATAAATGCCCTTTCTTCCCGCTCTGCCTGCAATTTGTTTGATTTCCTGTGACGTCAGTCTCCTTCTTCGGGTCCCGTCGAACTTTTCATTCTCAAGGAAGACAATGCGCCGGATCGGCAAATTCAAACCCATCCCAATTGCATCTGTAGCAACGACAACCGATGTTTCCCCGCGATTGAAAAGCTCTATTTGCCGTTTCCTGCTCTCAGGTGGCATACTGCCATAGATCATGCTGACATTATGTCCACTCTCTTTCAGACGCGATGCCGTCTCCAATACCTGCCTTCGCGAAAAACAAATGAGGGCATCCCCTTTTTTCGTATATTTCAATTCGAATTCACGCTGTTCCACCTCAAGCGGTATCTCTCGTCTGTATTCAAGGAGCTCCAACTCCGCTTCATCCAGAAGATTCAACAGCATCTTTTTAATATTATTGCTTCCGATAATGTGCACTTCTTTGGCATTTGCTTGCGTAATTGCCCGAAACCAGGCAAAGCCTCGATCTTTATCGGCAATCATCTGCGCTTCATCTATCACGATCACTTCGTGGTAATCCTTTTCATGGAACATTTCAACGGTACTTGAGGTGTGCTTTGCGCCCATGACAGCCTTTTCTTCCTCACCGGTTTTTAATGAGCAAGGTACGCCATCCGCATTCAATTTATCAAAAACTTCAAGCGCCAACAGCCTTAGGGGAGCCAGATATAAA
This sequence comes from Peribacillus sp. FSL E2-0218, assembly GCF_037992945.1. NCBI lineage: Bacteria > Bacillati > Bacillota > Bacilli > Caryophanales > Bacillaceae > Peribacillus > Peribacillus sp. FSL E2-0218. Next base: position 2,436,234 of record NZ_CP150304.1, on the reverse strand, counting down.
CCGCTTTCTGCATCTTTCATTTTTTGCAATGCCTGATGTGTCTTGCCGGTGTTGGTCTCTCCGATGTGCAAGATATAGCTGACCTTTTTTCCTAATGATGGAGTATAGGCCTTGCCAATAATGTCATTGATCATCCTTTGCTCTTCTGCCTGCTTTTTGGCTTGTTCGGCAATTGCTTCAGCTTTTCTTCTTTCTCTATTCGCCTCGTCTTTTTCGAAGATTTCCTCATGAACTGTTTCTTCAAAAGGAATTCCCTCGAGGTTCAATAAATCTGAAACGTATTCTTCTTGAAGTTCATCGAAACAGGCCTGGGACAAATCAGCCAATTCATCTCTCAAGATATCTTGCAGGGCGTGAACGGTCAGCCTTTCCCCATAAGACTCCAAAAAATCATGATGCAAGTGAACAGGCAAATGATTCATGTATTTTTCAGGGGCGATTTTCAGTATCAAATCCGAAACTAATCTCTCATAGCGATAAAAGTAATTTTCGTATTCAAAATGGTTCTTTCCCCAATCGAACAAGGAATGGATATCTCCTGTCAATTCTTCAAAGAAGTCCGTGACCATCAAATATTCATTTGCTTGGAACCCGCCTTCTTCCACCAATTTTTCTTCCAGCAGGTATGGATCGACATATTGGAATTTAGGCTTATTTTTAAGATCCTTTGCCAAAACCCCGGCAATATAAGACCTGACATGCAAATATAAAACAAGTGAGCTTTCTTCAAAATATGAGTTAGCCTCATCTTGCAGTCGGATGCGTATCTTCCACCGTTGCTTTGCGAGACGTTGTTCTTCCTGCCTCTTGAAAAAATCCCCCCGCGCTTCTCTATATCTCTTTTCCCAATCAGCCTGCTTTTCCGCGAAGGTTTCGCTCATCCACGATAATGCGTCAAATGGTCGGTACGTTCTTAATTCATTACGGAACATACTGTTGATCAGCTTATGATCCGAGCCCTCGGTAACGAAGCCCCTTTCGTTCAGAAACACCTTTTTTTCCCTTCTTGGCACATCATTTGATGCTTTATTCAACCATACATTAAGCCAGATTTGCTCAATGAAGGATAATCTGTCTGATACATAGGTTACAAACGAAGGCAATGTCTCTCTACTCTCCAAGTAAAAATTCATATCCTGCATGATTTTTTCCTTCGTATTTTCTATAGCTATAGGATATATACTTTCTAATTTACCCATAATGATCCCCTTTTGAATGTTCCTGTATGTACGGTACGCTTACCTTTTATCCTCTCCAAAACATTTTTTTACATGAGGGCCATCTAGCCTTTTACCCATCATTCAGCCCTCTCCCAAGATTCAGTTACCCCAAGGCGGCATAGCCGATGATGTGCGGCAGCCCAATCGAATGCTTGTTTAGCGGTCGATGGCACTCTTGTCAATTCATTTACAGTATAATTCATTTAATGTGCGAATTGTGCATTTACACATTTAACGAAATCGATAAATGGCCGAAAAATAACATAGGGGCCTTCAATCTTCCCAATCAGAACGAACCCTGGCTCTTATTCGAGTTTAGTGGAAATTCGGACAACTGTCACGTTTCGGCTTTTGTATCTTTGCCGTTCAATAGCAATGATTTTTGGAAAGCTAATTAGATTATCCATATAAAGGAGCCTGGAAATGATACAGCAGGATATCAATTACTATAAAAATTTCGACTGCATCGCGGAAGAATTGTTGGCACTTTTGTCAAAGACGATCAAGGTCAACACATTCTACCTCTCGATATTACACCCTACGGAAAGTTTCGCGATCAAATCCTTCAATAGACAGGCAAGGTTAATTTGTGATGGTGACGTTCTTCCTTATAATATGGTATTTTGCAAATTGGCTGCCGAAAATGGCTCCGAGCCTCTTGTCATTCCTAATTTAGCCGAACACGCTTTGACTCGTGACCATCCTTTAACGAAGTACATTGGCAATGGTTGTTTCATGGGCGCCCCGCTTTTATATGACGGCAAGGTGCTTGGGACTTTATGTGCCTTTGATATTGAACCTTACGATTTTAAAGAATATGATTCTATCCTGATTAAGTCCCTCGCCTCTTTAGCATGTCAAACCCTCATCCTTGAAGATGGGATTATCAGGGATGAATTGTCAGGTCTTTATAATAGGAACTTCCTCTATCATTATTTCGATTATAATAAAGATAAACGGAATGCTGAAATGGCGATTCTTTACATCGATCTTAATCATTTTAAAATCTTCAATGACTCCTTTGGCCATGATGTTGGAGATTTGGTCATTAAACTGACGGCTGAGTGCCTTCAGCAAAACGTACAGGAGGACAGTCACATCTGCCGTATTGGTGGTGATGAATTCATTGTATTACTTCATCCATCGCAAGGTGAGGATTTAATCAACAGAACGCACAGCAGTGCCGAGTTTTTATCGAATCGTTTATCGACGATGCCCATCCTCATTAATGGAAATGATTATTTCATTACCGCAAGTATAGGGATGAGCTTTTATCCTCATGATGGGATGAACATGGAGACACTGTTGAAAAAGGCGGATCGTAGCATGTATAAGGAAAAAAAGTCGCGCCAAAAGGCTGACGATCATTTCCAACCGGGAAAATAAAAAACCAGTTCTCCTTGGAGACTGGCTTTCATTTACCTTAAAAAAATCCATCGTTTCGCTTTCAATCTTTGTAAAAGCCTCAGCAATTCAGCATTATCTTTATGTATCCGTTGCTCGGATGGTGAAGCGGAGGGGGCCGGGATGTTCACTCTCTCGGGTTTTTTGTTCATATTCTGAAAGACCCTTCCTATTCTTTAGTTTTGAATAGTATATGCGGGTTTTTCACAAATATCATAAGGCATTAGGAACAACCCCCTGCCCTAATTCCTATAAAACACTTTTTAAGCGGCTGAAGCGTGCCGACTTTTCTTTATCTTTCAGGATAACGCGTTCGTTCTGTTTCATCACTTTTTTGGTATGCGGGCTTAACCCAACATCGGGTATCTTAACCTGTGGTTTGATTACAGCAACCGAAACTTCACTGCCGACTTTATCATAAATGCTCATCTAACCTTCACCACCTGGATTTTGTTTTATGACCATATCGAACATCATGATCAGTAATGCTATCAATAAACAATCGACTTCTGAAACGAAGCTTTCCGATTTAACGTCAAGGATATATGGTTCCATCAAAATGCTTACTGGCTGGAGTGCCATTTTTTCTTCATCATTATAATACGTATCTTCTCTTTCCAATGTAGCACGAATGGTGCTGCCATTCAAGTTAGGATGCCCAGTCATCACCATTTGCTTGTCCTGTTCCGTCTTGAAAGGAAGAATGTTCACGCTCATCGCTTCCTTTGCAGCATAAGCTTGAAGAAGAATGCTCAAATAAGCCAGGTACTCCTTATTCGTTTGATAGTATTCAGGTATTCCTTCTTTCTTTAACAAGTGAAACATATTTTTGACCTTTTCCCTATTGTCCGTTAAAAGCTTGTCGCTTTCCGCAACGGCTTTTGTTGCGTAGGACAATTCATTGTCGCCAATTTTCGATATATACATGCTCAAGAACACAAACATATCAATCAGAATGAACACAACTGCCATGATCAAAAAGTTTTTCCACTCGTTGAATATACTCATCGGATAGAAATTCCAATAAATCAGCGCTCCCAGTATAAAAATGATATACCAGGTTTTTCGGATCGCTTCGATTTTTTTACTTATCTTGTCTTTATATTTCCAAGACAAGATAACATAGGCCAATAAAGCAAAAAACACCGCCCAGACAAAGACTCTGAAAAAAATTAACAACCGTTATCCCCCTGCCCCTCATACGCCGTTTATATAACTTCTCTCTATATTATTCATTTCATCTACCTCTTTTCCCTGCCTGGAATTTGTGAAACTTATGCCACTCCCCTAAAGTTTCACTTTATAAAGAACGCTTTCTCAAGGGTGGATATTTACGGGACATCTTAGTAAATAACCTTAGTTATTCTGTGATATGATAAGTAACAAAAATATTTGATTTATATGGAGGAACATCATCATGCTGAAAATTGTAAAAATCATCGTTTCTTCTTTTATTTTATTGTTCCTTTTCCTTAAGCTTTATCCTCCACTAGGGAAAAGGACGACGAAAGCAAAAGTGAGAATGTTCAATGAGAAAGATAATTTCGCCAATGGGAAATTCCAAAATCAGGTCCCCACAAGTCAAGCGATGAGTTTAAAGCATACGGGCTCCATATTACGGGATTACATAAGAGGCAATCCGAAAAAAAGGCCAAACACCCCTATCACGATTAACACAAAAGGGATGGCCGCTGATGATTCCAATAAGATTACCTGGTTTGGCCATTCCGCCTTCATGTTGGAATTGGATGGTAAAACGATCCTGGTGGACCCTATGTTCGGCAAGGCCCCCACTCCCTTTCCTTGGTTCGGCAACAAGCGGTTTAGCGGCGAGCTGCCCGTTGACCTGGATTCGCTGCCACCTATCGATGCCGTTATACTGTCGCATGACCACTATGACCATTTGGATTATCACTCAATAAAGAACTTGAAAGGCAAAGTGGGGCAGTTCATCGTTCCCCTCGGTGTCGGGGGACATCTGGAGCGCTGGGGCGTTAACGAAGAATTAATTTCAGAACATAATTGGTGGGATGAGGTTTCATTCAAGGGTTTGCATTTAGTCTGTACCCCTGCCAGGCATTTTTCCGGACGGAGTTTAACGGATGGCAATACCACGCTTTGGTGTTCCTGGGTGATCAATGGTGAGCGGCAAAACATATTTTTCAGCGGCGATAGTGGCTATGGGACCCACTTTAAAGAAATCGGCGAGAAATACGGGCCATTTGATTTAACCTTGATGGAATGCGGCCAATATGATGAACGCTGGTCCACGATTCATATGATGCCTGAAGAAACGGTTCAAGCACATATCGATGTACAAGGAAAAAGGATGATCCCGATTCATTGGGCTGGATTCACCCTCTCCTTTCATGATTGGACAGATCCGATCGTACGGGTAACCAAAGCCGCCAATGAACTTGACGTTCAGGTCTGTACCCCGCAACTGGGAGAACCAGTACAGATCGGTGCAAAAGAATTCCCGCAAACAGAATGGTGGAAGTAAAAATGGTCCATCCCGATTGGGGTGGACCATTTCTTTCATTTCACACTTCGTTCCTGCTTATATCCGAAATTCAACTTTAAGGAAGGCTCTTTCTTCCCTCCAAAGTAATTCGTGCCAACCACACCTAAAATGATCAGTATCGACCCCGTAATATCATAAATGGTGATCTTTTCATGCAAGATGATCGCTCCTGCAGCAATCGTGACAACTGTGGAGAGGTTGGCGAACACGCTCATTTGCGACGCTTTGATTTTTGTTAAAATCGCATTCGACAATAACGAGGTAACCAGGGAAGCCAATATTCCCAAATACAAAATGGAGCTGATGAATTCCATGCTTGACCATGGTGAGAGGAATTCCTCCATCGAACCTTGCTTCAGATGGGAAAATAGCGCGGCAGCATTAAAAATGACGAAACCCGTTCCCATCATGAAAAAGGACATTTCACCTGGTGTATAATCCTTGGCGAGTGAACGTGTCATCGTTGTATAACAAGCGGTAGCAATGCAGGATAGCAGAATCAATATCATTCCAAGCATATCGGAAAAATTGATGGTACTCCCTTTCACCACAAAAATAAAAATGACTCCCATTACTGATAAAACAATTGAAAGCTTTTGATATAAAGAAGTTTTCTCCTTCAAAAAATATCCAGCGATCATCATGGTTAGAATCGGGGTAAAGGCAGATAAAATTCCAGCATCCGTCGATTGTGAATATTTTAACCCAAAAGTTTGAAACGCAAAGAAAAGAGTCGGGAATAATAATGAAAGAGGAATCAAGTACTTTATCGATTCCCACGTATAATTCACCTTAATGACTTTCATGGCGACAAGCAATAAAATGATGACGAATGAGACGGTGAATCGGAATGCCAATGTATCCAGCGGATTCGATTCTGCAATGGCCATCTTCGTGAACAAAAAAGATAAGCCGACTATACTTGCATGTATTATCGCCAGCATGTATGCAAATGTTCGGGATTTCATGGTTTCAACTCCTCAACTAGATTACGATAGTTCCGTTTTAGGTATAGTACCCCATGCATCTCCATCGCAACCCAAATGAAGCGTATTTTTGGGATGTGTCCCTTTCAACTGTAAACACTCCACTCTCGATTTCATACTCTCCTTCCATTACATATAAGCCCATGGCCACCTGGAGAGTTTTTTGCTCGCTATCCGTCATCAGCATCAAATATTTTGAGGCTCCAACAATCTTGGCAAGGATAGATTTCATGCTGTACATTGTTGCCCACCGATGATTTTCTTTTTTTTCAAAGAGCCTGTTAAATATGGTAAAATTTCAACGAGAAAGCGAGGGATACATAGATGTTAGTAACGATCGGGATATTCCTTATGGCTGGCCTTGCTGAAATTGGCGGAGGATATCTTATTTGGCAATGGTTAAGAGAAGGCAAATCCATTTATCTAGGTTTGATTGGAGGCTTCGGGCTGGTGTTATACGGCATCATTGCCACTTTCCAAACGTTTCCTACCTTTGGGCGTGTCTATGCCGCTTATGGCGGGGTTTTCATTGTCTTATCGGTATTATGGGGATGGGGCATCGATAGGAAAACGCCAGATGCATTCGATTGGATTGGGGCTGCCATCTGTTTAGTCGGTGTTTCAGTCATCCTCTGGGCTCCCAGGCACTGAAAACGACGGACGAAAAAAAGAAACAATCAACACTACCTTTATGTCATACCAACAAAAAAAATCCCTCTTTGAGGGATTTTGACTTTATGCATTAAGCATCCATTGCTTCCTTGCGCTTTCTTTCCCTTGATTCAGTAAATAAATCATAAGCAAGATAAAGAATGATGGCTCCGCCTAACAATTTAATGTACAACGGTATTTCCGCTACAAAGAAATAAACCATTGAGAATAATGTCCCGATCATGCATAACCAAAATATTGAATGTTTTAAAATTTTCAACGTGGTGACTCCTCTCAAGAGATGAGATTAATTACTGCTTCCCTCCCTTTTCAAGGAGGAATTAATTATCCGTACACTCATTCTAACATTTTTTCTTAAGATATTGGAGCAATACGTATTACGAAATTATGAACAATGAGTGCAGTTTCTACTTCTTTTCCTTCATTACTGTAAGAGCATGGAAGATTAGATCAATGCGAGCATGTGAAGTAATCCGCACTGTAAATGGACTGCCAAAAAGAAGAAAAGCACGAAATAATAGCAGAAATCCTCTCCTTTCATGCCTTTGCATGGAATGCTCAATTCTTCGTTTCGACTTTCATGCCAGCTCTTGGCTTAGAAAGATCACTTTTGTAGTAATCCTGTTTCACTGGAACAAATGATAAAGCGATGGCGGCAATTAGACCAGGAATGGCAAAGGCAATGAAATTTAATTGAATGGGTAATGAAATGGATAATAAAAAACCGCCAAGTATCGGTCCAAGCATCCCGCCAATCCTTCCGATCCCAGAGGCCACGCCAAGTGCCGTCGACCGGATGACGGCTGGGTAGTATTGGGAAACAAAGGCCTGTATAAGGTTCTGGGAACCAATCGTACAAGCTCCTGCAACAACTACCAATATGTAAATCCAGAACAAGTTGCCTCCCATACCCATTAAAGTCAAACTGATTGCCCCAAGCGCATACATGGGCACGAGCATTCTTTTAAACCCATATCGATCACACAGTTTAGCAATGATGAGAGTACCCGCGATGGCTCCCCCTTGAAGGACGACCAAGAAACCTAAGCTTGAGTTCAGTGCATATCCAGCCTCAAGCATCAGCTTTGGAAGCCATGTATTCAATCCGAATATCATCAACAAGCACATAAAATAGGCAGTCCAAAACATCAGCGTGCCAAAAGTGCGAGAGTCCTTAAACAACCCAATGATTGGTATGTTTACATCCTTTTTTTCCAAATCTAAAATATCGTCTTCCATATTACATTTGTTTGCTGGATCGACCCTGTTCAATATGTTGAGCAATTCCTCTTTTCTATTAACCCGGATAAGATGCGACGTGGCCTCCGGCAATCGCTTCAGCAAAATAGGTATAAATAACAATGGTATACCCGCAAACCAGAAAATGGATTCCCAACCTACTGAGGGTATAAGTACAATTCCAAGGATGGGGGCAAGCATTCCGCCAACAGAATAACCGCATAAAACGATTGAAACGACCATGCTCCTCATCCTTTTCGGTGAATAATCCGTCAATAAAGCAATCACATTTGGCATGACGCCCCCCAGACCCAAGCCCGCTAAAAACCGAAAAGTCGAAAACATCGAAGGCGTATCTACAAAACCACATAACAACGTAAATAAACTAAATAAAATCAATGAGATGGCAATAACTTTCTTTCTGCCAATCCGATCCGCCAATATGCCAAAAAAGATTGCCCCGAACATCATTCCAAACAAACCGTAGCTTCCCATGGCCCCTGCCTCGACTGAAGTGAGGTTCCACTCATCGGTCAATATCGGAACGACTGTCCCATAAATAACAAGATCGTAGCCATCAAAAAGGATAATTACGAAGCACCATGCTAGCAAACCGAAATGAAAGCGGTTAAATCGACTGTTGCCTATTACCTCTGCCGTGTTGATTTTAGCCATTAAACTAACTCCTCCCATGATTTTCGATACATCACCCAAATGATAACGCTTACTTTTCAAAAAAATATTTCATCACTATTTATACAAATAGTGAACTTTGTTATCTATTTATCATTATAAACAGCAATTATCAGATAATTCAATATAAAATTCCACAATCATCAATAATCCAACTTCACCATGCTTCTTCTTCTTGAACACAACAAAAAAACCAGTTCCTAATGGGAACTGGTTTTCAAATTAAAATTGGAAGCCGCCATTGCCGTATTCAAGTAAGAAAGTTTTAAACCACCACTCCTCAAAGTGGGTGTTTGCAGAAACAATCCTGTTGTCCAGGTCAGTGACGAGGCATAACATTCCTGTTTCGATGTAAAACTCCCTATTACAGCTTAAAGGTTAAAACTTAATTATCATTACGAACAACGCAGCTTGTATAGTTATAATACATAATTTCCTTCAACCTTGCAAGTTATTTCATTCCTTAGCAAGGAAATTATCACGAACTATTGAAGGACCGGTCACAATGGAACGATCGTTAGCCTAATCTGTAGGCTTGAATCTTTACAATAAATAGTAAATAGCCTTTGCAAATACATATCAGGGGTCTATAATATTAACTAACAGATTCGATTGGAGTGATTTTCATGCTTTCAAACATTGGTTTTCCCGGTTTAATAGTGATTCTACTGCTAGCTTTGGTCGTTTTTGGACCGAATAAGCTCCCGCAAATCGGACGAGCAGTCGGCACCTCCCTCAGGGAGTTCAAGGATGCAACAAAGGGGATTACGGAAGAAATCCAAGAGGAATTCAAAGAAGATGTCGAAACGGCTAGGAAAGAATCCGCCAAATGAAAAAGACGCCTGCACGCAGCAGGCGTCTTTGATGCGTTTGAGGCGTAGAACCGTCAGGCCACATCCCGACGTTTAGCTAAAAGCTTGTTCTGCGGCTTACACAAATTAGCTCATCGCTTTATTAATATAACATTAACCGCTGCTGTTTTCAAGTATTTCTTTTTTTGCCAACCTTTTTTTGTAATGATTACTGCGGATATTCTAGCGAGTTGATTTTTGAAATACACAACTCCTTACAGGTTCAGTGTCATTTCCGTCAATTGATCTGAGGAAACCGCAACTTGATTGAACGCTTCGTTAATTTCATCGAATATCGCACTCAGTTCTGTCATCTCCTTGGTTGTTTTAATATTTTGCTCTTTTACTGTAAGCATGGCCTTGGCGATGTCGGTAAAAAACAAGCCCGTTTCCTTCCCTTGCTTCGTACCTTCCGTGATTTCCCCGCTAACCAAGGAAATCGATGTATTCATTATATCGGTAAAATGAGCGATGCCGCTAACCAGCTTCACGACCTCCGAGACGGAATCCTTGGTATTTTCCGACAGCTTCCTTACCTCACCCGCTACAACCGCAAAACCTTTACCATTTTCACCTGCTCTTGCCGCTTCAATCGCTGCGTTCAGTGCCAACAAATTCGTTTGTTCCGCAATGGATGTAATGATCGTGACGATCCGTTCGATTTCCTTGGAAGTTTTCGATAGCTGCTCCATATCCTTGGCAATGATCTTCATCTGCTCCTGCGTTCTCATCAATCTTTTCTCTAATCCTTGTAACAGCGCCACTCCTTCATTCGATTTCCCCTCTGCCTGAATCGCGATTTCTGATCCCTTCTCGGTGAAACCATGAATTTCAGAGACCTTATTTGCCATCAATTGAGTCGCCGAGCTAGTCTCCTCACTGATCGCTGCCAACTCTTCTGCATTATGGTTCACCTGCCGCTTTATCGTTTCTTTTGCGTCCAGGTTTTCTTGACGAATTTTCTCATTTTCAAGTTCATACGCCTCTAAAACGATTTGCTGCTCTAAATTGAAGATTTTTGTGACAGCCAAGATGTTATTCTGATATTGGTCCATATCCTTTAAGTTGGAAAGCACATGAATGATTACTGATTGCAATAAATCTTGGAATGCGCTCATATACCATTTTGGCTGCAGTCCGATGCGGACATGCACGTGCGCGATCACATAGCGCTGTTTGATATACGCATCATTGATCGTGCCGCTGAACATTTCGAACATATGTCGATGCAGGGTCTTTTTCAGCCTTTCAACGGAACTGTTATCAGAAATGATTTCCTTTAATGAAGGTTCATTTTCCAAATTTTTATAAAAATTATCGACTATTTCGGTCAAATGATCTTTCACCTTGTCCTGCATGGAACGAATGATACATAAGTCCGCAATCGTTAGATGAATCATGTCCACTTGCGTCAATACACCCGGATATTCGGTAATATCAATACCGATCTGATCCTTGAATTGCGAGTAATCTATGGTCTCTATTTTCCGCCTGCTTCTCCATCTACTTTTCATCACTAAATTGCCTCCCATTTTCTCTACCACTATTTATTATTTCGACATAGTGCCCAACTTTCTTTAATTATTTAGATAAAACTGCCTATGAATAAGTACTTTTCACCCATATCTAAGGACCTTGTACGCTGATTTATAACAAAAGAGGATTACCGGAGCTTTGAAGACATTTAGGATGTTGACGCAATCACCGTTCATCTCTATACTTATTAAGTCATAAGAAAAGAACGGGACATATATATACTAATTGGAAAAGGTGACAAGCATGGATTTTACGATTACCTATCTGTCTTTTTATTTAATTCAAGTCGAAGGAAAGGGCGATCAGGCCGATAAACGTTTTAAACATTTTCAAACGCTTGATACGGCAGAGTACGAAGAAAGCCCGCTAAAGGATTTCCTGGATGGGGAATTGATGAAAATCTCCAAACGAAAAGTGGACCGTCATCCAAAAACGGAACAAGTACCGACGAAAATCGGCACCTTCATTGTCGAGGAAGGACATGCACTTGATTCGAACCCTAATTACAATGCATTTAGCCGTGTACGCTATGCCAAAACAAAAGAAGAATTCCAGACCGAAAACGAACAATTCACACGGTCATATATCGATACGAGTGCCGTCCGCGGCGGTGTTTTCCTCATCGCTTCCGCCAAATTAACGAAGTATTTCGATGAACCATTCGTTTTCTTGCTTAAATGTGATTTCGAGCCAAAGGTCGCTTCGATTTCGGACGAACGCACCTTGATCAGGCACGTCGAAATGGCCATCACCACAAAAAATATGAAATCGATTCAATACCCCTACATGCCCGAAGAAGGAATCGTCGAAGAAGCCGAACTGAAAATCCACCAGGCCTCACACGCCCGCTACTTCGAGGATTTCCTGAAATTCGTCGAATATGGCGAATCGATGCCGGAAATCATGAAAAACCAGGTCATCCACATGGTCCATGAACATGTATCCGCCCAATTCGAAGAAAACAGTGACGAATTGCATAAATTCGAACAAGACCTGGAAATCTGGGAAACAAGTGAAAAGCGGGAAATTCAAGAACGCCTTGAAACCCATCAGGTCGTCGAAGCAACAGCCCAGATTGTCGAGCATACACCTGAAGCTGAATTACGAATGAAGCTTGGCAGTACATCCATCAAAGGACTTCTAGCCGATTTCGGCGACAGCATTCATTTAGGGAAGATTAACGGGAAATATGTATTGATGATAGAATCCGATACGATCGAGTTCGATAAAGGCGTGTCGCCGATTGAATTTCATAGGCCGGATGATTTGATGGAGATTGTGGAGAAGATTAGTAGGAAGGTTTGAGGAGTAAGGTTTTTATAGTTTTTCGAACGCTAAAAGTGTTGATATAACTATGATTTCACGCCACAAAAATAAAAAATCAAGGTCTTATGGCTTGTTTATTAAAGTTTCCATTTATGTGAATTATCTCCCCCCCAATTGCAAAAAATTGGAGGGGTTTTTATTTTATTGAGTGCAGTTTATTTGTACAATTCAACTTTATAAATAAAGACCATCAGGAACAACGTTCGTTACCTCTTTATGAATTGACTTTAAGAGTTTGAAAACCTTCTTTAAGCTAAATTTAAATCCTTGAGTAATTAATTTATCATACTGTCTCAAAAAAAATATTTCTTATCCTCCCCTCTAAATTTCCGCAATATTGGAAAAAATAAACTTAGGAGGGATTATTGATGGCTCGCAGAAAAAGAAAAGCTACTTCGAAAAGTAGTGAACTTATTTTACTTACTCTTTTTTTAGGCATATTTCTTATATTTTATATTTTACATTTAATTGCCTTATTCTTAGACAATTTAATTAGCCTTTCAAGGGATTGGAATTTGTTCCAGTGGGGATACCTTTTTGCTCTCTGTATAGGACTATTCTTTTCCCTTCACAAATATAAATTAATGAAGAAAAATGAACAAGCCCTAATTAAAAAACAAAAAGAAAGAGAAAGATTAGAAAAACTAAAAAATGGGGCTGACCTCGATAACCTAAAAATGATGCCACATAGGGACTTTGAATATTACATAGCAGACTTATTTTCTTCGAAAGGGTACGAAGCTACAGTTACTTCGGCAAGTGGAGATGGTGGAAAAGATATTATATTAAGAAAAGAAGGCTATATTTCAATAGTTGAATGTAAGAGATACGCTACTAAAAGAATCGGACGTCCCGAAATTCAAAAGTTTCACAGTGCTTTAATCGACATACAAGCTCAGGAAGGATTTTATGTTACAACTAGCTCCTTTGCTAATACGGCTGTACATTATGTAGCTAATAAGCCTATTATACTTATTGATGGTCAACAATTAATTAATATCATAAGTGAAATTAATATAAATAAATCTAATTAAGAATTAGTTCTTCCATTATACCACTAATCAAATTGTGTTTATCTTACAGCACCATATTATCGTACTTGTTGTAAATAGTTTGAGAATAATCCTAAAAAATAAGTTTTAAATATCCGAGTGATATGACCTGTGTATTACAGACTAGGAAAGGATAATATAATATCAGTAAATTTAAATCTGTTGTTAAGTTATCTAATCAAAACGGAAGCATCAATTAAAATTAAGATCGCTAGGTGTTATGTGAATAGTTATTGGGCTCGTAACACCACAAAGTTTGAGGAATTTAATCATTGGAAAACCTAAATCTATTTTCAACCTAGGTTCCGAAGTTTTTGATTCATTTTAATTTACTCCCCGTCAAGCTACAAATTCACAATTATTCTGTGTCGCAATTTTGAATATCCCCTCAAAAATATTAAATAAGAATTTATCCATTGTATTACTCGATACGAAATCATAATTAATTAATATAAAAAGCATCTTTTTTAAAAATAAAAATGCTAATAATAAAAATTTAAATTCTTTATTATTTTTAGACCTCTATTAAAGACATAATATACATTAAATATCCATTTCTTTTTATTGAATTCTTTATGATCAGATTTAATATCACCTATTTTTTTATTCCTTGGATGAAATTATTCCTCATTCTTTTTGCTATAAAAAATATTTTGTCTCTAATAACATTTTTTTAATATATTTTACCAATCTTTTCAAATAATTCTTTGGCAGTTATATTATACGAATCTGCTTGTTTATTATCTTTAATAACTAACCCAGTTGATTATTGATTTATGTCTATTTTATTATTCCACTCTTTAAATTCACTAATATTCATTGTGTTTTTTAACAAAAATACTTGTCCTCGACTGATTTTCAAATGCTTCCTCTCATAAATCTTTTTTGGAGATATCCATTATTTTTTATAAATTAGGTTCATTCATATGGAATCCTACGCAATCATCAATTAAATATAAAACTGAAGTTCTCACTAAATTGTACCTTCCAAGGCTAGAAATTCCTATATTCATGCAATCCAACCATTTATAGTTTAAATTCACTCCTTTTTACTTATATTATTTCTATTTTTGTAAAAAACTTTATTTTTTCATAAATATTCCATACTATAGACTTAGGGGTTTAGGGACAATTTATCTATAAACATAGAAAAAGAGGAGTGTATATCAATGAATGTTAAAAAGAAACTTTTAAAGTTAGTATAATGTTTATCTCTGTTATTATTTTCTAATGTTTTTGTTACAATCCCACAAGTAAAAGCTGAAACAACAAATTCAACCGAAATTAGTGCCGTATAAAATAGTTTGGATACTATCATTACCTGTCCAAAATTATCTTGTAGTACTGGGAGATCATGAAATATATTTTTGTTAACGTTTATTTGTATCTAGTTTAATAGCATTCTGATAATAATTAAAAAGGAGTGCCTAATAAATGTATAAAAAACCTTTATCGTTCATCCTTACTGTATCACTTACATTAGCTAGTATAGGGCCAATTACTGCTAATGCTTCAACTAAAGATAATCAAAATTTGTCAGTAAATGTATTAGAATCAACAGAAGAAAAGATAGTTATTAAAACAGAAAATGACAATGAAATTGTTCTTTCTACAATTGAATCTGTTGAAAATGACACTGTTGAAGTAATTACTGAATCATCTACTGGCGAAATACAAGAATTTGTTTATCATAAAGGCGATAATTATTTTCTATTGAATGGTGAAAAAGGTGAATTTAAGATGGATGAAACAATAAAACCAGAATTAGGAAATTCAGACGTTACTATTTCGGCGATAATGGCTGCTTCAAGTGCACCTAAATATATGTCTACTACCACTCTTAGTTATAACAAACATGTAAATTCTTTGAGTGCTATAATAACAGTCATTGGCGGCGTGATTGGTACTGCTTATCTCACTGGTTTTAAATTTGCTAAAACTGATTATGCTGGTACAATTAGCGCATGGTTAGGTATTGTTGGAGCAGGAACATACTTCTCTCAAAAATTATTGAGTGGTACTTTTAAAGTTGATAATTATCGAAGTAGTTCCAAGAAATTTACCGGTTGTGAAAATTTGTATCAATATAGATATCAAAACCCAAGAATTAACTTCACTTTATTCGGAAAAACATTCAATAAATCTTATAATAAAACTGGAAGTTGGTATTACGGCACAAGACCATGTGCATAAAATAACAAAGGGGGATAAAGAAGATGCGGAGGATGATTTATCCTTTTACTATAATACTAATTTTTTCTGCATTGGCTGTAACTATATTATTGCGAACAGGTCCTTTTGAACAGCCTATTTGGATGCAAGTAGTATTTTTATTTTTCACCTCTGTATTGGCTTATGCAAATTACAACAATAAATCTAAATTTCCGTTTATTGTTCTAAGTATTTGCTCTATCGTAATGATATCTTCTTTATTAATCAGATTTGTATATCAAGCCTAATTTTTATTATATTCGACCTAAAATCTACTGAAATAAAGGTTAAATCAGCGATATGGAACTTTATATCAAGAATCATGTAAAAGAAGAAAACGCTAAAATTTCTGTTCAAAGATACAAATAATAGTACCACAATACTTCTTTGTAACGAGCTTATTAAGTAAATAAGGGTTGAAAAAATAATAAGGGGGCAGCCTCTAAAAGTCAAAAAAGACTTTTGGAAGCTGCCCCCTTTCTTTTTGAAAATAATCGTTAAGCCTAGCTTACCTTCATTTTTTTGGCATCACTCTGGTTGCCTGATTTATCTTGAGCGTAAATCTTTATGGTTGAATCCTTCTTTTGTGCCTTGATTTTCACTTTATAATATCCTCGGCTATCCACTATTCCTTGGCCAAGCTTCTTACTTCCATTGTAAATATAAATTGATGCTCCCTTTTCACTTTTGCCCGTTACCGATACTGTGTTACTTAAAATTTTATTGACTGAGGGTACAGAAGGTGCAGTTTTGTCGATTACCTTAACTGTTTTACTTCCACTCTTATTATCTACCGAATCAACTGCATAAACAGAAATGCTTGTTCCTGCTTTTTGTTTAGCAATCTTAATCGTATATGCTCCATTTTTTGCCGTTGCTTCTCCGATTTTCTTGCTTCCCACCATTGCATATACTTTTGCATTTGTTTCAGCTTTGCCACTAATAACAGTAGCGTTATCATATACAGTATTGGCTGTTGGGGGGCTTGGTGGAGTTTTATCTATAACTTTAACTGTTTTACTTCCACTCTTATTACCTGAAGTATCTGTAGCATAAACAGAAATGTTTGATCCTGCTTTTTGTTTTGCAATCTTAATCGTATATGCTCCATTTTTTGCCGTTGCTTCTCCGATTTTCTTGCTTCCCGCTAATGCATATACTTTTGCATTTGTTTCAACTTTACCACTAATAACAGTAGCGTCATCATATACAGTATTGACTGTTGGGACTGATGGAGCTGTTACGTCTTTCACCGTTACTTCTTTTACTTCACTGATGTTCCCTGCAACATCTGTTGCCGTTACTGTTAATTTCGTTCCTGCTTTTTGTTTTGGTATTGTAACCGTATATTTGCCTTCAGTATCAACAGGTACTGTCCCTATTACCGTCGTTCCCGCTTTGACCGTAATGGTAGTACCTGCTTCCGCTGTTCCAGAAACACTTGTGGAATTTTCCGTTACTTCAATTATTGCAGGTGAACGTGGAGCTGTCACATCTTTTACCGTTACTTCCTTCACTTCACTTGTATTTCCTACACCATCTGTAGCTGTTACAGAAAGTATTGTTCCTGATTTTTGTTTTGGTATTGAAACCGTATATTTGCCCTCAGTATCAACAGTCGTTGATCCTATTACCGTCGTTCCCGCTTTGACCGTAATAGTAGAACCTGCTTCCGCTGTTCCTGTCACACTTGTGGAATTTTCTGTTACTTCATTTACCGTGGGTGAATCTGGAGCTGTCACATCTTTCACTGTAACTTCCTTCACTTCACTACTGTTTCCTTCATCATCCGTGGCAGTTACCAATAACTTCGTTCCTGCTTTTTGTTTTGGTATTGTAACCTTATATTCACCTTCTGTATTGGAAGTCCCTGATCCTATAACGGTCGTTCCTGCTTTGATTGTGATAGAAGAACCTGCTTCTGCTGATCCTGTCATGCTAGTTGATTTGTCTGTTACCTCATTTACCGTAGGGATATTAGGGGAGATTACATCCTCTACAATAACAAGGGAAGGGTTACTTTTATTAAACCATTCATCAGTTGCTATAATGACTAACTGAGTACCTTCTTTAATTGGTTGTATTGGCATTTTAAACTTACCATTAGAATCTATTTTTGTATTCCCAACAAAATAGTTATATTCAGTGTAGACATTAATGGTGGCATTTTTTTCTCCTTCCCCCTGAATAAAGGTATCTCTATTAGTTATCCTATCTACAATAGGGTGTTCAGGAGGTGTATTTTCAAACTCAGGTGTGTTAGGGTCTGGGTTTTTTAGATACGGTTTAAAGTTTATATATGAAGATGAGCTTAGATCATCATTCTTATCAAAGACCATATTATCAATAAACGATTCATCTGTTGTTCCCCAATAATTATTAGTTGCTATCATTTTAGCATTCGTGTAACCAGCGGGTAAAACCAAAGTATCCTTACTTGTTATTGGGTCACCTAAATCATTTAGTTTAGGAATTAAAAAAGAATTATGAGAAACAATAGTTTCAGAATTATCATAACTAGCCCAATTTTCAATCGCATAGTTAGTATAATTGTAGAATACATTGTTTATGATATTTACCTTAACACCATCACTTGTACCCACACTTATTCCACCACTATTTACAAATACATTACGTTCAATATAAACATCTCTAGTTGGATACCAAAGGTAAAAGGAATCTTGCGTTAAATCAACTAACTTTGAATCCTTTAATACAAAACTCCCATAGACTCCATATCCTGTAGGTCTATATAAGCTCCCTTGAATAATTTCGGCACTTTCAATATCAATTAGAAACTGTTCACTAGAACTTCCACTTCCTGGCTCTATATTTACATTTTTAAATATTATTTTTGATTCAGATTTGCCAATTGCTTCAAAATCCCCGAAAACTCTAATTCGATTATTATTCCCTTTTATTATAACTCCAGGTTCTACATTTAATTTAATTCCATTTGCAATTTGAATATCACCAGTTAAATAGTAAGGGGAATTTTCCTTTGTCCATGTTGCATTTTCTTTAATTATTCCTTTTACACTTGTTCCTTCACTAGCCTTTACAATATCCTCTACTCGAAAACCAAGAATGAACAGTGCAGTAAAAACTAGTATTGTTAAATATTTATACATTTTTGCCTCCAAATAATAAATTATATATAATGAGTTCACACTATTAATATATTAGCCTTACAATTATTCCATTATACACCAATTAACCAAAAAAACTAATGCTTTTGCACCTATTCTCATTATATCTAAATAGATATTTACAAAGGCCCCCACCTTATTTGATGGGGAGCTTAAGTATGTGTGTTTGTACCAATGTTCAACACCATCGGATATTTCTATGTTGTATGTAAATGGCTCCCATATGTTTAGTTATGCACCTTTAATATCAACGCTTCACAAGAGAAAAATGAGAAAATTAATTTACAAAAACAACTTAAAATT
Source organism: Peribacillus sp. FSL E2-0218 (assembly GCF_037992945.1). Lineage (NCBI taxonomy): Bacteria > Bacillati > Bacillota > Bacilli > Caryophanales > Bacillaceae > Peribacillus > Peribacillus sp. FSL E2-0218. The sequence continues at coordinate 2,417,068 of NZ_CP150304.1, read as the reverse complement.
TCTTCTTCTACTAATGCCAAGATAGGGAAAGATGGTATTGTATCGATGAAGGTAATTAGTATATATTCTAATAAGGTTTACTATGTAATATTCATATTTTTTCTCTTTTTTTGTTACATTTTCATATAAACGATCTAAACAGAAAAACAAAAAGCCGAGGAATTTATCCTCGCCTTTTTTATGGAACTTAGTGTTTTACAACTTTTGTCGTGGCCTTGGAACTGGTATTCCCGGCCTTATCTTTTGCAGTTACAGTAAGCGTGGTTCCTTTTTTCTGTGCTTTGATCTTGACTGAGTAGGTACCTTTAGAGTTTGCTTTTGCTGAACCAAGGGTTTTGCTTCCTGCCTTCACAGTTACAGTTGAACTTGCTTCCGCTTTCCCGGTAACCACCTTATCATTGTCATCTACTTTCTTTATTGTTGGCTTGCTAGGTGCGACCACATCAGCAACAGTTACCGATGCACTTGAACTTACATTCCCTGCGCTATCTTTAGCTGAAATGGACAACTTCGTGCCTGCTTTTTGAACGGCGATCTTTATAGAGTATGTCCCTTTGGATGTTGCTTTTACAGAACCTAACACCTTGCTTCCATTTTTAACAGTAACAGTAGTACTGGCCTCTGCTTTTCCGGTCACCACTTTGTCATTGTTGTCAACTTTATTTACAGTTGGCTTATTTGGTTTAACATCGTCTACAAATCCTGTTGCAATAGCATATATGTCATCTTCTGTATTATCGTCAAGATCGTAATCATTATCCTGGTCGTAAACGCCTATGTAGTATGTGCCTTTTTTGACGTCATACGCTCTTAATTCAACGTCTTCTTCGTATTTGTTTCCTAAGTATTCCAAGTTGTTATTATCAACATAATCTTTTTGTACCGCTGCAAATCCTAGGTCAATGGCATATGAGGATGCTGATCCTGCTACTAACAAAACTCCATCGCTAGGAACGGCCACTTTGGAAAAGTCTACATCATATAGAGGAAGCAATTGACCAATTGTTGTTTTTTCAAATGACGAATTATCTGCTGAGCCAAAGTCATCATTGTACTCGGTTTCATAAATATAGTCATCATCACTGGAAGATCTGCTCATTTTCCTAAAGCCTTCAACGGATTTCGCTTGTGAACCTTTAACTTCTCTTTCCAGTTGATTAAACGTCCTAGATTCAATGAATCTTTTTTCAAGTGGTTTTTCCATTTGACTTTCTAGAGCTTTTCTTACCAATTCGTTCTCGTTTCCTTCTGCCTTAACAACATCTACAGACAATGACGAAGCAAATAGACCTACCGCAACCAATGACAAAATACCTTTATTACGCACAATCACTCCTCCTACATTCGTTATAAAGAACCACTCACTTCATACTAATACAAAAGCACCTTAATTACCATAAGTTTCTATATGGATATTTTTACGTGCCATTTCACACCCCGACTTAAAACCCAGCTACCTTCACAGGCAGCTGGGTTTCCTATTAGGTCTATTGAGATCCGGTTAGTAAAAAAGCACTCTTTAGTTAGAAGAAAACTTACAGTTCCTTTTTCATAAATACGCTATTTGGGTCCTCGATGTAATCGGAAAACGGCTTACAATATTGGAATCCGATACTTGCGTAAAGTCTTCTTGCTGGTTCGAAAGCATCCATTGATCCCGTTTCCAAACTTAAGCGCCGATAGCCACGTTGCTTGGCTACTTCCATTATGTATTCAAGCAGCTGTTTTGCCACACCCTTTCTTAGATGTGATGAAGATGTTCGCATTGATTTTATCTCTCCATGTTGACCATCAATTTCTTTAAGTGCCCCGCATCCAACTAATTGATCTCCTTCCCATACACTCCAGAATGTAATTTCTGGTTTTCTCAATGCCTCAAGATTTAGGGCATGTATACTGTCTGGAGGGGAATGCAGGGTCATACCATGGAGGTGCTCGCTCACCAGTGCAATCACTTCAGATCCATTCAAATCATCTATTTTAATTTCCATAAAAATCGCCTCCTTATTCTTTACGATGAAAATGGGCTCTGCCTCATTACTTTAACGTATTATTCGGTTGCTTATTGATGAGAAGCACGTGAACCTTACCCTTTCTTATCCGCGTAATTATTGAGGATAAGAAAGGGTACTTGGATGGAGTGGACAAACCGATATGTAATTTGGACCTATTAGAAAAAAGACCTCAACATAATTGTCGAGACCCTGATTCTATGAGCGTTTTTGATAGGCTATTTAGTTGGATGTATGCTATCTGCAATGACCACTCCGTGATTAAATTTAGCAGCTTGCTTTTGCTCCCTCTCCTGAATCGAGTTCATAGGTAAATGAGGGAATAATAATTCGGCTACACGATAGGCTTCCTCCAGATGTGGATACCCAGATAAAATGAAGGTGTCGATGCCAACGGCTTGGTATTCTTTCAGGCGTTCGGCCACCGTTATCGGGTCACCGACTAATGCCGTCCCAGCACCAGCACGTACTAGACCGACACCCGCCCATAAGTTAGGGCTGATTTCCAAATTGTCTTTACTTCCACTAGAAAGTGCTAGCATACGACGTTGCCCCTCTGAAACATGTTTACTCAATTCCCTTTGTGCGGATTCAATTGTCTCGTCATCCACATATTTAATTAATTCATTGGCTGCTTGCCAAGCTTCTTCTTCCGTTTCACGAACAATGACATGTAAACGAATGCCGAAGGTTAGGGTACGTCCTTCTTTTTCAGCCAGTGCTTTTACTCTATTGATTTTTTCTTTTACTGCATCAACGGGTTCCCCCCATGTTAAATACACATCACAGTGTTTAGCGGCTACAGAAAGAGCTTTCTCTGAGGATCCGCCAAAATAGATAGGAGGGTGAGGTGTTTGAACCGGTGGAAAAATAAGACGCCCGCCGTCAATATGTAAGTGTTTTCCTTCATATTCAACTTCTTCCTCTGCCAATAGGGAGCGCCATACGTCTAAAAATTCATTTGTCAGTTCATACCGTTCATCATGGTCAACCGTAATACCATCGCCAACTTGCTCTGCGGGATTACTTCCTGAAACGACATTGATTAAGAGACGTCCCCCTGATAGTCTATCAAAAGTTGACGTCATACGGGCTGCGACGGACGGCAGCATGAGTCCTGGACGAAGAGCTACGAGAAATTTCATGCGTGAAGTGACGGATAATAACGAAGATGCCGTTACCCATGCATCTTCACAAGATCGTCCAGTTGGTAGTAAAGCTCCCTGATATCCTAAAGAGTCAATGGCTTGCGCAAGCTGTTTCATGTAATCGAAATCCACATCACGCCCGCCTTTTGATGTCCCTAAATAGCGGCTGTCCCCGCCTGTTGGAATAAACCAAAACACATTCATTTTATCTTCCTCCTGTACTGAAATAATCCACCGGTTGTTTCCTCTTGCGTTCCTTTGGAAACATTAGTTTGCAATTGTATAATCCAATCACATTATACACTAATCTGATAGCCATTCAAGGAATAAATAATTCGAATATAGTAAATTATCAATATTTTTAGAATTAACAATTTAATAAATCCTTGCATTTCAATCGGAATAATGCAATTATTATAAAATGAACTTCCGATTGGACAACCAAAGGGTTCTTTATTCTGTTGCAAATAGAGAAGGAAGAAAAAGAAAATCCAAACAGTCTAAGGAGAGAAGTTATGGCACAACCAGTAGTTAATGATACGGGGATACAATCGGTCAATACATCTAAACAGCTTAAACTTAAGGAGAAAATTGCTTACGGATTAGGAGATGTAGGTAATAATTTCTTGTTTGATCTTGGTCAAATTTACTTGCTCAAGTTTTATACGGACTCACTGGGTTTGTCGTCCGCAACAGCTGGTTTAGTCTTTTTGATAACGAAAATTTGGGATGCATTCGCGGATATCACGGTCGGCACATGGATTGATAACAGAAAGAATATTGGGCCTAAGGGTAAATTTCGCCCATTCATCCTGTATGCTGCGATTCCACTTGCTTTAATAACGATTGTCAGTTTTACGAATCCGGATTTCTCGCTGACAGGAAAAACTGTCTGGGCATTTGTAACCTACATGGCGTTCGGAACCATTTACAGCATCTCAAATATTCCTTATGGATCAATGGTACCTGCTATGACGAAAGATCCCGTGGAAAGGGCAGAATTGGCATCATTTAGGCAAGCGGGCTCAAATTTAGGACTTCTAATTACGACTGTAGGATTTATGCCTATTGTATTCATGTTCAATAGTGAATCTACTGGTTATGTCGTGGCTGTATCCGTTTTTGCCTTCTTGGGTGTCTTATTGCAAATTTACGGTTATGCCAACGTAAAAGAAAGATATGTGCACGAAAAACCAAAGGAAACAAAGGTCAAGTTGATGGACAGTTATAAAGGCTTATTAAAAAATACGCCTTTACTTGTTCTGTGCTTAGTAAATTTATTTACCTTTTCAGCTTTTAACGTCAAACTTGCTGTTCAGGTTTATTTTTGTCAGTATGTATTGAAAAACGTTTCTATTGTACCTTATATGGGCTTTTTTAGTATTGGATGCGTGTTCTTTGGCGTTGCACTCGTCCCTTTCATGGTCAAAAAAGTTGGTAAGAAGTTTACATATATAGTAGGTTGCGCCATATGGGCCGTAGGAGACATTTCAGCTTATATTTTTGCAGATAACGCATTGATTTTCATTATCCTAGCCTGCTTTGCTTTTTTTGGAAGTTCATTTGTAAACAGTTTAAACTGGGCTTTAGTTTCTGATGCTGTCGAATATGGAGAATGGAAAACCGGTAACAGATCCGAGGGCGTTGTTTATTCGTTCTTCACCTTCTGTCGTAAGCTTTCTCAAGCAATTGCAGGCTTCGTTCCCGGGCTTGTATTAGGTTTGGTCGGTTATGTGCCAAATGCGGTTCAATCTGCAGATGTACAGCAAAGTATTAGAGGGTTAATGTTTATCTATCCAAGCACTCTGGCCATGGCTACCATTGCAGTTGTCGCAATATTCTATAAACTATCGGACGAAAAATACAATCGTATCATTAAAGATCTTAGTGAACGTAAAGATAATGTTTCCATGTAGTTACTCCAATAGATGCACTGCACGTATAAAAGAGGCGAGGAAAATTTGTGGACGCACCTTTTCCTCACCTTTCCCCCAAATCGTTCGGTGCAAAAAACCATTCACTTATGAATCATCTTGAACCTTGGATGGGGCATACTTACATTATTCATTCTATCTAACCTTTTAGGCCACGGTACGAGGAGCGCCTTGGCTTTTTCCTTTGTTCCATCCTCCACCTTCCACCCACCTATTATGTCTATGTGGGCTTAATAACGATCCATTGGTTCACCTAGGCAATCCAGATCTCTTGTGATACTGATGACAATTTCATAATTCCCGCCGTTTATCATATTGACCTTTTGAACCTCCACGATATCATGCTCATATTCCTTGCTGTAATCGCACATTTCATGTAAATGAGATTGAAGGTTAAAATTCCGCCTGTTTTTAATCTTTAATTTAATGGATAGTTGATTCGTTTGTATATTCATTGCTGCCCATCCTCGCTATCAATATTTTGTATATTCTTTTTTTCCATTTTCAATATGGAGTTCGAGTTCGGCCTTTTGGCGCAAATGATGATGGAAATGCATGCCGACCAAATCATGCCATTCCTGCGCATTCAGCCAGCCGAAGCCCCCATGCTTCACTTTGAGGTTTGGGTTAATCGCACCCACCTTCCATTCCCATTCCTGCAATCTGTTCTTTACATGATCCAGCCTTGTTGTAAGCTTTTCCATACTATCTTGATTATTTGGCGGGGCGTTCATTTCATCCGGTAACTTGATCTTAATCGGAGGAAAGCCGCCATTTCGATATAACCGCTCACCAAATTCCGTTTTCCCGAGCCCATGCTCCGCTTCCGCTTTCGCACAAAGTTCCACGTTATCAAGATACTCATGGGCGACGGCTATTAAATGGTCGTACATCTGACAGATGGTCCAAACTCCCTTGGCATTTATATATTGCAGTTGCTCGATGGAATAGTTTTGCCAATCACTTTTATAGGCTTCTATCATTTCCGATGCTCCCAAACTCCCCTCTCCATTCACCTATAATTTACGGAGATTGTTCCATAGCCCCTTCAAGATTAACACAATTATCCATTTATCATTTATGTTTCATGAAGTAGGTCTATGTTTTTTTTGTCTTCTTTTCTGGGCATTATATAAAATTTGTCCATTTACAAGTGACAAACTTATGGAATCTTCTTGTGCAATCCGATGGACAAGATTGCTAGAATGATACTATGAAAACGGATTCACGTTACACCACCATCAATAATCTTTAAAACATTTAAAAAATTTTAGGAGGAAAGAAAATGAGAGCATTAGTGATTGAAGAGCCTTATAAAGCAGTCGTGAAGGAAGTTCCTTATCCTGTACCGCATTCCGGCGAGGTAACGATCAAAGTGAAGCATACCGGTATATGTGGCACCGATATCCATATTTACAAAGGGGAATTCCTGTCTCCCTATCCGATCATTCCAGGACATGAATTTTCTGGTGTCATTCATGAAATCGGAGAAAATGTAACAGGCTTTCATGTAGGTGAACGCGTAACCGCTGATCCTTCTTTATTTTGCGGCGAATGTGAATATTGCTTAACCCATCGCGGTAATCAGTGTACTAATTGGGGCGCCCTCGGCAATACCACTGATGGCAGCATGGCTGAATATGTAAAAGTCCCGGCTCGAAATGTCTTCAAATTACCTGATTCCCTTTCATTTGAAGAAGCTGCCTTCATCGAGCCGATGGCCTGTGTCGTGCATGCCATGAACCGGCTCGATCTCCAGGTGGGGGAACGCGTTTTATTATTTGGGGCTGGTGCAATGGGACAACAATTGATTCAATCCTTGAAGATGGCCGGTGCTTCAGAGCTTGTCGTCGTCGATCTTGATCAGGCAAAGTTGGATATGGGGCTCGAGTGGGGAGCTACAAAAGGGGTACTCAGCCACGAAATGGAAACAGAGCTGAATCAAGAAAAATACCCGCATGGTTTCGATGTTGTTGTTGATGCTACCGGAATCCCTTCCGTCATCGAACGGGCATTTGACTACATCGGAAAAACCGGTAAATACCTTCAGTTTGGCGTGACTGCCCAAGATGCCAAGATCTCACTCGATCCATTTAAATTGTATAATAATGATTGGACGGTTTTAGGTTCCATGGCAATCAACTACACCTTCATCCCTGCTTTCCACTGGGTGAAGGAAGGCCGGATCCAATTAAAGCCCCTTATTTCCGATCAGCTGTCGCTTGAGGAAACGATTGATTATTTACAAGGAAATCGCAGCAGCAGTCAATTTAAAGTCCAGGTAGAAATTGAAAAATAACGGCATGCCGGTCCTTGCCATCGTTTGGGCAGTTCATCTCTGCCTGCCCAAACGATGCTGACCGGCTTTTCACTAAACAGCGGAAAGGAAAAAAATGATGAATCCAACATTATTAGTAGGAATCGATATTGGCACGCAAGGAGCGAAGGCTGTGGTGATTGATGATATGGGACATGTCGTCTCTTCGGCCGATGTATCTTATTCGTTTGAAAGCCCTCAACCCGGCTGGTGTGAGCAATCTCCCTCCCTTTGGTGGGAGTCCGTCATAGCCTGCTTGCATAGGTTATGGAAAAACGGCGTTGATCCGGCAGACATCCGGGCGGTGGGCGCCACCGGGCAAATGCATAGCCTGGTCATTTTAGATGAACGGAATCAGCCGATCCGGCCAGCGATTTTATGGAATGATGGAAGAACTTTAAAAGAATGCGGCGAAATCGAAGAAATCATCGGGGCTGATCGTTTATTTACCACGACGAGAAATCCGATTCTACCTGGTTTTACTGCGCCAAAGCTATTATGGCTCAAAAACAATGAACCCCATCAATATTCCCGGATAAAGAAGGTCTTAATGCCAAAAGATTATCTCGTCCATGAATTGACTGGAGAGTTTTCAGCCGATGTGACCGATGCAAGTGGGACATGTTTGCTGGATGTCCAGAAAAGAGAATGGGCTTGGGACATAATCAAAGACCTTGGCTTTTCTTCGGAATGGTTTCCCCCTGTATCGGAAAGTCAGGAAGTGGTCGGAACCATTGGCGAAACAGCTTCACGGGTGACTGGATTGCCAATCGGAATCCCGGTGGTAGCCGGAGCCGGTGACAATGCAGCCGCTGCCCTGGGAAATGGAATAATAACGGAAAGAAAAGGGAGCATCAGTATCGGAACTTCAGGGACCGTTTTCGTTCCCCTGAACGAACTGCCCGACCTGGCAAGAGATCAAGCCGGCACCCTCCACTTGTTTTGTCATTGCTTGCCTGGAATGTGGCATGCGATGGGTACGACATTATCGGCAGGCATGTCTTTAAGGTGGCTGCGAGACACTTTTGAAAAGGAAAACTATGACGACTTACTTGATGGGGTTGAACAAGTTGAAGCTGGTGCAGATGGATTATTGTTCTTCCCCTATTTGAATGGAGAACGGTCACCATTGAATAACCCCCGGGCGAAAGGTGTTTTCTTCGGGTTAACATATGGACATCATCGCAAAAGCATGGCACGTGCCGTGATAGAAGGTGTTTGTTATAGTTTAAGAGATGTATTGGATATGATGGAGAAAGCTGGGATCGAGGTGGCGGATTGGACGGTCACGGGCGGTGCCATTAAAAACCCCATTTGGACAAAAGTGCTTGCTGACGTATACCAGCAGCATCTTCAGGTTCATGTGGAACGTGAAGGCCCGGCTTATGGTGTATCCATTCTGGCTGGACTTGGCAACGGAGTATGGAAGGCGGTCACCGATTTACCCATGCTTGATCAGGTTGCCAATCGGATTACTTGCAATCGGGAAAACCAACATGTGTATGACGCCCAATTTGCCCGCTATCAATCCATTGCACAAGCGATGAATCCTTTGTTTTAGTACATATAAATTGATGGGAAATGCTTGATGAGAAATGAGGTGTTAAGGATGGCAGAGAAAACGCAAATATTTATTAGCAGCCGCCAAAAGATGATAATCGACCGTCTTCTTGAAAGCGACTTTCCGATAATGCCGAAAGATATGGCTGAGGAACTCGATATCAGTTTACGGACTTGCCAGCGTGAGATAGCCCAGTTAAAGCCGATTGTACGGTCATATGGACTGAAGATCATGAAACAGTTTCGAAGCGGGATATGCTTGGTTGGGGATGAGGAATGTAAAGGGGTTCTGGCAGAAGAACTGGAGAAGGCCCATCAATCGACCTCCTTTTCTCCAAAAGACAGGCAGCTTGGAATCATCTGTGACTTGTTACGCGATCAGACACCAACCAAAATGTTCGTATTCAGCCAAAAATATTATGTGACGGAAGCGACGATCGGCCATGATTTACAAGAGCTGGAAGGCTGGTTGAACCAATTTCATTTGACATTGGTTCGTAAGCCGGGGCTCGGTATTTTCATATCTGGGGAGGACAAGCATTTACGAGCGGCCATTACTGCGGTTGTAAATAATCAAACACTTCCAGAGAATTGGCTGGCCGTGTTTGATTTATTGAAATCAGGAAAAAAAGAAGATTGGCAGATTGAAAAACATATCCCGTCCATGTATTTGGACCTGTTGGATTTGGATATTCTTCATGCAGTCGGGAAAGTGCTAACGGAAGCAGCTGAACGTCATCCTTCCCTGTTTTCAAACGAACGGGACCGAATCAGTGTTTCCCTTCACTTAGCCCTTGCAGTCGAGCGTCACAAGGACCAAAACAATGATCTTGTGGCGGCCGACCGTAAGCTAATCGAGTTGTACCCTTCTTCTTATTTTATAGCGGAAAGATTAAAGGAATTACTGGATATCCAGCTGCCGGAAGAGGAAATAAATTATTTGATCCTTCATTTATACGGGGTCCAGCCTAATCTCCCGCTTGAACAGTTTCAAGAAGAGGAAACCACACATTTAATCAGGATCTTCATCGAAGGTGTGAAAGCGGAACTAAATGAGCCATTGACGGACCCGATGTTAAGTGAAGGACTGCTTAAGCACTTCTACCCTGCACTAAACCGGATACGCAACGGACTGCCCATTCATAACCCGCTTCTTTCCCAAATTCAACGAGACTATCCCGTTGTCTATGAAGCAAGCCGGAAAAGCGCTGAATCACTCTCGAATTACCTTGGCGTTAGGATACCTCCCGCTGAAATTGCTTATATGGCCATACACGTGGGGGCAGCACTAATAAATCAGCAAAATCTAAAAGGGCGCGTCGCAGTCGTTTGTGCCAGTGGATTTGGCACCTCTCGCTTACTTGCATCCAGATTAAAGCAAGAAATCCCCGGCCTTCAGGTTTCAGAGGTTTTGTCGCTTAGTGAACTGCCGGGTTGGCTGGAAAACAACTGGCAAGTCGATGCAATCGTATCAACGATACAAATCCCCGGCATCACGGAAGAACGCCTTGTCGTAGTATCTCCCATTTTAAGCGACAATGATATTCAAAAAATAAAAGGGAAATTGAAAAAACAACAAAGCAGCACACAAAGGCCACGCTCGGATGATCATCCGTCAGAAGACTCTTCACTTATGGGAATTGCTCACTACGGAGAGGCCTTCGCGCAAGTGATGAGAGGATTATCATGGATGGAGGCGCTTCCAACAAAGGAGAAGCTTGCGTGGCTTCATGCCTTTGTCTCAAGATCGCATGCCGTCATCTCCCCCGAAGGGCTGATTGAAGCATTTGAGGAAAGAGAGCGGAAAGGCAGCTTTGCCATAGGTTCAATTGGGATCTTGCATAGCCGGACGGCTGCTGTCAGGACCCTTTTCGTCAACATTATTTCGTTGAAGGAAGCAATGCCATGGCATACTGAAAGTGGAAAAAAGCAAGTCGTCGATACCTTGTTATTATTGGCAGCACCGCCCGATGCACCGCGTGAGCATTTTCCGCTTTTAGGGGAGTTAATAAGCGGCCTTCTTGATGATGAGCTAGCAGGAGCCATCTCTTCCGGCAACAAGGAATGGACTCTTATTGCCGTGAAAGAGCATTTTCAGCAAGCTTACCAGGAAAGGATTTTATCTTATGCAAGAGGAAAACAAAGATGAATCGCATAGGACGCATATATAGTTCGATTGTTTTTCAGAATATCTCCATCATAATCGCAGCCGGCATCTTGAATATTTTGTTTGGGCCACATGGATGGAAGCCCGATGCTGGCATGAGTCAATTTATCGATCCGATTTATCGATATGTGTTGCCACTCATGCTTGCCTATACAGGTGGGAAACTTTATGGCGGCCATAGCGGGGGCATTGTTGCAAATGTTGCGATGATCGGGCTCATCATGGCTTCCGATATGCCAATGATCATTGGAGCGATAATATTCAGTCCGCCAATCGGTTGGCTTTCGGCATGGTTGGAACGGCGAACACAGGATTATATTCCGATTGGCAGTGAACTTCTGATTGCCAATCTTATTGATGCGTTGCTTAGCATAGGTTTGATGTTAGCCGGTTATTACTTGGTTGGCTCCCTTATGAACGATGTTCTCAAGCATATAAACAGTGGGTTGGTCATGCTGGTCGGATCAGCATGGCTCCCCTTTTTATCCTTGGTCATCGAGCCTGCCAAGGTGATGTTTTTAAATAATCTCATAAACCATGGGATCGTCGCGCCATTCGGTATTCAACAGGCACGCGAACTCGGGAAAAGCATCATCTTTCTAGTAGAGGCGAATCCTGGACCAGGCTTCGGTGTCCTGCTAGCTTATTTGATGACTTCAAGCAAGGAAGAAAAGCCATCCATCCGAGGAACCGCTGGAATTCAGCTTTTTGGAGGAATTCACGAAGTGTATTTTCCATATATATTAATGAACCCCGCCTTATTCATTGCAGTAATTGCCGGAGGATTCACTGGCATTTCCTTTTTCCAGATATTTGATGTCGGACTCGTTTCCACAGCTTCTCCCGGCAGCATTCTATTGATCTTGTTTCTAGCTCCGCAAGAAGATATATTAATCATTTTAGCAGGAGTCGGGTTATCGGCCGTGGTATCATGCATCGTCGCTCACTTTATTCTCGTGCGATCCCATGCTAAACGGAGCGGGTCACCTATGGAGTCCCTCACCTTGCCGCTTGGTGAAAAAGAAGAACGTCCAAGCATCATGATTCTTGATGAACCGCCCTATAGCCTTTCATCCATCCGGCATGTTACGATTTCCTGTGACGGAGGGATGGCTTCAAGCGCAATGGGAGCTGCCATCCTAAGACGGAAAGTGAAGGAAGCCAGGCTGCCGAATATCCAAATCGAGCACCGTTCCATCGATGATATCCCAACCGAAACTGATTTGATCATTATTCAGCACCAACTAAAAAAGAGAATGAACCAGATGCATCAATCCACTTTGATCATAGGGGTGAATTCATTATCTAACTTACTGGAATATGATGATATCGTTTTACTCATTAAGAACAGAAATCAATCATATTAAAATCGCTGTAATTTATAAAAACGGCGATGACCTGCTACATTTTCATCAGACAAAGCCTGCCGGTCTCACCGTATAAACGTGCTCGAACAACGTCATCATGACGATGTATACGAGAAATATTTTGATTGTTACGTTAGTCCAACTGTTGAGCCATCAATACCCCTGCCTATCCTGATGGACGCGTAAAACCCAAAAGGGGTTCCGAATTCTCCCTTTCGAACCCCTTTTGGTCCACTTACTGAGCCGTCTGAATGAATTAGACGGTTTTTTCCATTGCTTCCAAGTTTACCTTTTCCGCTTCATCTTTTTCCTTTGCCGGCAATTGGATAAATACGGTCAATATGGCACTGATGAAATATAAAATCGCAAGCATCCAGATTAAACCACTTGCACCCATCGGTTCATAAAAAACACCTACAAGCGCCGGGCCGACAAATACGGGAAGCCCTGCCCCTAAATTCAATACAGAAACAGCCGCTCCTTTGTCTTCTTTTACAAGCGAAGGTACCAAAGCAGATAATGGTACATAACCTGCAAGCGAAGCCCCCCAGAACATTCCGGCAATAAAAACGAATACAAGATTACCGTTCGTCCATATTGGCATATAAAATAACAACAGTGTGGAAAACCCTGCAAAAACCCCGCCAAACCAAATTACCGTATTACGCCATCCTAGTTTATCACCGACTATTCCAAATATCACATTGAATACGATGTTGCTCGTGAAAATCATGCCCCACATGGTCAGCCATGTATTGATGGAAATTCCGTAATTGGCCATGTGAATCGGCAGAAAAATCGGAAATGCAAATTGGGAAGTCGTATTGATGGTTCGGACAACCCCTCCAATCGCAACCTTTGGTTCCCTTTTTAAGATTGTAAAGCCCTTTGTCAATTCCTTTAATTTTGCTCGGGTACTCATGCTGCTGCTTTTAAGTTCCAGTTTGTCACGATTCATGACAATGGCAAACATTGCTCCAACACATACCCAGAATATCGATGTCCATAGAGTGCCAATATGCCCGAACCGTTCAATCGCCCATATCGAATAATAAGCACCCAGCACATTCAATCCGCCTGTAAAAACAAACCAAAACCACCCCACTGCCGCTCCCAGCTTATGTTTAGGACTCCGGTAATTGATCCATACCATGAAGCTATAGGCAAAAAGAGGATATCCGAACCCACGGAGAGCATAAGTGAGCAGCATCGTGCCCTGATTCAACTCGGCAAGGCCAAAAGCTATGAAAGAACTGGTTCCGATTATGTAAACTAATAAACCCGTAAACATGATTTTTCTAGGACCGAAAGCTTCAGCAAGCACTCCAGATAGAAAGGAAGCAATGGTAACGGTAACTCCATACGCCGTATAAAGAGAAGCGGTTTGTTCGACGCTCATTCCCCGTCCTTGCAAATAAGCACTCATCCAAGCGATTTCCAAACCGTCACCCATCATGAAAATCAGGATTCCCAGATATCCCCAAGCGAGCGACTTCGTAATGCCGATTTTATCTAATAATGTCAGGTTCATTCCGTTAACCGTACCCATAAACATCCCCTTTTCCTAATCAATTAAATGCATGATTGCGCTTTCATCATTTCAATTAGTATAGCATCGTTCAAAGGGAAATTGAGGCGCCACTTCTCTCAACTTTGGCGCTTTTTCCATGACAAAATTTAACTATTGCGAAAATAACCATTTTCAATATTTTCCAAAATAAAACCCTGAATCTTCCTCTCTCAGAAGAAGACTCAAGGTTTTGGAAAAAGGAAAAACTACGCCGATTCACATCCTGAAACAAAATAAAAAGAGCCATTAGGCTCTAAAATAATCTGGTAATTATTATCTTAATCCATCCAAAAAAAGAGACCCATAACGGTATGCTTAAAGATGTACCAAACAAAAGACCTTTTAAAAAATTTCCTTCGTCCTTATTCACCATATTGCACACACCTCTCGGCTTCACTTTTAGTACCATCATTTTAAATGAAAGCGCTTCCTTTGTATATGGTTCAATTGATACAACCTCTACCTCCTCTCAAAAAAACTCGTTTAACTGTATGTACCTTTTAGGAATGATGTTTAAACTGTGTCAGGTAGATAGTACCTTACGATCATTTTCTTTATTGATTACCTCTACCCGGCATGTGGCCATTTTGCTTGGTAAGCCTCGCTTTACCAATATTTCCAGTAGCTGATCAGCACTTGCTTTTAGCTCCTGCACCCTTACCGCCTAACCTTCAGCAAAAAAAGCCCTCTAATGGACTTTTTTGATAAACTATAAGCATGATCGGCACTAATCGAACTCAAATCATTCGAATAATTTGGCAAATGTATTTTCTCCTGCAATGCCATCTGCATATATTCCAACAGACCTTTGAAATGCTTTCACTGCCGATTCCGTTCCACTCCCAAAGATACCGTCTATCCCCCTTGGGTTGAAGCCTTCCATATAAAGTGCCGCTTGAAGAATATAGGTGATATTGCCTTGGGCTCCTTCCCTCACATTAGGTGAGGCAGCTCTTGTTCGCGGTCCCCATAATCCATCGACAGTAAGCTTTGCCCCATATTGTTTATTCAATTCCGTTTGATACCCCTTGATCAGCGCGTTCTTCGTATTCGGCCCATAATAACCATCCACCGCGATTTTTGCTTGATACCGCTTATTCAATGTGGTTTGGATGGACTTTATGGTTGGATCTCCACTGTCCTTTTCAGGCGGGTCTTTTTCGATGACATCCGGTTTCACACCTGACCCAGGTGATGGTGTGGTCCCAATCACCTTTGATGTCAAATTAGGCTTTAAGCCTTCCTGAAGCTGAGTATACGAGAGCCCATCGGTCATTTCCAGGTGTGGATAATCTTTAAAACTTGACCAGTCCCCGCCCCACGCAAAGCCCAATGATTTACCGATTGCCCCTGCCCTCCTCCATTTTTCATCAACAGTCCAGATCGCATTTTTGCCATCATCGCTTACGATGAAGAAATCGATGGCCAGTCCATAATTATGGTAGGATTGACCTGGCAGCGCATTAGTCACTACCGGTTTTGATAAATCACTATAATTCAAGCCACCGTAGCTATATCCTAAGCGCCCTTGACCATACAACTTCGCTTGCTCTTCCATTGAGCGATAGCCGGCACTGATTTGCACAAAAATGCCTTCTTTGTATGCCCGTTTAATCATTTCCAATGCTGATTCCTTGACGACTGGGTGTATTCCGCTGCCCATGTTCTTTTCCGATCGTTCCAATAATGTTTCCAATTTGACTGTCAATTCAATCACCTCCAAATATATTATGGTGCTTATCAGGAAATGCTTGTACAATTTAGAAAAAACACCCGAAAAATGCTCTTTAGCTCCAAATCAACCCTATTAAAATATTTTATTAAACCAAATAAAAGAAACCACTTCATAAGTGGTCTCAGTTTGTAGACAAAAGAGGGCGTAATTCAAAAATTCCTATAAACATGTTTTAAAATTATAACTCTTTTTAATCTTGGCATTTCCTTATGGGTTGTGACAGCTTCGCTAGTACCTCTATTAATAGGTTAGTCCATGACCAAGTTTATAGATATTACCATCGCTATCCTTATATGCATATGATAGTCCTGCAGGCATATATTTGTCCTTGTCATAACCAGGTACATCGTTTCTAGACACACATTCACCATTCTGACGAACGGCAATTACATCTTCACTCGCTGGTAATGTTAATGGTAGAACACCTACTGGTTTACTATTACCTGCGATAACCTCAAACTGTGCATTATAGAAGGTATCGTATCCAGCGATTAAAGCATCAGCCATCGGTTCAATATTTTCAAGTATCCATGGCAAGGTTACATTCACACTGATAACGACTTTTCCACTACGGCTATGAAGGTTGTCGCTCACTTCTTTTAGATGATCCATACCAGTTATAGTCGTTTCCTGATACAGTGAGCCATCTAAAGCTGATACTACTTTCCCCTCACAAACCTCAAGCTCTAATAGTCCTGGTGTCGCGTTGAAATAAGAACCGGATTTTGGATGTAAGAATATGATCGCTACTTCAGCTTCTTCATAATTAGTAGTCATCGAAAAATGGCCGAGCTCTTGACACTCTTTCCTTGCCTTTTCAGTATATTTTGTTGCCCGTTCTACATCCTTGTGCAATACTTCCACATATACTTTTTTACAATTAACCTTTTCAGCAGTTAATGGTAACGTCTCGTTTTGATTTTTAAGGATCGTTACAGATTTTTTATGCCCTTCATAAGCTGCTTTCCAATTCACTTTGTTACTAACTACAGCTGTAGCCTCTTCTGGCGAATTATATGTACGGTCATCGAAAATACCTAATGTAAACATTTCTATCAGAAGTCGTACATTCGCTTCATTAATGCGCTTTTCGCTAATCCAGCCTTTACTAACAGCCATTTTAAGATTTTCTATATCATTTGTGTCCGCAACTATATCTGTCCCTGCATTGACTGCTTTCGCAAAACGTTCAGCCTCACTTAATTCTTCTACGCCCCAGCTCATATTATTCACAATGCCGCTGTCACTATTGATATAGCCCTTAAATCCAAGTTTTCCTCTTAGAATATGATTAATGAAATAGTGATTGAATGTGAAGCCTACCTCTTCGAATGGAATGTCTTCACCCTCGAACTCTTGTACCACACTCTTCTTGATACTTGGTATAGAATAATAGGGCATGATAGATGATGTACCATGTTCTACCGCTGCTCTAAATGGTGGTAAGTGATATTTTTCTAAGCTTCCTGGAGTAGGGTAAAGATTCCACTTTCCTTCTTTATAATGAGGATCGAATCCATTTTCCCTTGCTCCTCCACCAGGAAAATGCTTCGTTGTCATGGCAATACTGTTTTTGCCTAATTCCTCACCTTGGAATCCATCGATAAGACGACCAATAGCATCAGAAATAAATTCTGGATCTTCTCCAAACGTACCATAGGCTCGTTGCCATCTCGGATCTGTAACCGTATCCGCCATGTACATATACCCTTTTCTGATACCTGTAGCATTCCACTCTTCGCGAGCGATTTTAGCAAATTCGCTAATAAGTGTTGCATCTCCACCGTTTTTAATATCTCCCTGTGCTGCCGCTGCAAGACCAAGGGTTCCAGGCCATGTGGAGAAAATTCCACCTGCATCATTCATACCAAAAATAGGTTCTGCATTTTCATTTCTTGAATTGGATGTAATCAAGCAAGGAATACCTAAACGGGTTCCCTCAGCAACTTCATTCATTTTATTAATCCATGCAGCCATTTCAGCTGGGCTAAAGTTGTCTCTTAATATGAAGTGTCTTACATTCCTTTTCTCGATCGTATGTGTTGTTCCGTATATTTTTGATGCAGCGAATATATTTTCCCCTTTTTCCACAATCGCTTCATCCAATATACCCTCATGGCTTGTCTTTTCTTTATTTTCCTGAGAAAGCCCCATTTTGCGCGTATTAATCAGCATCATACCGATCTTCTCATCGATATGCATCAATGAGACTAGGTTCTCCGCACGTTCCTTTGGACTCAAACGCCAATCCTTATAAGGTTCTAGCTTCCCACTATTATTCAAATCCTTAAATTTAAATCCGTCAACTTCGATAATATTCTTCACTCTAACTTCTAATTCTGGTTGTTTATGATACTTTTCCATTGTATTTCCTCCTAAACTTTACCTTCTCCTCGCTCTACCCTTAGAAGGAGCCAGTTATGATTTCCGCAACTTGTTCAATAAATTTGATATCGCTTTCTTTACTGTTATAATAACAACTAAAAGTTAAAAATAAATGGCGTAAATTGCTCAAAACATTGCAATTGTTGCTATTTGAGAGGTTGACGAAATATGAAGCAATCTAATCTAATTCCTGTCATCAATAGAGGGTTTAACATTCATTACTTTAGCAAAAAACATCCATCCCATGATTGGCTCAAAATTCATGATAAATCTCCTGAGGAATTTTCCAAAATCGAGTCCTTGTTCCAATTGCATCAGCATGATGTTTTAGAAGTGCTCGTTTTTTTAGATGGAGAATGTGACTTCTTTTGCGAAGGAAAAACTTATCCCTTAAAGAGAGGCGATGTCGTCATCATCCCTCCCTATGCTGTTCATAAGGCAAATGTTAAGAAAATGGACAGATATGAACGAATCATTATTAGCGTTAGTGAGCATTTGCTGAATGACTTCCTTTCAAGTTCACCAACGATGAAAGAAAATATCATTTATCAAAAAACATTAGATACACACGTGTTACATTTACATACAAAGCATTTCCAGACAATTATTTTTTTACTAGATGAAATCACTCAAAACATTGATAAAGGCGAAGAAAATCTCCCCTTCACATTAAACTATCAATTATTTCAGGTGCTCCAAACGATCTTCGATTCCTCTAATAGTAAGGCTAGTCACGGAAATAAGGACGAACTGGACCAAAGATTCCTATCAATAGTAGAGTATATCGAATCACATTTTACAGATCAGGATTTAAGTTTAGACATTGTAGCGAATCATTTTCATTTAAATAAATATTATTTTTCACATTATTTCAAGAAAAATATGAACCTTCCTTTTTACCGTTACGTATCATTAAAACGCCTATCTTTTGCCGTAACGATGATTAAGAAAAATCAGATATCCATAGAGAAAGTTGCCTTACATTGCGGTTTCCTAGATTATTCTAGTTTTTATCGACTCTTCAAAAAAGAATATAATATTTCTCCCAAAAAACTCCAAAAAAGATTTCAAAATTCATACTAAGATGCGGCTTTCATGAAAGGAATAACAAAGAGGCTTCCCAAAAGTACAATGAACCATGGAGAAGCATCGATAAAAATTCTCAATATTTAAAAAGTGAAGGAAAAATCGAATCCAGGAACTGAAGCCAGCAGCTCATATTCCATATTTGTTTGGGCCAATCCGTATTTGACTCGTTAAGACCTAATGAGCATCAAAGGTAGTTAATTATTTAACGTTTTACCCTCCCATTTCTCTTTTTCTTTAAAGAATGTAACAAGACAACAATTTGTCATGTTGAAACGAAAATATATTATCCGCGAACATTTAAAGAGAATTCTAAAAGGGGTTCGGAATCAATAATTCCGAACCCCTTTTGTCTACAAACTGGAATGCCTATATATAGGCATTCTTCATCGTTTATTATGACCATTTTTCTTCATCATCAATCCATTGATTATTTTTTAACTCATATGATTTAGTATCGTCGTGGAAAACAAAGAAACATGGTACATTCAATATATCCCCGCATGATTTTTTCCAACATTGACCGAACCAATCTGTAAACGCTTTTTGTTCTAACTCGTATATTGCTGGATAATTTTCTTCGTAAAAATTATCAAGAAAATCATCCAATGAATGGTCGATTAACTGATAGTATGTTACATCAGGAATTACATCAACCTGCAAAAACTGAATGGGCTTATTTTTAAAATAATCCTTTTGAAGCGCATCCAATACAATATACGCCTTTTCCCCCAAAAATACCTAGAATTAATTAAGTGTTTATATTTGCAACAAAAAAAAGCCCTCACAATGTTAATCTTCCGGAAATAGTTTCATCGAGCAGATCTAGTTGACGAGCTTTATAAACTTATTTCGCTGTTCTTTAATCACCACGAGCAATTCTTCCCCCGTCTTGAAACTATTACATAGGAGTATTCGGGTACAAGTGCTACATAAAAATAAAGGCGTGGCAAAATACTGATGATACTTATTCATTCCCATCTGAGATTACTTACGATTATACCATTGTTACACCTATAACTAAGGGGTACCTGAGTTTCCCATCTTCCGCTCAAATTGACGGGCTGTTACAAAAATATCTAGTTGATAGATTACTAACCATCATTAAAACCAATCAAAAACAATTCGAAATAACAGCATTACTTATTATAATTATGCTGCTGGAGATTATAGTAGCGCTTTTGAGGGCAAGCATTTTTCGGAATTACAAACAAACGTAAAAGAAAAACAGGAAAATATCAAAAAAGTTATCATCTATATCCAGTAGAATTACGATAAAAAAATAATGCTTGATGACTTAGCCTCCCTTTTAATATGAATAAAAAATTTTTTCAAAATATTTTCATCACTCAATTGTAAAACGCTCATTACGTATATAAATGAATATGTGAGAAAGCGGCCGAGTTGTTAAAAAGCAGCGATTTAAAAGTCTTGGATATTTCCTTCATGGTTGGATTTGAGAATTTCAGCTATTTCATCAGGAGATTTAAAGAGCATAAGCGTTATCCCCCATTCAATACAGAAAGCAATTTCATATGAGGGGCATTTCAAATTAACTCAAGAAATGTCACCATATGTATACAGATTCTTCCATTCTTAATTCTCGTGGCTATACCGTATGAATAGGCCCCAGCGTGTCTCGTTCGTTCTCCAAGCCCAAAAATAAAAAAGCACAATCCATAAGCGGATTGTGCTTCAGACTGTAGACAAACTCGATGAAAATCGAGTTTGTCTATTTTTATGGCCTGTACAATTTAGACGTTGATTTCCACTCCAGGCACTCGCTTTCCGCGGGCGGTCGGGGAGCCTCCTCGGCTTTGCCTGCGGGGTCTCCCCTAGACGCGCTTTTCCCGCAGGAGTCTCGTACCTTCCGTTCCAATCAACTTTGTCTTACCTTTTAGATAGAACACTTTTGACTGGAGTCATTTTTGTTTTAAAATTGAAGTATTAAAACTTGAGGTGATGAGGATGCTTTCTAAACATGATTCTATTCAGCGAGATCAACTTGAAATGATTACTTTAGATCAACTGGTGCCACCGAACCATTTGGTTCGTAAAATGGAGGCTGCCATTGACTTCACTTTCATTCAATATACCTTCGGTATTCGTTCCATGCGTAAAACGATTGAAGAAGTTGAAACCAATATGGCTTACCGTTGGTTCTTAGGCTATGGTTTCCATGATAAAGTACCTCATTTCTCTACGTTCGGAAAAAATTATGAGCGACGCTTTAAAGATACAGACCTGTTTGAACAGATTTTCTGTCGCATTTTAATGACAGCTGCTAATAAAAAGGTAATAAGTGTAGAACACGTTTTCGTGGATTCCACACATGTGAAAGCCAGTGCGAATAAACGGAAATTTGAAAAGAAAATCGTTCGTAAAGAAACACGAGCGTATCAAGGACGTCTTCAAGAAGAAATCAATCAAGATCGTGAAAACCACGGAAAGAAGCCTTTTCCACCAGATAAATTTGATAAGGAAGAAACCAAAGCAATTAAAGAAAGTACTACGGATCCTGAGAGTGGCTACTATGTGAAAGATGAACGAACAAAACAGTTTGCCTATTCATTCCATGCGGCCGCAGACGGCAACGGTTTTGTATTGGGAACGATTGTAACACCTGGTAATACACATGACAGTCATATTTTGGAGCCACTTGTTGAGCAAGTGATTGAGAAAGTTGGAAAACCAGAAGCAGTTGCCGCAGATGCAGCTTATAAAACACCAGCGATTACAAGCTACCTATTTAACAAAGAAATCACACCTGCTTTACCCTATACACGTCCTCGTACAAAAGAAGGATTCTTTCGCAAACATGACTATGTTTACGATGAACACTTTGATTGTTACCTTTGCCCTTCGGGAGAAACTTTAAAGTACTCAACAACAAATAAAGAGGGCTATCGCGAGTACAAATCGCCCAAACAAATTTGTGCAACATGCTCATTTTTATCACGGTGTACGGAAAGCAAAGACCATCAAAAAGTAGTGACACGGCATATCTGGCAAGCATATGTGGAAGAAGCAGATCATCTGCGTCATCATCAAGAGGTAAAACCTATATA
Organism: Peribacillus sp. FSL E2-0218; assembly: GCF_037992945.1. Classification (NCBI taxonomy): domain Bacteria; kingdom Bacillati; phylum Bacillota; class Bacilli; order Caryophanales; family Bacillaceae; genus Peribacillus; species Peribacillus sp. FSL E2-0218. The sequence continues at coordinate 2,394,719 of NZ_CP150304.1, read as the reverse complement.
TGCGAAACGCAAAGAAACGATTGAGCGTGTATTCGCAGATGCAAAAGAAAAGCATGGTATGCGTTGGACTACTTTAAGGGGACTTAAAAAATTGTCGATGCAGGCGATGCTTACTTTCGCTGCCATGAATGTAAAGAAGATGGCCACTTGGACATGGCAAGGTCCTAAAACGGCTTAACATAGTGGCTCGAAGAGCCCAAATCTCGTAACCTTTGGTCAAAATTTCAAAGGAATTTCAAAAGGGGTTCGGAATTTTTTAATTCCGAACCCCTTTTGTCTACAAACTGAAGCACAATCCATAAGCGGATTGTGCTTCATTTTTGTTATTCCGATTTTTCGTTGCCGTTCCCAATAACCTTGATCAGTTCATCAAGCTTCTCATTTCTTTGCTGATCCAATTTAGTTTTGGCATTGATGAATTTTATTATCTTTATAACAAAATAAATACTGAGAATAAGAAGGCCTAGGTATAACAATATTGGTACTATTGCAAAAAGTCCAATTAATCCGCCGGAATGGTCCAAATGATTTTCCTCCTAATGTAAAATATACCTTCATTATACAACATTTATCTTTCAAAAGGAGATCCTTGCATCTTAATAAGCTTATTCCATTCCCCTTATTTCCCCTCCGTAATATGAATAAGCTTTGATCAATGACTTTATTTTGCCTTCGAGCTCTTGAAGCCATATAATAGAACTAGTAATGGTAAAGGGGGAATGCACATGAACCAAGGTAGAGATCCTCTCGCTTCATCACTGGCAACTCATTTACATATCAGGCTCACTCGTTTGGCAGAAGAAAGGGATATCTCTCTGGAAAGATTATTGGATAAATCCGTCGAATTGCTGCTTGAATATATGGAAGATAACGAATTGATCACCGACCATGTCAAGCTAAACAATGTGGAAGCCATTAACAAAAATAAAGAAATCATTCAACATAGCAAGGAAATCTTAAAAAAAGATTAGCAAAAACACTCAGTCATCACGGTTGGGTGTTTTTTCTTCTTCAAATGATATCGTCCATTTTTCCTGATTCATAATAAAAAAAGGACAGTCCCTCGGACAGTCCCTACTTCACAACTGCTTTACACAGTTGCTTCACCCAAATATTATTAATACCGGTGTTTGTTTTTGCACTTATTGCATTTGCAGCATTTTCTAGGAACCCATACAGTACAAGGGTCATTTTTCTCATAACATTTCTCCACATAACAACAATTTGTCTTCATCCTAACACCCTCCTTACTATTGTATATGCTTGGACTGATGGAAGGTGTGGACAAGTAGCCATAATTTAAAAAATCCTTTTTTCGGTACTTGCTGTTTAACCCCTGAAATGGAATGTTATCGCTCTAACTGTCGTTTCAACCCCAAAATTCAGGATATTTGAACCTAATTGGCAGTATTATCTACGATTTTTCGGATTTATCAATCAATACAGCGATTTTATCTACGATTTTTGAGATTTATCAACCAATACAGCGGGTTTATCTACGATTTTTGAGATTTATCAATCAATACAGCGGGTTTTATCTGCGATATTCTGTTAGAACAACCGCCTTTTTAAATCGGCAATTTTACTTTCCACCTGCTCGAATGCCTCTTCTCCTTTGTTTAAAAGGTGGTCGGCTTCTTGGGCTATATTCCCTGCTATACTCAGAAGCGTATTCTCGGCATTGAGCTTGGTGATCATCGCTTCGATTTTCCATTGATAATCATCATAATCGTCATGTATGACACCGAACATCACCTGATAAGCGTCCTGACGGGCTTCTTGAAATTTATCCGAGCGCTCCCCTGTCCAGTTTTTTCCTAGCTCGGGAGTTTTTATGTTCCTGATTTCGTTAAGGCACATACTTTGTTCTTCCATAATTTCGTTTTTCGCCTTTACTAGACGGTCAATTTTTTCATTTATATTAGCCTTTTTACTGGATATTGCAGAATGCATTTGACTCAAAATATCTGCATAAACCATGAAACTCACCTCGTAAATAGTGTATTTCTTCTATCACCTATATATTTTCCTTATGTAAGATTATAAGAGATTGAAGTCCAGGAGATAAATAGGGAAAAATATCCTATTTTAGCGATATTCATAAGCGTTTTATTGCCAATCTTAAACAAAGATTTATTCAAACTGTCCTTCGTTATACTTGTGCATTAAAACGCTCCGCACGAATTCGCTGCAGCTTCCAGACAAATGTGACCTTTGGGGATGTAACAAATCTCCATAGGGCACATCACCGACAAACTTTACTTCGCCTTCAAATTTTTTTTCAATTCCAGCATCAAAACCGGATACCTTAACAAAACAAGTATTATGTCCCGTTTTCATAAAATCGATTATCGTTACATCATGATTATGTTTGTCATTCATTTCTTATCCTCCAACGCTGAAATTTATCCACCACTCATTTTTTTATAATCTTATACATAAAAACACCAACCAAAACGAGTAACGCTACTATCACTATGGGCATGATTATATTGTTCATGGGATACACCAGCTTTCTACTATGTATTGGCTGCCATGACATTTCAGCTTGCTTTTTTCATGACATGACCTTCCACTTCTATATAGTTTTATAACCTGCTATAATCTAAGGATTGGAGGTGTGAAAAATGAAAGAATTCATCGAGATATTAGCAGAAATCGTAAATAATCTTCACGATTTCATCCTGTTTTTTGTGAGTGACACGTTACATTCGAATGCAACGGACAAAGATCTCCATTTTTGGATCATGGGAATCATCGGTATCATCATCTTTTTGTTCGTATTCATTTTATCGACCATCATTTCCCGGATGCGCTTTGGGATTACAATCCTTTCTTTTCTATATACTTTTACCGTCATGGTCGTGTTGGTGTTCGCAATTGAAATACAGCAAGCCCTTACCAGCAGGGGAAATATGGAATTTCAAGATGCTGCAGTAGGCCTTTGGGGCTTTATCGTATTTTTCCTGTTTTTTGCTGTCGCCTCATCGATATTCCTTGTGCTAAAAAAGTTCCTCACGCAATCAAAAACAAGGTAACGAAGTGTCACCTTGTTTAGCTTTATCGGCAATTATGAACACCCAAAAACAGGTTTCAGGCGAAATAATCGTGTTCATTCCTTCGGTTCAGTTTCATTAAATATATCAATACTGAATAAATTAAACGAATCGTCGTCATCAATATGTTCCCGATCGTACCCAGATAGGTCTGGACCATTTTCCCGGCGACGGCGGTTCACTTCCCGTAATTCCGCTTCTAAAAATTCAGCTTGAGCGTGGGAAAGCTTGATCGTAATTTCATTCTTTTGCTCATCTGCCGCTTTCAAAAGAACATAACTATCCGCTGCATTGCGCAAAGTGACATTACTCAATGTTAAGTTCATGTTTGCCAGTTCATATCTTGCCTTCATAACGTAAAAAGACCCTCCACCCTAAACTACCAGTTAGATTCATGTATATTAAATATACTCTACTTCAAGCTATTTAACTATACAAATTCTTTGATCGGTCCTTTCCATCTTTTTATAGCAAGGGGCTTACTTAAAAACAGCCAGCCCTTCATTCTCCAAGGTTTGAAATTTGTGCCCGCTGTTCTCTTTTTCCTTCATCTTTTCTCCCCATCACCATATCATCGTAAGGTGTATACCCGTTAGAAGGCGTTTTTTTTTTGAAAAACATTTTAAAACCAACAAGCCCGACAAGGCCTACTATAGCAATCGGAAATAGCGCAGGCAGCATGCTCTTCACCCCCTAATGCCCATGCATATGAATAATAAATCTTCCTACCGTTATAGTTCATTCTCGATCAAGCAAGCTATATCATATGGGCCGCTGCTTTCATTCGAAGAAATCACGGTTGTGAGGCGGTGGGCTGGATAGACAGCGGAATGGAAACTTACACCAGGGTCATATCCCATAATGTGATATTTGAATATCTCGCCATTTTTCTTGCTGATCCATAGCCCATACCCATAGTAATTGCCTTTAGCGTCCGTCGAAATGTGGGGCTGCAATAATACATGGGTATATTCTCGATTCAGCAATCGATTGGAAAAGAGACCTTCCCAAAATTTGACCATATCCGCTGCCGTAATGAACGCCCCACCATCCGCCCCGCCTTTGATAGGAAGCGAATATACATTCGTTCTCCATGTTCCGTCCGCTTCGTCTATGTACCCGAGTGCCGTGTTTTCAGGCAGACTGTCCAGGGAGAAGTAACCGGAACCTTTCATATCACAGGGTTGAAAAATGAATTTATCGATATATTCGGAAAATTCAAGTCGTGACTGTTGCTCTACGATCAACCCTAATAAAATATAACCGGCATTATTATAATGAAATCTTTCCCCTGGCTTGAACATCATCGCCTTATCCTGAAACATTGGCAGGAAATCCGTTAATTTTTTTATATGGTACATCGGATTTTTCTGCCATAGCTCTTCGAAGTCCTCCATCACAGCTTCATCAAAGTAATCAGGAATACCGGCAGTATGTGTCAAAAGATGATGGATCGTTATCTGTGGGGGGAAATGTGGAAACTCGAACGATAGACATTCATTTATTCGCGAGTCCAATGTGAGTAATTCATTTTGAATCAGTTGGCAAATCGCGATCGAGGTGAACAGCTTGCAGCCAGAAGCGATTCCGAACCTTGTTTCCGTCGTATTCACGATTTCGTCCGATCGATTGGAATAACCGTGTGCCGAACAATAAATTAGCTTATCTTCCGCCTTCACGCCAATTACACCCGAGAATTCCAGTTCCTTGCTAGCTTCATTAATCAATGTAGATAGTTCCATATTGACGGTGGACATGTAATACACCCCTTTGTCGGTACATTATTTTTCAATCTTGATGTTTTAGTAAAGGTGTTTGCCTAAAAAAATCCCGTATCAAAAAAACAGATGCGGGATTTTTATATTCATCCAATGAAGCCGGAGAGGATTCCCGGCTTCATCTAGCCTTTATTTCCACCAAGTATCGTAAACGTTAATCGCTTCATTGCGTTTATGTTCGGTTTTAGTATACCATCCTTCAATGATTTCGGCAGCTTCCGTCCTGATTTCTTTCCCTTCAAGATAATCATCGATCTCGTCGTAGCTAACGCCCAATGCCACCTCATCCGGAATCAGCGGTTTGTCATCCTCCAAATCGGCAGTTGGAACTTTCGTATATAGGCGCTCAGGAGCACCGACGAATTTCAGGATTTCCTTTCCTTGCCTTTTGTTTAATCGGTACAATGGGATCAGGTCGGCAGCGCCATCTCCATGTTTCGTGAAGAAACCTGTGATGGCTTCAGCTGCATGGTCTGTTCCAAGCACGACACCTTTATATAGACCTGCTAAATCATACTGCACCTTCATCCGTTCGCGTGCCTTGACGTTGCCCCTTAAGAAATGCGATAGTTTTTCGGGCACAGCGTCTTCCACAGCCTGAACGGATGCATCGACGGCAGCCTTGATGTTGACGGTGACCGTTTGGCTTGGCTTGATGAATTTCAACGCCAGCTGCCTATCATCCTCATCGGCTTGGACACCATATGGTAAGCTTACAGCGACAAACTTATATTCATTTCCGTTCGTTTCTTCATTCAATTCATTGACAGCTGTCTGGGCGATATAACCAGCCAGAGTCGAATCCTGCCCTCCGGATATTCCAAGTATAAAGCTTTTCAGAAATGTATTTTTCTTCAAATATCCTTTCAGAAGATCCACACTTTTCCTGAATTCAACTTCAGGATCGATCGTTGGTTGAACTAGCAATTTCGTTACGATTTCTTTTTGTAATGGACGCATTCGCATAGACCCTCTTTCTTAGTGAAATTGATTGATCATTTCTTAAGCATTCTCTCTACATTTGCTTTAACTTCATCAATATTCCTCATCTTATTATCCCAACAATCCTGGCTAAGGTCCACCGGATATTCTTCAGGATTGAGTGCACGAAGGTATTCTGGCCATAGTACTTGGAGATTCTTTTTGGTGAAGGCCTTTATTTCATCAATGGATGGCAAATCATAGATCAAACGGCCGTCCTTGAAAATATCCTCATGCAGATCCACCGCATCGAAGTCGGTGACGAATTTACTAAGGAAGGTATGGACCGGGTGAAACATTTTTAGTTTTTCTTGATCCTGCGGCTTTTCATATTCCATGGCCAAATAGTCGCCTTCAGCATGGTGATTCACTTTATTGATGATCCGGTATACCCGCTTCAAGCCGGGTGTCGTCACTTTTTCAGGGTTTGAAGAAATTTTGATGGTATCTCTCATATTCCCATCTTCGCCCTCTATTGAAACCATTTTATAGACCGCGCCCAATGCTGGCTGGTCATAAGCTGTGATCAATTTGGTTCCGATGCCCCAAATGTCAATTCTGGCGCCTTGCTGCTTCAAGTTTATGATCGTGTATTCATCCAAATCATTGGATGCAACAATCTTCGCATCATGGAAACCAGCAGCATCGAGCATTCGCCTTGCTTCCTTCGATAGGTAAGCTAAGTCGCCGCTGTCGAGGCGGACGCCGATGAAATTGATTTTATTCCCCAGCTCCTTGGCGACCCGGATTGCATTTGGGATGCCTGAGCGCAAAGTGTCATACGTATCGACGAGGAAAACACAATCCTTGTGGGAAACGGCATATTTATGGAATGCCGTATATTCATCTTTATAAGCCTGGATCATGGAATGGGCATGCGTTCCTGAAACTGGGATGCCAAACAGTTTACCCGCACGGACATTGCTTGTGGAATCGAAACCAGCAAGATAGGCGGCTCTCGCTCCCCAAATGGCCGCATCCATTTCTTGTGCCCTTCTTGAACCGAATTCAAGGGCGGACTCATCACCAATGACTTGTTTAATGCGCGAAGCTTTCGTAGCTACGAGTGTGTGATAGTTCACAATGTTCAGTAAAGCCGTTTCAATCAGCTGGGCTTCACCAAGAGGTGCTTCCACTCGTAAAATCGGTTCATTGCCAAAGACGAGCTCTCCCTCTTTCATGCAGCGAATCGTCCCTGTAAAACTTATGTTTTGCAAATAATCCAAATACTCTTCATCATAATGCAGCTCGTTTTTCAAATAGTCGATATCACTTTCAGAGAAGCAGAAGTTTTGCAGGTAATGAACGATTTTTTCAAGTCCGGCAAAAATCGCATAGCCGCTGTTAAATGGAAGCTTCCTGAAAAATATCTCAAAAACGGCCTTTCGCTCATGAGTTTTATCTTGCCAGTATGTTTGGGCCATATTAATTTGGTATAGATCGGTGTGTAAGGCGTAACTGTCGTCGTTGTACTTTTTTTCCATGGATAGTTCCTCCCAAAAGAGAAGCGTATACTTCCCTTCTATTCTGTTGCATGTTGGCTATGATAGAATGGTTGCGCCAAGAGATCCTTTAAAATGACCAAGCGCCCATTCGTGGCCATTATCGTTGAACGAAGCCACTGCATGTTCATATACGAAGATATTATAGCCTAGATTGTAAGCATCGATTGCCGTGTGCAAAATGCAAATATCTGTGCACACCCCGACTAAATGCACATCGGTAATGTGCCGCTCCCTTAGGCGGATATCAAGTTCCGTTCCTGCAAATGCCGAATAACGTGTTTTATCTATATAATGAACATTACTTCGATTTTTATTTGCTTCATATTCTTCTTTTAGCTTCCCATATAAGTCCCTACCCATTGTACCGCTAATATTATGCGGTGGAAACAAATTCGTTTCAGGATGTAAGCGGTCTCCTTCATCATGCAAGTCAATGGCAAATACGGTGTAGTCGCCATTTTTGATGAATTCCTTGGTTATACCGACAAGTACCTCCTCGATATCCTGGCCTGGTTTCCCGCAGGTCAATGCTCCCTTATCCGCCACAAAGTCATACGTATAATCGATATTGATCAATGCCTTTTTTCCCATTACAGGTATTCCCCCTTTAATAATAAATGGAGTCGGTGACAACCTCTGCATTAAATCGGTAAAGCTGTGATGGCCGATATGAATTGCGTTTTGTTTTCTTCTGCATGCCTTTTTCATCCAAAACTTTCTCCAAAAACGGAAGTTTAGGCGCCTTGGCATAAAAAAGCGAATCCGCGCTAATCTTCGCATCATCTCTTGCTGTCAGCAGGACCCGCTGCAGTTCAGATAGAGTAAATTCTTCTGGCAGGAACTTTTGTGCTATCGTCGTTTGCACCATTTCCTTTTTCAATAAGTTCATCGCATCATGGATGATCGACTCATGGTCAAATGCAAGCTCCAATTGCAAAGCTTCCTGCACCGTGAACAATTCAACCTCCGCCGCATCGTCACTCGCTTTTCTATGATGGAGAAACTCTTCCTGCACGATGGCATAAAAGGCGTTGGAAATGATCCACCCTCTCGGATCGCGTCCTGGCCGGTCATAAACACCGAAATGTTCGACATGGAATCCCGCTACACCCGTTTCTTCCTTCAATTCTCGTTTGGCGGCTTCATAGGCCGTCTCCTTGGCATTCACAAAGCCGCCGGGCAACGCCCATTTATCTCCCTCAATATTCGGATTTCCTTCTTTGTCATTTGTGGCACGTTTGATCAATAATAGCTTCAAAAACATTTCAGGTGGTGCCTTTTCCGCCGTTTTCTTGGTCGTAATCGTAAAGATCGCAATATCCGCGGTGTATCCGTCCGGAGTAATATACTTCAGTTTTTCATGCTGGACCATGGCAACTCTCACTTTCTTTCACTAAGTATGGGACTGAGGTAATTAGTAAATCATTAATTACTAATTATAGTACTCCTTCAGCGATCATTTAGCAACTTCAAACGAAAAGAAATTTCCTTATTGTTCGAAAAATCTTTCATTTTGGCTTTAACCCACAAAAAAAGCCCGATCATGATGATGACCGGACTTTTTCCATGCCTATTTAGACGGGATAGACTCCGTGCTTGCGCTCCGTAAATGTCAATTGTTTGCTTCCATACGCCTCAAACCTGACACTCAACTCAGCTCTCAGGTCATTGGGCTGGATGATGCCATCTACGATCATCTCGGATGCTAAACGATAAATATCAATGTCTTCATTGTATTCAGTTCGCTTCTGGGCGATGAAGGCAGGCCTTTCTTCCGCTTCCATTGCATTGATTTTATTGGCATAAACGGCATTGACTGCAGCTTCCGCCCCCATGACGGCGATCAGCGCCGTTGGCAGGGCAAGAACGCAATCCGGTTCAAAAGCGGGGCCGGCCATCGCATATAGCCCGGCGCCATAAGCCTTACGGACAATAACAGAAATCTTAGGCACCGTGGCTTCACTCATGGCCGAAATCATTTTCGCACCATGGCGAATGATGCCTGCCTGCTCGACCTTCGTCCCGATCATGAATCCAGGAATATCCACAAGGAACAATAACGGTATATGGAAGGCATCACATAAATTGATGAATTTCGCTGCCTTGTCTGCTGAATCATGAAACAATACCCCGCCTTTGACACGCGGCTGATTGGCAATGATCCCAATGGACTGCCCATTCAGCCTGGCCAGCCCGGTAATTAATTCGGGGGCGAAAAGCTTCTTGATTTCACAAAACGACTCCTTGTCTATGACCCGGTCGATCAAATCATACATATTGAAGGGGGCGTTCTGATTTTTCGGAATCAATTCCTCCAACGTCTTGTCAAATTGCTCTGGAAGTTCAGGCTTCACAGGTGCAGGCTTTTCCTGATAATTTCCTGGAAAATAGCTTAAGTATTTGCGGGCAAACGCGATCGACTCTTCTTCCGATTTCACCAGCACATCTCCGCATCCTGAAACGGAGCAATGCATTTTAGCCCCGCCCATCTCCTCTTCGGTCACCTTTTCGCCAATGACCATTTCCGCCATTCTCGGTGAACCTAAATACATCGAAGCATTCCCCTCGACCATCACGACAATATCACAAAAAGCTGGGATATATGCCCCTCCTGCTGCTGAAGGGCCGAACAATAGACAGATTTGCGGGACTTTTCCGGATAACTTCACTTGGTTATAAAAAATGCGTCCTGCACCGCGGCGTCCCGGAAACATTTCCACTTGATCGGTAATCCTTGCCCCTGCAGAGTCGACCAAGTATAGTAGCGGCAGCTGCAGTTTTTCTGCGGTTTCTTGGATGCGGATGATTTTCTCGACAGTCCTTGCTCCCCAAGAACCGGCTTTAACGGTCGAATCATTGGCCATGACACAAACCCTCTGACCATTTATTTTTCCGATTCCTGTAACGACCCCATCCGCCGGAAGGCCATCATTGGCACAATTGGCAAAGAAGGCGTCCTCTATTTCAACCCCTTCATCAAATAAGAGCTCCAGACGTTCACGTACGAAAAGCTTTCCTTTTTCAGCATTTTTTTGGTGATATTTTTCTAAACCGCCTTTTTTGATCGTTTCTACCGTTTCCGTTAATTTATCAGTCGTCACCATCGATTTTCCTCCTTCATTCGAGCTCACTGCCCCGTAAATACCGGTTTGCGTTTTTCCTTGAATGCTGCCAGGCCCTCCAGTCGGTCACGGCTTTTTAGAGTTGTCTGATAGCAGTCTTTTTCAATTTGCAGTCCGTTTTCAAGGGTTGTATCCACCCCTTGATTCATCGCCGCTTTTGCCGCCCTGAGCGCTAATGGAGCGTTGCGGGCAATTTCGGCTGCCAGCTTTTTCGCTTCATCCATCAATTGTTGGGCAGGATATAGATGACTGATGATTTTCAGTTCATGTGCCGTTTTTGCATCAAGACGCTTTGCCGTATATATAAGCTCTTTTGCCGTCGCCATTCCGACTATTCGGGGCAGGCGCTGAGTACCGCCTCCCCCAGGAATGATACCTAATGACGTTTCCGTCAGTCCCATCTTTGCCGTTTCCGAGGCAAGGCGTATGTCACAAGCCAGCGCAAGCTCCAAACCGCCGCCAAAGGCCGAGCCGTTAATGGCAGCAAGGACCGGGACTGGCAGGTTCTCCAAGGCTGTGATCGTATCGCCGATCAGCTTCACCGTCTCCTTGACTTCATCCTCATTCATCCCTGCCCGTTCCTTTAGATCCGCACCTGCACAAAATGCCTTTTCACCGGATCCGGTTACTATGACTGCTCGTAAATCGGCTGCCGATTTCAATTCATTCAGGCCCTCAAGTAGATTATGAAGCAATTCCGTCGATAAAGCATTGGCAGCATCAGGCCGATTTAATGTGACGATGGCGATACCCTTATCATCACGGCTTATGTCAATCAACGAAGTCATCCGTTACCCTCCTATCGTCTTATTGCGCGTTATATACAGCCATCTGATGGCTAGGCAAAGGTTTCTCCAAACAGCTTTGCATCATCGAGGCTGCCTTGATTAGTTTTTCTTGATTGATTCCTGTTTGGATCCCCATATTATGTAGCATATGGACCAGGTCATCCGTAGCAACATTGCCGCTCGCACCTGGTGCATATGGACAGCCGCCCAAACCACCGAGTGAAGAATCGAAGGTGTCGACTCCATACTGCAGCGCTTGGAGGACATTGGCCAATGCCATGCCCCTTGTATCATGGAAATGAAGGGCAATTCGGCTGAGATCATATCTTTTCACGGCATTTTCAAGGAACGAGGCAACCTGTCTTGGCGAGGCAACCCCTATCGTATCTCCCAGTGACACTTCACTGATTCCGTAGTCAAACAATTGGTCACACACCCGGAAGACTTGTTCCATTGATACCTCCCCTTCATATGGACAGCCGAAAACGGTTGACACATACCCCCTGACCGTTTTTCCGCTATTTGCTGCTCCATCGATGACCTTCTTCAATATTGGAAGGGTATCGGAAATCGATTTATTGATGTTTTTAAGATTATGGGTTTCACTTGATGACATGAAAACTGAAATTTCATCAATTTCCCCCTCAAGCGCCGCCTCAAGCCCCCTTTCATTCGGGACGAGTGCGGCATAGGTGATATCAGGATTTCGCTTTATACCCTTTGCCACCTGGACGGCATCGCTCAATTGGGGAATCCACTTCGGGTGTACAAAGGATGTCACTTCTATATAAGAAAGACCTGTCTCAGAGAGCTGATCGATCCAATCAATTTTGTTTTGCGTTGGTATGATGACTTGTTCATTTTGCAGACCGTCCCGCGGACCGACTTCCTTAATCGTCACTTTTTCAGGCCAATTCATTTTATTCCTCCTTTATTCGATGACGGCCAATACGTCACCCTCATTGACGAAATCCCCCTCATTCACTTTAAGTTCTTTAATAGTGCCCGCTCCCTCTGCGGCAATCGGGATTTCCATTTTCATTGATTCCAAAATGACGATATCCTCCCCGTCCGTTACACTTTGCCCCTCATTCGCTACGATTTTCCATACGCTTCCTGCCATGCTCGCTTTTAATTCTGCCATCCTTCATTCCTCCTGATCATATATGTTTTTATGTCACGTTTTATACGGTTAGTTTTTTAATATATTTATCTATGAAATCGGTAGTCGTATCTCCTTTGGCAAAAGCGTCATGAGAGATGATTTGCAAAAGCAAGGGAAGGTTCGATTTAATGCCTTCTATTTTATAAGTATCCAATGCTTCTCTTAACCTCTCGATGGCTTTATCCCTCGAATCACCGCTCACGACCAATTTGGCAATCATCGGGTCATAAAAATGCGACACGACGGAGGTGCCGTGAACCGCCATTTCATGACGGATTCCATCGCCTTCAGGAAGGTTCAGGCTTGTAATCGTCCCTGGTGCCGGATAAAATGTTTTCGGATCTTCGGCATATATGCGCACTTCAATGGAATGTCCATGCTTTTTAATGTCAGCTTGCGTGAAATCCAGTTTTTTGCCGGATGCAATGTTAATTTGCTGTTCAACCAAATCCAATCCGGTAATTTCTTCCGTGACAGGATGCTCAACCTGAAGGCGCGTATTCATTTCTAGAAAATAGAAATTTTTATCTCCATCAACCAAAAATTCAAGCGTGCCTGCATTGCTATAGCCGATCGACTTTACCGCCTTAACGGCAGCCAACCCCATTTTATTCCTTGTCTCTTCGTCCAGGAAAGATGAAGGTGCCTCCTCCACGACCTTTTGGTGGCGCCTTTGAACGGAACATTCCCTTTCCCACAAGTAAACGGCATTGCCAAAAGTATCCGCCAAAACTTGAATTTCGATATGACGCGGCTTTTCAATTAATTTTTCAATGAACATATCTCCATTGCCAAAAAACAATTGGGCACGTTTTTGATTTCCTTCAAATGCTTTCGAAAGCTCATCTTCATTGGAAACGGCCTGCATGCCGATCCCTCCGCCACCCGCTGCCGCCTTCAGCATGACGGGATAACCAATCCTTTCGGCAACGGCTGCCGCTTCAGCAGCATCGATCAATGGTCGGGAAAAACCCGGAACCAACGGAAGACCCGCTTGCTCCATCTTTTTCCGAGCCTCTACTTTATTACCCATTTGCTGGATCACTTCCGGTTTCGGACCAATGAATTGTAAACCAGCTTCTTCACATGAACGCGCGAAATCTGCATTTTCACTCAAAAATCCATATCCCGGATGAATCGCATCCACTCCGGTATTTTTAGCGATTTCCAAAATCTTGTTGACGTTTAAATAGCTTTCCTGAACTCTCGAGCCGCCCAATGAATGAGATTCATCCGCTAAGCCTACAAATGGCGCATCGGCATCAGCTTCCGAATGGACCGCAACCGTGCTTATGCCCATTTTCTTGCATGTACGAATAATGCGTGATGCAATTTCCCCTCTGTTTGCGATAAGAATTTTTCCGATCATCATATCATCTCCTTAATTAGTGCGTCCCGTTAGCAGGTCAAGCGTTTGTTGACGCAGCCTATACTTTTGAATTTTTCCTGATGCGGTCATTGGATAAGCTTCCGTGAAATGGATGTGCCGCGGAATTTTATGAAACGATATTTTCCCTTTGCAATAATCTGCCACTTCCTGCTCCGTCAAAGTTTCCCCCGGCTTCAAGATGATCCATGCCGCCACTTCTTCCCCATACTTTTGATCAGGGACGCCAAGCACCTGGACATCGACTATGGCAGGATGCTGATAGAGGAATTCCTCTATTTCACGCGGATATATATTTTCACCGCCGCGAATGATCATGTCTTTCAGCCTGCCTGTTATTTTGCAGTAGCCATTTTCATCCATGACCGCTAAATCTCCCGTATGAAGCCAGCCTTCCCCGTCTATTGCGAGCTCCGTAGCTTCAGGGTTGTTATAATATCCCTTCATTACATGATATCCCCTTGAACAAAGTTCCCCTTGCATACCCGATTGGACCTCTTCTCCTGTGGCCGGATCGACAATCTTGACTTCCACTTTCGGCAGGGCCCTTCCCACTGAAGAAACACGAAGTTCAATCGGGTCATCCGTTCTGGTCATGGTAATCCCAGGAGACGATTCCGTTTGCCCGTAAGTGATCGTAATTTCGGAAATCCCCATCTTGTTGACCACGCTTTTCATGACCTCGATCGGACAGGTCGAGCCTGCCATGATACCAGTACGTAAAGAACGTAAATTGTATTGGTCGAAGTCATCAAGATTAAGTTCCGATATGAACATGGTCGGAACGCCGTGAAGCCCCGTGCATTTTTCTGCCTCCACCGTCTGGAGGACCGTTCGGGGATTGAATTCCACAAGAGGAACCATCGTCGCCCCAACAGAAACGGAAGCCATCGAGCCGAGGGAACAGCCGAAACAATGAAACAGCGGGACAGGGATGCAAAGCCTGTCATCCTTTGTAAGCTTCATGCATGCAGCGACATTCAATCCATTGTTGACCAGGTTTGAATGCGTTAACATCACGCCTTTTGGAAATCCTGTCGTCCCTGATGTGTATTGCATATTGATAACATCATCGGGAGTCAATTCCCCCATCCTTCCGTCAAGGGACTTCTCCGAAATGGAGCGGCTTCCGTCCATGACTTCATCCCATGAAAATGTGCCCGGGTACCGAGTTTCCCCTAGAACGATGATGTTTTTCAATTTTGGCAGTTTCTTAGACTGCAACTTTCCTGGTTTTGCAGTTTTCAATTCAGGTACAATTTCATAAAGCGTATCCATATACGAATGGTCCTTGTACTGCTCCATCAGGATCATCGTCGTCGAATCAGATTGCTTGAGCAGATACTCCAGTTCACTCGTACGGTAATTCGTATTGACCGTAACCAATACCCCGCCCATTTTCGCTGTGGAAAATTGAGAAATGAGCCATTCCGGCTTGTTGGTCGCCCAGATGGCGATATGCTCCCCTTTTTTAATATCGAGTGACATAAACCCCCTGGCTGCCTTCCTGCAAATTTTTTCAAATTCGCTGTACGTATGGCGAAAGCCTAGTTCATGGTACACCACCGCTTCATTCTCACCATATCGCCCTGCGGTCATTTCAAGCAGTTTTCCGATCGTAACATCTAGCAAATCAGACATCATATTCCTCCTATCGAATAAAGGTAAGAATGAACGCTCTTTGCTGTATAGATAATATCTGCCATCACCCAAAATGAATCCAACCATCATGGTTCATCTGCGTCACTTACATATCAGCACCCTAATTGCCTGGCGATCACGATTCTTTGAATTTCAGATGTGCCCTCACCGATTTCCAACAGCTTGGCATCCCTTAAATAACGTTCCACTTCATACTCCCTCATATAACCTGAACCGCCATGGATTTGAATCGCTTGATTACTGGCCCTGAATGCGGTTTCACTTGCAAACAGCTTGGCGTAGGCCGCTTCCTTTGCAAACGGTTTTTTCATGTCTTTTAACCAAGCTGCCTTATGGACCATATTCCTTGCCAATTCAATTTCCATGGCCATGTCTGCAAGCTTGAACTGAATCGCCTGGAAACTTGAAATCGATTTCCCGAATTGAATGCGCTCCTTTGAAAAAGCCAAAGCCTTATCGAAGGCTGCCTGGGCAATGCCCACTGCCAAAGCTGCAATCGAAATCCTTCCGCCATCCAGCGTGAATAAAAACTGTTTGAACCCTTTCTCTGGATCACCCAATAAGTTCTTCTTCGGAACGCGGACATTATCAAGGATGATTTCACATGTATTGGAAGCACGGACACCCATTTTTTCATAATTGCTATTAATCGTAAGCCCTTTCGTATCGGTTGGCACGATGAATGCCGAGATGATGTTCTTGCCCCTTGCATCCTTGCCCGATACTGCAGTAACGGTGATGGTTCTTGAATAGCTGGCATTTGTGATCCACGTTTTCTCACCATTTATTACATATTCATCACCATCCAATTTGGCAGTCGTTCTCGTACCGCCTGCATCGGAGCCTGCATTCGGCTCTGTCAATCCAAAGGCTGCCAGAGTCTCGCCGGTCGTGATTGGAACGAGATATTTTTGCTTCTGTTCCTCGGTACCGAAATAATAAAGCGGACTTGCTCCGAGTGAAACGGCAGCTGCATAGCTTAATCCGGTTCCACCGCAAGCCTTGCCGATTTCTTCAACTGCGATGGCATAGGAAATCGTATCGCCGCCCGAACCGCCATATTCTTCAGGAAAAGGAATGCCTAGTAACCCGAGTTTACCCATTTTTTTGAAAACATCCTCTGCGAACATTGACTTGGCGTCCAATTCAATGGCAATTGGCTTGATTTCCTTTTCGGCAAATTCCCGAACCATCTCCTTAATCATTTGCTGCTCTTTCGTAAGTGAGAAATCCATTTGTCACTTCCCCTTCCTATTTAAGACCGACTAGTTGGTCTGTGCAAATCACTTTTTCGCTTTATTCCATAATCTATGCGATATGGGGTAAAGATGGCTGGGAGCTTTCCTTTTCCATTTACTTATCCGTCAATAATGCATGAAGGATTAAATCGATATATATCTCTCCGATTTCATCGATCGTTTTTCCGCCGTCCCTTTTGTACCATTTGTAGGACCAGTTAACCATCCCCAGGATCGACATACCGGTGATTTCTACCGGCAATTCGCTGCGGAACACGCCTTTTTCAATTCCTTCCTCGATGACGGAAAATATAATTTCTTTATACATCTTTCGCTTTTTCATAATGGCTTCCACATATGGCGGTTTTAAGTAAATGCTTTCTTGATAGAATACTGAAATGTGCGGTTGATACAGGTCAAACACTTTTACGAATGATTGAATGATCTTTTTCATTTTTTCGGCTGGATGTGTACTTGCTGATATGGCTTCCTGTGCATTTGTTAATACATATGAAATAAAATAATCATGAATGACAAATAAAAGCTCATCTTTGGAAGAGAAATGGTGATAAAAACCACCCTTGCTTGTTCCGCATGCCTTAACGATTTCGTTAACGGAGACACCATGGTAGCCATGCTGTTCGAAGAGAGTCAACGATTTTTCTATTATTTTTTCCTTTAACTCCGTAGGTCTGCACCTCCACCTTTGTATCCGCTTACATTTAATCCAGTGGACAATAACCCGTTATGTATAAAACTGGATTCATTTCGATTTTACCAAATATTTAAAAATTGTCAATTTTTAAATATAATTGAAAAACAGCCCTCAAGATTAAGAGCTGTCATCTTCCTTCATTCTATTTCAAATATTTTCTATCTCCTTGTTTGCTTGTTTGCCTTGATTTCTTTTACCTTGGCTTTTACAAGTTTCCATTCATTTTCGTACGTCCATACCGACTGGATTTCCAATAATGGATCACGTTCATCGGCCCCGTTCACTTTTTGGATTCCGATAAGTCGCTTCCTTTTTCCAAAGACTGATTTGATATCAAGCGTCGTGTATGGATTCACCAAAAGCTCTGTCGGTTCATTCAGCTTTCCGTCCTGATAAATGCCCAAATCATCGTATTCTTTTTTTCTTGAACGGATATCCATCACTACAGGCTTTTGTCCTTCAATACTGATTTTCGCCTTGTATCCGTCCAAAAATTGTGCCGTTACAGGCACGGATGGAGGCATGTCCAGTTCATGTACTTTTCCATCCTTGAATGTATAGGCACGGCTTGTGATCAAACGATCCTTGCCTTCCATCAATACCGTGACCAATATGTCCTGCAGTCCATCATTATTCAAATCCGCTACCTTTAGTTCAGGATCATACCCAGCTTCTAACGGTACGCTGATCGTACGGCGATCGCTTTCGACAATCAACTCAATTTGCTTCAGGAACTTGCTTCCCGCTTTATAAGGCAGCCCGTGAACCTGGATGATGTCTATTTTCTGGTCCCCTGTTACATCCCTTTTTGTGGAGATGTAAGTGCCATCAACCTGAAAATTCTTATCATGCGCTTCAACCGCCTGATAGCTCACAAAGAGTGAAAGAACTAAAACCGCATATTTTAGCAAATCTAACTTTTTCATCGTGATAACCTCTCTTTTCAAAGGATGGACTAATTGGTCATTTGTCGTCGTTTGAACTTACGGCGCTGGTCCTTCATGAAGATCGACCAGAAATAGTAGAAACCTGGAACCAATATTGCAAAGCCTACGATGTAAGTGGCAAACACCGCCCTGAAGGATGCAGGGTCGGTAAAGCCTGAATGGATCGTGACATTTGGATATATGATGTAAGGTAAATGGGCAAGGCCATACACATAGCTGCCGATCAAATATTGAATGATGATCGCAATGACGGCGAGACGCGGCATCCCTTTGACCTCACGTTTAGAAAAATAGGGAAGATAAAGCGCTATCCCCGCTAAGACAAAAAAGACTAGCGAAACAAGTAATAATGATGATTTTTTCATCATTTCTACATAAATCCAGTTCGCTTCGTTTTTTAATGTAACCATTACCAGCAAGGCCATGACTAGCATTAGCGGTCCGGTTATCATCGCATCCCTGCGATAGATTTTGTAAGCTTTCATTTCATCCGCTTGCTTTGAGTAGTCGGATAGGAGTAAGGAAGATAAAAAAAGTGTACTGAATACCCCGAACAACAAGAAGGCATATTCATTGGGGCTCGTGAAAAGCTTCGTTAAATTCAGCTCTTCATTCCCCTTCACCCCTTCGACAAACCCTAGATGTGTGATAGGCAAGACACTGATCAAAAGGCCGGGGATGATCAAGCCCGTAATCCCTGAAATATACGTCAGCACTTTTTCATATTTGTCTACGCTATGGGAGAAAACCAAGAAAGCACTCCTGATACAAAGCAAAACCAATATCAGGCTTGCTGGAACGATTAAGGCCACTCCAATTGGGAAAACCGCACCTGGGAATAAGCTGTAGATTGCAATGACAAGTCCGACGACAAATGTATTGGTCACTTCCCAAGTTGGCGATAAATAGCTGTTCGCTATCTTCGTAGCGTTCGTTTCTTCCTTTTTAATGTAAGTCATCGCCCAGAAACCAGCACCAAAATCCATCGAGGCCATGATGGCATAAAGAAAAATAAAGCCCCAAACCAACGTAATTGCAAGAAGAGCATCGCTCATTTGCCTTCCTCCTTTCATGAATTGGAATCAAAGAGCCTCACATCTTTTTGTTCGGCTTTATATATATCCTCACTTATCGGATTTCGTTTGAAATAGTACAGCAATGTAAACACGACTGACACGCACAACACGATATATACGATAATGAACATCGTGAATAAAAATCCAAGATTCTCATAGGTTGTGACGGAGTCCGCAGTGGTAAGCATCCTGTATATCGTCCAGGGCTGCCTGCCTGTACAAGCATAAATCCAGCCACATTCGATAGAAATCACCGAAAACGGACCCGCCGCCACAAATAACCAGAGAATCCACTTTGGATAGGTTTCCTTTTTCAACCACTTACTCCAAACCAAAGCAAACAGAGATAAAGCGATTAAACCTGAACCAATGAGCACCATCGCATTGAATAAAATATGGACATAAAGAGGCGGCCAATACTCCTCAGGGAAATCGTTCAAGCCCCTTACGACCGTATCGAAACTATTGCCTGATAAAAAGCTTAAGAGCCAAGGAAATTCAATCCCATACTTCACTTCCTGGGCTTCCCGATCGGTATAACCGAATAAGGTAAGACCAGCGTGGTCCGTGGTTTCGAACAAGCCTTCGGCAGCCGCTAATTTCTCTGGCTGCTCGCGGTACAAATGCTGTGTGGTCGAATGTCCGTTGAGCGCTGTCAAAAAAGAAAAAACCAAACCCAAGACGATGCTAAGCTTCAGCGCTTTTTGGTGAAAATTAAATTCTGTGGTTCCGAATTTGTTCTTCAACATTTTATACGCAGCAACTGCCGCTACGACAAAAGCACCTGTTGTATATGCCGTAAGCGCCGTATGCCCTGCTGTCACCAAGAAGCTTGGATTGAAAAAAGCCGCCCAAGGATCCACATCGACTATTTCCCCATTTTCAAACCGGAAGCCGGCGGGCGTTCCTTCAAATGCATGCACATTTGAAATCAATACAGCCGATGCCAATGCTCCGAATGCGACAAAAAACAAACTCACGATTCGTGCCCATGGCTTGATTTTTTCAGCTGCATACACATAAATGGACATGAACAATGCCTCAACCATGAATGCATAAATCTCGATTTGGAACGGAAGCGCCATCACTCGACCAATCACTTCCATGAATCCAGGCCATAAAAGGGATAGCTGCACACCAGCAATCGTACCTGTGGGGATTCCGACCCCAAGGAGCACCCCTAATGTTTTCGTCCAGCGTTTGGCCATGACAACATACTGTAGGTCCTTTGTTTTTTGATACATCAATTCCGCGGCCAACATCATCATCGGCAACCCGACGCCTATCGTCGCAAATATGATATGTACTGCCATATTCGTCCCGAACATTGCACGGGCCATTTGTAAATGATCCATACTTTCTTCCTTTCTAACCTTTGTCTCTTGGTAGTATCTCCGCAGGAAAGGAAAATATTTAATAAAATCCCACAAACTAAGTTTTCATGGGATCCATTAATATAGTTGCTTAGCTGAAAGGTTTTTTGAGGAACTAATGAAATGAATATTCTGGCGAGGTTTCTGTTGATATATATTCAGTATCTTTACGGACCCTTTTTATTGACTAGTGGAATGATTTTTGTTGATGAAGGAACCAATTAATCAATAATCTTCATAAATGGTGAACCTTTTAGAATATGATAGAGTAAATCCCCGATTAGGAATGTTTAATCAGAGAGGAGAGTTTTTTTTGGCCTTTTCCAACGACCCGCTTTCACCCGATCAGATGCTCGCTGTCATTAAAAATGGACTGGGACCTTCCTTTACTCCAAAAAAGATCATCATCGTTGGAGCCGGCATTTCTGGATTAGTTGCCGCTTCCCTTTTAAAGGAAGCAGGACATGAGGTAACAATATTGGAAGCAAGCGGAAGGCTCGGCGGGCGCATATTGACTATGAGGGCGCCATTTCTAGATGATGCCTATCTTGAGGCTGGTGCCATGCGCATCCCGAATTATCACTATTTAGTCGCTGAATATATTAAAAAATACCAATTACGGACCCTCTCTTTTGCCAATACGACTCCAAATGACCCCATTTATGTAAATGGCATCAAGACGACGGCTGCCATATACCAACAAGATCCGGATATACTGAAATATCCGGTAGCACCACGTGAAAGAGGGAAAACAGCTGAAGAATTGCTTAATCTGGCAATTAAGCCGGTGACTGACTTCATCAATCAAGACCCTGTCAATAATTGGAGCATCGTCATTAGAGACTTCGATAAATACTCCATGAGCTTCTTTTTGCAATACAATCCAGTAGGGATCAGCCTTTCCACGGGGGCGATTGAAAGCATAAAGGTCCTTTTAGGCTTGGAGGGCTTCCCCGAGCTGTCTTTTCCTGCGATCCTTCGCGAGTTAATGCCGCTCTTTAATCCGGATATCAATTTCTATGCAATCGAGGGCGGCAACGATCGGCTCCCCTATGCATTTCTACCGGAATTGAAGGAAAATCTGAATTTTAATTATCAGGTGACAAAAATCATCCAACAAAATAATCAGGTCACCATTGATTCTAAACATACTCAAAGCAACAGGCCTTTAACGGTCACCGGAGATCTTGCCATCGTGACGATCCCACTTCAATTATTGTCCTTTATCGAAATTGAGCCCCGGAATTCCTTTTCGCATAATAAGTGGAAGGCTATTAGGGAACTTCATTATGCTGCATCGACAAAAATCGGTCTTCAATTCAGGCAGCGGTTTTGGGAGCGGGAAGGGATATTCGGCGGCAAATTGTCGACCGACCTTCCCATCAGGTTTGCTTATTACCCTAACAGCATGTTTAATCAAAGTGAATCCGGCCTTCTCTTGGCCAGCTATACGTGGGAAGATGACGCCACGTTATGGGATATTCTTCCTGAACAAGACCGAATCCAAAATGCGTTGAAGAATCTGGAAAAAGTGCATGGAAAACAAGTATACGATCAGTTTTTAACCGGTGCTTCCTATAGCTGGACTTTGAACCAGTATGCATATGGGGCTTTCTCCATGTTTAAGCCTGGTCAGGAAACAGACCTGTTCCCCTACATCCCCACCCCTGAAGGCAGGGTCCACTTCGCAGGGGAGCATACCTCAACGTCCCCAGCCTGGATCGAAGGAGGAATCCAATCGGGGATACGGGTTGCACATGAAGTTACGAACCTGCCAAGAACATATAACCTATGAACTTGGAAGTGCGCATACCGCAGGCGTCGCTAAGGCTCAAGTAGACGCTCTTTTCCTGCAGCCGCCGCGTACACACGCTCCAATCAAATGGACTTTTATTTTTTGATACAACTCTTTTGCCTTAGGTCTTTTTTGATTTAAAATTTGAGGGGAAGAGGATGCATTCCATGCATGATTCTAATCATCAACTTGAAATGATTGCTATAGAAAGATAGGTGCCTCTCAAAAGCTATGGCAAAAGATGGAAAGGTCCAAAAATGTCCTATTATAATGGGCTCTTAGTAGTCCTATCTCTTGACTTTAGCCGAAAATCAAAAGGAAATTTTAAAAGGGGGTTCGGAATATTTCCATTCCGAACCCCCTTTTGTCTACAATCTGGAACCTTCCCTTCAGGAAGGCTTATTTATGAACAATCACTTAATCCCACCTTTTGAGCCAAAGTCGATGATTTCTAAGTCGATTTGGTAATTGATATCGGCATCACTGAAAATTTTGTCCCAGTTCTCCTTATTTTTCTCCCAATACTCTGGATGCTGATTTTCCACATAACGGAACAACCCCGCTACCCCCGTTTTATATTGATGCTGCAATTTCCAGACAACCTTTTCGACGTCTCGTGTCACCTTCTCCTCCGCATCACGTTCGGCTTCTTTTAAATAGCTTTCTTTGAAGGAATTTTCCTTGCCATACCAATCTTCCGAAAGTCTTGCTGTGTATGCTACAGAAATATTGATCGTCAAATGATCTCCGTCCAAATCTGTCCTGATTTTCCGGCTTCTCCTCTTGTCCACTTCAACGCTGAAAGGTTTACCATGATGGGCCGTTTCGATTATTCCGCCCTTCACTGATCCACTCAACCAATTCAGTGATTCGATATCCTTATTATTCATGAGCCCGACCAACTTTGAATCGTTGATCACCCCAGCTCCCTGCAAAATTAATTTTCCCCCTTTGATATCAACAGCCTGGATGGCAAAGCTTCCATCTGATTGTAAACTGGAGGAAGCCTGTCCCAATGTTAAAGGGGGGAGGATTTTATTCGTTCGCTTATCATTATCTTTCAATTCATAGATCACATTAGAAGGAATCTCCCCGTCGTCCGCTCTCTCCAATATTTCCCTCGTCGGTCTTTTCGTTAAAAAAACAAAGCAGCTTCTTCTTGTATTGTTGTCACGTATCGACTGATTGATGATGGCTTCCATGCGGATTTCCCTTAACACTTCTTCATTGATGAGCAAAATTCGTTGATGATTTGTCAAGACCGTATTGGTTAGGAGCAAGGAATCCCGTATTGCCTCATGAAGCGTTTTCGCACTGACGGTAACATTTTTATATTTTAATTTAGCTTGATTTTCCTGCAAGCTATAGCCAGGAGGTACGAGAATTTGCTGAGTTAACTTGATTTCGTTTTTGTTCTTACTTAAATCGATTCCCACTCCTACCACAAGGGATAAATCCTCGATGTTTTCACTGTCCCAGCAGCCCGAAAGCAATGGTATAAGCAAGAGTACCCATAACCTTTTCATCGGCTTCTTCGACTCCTTTTCACTTGAACGATCACGAATGTTACAATGGGCAAGCCAATCAATATAACAGGGAAAACATAGCCCAGCATATCGCTCATCTTAAAAATCTGGATTGTATTTTTCGGAATCTCCGCCAGGATGAACATGACGGGAACGAGAACGATCAGGTTCGTTGTATACGAATTGTTGAAGATTTTCGTCATGCCTTCTGCTGCAAAATAAGAGTAAATTGCATGGGTACAAAAAAACTGGAGGATCCAGGTGATCAAAAGAAATAGCTCCAAACGCTCGATGAATATTCCCTTCACCTCAAACGATTGTATAAATGAAATCGTTGGCCAGGTGACGGCTTTCACTTCCGGTACAGTCAAAGCAGCCACAACCAGAACATATGTAATCACATATAAGATTACGGGAATGAAAAAACCGAGTAAAACCCCGCTCCTTACCTTTTTTTGATTTTTCACTAAACCAAACAGGAAGATGAAAAGCTCAATTCCAAAAAAGGACAAGGTACCGGTGCCCATCCCTTTCATCACGGGCAGGAAGCCTTTGCCAAGGACAGGCTGTATGTTTTTTAAATCGACAATCCTAATACTTAGTAAGTAAATGAACAAGACGATGACAATAGTCAACGGCAGAAAGAAGACACACACTTTGGCTATCGCTTTAATTTTCCCTGTCAAGAGATGCACACTTGCTAGAATCAAGGTAAGAATCACGATCTCTTCCGGGGTATCCTCCAACAGATAAAATCGGACCATTTCACTCATGGCAAGCACTTCGAAACTGGCCACACCTACAAAGTACAGTACGACGAGCAAACCGATAACTTTGGAGAGCAACCTTCCGTATGCCTCTTCCATATAGGTATAATAACTTGTAACCTGATGTTTTTTTAACATGGCAACAAGTAAGCAAATGAACAACCCAATTAGCAGTCCGTTAAGGATCAAGACAATCCATCCATCGGACGAGTGAACTTTTTCGGTTATTGTCCTTGGAAGCGTCAGCATCCCAATTCCTAGCATGCTGCATGAAATGATTGCGGCCAATTCTGAACTAATGATTTTGCCATCCAAATGGTTCAAGAGAGTCGCCCCCCTTTTTTTCGTTTCGGTAATCTGATGAAAGCATCCTTCCAAGTCTTTTTCCCAATGAAATCGAGCGGTTGAAAATAAGGTTCTTGAAAGCTTGTCAATTTGGACAAATGGCTGATGACGAGGATAAAGAATAAAGTGGTTCCATATAGACCAAGGACGGCAGAGAAAATCATCGCACCGAATCTTAATGCCCGGAACGCAAGCCCAAAGCTGTATTGCGGGACTGTAAATGAAGTGATTGTCGTGATGGCAACGATGATCACCATGAGTGAGCTCACGATATTCGCTTGCACGGCTGCCTGTCCGATGATGACTCCTCCAACCAATCCAACTGTCTGACCGATCGGGGCTGGGAGACGGATGCCCGCTTCTCGAAGCAGTTCAATCGTCAATTCCATGATGATGGCTTCGACAAACGGGGGGAATGGCACATTCTCCCTTGTGCCTGCGATGGTCATCGCCAGTTCTGTCGGCAGCAATCCCGGGTTGAACGATACCAAGGATATATAAATCCCAGATAGAAAAACGGTAACAAAAAGCGAAAAATACCGAAGGATCCGCAAGAAAGTGCCCGCTACCCATCTTTCATAATAATCATCGGGAGATTGCAGCAGCATCGTGATCGTCGTTGGTGCCATTAGCGCAAACGGGGATCCGTCGATCATGATCACCACTCTCCCCTCTTGCAAGGCAGATAAAACTTTATCTGGGCGCTCCGTATTTTGGATCTGCGGAAATGGGGTAAACGATGTATCTTCGATTAATTCCTCCAGCATCCCTGTATCCTGAAGGTCCGTTTCCTTCACGCCATCTATCCGTTTATTCACTTCTTTTATTAATCTATCGCTTGCTTTTCCCTCATAATATATCAGCGCCAATTCACGTTTTTCCAACGTCCCTACCTTTTGTTGCTTGATAATGAGATTGGGATGGCTTGAATATTGCCTGATCAACCCGATATTTTCCTTTAGGCTTTCGATAAAGCCCATCTTCGGGCCCCGTACAACCCTCTCTGTTGAAGGTTCCGTGAAATTGCGTGTTTTTTCTCTTTCGAGGTTCAAGACATAGCCCTTTGCTATTCCATCTATAAATAAGAGCGTTTTCCCGTCAAAAATATGCTCCTTGGCTTTTTCATAGGTTTCAATTTCATCGTCCTTTACCGAACAGATCTTGGAAATGACCAATTGCTCGACTGAAACGGAATGGCTCTTTTCAATCTGGGCAGATGATAAACCAAGGACGATTTCATTGAAGGCTGGATAATCCATCGTCCCATTGACAAATACGAATATTCCGGAGCGATCATAACCGGGAATGTACAATTCTTTAAAAACCACATCATCCTGCATATCCAATATGGATTTCAATTTTTCCTGGGTTTGATCCAATTTTATATGCAAGGATTTACTTTCCATTGTGAACTCCTTTGTAAAGTGAGTATATTTTTTTTAGTTTCCTCTTTTTTCAATTTTTTATTCGACTGGAGAATGACTTTCGGGAGGGGCGGGATAGATGCTTCCTATTCCTTGCCAGACCGTTTTCTCTTTCGTGAAAATGATTGAACGACAATCTAAAATGGTTAATCTGTCATTTAATTGCAAATGCTAACCATCATAAGCTTGAGTTAAGAGGTGAGAACATTGTTTAACCGCAGGAAATCCAGACAAAGCAGCTCACAACAAAAGGATAACGATGACGGCATCAATAAAAATTCCGAAATACGCGAACTATTTATTTCCTTTTCTACATCCTATGATTTTATAAACCATCAAGGCTCATATAATGACGTAGGTTATTGGGTATCGTATTATCGTTCATTAATTGATGCACAGGAGCTTCACAAAAGTGTACTGTCAGTGATACCAACCTTGGAACAAATCAGTTTGGAGAAATTGAGAGATAGTATTCCAATCGAGGACACGCTCATCACCAGTACGAAGATTGTGGTGGAAGAGCGAATCATGAGAGGGCATATCGCGATTAGGCTAGATGCAAACCTTGATGAGTGTTTGTTAATAAATGTGGTTGCCCAACATGGGCGGCAGGTTGATAAACCGGAACTTGAATTTGGGATCATAAGTCCCCAGGAAGCTTTTGTCGAGGATATCGATATCAATCTGAATCTTGTAAGGAAAAGGCTTCCCGTACCAAGCTTGCAGGTGACTGAATTGACCGTGGGCAGCTTATCTAAAACAAAAGTGGCTGTCTTGTCCATTGATGGCATCGTTGACAATGAAAATGTCGAAACCGTCATCCAGCGCATCAATGAAATAGATTTTGATGAAATCTTGGATGGCTCCCATCTGGCGCAAATGCTTTATGATGATACAAGTACATTATTCCCCCTTTTTCTATACACGGAAAGGCCCGACCGCATCGCCAGTGCTTTGGCTGAAGGAAAAGTAGCGATGATCGTTGATCGGTCATCTTCCGCCTTGATTGCCCCAACCATTTTGTTGGAGTACTTCATTACGATGGAAGATTATAACATGCCATGGGTGCCAGCATCGGCATTTCGTTTATTAAGGATTTTCGCGGTCATTTTTTCGATATTCGCAACGCCGCTATATGTAGCTGTCCTGACTTACCATTATGAACTGATTCCTAAAGATCTTTTGGAAACGATCGTCACTTCAAGAAACTTGATCCCCTTCCAGCCTTTGATTGAAGCGTTATTCTTGGAGATCTCGATTGAGTTACTGCGGGAGGCCGCTGCCAGGCTTCCGACAAAGGTTGGTCAGACATTGGGTATCGTCGGCGGTATCGTAATCGGACAGGCTGCTGTTGTAGCGGGGCTGACGAGTAATATCTTGTTGATCATCGTTGCCTTGTCCGCTCTGGCATCGTTTGTCACCCCCATTTATAAAATGGGCAATGCCATCCGGTTACTGCGGTTTCCCTTTTTGATCGGGGCCCAGATCTGGGGGCTGCTCGGAATTACCATTTCGGCCGTGTTCTTAATGACACATCTTATTAAGCTGACATCGATGGGGCACCCGTACCTTGAGCCTATCTATCCGTTCCACTTAAAGGATTGGAAAGATAGCTTCGTGCGGCTCCCCTTTAATCTTTTTAAATCGCGACCCATCAATTTACGAACAGAAAATACAGCGAGGCAATCAAAGCCGAAACAGAAAATCATCAAAAAAAATGATTTTAATGAATGATCGTAATGAGGAACCTATATGAACCCAGCTGGTGTTAACGAAAAGGACAAGGTGCAGCCTTTTTATGTGTTTTTTTTAGTGCATGCCATGCAAACCGGAATTGGTGTGCTCAGCTTCCAACGAGTTTTAGCAAAATCCACTGGTACGGATGGCTGGATATCGATAATACTGGCGGGATTGATTGTCCATTTGCTGATATGGGTGATTTATAAGATTTTCAGCATTGTGCCAGGAGATATCCTGACTGTCAATTATCAGGCATTCGGGAAATGGATGGGAAACTTCTTCAGCCTGCTTTTCATCCTTTATTTTTTGATTCTCAGCTTGACGGTCATGATCAGCTATATTCAGGTCATACATGTATGGATGTTTGAAGAGGTTCCTGCCTGGTCTTTTTCGCTGGTCTTCCTGGTCTTGATTTACTATATCAATACTGGAGGCTTCCGAACGATTACGGGCATAGCCTTTTTAAGCGCCACCATGACCTTTGGGCTTTTATTCTTTCTCTTCTATGCCATGAAATACTCTGAATTCACCAATTTACTGCCCATTTTCGATCACTCGATTTTGGATATATGGAAAGGAACGAGAAATGTTTCCTTAACCATGATTGGATTTGAACTGATCCTGATGTTCTACCCTTTCATCAGGGACGCAAAGTCTTCTCAAAAATACGCTCATGGAGGCGCTTTGTCGACCACATTGACCACCCTGTTCATTTATCTGGTTTCGCTCGTTTTTTATTCGCAGAAGCAGTTAGTCATGACCATATGGCCGACCCTCTCCATGACAAGCATCGTTGAATTGTCCTTTATTCAACGTTTTGAATATATAGATGTTTCTTGGTGGGCCATCGTCATCATACCTAATATGACCATCTCCTTATGGGCTGCCAGCAGGGGGTTCAAGCGATTATTCAATGTCCAGCAAAAATATCCATTATGGGGGATGTCGCTTATTATCCTGATGATCAACATTTTCTTTTTTGATATCGATTCGCTTAATATATTGGCGCGGATCATCAATCCCTACGGCGTGATTTTCCTTGTTTCCTACCTGCCTCTTCTTTTGGTCATCATCTATATTAAGAAAAAGAGGAATCGTATATGAGAAAATTACTTCCTGTCATTTTGGCTTTTGTGATTCTATGCAGCTGCGCCCAGCCACGAGTGGTTGACGAGGTGAATATGGCCCAGGCCATCGGGTACGATATGATCAAGGATGATAAGGTTGAAGGAATGTTCGTCATCCCTATCTTTCAACAAGATAAAATGGGTAAATACCAAATCTTATCCGGGACTTCATCAACGACAAGTGATGTGCAGGCTGCCGTTTCAAAAAAAGCAGATAAAACGGTGCTACTCGGACAGACTCGCATCGTTTTATTCAGTGAAAAAATCGTTCATAAAATCGGGATGACAGAACTGACGGATTATCTTTACCGTGAGCCCCAGCTCGGTAACAGGGTTCTTCTCGTCATCGTCGAAGGTAAGGTCAAGGATGTCATCCATACAAAACCATCGAATTCAAATGTGAATATCGGAATTTTTTTATCGAACCTTATCAATCAGCAAAATGAAACAGGTAACGGACCGGACACCAACCTCCACCTTTTCTTGGGGAATTCCTTGGAAAATGGCGGTGATGCCTATCTCCCTATCATAAAAAAACGTGGAAATGACTTGTCTGTTTCCGGTGTCGCCCTGTTTCATGAAAATAAAATTGTCAGCAAAGTGCATTCAAGAGATATGTTCGTCTTCAAAACTTTAGTCCAATCCCATCGAAGAGGAATATACAAATTCAAATTAGATGATAAGAATAAGAGCGATATTGTAGTGGAAAGTATCAGAAGCGGCACGAGTTATCATATATCAGACTCAGAGAGCCATCCATCGATGACGATAAAGCTAAAAATAAAAGGGCAAATTAAAGAGTCGATGAGAAGTGACAATCTTACCAATCGAAAAATGATCAAAAAAATCGAACAGGATATGGAAGCTGACTTAACGAAGCAGGCCACCAGGCTTATTAAAGATTTTCAGAAACGCAACATCGACCCGATTGGCTTAAAGGAAAAATTCCACGCCAAAAATAAAAAAATGACGTATGAGCGATGGAAAAGCATTTATCCGAATATGGACATTCGTATAGAATCGAAAGCTGACATCCTCCAAACCGGGGTTTCGGAATGAAGACAAGCGCAAAAAACGAGACAGGAAGCCATTCCCGTCTCGTTTTTGTTGTAAGGATCAATCATGAAAATTCGTACCATCCGTCACTTCTTTAACGATTCCGGCCCGGATGACAAAGTCACCGAAATGCTCTCCTTCCGTCCGTTCTTTTGCAAATCGTGAAAGCAGGACCTGCAGCTCGTTCAAAATTTCTGCTTCCCCGATATTTTCACGGTACATCTTGCTTAGCCGGCTCCCATCGAATGCGGCACCGAGATACATATTGTACTTGCCAGGCGCTTTTCCGATAAAACCGATTTCTCCAAGTGCATGACGGGCACAGCCATTCGGGCAGCCGGTCATTCGTATCGTGATTTCTTCTTCCCTCAATCCGTTTTCATCAACGATGGACTCCACTTTATCAAGCAAAACCGGCAAATAACGCTCCGCTTCCGCCATTGCCAGTCCGCATGTCGGAAGTGATACACAAGCTATCGCGCTTCGGCGGAGGGCTGAATGGTTTGCCCCATCCGTCAATCCATATGCGGCAAGCAAACCATTGATTTTTTTCTTTTCCTGACTTGATACATTGGCAATGATCAGGTTTTGGTTGGAAGTCAGCCGAAAGTCACCTGTATGAATTTTCGCGATCTCACGTAAACCTGTCATCAGTTTGTACTCATTCCGATCCGCGATGCGGCCACCTTCGACAAACAAGGTAAAATGCCACTTCCCTCGTAAACCTTTCACCCAGCCGTAACGATCGCCATTATTATCAAAATGATAAGACCCCGCCTCGTCCAACTGCCAACCCAGGCGATTTTCCAGTTCATTCTTTACCGTCTCGAGCCCAAGGCGGTCAACGGTATATTTGAAACGGGCATTTTTCCTTACGGAACGATTTCCGTAATCACGCTGAATCGTAATGACTTTTTCCGCCACTTCAAGGATCTGGTCAGGTTTACAAAAGCCAATTACTTTAGCTAGCTGGGGATATGTCGATTTATCACCGTGGGTCATTCCCATACCGCCCCCGATCGCCACATTGAATCCAACGAGTTTTCCGTTTTCAACAATTGCTATGAAGCCCAGATCCTGGGAGTATACATCTATATCATTCGATGGAGGAACAGCAATGCCTATTTTAAACTTCCTTGGCAAATAAAGCGGTCCGTACATCGGTTCGATATCTTCCAATTCAGGGGTGCCTACAACTTTTTCTTCATCCAGCCATATTTCATGGTACGCCCTTGTCCGTGGCAATAAATAATCACTCAATTGTTTCGACCATTCATATACTTCGGAATGGATTTCAGATTGGAAGGGGATCGAATTGCACATGACGTTCCGATTGACATCACCGCATGCGGCGATGGTGTCGAGCATGGACGCATGAATCTCCTGAATCGTTTTTTTCATATTCCATTTCAATATGCCATGCATCTGAAAGGTCTGTCTTGTCGTCAATTTCAAGGTACCGTTTCCATATTTGTGGGCAAGATCATCCATGACCAGCCATTGTGAAGGCAACGCGACCCCGCCCGGCATGCGCACACGCAACATGAACTGATAGGCTGGCTCAAGCTTTTGCTTTTGGCGTTCATTCCGCAGATCGCGGTCATCCTGCAAATAGCTGCCATGATGTTTCATCAGGCGATTATCATCATCCGGAATGCCGGCGCTAATGCGATCTTGCATCACCTCTTCGAGTGTACCGCGCAAATAGTTGCTTCTTTCTTTTATTTGCTCAACATCACTCGGCAGTCCTTCAGGTGCTTTCAATAGTCGGTTCACCATGTTGTTATCTCCTTTTCATCAATAGTTTCAGTACACATCACGTTGATAGCGTTTATTCTGTTGCATGTCATCCAGGTAGGCCTGCGCATCGGCATGACTCATCCGACCTTCTTTTTCAATGATTCCAATCAACGTATGGTGGACGTCATGTGCCATGTTTTTCTCATCGCCGCAAATGTATATCGCCGCACCCTCCTGCAGCCAACGAAATAATTCATCGCTATGCTCGAGCATCCGGTTTTGTACATACACTTTTTCATCCGTATCCCGCGAAAAGGCCACATCCATCTTTGTCAATGCTCCAGTTTCCAACCACTTTTGCCATTCCGTCTGATAAAGGAAATCCGTCACGAAATGCTGATCACCGAAAAAGAGCCATGTTTTCCCGCTTGCTTCCGTTTCTTCGCGCTCCTGAATGAACGATCTGAAGGGCGCAACGCCCGTACCCGGTCCAATCATGATTATTGGTGTATTCCCATCAACGGGCTGCTTGAAGTTTTGATTATGCTGAATGTATACGGGCAGCTTATCTCCTGGCTGTAATCGCTCGGCACATAAAATGGAGCAAACGCCCTTTCTTTCCCGCCCATGACTTTCATAGCGGACAGCTCCGATTGTCAAATGCACTTCATCCGGATAAGCGGACAAGCTATTTGCAATGGAATAAAGGCGGGCTGGCATTTTTCTGAGAATGGAAACGAATTCTTGTGCCGACCCGCCCCATGAGCCAAAATCACGGATAACATCAAGCAAATCCCTGCCTTTGCGATATTCCTTTAGTTTTGCTTCATTTTCAGGTGATACAAGCGCCTTTAACTCCTCACTACCTGAAATCGCAGCCGCCTGCTCAAGCAGTGACTTAGTTAAAACGGTTATGTCAAAGTTGGAGATGAGCGCTTCCCTGAACGGCTGGAGGTCTCCCTGCTTGTTGACCTTCACCATTTCTTCTGGATCCCAATCGAGTTCATGAAGGAGCATATCCACTAAAGCTGAATCATTCTGCGGATAAATACCAAGGCTGTCGCCAGGTTGAAATGTAATTCCAGAGCCTTCAAGCGACAACTCGACATGACGCGTCTCCTTATTGGAGCCTCGGCCGTTCAAGTTGATATTTTCCAGCACTTCCGCCTTGAACGGATTCGTCCTCGAATATGTAGTTTCAGCCGTTTGTGCCAACGGTTCAATAACGGGTGAAACAGTATTGCCTTGCACCTTGCTTAAACTGGAAATGACGCCTTCGAGCCATTCGGCAGCCGGCTCATCATAATCAAGATCGCAGTCCATCCGCGGAAAAATCCTCGTGCCGCCAAGCTCTTCCAATCGCTTATCGAATTGTTTTCCCGTTTCACAAAAAAATTCATACGAGCTGTCACCAAGCGCCAATACAGAGAAGCGGAGATCATCAAGCCTTGATGCCCGTCTGCCATGAAGAAACTCGTGGAAGGATATCGTGTTATCTGGCGGATCACCCTCACCATGTGTGCTAACGATTATTAGAAGATTCTCGACTTTTTTTAAATTATTCACCTTATAATCGCTCATGGATGATACCGTTACTTGAAAGTCTTTACCCTTGAGCGTTCTTGCGGCATTCTCGGCCACCCCTTGTGCATTGCCGGTCTGTGAACCATATAGGATGGTAACTTCTTTTGATATTTTCTGGGCATCGGTTTGAGCTGCCGTCACCGGTTCAGCGACTGTATCTGGAATGGAAACTGACAGAGACGCAGCCAAATAACCGCTCAGCCAAACTTTTTGGTTTACTGTCAAGCCAGGCAGGAGATTGTTAAGAAGCTCTGCCTGTTCCTGATTAAAAGGACTGTTACTTACCTGAAGTTGCACGATTTCCACCTCACAAAGGAATATAAACTTATTTTAGTAGATTCTTATTTTCATTCACTCCATGAAATGAATTAACTCTTTTACTCCTATCGATCAAGTCGGTTTTAAATGCAAAAAAATTTAGAAAGTTCAGTTCATACATGGAGGGAACTGGAATCGATAGGTTGCTGCCAAATGAACAATTGACGTAAATAAGGAAAATAGCCTGCTTTACCTATACTATTGTTAAAATAAGTTCTTCATAATACTTTACCTGAGTGCTCATCATTAGTAAAATATATATAATTTATTGCTACTATTAAGAATATTAATAATAGAGGGAGTATTCCGATGTATTATGATGCTTTAAAAACTTTTGTGACGCTTGTGGAAGTCAAGAATTTTACAAAAACTGCAGAAATTCTCCTTATGTCACAACCAAGTGTTAGTTTGCACGTAAAGAAATTGGAAGAAGAGTTCCAAACGAAATTATTTCTTCGTTCACCTAAATTTTTAAAAGTCACCTTAACGGGCGAAATTCTCTACGAACGTGCTAAACAAATGATTACCATCTATGAACAGACCATCCAAGACATTCAGGAACATGATAGGTCGATCAAAGGAGAGTTAAAAATTGGCGCAAGTTTTACGATTGGAGAATACATACTGCCATCACTGCTCATTGACCTTCAGAAGGATTATCCTGAACTTGAGCTTCAAGTTGTCATTGGAAACACGGAAGAAATCGTTAAGGCCGTTCGGTTATATAAAGTCGATATTGGTTTGATTGAAGGTCAAACCAATGAAAAAGAGCTCTCCGTACACCCGTTTATGCAAGATGAGTTATTCGTCGTTTCATCGAACGACCATGAGCTCGCATGCAAAACTGAGGTGGAAATTGCCGACCTGCATGACCAAGCATGGGTAACAAGGGAAGTCGGATCCGGCACGCGGGAATACCTTAACCATGTGATACGTTCAAATGGCCTGAAAATTAAATCGATGCTTACCATCAGCAGCAATCAAGGAATCAAGGAAACATTAATCAAACATGGAGGAGGTCTTGCCCTCCTCTCCCGAAGTGTCATAGAGCGCGATGTCCAAACCAAAATCCTTTCCACTATACCCTTGAAGAATGAATCCTTTAATAGGACGCTTTCCTATGTTTATTCTCCCATCATGGAAGATAAAAAGAATGTGAAGACCTTTATTAGGGAATTAAACCGAAAATGGCCTTTGAAAACGAGATCGGTTGATTAATAGCATCATTCCTTCATTCTCCCTAACTCTATAAAAGGCCATGGCAGGAGCATTTCTTCCATGGCCTTTTATAGGATGCTTACCTAAACGGTGAATCGTGAATGACACCTTTCGCCTTACGTTTGGCTATTCTTCATTATGTATGTGCAAACCGCCCCGGTCCTGAACGGTTTTATGAATACAGGATTCCCTTCACCCTTCATACCGTTCCAGTAATTCAATGAACATTTGTATGTGGATGTTATATTTTGCATATCGGCCTTTTCCATTTAAAAAATTTCCTGTCTATATGACCGGATACCCCATTTCCACAAGCATCGCCCGTTTCTCATCCATGGCGTCCGCGGAAAAACCAATATGGTGGACTGCCTCTCCTAATGTGTCAAGATGTTCCCTCCATGTACTGGACGATTCGTCGGACCCGATCCATTCAAACTGGATTAAGGGCGTAACGATGAACGTATATCTTGCTTTCCCTTCAGTTGGTTGGCCTTTTTTAACTCACATTCGTTATGTCGGCTGGTCCCGAATCGATGATGTCCTATTTTCCGGTTCCCAACAACTTGCGGTCTGCTTCTGAAGCCGCATCCGAATCTCTTACAACAAACTTTCTACCTTATTTGTCCCTTATGGCGGCTGAATAGTTACCTCTTCATCGTTTTTCCAAGAAGTTTTCCGAGGCTCGGCACTCTCGAGCATTTCTACCAGCGTTTTGAGATCAGCTTGTGTATTTACATATACATCGTCGGTCACTTAAGGTGAATTCATCCGTTTGCCAAGCTGAATTTCCACCTTCATCCATGACGGGAACTCTCTTTTGAATAAAATCCACTTCTAAAGCGATATGCTGAATTCCTCACCCGCTTCATCGAGAAACTCCCGTATCGTTCCTGGATTTTCATCCGGATCAATCAGCACAAATTGGACGGTTGGTGTATGTTAGAAAAGCCCATTTAGATCTTGACTCCGTTGGTACACCCTTATAAATCACTTTTGAAACCGTACTGTCACCTGTCAAAAATGGTTCTGCCTTTTTTGTGCCACGCGGTTTGGAAAATGATAGATTGCAAGCCACGATATCTTTCAGAACCAATCTTTCCCAATAGTGCTTCAGCCATTTGATTCCCCTTCTCTTAAACGTTATTCGATCATGAACTCAGCCTAGTCCACGAACTGACAATCCACCATCGCTGGAAATGACCTCACCAGTAATTGCACGCGCTTCGTCCGATGCCAGGAGGACATAAGCTGCTACATGATCTTCGGGCATCTGGGCCAGCTGAAGCGGGTTTCTTTTTTTAATGCTGCTGGCTTTCGTATCATTGTCAACGATTTTCACGAATGGACGCAGTGGCGGAATGACCGACAATGCCGTCAGTGTGCCACCAGGAGCCACTGCATTTACCCGGATATTCGGAGCGAGTTCGAATGCAAGCTGGCGCATCAAGCCGATTTGGGCGTGCTTGCTTGCTGTGTACCAAACACCGCCGCCATCAGGATAGAAGCTTGCACCAGAAACGGTGAAAATGATGTTGCCGTTCGTTTTTTGAAGTTCCGCAAGTGCAGCCTTCGCTCCGAAGAAAGAGCCTTTGACATTAATATCAAGCAAAAAATCATAGGCTTCGGCCAGGGCATCCGGAGTGACATCGGCAAATTTCGCAAACCCATCGAAGACACCTGCATTCGCAATGAAAACATCAAGCTTGCCAAATTGCTCGACGGTGGCTTGCACCGCTTTTTCATTGTCTTCATATTTACTTACATCTCCTTGGTTGATGAGAATGTCTTCCCCAAACTCCTCTTTCATTTTCTTCAGCGTTTCCACGGAGCGTCCAATGATGCTGACCTTTGCCCCTTCTTGTATGAATCGTCGCGTGACAGCTTCGCCTATGCCCGAATTGCCCCCGGTAACGAGCGCCACTTTGTCCTTTAACGCCATTGCCATTATGAATCCCCCTTCAATCAGTTATATGAAAATTGCAAGATTCCTAGTATTTATCGTTGTTTGGTCAACAATGAAAATCCGCTTGGAAAGCTTCCAGTTACCTTCTTCGAAGATGAATTCATCATTGCGTTCCCCAGAAATCAAATCATGTTTAATATCGGTGCTGCGGCTGCGATAGATGAGCAGATAGCTTTTCACGACAGCTTTTTCACCTTCTACATAGTCTTTTACGCGTACATTGGAGACAAATCGCCGTGTTCTCGATGGCGGTATCTCAGCCCAGGCATAATCCGTTTTCAAGCGATCCACACGCAGCTTCAGCAGCTCGATGTCATCATTGAATGTGAACATGTCAGTGGAATAATCCGGACGTTCCACTCCTTCCTTGTTGATACGTACAGGCATTTGATAGCGAAGGCTACGGTGCATAAGATCGAACCAATGATCAAATTCTATATCATCCAGCAATTGTGCTTCATCATATAACCATTGCTCAAATTGGCACTTAACCAGCATTTCTTCCATGTTCATTTCCCTTCCTCCTCCCTCTTATCATTTCGTCATCAATTCCAGCCAGTATTTGTAGAAATTCCGCTGGCTCGCTTCCGTGAATTTATCATCATAAGCAACCCCGGGTCCTACGAATTCAACAGGTTCCCGGTGAAGGCCCATTGTATAGTTATAAGTAAGATTCTTAAGGAAAGGCATCGGGCCTTGAGCGGCTTCCGTGATATCCGTAAACACCTCCGTATCATCTTGTTCAAAAATACCGGAGGGGCTGAACGTCAGGATAAAAGAATCCCTTGAACGGTCCTTCCAATCTTGTGAGGCGTTTTTTTCAACGAGCATCCAAGCGATCACTTCCATCTTATTGTGACCGATCGGCCGCCACATTCGGACAGAGGTGTTTGAGATGAACTGGTCTTTGATTTTTGTATGGGAAATTAAAAAAGACAGGTTCGG
Organism: Peribacillus sp. FSL E2-0218; assembly: GCF_037992945.1. Classification (NCBI taxonomy): domain Bacteria; kingdom Bacillati; phylum Bacillota; class Bacilli; order Caryophanales; family Bacillaceae; genus Peribacillus; species Peribacillus sp. FSL E2-0218. Next base: position 2,356,378 of record NZ_CP150304.1, on the reverse strand, counting down.
GAAAACGTTTCCAATCATGTTCTTCAAGTTCGATAATACTCCGTATTGTTCTACAGACAAATTGCTTTTAAATTCTGCCTTCAATTCTTCAGGGAATGCAAAGTCCGGATTGGGCGTTCCCAAGTTAAGGCCATGTCCATTTTCGGTATGGATTTGGAAACCGCGCTTCGAATAAGTTGCACTCGGCACCATCCCCAGTTTTGCTATCGAACCGTGTGTAACCATCGTGTGATAGGAATCACCAACGAAATTATCGGACCCCACCTTCCAATTGGAACTCACGACAAATCGTTGAGGGACTCCGATCACTTCCATTTCTGCCCGGCCGACAAGGATATCCAAATACCATCTGATATCTCCGAGAAAATCTTCAAGCGGCTCTGCATCCTCATTCCAGGTCCCGAACAAAAGGCCCTTGTAAGATTCAAGTTTGACTTTGTGCAAACCCATCGTTGTGCGGTCAAGCGTCCCGCCGTAAATGTCCTTTTGCAGCGGAACCCCCACAAGCTCACCTGTGTTCTTGAAATTAAATCCATGATAAGGACATGTAAACATCGACTTGTTCCCTTTATCAGCCCGGCAAAGCTTCATTCCACGGTGCGTGCACATATTATAAAATGCCCGTATTTCCCCTTCACCATCACGAGTGATGATCAGTGAGTAACCAGCAAGTTCACGGGTCATGAAGTCTCCTTTGTTGGGAACTTCAGATTCATGGCCGACAAAAACCCAGGTTTTCAAAAACACTTTTTCGTGTTCGATTTCATACACCTTTGGATCGCCAAGGAGATAGGCAGGTATAACTCCTTCCTCTGGTTTGACCGTATCGTATAAATGGTTTACCACTTGCCGCTTGGACATTTCTTCCAATGGTTTATCCGTTTTAATCATACTTTTTCCTCTCCCTTCGATAGGCTTTCAGTCCATTTTTCATTATCCGATTTGAACGCATTTTTCGTTGTTTTGCAGCGTCGCCAAAACACTTAGTGCCGCAAGATAACTGGTTTTCGGATTATTGGGCAACGGTTCGTTTTCCACTTCAAGCTTCAGTTTCCCGAACGAGCCAGTCGCTTCGATCAAATGAATGTTTTTCACCACATTGGGATCGGCAATGATTTTCACTTTCGTACGCTCTGATCCAAGTCCGGCCAAAGACAAAACGATCGCAACATTGATATTTCTCGGAAACTGCTTGATGGCCTCTGCAGCAGAACCAACAAATAACACTTTTTCGTTTGCCAATGATGAACATGCCGGCAATGCGCTTGGCGGTTTTCTCGTGGTGATGGAGACGGTTTCAAGTCCATTCATGGCATTTGCCGATTTAAGGATATCAAGACCACCGATCGCACCTGACGGAAGGAAAAGCTGAACGTTATTCATTTGGCAAAGCTTGTTCGCGTTTTCGGCAAAATCAGGATCAGCCATCGCCCCGATACTGCTTAGCAAAAGGTCCTTGCCGCTTTTCAGCACATTCAATCCGTATTCCTTCGCAGCTTCAACCGTCGCTGCTTCAATGATTAAATCGACATCCGATTTCAGGATTGCATCGACATCCCCATACGCCTTTGCCTTGAATTCATCAGATAGTGGGGCAGCGATTTCTTCACGGCGTGCATAGATCGCAACGATTTTGCTGCCGGGAAGAAGTCCGTTTGCATTAATTGCTTGAAGCAGAAATTTCCCGATATTTCCGCATCCGATTAAACCCAATCTCATGTCATTTCATCCTTCCTCAATCAGCAAACCCGTAAGAGTCTGCAAAGAATTCAAGTCCGCAATGTTTTGTTTCCCGGGAGACACCGCTTTCTTTTAAGCCAGGGAAATCAAGGGCCAAATCATTGAACACCGTATGATTATTATGAAAGACCGCTCCAGCTTCCAGGCGATCTGCCAATTTAATGGCTACTTCCACGTTCTCTGTCCAAACGGATGCACGCAGGCCAAACTCACTGTCATTCGCAAGCCTTATGGCTTCTTCCTCTTCATTGAAGGGGATGATGGGGATGATGGGTCCGAATTGCTCGACCCGTACCAATTCGCTCTGCTGATTGACGCCTGTTACAAGGGACGGGAGCATATAGTAGCCAGCATCCCACGTTTCCGGATTGAGTTGAATGCCAGTCGTGATGATGTTTCCGCCTGCATTGGCCGTACGCTCGATCAAGCCTTGCACGAAATCGAATTGTGCCTTATTATTCAACGGTCCCATGGTTACGTCAGGCTGAATGCCATCACCGACCACCACCCTGCTAAACTCTTTGGTTAGCTTTCCAACAACCTCATCATGTCGTGATGAATGGACATACACTCGCTTAACCGCAGAACATACTTGGCCGGAAGCCCGTAAAATCCCCATTCTCAAACGTTGGATCGCCGCTTCATCCAAATTGGCATCTTCCATGATTAACGCCGGATCATTGCCTCCGAGTTCCATATATACGTTCTGCAGCTTCGGCGCCGATTTCTTCATGATTTCCTTTCCGGTTTCTGTACTCCCGACGAATGCCACTGTCCGGACACGGGAATCGGAACAAACCAAATCCCCAATCACTTTTCCTGAACCTGTCACTATATTGATGACTCCCGGGGGAAAATGTTCAGCCACGACTTTTAAGCAGGTCATGATCGTCAGCGGGCAATTCGTGGCAGGTTTCACGATAACGGCATTGCCTGCCAAAACAGCAGGTATCACCCGTTTGAAGGTTAATATCATCGGGGAATTCCATGGCGTGATAATGGCAGTGACCCCTCTCGCCCTTCTTCTGATTTGGACTTTTTGTTTACCTGCAACCTCTTCTGGCTTCCACCAATTCAGCAGCTCTGCTGCACAGCCCCTCATGACTTCCACACACCGTACCAAGTCTTTTTTAGCTTCAACAAGTGTTTTGCCATTTTCCCGTACAAACATTGTAACATTTTCCTCGATAATTTTTTCCAATTCAACCGCAGCAGCATTCATCCGGTCAGCCCGGTCGCTCACATCCGAGCGTGACCATGTATCAAAGGCCTTTTCTGCCACTTCAATTGCTTCATTCACGGTGTCCCCAGAACATATTGCCACTTGCCCTACAACTTCAGAAGTGTTTGCAGGATTGATTACCCCCACTTTTTCCCCTTGTTCTATCCATGCTCCATCAATTAGGCATTTACCTGAAACAAATGGGTATGTCGAAATCATTCTAAGGTCCCCCATCATAATTTTTTTGGTTTAAAGGCTTCGGCAGCACCAGGAGGACCGCCAAAAGGCTTGGCCATTGGCCCCACGGCTTCCATATCAACGACGATCATAGAGGGCTTGCGTCTTTCTTTCGCTTTTTTCAATTCGGATACGAATTCATCTCCTGAGCCGATTCGAACCGCAGCAAAATGCATCGCTTCAGCCAGTTGCACAAAATCAGGGCTCAATAAATCCACAGCTACCTGTCTTCCATACGCAGCAGATTGAATATTGCGAAGTACCCCATAACCAGAGTCATCAAACAATACGATGATGATTGGCAAATTTTCTTCCGCTGCCGTAACCATTTCCCCGATATTGACCATGAACCCCCCATCTCCTGCCATGAGAACGACGGTTTTATCTTGACAGCCCATTTGTGCCCCGATCGCCGTTGGAAGCCCTTGACCGATTCCGCCCCCTGATGCATGAATGGATGTCCTCGGTTCATGGATTTCAAACAGCCGGCTGCCCCATACGTTTGCCTGAACCGTTACATCACGGACCAAAATGGTGTCTTGAGGCAATATTTCCCTCATCCCGACGACAAATTGTTCATAAGGGCCAAGGGTGAGACGGAGTTGAGCGCGCACTTCATCACGAAGAGTACGGACTTCTTGTAAATAAGAAGGAGCCGGGTGCACTGATTTTTCCTCAAGCTTATGAATGATCGCTGCCAGCATATCTTTTGCATCACCAACCAAACCTAGCGTGGCTTTATAGTTTCGGTTGATTGCCTGCCAATCTGCATCAATCGCTATATGAGCTTTGGGGACCGGCACCTTCCAGTTGGAGGTTTCATTTCCCCTGAATCTTACGCCTACGCTAATCAATAGATCGGCATTCCTCAAAAACTCTTTCGTTTGTTCATAGGCAGCAAAATGCCCTATGCACTGTTCATGGTTTTCAGGGATCGAACCTTTTCCTGATTGACTGGTTATGACTGCTGCGCCCAAAAGCTCGGCTAATTTTTGCAGCTCTTGCGAAGCGTTGGCGCTTATGACCCCGCCTCCGGACCATATCACCGGCCGCCGTGCTTTTGCGATTTGTTCCATAACCCGTTCAGGAATAATGGCTGCCGTTTTCGTTTCAAACTCTGGAGCCTGAAGCTTATCGGCTGAAAGATCATCGATGATGGCCGATTGGTAATCGATGGGGATTTCCAATGTAACCGGTCCGGCTGGAGCCGTCAATGCTTCGGTTATTGCCTGCCTTACGACTGCTCCAGCTTGGGAGGGGTTCCTAAGCCTTACTGCATTTTTGCAGGCACCGTCCATCATGGCTAGCTGGTCCTTGCACTCATGTATGTATCCTTTGCCTGTTCCAAGATAAGCGGAAGCGACCTCGCCCGTAAGGTGAAGAAGCGGTACTCCAGCCGCCCATGCCTCCACCAATGAACCCGCGGCATTTCCAGCTCCTGTACCTGTACTGGTAATCACAACGCCCAATTTCCCCGTTGCACGAGCATATCCATCGGCCATGTTGACCGCTCCGCTCTCTCCGCGTGAACAAACGAGTTTAATCGTTCCATCTCTAAGAATCGCATCATAAATCGGCATATTGTGAATGCTGACGATACCAAAGGCTACCTCAACACCTGCATGAACCAGCTCCTTCACGATGGAATCGGAAGTCGTAAACTCCAGTTCTTCTATTATATTCATCGCGTAATCCTACCTTTTCAGTAATATTTAAAGTGCCTTTCCAATCGCTCCTGCCGTTTCAATCGTTGAACCCGCCACATAACTTGCTTTTTCCGAAGCAAGGAAAACGATGACACTGGCGACTTCCTCCGCTTCACCTACACGCCCGAGCGGGATATTCCTCTTGTTCGCAAGATCTTTGTAATACTCGTCCGCATCCATATGCGGTGCATTTTTCATTCTTCTCCGCTCCCACTGATCGGTCCGAATCAATCCGAGACTTACAGAATTCACCAATATATTGTCAAAGGCCAGTTCCTGGGACAGCGTTTTGCTTAAATTCAAGAGACCAGCCCTTGCCGCTGCAGTCGCCACCATGTGACGCTCCGGTTCTTTGGCTAGCGTTGCATTAATATTGATGATCCGTCCTCCGCCTCTTTTGACAAGGTGCGGGTGCGAAGCGCGAACGGCATATATGATTGCAAAAAACTTTAATTGAATCTGTTCATCCCACTGTTCATCCGTTATGTCAAAAAAATGACCCATCACGCTTTGCCCGGCGGCATTCACCAATATATCGATCCCGCCGAACCTTTTTGCCGTTCCATCAATGAAGGAATCCACTTCCGTTCTTGAGGTGACATTACAAATTGATGCAAAAATATCTTCTTCATCAGCTAGTGAGAGCAAATGACGTTGAGCATTATCCATACGCTCCTTGCTTCTGCCGCATATAGCCACCTTCGCGCCTTCAGCTAAAAACATTTCTGCTGTTTTCAAACCAACGCCCGATGTGCCGCCCATGATGACAGCCACTTTTCCTTGCAGGCCCAAATCCATCTTGTCACTCCTTTTCGAAACCCTCTTCTTTAGAAATTACCCTGCCCTAATCTTCTTGTGCCTTAAGGATACGGGAGGAGATTAGAAATCCCTCTCATTTTTCCGACATGATGGATTCACTTGTGGAAGCATCCACCCAGCCCAAATCAGGTTCTCCGCCCATCGCCTTGCGCGCTTCAGGTTTCGGCGGACCTGCAATACCCCATTGATCCATTAAATGCGGGACACGTTTCCAAACACGCGCTCGCCATTCCGCCTCATCCTCAATCGTTTCCAGGTAGCATGTATACTCCATGACAAAACCGCCCGGGTCCTGGAAGTAACAAAAAATATTGTCACCCGGTCCGTGACGTCCAGGCCCCCAAAGCTCGGAAAGTCCGGCTTTCCGAACATTGCTTATTCCGCGCATCAGCTCATCCACGGAATCAACCTCATAGGCAATATGGTTTACGGAAGCATGGCCTTCTTGATTGAAAGCAATGGAATGATGCTTCCTGTTGCACCTTAGAAAAGACATTTGATGCTCGCTCCAATCGGTAACTTTAAAACCAAGGATATCTGTATAAAACTTTACGATCATATCCAAATCCCTCGTGTTCATGACAACATGATTCAGTTTCACTGGATCTACATTCTTCTTGTTCCAAATTGAGGTTTGAACCTCGACCCAAGCTGAAAGCTCGATCACCCGGTTTTCCGGATCAACGAAGCGTAATCCATAACCTGCACCCGCTTCATCCAAATATCCCGGTTGATCGATGATTCGAACACCCTTCGATTGTAAAATTCCCGCCGCCCGATCCACGGCATTTTTATCAACCATCCCGAATGAAATGTGGTGCAGGCCACGCTGCTCTCCCTTATGAAGACTTAAAATATGATGTTCTGGGCCAGCACCACGGAAATAAACGGTGTTCTCTTCAGGGGCCGGCACCCTGTCCAAGCCCCAAACCTTTTCATAAAACGCTGCTTGTTCATCAAAGTTCGGCGTGATCATGCCAATATGGCGTAAATGGGTAATTCCAAGCATCTTTTTCTCCCTCCCATAAAAATAGATTACTTTTTAACAGAATGCATGGACCGGAAATAACAAGATAATCGAAAAGGGCGCCCGATTAATTTTCATAATGCAGGTGCCCTTTTCGTGTAAATGATCAGTCTTTAATGATGGCCTCTCTTTCTTTCGAGCGTTGTTTCCGAAGTTCCTCAAGCTCGCTTCCCTCAGGGTATGTCGGCAGGTTAGGTTTCACCGCCCCAAGCATGACAAGCATCCGAGCTTCAACATCCCCGTCATTCCTGATTCCCCGATAAACTCCTGGAGGACTGCTTATGCAATCTCTGGCATTTAACTTGATCTCATGCACTTCACTGTAACTATCTTCCTGGATCAAGGCCGTAACTTCCCCCTCAAGGATGAAGAATACTTCTTCAACATCATCGTGAAGGTGCAAAGGCCCGATGCAACCGGGTGGAAGCACCATCGTACTGAGCGTGAAGTGTTCACCTGCAATGACATTTGTGTCATTATTCGCAGTGGCACCACGTCCGATATATCTCATCTGTGCACGCTTATATGCCGGATCGATTTCTTCCTGGAACTTCAGGACGTTCCAATCGAGCGTCCGATCCTTCAGCCTTGCAACATATTTTTTTTCGAAATCCTTCACTGAAAAAGTCTCTTTTGTCATTATTAAAATCCTCCTTTTACGCGTTTATGTTTCATTGGCAAAACAATGTTTCATTTATAAATTAATACTAAAACGAATCCCATTCATTGTCAATTAATTTTTGGAATATTAAAAACATTTTACATTACCTGCGCGATTGGCACTTTTTTTGCTTACTAGGGCAGAATCTGTCTTTTTTCCACAAAAAAATGTGGACACCCAAGTTTTAGGAATCCACATTTTTATAATGGTTGATACATTTTTGATCGTATACATCTCTTCAGACATCTTCATGTTGAAATGGCTTTGCTCCACTATATCCCATGTACACGGATAACTGCCGGGAAATTTCCAGCAGTTTCGGCAGGGCGATTTTATCGATGAAGTCTGCCTGATAAGCCGATTCTGTCGCCACGACATTCAAGGCAGCCAGTACCTTACCATTCCTATCAAAAATAGGTGCAGCTACAGAACGGATGCCGGGGTGGAATTCCCCGCTTGTCATCGAGTAACCATTTTGGCGAATCGCCTCCAGTTGCTTCATGAATTCCCCAGGAGTAGTAAGTGTTTTGTCCGTATAAGGTGTAAGGTTCGATATTTTGATCATTTGCATAAGCATTTCTTTCGGTTGATAAGCCAAAAGTAATTTCCCATTCGCCACCGCATGTGCAGGCAGCCGCAAGCCGATGTTCACATTGACAGCGGAAACGCCTCTGATCGGAGCACTGCCAACATAAACGACTTCCTGTCCATCCAAAATGGAAAGATGGCAGGAGGCTCCTATTTCATCACGCAGTGCCTCCATATATGGTTGGACAATTTCCTGGAATTTCAGGCTATTCAAATAACTGAATCCCAATTCCAGCACTTTTGGGGTTAAACTATACCGTTTTGTATGTTCGTCCTGTGATAGGTAGCCAATATTTTGTAACGTAAATAATAACCGGTATGGAACCGTTCTGCTCACACCCAGTTGTTTTGCAATTTCCGAAAGAGACAAATTCGGCTGTGATTCATTGAATAGCTTAATGATCTCCAGCCCTCTCACCAATGAATTAGCACTATATTTCTCTTTTTCTTTTTCTTCGCTTACCATTCGCGTATTCCTCCAGTTGTATATTCATCTCATTTCTCGTTTTTCCAAAAAACCACAATCTTCAAGTCACTTATTATGTATGGTCTGCCAAGTGCCGCTTCAAAAAATCAGTAACAATTTCATTAAATGTTACCGGATCTTCCTGATAGCATAAATGGCCGGTATTCGGGACGATGGCCAATTCGGAATGGGGAATCAACTCATGAAAAACCTTTGATTCACTAACAGGCGTGACCAGATCCAATTCACCACAAATGACCAAGGTCGGAACGGATATGGATGAAAGCAATTCCATTTGGTTTACATTCGATAAAGCGTACGATACGGACCGGTATCCAGCTGGGCGTACTTGCGACATGATCCGTTCCGCTTCCTTGACTACCCCGGAAGAAGCATTTTGCGATAAGAGCGCCTTCACTCTTTTCCTCGCAAGTTCCTCCGGCCTTAACGTATTAATCGAATGTAATCTATTCTGAAGTTTCCGTTTATTTTCCTCAGAGCTTACCCCGGCCGCTCCCCGCGTCGCATCCGCTATGATCAGCGCCTCAACCATCTTCGGAAACCTGCTTGTAAAATCGAGCGCAATGGCCGATCCCATCGAATGGCCGAGCAGGTACACCGATGGCAAACCTAGACTCTCAAGAAATTCCTTCAACACATCCGCAAACTGCGAAAAATCCTGAAATTCTTCCTCTGGATCAGAACTTTCACCGTAACCTGGCGCATCCCAGGCAATTACCCTGAAATCTTCCTTCAACTGACTGAGCTGTTGCTTCCATGACTGTGAATTGTTTCCTAAGCCATGCAAAATGACGAGCGCCTTTCCATCTCCCGATTCCAGATAGTGAATCGAGTGTTTTTCCAAGTGCCTGATAGACATTTTTAAACCTCCCAATCCTTTTTATTATCACGAATGAATAGATTAATTGCTTATTTGTTAATTAAAGCATATTTACGAATATAAAACTATTTGGGTGATTCAGTCCTTTCGGCATTTTGCAATGACCAAAGCACTGCTTGATCAAGACTTATCACCTTCCAAATATATCTAAGTTTGAAAATAAAAACAAACGTAAAATTTCATAATTCGGTAGAGAAGCGGGTTTCTTGAAGCGGAAACCTCTTAATAAACGAGAGCCAAATTCTTCATCATTACCACTTGCATTTTCCCAATCATTTTGCTTATCCTCTTTTTCCCCGGTTTGATTAGTTGTTTTTTACTGTCATTCTCACCTGACAGTCCGGAACTATTTTCTAAAAATATAAAATTATCAAAATATTAAATTGACAATCAATTCTATTTATTTTATCGTTAAGAAAGTGAAACGTTGTTTCGCTTACAAAACATCACCCAGAAAAGTCACCTTTAGTTTCATTAAAGAAAGGCGGGATGCGGCGGATAAGGGGGACAATCCAAACCAAGATCCGACATTCACTTATTCTTGATGGTAAGTGTTTTAAGTCATGCTAAAATTGACAAGGAGATGGTGTTGTGTTAAATGGGAAAAAAAGATGGTTGTACATTGCCGTTCCAATTTTTTTCTTTTGGTTTTTCGGACAAATAGATAAGGTTGGCATTTCCATCATTCAAACAGATCCAGAATTCTTGAATGCACTCGGTATGACAGGTGATGATAAAAATGCAAAAATCGGTCTTCTTTCTTTCGTATTCACGATTGCCTATGGAGTATCAAACCTTTTTTGGGGATTCATCATCGATAAACTGGGGGCCCGAAAAACCGCCATTGCCGGTTTATTCATATGGACACTTACCATGATTACGTCAGGCCTTGCCAATTCGTATGAAGTGTTCCTGATTAGCAGGATCATACTCGGATTCGGGGAAGGCATGATGATTCCCGTATCGGGGAAATTCATTTCCAACTGGTTTCATAAACGTGAATTAGGAAGGGCCCAGTCCTCCTGGCTTACTGGCAACTATTTAGGGCCAGCGATAGGGGCCATTATATTGGTGCTTGTTATCTCTTTACTTCACTGGCAAGCTGCTTTCTTCATGCTCGCAGCATTCAACTTATTCATCAACATCCCGATGTTCATTTTCATGACGAGAAATACCCCGGAGGAGCACCCCCGGTTAAGTAAAGAAGAATTGGCTTTCATTCGCCAGCAGGATGAGGAAGACAAGAACGGCGAACCATCCGAGGCTAAAAATTTCGCCAAAGATCATCGCTTCTGGATCGTTTGGTTCGGTATGCTTGTCTGTTCATTCCTGTTTTTCGGAATAAGTATTTGGCTTCCTACTTATCTTATAGAAGCAAAAGGCTTCGAAAAGGAAGGAATGTCGAGCATAACTTCCCTTTCCTGGTTATTTGCGCTTGGTTTTGTCCTGGCATGCGGCTTTCTAGCAGACAAGACGCGGCGTCCCAGCTTGATGGCCTCGCTTCTATTTGCGATGACGGCTATCTTTTTGACAGTGGCCGTCTTCATTGGAAATCCAATTCTGGCAGGGCTATGCATGGGACTGGCAATGGGTGCCCAAGGCGGAGTGTTCCATCTGAGCAATATGCTCATGGTTAAATATTCAACGCCAGAAACGGCCGGGCGTGCCGCTGGCTTGCTTGGATTCACCAATATCATGGGCGGCTTCTCCAGTTATATCATGGGCTGGCTGCGCGATCTTTCCGGCGGGGACTTCAGTACATCGATTGCCATGCTGATTTTTGCAGCCCTCTTAGGCCTGGCCGCTTATATATTCTCCATTAAGAGAGAGGCAGCCGAACTTCAGGGAGCGCCATTTTCCGTTCAAAAAGTCCAGGCATGAAGTTCATTTAGTCATTACCCCTCACATCTCAATGATTGCCGTTCATAAACAAAAAGGTTTCGGGATGATTTCATTCCGAAACCTTTATACCTTCCTTATGTATTTCTTCTTCAAGGCAATGTTTCCTTACGAACGATGATAGACTCCCATTCCCTCATACTCTCACTCTTACATATGCAAGATCATTTCCCATCAACCTATTACAAAGTGGATTCGAAAAGATGAGCGGGTGACTGCAGTGAAATGAAACGGTCAATAACTAAATTCTCTCCATATAACTTGGAGAGGAGGAAGAAGCAATCTCAGTGCAAATCCTTAATAACTACGGGTAAATGCTTATTTTTCACCGGCCATGGCTTCTTTCGGCAAAGTTCGAATTTAACCGCTCTTATATTTGTATAAAAATGTCGATAGTTAAAATATTCAAAAAATGATAATTACTTGAATTACCGTGTTATATTGTTAATGAAAAAAATACTTGTCAAGTAAGGTGAGTGTGTGACTATAGAAGTTTTAATCCTCCATTACATTCAGGAAAAACGCCGGAAGCCCAATCATGCCAATGAATTGTTAGACTATATTCAAAATGAATATGTCAACGGTAAGCTGTCTATCTTACAATATCGAAGTCTCTGTCAGGATTTATACATTAGAGGAGCAAGCCCCACAACCTCTGGGTGAAACGAAGAAAGTTCGGGATGAATCTTATTCCAATCTCCTATGTCATCCAAGCCGGCCATATCCATTCGTTTGCTTCACTTAGCCTTTGGAACCTTAATACAAAATGAAAACCCCCGGTGATATGTCACCCCTTGACACATCACGGGGGTAAAGAATTGTTATCTATCCACTACATTTGTCCCTCATATTGCCTAAACAAATAGATCCAAGATCAATACAAGACCGAAAGCCACAAAGGAAAGTAAGGTTTCCATGACTGTCCATGTTTTGAACGTTTCTTTTACGGTTAACCCCATATATTCCTTGACCAACCAGAAGCCTGCATCATTGACATGGGAAAACATAAGTGAACCTGCGCCCGTGGCAATGACGAGTAATTCCAAATTGACACCCGTCATATTGGCAACGACTGGTGAAACGATTCCTGCTGCTGTGGTCAAAGCGACCGTTGCAGAGCCTGTGGCAATCCGGATCAATCCAGCCACTAGAAATGCAAGCACGAGTGGTGATAATGATATTTGTTCAGACATGGATGCAATGGCGGTTCCCACGCCACTATCGATTAAGATCTGCTTGAAGCCACCCCCCGCTCCAATTATTAAAATAATGGAAGCCAAAGGCAATAAGCATTCTTCCGTTAATTTTTTAATGAGCGATTTATCCATTCCCTGCCTAAAGCCCAAGAAATAGTAAGCTGCAAAACAAGAGATTAATAGGGCAATGACCGGACTTCCGATAAATAACAAGCATTTTTCCATGGAAGCCGGTATTGGCAGATAAGGAGCCAACACCGTCAAGACCATAAGCAATACAGGCAAGAGGATGATAAAGAACGAAACTCCTGTGCCTGGCAAGGCATTTGCCTTCGTTTCCACCCGGATCAATTCCGGTTCCCCAACTGGAACTACCCGTTTTTGAATCCATTTCGCAAACAAAGGACCGGCAAGTACAGCTGTCGGGAATGCTATGATCAATGAGTAAAGAAGTACGTGCCCCATGTTAGCATTATAAATCCCGATTGCCGTCATCGCACCCGGATGCGGGGGTACAAGCCCATGTACGATCGATAAACCAGCAAGTACTGGAATTCCGATTAATAGTATATTCACTTTAGTCGATTTCCGTATGGAAATGACCAAAGGGAGCAATATGACCAAGCCCACTTCGAAAAATACCGGTATCCCGATGATGAAGCCTGACAACAGCATCGCCCATGGCAAATTCTTCACACCAAATTTATGAATAAAGAAGTCGGCTACCTGCATGCCAGCTCCTGAGTCGGACATCATCTTCCCTAGAATCGTCCCTAATGCCAAAATGCCTATAAGGTGTCCCAGGACTGCACCGACGCCCGTTTCGTAAGCGCCTACAATCTTGTCCAAAGGAAGACCGGAAAAAACAGCTAAGAATAAACTGGCTACAGTCAAACTTATGAATGCATGCCATTTCCACCATGATACCCCCAAAATAACAATGACGATCGCTATCAGCGTAATTCCTAATAAATATAGCTCCATATGCTCTACCCGCCCTTAAGAAATCGCTTACATTCAAAGCGATACAATAAATCGAAAATCGAATTATTGTACCGGCTCATTATATGTAACGATATAATTCTGTTTCGCCGTGTTGTAAAATCCTTCACTATATTCCATGACCTTTCCGTCCCCGTCACTTGAAATCCGAATCCTTTTTAGAACAGCACTATTGGGTTCGATTTTCAGTGCTTCACATATATGGTCCGGTGGGATGGTAACGCCAAATTCGTCCCTGAAAGTTTCAAGCTGGACGTTATGATCCTCTAAAAAACGGTACAAGGAATTGATTTGGACCTCGTCCAACTCATCTTGGTCCAAATCCAGGGAAACGTAATGCGTAAAGTAAATATAAGGCTCATTGTCCAACAAATAGATTCGTTCAATGTTTATGCAATGATCGCCGAATAAAGGATGCAGATGAGAATCAGCAGGAAGTTCAACATGAGAGATGTTCAACATTTTTTTGAAAATGAAATGCCCTTCCTCCACCAATAGTTCCGTGAAGCGCTTCCCTTTGGAAAGCTTGACAATCGAACCATTCGCTATGACTCTAGTGCCTTTTCCGCTTTTCTTTTCGACATATCCCTCTTGCACAAGTTCTTTAATCGCATTGCGGACAGTAACCTTACTTACCTTAAATTCTTCTTCCAGCAGAGGCTCGGAGGGGATGTTCGTGTCAATGGCATAAACACCATGTAAAATACGATCCTTCAATATTTCTTTAATTTGTAAATACATAGGTCCATTTTTCCTGTTCACTCTCATCCCACATCTCCTGCCTTTTATCTCATTATATCTTCCATTTTACCTTCCATGGCTGACAGGATCTCCATTTCAGTTGCCAAAGGAGTATCACCAACGACCGTACACGCCAGCATTCCTGAAACAGCTGCAAACAGAACTGTCTTTTCCGGGGAAAAGCCTGTCAATTCTCCATGGAGGATTCCGCTCGTATATGCATCGCCTGAACCTATTCTATCATAAACCGAAAATGATAGGTTATCTGAAAAGTGAAATGTTTGCTCCTTGTACAGGTATCCACGTAAAGTATGGGTAGTATCACTATTGATTGAACGATGTGTCCCCGCTATTGACCGGATATTGTATTTTTTGGCCACTTCAGGCACCAACTCCCTAAGCTGTCCATCCCGATGTGGAGATTTGGACTTCATCCCTAAAATATACATGGCGTCTTTTTCATTCATCATGACAATATCCGCCAATGAAAGCATTTCTTCATAATGAGGCTTGGCAGCTGCATACCCTCCCTCCCATAAGGAAGGGCGGTAATTGCAATCGAAACAGACCGTACCGCCTTTTTCTTTTACTTTTCTCGCCAGCACCTTCATGCTTTCCCGTACATTATCCGCCATGGCAAGTGTGATCCCGCAAAAATGAATGATATCTGCCTTTTCTGCAATCAGTCCCAAATCATAATCGGATAGCGAAGCAGTATTGAAACTGCTTTCGAGCCGATTTGAGTAGGTGACCCGGCTTGCACGTTGCCCAAAGCCGTTTTCCAGAAAGTACATCCCCAAATACTTACCGCCTCTGGAAATGAAATCCCGTTCAATGCCTAAGTGCTGCAAGGAAACCACCGCAGAATCCCCAAGAGGATTATCCGGTAATTTTGTCACCAGGAAACCATCATGCCCAAGTTTGGTCATCGCAGAAGCAACGTTTACCCCAGTGCCTGAAAAGGAGTATTGCAGCGTGTTGGCTTGTGATAATAGGGCATGTCCCGGTACCTGCAAGCGCATCATCACTTCCCCGAATGCCACGATCCGTTTACGCATATTTTTCAACCAATTTTTTTGTCATGGCCAATAATTTCCTTACATCCTCCTCATTCGTTTTGCCGGTTTCTTGATCAATGATGGAAGAATAAACATGGGGAATGATTTTAGGCACTTTTGCTTCCAAAGCTATTTCCAGAATGGTTTCGAAATTCTCCAAGTCGATTCCACCAGTCGGTTCTAAAGCAAAGCCCTCTTCACCGCAAGCTTTGGCCACTGCACGGTACTCCTCTTCATGCTTCAGGCCCTTCATCGGGAAGTATTTCAATGCATTACCTCCCATATCCCGGACCAAGGCAATGGCCGCTTTGATCGGTACAATGGCAGTTTCACTTGCACCTGCACTAACAGGGCCGGTGGAAATATTCACATAGCCGACTTTGCCAGTTGGAGAAACCAACGAATTTATCCAACTATCCTTTTCGCCCAAATTTGCCCTTGTCGCTCCCACACTCGGGAAAACCTGATTAATATGGCTCCCAGGATAATATTTTGCAATTTCTGCAACAACTGTCGCCTGCCTATTATCACCAGCGCCAAGGCCGATTGAAACGGCCTCATCAATGGCATCGCCATACTCCTGCATTGCAGCCACTCCCGCTTCAACGGTTGGATAATCCTTGGAAAGCACCCCCACCAAGACATGGCCTTCCGCTGCGTTGAACACCTCCACTGCATTTTCTACACTATCGGCAAGTACATTAAGCGCCACTCGATCATTCAAAAAGCGTTCGTTTATGTTAGTCATCCTTGATTCCCTCCTAAAATGGTTCTTAACTGTGCTTCAATGACATGAATGTCATCACCTTGCAATGGACGCGGATCGATATCGAAAAAGCCTTGACGTACACCATAATCACGCGTGTAAATGGCAATATTTCCATTTTTCAGCTGCTCGTTCACTTCCTTTGCCGTTGTTTCCGTAATCAAAGGATCAATGGAGATACGAGCTCTATAGATGGCTCTACCTGCCTCATCTTGAACAATCGTTACTTTTACGCCATCAATGGATTCTAGTGATGCAAGAACTTGTAAACTAGCTTTTTCTTGTCCGCTATTGTCCGCTTTGACAAAATACTCATCCAATGCCTGAAGCAACCCAAAGGTTGTTTCTTTACCAACTTTCATACTCCTGCCGCTACAGTGCAATTGTACCTTCAACCACTCGATATATTTTTGTTTCCCAGCAACAATACCCGATGTTGGTCCTTCAATCGCTTTTGAACCACTGTAAATGGCTAAATCGGAGACTTGTACATATTTCTTCAATTCTTCCTCCGCTGCAGCATCGACAATCAAAGGAATATTATAAGCTTTTGCCACTTCCCAGGCTTCTTCTATCGAAATCATATTCTTCTGAACGGCATGATGGGATTTCACGTATAAGATCGCGGACGTATTATCATTAATGGCGTCGGCAATATGTTCTGCCTTGCCTTCGTTTGCATATCCCACTTCAACCAATTTTCCGCCACCAAGGTAAATCATCGTTTCGACTGGCGCTCCATACTGAACATTGTGTCCTTTCAGCATGATGACTTCATTCTTTTGAATGTGATCTTGATGAAGTCTTTCACTTTTCCTTCTATTTCCTTCAGTGACGATTGCCGCCACTGAAAGGGCGATTCCGCTGGAAGCTGAGTTTACGACGACCGCTGCTTCTGATTGAAGTAAATTCGCTATATGCTGTCCTGACTTATCGACTAATTCAGAGATTTCAACATAATTTTGTCCACCTGTTTTCATCGCATCCATCACTGTGTCAGTCGGAGCAGAAACACCAAGTATACTCATTCTTCCGCTAGCATTAATGACTCTTTTCAAACCGTATTTAGCATTCATTGAACTCTCCATTAATAACCACTCCTTTTACGACCACTCTTTTTTCCGCCATCCTTTTTTCGCCTTCGGAATCCTGCAGAAGGGTAGACTCATCCTCAATGGAAAATAGAGTCAGATTCCCCATATCCCCAACTGAAATCCTTCCTAGCTCTGGCTTATGCAGCCACACTGCTGCATTGACCGTAACTGCATCTATTACCTCTTTTAAGGGGTATCCCAGATACAAGAATTTAGTAAGCACATTTGCCATACTATAAACAGGTCCATTTAATCGGTTTCCCCGATATATATCTGTACTGATCGTATTGAAACGAATATCCCTCTTTTTCGCCATTTCTGCAGTTGGAAAAGAAAAGCTTGCTGTTCCATGACCAACATCCAGATGAACCCCCCGTTCAATCGCTTTATTGAACTCAGGTAGGGGCTCTCCTTTTTCATCAAATAAATTATTGGCTTTACCATTTAAGTAGTGCGTAATAATATCTTTTTCCTCTAATAAATTAAGGACGTCTCTAATATCAGGCGGCCCTGAACCGATATGGACCATTAAAGGCAATCCAGTATCGGCAGAGAATTTCCTAGCGATCTTTAATGGTTCGATCCCATTCGGACCAACCACACTCTTACTAATTCTGGCTTTAAGTCCAACGACAAAATCACCATACTGTGAGATTGCCTTTTTTAATTCCGTTTCATCAAGCCATGAAGTATCCGATAACTCATCGATCCTTTTCAAACCAATCCGCGAAATATTCAGAAAGGCGAAAACATTCGTTTTGGATTTTTCACAACTGTTAACTAAATCAGATATCCTATCTGCCCCAGTACTTCCTGCATCAACGATCGTTGTTACACCTGTTTTACAACCAATCTCATCAACATCATCACCATAAGGGTCTAATTCAGGAAAGGCATGTACATGCATATCAATCCAGCCGCTGGAAACAAAAACCTTATTCTCGTAATCAATCATTTCAGCTCCAGTTGCACTTGCAGTCCCTGCCAGAGTGATATCCTTAATCACCCCATTTTCCAAGATGATATCTGCTCCGTTACCATCTAGCATCCTTACATTTTTCAGTATTAACCTACTTGTCATTTCCCTCATCCTTTTTAAGAACGTCCTATTGATTGTAAGTAAAATTCGTAAACGGTTACAATGGAATATGAGAATTCATGATATTCTCTTTACAAAAATAGATTAACATATTTCCCTGAACTAATCAATATAACGTTATAATGTTTAAATGCACCTTCATAAGTTTTGCATATATAAAGTGATTTTTCATGGCTCGTTAAGCATTAACAATCAATATTTTTTATCTTTTCTTCTTTATTTACGACACTATATGGGTCTATGTTGTAGATGGAAAATACATTTCGATCAGCTATCATTGATGGAGACATCCTGATGATAAAACATGGACATAAAGAGTAATTATTAGCAATCATGGCTACTAATGCCCATTTAGGAAAAATGATAACGGCACACCAAAAGGGAACAACCTGGTCAAGCATTGTAAGTACGCTTGTGTTTGCAGATGGCCCAACTGTAGCACTTGCATCGGCACTCGCCGCCAGTCCTAATGGTTAAATAGCAGCATATC
This sequence comes from Peribacillus sp. FSL E2-0218, assembly GCF_037992945.1. Taxonomy (NCBI): domain Bacteria; kingdom Bacillati; phylum Bacillota; class Bacilli; order Caryophanales; family Bacillaceae; genus Peribacillus; species Peribacillus sp. FSL E2-0218. The sequence goes on along the minus strand of NZ_CP150304.1, from coordinate 2,337,666 downwards.
ATTCCAGAAACGCGCTTACGGTCTATGCGAGGGGTAAAAAGCCAGATTTATCAAAAAACCTTTTATTTATTACACTGAATCCACCCTTTCCTTTAGAAGCCCCGATTTGTCGTGGAAACTGATACAAGCATTCCTCCCAAATAGAATGCAAGAAAAAAACCAAACATGCTGCTTCCATAGCATGCTTGGTTTTACTTTAGACATTAATTCACCTTTTTTGTTCCTTTCCAATGGATTTCCCTCAGACGGTACTTTTGGAGTTTGCCTGTTGCGGTTTTCGGAAGGTCTTCAACGAATTCAACCGTTGTAGGCGCTTTAAAATGAGCCATTCGCGAGCGGCAAAAGGTAATGATCTCGCTTTCCGTCACAAGGGCGTTATCTTTCAGGACTAGTATTGCCTTTGGCGTTTCACCCCAGTTATCATGAGGTACGGCAATGACCGCTGCCTCCAATACATCAGGATGCTTATATAAAATCCCTTCAATTTCAGTTGAGGAAATATTTTCACCACCGGATATGATCAAATCCTTAGCCCTGTCCTGAATTTCAATATATCCGTCAGGATGGGTCACGGCCAGATCACCTGTATAAAACCAGCCGTCCCTGATCGCTTCTGCCGTCTTCTCCGAATCTTTATAATATCCTTCCATCACGACATTGCCACGTGTAATGATTTCCCCTAACTCCGTTCCATCCCAGGCAACTTCTGCCCCGTCTTGATTGACGACCATCGTCTCCCCATTAAAAACCAATTCAATGCCTTGTCTTGCTTTTATCATCGCTTGTTCGTCCGCTGATTTGGCGTCATATTCACCTTTCCATTCATTATATAGGATGAAAGGGGATGTTTCCGTCAGTCCATATACGTGGATCATATTCAAGCCAAGGATCTCCTCTGCTTTATGTATGAGGGCGGCTGATGGCGGGGCTCCCGCCGTTGCCATGCGCGGACGCACCTTGATATCGGTTTCCTTTGCCCCAGGTTCATTCACCAGCATATTGACGACTGTCGGTGCGCCGCATAATAATGTAATTTTGCATTTTGAGAATAATTCAAGAATTTTTGGGGGATCCACTTTTCTTAAACATACATGGGTCCCCCCAGTGGCCGTAATCGCCCATACGCCTCCCCAGCCGTTGGCATGAAACATCGGTAGGGTATGGAGGTACACATCATCATGCTTCAATGTTAGGTGATAAATGAAATTGGCCGCATTCAGGTAATTGCCGCGATGGGTCAACATGACTCCCTTTGGTTTTGAGGTCGTGCCACTCGTGTAATTTATCGTCAATAGCTGATTTTCATCAATATCTGCCACGGGCAGGCGATTTCCGTCATTCACATGCTTTAAGAAATCCTCATAGTTTATTCCGGCCAAATCTGTTTCATGGCCATCTACAGGAACAATAATGATCGTCTCCATTGATAGGTTCGTAACGATTGTCTCGATCGGTGCTGCAAATTCTGCATCGACTATTAACATTTTTACATCACTATGCTTGATGATATACTCCAAATCTTCAGCAGAAAGCCTGTAATTCAGGGGCACCATTACCGCACCCAATTGACAGATCCCATAAAAACATTCCAGCATATGATGCGTATTCGGCAGCATCACGGCAATATGATCTCCTTTTTCAATTCCTGAAACGTGAAGTGCCAGGGAAAGCCGATCGACACGCTGTCCGAATTCCATGTAGGTAAACTCTTTCTTTCCATCTATGACAGCCACTTTATGAGGATAATATTTCACGGCCCTGCGCTTCCAATCCATTGGGGTCAATGGTGAAATCATTAAAACCAGCTCCTTCATCCGATAGTATCACTGACCGTTCGCCGCATCATGAGTCACGTAAAAAACATGGAATCTTCTGATTCATATTCTATTTCGGATTGGCATATCCTCCTTAGATCGAGGGAGAATTCATGAAAACTGTAAGGAATTTCAATTTAAATACATTCAATATTCAGATTATTAACCTTGTAAAGCAGCACCCACTTTTCATAGCACTGCTGTCTTTATTGGAAGATCTTTACTGTTCCTCTATACAAGATGACACATGGTCGGTCAGCTTTCCGACAATTTGTTTTAGCCTCACCGTTTCCTCTTCATTCAAAACGCCATAAAAGTCGTTAAAAATTTTGGTGAAACACCGGTTTATGGAATGATAGGTTTCTTTCCCGATTTCGGTGGCTTGGATGTAAACGACTCGCCGATCATCCTCACTGTGGCATCTTTCAATCAAATTCTTCCGTTCAAGCCTGTCAATCAGCGCCGTCCCGGCTGCAGGCTTGATGTTTAAATGATTCGATATGTATTTTACAGCCAAGGATTCATTTAAGACAATTAGCTGCAATGCGCGATACTGGACGGATGTTAAATCGTATTTCACCAATGACGGTTCGATCAATTCCTGGGAGAGTCTGCTTAACTCCTTGATTTCTATATGCAAATCATACAATTCACTTGGATTCATGTTTGACAATCCTTTCTTATTGACAACTATCTATCTTAAACTATAACATAATTAACGTATCGAAAAATTAACCATGCGAATTAAAATGGTTACTGATTTTAAAGAGAGAGAGAGGCTGTCCATGTCAGCAGAACAAAGAAAAAAGATCATAATCCTTATGATCAATATGTTTATAGCAATAGGAAGTTTCGGCATCATCATTCCTATTTTACCAGCGTACCTCGCTTCCATTGATCAAGGGGGAACCGCCGCTGGTCTTATGATTGCCATTTTCGCGGGGGCACAGCTTATTTTTTCCCCAATTGCCGGAAAATGGACCGACCTATACGGCCGCAGGAAAATGATCATATACGGACTGGTTGGATTGACATTATCGATGTTCATTTTTTTCGCCGTCAATTCGATTTGGTTATTATATGCTTCCCGTGTCATCGGCGGGATCGGAGCAGCCTTGCTTATTCCCGCAATTTTCGCTTATGTGGCGGACATCACCACATTCGATCAACGCGCAAAGGGCAATAGCTTAGTTTCTGCAGCCATGTCCCTGGGCATTGTCATCGGTCCAGGAATCGGAGGGTTTTTAGCGGACTTTGGCTTGAAGTTTCCCTTTTTAATTTCTGCCCTTGTATCACTTTCAGCCGTGGTATTTTCGATTTTCGTTTTAAAAGAAAGTGAAACGGCACAGATTGCCTCTGCTCCGGAGAGCAATGACTCAATGGTTCGCAAGATTGCCTTATCTGTAAAAATGCCCTATTTCATTCCTCTTATCATTACACTTGTAATGAGTTTTGGTTTAATGGCATACGAATCCGTAATTGGTCTTTATCTTGACAATCAATTCGATTCCAGTCCAAAGGATATCGCCGTCATGGTTACAGCGACCGGTATCGTCAGTGTAATCGTCCAGCTATTTGTCGTCGACCGGATTGTTCGCCGTTTCGGGGAAGTCAATGTGCTGAACATTTTTATCAGTGTAGCGGCCATCGGTTTCCTTCTATCCCTTTTCGCTTCAAGTTACCTGACTTTCTTTTTAATCTCACTTATCATCTTCCTATCCACATCCATCTTGCGTCCTGTACTCAATACATTGATTTCGAAAATGGCTGGAAACGAGCAGGGCTTTGCGATGGGAATGAATAATGCGTATATGAGCATTGGAAATGTCCTTGGACCCACTCTTGCCGGATTAATGTATGATATCCATATTACCTATCCGTTCATGTTGGGACTTTTCCTCTTGATCATTACTTTATTGATCACCATGGCTTGGAACAAACGCTCTCATCATGCGAAGGCATTATCGTAGATTTGAAGAAAATATCCATGCCTAATACCCCGAATTTGCATTCGGGGTATTTTTGGCATGTGAAGCCGGAAAAAGTGGCCGCATCTCCTAAATTGAAAGAAAACACGGACAGCTATCATCCGCTTCTTTTGCCTCGGTTTATCAAGTTGAGGCCGAAATGTCTCAATTAATATATACGACTTTCTTGCTTTTACTGCTTTCAAAGGCCGCATCAATGATTCGAATAACCGCCAGTCCCTCTTGAGCCGTGACGGGAGCTTTTTTCCCGATCAGGATACTGTCGGCAATTTCCTTGTAAAAGTTTAAATAAGAGCCATGTATGGTTTGGATCGTTTCATGTTTCACGTTTTCGCCTTCGATAGTAACCAGTTGGCCATAGTTTTCAGGGACATCGGCACCCCAGGAGCTATCCAGCGGTTTTTTGCCCTCGCTTAAGGCCTGCTCCTGGCCATCAATACCATATTTGATGAATGACCCTTTATTGCCATGTACCTGAAACCTCGGTCCGTTGACCGGAACGATCGAGCCAGAATGCAGGATGACCCTCAGCTTTTCATATCCTAATAGGACATGAAAATAATCATCCGTTTCCGCATCCTCCTTTTGGGCAAATACATCTGCAGAAACGAATTGTGGCAATCCGAACAAATGCAGGGCTTGATCTATGAGATGTGAGCCTAAATCATAAAGCGTTCCTGATCCGGGGCCTGGTTTCTCCCTCCATCTATCCCTGACAGCCGGCCTGAATCGATCATAATGAACCTGGTATGTATTGATATCACCAAGCACGCCATCATCCAATAATTTTTTGACCGTCAAGAAATCATTATCCCATCTCCGGTTATGGTAGACACTTAAAAGCAGATGTTCTTCCTCGGCAATCTTGATGAGGTCCGCTGCCTCCCAAGTTTTCACTACCATCGGTTTCTCCAAGATGACATGCTTTCTCGCTAATAAGCTTTGTTTGGCCATTTCATAATGCAATCCGCTCGGTGTCGTGATAACCATCAAATCGATCGATTCATCTTCGAGAATGTCCTCCAAGCTGCCGACCACTTCCACATCCTTCAAGTCTTGTCGGACCTTTTCCTTTTGGGAGCTGACCACTTTCGCTATATGAAATTGCTCTAAAACACTTAATAAAGGTGCGTGAAATGTTGCACCTGACAATCCATACCCAACGATTCCCACTTTAATTTTTCCCATTACCTATCCACTCACTTTCTTTATCCTTAAAAAGAGTTACACCAGACCCGGAATTATTTCACTTCTTCATTCGGATATGTTTCTCTCAAAAACTTTACAGACTGATTTATGAATTCTTTCAATACATCAAGCTCGATATCTGCTACTTTATTGATGTACACACAGCCTTTTCCAGCGGTGTGCTTTCCAAATGAACGCAACAGTTCCTCCCTTTGGTTCTCTTCCAGGGAAAAGTATAAACTGATCTTTGCTTTTCGAGGTGAAAAGCCGACAAGGGGGGCATCTCCTTCGTGACCGGATTCATATTTGTAATGATAGCTTCCGAATCCTATGATGCTCGGTCCCCACATCTTGGCTTCAAACCCTGTCGTTTCCATAAAAACATTTAATAGTTCGTATGCGTCTTCACGCTTTTTCGGATTATCGACATTCTCGATGAACTCAATGACACTGGAATCTGTTTCTTTTGTTTTTGGTTGATACAAGGTCGGTACCTCCCTTATACTGACAATCTTAAAATCCAAAGCTATGGCGGAATCGAGTTTACATTTTATGTAGGCTACTAGAGTTAAAACAGAATGCTATACGAGGCAAATGAATGGAAACGGTTCTATACATCAGGTTATCATAATGATAAAACCCCTTCCTTACTAATTCTCCTCCCTCACATGCAATTCCTTTTTTTCAGACCCTTACTCTATTATAGAACATTTATTCTTTTTATTCTAATCTCTAAAAAGCCCAAATCAGGTTTCCTCACGATTGAAAATAGCCTCTTCCCCATATATTCCTCATAAAACCTCTACGATCAGAAAATCTGTGTACACTTCATTCTTATCGTAGAATAACCACCCTAGCGCCATCCAAAAACCGCCAGCTTCATCCATGCAATTTCATCAGGCAACTCCATGGGCTATCTCTTTCGGATCTTTTCGATTTCTTCAGCTATGAATTGTACCTGAGGCCCAACAATGACTTGTATGCTTTGGGGACCGACAACATTGATTCCGGCAATGCCAGTCGATTTGATTTTGCTTTGATCAACCGCTTCCATATCCTCCACTTCAACTCGTAGCCGGGTAACGCAGTTATCGACAGAAACTACATTGGCCTCCCCACCCAGTCCCTCGTAAATAGCTGAAGCGATCCTGAAAAATTTCCTTTCATTCTCGTTGTGCTCGATCGCCCCACTGTCCGCTTGGGCCTCTTCTTCTCCATCCCGTTCATCTCGGTCATCTTCTCTGCCAGGGGTCATTAAATTGAACTTGGCGATTAAAAAGCGAAATAAGAAATAGTAGATGACAGCAAAAACAAGGCCTTGAAGGAGCAGCATATAAGGTTCATTTGCCAGTGGCAATCTTGAGCTTAAAACGAAATCAATAAATCCTGCGCTAAATCCAAATCCTGCTGTCCAGTGGAACGTTGCGGCAATCGCCAATGAAATTCCGGTTAATAAGGCGTGCACCACAAATAGTGCAGGCGCAACGAACATGAAGGCAAATTCCAATGGTTCTGTAACTCCAGTAAAAAACGATGCGAATCCTGCGGCAAGCATTAATGAAGCCACTTGTTTCTTTTTCTTGGATTTAGCCGAATGGTACATCGCAAGCGCCGCTGCGGGCAAGCCGAACATCATGACGGGAAAGAAGCCGGCTTGGTACATGCCTGTCGTCCCCTTTGTCCCTGTCCCCGCCCAGAAATTGCCGATATCGTTAAGTCCGATCACATCAAACCAAAATACGGAGTTTAACGCATGATGCAGTCCTGTTGGAATCAACAACCGGTTGAAGAAGCCGTAGAGCCCTGCACCAGCCGCGCCTAATTCACTGATTCCCTCCCCGAACGCAACTAACCACGAGTAGATAAGCGGCCACACGAAAAATAAGATAAGCGAAACGAGCAGCATCGCAACCGCCGTGACGATGGGCACCAGCCGTTTGCCACTGAAGAAAGCGAAGGCATCCGGGAGCTCGACCTTACTAAAACGGTTGAACATGGATGCAGCCACAAGCCCAGAGAGAATTCCGATGAATTGATTATCGATGTTCCCAAAAGCGGGATTCACTTCATTTGCATCGAGACCCTGCAGCATCGCTACCGACTCCGGTGAAAGCAATGTCGTTACGACCAGAAAGGCTACAAGCCCGCTCAAAGCGGCTGAACCATCCTTTTCCTTCGACATCCCCAAGGCAATTCCGACAGCAAATAAGATCGACATATTAGATATGACCGAGGAACCGGCCTTGATCAGAAAAGCCGCTAACGGACTTCCCGTCCCCCATCCTGCCGGGTCAATCCAATAGCCTATCCCCATCAAAATCGCTGCTGCTGGCAAGACGGCTACCGGAAGCATCAAGGACCGACCAATTTTTTGAAGGTATTGTTTCATCGACTCTCCTCCTGACAACTATCGATTTAGGGTAAACCCCATATTCTATTAGACAACCGTTCCTTCCATTTTAGAACTTGATTTAATGAATTAATGTTCCTCCAGACTAATGCAATAGCCATTTAAACTTCATGCATGAAACGAATAAAGCCTTCAGAATGATGGGTTCACGCATGGTAAAAGTGCGAGGCTCCGGTACCGCCGCCGAAAGAAACCCCTTGCTGGAGATTGAAATATCACAAGCACATCCTTCGAGCTGCGGGCAATCAGGGTTCTATCTTAATTCGAATGTAACGGTCAAGGTATAACACCATAAAAAAACTGCAGGTAAACTCCTTAATACTAAAGAGTTTACCTGCAGCTTGAGATAAGTTTATACGAGATTTTCTGTTATCGATAAAGCAAGTAATTTTTACGAACCTTTTTAAATGCATCTAAATCATCCTGATACTCATTCATGATTTCATTTACAGACGAGCCTTCGTCAATTTTCCCCTTTACCCAGCCATTTCCGATTAATAAATTAAAATTGTTGGCTTGCAGGAACTCAAAGTCATCCGGATATAGATCATGAATGGTCTTGATGAGATGGAGTCCTGTTGGTACTGCCTTGAATTTCTTTCGATCGGTTACATAGATTTCCACTCCATGGCTAAGCTGACCTGCATGCTTGGAAAACATCGGTGTAAATGAAGCTCCCCTGAATTGAACGCCAGGTAAGCGCAAAGCATTCAATTTCCCGGCAAGGACATCTCCGTTTATATAAGGAGCACCAATCAATTCGAATGGTTTGGTCGTTCCCCTGCCTTCCGAGATATTCGTTCCCTCAATCAATCCTGTAGCTGGATATACGAATGCAGTCGATACTGTGGGCATGTTTGGTGATGGCAGGACAAATGGAAGCCCTGTCGCGTCATAATCCATGTCCCGCTTCCAGCCTTTCATCTTGATGACCTGGAGATTGGCGCCAATTTTGAATTCCTTATTGAATAACGTGGCAAGTTCGCCGACTGTCATGCCATGCTTGAGTGGAATCGGGTACATTCCCACGAACGATGAAAATTCCTGCTCAAGCACGGGTCCCTCTACAGCCTCACCGCCTTGCGGGTTCGGGCGATCCAGCACGATAAAAGGGATATCGTTCTCTTTCGCCGCTTCCATCGCATAAGCCATCGTATAAATATAGGTGTAATAGCGCGTTCCTACATCCTGGATATCAAATACTAACACCTCAACATCTTTTAACATTTCAGAAGTTGGCTTTTTCGTTTTTCCATATAAGCTATAAACGGGCAATCCCGTTTTTTCATCTTCATAAAAGTCCACACTTGCGCCTGCTTGCGCATCTCCGCGAACTCCATGCTCGGGACCAAATAAGGTAGTCAATTGTATCTCCGGATCGTCATGAAGCAAATCGACGACACTGGTTAAATGAGAATCAATGCCTGTTGGATTCGTTATCAATCCCACCTTCTTTCCTTTTAAAAGCTTCTTTTCTTCTTTTAAAAGAACTTCAATCCCAGGACTGACCTTTTGTTTTTTCTCCTCCTTTACAGCGGTAACACTTTTTGAGGAAGAGAGGCAAAATGCCAACAAGAAAACGGCCAATATGATCATCGTCTTTTTCAATTTGCAACCCCCTTCATTTTTAGTGGTTTGCCAGAATTCATGTCTAATCCATATCCAAATTCATAAAGCTTTTCAGTTGGATGGATCACTGATGGTATATCGACCGGCAATGTGCCCCGAGGCTTTGAGGCTCCAAAAATTGCCGAAATGCCTGCCGGAATATTAGGCTGCCTATATCTCCCGTTGGAGTACCCTTTATAACCGTAAACGGCAAGCACCGCTTTCGCTTCTTCGAAGTTAGCGACATCGTAAGGGTTCCTCAAACTCATCACAACCAATTCCTTACCTTTTTTGTTTGCATCATTCATCACTGCTCTTGGGAAAGCCGTTGCCCACCTTTTTGCATCTTGAATGCTGTCATCGATCGCTCCATCCTTGACAACCGGATCGTTTTTGACAATATAGGAACCAATTATGACATAATCCGCTTCATTGATGAGTCGGACCGCTTCATCCGTAAATGTCTTTCCCGAATAGCTCATGCTTGTCACCTGCACTCTCTTCATCTTCTTTTTATCAGCCAATTCGCGGATGCTTCTTGTCAAGGATTCAACTTGATCATCAAAGGGAGCAAGAACTAAAACCTTATCATTTTTCCTTGGTTTGAAGGGGAGGGTTCTTTCTTCATTTTTCAATAGGGTCGTAGCATCCTCCGCCATTTTCCTTTCCTTTTTCAAATGTCCAACACTTCCAACCACTTGTAGTGCTCTTTTGATTTTTTTATCAAGCGGGGGAGCTGGAGCACTTTTATCCAGTATCCCCCTTTTCACTTTCAGCTCAAGTATTCGAGCTACTGAGTTATTCACTTGTTCCAAAGGGATTTCCCCGTTTTCCACGGCTGACTTCACCGCATTGAAAACGGAGGTTAAATTTTTCTCCATGTCGAGCGAATTCACCTGTGCCGGCATCAAAGCAATATCGACACCTGACTTAATGGCTAGCACCACGGCCTCCTCCTGGCCGAAATTGTCTGCAATGGCCAACATATTCAGGGCATCCGTCACCACTACGCCGTCATATCCCATCTCTTCACGAAGAAGACCTGTAATGACCTTATCGGAAAGCGTAGCGGGAACCATGATTTTTTGTCCATCTTTTTTACTGGTATACATCGTATCATCGAACGCAGGAAACTGAACATGAGCCGTCATCATCATATCCACGCCAGCATCGATGGCTTTTTGAAAAGGGACCAGCTCGATGGTACGCAACCGCTCTTTATCATGAGCAACAAGGGGGAGGCCATAATGGCTATCCACAGCGGTATCCCCATGACCAGGGAAATGTTTAGTCGTTGCTATCATGTTCTGCCTTTGCAATCCTTTTATTGTCTGGATGCCAAGCTTCGATACGAGTGACGGGTCCGAACTGAAGGAACGGACGCCAATCACCGGATTACTTGGATTATTATTAACATCGACCGAGGGGCCGAAATTCACATTTATGCCAAGAGACAACAGTTCCGATCCAATGATTGCTCCGGTCTGATAAGCATAATTCTCCTTCCTTGCTGCACCAAGGGCCATGTTCCCAGGAAGATTCGTTCCCGTCTGAAGCCTGGTTACGATTCCGCCCTCTTGATCGATCGTGATGAACAATGGAAGGTCCGGGCTTGCCTTTTGCAGGCCATCCGTGAGCCGAACCGTTTGTTCGGTGTCGACAACATTTTCGGCAAACAAGATTACACCACCTAAATGGTATTTTTCAATGATGCTTGCAACCTCGGAGTTCATTTCAATAAACCCAGTGGCTTTCCCTTCCCCTTGTTTCTGCCAATTGCGAAAGTCCGGCATGAGCATTTGACCGATTTTTTCATCGAGCGACATGCTCGCTATCATTTCATCTATGTTCATTACGGGCTTCCCTTTCACTGATTCCTTAGCAGCGCCATGCCCTCCGAGAAGGGAAATAATCAAGAGAATGGCGAATCCAGCAGTGAACGTTTTCCGAATGATCATCAAGGCTTCCCCCTTTATCTTTTTCAGATCTTATAAAGATCCTGAAAAGAAAGTAGGCAGCTTCCGGTATCCCCTCAGCCGCCTATCTTTAACATGCCCCCAAAACAAAAATTTCCCAAGGTTCATTGTTCTCTGGAACTATTTTCGTCCTTCATTTACCAATACTAAGGAATGACAAGGTTTTAGAAAGGCCAGCAAGGGGAGGTCCTCTTCCACGACTCTCCCTATTACATTGACCCGGTGATCAGCCTGCAAATCCCGTTTGCAAATTTGAATTTCTCCCCGATATCGTCCATATTCATCATTATCCATCGTAATGGCTCCAAGACTGCGTCCTACCGTATGATTCGGCTCAACAGACGCAGTCACGCGGGTATTTTGCAGCCTGAATACATCTCGAGATACATCCGGCCTCAATTTATAGCTTCCGCTTGGCAAGCGTTCGGATTCCATTCTTACAGATAAAATATTCAGACTTTCATAGCTAGATAGATTCTGAAGCAAATTCCCCTCCGTTCCTTGATCGCCAACAAACACGGCATCTACATGGGAGAGCAGGTCGACGCCGGCAGCGTAAGGATTCATGAACCTGTGTTTTTCAAGTGTCGGGAGTCCAGCATGCAATGGGCTCCGCTTACTTCCTGAACCAGGGATGAATGCATAGATCGGTAACCCATGTTTTTTGAACATTCGATTTTGTTCATGAAAGAATGCTTCCACAAGGCCCGTTTCAGGTCTTGGATAAAAATTATGCCATGCAATAAGACTTTGTGGTTTTATCCCGCTTTCAAGTATGGCCAGCAATTCCTCTTCATTCAGCGTGCTAGCATTCAATGAAAGGGAAAACACCTTGGATAAAGCGGTTATCGTGTCCATGTCGAAACCATCATCAAGGCGAATTCCTTTCACACCCAATGGCGCTAAATCCGTAAATTCAGCAATTCCCAAATGATCAAGCGTCTTTAAAGATACATCTGCATGAATGTCCACCCCGAGAGTTTGTGCTAACTTCAATAGCTCGCACATCCTCCCGACAAGCTCACCTTTTTCTTCAGGAATATGAAGCGAGGTAAACGCTCGCCCCACCCCTAGGTTGGCAGCCCGGATGATTTGGTTTGACGCATCCGGATCTTGCAGATAAAAGGAAATCCCTATCACTTGAATTCAACCGCCATTTCATCTTTGAATCCGAATAAATAGGTGAAAATGAACCCAGCTGCATAGGAAAGGAACAATCCAGCCAAGAACAGGAGAATCTGGTTTGCATGCACTAAAAACGTAAGCGGCAGTCCCGATACGCCTATCGCCGACGTCGCAATCCCGAAATGTGCTTGAAATGCCCCGCCCACCCCTGCTCCTAAACAGGCGGTCAAGAAAGGCCTGCCAAGTGGAAGTGTCACCCCGAATATAAGGGGCTCGCCGATACCTAGCAGCCCTGAAGGAAGTCCTCCGCCAATTGCTCTTTTAAGGCTGGCTTTTTTCGTTTTCATGTAGATGGCAAATGCCGCCCCCACTTGACCTGCACCGCCCATGGCTAAAATAGGGAGCAGAGGATCATCTCCAATCGAATTAATCAATTCAAGATGAACAGGTGTCAACCCTTGATGTAAACCAGTTATGACAAGCGGCAGGAATGCAGCACCCAGCACGAAACCAGCCACGACACCGCCCAAATCCAAGAGATTCAGTAATCCGGAGGTAATGGCATCCGATAAAAATCCTCCGACCGGCATAAAAACGACGTACGTGACAATGCCTGTGATCAACAGGGCAATGGTTGGCGTCAATATGATATCGAGAGATTGAGGAATGAATTTCCTGACCTGTTTTTCCACTAGCGCAATGAAAATGGCAGCAAAAAGGACGCCGATCAAACCACCACGGCCCGGGAGCAGGTTTTCACCGAATAATGAAATATCGCCGACTGCGGGATTGATGACCAATATTCCCGCGACTGCACCAAGTGCAGGGGATCCTCCGTATTCCTTTGCCGCATTCGTCCCGACCAAAATCCCCAAATATGCAAATAACCCCGATCCGATGACGGTCAATGTGATCGCCAGTTGGGATTCTGCCGACAGCCAGCCCGCTTGGACGGTCGCTTTCGTAATTCCTGTAATTAAACCTGACGCGACCAATGCAGGAATTAGCGGAATGAAGATGCTTGCGATTCTGCGTAAAAATAGCTTAAGCGGTTTTGCGTTTTTCCTATTAATCTCTGATTTGTTCTTTGAAGCCATTTCTTTCAAGTTTAAATCCCCTGCAGACGACGCAAGAAGTTTTTCAAACTCGGCATGAACCTTGTTCACCACACCTGGGCCGAGCACAATTTGGATCGTCTCCTCTTCAATGACGCCAAGAACGCCTTCCGTATCCTTTATGTCCACCATGTTCACTTTGGAACGATCGATTGGCAGCACCCGTAATCTGGTCATGCAATGTTCAGCTGTGGCAACATTGCCCCGTCCGCCCAATTTCTCCATTAATTCTTCTGCTAAACTGGCATACCTATCTTTCTTGGTCATACCGAAGTCCCCCCTTTGTATAAACTATGAGATTTTCATTTATAACCATCCGTCATCGATTTGATGGCAGCTCTAGTCTTATCGATATATTGGACGGTCGCTTCATATTGCTCCGAAGCCATCCCTAAAAATAAAATGTCAATCAAATACAGTTGTGCCAATCGTGAGGATGTTGCAGCACTTCTAAATGGCGCTTCATTCGAAAACGATGTATAGAGTGAGGCATCGCATAACGAAGAAACTGTCGTTTGACCAAAATGAGTCAGCCCGACCGTCTTCACTCCCCGTTCTTTTGCAAGCTTCAGTATATTGATCACTTCAGGCGTCTCCCCGGAGAATGAGATGGCAAAAACCACGTCACTTTCCTCCGCATTGGCGATTAGTGTTGCAACTAAATGCATGTCTGTAAAAGCGGTTGCCCCTTTATTGATGCGGAGCAATTTTTGCTGAGCGTCGGCAGCAACGATATTGGAGGCACCGACACCGCAAAAGTGGACGGTTTTAGCATTTAGCATTAAGGCAATTGCTTGTTTGAGATTGTCGTGATCGATGATTTCAGATGTGTCCCGAATGGTTTGAATCGAATTGCTCGTCGTTTTCTCGACAATTCGATACAGCGATTCAGAGGGCTCGATATCCCGGTATCCTTGCTCAACGTTCTTCATCAAATCTCCGGCAATCCGTATTTTCAAATCTTGAAATCCCTTTATACCAAGCGATTTACACAATCTGATAACGGCAGCTCCACTTGAATTGGCGGAAGTGCTCAATTCCTGTACCGTGCTGTTCACCACTTCATGAGGATTCTGAAGAATGTATTCTGCCAGTTTTTGTTCTGATTGCGGAAGCTTGTTCAGCATCGTCTGTATGATCGCTAATCCTCCAGTAGCCATTGTTCGCTTCTCTCCTTATATTTCGCCGTTCGAGATGGCCTTTCTGACATCTCCATCAGCTTTTTCTAGTAACTCCATTGCCTGAACATAATCACTTGACGTTTTGATCATGACAATCGCTGGTTTAACTTGATTATTTGCCTTTTCGAGCATTTCCATGGCGTGATCATAGTCTGCATCCGTCACCGTTTCAATGATGCGGATGGCACGCTCCTTCAGTTTTTGATTGCTTACATGTACATCCACCATCAGATTTTCGTACACTTTTCCCATCCGGATCATGGTTGCCGTTGAGATCATATTGAGCACCATTTTATGGGCGGTTGCCGCTTTCATTCTCGTGGACCCCGTTAAAACCTCTGGACCTACGACCACCTCAATTCCCAAATCTGCAGCTCCTGTTATGCTCGCGTTTTTATTGCTTGATAGAGCAACCGCTTTGGCGCCCATTCTTTTGGCGTAATCCAAGGCCCCCCTCACATAGGGGGTACGCCCGCTTGCGGCAATGCCGATCACCGTATCATCCGCTGTAAGGGCTGCTTTGATTAAATCCCGTTCGCCAAACTCTTCTTTATCCTCCGCTCCTTCAATGGCATGAACGTATGCCTTGTTTCCCCCCGCGATTATTCCTACAACCGTTTCAGGAGATGTGCTGAATGTCGGCGGACATTCAACAGCATCGAGGACACCGAGCCTTCCGCTCGTTCCGGCTCCTATGTATATGAGCCTTCCCCCTTTCTTTAAAGATTCGCAAGCCCAATCGACCGCTGTTTCAATCTCCGGTAACACCTCCTGCACGGCAACAGCCACTTTTAGATCTTCCTTATTGATTGCTGAAATGATATCCATCGTATCCATGCGATCGATGTTCATCGTCCCTTCATTCCGCATTTCAGTCGTTAATGAATGCAAATGCTCTTCCATAGACAAATTAGATCCTCCCATTACTAGTTGATTTAAATATAATTTCAACTTTTTGTAGATAATCCTGAAATTATATTTTATATTATATTCAATGATAACGTTTTCATGACCCGGTGACAATATTTTTTTGAATACTCGCGAAATAATGTGAATTCTTAATAAACAGTTTTCCCCGTGCGGCAAACCTCGTTTTTTTCCATGCACATTCATTTCTCTGCTAATCTATCTCTTATCCGGATCCGATTGCTCCCTCCCTTCTATTAGAAAACAAAAAAACGTGTGCCTGCCCCCCTGACAACAATCAGAGGAGCCAAGCACACGCTTTTGAAAAGTTCCATCAAATTAAATGGATATCCTTATCGAATGGGCACGACTTTTCCGTCTTCCACGGCACCTACGACAATGGTCGATGCAAATCCGCCGTGTTCATCAATGGAAGGGATGTCATAGATTTTTTGTTCCGGAGCTAAATTTGTAAGACCATCTTGCATATGCTTACGGATGGCCTGAGCATCATCCACACTGCCTGCTGCTTTCATCGCTTCGACAAACGCATGCATGGCGATATAATTCAAGCCTACTTCCGAGCTTGGATCTTCCTTATATTGCTTTTGATAGTTCTTTACGAAGGCAGGCACTGCCTCTTCACCAGAATCTATCAGCGGCAAAACGCCGATCGAGCCTTCCAATGTTTCGTATGAACCGGCAATCGGTTTCATTTGATCAAGCTTTGCCTGGTCCATGATGATGAAACCGCCTTTAAACCCTAGCTCCCTAGCTTGCTTCGCCACTTTTGCGGTAGGCTCGGACGCACCGCCGATAAACAGCACATCAGGATCTTTCTTCAGTGCGTTCGTAACGATCGTAAAGAAATCGGTCTCTTTGGCGAAATCGATCGAAGCGTTATATACGACCTTTCCCCCTTGCTTTTCCCAATATGGAAGTATCGCTTCGGTCCAGTCTTTGCCATATTGCGAAGATGTCGGCAAAGCGGCTATTTTCTTGCCGAAGTGTTCCATTGCATAGGATGAAAAAGGTTCGATATAGCCTTCGTAATTGGGAGGTATCCGAACGGTCAAAGAATTACCGCTTTCGGTTACCGACGGTTCACTCGTATAAGCGCCAATGATGAATTTTTCTTGTTCATTAAAGACCTGCAGTGCCAGCACCCCTCCGCTGTGCGGCGTGAAGATGATCGGTGTATCATACTCCTGAACCAATCGTTTCGCATTCGCCCCTGTTTCATTCGGTAAGTATTTATCATCGAGCGATACTAGGTTCAGTGTGTATTTTTTACCCTTCACTTCAAATCCGCCTGCATCGTTAATTTCTTTAACGGCCATTTCAACACCATTCAGAGTCCGCTTCCCATATAACGCAGCGGCCCCGCTTAATGGACCACTGAACCCAATGTTCACGACGTTGCCTCCTTTCCCTTTATTGCCGTTGCTGGATGCTGGGCTATCCCCTTTATTGCATCCAGCCAAAACAGTCATGATCACCAGCAGTAGAACGAATGATGCTGTTAGCTTTTTCATAAAAATCCCCCTTCTTTTTTCAGGCCCCGATATATGCTTTCTTCACTTCATCATTAGCCAATAACTCACTTGCTGTGCCTTGAACGACAATTTCCCCATTTTCAAACACGTATCCTTTTTTGGCGATGCCGAGGGCCGCATTCGCATTTTGTTCGGCAAGCAGGATCGTGATCCCTTCGCGGTTTATTTCTTCGATGACCTGAAACATCTGCTCGACGATAAGAGGAGCAAGTCCAATCGAAGGCTCATCGAGCATCAATAATTTGGGCTTCGACATCAATGCCCTCCCTATTGCCAGCATTTGCTGCTGGCCGCCGCTAAGACTTCCCGCTTCATCTTGGTGCTTTTCCCGTAAAATCGGGAATAAATGATAGACGTATTCCAAGGAGCGCTTGATATCATCCTTTTTCTTTCGATGCACATAAGCTCCCATCTTCAGGTTTTCCTGGACGGTCATCTGAGGGAACAGTTTACGCCCTTCGGCACACTGGACAATCCCCTCCCGCACATTCCTATCAGGCGCCCTCCCCCCTATTGGAATGCCTTGAAAGTGGATTTCTCCGCGTGAAAGCTTACTGATGCCGCTGATGGACCGGAAAGTCGTACTCTTCCCGGCACCGTTAGCTCCCAACAGGACCACGATTTCCCCTTGCGCAACCTCGATATTCACATGTTTGATTGCAGTGAAGCTGCCATAAGCTACGGCTACATCTGTTAACTTAAGCACTCGCACTACCTCCCAAATAGGCTTTGATTACCGCATCATTTCCGCGGATTTCCTTCGGTGTGCCTTCGGCAATTTTTTCCCCGTAATTAAGGACCATGATGTGATCTGCCAAGTTCATGATCATATGCATTTTGTGCTCGATTAAACATACGGTCAGTCCCGAACGATTTAATTTTTTAATCAGTTCTGTCAATCCTTCCGTTTCATCAGGGTTTATGCCTGCAGCCGGTTCATCCAGAAAAATTATTTCCGGTACAGTTGCAAGGGCCAGGGCAATCGCTGTCCGTTTCTTCTCTTCCTGAGAGATGCCGGCCACGATTTTGTCAGCAGATTTTGTCAGCCCGACAACATCGAGTGCCTCCATTGCCTTTTCCCTGCATGCCGCTTCCTCCCGCTTTAACCGTTTCGTCCTAAAAATGGCATCCGCCAGATTGGATTTGGTTCGAAGCCTATGTCCGATGACGACATTGTCCAATACGGTCGATTGATCAAAAAGGCTTGTCGATTGAAAGGTTCTTGAAATACCAAGTGCCGCTATTTCATTTGGCGGAAGCTTCGTGATATCGATCCCTTTAAAAAATACCGTACCGGAACTGGGCCGATGAAAACCACTAATCAAGTTAAAAAAAGTGGATTTCCCAGCACCATTCGGTCCGATTATGGCATTGATCCTTCCTTTTTCAATGATGAAATCCACTTGATTGACCGCTGTCAAGCCGCCGAAGCGCTTCGTTAAATTCTTTGTTTCAATCAGCAAAATTCATCCCTCCTCCGCTTTTATGTGCATATCGGCTCTAACCATGGACAATTTTTTATCCTTTCGCTTTCTTTGCCATTCAAAGGCGGCCCCGGCGATACCCCGTGGATAAAAGATGATGATCAACGTAAGCAAGGGACCGAATATCAACATTCGATATTCTTGCAGGAATTGCAGATTCTGAGAAAGGATCACCAACAATAACGTCCCTACCAATGGGCCCGAAAGAGTTCCGATTCCTCCAACCAGCAAATACATCAACAAATCGAACATAATGGCCGTTGACCCGATATCAGGGCCGATGAATCGAATGAAAGAAGCATACAAGGCACCCGCCAGCCCAGCAAAGAATGTAGATAAGACAAAAGCGGTTAGCTTATTCTTCATTGTGGAGATGCCAATCGTCCGGGCAAGATCCTCGCTGTTCCTGATGGCGATAAAGGTCCTCCCCGTCAACGAGTGGATGATTCGATACATGATGACGATCACGGCGATCAGGAAAAGGAGAACGAGGTAATATTGTGAAGCTGCCGTATCAAAGGTGATTGGACCGATGCTGCTTGGTGCCGGGATGCCGATAAGGCCCCTGACTCCTTCCGTAAGCCCTTCCCATTTATCAATGACAAGGTAAATGATATACCCTACGCATAGTGTATAAATCGCGAAGAAATGCTCTTTTGTCCTAAGTGCGATCAACCCGATCAAAAGGCCGATCACACAGGTAATAACACAGGCCCCTGCAAGTGCCATCCAAAAGTTCATTCCCGCCTTCACGGTCAGGAGTCCAAGCGAGTAGGCTCCAATCGCAAAAAAACCAGCATGCGCAAGCGAGAGATAACCGGTATACCCGGATAATAAATTGATCCCATAAACGGCTATCGCCCATATGAATGAAAGAGTCAGCATATGGAGGTAATAGTCGTTTTGGGCGATATATGGAAATGAAAAAGCAAAGATGGTCAGGGCGATCAATCCATTTCGTTTCGTCAATATCTTCATGTTATCTCTCCCCCTTGGCAAAAAGACCTGTTGGCTTCACAGTCAATATCACGACTAATAGAATGAAAGCAATGATGTCTTTATAGTCATTGGATAGGTAGGTTGCGCCAAGGCTTTCACTGAATCCGAGGATATACCCGCCGACAATGGCCCCCGGAATGCTTCCCATCCCGCCGAGGATGATGATGACGAAGGCTTTAAGGATGACCAGGTGCCCCATTCCGGGAAATACTAGATTTATCGGTGAAGCCAGGGACGAAGCGATGGCTGCCAATCCTCCCGATATCATGAAGGTCAGCATCGCGACTTTGTTGATATTGATTCCGACCAATGATGCACCTTCACGATTTTGGGACATCGCAATGATCGTTGAACCTGTATACGTTTTCTTCAGGAATACGTAAAGTAAAACCATCACCACGATAGCAGCGACGATGATCAATAATCGCTGAAGTGTAAATGTCAAGCCCATGATCTGGACAACTTGGCCGTAAGGGGAATTCATGGTATGGAAGTCTGCTCCCCAGACAAATTGGGCGAACGCTTCAAGAAAAAGAAGAATGCCGATTGCCGCGATTTTATCGTGCAAGGGAGGCGCTTCTCTTAACAGGCGGAACACGAAGCGTTCCAAAAGCACCCCAAGCAAGCCAACGACGATAATGGATACAAACATCGCCAGCCAGTAATTGACCCCATATAATGTCATCATGGACAATGTGATATATCCACCAAGCATATAGAGAGCACCATGAGCAAAGTTCGGGATATGCAAAATACCATAAACGAGCGTCAATCCCAAGGCAACTAGACTATATACGCTGCCAATCGTCAAACCATTAAAAAGCTGTTGGATTAATATATCCATTTACTTCCTCCCTGACTAATTATTGAATTTCATCTTGCTAATCATGCTCCCGCAATTACCAATACTATGACTTAAACGCTTCAAGAGGGGGATGGGGGATTCGCAAGTTATTTCACGCAAGTAGAATGGATTGTGTTACACAGCTGGAACTGCTTTTTACAGTCTTGTTTAAAAATTTTCATGTCTGAAGGAGTCGTGAATGAAAACAGTGGTGTGGATGCCCGTAACAGGTTCATCTGTCATGTTTGTTTCAACTCGATTAACTGTTTAGGCAGAAGACTGATATTATTCAGTGGAGTAAGGTATAGGGTTGTATTGCTTCAATTTCCTCCTGCTCTTGAATGAGACGCAAGCAGATTTTGTTAGCGCTTTCATAAATGATGATCATCCATCGACACCATTTTCTCGTAAGCTATCATCCGCTTTCTTTACTGAAGATAACAATTCTGATTGCCCTTTTTGATTTTTCTGATTGATCAGGCCTCGTGTGACGATTGCTTCAATTTGCACTGGTTAACTTTTTCTTCACTTGGCCATCGCCTGATTCCGCCCCCCTCCCTTTACACTTTTCTACAGAATCATTCCGCAGATCTTTTTCCTGTTGCGGATTTTTCCTGGTTTAATGATGCAAGTACCGTGCCACAAGCAATATCACCGTCAAACGGCTATTACCCAGCAAAACAGAATTCATTAATGAATTGTAAAATTGAAAAGAGCGGCTTCCAAAGGGGATGTCCATCATTCACTTTTGATTGAAAAAAATCAGTATTGAATTAAAATAAATGGAGTGTTATTCAAGATCAAGGAGGTAATGAGGCAGGAGATTGATGGGCACAAGACATAAATGAAAATAGTCTTTCATTCATTAAAGATTTCCGCCGCTGAAATCCACAAACGTGTGATTTGCCCCCAACGCATATCCAAAATAATAATCGTCAAGGATGAGCCTCCCGGACCGGTTGCTCACAAGCGGGTGTCTTCAGTTATGGAGACGGTCAGTCCGCGTCCGTCAAAGCTTTGGGCATAATTGAAGGGATACCGATTAAGGCATCCCCTTGCTTGCTTAGGTTTTTTCACTGACCTTCAGTCGATATTTTTTTAGTTTCCTTACGATCGTTGCCTGACTTGAATCAAGGGCAGCTGCGATTTCATATGTCGTTTGGTACGTTTGTGCCGCTTTTGTCAAGATCTCCTTTTCGGCTCTTTCCACAGCCGCTTTTAACGTTAGCGAAGAATTATAATTTGCTTGGTTCCGGTTTTCGGGCTGATATTCTTCCGGCAGGTCATTCATCGTTAATAAAGAATGATCCGTCAGTACGACGAGCCTTTCGACAATATTTATCAACTCACGGACATTTCCCG
Source organism: Peribacillus sp. FSL E2-0218 (assembly GCF_037992945.1). Lineage (NCBI taxonomy): Bacteria > Bacillati > Bacillota > Bacilli > Caryophanales > Bacillaceae > Peribacillus > Peribacillus sp. FSL E2-0218. Next base: position 2,316,110 of record NZ_CP150304.1, on the reverse strand, counting down.
GCCAATCATGTTGAAAAAAATATTCTTTCAGCCTCGAATCTATTTCTTTCGAAAATTTATATTGTTCGTTCGATTTCTTTAAGAACAAATCAGTCAAAGCCAAGATATCTTCTCTTCTTTCGCGTAATGGGGGAATCGTGATGGGAATGACATTCAGCCTATAAAAAAGGTCTTCGCGAAAATCACCAGACTTGACCATTTCCGATAAATTGCGGTTCGTGGCCGCTATTATCCGAACATCGATTTTCTTCGGCTTCGTACCACCGATTCTTTGAATCTCCCTTTCCTGAAGTGCCCGCAGCAGCTTTACCTGCAATTGCAAGGGGAGTTCACCGACTTCATCCAAAAATAAGATGCCGCTCTCTGCCATCTCGAACATCCCTGGTTTCCCCTTTTGATTTGCCCCGGTAAATGCTCCGCCTTCATATCCAAATAGCTCGGATTCCAATAAATCGGCAGGAATGGCCCCGCAATTTATTTTGATGAAATCGCCTTTCTTGGACCGGATGCTCCGATTATATATATTGCGGGCAAGGACATCTTTCCCGACGCCCGTTTCTCCAAGGATGAGCACGGTCGCATCGATATCCGATATTCTTTCAGCGATCTCGTAAATCGTTTTCATCTTATCACTGACAAAAACGACTCCATCCTGACTTGTTATCTTTCGCAGTTTTTCGATTTCCTGCTTATATTGATGATTCAATTCATTTGCCTTCGTCAATTCGTGCATCAGTTCATTTAAATCTGACAAATCCCTAATATTCGTTACGACTTGCTCGATTTCCCCCGCTTCATTAAAAACGGGGCTACCGGTAATCAATGTTTCTTTTCCGGCAAAATTATCCTGAACGACCGATACAGTTCGTCTCAACTTGACGACCTTATGCGTGACAGAGGCATTCAGGATGCCGCGCTTAATCAGCTGGTCCACCGACTTGCCGATATAGTACTCTTTAGGGATACCGGTGATCCGCTCAATCGCTGAATTGGTATAAAGCGTCGTCCCCTGTTGATCGGTGATATATATCCCGTCATAGGAACTTTCGATTATGGCATCCAGGGCCCGGTTCAGTTTGTCCGACTCATGGGCATCTACCAGTAAATCATCCAAAAATTGTGTTTCACTGCCTATATAAAGACGATTGTCATCATCCGATCGTTTCATTAGCAAAAATAAGTACCGCTTGTCACGCAGTTTTGCTGCCGCAAGTCTATTGTTATCGAGAAATTGCCACTCATCGAATTGTTCGGTTACTGTCGTATCCCCATCATGGTCCATCAACGGATCGAAGTACATGCCCCATTCCTTAATCCGGTTTGCAGAATCCAGGACAAGTGCAGGAAAGGGGTATTCCTTGAGCAATTCGATTGGAGAATCCTGTTTTACTTGATTCATAACTATTCACCGCCGCAAAAAGAATTCTTAATACGTACAATTCTGGATAAATCTCGAATCTCCTTTAAAATTGTCGATTTTCATTCCTAAAAAAAATAGTGATGAAATAATTTTCATCACTACTTTCGTTTAATAGACTTTAAACACAACCTCACCGCTGATCGCTTCTTTGCCTGTCTGGTCAGTTGCTGCCACTTTGAAATGATAACTATCTTCATTTTTTTCTTTTAAATCGGCAGAGAGGGTGATTACATCATTCAAGAAAACCATCCCTTTGAATCGGATCTTGTATTCTTCGATAAAGCCGATTTCATAAAGATTACTGAAAAGCTTTGCCAGATTTCCCATCGTCCACATCCCATGGGCAATGATACCGGGAAGACCTGCATTTTTTGCTTCCTCGTCAATCGTATGAATGGGATTGAAGTCGCCTGATGCTCCAGCGTACTTAATCAGGTCCATACGCGTAACAGGTTTCAGCTCGATTGAATGCAGCGAGTCACCAATATGGAGTTCGGTCAATGTCGTCACTTGCTCATCACCTTCTTTCTGATCGTTTCATTAATGATGACAAGCTGTTCGGCACTAAATACCAATTTACCATCGGCGTCCGATCCATAATTTTTCAAGGCCAGGAATCCCATTTCGCCCTGTTTTCCTTTTTTCTCATAGTAATCCTTCACTTCCGAATAACAGGTGATTTCCTCGCCGACCAAAAGCGGCCTATTGTAGCGATAAACCTGTTCGCCATGAATCAGCCCTTTATCCGGAAGATTCAGCGATTCAATCGTGCCATAATCAAAGACCCGCGGGAAGGTTGGCGGAGCAATATTCGTTCCATATCTCGATTGCCTCCCCGCTTCTTCATCAATGAAAATCGGGTGCGGATCACCAATCGAGCATGCGAATTTTCTTACGGCTCCCCGTTCCACGATGTTTTTAACGGGTTTAGATCGCTTTCCAATGCTATCGTTAAACATATCATCCCGCCTTTTCCCTTAATTTTTTGGACCGCCTGCAACATATAAAACCTGACCGCTGATGAATGAGGATGCTTCATCCGCAAAGAACCCCACAGCATGCGCAATATCACTTGGTTGGCCGCTCCTCGCAACAGGAATGCTGTTTGCCCGATCCTGAATGAATTGATCAAAGCTTACCCCCACCCGCTTCGCTGTTTCTTTCGTCATTTCGGTTTCGATAAAACCAGGAGCGACGGAATTGGCTGTTATCCCATACTTCCCAAGCTCGATGGCAAGCGTTTTCGTTAACCCCTGAAGCCCGGCTTTAGCTGCTGAATAATTGGCCTGACCGCGATTGCCAAGGGCGGAGGTGGAGGATATATTAATGATTCTTCCGTATTTATTCGCAACCATATGCTTTTGGGCGGCACGTACTGCATTGAAAGTGCCTTTTAAATGTACATCCATTACGGTTTGCCAATCTGAATCGGTCATTTTAAAGAGGAGATTATCCCGGATGACCCCTGCGTTATTCACAAGAATATCAAGCGAGCCGAATGTGTCGGCTATCTCGGTAACCGAAGCTTCGACCTCTTCGGGATCGACCACATTTGCCACCTTCGTAAAAATGGTGTATCCCTTGTCCCTCAATTCATTTCCCGCTGATGTCAATACCTCTTCGTTGATATCGATGATGGCGACCTTTGCCCCTTCACTGGCAAACAGCTCGACGATCGCCCGGCCAATTCCTCTGCTCCCACCTGTTACTAGCGCCGTTTTTCCTGAAAATCTTCCTGTCATCTCTTTTCCTCCTAATCTATTATAAGAATTGCCCTAATTTAACATGCCCCTTGATTAAATTACGGGAAATGATCATCCGTTGTATTTCATCCGTTCCATCATAAATCCGCCACAGCCTTGCCTCCCGATACCACCGTTCGATGGGAAGCTCTTTCGTATAACCCATACCGCCATGTATCTGCAACACGCGGTCAACGACCCGGTTCCCCATATTTGCGCCAAAGAGCTTAGCCATTGAAGCCAAATGTCGGTTGTCTTCGCCATTATCGAGTGTGAAAGCGGCGTTCAGTACAAGCCACCGAGCCGCTTCGATCTCCACTGCCGAATCTGCAATCTGCCATTGGATGGCCTGACGCTCGGCGATGGGCTTACCGAAGGTGACTCGTTCTTTCGCATACTCTATCGCCATTTGCAGCAATCTTTCCGCAGATCCGACAGCACGCGCCCCCACAATCCACCTGGCAAACCCGATCCATTCCAATCCCAATTTATAACCGCCATGTATTTCCCCTAAGATGTTTTCCTCGGGTACCCTTACATTATCGAAAACTAACCCGGCTGGTCCCCATTCTCCCATCGTATGGATATACTCGGATCTCCAGCCCATGTCGCGGTCGACGATGAAGCAGGTTACACCCTCGGTCCCGGTCGCCTGGTGACGCTCTTTGTCCGTAACGGCAATGACCATGACGAAATCGGCATCATTCCCGCCAGTAATGAACGTTTTTTCACCGTTAAGCACCCAGTCGGTGCCATCTTTCACAGCCGTCATTTTTATATTCCTTGTATCTGAGCCAGCTCCCGGCTCCGTCATCGCAAAACAGGATTTTTTCTCCCCATTGATCGTTGGGATGAGGTATTTCTTTTTCTGTTCCTCGTTTCCATAATACAGGATATTATCCGCCGATCCGCCAAAGCTAAAAGGGACGAACGTCTTGGATACTTCCATCAAGACGATGGCCATCATAAGCTGCCCCAATTCCGCCCCGCCATACTCTTCCGGCGTATTGATGCCCCAAAAGCCTGCTTTTTTAGCTTTTTCCTGTAATTCTTTCAATGTTTCCTCTGGCAAACTAGGCTTTCCTGCCATTTCATTGCGCAGCACTTCATTTTCCAAAGGAATCAATTCATTCTCCACGAACTTGCGGATTGTTTTTTGGACCATTTTTTGTTCTTCCGATAAGCGTAAATCCATGTGAATCCCTCCACTTTCCCTATTAGACTAGTGTTGATATTTTTTCTTCAATTGCGCAGCTATGATATTTTTCTGGATTTCGGACGTACCTTCATATATTCGAGTGATTCTGGCATCTCTGAAAAAGCGTTCCACCGGGTAGTCCTTCATGTATCCGATACCGCCATGAATTTGGACCGCCTTATCAGCGACCCGATTATACACTTCCGAACCATACAGCTTCAGCATTGCCGCTTCCTTGATGATTTTTTCCTTTTGATCGACCATCCATGCGACCCGATATGTGAATGAACGAAGCGCTTCGATTTCCATTGCCATTTCAGCAAGCATATGAGATACAGCCTGATGATCGATGATCGGCACATCGAACTGCTCCCGCTCCATCGCGTATTTAGTCGAGAGATCCAGCAAATATTGACACGACCCCAAATTCCTTGCTGCAAGTCCCGCCCGTCCATTCGCAAGGATTTTCAACGCATTCACATACCCCTGGCCTACTTCTCCCAGGACATTTTCAGCGGGAACCTCGCAATCTTCAAAAATCAATTCAGCCGAATGCGAGCCTCGAAGACCCATCTTCCGCTCCAAGCTTCCCACTTTAAAACCCGGAAAGCCTTTCTCCACGATGAATGAGGTGATTCCTTTTGCTCCTTTATCCTTATCCGTTACTGCCATGACTGTAAAAATATCGGCTACATCCGCATTCGTTATATAATGCTTCGTCCCGTTCAGGATATAGGCATCGCCGTTTTTGACTGCCGTCATCTTCAGATTGGTCGCATGTGATCCCGCCGCAGGCTCCGTTAGGGCAAATGCACCGATTTTATTGCCGCTTGCCATTTCTGGCAAATACTTTTCCTTTTGCATTTCATTGCCCATTTCGACGATCCCTACCGTCCCGATGCCAGTATGGGCACCAATCAAAGTAGTATAGCCATTATGTGTTTTGCCGATTTCCTCATATAAAGCGCATTTCCCGATCATTCCTATCCCGAGACCGCCATACCTTTCCGGAATGCTCAGTCCGAATAGTCCGATTTCTTTCGATAAATTTATGATGCTATCCGGGATATGATCTTCATCCTCAATTTGCATGGAAAAAGGATCGATTTGTTCTTCAATAAACTGGCGAATGGTTTCTTTTAACAGGACGATATCATCATCTAAGCGAAAGTCCACATGCATTCCCCTTTCTCAGGCAATTTAATTGTCAGCGCTTTCACGTTCTACCTGAATGAACTCGATGAGCCTCTTGAAGCTTGCGTTTCAAGACTTTACCCACCGCCGTCTTTGGGAATTCAAGTTGAAACGTGATCCTTCCGGGTATCTTGAAGGCGGCCAGATGTTTCCGGCAATACTCCTGCAATTCTTTTTCCGTTATTGTTTCAGTAGGCTTTAGAACGACCGCTGCATGTACCGTTTCACCGCGATATCGATCGGGAACACCGAATACGGCAGCTTCCAAAACCTTTGGATGGCTGTAGAGAACCTCTTCAATTTCAATGGGGTAAATATTGAAGCCGCCTGCGATGATCATTTCCTTCTTGCGACCGACAATGTAAAAGAAGCCATCTTCATCCATCTTCGCGATATCGCCAGTATACAGCCAGCCGTTTTGAATCGTCTTCTTCGTCTCTTCGGGCATCCCCCAATACCCTTTCATCACTTGAGGTCCTTTGATGACCAATTCACCTGGGGTATCAACCATGAGAGCTGGCTCACCAGTAACGCTGTCAATGATGGCGGCATCCGTATTTTGTATCGGAATTCCGATACTTCCCGGCTTTTGCAGGCCACTGACTGGATTTCGGTGCGTAACTGGTGATGCTTCGGAAAGTCCATAGCCCTCTGCAATCTTCGAGCCACTCACTTCGTTAAATCTTGATAAGACATGCAAGGGCAATGGGGACGACCCTGAAACGCAGGATTTCAAGGAACGCAAATCAAACGGATGGGACTGGTAATATTGTAATAATGCGATATACATCGTTGGCACACCGGGAAAAATGGTCGGTTTAACCGTTTTGATCATCTCAACGATTTCTGCCACCTCAAACCGGGAAACGATGATCAATTCACCGCCATTATAAAACGTCAAATTCATGCCTGATGTCATCCCATATACATGAAATAATGGTGAAACGCCAAGCACCTTTTCCTTGCCCTCTTGAATTTTGATTTTGGAAGTGGCGGCACTTTGCAGGGTATTGGCCACAATATTCCGATGGGTCAGCATCGCTCCTTTCGAACGTCCGGTGGTCCCCCCCGTATATTGGAGGACGGCGACATCATCTCCGGGATCGATGGATACCGAGTAATCCGTTTCCGCTATAGGCAGCAGGCCCTTCATCAATTCACATTCATTCTTTTCCTTCGATACGGGCCATATCTTTTCAAGTTCGGTTTCATCCAGGACCGCTTCCACTATGGGGATTAAGTCATCCAGGACGATCATGTGCCTGGCACTCGAGTCTTTCAGGACATGTATCAATTCGTTTGATTTATACATCGGGTTGATTTGGACAACGATCGCCCCATTTAAAAGCGTCCCGTAAAAACTGATCGGATATTGCGGACAATTGGGGAGCATAAGCGCCACACGATCTCCTTTTTCAATCCCCGCCTCAGCAAGTAAGCGGGCAAACCTTTTCACTAGCTGTCCTAACTGGGAATATGTATACCTATCCTCATTAAACGTAATCGCGGTATGATCCGCATATTTTTCGACTGATTGATAAAAAAGGTCTGTCACAGACATTTCAGGTATTTCGATTTCCAATGGATTTCCGGACGGGATATGCTTTTTCCAAGGTCTATCCATTTGTCCTCCCCTTTCTTCTTTTGATAAAACAAAGAAGTCATACTATTAATATGCAAGAGCTGTGCCAAAAATGGAACGTGAAGATATCAAGAATACATGAACAGCAAAATCCATTTTTGAATTATTCGGTCTTTATTTATGATTAATGGACTGGTAATATAACCAATTTAAAATTGACTCAAGAAGTCATTTTTGACTCAAAGCGTTTATGAGAATGTTAATCGAAGAAAAAATTAAAAGAAACAAAAAAACGGGATGCTGATTTATCCAGCATCCCGCAGACTGTAGACAAGCTCGATGAAAATCGAGTTTGTCTATTTTTATGGCCTGTACAATTTAGACGTTGATTTCCACTCCAGGCACTCGCTTTCCGCGGGCGGTCGGGGAGCCTCCTCGGCTTTGCCTGCGGGGTCTCCCCTAGACGCGCTTTTCCCGCAGGAGTCTCGAACACCCGCTCCAATCAACTTTGTCTTACCTTTTAGATAGAACACTTTTGACTGGAGTCATTTTTGTTTTAAAATTGAAGGATTAAAACTTGAGGTGATGAGGATGCTTTCTAAACATGATTCTATTCAGCGAGATCAACTTGAAATGATTACTTTAGATCAACTGGTGCCACCGAACCATTTGGTTCGTAAAATGGAGGCTGCCATTGACTTCACTTTCATTTATGACTTGGTGAAAGATATGTACTCAGAGGTAGGACGCCCAAGTATTGATCCAGTTATTTTAGTTAAACTGACTTTCATTCAATATACCTTCGGTATTCGTTCCATGCGTAAAACGATTGAAGAAGTTGAAACCAATATGGCTTACCGTTGGTTCTTAGGCTATGGTTTCCATGATAAAGTACCTCATTTCTCTACGTTCGGAAAAAATTATGAGCGACGCTTTAAAGATACAGACCTGTTTGAACAGATTTTCTGTCGCATTTTAATGACAGCTGCTAATAAAAAGGTAATAAGTGTAGAACACGTTTTCGTGGATTCCACCCATGTGAAAGCCAGTGCGAATAAACGGAAATTTGAAAAGAAAATCGTTCGTAAAGAAACACGAGCGTATCAAGGACGTCTTCAAGAAGAAATCAATCAAGATCGTGAAAACCATGGAAAGAAGCCTTTTCCACCAGATAAATTTGATAAGGAAGAAACCAAAGCAATTAAAGAAAGTACTACGGATCCTGAGAGTGGCTACTATGTGAAAGATGAACGAACAAAACAGTTTGCCTATTCATTCCATGCGGCCGCAGACGGCAACGGTTTTGTATTGGGAACGATTGTAACACCTGGTAATACACATGACAGTCATATTTTGGAGCCACTTGTTGAGCAAGTGATTGAGAAAGTTGGAAAACCAGAAGCAGTTGCCGCAGATGCAGCTTATAAAACACCAGCGATTACAAGCTACCTATTTAACAAAGAAATCACACCTGCTTTACCCTATACACGTCCTCGTACAAAAGAAGGATTCTTTCGCAAACATGACTATGTTTACGATGAACACTTTGATTGTTACCTTTGCCCTTCGGGAGAAACTTTAAAGTACTCAACAACAAATAAAGAGGGCTATCGCGAGTACAAATCGCCCAAACAAATTTGTGCAACATGCTCATTTTTATCACGGTGTACGGAAAGCAAAGACCATCAAAAAGTAGTGACACGGCATATCTGGCAAGCATATGTGGAAGAAGCAGATCATCTGCGCATCATCAAGAGGTAAAACCTATATATGCGAAACGCAAAGAAACGATTGAGCGTGTATTCGCAGATGCAAAAGAAAAGCATGGTATGCGTTGGACTACTTTAAGGGGACTTAAAAAATTGTCGATGCAGGCGATGCTTACTTTCGCTGCCATGAATGTAAAGAAGATGGCCACTTGGACATGGCAAGGTCCTAAAACGGCTTAACATAGTGGCTCGAAGAGCCCAAATCTCGTAACCTTTGGTCAAAATTTCAAAGGAATTTCAAAAGGGGTTCGGAATTTTTTAATTCCGAACCCCTTTTGTCTACAAACTGCGGGATGCTGATTTATCCAGCATCCCGTCAGAAAAGATGAATCACTCCTCCATGGAGGTTTCATCTTCCAATGATATTTTCCATAGTTCTTTCGCCTTCCCACTGACCGTTTCATCAAAAACAAAAGATCCATTCGTGTAGCGATCGTGATTTTTTAATGAGGCCGCATGAACGGTTTCAACCGTTCCCTTTTCCGAAAGAATGAACAAACTGTCGGTTTTATTGACCGTAGTAAATCCGATGACCCGGTGGGGATTCGATTTCAATTCCCTTAATACCACGACACCGCGTTTTGCCCGGCTCGTTTTTTCAAACTCGGTTAATTTCATTTTCTTGATGGCGCCGCGCTGGGTAACGATTAGGATCGATTCTTTGCTATCCTTGGTTAACATCTTGCCGCCGATAACATAGTCATCTTCTTTCAAATTAATCCCTTTTACACCCGCTGCACGGACACCGACGATACTCACCTCTTCTTCATCGAACCATAAACTATAACCGTTATGGGTGACAAGGAAAAGATCTTCCTGACCATCGGTATGATGAACATCGACCAGTTCATCATCGCCTTTTAAATTGATGCCGACCAATGGTTTAGAATGACGTTGGGCTTTATAAGCAGCAAGTTCCGTCTTTTTCACCATCCCGTTTTTCGTGATGAACACCAGGAATTGAGGAAGGGTAAAGTCCTTGATTGGAATTGCTTTTATGATCTGCTCTTCCCTATCGATCGGAATGATGTTCGCGATATGCTGGCCGGTTTCCTTCCAGCGAATATCAGGAAGCTGATGAACTGGACAATAGAGAAAGTTCCCTTTGGATGTGAACAGCAACAGGACATCCGTTGTATTCATTTCCAGGCGCTGAAGCAAGCGATCGGAATCCTTCATGCCAAAATCAAGACCGCCCGATGCCGCATATGACCGTAATGATGTCCGTTTCACATAGCCTTCTTTCGTCACGGTCACCATTACGTCTTCACTTGCGATCAAGACTTCAAGATTAATTTTGATTTCCTCTATTTCCTTTTCGATTTTCGAACGTCTTCCGTCATCATAGCCTTTTTTAATGAACCGAAGTTCTTTTTTTATGACTTGAAGAAGCACCTTTTCGCTGCCAAGGATCTTCGTCAATTCCTCAATCCTGTTTTTCAATTCCGCTGCTTCTGCCTCAAGTGCCGTAATATCCGTGTTTGTCAGTCTATATAACTGTAAAGATACGATGGCTTCGGCTTGCGCTTCCGTAAACGCGAATTGGGCGATCAGGTTATCTTTGGCATTGCGTTTGTCTTTGGAAGCACGGATAACGGCAATGACTTCATCCAATATCGACAGGGCCTTCACTAAGCCATCGACGATATGCGCCCGGTCATGCGCCTTTTGCAGCTCATAACGGGAACGGTTCACGATTACCTCTTTACGGTGATCGATATACGCATCGAGCATTTTTGGAAGGCTCATCAAAGTCGGCCGTTTTTTATATATCGCGACCATATTGAAGTTATAGGCAATTTGAAGATCGGAATTCTTGTATAAGTAATGCAGGACACCGTTTGCATCCGCTTCTTTCTTCAATTCGATGACGATGCGCAGTCCGGTCCGGTCCGTTTCATCCCTTACTTCGGCGATGCCTTCCACTTTCCGGTCTAGACGGAACTCATCCATCTTCTTGACCAGGTTCGCTTTATTGACTTCATATGGGATTTCGGTGATGACGATTTGCTGTTTGCCGCCACGAATCGTTTCCACGTCCGCCAGACCGCGAATGATGATTTTTCCTTTGCCTGTTTCATAGGCTTTGCGAATGCCTTCGATGCCTTGTATGATTCCGCCAGTAGGGAAATCCGGTCCCTTGATGACCGTCATTAAATCCGCGACGGTCGCTTCAGGCTTATCGATCCGCATGATGGCGGCATCGATGACCTCTCCTATTTGATGCGGCGGAATTTCCGTGGCATATCCGGCTGAGATCCCAGTGGAACCGTTTACGAGCAAGTTCGGGAACATCGCAGGCAACACGATCGGCTCTTCCGAAGTATCATCAAAGTTCGGCACGAAGTCGACCGTCCGTTTTTCAATATCACGTAACATCTCCGAAGCAATCGATGAAAGCCTGGCTTCCGTATACCGCATCGCAGCAGGCGGGTCGCCATCGATGCTACCATTGTTTCCGTGCATTTGGACCATGACTTTCCGCAGCTTCCAGTCTTGGCTCATCCTTACCATCGCCTCATATACAGATGAATCCCCATGGGGATGATAGTTACCAATGACATTACCGACCGTTTTTGCAGATTTCCTGAATCCTTTTTCCTGTGTATTTCCTTCCACATGCATCGCATACAAGATCCTGCGCTGTACCGGTTTTAAGCCGTCCCTGGCATCGGGAAGGGCCCGATCCTGGATAATGTATTTACTATAGCGCCCGAAGCGATCTCCGATGACCTCTTCAAGCGGCAAATCGCGAAACGTTTCTTCAAATACCATCGTTATTGACCTCCTCTTCAATCGACATATTTTCATTATCTAAAATATTCGATTCTTCCTCGAGACCAAAAGCGACATTTGCTTCAATCCATTTGCGGCGCGGTTCAACCTTGTCTCCCATTAATGTCGTCACTCGTCTTTCCGCACGGGCCCCATCATCGATTTTCACACGGATCAGCGTCCTTGTCTCCGGGTTCATCGTGGTATCCCATAATTGATCGGCATTCATCTCTCCAAGCCCTTTATAACGCTGAATCATATAGCCTTTCCCCACTTTGTCTATCGCTCCCTGAAGCTCCTCGTCACTCCAGGCATATTCAATCACTTCTTTCTTCCCGGTCCCTTTACTCACTTTATATAATGGCGGCAGGGCAATATAAACCTTCCCTGACTCTATCAATGGTTTCATATAACGGTAAAAGAAAGTCAGAAGAAGCACTTGGATATGGGCACCATCCGTATCGGCATCGGTCATGATGATCACTTTATCGTAATTGGTGTCCGGCGTATTGAACTCGGCCCCGACCCCTCCGCCAATGGCGTGGATGATCGTATTGATTTCTTCGTTCTTAAAAATATCAGCCAGTTTGGCCTTTTCCGTATTGATGACTTTACCCCTTAAAGGCAAAACCGCCTGAAAACGGCGATCCCGCCCTTGCTTTGCGGATCCTCCGGCAGAGTCCCCTTCCACAAGGTACAATTCATTACGTTCGGGATTTTTCGATTGAGCCGGCGTCAGCTTACCAGATAGGATGGCATCGGATTTTTTTCGTTTCTTTCCGCTCCTTGCATCCTCCCTTGCTTTGCGGGCCGCTTCGCGTGCCTGGAACGCTTTAATCGATTTTTTAACCAACAAGGTACTCGTGGTCGGATCTTCTTCAAAAAAGTAGGCTAAGTGCTCTGACACGATGGAATCGACTGCAGAGCGCGCCTCGCTGGTGCCAAGCTTGCTCTTGGTCTGCCCTTCGAATTGAAGCAGTTCTTCCGGAATGCGGACAGAGATAATCGATGACAAGCCTTCACGTATATCGGTACCTTCGAGGTTTTTATCTTTTTCCTTCAATAGCCCCATTTTTCTCGCATAATCATTAAATGCCCTGGTCATGGCCGTTTTTGCGCCGATTTCATGGGTGCCGCCGTCTTTTGTACGAACATTATTGACGAAGCTTAAAATATTCTCTGAGTAGCCATCGTTGAATTGAAAGGCAAGTTCAACTTCTATCCCATTTTGCTCCCCTTCCAGGCTAACAACACCATGAAGGGTCTCTTTTTCCTCATTTAAGTAATCCACAAATGCTTCGATTCCATTTTCATAATGGAAGGTTTCATTTCGGTCGTTGCGTTCATCCGTCAATTCTATCTTCATGCCCTTTAATAGAAACGCTGATTCACGGAGACGTTCACATAGGATATCGTAATTGAAGGTGGTCACCGAAAATATCTTTGGATCGGGCTTGAAGTGAATCTTCGTTCCCGTTTGATTCGTTTTACCGAGTTTCTCCAAGGTCGTTTCAGGCTTGCCTCCATTGAAAAACCGTTGTTCGTATATGAACCCGTCCCTTTTGATCGTCACGACAAGCCATTCAGACAGCGCATTAACGACTGAAGCACCCACACCGTGAAGGCCTCCGCTCGTTTTATATCCACCTTGTCCGAATTTCCCCCCTGCATGGAGGATCGTCAAAATGACTTCAGGCGTCGGTTTACCCAATTTATGCATACCCGTAGGCATCCCGCGGCCCCTATCCGTTACACTTACACTGTTATCTTTATGTATTTTCACACTAATTTGGTCTCCATAACCAGCCAAAGCCTCATCTACGGAGTTATCTACAATCTCGTACACTAAATGATGAAGTCCGCGTGCATCAGTACTGCCGATATACATACCGGGACGTTTTCTGACCGCTTCGAGTCCTTCCAGTACCTGAATTGCATCATCATTGTACTCGATTGCTTTTACCTTTTTTGCCACAGAAATTCCCCTTTCCTTACTAAACACAATTTCCGGGCCAAATCATACTGCAATGAAATGACTCACTAGCTTTAACAATTTTTCACATACGTTACTATTCATATAAAAAGTATAATACTTTCACGAGAAAAGAACAAGTGTTCTATTTTTTTGTCCCTTTTATTAGCGTTAGCCCATTTGCCTGGAACTTTTCGCTTGAAAACGTATCATAGCTACCGTTCTAATTGTAGCGGTAATTTTTCATTTGGCAAATATACTTTTACTATTTTGATCAAAATGTTGTTAAATCCCCTGGATATCCCGCGGCTTTGGCCATGGTTGAGACTCTCAAGCAACATCCTAAAAAGAGCGGATGTCCGCTCTTTTGACTTTACTTCGTCAGGGCGTGTTCGACTTTAATGCATCGATCCATGATGACAGTATAACCCTTTTCCTTCAAGAAATTATAGGCTTCCTCGTTTTCCACACCCAGCTGAGCCCAAAAGATATCAGCATCAATGTCGGCAAACTCTTTGGCAATCTCCGGGAGGAATTCCGAACGGCGAAACACATTGACGATATCGACATGGCCTTCAATATCTTTGAGGGCTTTCACGGCCTTGACGCCCAACACTTCGGATACGGAAGGGTTAACCGGGATGATCTCATATCCGCTGTCCTGCATCGCCTTGGATACCATATAAGACGTCCGCTCGGGGTTATTCGATAAACCGACTACAGCGATCCGCTTCGCTTTTTTTAGCATTTGGCCCATTTCCGCTCTGCTTGGATTTTCTATCATTCTTACCAATCCCCTCTATTTATAAAATGTTATATTGCATAAAAAGTATACTTAACAAGGATATTTTGCAATGGCAAGCTGATTATTTCCCATTATTAAGAAAAACAATTATACAAGAAAAAATATGTTTCGAAAAGGCATGGCTCCCTTGCCGCCCTTTCTGTTCAACCAGCCTGCCACGTATTGTTAGGCTTTATACAAACAGGCTCCATTTTATATATACGAAAATAAGAAATCCTAAACCTTTTGCCCTGCTACAACTTAAACCTATATTAAAAAGTGCATATTCATCAAGTAAAATTCATTTTTCAATAGATTTTTTTCGGACAGCCGTACCATTTTGTCACGAAAATGTTACAATAAGAGATGCTTATCATGCAGTTTAACGCTGTTTTTGGCTATTTTTTTCAAATATGGTGACAATCAGCCTCTTAAACATGAATAAATAAGAAGATTTTTCTTAAAGAAAGGGTCATAGAATGCTTACATTTATCATTATACTGTCCGCCTACTTGATTGGATCGATCCCATCCGGTTTAATTATCGGCAAAACGTTTTACAAAATCGACATTCGGGAGCATGGCAGTAAAAATCTTGGCGGGACAAATACCTTCCGGACATTGGGTGTCAAGGCAGGGCTTACCGTCACCATCATGGATATCCTTAAAGGGACCCTTGCAACTTCACTCCCGTTTTTGCTTAGTGCTGATATAAATATAAATGAGATGCTTATCGGCGTAATTGCCGTCATCGGCCATATGTTTCCCGTTTTTGCAAACTTTAGGGGCGGGAAAGCGGTTGCGACTTCAGCTGGTGTCATTCTTGCTTATGAACCATTATTTTTTCTCATTGCCGTCATCATTTTCTTTATATCCCTATACATTTCCAAATACGTATCACTTTCGTCCATGATCGCCTCCCTTCTTGCGTTTATCTATAGTTTGGTGTTTCATGCAGGTGATTGGGCCCTCATTACAGTGATCGGCGTTTTTATGATCTTCATTTTCTACCGGCACCGGGCGAACATTAAACGAATTATTGATAAAACTGAACCAAAAGTCAAATGGTTATAAGCGATTTTCAGGATGGGAATGGGCCAGGTCCCACAGGTCCATTTCCATTCTACAATGCATGTGCCGTATTATTCAGTGCACCGGCTTGACTGGATACCTTTTCCGAAAAGTCCCTCATTTTCTGGATGACCGATATCAAACGTTGAATGGTCCATTCCATTTCCTTTGAATCGGTAATATTCCCTTCGATCACGCCAATGATTTCATTGAAAGACTTTCCGGTTAAAACCGCTTCTTTGCCTCCTGCCTAAACGACCTCCCTGACCCTTTGGACAGATCCAGCCACTTCCTTCATAATAGCTATCTCCTGCACTCGTTTTACAGCCTCGTTGATGCTGTGGAAGGATTGGTTTTTCCTCGACATATAATCAGGTTCTGTCCTTTTCCGGTCAGGATTTGCCTGCGCTCCTTCCCTTCTTCAGCAATCATGACCTGAAGTCCCATCTGATCCTGCATCCAATATTCCGACCGTATCACTTGCTTTTTCCTGCTTCACTATTATGAAAATGCCCATCCTTATTTAAACCTGCAATCACAAGGATCTTTTTACCTAACATCTTATTTAAAGATATTGTTTCGAGAAGCCTATACAGCTAAGTAAAGATTGATTAATTGTTGCATAGAGGCTAAACTGGAACTAATTACGCTTACCATTAAGGAGAATCCGTCATGAAGCCACTGCAAATTTCACCGGAAACTGCATTGAAATTATCCAAATCCCTCAATTTGCCCTTGGAGCAAATCATGCATATGCCCACACCCATCTTGCTGAAAAAGCTTGCCGAGGCTGAAGCAATCGAAAACGAAAAGAGAAAATAGCTGCAGAAGCCTGCAGCTATTTTTGTGTGCGCTCAGATGTGTGCGTGATCACCTTCCGGATCACCTGCTGAAAGGCGTTCCATTCTTCCCACTGCCCTTGAAATTGGCTGAGGCCCGATTTGGTCGCATAATAGTATTTCCTTTTCGGCCCTTCAAAGGAATCCCTCCAATAGCTTTTTAAATACTCCTTCTCTTCCAGCCTTTTTAATGCAGGGTAAAGCATGCCTTCTTTATATTGCAAATAACCATCACTCAGCTGTTTGAGCTGTTCGATCATTTCATAGCCGTACATATCCTTCTGAGCCAGCAACGAAAGCAATACCATCTCCGTACTTCCTTTTAATAGCTCCGCTTTTCGCAAATTCGGCAGCCCCCTCTAAATAAGATACTTAAATAGGTAGGTCGAAAACTATATATTCTTCATATATAGCGACGCATTCCCCCCTCACGAAACCGCATATTCTTTGACTTTCTTTTTAATATAACAATATTCTGATTTCTTTACTACCTATTAAAATTGAATAGTCTTGTTTATAAAAACCAAATAAAAAACCGCCCATTGGCGGTCTTCAATTGGTTAAAACCGATTCTTTTGCGAAAGGAGGCAGTTCCTTCTTTTTCATGGAAACGAAGTGATCCTTTTCATAGATGCAGGCAAATTCTTGCGGAGGTGAGGCATCCAATACCTCACTAAGATAGTGCTTGATGTTGGATACGACTTCAGCTGCCTCCATGATCCATTGATAAGGCTTCCAAGCCAATTCTCCTTCATCACATGGCCCAACACTTCCCCCTGTATCTTCAGCGCGGTACACATACATTCCGCCCGTCTCATTCCATGTCACGATTCCCCTATAGGTCAATCGCTTGACCTTCAAACCAGTTTCTTCAAAAATTTCCCGTTCCATCGATTCACGGACCGTCTCACCTTCCTCGATTTTCCCTCCAATGCCATTCCATTTCCCCCGATTGGGATCTTTCTTGCGGAATAGCATCAACACTTCAGCTTTATTGTTCGTTTTACGGGTAATGAAACAAATTGTATAAATGATCTCCATTGTATTTCCTTTCTAAAACGCACATTATTCGCATCTACTTCATAATTACTTTATACTTAAATAACGAACCTCAAGGAAGGAGAATGACTATGAAACTGACCATTTCCGATCAAGCAGCCAAGTGGTATGCGGATGAATTGGAGCTCCAGGAAGGCTCACATTTGCGCTTTTATGTAAGATATGGCGGACACAGTTCCGTCCAAAGCGGCTTTTCATTGGGCATCATGCAAGAAGCTCCTGAAAATGCGGCAGCCGTATCATCGACGAATAATGTTCATTTCTATGTTGAAGAAAAAGATATTTGGTACTTCGATGGCCATGATCTGCGGATTACCTTCAACGAAAAGCTGACTGAGCCTGAATTTCATTATGATAAGAGCGCATGACCATGCAGCAGCGGTGCAAACTGCTGTTGCCTCTTCTTTTCTATTCATCGAGAAGCACTACAGAAATCCCTTCCGCTTTGAGGATATCCCTTTGTTTGTCGCCCAGGAGGTCATAATGAGAATAGCCATCCTTGCGGTGATGGATCCACTCTTTTTTCAGTCCGTATTGCTTACCCCATTCAGATAATCGGCCTAAATCTTTACTGCCGACTTTTGTAACCGTCTTGCAGCCAGGAAAACGGTCGTCCAGCCAATAATGAGTTAAAAAAGCGATTTCGCCTTGATCGATCCGCTGTTTCCACTCCACTACATCTTTCCGTTTAATGCCGAAAGCCATGTCTATACACCTCGATTAATTAAACCAGCTCATTCTGCTTTTTATTTTTTTCATAGGCCTCATGCCAATCAGGAAACATACGTTTAATCGATATCGGACGGAAGCTGTCCTTTTTCACGCAAACATGTGAAGAATGGCCAGTAGCCGCCACTTCCCCTTTACCATTGACGATTTCATAATTATACACGACCCGTAACCCGTCATACATATCAATCCAGGTCCTCACCTTTACTTTATCACCATATCGTATAGGCGATTTGTATGAAGCCTGTATGTCCATGACAGGGGATAGGATCCCAACCGCCTCCATATCGGCATAACGAAATCCTAAATCTTCGATTAATTTTGTCCTGCCCAGTTCCATCCATATTAAATAATTGGCATGGTAAACAACACCCATCTGGTCTGTCTCTGCATACCTCACTTCAATATCATTTTCAGCTATGAACATTTTTGTTCCCCACTTTCATTTTTGCAATATAAACATATTACCATAACAACCGTTCTCATTTCATTTAAGCAGGCTTCAGCTCTCATGAAAAAATGGGGAAGAAAGCAATCATGCTTCTTTCTTCCCCATCATCCATAAACTAAATATTATCGGTACTGTAGCCGTTCTCCCGTGCTTCTTGCTCATCTTGTACTTCTTGCTTCATCGCTTCAATGCTCGCTTTTCTTCGCTCGTTTTTGGCTGTAATCGCCATTTTGTCCTCAGCTGATGAAAAGGATGTCGCATCATTCGCCGCTGTCATGTTCTGTTCCGTATTGTGAATCGCGTCCTGAAGTTTCTCTACATTATCCAAACGGTTATCCTGATTATGTTTGAATGAATCCATTGGTTTTCACCCCTAATCAAAAAAATGGTTTACATAATAATATTATCAATTCGCGCTAATCCTTCGTCATTCGCCTTTTGTCTGAATCACCTGGGCATGCTTCCCGGATTTATCCTGCATTTGCTTACCGTTATTGCTTCCAGCTTCCCTTGGCTGTGTTCCAAGATGGCTTGGTCTAAAGTGTTTGGAATCTTTTTTTGGATTACTCATTTTATCGCCTCCTTCTATTATAATGGGTGAAAAGGAAGCAATTCATGAGTGCCAGATTTTGAAAAGCGCAAAATAAAAAGCCAGCACGATTGAAGACAACGTACTGACTCATATTTAGCTAATGAACCCTCTTGGTTACTCAGCTTTTTGCATATGTTTTTTTTCAAGGCGTTCCTCTAGTCTTTCCATTTGTTTAAGGTCCATCATTAATTCCCTTTTGTTTTCTTTGATCAATTCTTCAAATGTTCTTTTTCTTTTTTTCATGTTTTCACCTACTTTTTTTAGTATATGATTCAGCATTGCCAAATTAACGTAAAATTATGACTATATGGTTTTACAACAATAAATTGTCATAATTATCTGACTTTTAATAGCATCAATCATTCCTTACTTTGCCCCTCTTTATACTTTAACCCTTTTCTTATCTTTATTAACCAAAAATTTTGAATTTTAACAATATTATTTTTAATTTTTGACAACTTTGTTAACAAGCAATCATTCAACGAAAAAAACGGAACCTTTAAAGGTCCCGCTACTGCATGCTATTCATGTATCGTTCCATATCTTTAAGCTGCATGGCTGATATCACTTTGTGACTGATCTTGCCTTTCTTGTCGATGAAATATGTAGTCGGAATGCTTAGCACTTTATACTGCTCATTCACTGGATTTTTTGCACTGTTGCTATCAAGAGGTATGGTGAAGGTGATTTTATTTTCCTTCACAAATGACCGTACATCGTTTTCAGGGTCTATATTGACTGCAAGAACGATGGCATCATCACCTGCTTGCTTCGTATATTGCTCCATATCCGGCATTTCTTTTTTGCAGGGCGGGCACCACGTTGCCCAAAAATTCAGCATAACCTTTTTCCCTTTATAATCAGCCAATTCAACTTGTTTTCCATCCAAGGTCTCCAAGGTGAAATTGGGCGCTTTAGCTCCTATTTTCAAACCGCCCAATGAATCCTTTTTCCCATGGTTGTTTGGTTCATTATCCATCGCTTGTACAATCGCAATTCCAATCAGTGACAGTAAGAGCACTGAGGCGATAATTTTTTTAAGCATACACTTTTGTCCCCCTAGTCCCAATACAATAAAGTTATTAAGCCATTTCCAGAAATAGAACAACTTCCCTTTTTCATTTTAACAATAAAAAGACATGGGGAATAGTGAAACCCCTGTATTCGTTTCATGTTATTCGCCCGCCTTCATAATCTTGACACAAAAAAAGAATCGGTAAACCTAGATTCTAGGTTTACCGATTCCAAAAGGGCCGAATTAGCCTTTTAATTTATTGCGCAGTACCATTTGAAGGATACCGCCATGACGGTAGTAGTCGATTTCGATTTCTGAGTCGAAACGAACAAGTACATCAAATTCTTTCACGTTTCCAGCTTCATCAGTAGCTGTAACGGTTACGATATCACGCGGTTTAACGGTTTCGTCGATTTTAACAGCAATCGCTTCTTTACCAGTCAATCCAAGCGTTTCAGCGTTTTCGCCTTCTTTGAATTGAAGAGGAAGAACACCCATCAATGCAAGGTTAGAACGGTGAATACGTTCAAAGCTTTCAGCGATGACCGTTTTGATGCCAAGAAGGTTCGTGCCTTTTGCAGCCCAGTCACGAGAGCTTCCCATACCGTAGTCTTTACCAGCGATAACGGCAAGACCTGTTCCATCAGCTTTGTATTTCATGCAAGCATCATAGATAGCCATTACATCGCCTGTCGGCCAGTAAGTCGTGAATCCGCCTTCTGTACCTGGAGCCACTTGGTTACGGATACGGATGTTTGCGAATGTTCCGCGCATCATTGCTTCGTGGTTACCGCGACGAGAACCGTAAGAGTTAAAGTCACGCGGTTTCACACCGTTTTCACGAAGGTAGATACCAGCTGGTGTATCTTTACCGATTGCACCTGCAGGAGAAATGTGGTCAGTAGTTACTGAATCACCGAATTTACCTACAACGCGCAAGCCAGAAAGCGGGTTAACTGAACCTGGTTCTGGTGATAATCCTTCAAAGAACGGAGGATTTTGAATGTATGTTGATTTGGAATCGAAAGCGTAAATCGCTTCGTTGCTTGTTTGGATTTCATTCCAACGTTTGTTATCGTTGAATACTGTTTCGTATTCTTTACGGAATAATTCCGGTGTAACCGTTGCTTTAACAGCAGCGTTTACTTCTTCTTGTGATGGCCAGATATCAGCAAGGTATACATCGTTGCCATCTTTATCTTTACCAAGTGAATCATTGTTAAGATCGAAGTCCACAGTACCTGCAAGGGCATATGCCACAACTAAAGTTGGAGAAGCAAGGTAGTTTGCTTTCACAAGCGGATGGATACGGCCTTCGAAGTTACGGTTACCTGAAAGTACTGAAGTTACCAGAAGATCGGCTTCAGCAACAGCTGCTTCAATTTCGTCCGCTAATGGACCTGAGTTACCGATACATGTTGTACAGCCATAACCGACTACGTTGAATCCTAATTGATCAAGGTATGGTTGAAGACCTGCATCACGAAGGTAACCAGTAACAACTTTAGAGCCTGGTGCCAATGATGTTTTTACATAATCCGGAACTGTCAAGCCTTTTTCAACCGCTTTTTTAGCGATCAGACCTGCTCCAAGCATTACGTATGGATTTGAAGTATTTGTACAGCTCGTGATTGCAGCAATTGCGATCGCACCAGTTTTCATGACCGATTCTTTGCCATCGGCGAATTTAACAGTCACTTCTTTATCCAATTCGGAATTGTCCATGCCGAAGCCTTGGTTACCCATTGGTGCATTGATGGCATCATGGAAAGATTTCTTCATTTGAGAAAGCGGAATCAAATCTTGCGGGCGTTTAGGGCCTGAAAGGTTTGGTTCGATTGCTGAAAGATCGATTTCCACTACATCGTTGTATGCTGGATCTTCGTTTTCAGGAGCATAGAACAAGCCGTTTTCTTTGCAGTAAGATTCAACCACTTGGATTTGTTTTTCATCACGGCCTGTTAAGCGCATGTAATCGATCGCTTCTGCATCAACTGGGAAGAAACCGACTGTAGCACCGTATTCAGGAGCCATGTTAGCGATTGTTGCACGGTCAGCAAGCGGAAGGTATCCTACTCCTGGGCCGTAGAACTCAACGAATTTACCAACTACGCCGTGTGCACGAAGAACTTGCGTTACTTTCAAAGCAAGGTCAGTAGCTGTCGTTCCTTTAGGAAGTTGGCCAGTTAGCTTAACACCAACCACTTTTGGAACTGGGAAGTATGATGGCTGTCCAAGCATGCCTGCTTCAGCTTCGATACCGCCGACGCCCCAACCAAGAACACCGATACCGTTGATCATTGTCGTATGTGAATCCGTACCGAATACAGAATCAGGGAATACTTCGAAGTCGCCGTTTGGAGTTTCAACTGCGTGTACTACGTTCGCAAGGTACTCAAGGTTAACTTGGTGAACGATACCAGTCGCTGGCGGAACCGCACGGTAGTTGTTGAATGATTTTTGAGCCCAGCTTAGGAACTGGTAACGCTCTGCATTACGTTCGAATTCAAGATCCATATTGGCATCAAGGGAATCCATAGTACCTGCTTTATCAACTTGGACTGAGTGGTCGATTACAAGGTCAACTGGAATTTCCGGGTTGATTTTGTCTGGATCTCCACCAAGGGCCGCGAAGGCATTACGTAGAGAAGCTAAATCTACAACAACCGGCACACCCGTGAAATCTTGAAGGATGACACGTGAAGGCTTGAAAGGTACATCTATATCTTGTTGCTCGCTTGTTCCCCATTTAGCAAGGTTCGCAACATGTTCTTTTGTGATAACTCTTCCGTCCACTTGGCGCAGAACTGCCTCAAGTAATACTTTAATGGAATATGGAAGGCGTGAAACTTTGCCATCCCCTGCTTTTTCAATAGCGTCTAGGCTGTAGTAGTTGTAGCGTTTCCCTTCAATTTCGAAGGATTTACGCGATTGGTACACGTCATTTTTCGTCATGAATATTACCCCCTATTAAACTGTCAGAACAACTTATTCTGCACATGAAAGTAAAACCTGGTTCACTGAAACCATGTTTACCAATAAATATAAACAAAAAAGTTAGTTTGTCGAATTTTCTCTCTGTTCTCCCACCCTAACTCTTCCTTCAACTTAATACTAATATAGAAATGAGTATAAGTAAATAACAAGAAAGTTATTGTTTTTGATAAGTTTCACTTATGTTAATAATTCCTTTTTATATGAAAGTGACGTTTAAGAGCCTTACCCGCCTTCCAATTGGTGAAAAAAACCCCATATACAAGCTGAGAAATTATTCCAACAAAACATATTAGGCAAACATACATAATCATTCCGCATTATCACATTCTATTGGTGGAGGTGTCGAAATGTCAAAACAAAAGGCAAATCATGTCATACCAGGGATGAATGCAGCAAAAGCACAAGGTAATGGGACAGGATACCATGATGAATTGGGAAATGAACCGCCATTATCGGAAGAACAAAGACAAAACAACAAAAAAAGAAAGAAAAACCAATAATATCAATTTTCAGGCATTAATAAAGGAAGGCTTTTTGAAAATCACATGTTCAAAAAGCCTTTTCACCCCTCAAATCAGACATCCATCAGTCCTCAGAATTCACTTCTTGGACGATTGCAGAAATATCCTGCTCGAATTGTTTCAATTGATCCCGTTGGTGCTCAGAAGCGGTAACCAAGGCAGTTTGTATTTGCTGGTAAGCCTCGTTCACTTCCTGCTTCACATGCTTCAATTCCGTTCCATAATTCGGTGCCGTCTTTTCGATTGAAGAATATGCATCAAACACCTGTTGGTAACTTTGCTGTGCTTCCTGGAATGCCCTGCGTTTATCTTGTTTATCCTGCAATGTGATTCAGCTCCTTAATTAGTATCACTCATAGGATGTACGAGGGTTACAAATATATGTATGTGAATAAAAATCCCCGAATTGCTTATCTTAAGATATAGGAGGGATCAGCATATGAACAAAAATGATGGCAAAGATATTCGAAAAAATGCACCTAAAGGGAATAACCCAGGTCAACCTGCTCCGTTAAGCGGTTCCCATAAGGTGAAAAATAGACAGCATTCCCGTCAAAAGCATAATAGCGGCCACGATATGTAAGCTGCTTTTTCATTTGATAACGAAGCGGTGCCTGCCATTTGCCAGGCACCGCTCTTTATTTGGATAACGGACAACCATAAGCTTTATCATTAAACCCTTAAAGTGTTTCACCCATTTAAATCGTCTTCTTATAAAAATTACAACTTCCTACTTTTCTATTTTACGATTATGATAGACTATAAGGTCTGATTCCTTATAAAGAGGGTGAGTTCATGCAAGCTTTTCTGAAGCGTTTATCCCAGCAGCGGGAACGATTGAGCCAGTTAGAGATGGGCGTGTTAGAGTACATATTGCATCATCATGAAATAATTGTGCATATGAATTTAGATGAATTAGCGAAGAAGCTTTTTGTATCCACGGCAACCATAAGCAGGACATGCCAACAGTTAGGTTTTCGTGGATTTCAAGATTTGAAATACTCATTCATAAAAGAAACGACCAAAGAGACCCATAATATTGCTTCTTCTCGTTCTGAAGCCTTAAGTAATCATATTGATCGTTTCAAGCAGGAAATTGAAAGTACGATTGATTATATTGATGAAGGAAAAATAATCGAGGCTGCAAAGTATATACATATAAGTAAGCATGTAGAGTTCTTTGGTGTAGGAAATTCACTGCCACCTTGTGTCGATGCAGCAAGGAAATTAATGTTCTCGGGGAAAATAAGCAGTGCCCGTGAAGATTGGGATGAATTGAGAAGCGTTGCCAATAGTTTACGTGCAGATGATTTGGCGATCTTGGTTTCGTATAGTGGGGAAACGATATACACATTGGAATACGCCTCACTGTTAAAAAAGCGCAACGTTAAAACCATTTCCATCACAGGACAACATAATAATCGGTTACAGCAAGAGGTGGATTTATCTTTCCAGGCACACGTAATGAATCGCTATTATGGTGAATTAGATATGAGCTCGCGCTTCCCTTTGAGCATTATTTTGGATTTCATTATTTTAACCTATCTGGAGAAATATAAAGATTCCTAAAAGACCCGTAGAAAATGCCACTGCATTTTACGGGTCTTTTTCCTTGAACGGGCAGAATTGTTTGAATATACAAAAAATGTACACACATACATCTAGTCTGTCAACGGTTGATACTTTTGATCCTCAGTGTATATTAAAGTTATGTTTATCCGCCGGAAGGAGTCAGAATAATGAAAAAGAATAAACGTCTAAAATCACAGCTTTGGGAGTTTTTCCAAGGACTAGGCAAAACGTTCATGCTGCCGGTTGCTTTATTGGCATTCATGGGGCTCATATTAGGAATTGGAAGCTCGTTCACTAGCCCGACCACTATCGAAGCCTTTCCCTTTTTGAATAATTCTTTCCTTCAGTTCATCTTTAGTTTCTTGGCGACGATAGGTGGCTTTGCCTTTACTTATTTACCTGTACTTTTCGCAATGGCCATTCCAATGGGTCTGGTACGCTATGAAAAAGGTGTAGCTGCTTTCTCAGGCTTTACTGGATATGTAATCATGAACTTAGCCATCAATTTCTATTTAACTGAAACGGGAACTTTAGCAAATCCTGAACAATTGCGCCAAGCTGGCCAAGGAATGGTAATGGGGATCCAAACCATAGAAACAGGTGTACTGGGGGGCATCATTGCTGGGATTACCGTGTATTTATTACATAATCGTTTCTATGAAATTAAATTGCCGGACGCTTTTGCCTTTTTCGGAGGAGCACGGTTTGTCCCTATAGTTACCGCATTCACATTGTCGATTGTGGGTCTGCTTCTTCCAATGATTTGGCCCATTTTCGCCACAGCCATCGCTTTCATCGGTACCATCATTAATAAATCAGGCATGTTTGGCCCGTTTTTATTCGGTGCCGGTGAACGTTTATTACTTCCTTTTGGCCTGCACCATATCCTGGTCGCGATGATCCGCTTCACGGAAGCTGGCGGGACAGAAGTTGTCAATGGTAAAACGATTTCGGGAGCATTGAATATATTCTATGCCCAATTACAAAGTGGAAGTGCAATCAGCCCTGCTGCAACGGCTTTTTTATCACAAGGTAAAATGCCCACTTTCATGTTCGGGTTGCCAGGCGTTGCATTAGCCATATATCATACGGCTCGGATCGAAAACCGTACGAAAATTAAGGGGTTATTAATATCAGGAGTGATTGCCACTGCTGTTACAGGTATTACAGAACCTATTGAATTTTTATTCTTGTTTGTAGCCCCCGCTTTGTTCTTAATTCACGCCATTATGACCGGTTTAGGATTTATGATTATGGCGTTACTGGGCGTGACCATCGGGAATACAGACGGCGGTTTACTCGATTTCTTAATTTTTGGTATCATGCAGGGATTCGCTACAAAATGGTATCTTGTTCTTGTCATTGGACCGATTTGGTTCGGGCTCTATTATATGATTTTCCGCTATGCGATAGTAAAATTCAATTTAAAACTCCGGGACGGGAAAAGATGAGTGATGACCCTGCCAATGATTCTGCTATTACGAAAGGAACAAGCTACAATGCCCAAAAAGTATTATCTGCCCTAGGTGGTAAAGAAAACATCCAATCATTGGATAATTGTGTAACCCGCCTTCGTCTCGTCGTGGATGTAATGGACAAAGTAGACGAAAAAATCTTGAAAGAAGAATGTGGCGCTCTTGGAGTTGTGATTCTCGATGAGCATAATTTACAAGTCGTCATCGGGCCGCAAGTCGGCCTATTAAAATCACAAATTGAAAAAATTTCATGAAAATGGAGTTGTAAATCATGCAGCACGACTTTAATGAAACAATTGATCGCAAGGGGACATTTTGTACCCAATGGGACTATGTGGAAGATCGATTCGGAGAGAAAGACCTTCTCCCCTTCTCGATTTCCGATACCGATTTCGGATGTCCACCTGAAATTTTGCAGGCCATCCAGCAACGATTGCAACATGGAATCTTTGGATATACACGCTGGAACCACTCACCATTCAAAGACGCAATCACCAATTGGTATAAAAAAAGATTTGTTTGTCCAATTGAAGCAGCTTGGATTACTTATAGCCCCTCCGTCATTTACTCCGTTTCCAAGATAATCGAGATCATGACGGCCGAGGACGATCACGTTGTCATTCAAACACCGGCGTATGATGCATTCTTTAAAACGATCCAAGATAATAAACGCCTGATATCAAGTAATGAATTAATCTATCATGAAGGTACATACTCGATCAATTTTTCGGATCTAGAAGAAAAACTAGCCCATCCAAAAGCAAAAGTGCTACTACTATGCAGTCCGCATAACCCTACAGGCCGTGTCTGGACTCGTGATGAACTGAATAACATCGTAGCCCTTTGCAATCGATATGATGTATACATTATTTCCGACGAGATTCATATGGATATCATCCATGAAGGGAATGCCCATACACCAATCATTCATTCGGCTATTGATCCAAATAGATTGTGCATCTGCTCTTCAGCCAGTAAAACATTCAATACTCCAGGGTTAGGAGGTTCATACTGTCTCATACCAGATAGTAGTATTCGTGAAGCCTTTCTTGTTTCCTTGAAGAATAAAGATGGGCTATCCAGTGCCAGCGTATTTGGAATGGAAGCACTGATCACCGCTTATAATGAATGTGAATATTGGGTAGACGATTTAACGGGGTATGTACACGACAACTTACGGATCATTCAAGATTTTTTAAAGGCACACTTACCGATGCTTTCTTTCCATATACCCGAATCCACCTATCTCGCTTGGATTAATGTGTCGCAACTCTCCTTTTCCAGCAATCAAATACAGGATGCCCTTGTACATCATGGGAAAGTAGCGATCATGCCTGGCGAAACATTTGGAGAATCAGGGCGCAGTTTTATTAGATTGAATGTGGGTTGTCCAAAATCAAAGCTATTGGAAGGTCTCGACCGGTTAAAAAAAGCGATAGACTATTTGGAGAATCAAGAGAAATGAGAAGCAAGGATTTCTAGCAACCTGGTTTTCTGAGGTACTAGATACGATTTATTACTATAAGGTACATCTCTCATGAAAAGCAAATGGACTGTAGTCGAATACAGATAGAGTCTTTTAGTCCAATAGAAAAACCCCCAATGGATATTTTCCAAAGGGGGTTTTTCTAGTTATTCAAGGTCCTGGTAACGCCATTTTTCAAGCTCCTGCACCGAGCCGTTAGCCTGTTTTTCCCTCGACTACCATTTTACATAGTTCAATCATTTCGACAGCCATTATCTTTAACGTTTCCGTTGTCAGCATCTGATCTTCGGCATGAATGAACAGCAGGGAGAAAGGTAATGTGTCTCCGTTTGCTTCTTTTTGAATAAGGGAAAAATGCACCTGGTGGATTTTGTTGTACGCTTCTTCCCCCGCTTTAATTAATACATCCGCTTTCTGATAATGTCCTGCCCGTCCTTCACGAATGGCTTCGACAAAATGGCTCCTTGCCTCTCCTGAGTATGAAATGATTTGGAGAGCTGCCGTTTGCATTCCTTCGATTGTTTGCATGCTTCTCCCTCCTCATTTATCATCATTTTTTGCAGCCATTTGTAAAGCAAGATCTAGAATTCTATCTCCATCCGCCGTTCCATACGATTGTGGATCAATGACATCCACAGGAATCCCATAAGGTGCAGCTGTTTTTTCTGCTGCTTTTTTCATGAATCTCACTTGAGGTCCTAAAAGAATCGCGAGTACTTGATCACTTGATTTAGTAAGTTCTTCACCAATAGAAGATTCAGGAATGGCATAAATATTATATTCCACACCTCTTTTGCTTGCCGCTTTTTTCATTTTTGAAACAACCAACGATGTTGACATTCCAGCAGAACAGGCTAAAATAATTCTTTCCATGATATATTCCTCCTTCTTATTTAAACACCGTTTCGTCTTTCACTACGATTACACGATTTTGGATTACATCTTTGTACCAATAAGCCGATTTTTTCAAAGTCCGGTTTCGATCATCGTCTAAATTGATCTCAACCAGCCCATACCTGTTTTTGAAAGCATTCATGGGTGACACATTATCCGTGAATGCCCAGAGCATATATCCCTTGCAATTCGCTCCTTCATCAACCGCTTTGATCAACCACTTTAAATGTTCGCCAATAAATTCAATCCGGTAATCATCCTGTATAATCTGCTGATTATCTTTAAAGGTGTACTCATTTTCAACACCCATACCGTTTTCAGCAATGAACCATTCTATATTCCCATACTCCTCTTGCATTCTCTTTGCCATATCATACATAATTTTCGGATAAATTTCCCAACCCCTGAATGGATTCATTTTTTTACCAGGAAGATTGAACATCTCATAATAATAACTCGGATGAAAAGGCGTACATTCATTCCAACCAGCCGTACGTGCTTGTATCCGATGCGGATAATAGAGAT
Organism: Peribacillus sp. FSL E2-0218; assembly: GCF_037992945.1. Classification (NCBI taxonomy): domain Bacteria; kingdom Bacillati; phylum Bacillota; class Bacilli; order Caryophanales; family Bacillaceae; genus Peribacillus; species Peribacillus sp. FSL E2-0218. Next base: position 2,286,449 of record NZ_CP150304.1, on the reverse strand, counting down.
TCAATCCAACATACTCGACCGTGTTTTCTTTAATGATTTGGAGCTCATCAGATGTATGTTCAAAGGTGATCTTATGTTTATCCATCAATGTAAATAGCTCTTGAGGATATTCGCCTTTAATGGATGGATCCAAGAAAACACGATTAAAAAATAAATCATAGATTCTTGCTGCCTCCCTATCATTTTCAGCAGATGACCTGGCATAGGTTACTTCCGGGTTAAGAATGACACCTATTTTCGATCCATATTTCTTTCCATAATCATGTTCCTTAAATAATTGGACAACCTTTGCGGTTGCTAAAGCTTTATTAAAGTTCCATTGCATCCATTTCTTCGTGTTTTGTTCATAAGGATACCGGAGAGCGTCTAAATAGACCCTTGTCTGTATAACAATCGGTTCATTAAAGGTAAACCAATGTTTTACCTTTGCCCCATATCGGCTGAACACCTTTTTTGCATACTTTACAAAAAGCTCCACAACATGTTTGGATTCCCACCCACCATATGTTTTAAATAAAGTTGCCGGTACCTCATAGTGTTCGAGACAAATCATCGGCTCCACACCATTATCTATCAACTCGTCTATAACATTGTCTACATAACTTGCATATTCTTCATCTATTACTGCGTTTTCATAATCGATCAGAAAACGCGACCAATTAATAGACGTTCGAAAATGCGTTAATCCAATCTCTTTCATATGCACTATATCTTCTTTATATCGATTAAAGAAGTCAGTCGCAATTGCAGGACCAAACCCATTATGCCAAACATTCTTGTCGTTTTTATACCAAAGATCTAGATAAGAGTCCTGAGACTCTTTCTTACCGGACCATCCCTCAGTTTGCCAAGCTGACGCAGCTGCCCCTAGGATAAAATTCTCTGGTACTTTTACTTCCATTGTTTCTATATTCATTTCTTTCCCTCACCTTCACCTGGCTGATCACTTGGGGGGTAAACATTTCTGCATCCATACAGATCAACACATCTATGTGGAGTGTCGAAGTTACCCGCTATCATACGCTGACATTAACACTTGTGGCTTCATCCGCTTCTTTTTTTCTTTTTTCTTTAACACCTGCATTGGCCATTATCACGAATGGTAAATAGATCAAAACAGATACAGCAATACAGATGACTTGTGTAATGACGGCTCCTATACTTCCTGCCGTAGATAAGTACGCATTGATAAGCGGTGGTGTCGTCCATGGAACCATTACAACTGCCTTGGCAGCAAACCCTGTCACGGTAGCGATATAACCAATCGTTCCGGTAATCAAGGGCGTGATGATAAATGGTATTGCCATTATCGGATTCAACATGATCGGAAGCCCAAAGATAACAGGCTCATTAATATTGAAAATGCCAGGTCCAAATGATAGTTTTGCGATACTTTTCATTTCTTCACGCTTAGATACGATAAAGATAGCTGCCAATAACCCGAGAGTTACCCCAGATCCTCCTATACTCATATACACGTCCCAGAAAGGCATCGTTATCACATTCGGAATCTCTTTACCTTCTTGGAAGGCGGTCATGTTTGCAGTAATGGCTGCCAATAATAAAGGTTCTCTTATTGGTTTGATCATCTGATTTCCATGGATGCCAATCACCCAGAAGAATTGGGCAACAAACATTAAAATCAGAATTCCCGGTAATCCCTGAACCACACTCTCAAGTGGTCTTTGAATGATATTATAAATTGCTTCATGCAAGTAAATCCCTGTTAGTTGATGAAACGCAAAACCCATAGTCGCAATGATGGTTACGGTTAAAATCGATGGAAACAGCGCTGAGAACGATGTGGCAACATTTGCTGGAACGCTCTCCGGCATTTTAATTTTCAATTTATCAAACGACTCTAATTTCGAAAAAATTTCGACGGATACAATGGCAATAAACATTCCTAAAAACAAGCTTTTCGGATCTGTAAATTGCCTGGAGAGAACATCGACAACCAATTGAGACTGCTCATTCACTACCAATTCAAGCGTAGTAGGGATGACTGCTATGAAAGATATTATGGCGAGGATTCCCGGAAAATACGAAGGATTGCCGTTTATTCTTCCAAGCTCCAACCCAATTAAAAAGATAGCCCCTATCGTAAGGAAGTTTAGTGTCGCGTATTGAATCGCTTTCATGATCGGCTGATAATCTGCTAGAAATGAAAAGAAGTCAAAGGATGCTAAACCTGTTTCAGGACTCATTATCATACTGGAAACCAAGATGGCAAATGCCCCTGTAATTATCACTGGCATTAGAACGACGAACGCTTTTTTTATGGCCATAATATATTTTTGATTGTTGATTTTATAAGCCGCAGAACCCATGACATCATTTGCCTTTTCTTTAAAACTCATCTTCAACCCCCATTTCTCAAATGTTTAATTAAGTCCCTGATACAAAAAACACCAAAGAACAAATATGGCATTTTAAGTACTGTCGAAGCTCTTTGATATGTTTAGTTTAGTTGTTAAGCGCTTTCATTTGAATCCAAACATTTTCCTCCAATAAGAGGAAATCATTATCTTGGACCATACTCTTCCATTCTTTTAATCACCTGCTCAAAGTCAGCATATCTTTCGACCTTAATCAACTGATCTACCAAAGCTTTAGTTTCTATCACTTTAACAAGAAATTGATAGATTTTTTGCATTTCATCTTCATATTCCTTCTGAACACTCAACAAACAGATGTACTGAACCATTTCTTCTCCCCACGCTATTGGTTTCTTTAATGTTAGAACAGACCAAAATGTTTCCTTTGTTAATGGGTGCATCGGATGGGGAATGGCCACTAAATTGCCGTAGCACGTTGGCGACACCTTTTCCCTCTCGATCACTGCCTCTTTAAAACCAGCAGGAATCCTTCCAAGTTTAGTAAGTTCTGCTTCGAAAAAGTCAAATACTTCTTCTCTTGTTTGCAGATCTTTTTGAAAATACATAAGCTCTGGATCTGTATAATCAAGAACCAACGTTATATGATCCACCATATAGGCTTCAATGTGCAGGATGTCCTGATTGCCGAGCAGTGTGTTAACATCTACAACAGGGATGGATAAGTCATCATAAATCGGAATTGTGCTAATGATGAAGTCCAATGATTCTAGTGGATAATTCCTTAATTCATATAAGTTCATCGTGCCAGCAATATCCAAGTGTGACTCAAAGGCAGACTTCAATTTATAATATAAAAGCTGGGAGCTTGCAACACCAGTTGCACAAACAATGACACACCGTTTTGTTTTAGGTTTCAGACGTTTTCTCTCCATGGCCGCTTCAATATGAAGAGCTAAATAGCCAATTTCATCCTCATTTATATGAACACCCAAAGAATCATGAAGAGCCTTACTCATCACAACTCCAGCATCGAACGCAAGAGGATATTTTTGCTTAATTTCTGCTAAAAGTGGATTTCGAATGTTCATTCCATGATAATGTCGATTTATTGCCGGTTTGAGGTGCAAGCCAAGTCCATGTATAAGCTCTTGATCGTCGTGAATGCACAATTGCAGTTCGTTTTCAACCTGATCAATCAGGTTTGCTGTGAGCGTAAGGATTTCTTCGCTAATCAAGTTAACTGGATACAAGGGATCATTTGCCTTCGTATAGGAAACCATTTTTGTTCCGAGTAAGCGGAGTGTGACGTAGGCAACCTCTGAATCGGGAAAGGTAACGTTGAATGACTTTTCGATATCGGTTACGATTTGCTTCGAAACAAGATATTCCGCTTGTTCCTCAAAGTTTTTTATTTCTTCATCCAACATCGATACATAGTTGTGTAGCAGCACTCGCTTACAGGCAATCGCGATATGGATCACTAGATTGGAAAGGCCGATATCCGAAAGCTGAATTCCGGCTCTCTTGGTTTGCTTCAAAATGATCGAACGTATGGCGGCCATTTCCGGATCAGCTACCAACTCCGTAGTCTTTTGCGCTGTATTAAATACATATTCTGCGATACAAAAACGTATTTTCAACTCACTTCCAACAACTTTTAACCCATAATTGGGACGACTATAGACTACCAGCTCATATTTAGTCAATAATTCTCGAACCTCTTTTAAACTATTTTTTACAGTTGACAAACTAACATACAGTTCATCAGCCAACATTTCTAGCTTTATGTAATCCTCTGAAAGAAGCAATCGTTTGATGAGAAAAGTAATACGGTCACTTGGGTCATTTGGAATCCACTGTTCATTCACTCGTTCAAAAGCAACTATCTTTAAAAAGCTACGGAAGGCTGAATGATCATGTATGTGTAATTGATAGCCTTTTCGATGTTTGGCTATGATTTCCGCGCCATGCTCTTCAAGGATGGCCGTTAGGTTTTTTATCATGGAACGAATGGTTCTTGAAGTAATATGAAGGTGGCCCGCCAATTCCAGACCAGTCATCTCCTTATCTGCTTGCATAAGATAACGCAGTAATTTTTGCTCCCTAGTAGAAAACATGTTCCATTCAATCCCTTCAGTCGTCTATAATGCGTCCACGCCGTACAAATTGGGATAATCATCACCACTCTACTATTGTGTGAATTTTCTAAACAAAAAGACCAGGTGCCACTAACACCTGATCAAATGGATTTGTATATGTAACCAAGGGGTACACCTCATACATCTGGATACCTTGATTATGTTAGCTCATCTTTACTTCGTTTTGATAAGCAAGATCCGCGAGCAGAAGTGAACCAATAATTCCGGCGTCGTCCCCTAAGCCGGGCTTTACAATATAATCGGATATTTCGGTTTCAAGTTCTGGAAGTGAAACATACCCATTAAGTACTTCTTTTACCTGATTTCCAATCATTTTGAAAATAGACTGTTGTTTACTGACTCCCCCACCCAGGATAATTTTCTTTGGAGATAGGATTAATATGTAGTGGGCGATCGCCTGCGCTAAATAATAGGCTTCCAGTTTCCAAACTTCTTGTCTGTCCGCTAATTGAGCAGCAGGTTTTCCCCATCTTTCCTCAATCGCGGGGCCGGATGCAAGTCCTTCCACGCAATCCCGATGATAAGGGCATTTGCCTTCATATGAATCTTCTGGGTGCTTTCGGACCATGATATGACCCATTTCCGGATGAGAAAGCCCTTCCAATAATCGCCCGCCAACTACTGCACCGGCTCCAATTCCGGTACCTACTGTTATATACAAACAGCTATCCAGTCCTGCGGCTGCTCCAAACCTCGCTTCCCCTAATGCGGCTGCATTTACATCCGTATGAAAACCGACAGGAACATTACATTCATTTTTAATCGTTTGTAAAAAGGGAAAGTCCCTCCAGCCTGGCTTTGGTGTAGTCGTTATATTCCCGTACGCTGGACTGGCAGGGTCAATATTGACCGGACCGAATGAACCGATTCCAATCGCTAAGAGCTCGTATTCCGAAAAAAAACGGACGACTTCCGGAATGGTTTCATCAGGAACAGTGGTCGGAATTTGAATCCGCTTCAACACATTTCCTTTTTCATCTCCTACAGCACAAACAAATTTCGTTCCTCCTGCTTCAATCGCTCCATATAACATCACGGATCCACTCTCCTCACATGTATTATTTTCGTATGGTAACTGTCGTGAAAACGAATTTATCATAACGATGTCTGGAAAAAGAATATTCAAAAGGCAGGCCATTGTTTAAATAGCCGACCTGTTCAACCTCCAATATCGGGTCATCCGGCAGGCAGCCTAAATGAATTTGGTCCAGTTCATTCGGTTTGTCTGCTCTAATTTTCCGATGTGCACCGCCAATTTTCAATTCAAGTGTTTCATGTATGTAATTATAAATGGATGCTTGTAATACTCTTTCTGTTATTCCTTGAATGGTCGATACTGGCATATAAGTCTTCTCAATGACATATGGCTCATTATCTACATTTCTAAGTCTGATAATATGATAAACCGGTGTATCTTCGCTAATGGCAAGCTGATCGGCCACTTCCTTTTCAGGAAATTGTACATCAAAGGCGATGAGCGTGCTTGAAACTTTTCTGTTCGGAAGTACATTAGACAACCCGAGAGTCTCTTCACTGATGACATTCACCTTCTCGTCATTTACAGGTGATTGAACGATGAATGTTCCATGCCCTCTTTTTCTGAAAAGCAGTCCTTCCTCCACCAGAATATCCAGTCCTCTTTTCATTGTCATCCGGCTGCATTCGAATTCTTTAGCAAGCGTGATCTCATCAGGGATAGGCTGATCTGTCCGATAAAAACCTTGCTTGATCCTTTTTCTAATTTCAATAGAAATTTGTTCATATTTGTTCATTTTTATTCGCTCCTACTAACAAAAACACGAGACAGTTTACTTCATCCGCTTTTTCCATTTTAAGATAACCGGGTTATACTGTAAAGAATCGATTTTTCTGAAAGTTTATTCCATTTCCATTTCAAGCAGGGAAGGGGCAGACAAATGCTGCCAAATCCACATGCATCATGTGCTTAGGACAGGTTGCATAGTCAAACCCCATTTTTTTAAAATCCGTTCTGTTTTGCCACTTCTTTAAACCAATAGCCGCTCTTTTTCACTGTTCTTTGCGCATCATTATCCAAATCGACTGACACGAAGCCATATCGATTTTTGTAAGCATTGCTCCAAGACCAATTATCCATGAATGTCCATAGATGATACCCCAATACATTAGAACCTTCGCTTATGGCTTTATGAGCCCACTTCAAATGTTCGCTAATGAACTCGATTCGGTAATCATCCTGTATCATGCCATTTTCATCACGGAAGCGTTCTTCCCCTTCCACTCCCATTCCATTTTCAGAAATGAAGCATTCGATATTCCCGTAGTTTTCTTTTACATTCATTAAAATATCATAGATTCCCTTTTCGTATATTTCCCAGCCGCGGTGGACGTTCATTTTTCTTCCGGGCATTTCATAATGATCAAAATACAGTTCAGGCAAAAATGGAGCATCAGGGTTACGGGCATGTTCCTTTGCCTTTACACGTCGAGGCTGATAATAGTTGATCCCTAAAAGATCGACGGTATTTTGCTGGATTATATCCAAATCGCCAGCTGCCATAGCAGGCATGAACCCTTCTGTCTTTAAGATGGCAACCAGATCTGATGGGAATTCGCCTTTAACGGAAGGATCCAGGAAAGACCGGTTGAAAAAGGCATCGGCAATCTTTGATGCTTTTAAATCGGCTGGATTCTGGCTTCGCGGGTACGATGGCGTCAAATTCAATATAATCCCGATTTTGCCATCCATATTCATGTCCCTATACTTTTTGATCGCTTTTGCGCTGGATAAAATCGTATGATAACCAACTTGTACCGCTTTTTTAAAATCGACGATATTCGGATAATGAAAATTGTATAAATACCCGCCCTCTACCGGGACAATAGGTTCATTATGCGTGAACCACTTTGCAACACGATCTCCGAACAATTGGAAGCAAGTCGCAGCATAAAATTCAAACGCATCGACGGTGTCCCTGTTTTCCCACCCTCCGATTTCCTGCAGGGCCATAGGCATATCAAAGTGGTATAAATTGACGAATGGTTCTATTCCTGTTTCTACCATTTCATCAATGACCGAATTATAAAAATCCACTGCTTTCGGGTTCACTTCCCCTTTTCCTTTCGGGAACATACGTGACCATGAAATCGATAACCGGAAAGAGTTATGACCAATTTCCTTCATTAACTTTATATCTTCTTTATATTTATAGTAAAACTGAGAAGTATTCTGAGGTCCGACGCCGTTGAAAAAACGATTTGGCTCAACTTCATACCAGTGATCCCAAATGTTTTTGCCTTTTCCGTCTATATCTGCTGCACCTTCCGTTTGAGTGGCCGAAGCAGATGAGCCCCACCAAAAACCTTCTGGAAAATGATATTGTAATTTTTCAGTCGTTTCTTCTTTCAGTTTCATCCTTAATTTCCCCCATTCTTTTTAAACCGGAAACAGTCATGGCATGCCGAATCTGGTTTACGTTTTTTTGTATCTTCCTGCCCTGGTGTTTAAGAAGCCTTGTTTTGATTTTCCGCTTCTCTTTCTTTTTTCACATTTGTCTTATCCAATGCTTTTAGGAATGGAAACCAGATGACGAATACGATCAATAAATTAACGATTTGCAACAAAGAGCCCCTGAAGCTATTGGTCGCAAGGTAACCACTTATTCCGATTGGCACCGTCCATGGAACGGTGACACCTGTTGGTGGTGGGACAATTCCAGTTGCCATGGTGAAATATGTAAAGCCTGTAACCACCATTGGTGCAATAATCCAAGGGATGACAACGATTGGATTCATCACGATCGGCAGCCCAAAAATAATCGGCTCATTTACATTGAAAATTCCCGGTCCTACACCAAGCTTTCCTACTTGTTTCATTTGCTTGCTCTTCATGAACCATAAGATGGCGATGACGACCGCCAATGTCATCCCAGTACCACCCATACCTACAGTAAAGACTTCTATGAACGGTTTAGAAACAATATTCGGTAACTCTTCCTTTCCTCTAAAAGCTTCGAGGTTTTCGAGTGCAAGAGTTGCCCAGATGGGATCCATAACAGAGTTGATGATGATTTGACCATGTAAGCCAAAGAACCACAAAACCTGTATGAAGAATACAGCGATCAAAGTAGGGATGATTCCACTACCTAAACCAACAAGGGGCGCCTGAATCACGTCATAAATAAAATCATGTAAATTCGTATGGAATCCTAGTGTAACGATTACATTTACCGCTAAGAAAACCGTTAACGTGATTAAGGCAGGCAACAGGGCAGCGAATGATTTTGCAACAGCTGGGGGTACACCTGCAGGCATTTTAATCGTTATATCTCTTTGAACGATTTTCCGGTAAATTTCACCGGCAATAAAAGCGGAGATCATTCCGAGAAACATTCCTTTCGCACCAAGCCGGTCAAGTGGGATGACATTAGCGACCGTTTCTCCTGATTCCGCCTCAATCACAAACGGGGTTAGGATTAGAAAGGAAGCAAGAGCGATAACTCCACCAAACACAGCTTCGACATCATAGCTCTTTGAGAGGAAATATCCGATTCCGAAAACAACGAACACCGACAGAATTCCCATCGTGGCCTGTGAAGCGATTGCGAATGAAGATTGCATGGTCATGAGGGAATGGTCACTTAAAAATTGGTTTAAAAAGGGCAAATTAGTTAAAACGACAAATATCGAACCGAATATCGTAAGTGGGAACGCTAACATAAATGCGTCCCGTAAAACCGATAAATAGCGATTGTTATTTAGCTTCCCCGCTAGTGGAATGAGAAACTGACTCAGCTTGTCAAACATAGTAGACCCCCCATTATAGATGAATGATCAGATATTTTTTGCTTTGAAAATATCCAGTAACTCTTTTACTAGTTCCTTCATCGTCAAAGTTGACATCAGATGGTCTTCAGAATGAATGAATAGCATCGAAATTTCCACCTTTTCACCCTGTGCTTCCTTTTGAACCAATTGGAAGTGAACGTCGTGAGCAACAGCCAAATCCTGCTCTGCTTGAGCAATCAACAATTCCGATTCTTCCACGTTCCCTCCGCGATATTCACGTAAGGATTGAATCACCTTGCTGCGGGCATTGCCACTATATAAAATCAATTGAAAATTAATTTGTTCGCTCGTGAGGTCTTCCAACTTCATTTGCTCCATCATTTATTACCTATCAAGGAAATAGCTTGATCATACGCTTTTTTACCATCTGCCATTCCATAAGCCATCATATCGATTACATCTACCTTGATATTGTATATGGATGCCTCTTTTTGAAGTTCCCCCTTAAGGAAACTCATTTGCGGTCCGATTAGCACTACATCCGCATCTGCCATTTCTTTCTTCGCTTTATCCTGGCCAACCGCCCAGATTTTTGCATCCTCGCCTATCGATTTGGCGTGCTGCTCCATTTTAGTAACTAATAAGCTCGTGGACATTCCAGAACTACATGCAAGTAAGATTCGATTCATACTTATTACCTCCCCTTTTGTATTTTTTTAACAATCATCTAAAACGCTTACATTTATTATTATGATCATTTTATTATAAATGTCTAGACATTTAATTAAAATACTATTCAGTTTTTTTAAAAAAGGCTTCATTTCTGAATTTATCATATGAATGTTTCTTCCTTTAAAAAAACCACTCAAGCTTTCACTTGAGTGGTTTTTTGCTTATATAAAACTCGTAATCCATTCCATTTCTCCAGATGCAATCAATTCCTTCAGTTCCCGCGTCATGATCAAGTGATCTCCTTTTTTCACTTCCATCACTTCACTCTCGGATTCGATTTTTCCAGTTCCTTCAATGATGCTGATTAATTGGAAGGTGCCTCTCCCTGCTAACCGATATCCTGTTCCTGATATTTTATGATGAACGACAGAGAATTCAGGAACTTCAATGAGGAATGTTGTTTCCCCTCCAGCAGCCGTTACCGTTTGTGATGCATGAATTGTCTGAGAATCTGGGACTGTCGTTACCTGTAGTGCTTTCTCGAGATGCAGTTCACGTTTATTTCCTTCTGAATCCGTTCTGTAATAATCATATACCCTATAGGTTGTATCGGAAGATTGTTGGGTTTCTAAGATGACGATGCCTTTCCCGATTGCGTGAACGGTCCCGCTTTTTACAAATATGAAATCTCCGCGCTTTACAGGCTGTTTTTGCAGCAGGTCGTCCCACCTTTCGTCCGATGTCAGCTTCACCATTTCTTCTTTTGTTTGAGCTTTATGACCAAGGATGATTTCTGAATCAGGTTCTGCGTCAATGACATACCAGCATTCTGTTTTTCCGTACGGTTCTCCTTCTAGTTCTGAAGCCTGTTCATCATTAGGATGAACCTGGACGGATAAATCATCGTTTGCATCGAGGATCTTAATGAGCAAGGGGAATTCTTCCATTTTATAGTCGCCAAATAGCTTGCTGCGATGGTTTCTCCATAATGCAGATAAGACTTCTCCTTTAAACTCGCCCTCTTCAACGACGCTTTCTCCGTGATGATGAGCGGATATTCCCCAGCATTCACCAATCAGGCCTTTCGGAATCGAGTAATTGAAATCCGTTTCGAGCTTTCTTCCTCCCCAAATTCTTTTTTGAAAAATTGGCTTAAGTTTTAAAATGGTCATGTATTCGCTCCCCTTTGCTAATATGTATTTTGATAATGAGTTCATTACGCATGGGCCTTTGGCTAAACTGACTGTTGATTTCATCAATCGGTACAGATTCTAATATGTTGGATGAGCAGGACGAGGATATGTAATGGTTCTTTTCCTGCTGCTAATGCGGAGCACGACTAGTTTAACCAGTTAGCTATCATGGCTCCATTCTTCAAATAAAAAGGATGGCTAAATGACAGCATTTTTCCCCATTTGGTCGCTACACTTCAAATCCGATCGCAGTCGAGCTATGCGCTTCGCTGTTCAACAAAGCTTTAACATAATTGATTTTTTTCTGTAATCCCCCAGCATTTTTCATCCAATCTACTAACCGGAGCCTCATCTGCGCGGTTGGCTTTCAAATTTAAGATTATCATATTTTTTGTCGTATATTCTGTTAAATCTATTATATTCGCCTTTTTCATTGATTTTTTTTGTTGTTAGTATCTGAGAAGGCGCCCTTACGTAACGATGCTTATTTTCACTTTATTTAGGTTAATGAAAAAGGAGCTTGGGTACCCAAGCTCCTTTTATTCAAACGAAAAAACGTTTCATCCTAAAAATCGATGATATAAAGTTTTTGCTTCCGCAATATCTTTCGTTCCATGAATCAATGCCCGTCCGTCTTTAAAAACGACCAACCGATGTTTTCCGACGGAAAATGAAAGTAAATACGGATTTCTTACAACATGGCCGTCTTGAGCGTGTAAATTGTTTTCGAGCTCCGCGAGATCCCATTCCTGTTCCTTTGATGGCCGAATCTGGACAGTGTCCCTCCCGCATAAGACCGCTGTTTTTGTTCGGTTTGCATAAGAAAGGTGGGGATACGTTCGGTTCTTCCCGCATGAGGGACAACTGTCTTTTTTTAATTTCGCTACATGTATGGACGAATGTTCATTTTTCCAAAGATCGAATGAAACGATTTTGTTTCTTAGGGATCCATAATCTTCGACAAGAATTTTCAAAGCTTCCGTTAATTGATGGGCAACGACCGTTTGAACGGCAGGGCTGATGATTCCCGCCGTATCACAAGTCAGCCCTCCAATCGGAACCGTTTCCAGCAAGCAATTCAAACATGGGGTCACCTGTGGAATCACCGTATAGCTTATCCCATAACTCCCTACACAGGCACCGTATATCCAAGGTATGTTAAATTTTTGTGCACTATCATTTATGAGCATCCTCGTATCGAAATTATCCGTGGCATCCACTATTAAGTCCACTCCGTATACGAGCTGCTCCAGTTCATCAACCGATACATCCGATACGAGCGATTTAACGATAACTTCTGAATTTAAGGCATTCAAGCGCTTCTTTGCTGCCACTGCTTTCGGTAGTCTTTTTTCAGCATCTGCTTCACAATAAAGCTGTTGTCGCTGAAGGTTGCTCCACTCCACATAATCTCTGTCCACAATCGTCAGCTTTCCGATTCCTGCCCGGACAAGACCTTCAGCACTTCCTGTTCCGAGAGCACCTGCCCCAATCACCAAAACATGTTTTTTACGGATTTTCAGTTGCCCTTCTTCCCCTATAGGGCCAAAAAGCTCTTGACGTGAATAACGTTCATTCATCCCATGCTCATTCCTTCTACTGGACTGCTGGCTATGGCGTAATCATTTTTTTCTATTCTTCCAGCTTCATACCCTAGTCGACCAGCCTCAATGGCAAGTTTCATTGCTATCGCCATTTTGATCGGATCTTTTGCTCCGGAAACTGCCGTGTTAAGCAAAACACCATCCGCTCCTAATTCCATCGCGATTGCCGCATCGGAAGGAGTACCGATTCCAGCATCAACAATTACCGGAACTTCGGCTTGTTCGATGATGAATCGTAGATTCAGTGGATTTAAAATGCCCTGACCAGAGCCGATAGGTGAAGCACCAGGCATGATTGCATGACAGCCCACTTCCTCCAGGCGCCTCGCTAGTAACACATCATCCGAAGTGTAAGGTAAAACGATGAACCCCAGTTTCACTAATTCCTCAGCAGCTTTTAACGTTTCAATTGGATCAGGCAAAAGCGTTTTTTGACAACCGATGACTTCAACCTTAATCATGTCACATAGCCCAGAGGCCTTGGCAAGCTGCGCTATGCGAACGGCTTCTTTGGCGGTTTTCGCACCTGCTGTATTAGGAAGAAGTGTATATTTCTTCAAATCAAGTTTTTCTAAAAAATTAGGTTGAGTCGCTTCAAAAATGTTCATTCTCCTAATCGCAAATGTTAATATTTCGGTCTCTGAAACCTCCACAGCTTGCTTTTGAACATCGAAGTTCGGATATTTTCCAGTACCTAACAATAACCTTGAAGAAAATTCATAAGAACCAATCTTTAACATATCATCCGCCTCCTACAAAATGTACAATCTCGACCTTGTCTCCATTTGACAAAAATGTTTTACTTAGGTGTTCTTTCGCTACTATTTCATCATTCAATTCAACAATCACTACTTTTTGATGTAAATTAAAGTGTTGCAAAAGCGCTGTAACTGTTGATTCATCAGCAGGAACCCGTATTTTTTCCCCGTTAATAACCAATTCCATTTCTTTCACCTCCATTAAGAAAAAAGTGGCTGTATTGCACGATCCAATCGAAAAGCGGACCATTGAGGTTTTTTCTTCTTTTCTACCATATCCGCCATAAGTACACCTGTAATTGGAGAAAGCAGGATGCCATTCCTGTAGTGCCCCGTTGCAATGAAAAGTCCATTGCATGCTGGATGTTCACCAAAGTATGGCAGACCGTCCCCTGTTTGGGGCCGTATACCTGCCCATGTCTTTTCCAATTCGGTTTCTTTAATGGCAGGAAGCAATTGCGTTGCTCTTTCCATTAAAGTTGAAATTCCTTCGAGACTTACCTTTTGATCGAAAGTATTCGCTTTAACCGTTGCCCCGACAATGATTCTCCCGCCAACCTTTGGTACAAGATAGCAACCATCCGAAAAAATCGTTCTTTCAAGCAATGGTGAATTCGTCAGAACGGAAAAGCATTCTCCCTTTACCGGATAGGTGTCGAGGGTAACCCCTAATTTCTCAAGGAGGAATGCGCTCCAAGCCCCACTTGCTACAATGACATTTTCACATGAAAATTCTCCTATATTCGTGACAACGCCTTTTACTGCTCCGTCCTTTGTACATAAATCTGAGACATGTACAAATTCCTTTATATCCACACCTAGGGCAGCTGCGGATTTAGTGAAAGCGAGTGACAGTCTGGTGGCTGAAACTTGTCCATCTTTCGGAATATACATGGCTCCTTTAAGCTCATCCGAAAGAAGCGGTTCCGCTTTCCTTGCTTCGGCAGTCGATAACCATTGGGCCTCAAGGCCGGCAGCTTGCTGGGTTTTGATTATGTTCTTCAACTTGGCTGCCCCATCATTCGTTAATGCCACCTTGAACATCCCTTTGTTCACCAATTCAATGTCAATTCCGCTTGTGTCTTTCAATTCTTCGGCCAGTTCCGGAAACATCTCCCTGCTTTCGGTTGCCAATCTAAAAAGTGGCTGATCGACATCTAACTCGGATTGCGCTCCTAACATCCCTGCTGCAGCACTGGATGCTTTACTGGCAAGTCTATCTTTTTCCAATAACAGGACTTTTTTACCTCGTTTGGCTAATTGAAAAGCAATCGACCCACCTATCACTCCTCCCCCAACAATGATTGCATCATATATGGAATTCATCTTATATCTCCTTTCCCAAAGACTTCGAATATTCTTTAACGGCTTTAATCGGATCTTTAGCTTCAAGCACACCTGACATGACTGCAATTCCTCGTGCCCCTGCATCCAGGACGACTTGACAATTGGATGGTGTTATTCCTCCTATCGCAATAATCGGAAGATTGACACTTCTTGTGATTGCATGAAGTTCCTCAATTCCCTTAGGAGGAAGACCGCGTTTCGAATCCGTTTCAAAAACATGTCCGTAAATCCCGTAATGGGCCCCTTTACTGAAAGCGGCTTTCGCTTCAGCCATGGAATGAATCGAACAGCCAACACTCATCCCTGGAAATGCTGCTTGTACGACCCCTGCATCTAAACTATGAAAAGCCAATTGCACACCAAAGACCTTGTGTACCCATGCTACATCCACCCGGTCATTAATGATGATCTTAGAAAGCGGAATCTTTTTATCATGTAAAAGGGTCACTGCTCGATAAAGTTCCGAGGCGCTACTTTGCTTTTCTCTGAGATAAAAGTAATCAACATGTTCCTGTATATGCGAAGCGATCTCTATGAACTTTTCTATTGGCTGTTTCCCGGTAGAAATAATATGCAATTGTTGTGCATTCATACGAAGAACCCCTTACCTGTATACTCATAAAATTAAATCGATACTAACGGGAATTGAATCGATAGATAAAAACCGGCCAACAGCAGGATGATGAAATATAAGATGAATCCTTGGTCGTATTTTGAAAACCCGAAGTCATAATAATATGTTCGATCCCTCGTATCTGTAAATCGCTTCGCCTCCATTGCAACGGCAATTCTGTGAGCTCTTCTAATGCTTCCGGATAACAGCGGAATGGAATAGGCTTTCATTTTGAAATAGATCGATTTAACTCCTGTTCCTCTTTCAAAACCGCGTACCTTCATCGCGTTTCGTATCGTTTGAAACTCCTGCATCATGATCGGAATAAGCCTTAATGCAGCCATGAAACTATAAGCATATTTTGGTTTAAGCTTAACTTGCTGCATTAACGAATAAAACAAGTTCACAGGTCGCGTCGTTAAGGAAAACGTTAAACCGAGTGCTGCAAAAAGCAAAGCTCGAAAGCCTACAAGTAATCCTCTCATGAAACTTTCTTCTGTAATTGATATAAGGCCCCATTCAAACCAAAGTGTCTTCCCTTTACCAAAAAAAATCATCGCTAGAGAAGTGGATATGAAAATGAAACCAAAAGGGATAGACAAGAGTATGATACGTTTTATCGAATGCCCGGTAAAACACAAAAATATGAGTAAAACACCCATGGTGACATTGATCATATAATTCAGATCATCGATGAATAATGCCACTATGCATAACACCATCAATACGAAAAGTTTAAGACTTGGATTAATCTTATAGAGCCATGTTTCTGCATTTGTAACGGTCATCTACATGACACTCCTTTTATATTGAGAAACTTCGGTTTCCATACATCCTGGCTGGATGACTTTTTCATCACTTATTACGTTCCCATCCTGAACCGTCAAGATCCTCGTTGCGAAGTTTTTTGAAATATGATCGTCATGCGTAACCATGATTACGGTTACGCCGCGGCTTCGATATACCTCAAGCCATTCCAGTAGAGCAAAGGTATTCTTCGAATCTTGACCAAAGGTAGGCTCATCCAAGAGAATGATTTTCTTGTCTTTAACGATTGAAGCGGCTACACTTAAGCGACGTTTTTGACCCATTGATAATTGAAATGGATGTTTATCCCGATGTGCCTCAAGGCGGAACACTTTAAGCAATGAACGGACTCTCTCATCTATTTCTTGTTGCGGCCTTTTATCTATCCGCAATGAATAAGCAATTTCTTCATATACCGTATTTGCAACGAACTGAAACTCAGGATTTTGAAACACAAACGTCATATGATCAATTGGGTTTTTCACTCTTTTAATGGAGGTCCCCATTAAATCATAGATACCACTCGTTTTAATGAATTGCATCAGTGCATGCAAAAGAGTACTCTTACCCGCTCCATTTTCTCCCCTGATTACAATCCATTCCCCTGAAGTGACCTCGAGCTCATCAACCTTGATTTTCTCTTCTTTATTCCGAAAACCGCTAAAATCTCGGACTTGCATAAGAGGAACATCATCCGTGAGTGGTTGTTTACGAACAGGTGCATGATTCTTAACATACTCATCCCAAACACCAGGGAACCATATCCCATGTTCTTTCATTTCATTTTTATACCGTGAAAGAATGGTGTCTTTTGGGCCATCAGCAATAATTTGACCTTCATCATTAAAAAGCACGATTCGATCAATGAATTCTAAAACATGGTCAGTTTTATGTTCCACTACAATAACCGTTTTACCTCTACCGACTTCCTTCAATAATTCCCACATTTCTTTTGTTCCTTCCGGATCGAGCATGGCAGTCGGTTCATCTAAAAACAGAACTTCTGGTTCAAGGGCCAGTACTGAAGCGATTGCCAGACGCTGTTTCATGCCGCCTGATAATGTATCAATACTTGTATGAATAGCTCTTAAGTTCAATCCAACTTGATGAAGGTGATGTTGGATCTTCTCTTTCATTTCTTGCTTAGGGACGGAAAGATTCTCGAGAACGAAAGCAACTTCCTCATCGGCAAATGGCATGCAAAACTGACTATCAGGATCTTGAAAAACATATCCCCATGAGGAAGGACACTTCAATTTTCCCGCTTTCAACGGCACTTCAATGGAATTCGGAATCAATCCACTTAACACTTGTAAAAGGGTCGACTTTCCACATCCTGATGGTCCCAACAATAACACTTTTTCACCTTTCCCAAATGAGATCGATAGATCCTTGAAGATCATGGACTCATCACCAGGAAATTTCATTCTTAACTTCTCAACAGAAACGATTTGTTCCATACACATCAACCTCTACTTTTGATCCAGCTCTGCATAATCTTTACTAGAAACTGGACGTACAAGATTCGTTACCCCTGTTGTTTCTAAAACCTTAACTAAGTAGTAAGCAGTCACACCGGCAAAGAAAACGGAACCTATGAACCTCGCTATCATGAATAACGATAGATTCCAGGTAGAGAGCGCTCCAATTTCCCCATATGCAAAATCCATGAAGACTGAACCCAAACAAGAAGCGATCGCCGCTAATACAGCCACTGACATATTGAATTTTTTATATCTGAACACCATGAACACCAGCTCCGCGAACAACCCTTGCACGACCCCATATAAGAGGACGGTCAGCCCCCATGGCGAACCTAGAAAGAATTCACCGGAAGCTGCAGCTATCTCCGCCAGAAGTGCCACACCCGGTTTCCGTAAAATTAAAAAGGCTACGGGACCAGCAATAAACCACATTCCATAAATAAGTTGATCTACATGTAACCCCAATGGTTTAGCGAAATAATAAATCGAACCCCAGAGGATATAGATGATCCCAAATGCTACAGCAATCACGATCGTGACTAAAACATCCGTTAATTTCAACCCTTTTTTCATGGTTATTAATCTCCTTTACACTTCTAGTGTTTCCTTATGCACCGGCCATGTTTCCAAATCGTAAGCCATTTCCCAAAATGAATATTCATACTGGCTGCTAAGGATAAAATGCTCTTTCATCCGTTCTCTATCTGCATCCGTTACTTTTTCAGCAATCTCATCAAGCCTCGCAATTTGTTCTTCCACCAAGGTGCGGAACCACTCTCCACCGTACGCCGCTATCCATTCTTGATAAATCGGCTCATCGGGTATGCACCCCTGCAGCTTTTCACCTATTTCATAATACAGCCAATAACACGGCAGGATCGCTGCAATAACATCTCCTAAATGTCCCGAATAAGCCGCACGATACATATGGGAAGTATAGGCATAAGCAGTCGGTGCAGGCTTGAAATCATCCCTTTCTTCTTTTGTGATTCCTAATCTCTCAGAAAAATTCTCATGAAGCTTCAACTCCGCTTCATATGTACCTTGTGCATGGCCGGCAAGCCTGCTGGTTGTATGTAAATCTGGAGCTTTGACTGCCCCTAATGCTTGAACTCTAGCAAAATGTGATAAATAATAAGCATCTTGCAAAACATAAAAACGAAAACATTCCAAACGTAATGTACCATCACCTATTCCTTTAACAAATGGGTGATTAAAACTCGCTTCCCAAATATGATCCACTTCCTGCCGAATTTCCTCTGAAAACTTCATCATCATTTCCTCCAAATTTTTATTTTTTTAAAGACTGAACCGTGAAAGAACCTCCTTTTTTTTGGCAAATAAAAAACCACTTTCTTTGACGTAAGAAAGTGGTTTTACTTGAAATAATACAAAAACGTATTGTTCCAGCCCCCACTTCCCTACGCTGGTATAAACCAGATCAGGTTCTAAGGGTCTTAAAGTCATACTTTAATCTCAGCTTCTCAGGTAAAATAGCTTTTACCAATAAAGCACCCCTAGTGGTACAAATTGTATATATCATGCAGTTGCCTTTATATTAACACGATAAATTAAATTGTCAAACAGATTAGAAAAGTTTTCTGGCCGATACCTTATAAGGTTGGATTGCTAGTTTGCCAAGGTTGGCGGATTACTCGTCAATTTGGACTATTATGGCACTTAAAGATATTTTTGTTAATTCAATGATTTTTGGAGCTGGTTTAGCGATAGTATCTTTATTAGCTGCTGGGTGTATTTGCACCATCTAACTTTAATCAATATTTTTGATATGATCATCTTTCCAAAGCTTCATTTTTTCATGACACGATTTTTGTAGTTTCTTCTTAAATCAATCTGTGTATCAATCATTTCCTCGGTGGTGGCCGTTTTTGTCAATTTCCTTGATTATCATGAAATAAAGAGGTATGGCAACATCCAGCCTTATTGCTGATTTTTTTTTAGAGCTCATGGAAAAGGAATCAAAGCGGATAAGATAGGGCCCCTCCAACAGATCAGCGGCGTGTTGATCTAGGAGGAGCTGTGCTACTCCCTACCATAAATGTAACAGGTAGCGAAATTCGCGATTGTTGTTTGAGACGATTTGCATCTTCTATTTGTAAAAAGAGTAAATCTACGGCTTTTTCACCTTTTTCCCCTACATCCTGTTTGACTGTTGCTAAAGTCGGCGTCATAAAAGTAGAAAAGTAAGATCCATCAAACCCTACTACAGAATAATCGTCAGGAATTTTACAACCTTTTTCGTTCAGGCATTTGTACACCCCTAAGGCGGACACGTCTGAAAAAGAAAGGATGGCAGTGGCATTTGTTTCTGTTATTATCTTTTCAGTCGCTTCAAAACCGCCTTGAGCGGACGTGTCTGATTCGAATATGAGATTTTGGTCAAAGCTGCGATTTTCCTGAAGCGCAGATCGGTATCCACGAAACCGCCGTCCGTTCACAGAGTCCGGCTCCAAGTCCCCAGTGATGAGGGCTATGCGCTGATGACCAAGTGATAACAAATGCTCGGTTGCGACGCGTCCGCCGAATGCGTCATCAATCCCTACTTGAAAAGGAGCCGACTCATCCAAGTAGCTGTCCAAAAACACAATCGGAAGATCCAGCTCTTTCACTTTTGCTACAACTGGCGAATCCGATTTCGCACCTACAAGAATCAGTCCATCCAGGTTCCTTTGAGTTATAAAGGTTGTCAGTTCTTCGGGGGATTCGATTCCCTTAAGGACAATATCAAATGATTTTTCCCTTGCCTTTGATTCAATCCCTGAGACCAACTCCCAATAAAACAGGTTATTCTTAATCCTACCTTCCGGCTGTAAAAGAGAAACGACCACTCCAAATAGGTAGGACTTCCTTGTCCGAAGATTTTTGGCAGCCAGGTTCCCGCTATATTGATAACTGTCGATGACCTCTTTCACACGAAGGGCTGTTTCCACTGATACCCTGCCCTTGGAATTGATCACGTTTGATACGGTAGCGATGGAAACATTCGCCTTCTCCGCGATGAATTTAATGTTGATATTTTCCTGAAGCATCTTCCACCCCTCCGACTTATTAATAAACAAATCGTACCATAATTTTCAAAAAAACGCAGGCAGGTATCTGATCTGCACCCCAATTGTTAGAAAAAAACGTCTATCTATTGGAGGTGCAGTTTCTTTATGGCCAAATTCACACCACAACATTAAATACAAGCTGTACAAAGATATTTTCAAGGTACAGAGAGGGTTAAAAGGATAGCTAAATCCATTGGTGTATTCTCTGGATTTAATTGGAGAAATCATCGCCTGCAATATCCAATCAAGTCCAATTTAACCTTTAGTCTCCCAGATGGTAGACCAGGTCCTTATGCGATTGGAATTGGAAGATTCACGCATCCTTCATTCGGATCAAGTCTGGCATTACCAGATGAAATCAAATTCACATACCTTGAAGACATACGGGATTACACAATGTATGTCTCGGAAGGGAAATTGTCTCGACATCACTGTGATGGAAAACTTCTTCGGCTTATTAAAATCTGAATTACTTTATTTACAGAATTTTATGGAGCATTCCAAAGAAAAACTGGAAAATTACATACATTATTACAATCATCAGTGAATTAAAGTGAAATAAAAAGGCATGAGTCCGGAAGATTTCCGGTTTCATGCCCTCATGGTTGCCTAACTATTCTAACTTTTTGGGTTCATTTCACTTATTTCTGCTTAATCACGACCGTTGTTAAAGGATCGATGGTGATTTGGTTTTTATTCACCGTCAAGCCCGATACTTTCTTGACTTGCTTCCGGCCCGCTTCATCATCATCGACAAGTACCTTACCTTTTCTTAAATCTACATCTAGTGTAAGCGATCTCTGTTTCTCATCGGCGTTGATGAACACATAATAGGTATCTTTTCCTTTTTTTCCTGTGGAAATACTTTTATAGGCCAGGACCAGATCGGTCTCTTCAATCTCAGGTGCGGCAATCATCGTTACATTAGAATCCACGAGAGAGCGAGAACCCAATCGGAACGCATTGGTCGATTTTCTCAGCTCAATTAACCCTTTTGTATATTCCATTGTTTCCTTATGAATCGTATCATTTGTTACAGCCTCCCAATCGAATTGGTTGATTACATCCGTAGAATCGTAGGAATCGTGAATGAAATAAGGGTTTTCAAACGGTTTTCCATTTTCATCAGTCATGTATGTGTACTTCGCCTCTGGCTTCTCTTTATCTTTCCACTGTTTGGTAATTCCATATTCTTGACCTGCGTGAAGGAAGGAGATACCTTGACTTGTTAATACCATGGAATTCCCGATTCTAATACGCTTTTGGATTTCTTCCTCGTGCTTGGCTGGATCTTTTTGAATTGACTGGGCGATCACATCATGTAATGTGAGATTATCATGAGCAGCAATGTACTGCACGACATCACCAGGGTCATCTTCTGACACATTTCCAGGCTGTCCTTTGATATTATTGAAAATGGTTTGGACGTCTCTTGCACCGCCTGTAATAAAACGAGGCTCACCTTCACTACCGTATCCTGATTTCAATTCATTACGGATTTCATCAGAAAAGACAGCAGCTCCATTGGTTTCGTCCATCCAATCCTGATCTGCTGGAGTAACGCTTTCACCTGAACTGCCATCACCGACAAAGGTGCGCCAGCCTTCCCCTAACATTAATATATCCGGGTTCAGCGCTTTCGCTTCCTCGTAAGCCATCTGCACACTTTTGGCATCGAGGTCGCCCATCAAGTCGAAACGAAAGCCATCCACCTTGAACTCATCTACCCAGTATTTGATGGAGTCGATCATCAACTTGCGCGACATGTCATGGGTGGTTCCCACTTTTCCACCGCCATAACCGACCTTCACGTCCCCTTCTTCATCCATAAAGTGGTAATAACCTGGAACTAGGTCTTCAAGGATACTTACTTTGGCTGTGTGATTATAGACAACATCCAAAATTACACCCATTTTACGCTTATGGATTTCTTTTATTAGGTGCTTAAATTCAGCGATCCGCTCTTCAGGATCTTGCGGACGTTCTGAATACATTCCGGATAGAGCAAAATACGAATGTGGGTCATAGCCCCAGTTGTAATTGTTGTCCTGGGCTGAATACTCCATCTCTCGGGTACTGCTGTCCAGTTCATCACCGAAATAATATTTCATCACTGGAAGCAACTGTATATGTGTAACCCCAAGCTCTTTCAAGTAATCTAATTTCTCAACAAAGGCATTGAAGGTACCAAATTGGGAGTCTAATTCGCCTTCTATGCTTGGGTCTGAAGTGAAATCACGCACATGTGCTTCCCAAATGATCGCATCTTCCCGTTTTTCAAATCCTTTGATTTTAGCAAAATCCAGTTTTGGTCCAATGGATGACGGATCAACAATCGCGGCTTTTCCTACCTCATCATTGTCTTCATTATTGGATGCTGCCATTGATTTTGCATAAGGATCCAGCGCCAGTTTTTCTTCACCGTAGGCTTCAATTTTGTATTGATAAAAATAACCTTTTAAATCTTTTATCCCTGTATTGCGTTGATCTAATGTGATCTCCCATACGCCATTCTTCCCTTTTTCCATAGCGATATCGTCTTTAATCACTTTATACTGGTCATCCTTATCATAAAGAACGACTTCCACATTGGCTACGATTGGTGACCAGAGTTTCAGTGTGGCTGTGCCGTCTTGGTGGGGGATAGCTCCCAATTCATCATCGTAAGCAAACTTTTTATCAATAAGCTTCCAGTCCACTTTCACGTTAGTGGATGTTTCTTGGTACTTCAATGTATGGGTCTGAGTTAAGTCTAGCTTTTTGGATGTTGTTAAGGTTACTGCCTGCCCTTCAGCTCGTTGTGAAACCAGTGGAATCACTTTTCCATCCGCACGAACTAAAGTGAAATCCGAGATTTTGGCATCTTCGACCTCCTGACTGAGCTTGGCAATTATTTCTCGATCACTTGTGATTTTTGCCATTTTTACACTTGTACTTACATATGGTTCATCTAAGTATACATTTGTATCTCCTTGGACAATCCAGAATTCTCGTTCCCCTGTGGCAGGAAAACTCCGGTCGTTTGACGTATCTTTCTGGTCTCCTTTGTGTACGATAAAATTCAGCCCATTTTTAATATCGATGACAGGGATGTCCACATATCTCCCCCACTCGGATGTTTCATCAAATAGGACTGGAGAACTGAAATCGCTGTCCGATTCAATTGCCGGGCTGCTAGGATCCTGATTCCACAAGTGCAAGCCCCACCCCTCATAATTCCCGTCTAAGCGTTTGTAATGAACACGCACATGATCGTCAGGTATTTCTGACAATAATGCGCCTTCTGCATAACTTGGGGAAGTACCTGTCCAAGTTAGCAAGGGTGATAAACTAAGAACTAAAATCATCGTAATTCGCAAGACAACTTTTAACCAACCTTTCTTTTTGTGCACGTTTCCTCTCCTCCTTTTTTGATTAAACGTTTAATCAAAGCAAAAAAATAAAAAGTCGCCTTTAAAAAAAGCTTTCAAGCACATATATTGTAACACAATTCTCCATTTTCTGATTTTTTGATCTCAGGAAAGTACGAAACACTCACTAAGACCTGATCTTTTATTCCTGGTTTGCGACTCTTTCGAAATATGTGGGGAGCGAAGAAAGCCTCATTCTATCTTCTAGTTGATTTGGTTGGTAATTTTTCTCCTGAAGCAATCGAGTCATCTTCCACCGTAACTTCTGGGTGATAACTTGGGAGAGTGATGTTTCCTGATTCATCGAGTGAGAATACTGTGTATGAGTACCAGACTCCTCGGATGCTTGGAAACTATTAAGAAATGAATCCCTAGAATGGAACCCCAAAATCCATATTCCGGAGGAGATCAAGTCACGTAACAAGGGTATGTGGACGATGGGGGGACAGCCCTGGAGGAACAGAAATTGGGATATTAATAGAACAAAAAGACAAGGTGATTATGAAGGTTCTCTTTACGTTGTGATATCAAGGATCATTAAGGGCTAGACCCATTAGCACTATTAATTCCCAATTATCTTGATTAGATGTGAGAACTATTGAAATTTAAATGGTTCTCACATCATTTACATGTATTTAATGTACATATTGTTTTCTAAAAGTTTGATCATTTTATGGTGTCTTGTTAAACTAAAGCATTTTTTATGGCGAACAAACACCACATAAAATTCATTAAATGTAAAGGGTCCAAATTTACTATTGGCGACCTCTTCCGATGCATTGACTTCACGCAATTGATTCCCACCTCTTTCACGCTATGACATGCAATATCAGTTTCCCAAGCTTACCGTAATCTGCTATAATTTCATCGTTTGCCTGTATGGAAATGGCATCTGTAATACCGCCTACCAAAACGATCATACCAGCTTGAATGGAAAGTCCTTCCCGGCTTATCATCTTTACAAGTTCCACGATTGAATGAATCGGGTGATCGAGTACAGCCTCACCAAGCCCCTTCTTTTGCATTTCACCATTTTGAAAGAGCATAACTTCTGCTAGTGCCCAGTCCGTGTGATATGGAGAAAAAGCTTGATTGCTAAGCAGGATTTTGGCTGAGGATGCGTTATCCGCCACTACATCTGTAAGTGTAAAAGAAAAATTTTTATAACGACTGTCAATGACTTCCAATGCTAGAAATACACATTCTACGGCCGGCCATACGTCTTTCGCCGTTATATTTGCACCTTTCAGCTCGTTTTTGAACATGAAAGCAAATTCGGGTTCCACTCTTGGATGAATGAATTCCCCAACTTTTAATACTGGTTGAGTTAATTCCATGGCAGATGTCAGCCTACCATAGATCGCTTCCTCTACCCCTACTTGCTGTTGCTTGACTTTGCTAGTCAAGCCCATCTTCCACCCGATGAATTTGTTATCACCGGTGAGCGTTTCATTAATGCTCAACTTCTGAATTTCATAGGCTTGATTTACTGTGAGTTCTGGATTGGATAATGTAAGTTTATCCATCTCATAGCCATTTCTTTGCGATTCTGCTACATGTTTTGCTAGTTGAACAAGTTTCATCTTAAAGTCCCTTCTTTCTGTAACGCCATTTGCTTTGCCACTTCAATGATCGTATCTTCCTGTCCACCAACCACTTTTTGCCGACCAAGCTCCATTAAAATATCCCTTGCGTCGACTCCATATTTTTTCGCCGCTTTATTCGCATGCAATAAAAAGCTGGAGTACACGCCACTATATCCCATTATTAAACTCGAATCTGTTATTTCCTGGGGCTTTTGCATGATTGTATTTCCCACTTCCTCCGAAAGATCAAGCATTTTATATAAGTCGATATCCGTACGGATGCCCAGCCTATCCAGAACGGCAACAAGCACCTCCGTCTGGGCATTCC
Organism: Peribacillus sp. FSL E2-0218; assembly: GCF_037992945.1. Lineage (NCBI taxonomy): Bacteria > Bacillati > Bacillota > Bacilli > Caryophanales > Bacillaceae > Peribacillus > Peribacillus sp. FSL E2-0218. Next base: position 2,260,311 of record NZ_CP150304.1, on the reverse strand, counting down.
CGGCTCCTGCACCGAGACAGCGGATGCTGCCATCAATTCGATTCGCCCCCTCTTCAATGGCTACAAGTGAATTTGCCACAGCGAGTGATAAGTTATTGTGAGCATGAAAACCGATATCGATATTCAAATTTGTTTTTAATAAATTGATTCGCGTCTTCACTTCTTGGGGCAAAAAAGCCCCTGCGGAATCAACCACATACACAGCATCCGCTCCATAGGATTCCATTAAAAGGGCTTGTTCAACAAGTTTTTCGGGGGATGCCATGTGAGACATCATTAAAAATCCAATTGCTTCCATACCGAGATGTTTCGCAGCCTCCAGATGCTGCTTTGAGACATCGGCTTCGGTTACGTGTGTTGCAACGCGCGCCATTTTGGCGCCTACATCAGCTGCTTCTCTTAATTGATCAATTGTTCCTATACCCGGAATTAAAAGGACGGAAATAGCGGATTCGCCAGCTACCTCAACAGCCGCCTCAACTAATTCGATATCATTCACTTTTGAAAAGCCGTATTGCAAGGATGATCCGCCTAGGCCATCTCCGTGTGACACTTCAATGTAAGGGACACCCGCAGCACTGAGTTTCCCAGTCAGATTCTTTACTTGCTCGATCGTAAACTGATGTGCCACTACATGGCTCCCATCCCGCAAAGCCACTTCCGTTACTACTACATCTCTTTCCAAACGAACTCCTCCTTTACCACTTCCATTTTCGTTTTCATACATAACCATTGAAAATATTTTTCGCCATTTCTTCCCCTACTTTTACAGCTGAAGCCGTCATTATATCCAAATTACCTGCATAAACGGGCAGATAATCTCCTAACCCCCTCACTTCCAGAAATACGGTTATTTGTTTACCGTCAATGATCGGCTCTGCCTTCAGACTATATCCAGGAACATATTCAGAAACCTTTTCGACCATCTTATGAATGGAGGTCATTATCGCTTTCACATCAAAAGGATCAGATTGAAGGAGACAGTGAATCGTATCCCTCATAATGAGTGGCGGCTCGGCAGGATTTAGCAGAATGATAGCCTTTCCCTTTTTCGCTCCACCGACCTGCTCCAGTGCCCTTGCCGTCGTTTGGGTAAACTCATCGATATTATCCCGAGTTCCGGGACCGGCACTCTTGCTGGAAATGGTCGCGATTATTTCAGCATATTCGACTTGGGCCACTTGACTGATCGCATGAACAATTGGGATTGTCGCCTGACCGCCACAAGTAATCATATTAACTTCCATTTCTTCCATATTGTTCTGCAAATTGACAGAAGGAACAACAAAGGGTGCGATTGCGGCCGGAGTCAAGTCTATGACCCTCTTGTTCAACTTTTTCAGGGCTTCATAGTGAATCATCACGTGAGCCTTCGCGGATGTGGCATCAAACAAAATGTCTGCAAGCTCCGGCTTATCTAAAAATCCATCCAGGCCATTTGCAATGATATGATGTCCGTGCGCTCTAGCCCTCGATAAACCCTTTGATTCCTTATCAATACCAATCATTACCGACATTTCAAGAACATCCGACCGGTGGATTTTCATCATTAAGTCCGTTCCGATATTCCCTGATCCGATAATGCCTACTTTTAGCTTTTTCATGGCACTTGAGCTCCTTTCACTCAAAATTAATCGTGACTATTCCAAGTTTTTCTCCAAAGTCAGCAGAAAAATGGTCACCCGGTTTCGCTTCGATTGCGGCGGATAGTGCACCTGATAGTATGACTTCGCCCGCATTCAATGTACCATTAAACGCATGCAGTTTGTTTGCTAACCAGGCCACGCAAGTCGCTGGGTTTCCCAATACCGCCTCACCTGTTCCTTCGTTCATGAAATCACCATTTTTATATAAACTCATTTGGACGGAAGGGAGTTCGATTTCACGTAATTGGATTTTGCGGTCTCCCAAAATATATAAGCCGGATGAGGCATTATCCGCGACAGTGTCCGGAAGTTTAATCTTCCAATCCATCACCCGGCTATCAACCACTTCGATTGCGGCAACCACATAATCCGTGGCTTCGATTACATCATCAACCGTAATATCGGGACCATGTAGATCTTTCTTTAAAATGAAAGCTACTTCTGCCTCCACTTTCGGTTGAATCAATCGTGAACTGGATATGCAGCCACCATTCTCCACCCTCATTCCATCCAGTAAATGTCCGTAATCTGGTTCATTGACCCCCAGAACTTCCTGCATAGCCTTTGAGGTCAAGCCTATTTTCTTTCCTGATACCTCTAGACCGGATTGGATTTTCCTTCGAATGGTTTCAAGCTGAATTTGGTAGGCGTCCTCCACGTCCAAATCTGCAATTTCACTGGTGGGGGCCGCTATTCCGATTCTTGTTTTTTCCGCTTTCAAAAACCTGGCAGACCATTCCGTTAAACTAGCGTTCATGATGCTTTCCCCCATCCCTATAATTTAATCGTGACGTTAGACAATTCACTGTAAAATTCGAAGCTATGCGATCCGCCTTCACGGCCGATGCCACTGTGCTTCATACCACCAAAAGGTGTACGCAAATCACGCAAATACCATGTATTCACCCAGATAATGCCCGCTTCTATTTTAGAAGCGACACGATGTGCTCTCCTTAAATCATTGGTCCAAATCGTTGCCCCCAGACCGTAATGAGTGTCATTGGCATGATCTAGTACTTCTTCTTCCGTTTCGAAAGGCATGACCGTTACTACAGGGCCAAAAATTTCTTCCCTTACACAACGGGATTCACGCGTAACCCCGGCAATGATAGTCGGTTCAATGAAAAACCCTTTTTCATATTGTCCAGCTCTTCTTCCACCCGTTACTATTCTTGCGCCTTCTTCTTTCGCCAAATCAATGTAACTCATCACTTTTTGAAAATGTTCTTCTCCTATTACAGCTCCTACCTCCGTTTCGGAATCAAACGGATCGCCAACTTTTAATTTTTTTGTTCGTAAGACCATCTTTTCAAGGAATTCGTCATACAAACCTTGCTGAACATAGATACGCGATCCACATAAACAAACTTCACCTTGGTTCATGAAGCTTGATTTCAATGTCGTTTCGATTACTTCATCAAGATCTGAGTCTGCAAACACAATATTCGGATTTTTCCCGCCCAGTTCAAAAGAAATTTTTTTCAACGTAGGCGCGGCAGCTTTCATAATCGCCGTTCCCGTTTTAGTTTCCCCTGTGAAAGTTATCGCATCGACGTCCGGATGTTCACTCAGAGCAGCTCCGGCAGAATTGACACCAAATCCATGCACAAGATTGACAACTCCATCCGGAACTCCCGCTTCCTTGCATATTTCCATTAACTTTGTCGCTGTCATCGGTGTCAGTTCTGCTGGTTTCAAAACCGCTGTATTGCCAGCTGCCAGGCATGGTGCCAATTTCCAGGTCAACAATAGCAAAGGTAAATTCCAAGGATTAATCATCCCTACCACCCCTACAGGCCGCCTAATGGAATAATGAAGGGCCATGTTGTTTTGATTGAAGGATTCATTGCCAAGTGTGGTGATATAGTCTGCGAAAAAGTGAAAATTGTGAGCGGAACGCTTGATGTCCATTTCCATTGCAAGACTATATGGTTTCCCTGTATCAAGCGTTTCCAAAATTGTCAGTTCTTCCTTCTTTTCCAAAATGAGATCACCAATTTTCCTTAAAACCTTAGAGCGTTCACTATCGGTAAAAGATTTCCAAGGACCTTTAAGTGCATGTCTTGCTGCCGAAACAGCCAGATTCACCTCCTCTTTCCCCCCTTCTGCAACCCAGCCAAGTTTTTCTTCGGTTGCGGGATTGATATTATCAAAAGTCTTGGATTGATTTGGATTCAGGAATTCCCCGTTAATAAAGTGCCGGCAATCTATAGATTTAGCTGTATATCTACTATCTTTTGCTGCTTGCATGAAACATCCCTCTCCCTTTATTGAGGTATTGGCTTAGACAAGTGCCTCAATCTTGTATTTCCACGATCATTTCAATTTCAATTGCCGTATTATTCGGAAGTTGGGCCATTCCCACTGCTGACCGAGCATGTCTACCCCTCTCTCCGAATACGGCCACAAGCAGATCTGATGCACCATTCAATACTTTGGGCTGGCCTGTGAAATTTTCTGTGGAATTCACCATTCCGAGAATTTTGATGACCTTCTTCACTCTTGTCAGATCACCAAGCTCAGCCTTAAGCACCCGCAGAAGATTTACCATCGACTGCCTCGCTGCCTGGTACCCTTCATCTTCCGTCAGATCTTTGCCAAGCTTTCCATGATATTCATCCACACCTTGTCCGGATGTGAAAATCAAATTTCCAACACGGACGTGGCTGACATAGTTACCAACCGCTTCCCTTGGCGGCTCGAGCATGATTCCAAGTTCTTCAAGCACTTGCTCCGGTGCTTTAATCTGCTTTTCCATGATTCTCCCCTCACAATTCCAAATTTAAAAACCTTAATGCATTTCCCCCCAATAGTTTCGCTTTCACTTCATCTGAAAGATTTAGAGTGTCGTCAATCACTTGACCTGGAGGCTTTTCTCTCAATAAAAATGGATAGTCGGATCCCATCAGCACTTTCTGATATCCAAATCTATCAATCAGATATTCAATATTCCGGGTATCATAGTTCAAGGAATCGAAATAAAACTTTTGTGCATAATAACTTGGTGGCATGGAAGTTTTTCTTAATTCAGGCCATACTGCCCACCCCTGATCGATCCGCGGTAAAATATATGGAAATGAGCCGCCGCCATGTGCAAAACAGATTTTCAGATCCGGGAACTTTTCCATGACGCCACTCCAGGCAATGCTAGCTGCCGCCAATGCCGTTTCACTCGGCATGGCCACTGTATACATGAGGTTATGCCGTTCCGTCCGGTCCTTTGCCATTGTCTCCCACGGATGTATAAACAGAGGGACATTCCATTTTTCGGCCATTTGGAAGAATTCCAATAAAACAGGTGAATCCAGGTTTTCTCCATTTACATTCGTTCCTATCTCGATTCCTGCCAGACCAAGTTCGAATTTACAGCGTTCCATTTCCTTAATTGCTACTTTCAAATCCTGAAGCGGTACTGTACCAAGTCCGATGAATTTGTCAGGATGCCTGTTGACAGTCTCAGCAATGAAATCATTCTGGAAGCTGGACATGTATAGGGCTTGATCAATTGGCGCCCAGTATGAAAATGTCACTGGCACCGGTGAGAGCACCTGCATATCGACGCCTTCCGCATTCATATCCTGAATGCGTTTTTCAGCGTCCCATACCTGGTCAGTCACTTTCCTGAACAGCTTTCCGCTAACCATGATATCCGCGCCGCAAGAACATTTCAGTTCCAGGACTGGCCAGCGGTCCTGACCAAATTTACCAGATAAGTCCGGCAGATCCAACGGGAGAATATGTGTATGGAAATCTATTCGCATTTCCAAGCCTCGACGTTTTCTGACATAATATGACCGCATTCGTTACAGGTGCGCAGTTCTTTACTACCATTGAAGGCCTCGATCGCTTCTTTCACCTGGACCTCAATATTCGTCAATTGGACCGTGACTTTGTGCATCTCATGGTTACAATTCCCGCAGAACCAAACAAAGTCTTCAAGCTCACCTTTTGCACGCTTCCGTTCTACAACAATGCCGTAAGTATTCGATACACGGTGAGGGGAGTGCGGTACATCAGATGGCAGCATGAACAGTTCCCCTTCTTTTACCTCCACTACCTCACGCTCACCGTTTCGATTGATGCATTCAACATAGCAGGAACCTTTTATCTGGTAAAATAGCTCGTCAGAAGGATCCACATGAAAATCACGCCGATAATTCGGTCCACCCAGAAGCATGACAATGAATTCGGAATCTTCCCAAAGCACTTTGTTATTGACTGGCGGCTTCAATAAATGCTTATTGTCCTCCATAACTTTCAATAGGTTCAATGACCTAGCCTGTAGTTTTAAAGATTGAGCTACTTCCTTCATAAATAAATTACCTCCTTATTTTTCTTAATATTTTGAAAATTTACATTAACGACATATAACCAACCTGTTTTGAAATCATTTGTGCCGAACGGATCACCGACTGAATAATTCTCGTTTTTTCTTTTCCAATCATATAATTCCGCTCACCTACAAGGTTAAGTGCAGCAATAACTTGGCCATTATATGATTTGATCGGCGCTGCAACCCCATACATTCCATTGTCATTTTCATCATCACTGATTGCATATCCCCGTTTGCGGATGTCCTTCAACTCTTCATTCAATTGGTTAATGCAAGTGATCGTATTAGTTGAGTGCTTCAATAGCCCTTTCGCAAACGTAGGCTGAATAAAGGATGGGTTAAAGGCAAGTAATACTTTGCCGCTGCTCGTACAATGAGCTGGTTTTCTTGCTCCTATATATGTGGCCATATGCTCGGCATGAGGGGACGACATTTTCATCACAAACCTGACTTCGCCTTCGTGAAACATACCGATGTGAGAATTACCTCTAAATTGCAGGACAAGATTACTGATAATCGGGCCAGCTTCAAGATGAATATCCTGCTGATACATAACTTTACTGCTCCACTCAAGTAACTTCCATCCTAGCCGGTATTTTCGGTCTTTGCCTTGGATCAACATCCCGTCCTTGCACATCGTTTTCACTAGATGATGAGATGAACTTGGACTCATATTCAATTTTTCTGCTATTTCCTTATTCCCAAGTGCAGGTTCTTCATTCGTGAATAAATCAAGTATCTTTATCAGCTTCTCGACGGACGAAATCATGATGGCCCCCCCTCACTATTCAACTATTAGTATTATTGGTTAACCACATCGATGGCGACATGCTTCGGATTGTTAAGAACCTCATCGACCATGCTAACGTTTTTGTTTTTGTTTTTCTTATATTTATTATAATAAATGGCTCTTTTACGAACTGGGTCACCCGTGTAATAACGTTCGTATTGGAGGAGTCGCTGCCCAAATGCTTCGCCGCATAAATCCCACGCGAGTTTAAACACCCGAACGCGCTCTTCCGCTGTAACTCCGCTTCGCCCTCCATAATATTTATCGATATCTACTCGCAATTTTGGATTATTAAAGTCGGCCTCAGTCGGAGACATCAACAGGCCGCCAGCTCCGATGGTCTGGATAATCTCGATGGCACGGGGATACATCTCAGGAAGGAAACCACGAATCGTTTCCAATGCATCCGGATTTGGGCGAGCCTCACCGTATTCATTAATCGCATACTCATATTCGGCTACCCGGAGCAGTGAACGGATGACTTCGACAGATTGCACAAGTTCACCCAAATCACGCTGAACATGCAGGAATCCATCAACCCCGATGGAGTCTGCCACTTTACAAGCGACTTCAACGGCAAACGCCAATTTAATATATCCACGCACCCCAGATTGGTGAGCAGGCTGTTCGGCGATTCCCGTCATTGGATACAAGCGGTTTGCAGCCTCCACATTGTTGTATAAGAAGACACGATCCCAAGGAACCAAGACATCATTGAATACTAGCAGAGCGTCCATTTCCTCATAGCGGGAGGCCAGAGGATGATCAAATATCGAGCGTGTTCCGTCCTGCATTGGTTCCCGGCAAATTATACGAAGTCCAGGTGTATCAATCGGCAGTGCAAAGGCCACCGCATGACGTTCATCCCCAGGTAGGAAGCCTGGGAAAGAATAGATAATCACTTCATCTGTAATGGGTGCAAGTGTGGCTAACATTTTTGCACCGCGGACCAGTATTCCTTCTTCTTTTTCCTCAACTGTCCCTAAGTGGGTATATATTTCCTTTTGTTCATGAGATTGCTTGCTTCGATCATTTTGAGGATTAATGATTGCATGCGTCAAGAAAAGGTCGTTGTCACGAATATAGGTATAATAATCATGGATGTTCTTAGACCAGTCTTTGTTGTATTGATCAAGAAACCAGGAATTATGTGCCATGGAAGTGATCACGACATTTAAAAAGTCCGGCGTTCTCCCCATTAGTCCATATGTCATCCTGGCGTACACTTCAAATAATTTACTTCTTTTCTGCAAATCCTCCGCTGTCTTCGGGAATAAAAAAGCATTGTTAACACGTTCTCCGGTTTCATTGCAAATATGGGTGATATCATCTTGATATTCCGGATCATGTTGAATGTCATAAAGCTTTGCAATTTCTTGTATCGGCTGTTTAAAAATTGGCTCATTATGAATATCTTCAATTACTCTTCCACCAAGCCAGACTTCTGGCTTTCTGGATTTAATTCTATTAATATAGTCTGCGCCGGTTTTAATCCCCATAAATTCTCCCCTAACTTACAAATTGATTTGTAGCTTCCATTTTCACTCGATAAAAAAGTAAGCGCTTCCAAATGATCAAAGAATATCTCCTGTATTTCACCTTTGAACAGTACATGATCACCAGCGTCATACTCTCTCCATGTTTGCATTCCGGCCAGGCAGCATTACCATTTATTTATGGTGAAATCCTTCATTCCCCCCATCAATCTTAAGCGGGCTTCCTGCAGATTTCCATGCAATGGGGATTCTTGTTCATCTGACAAATTATTGATGGTAAAAGATTTATTTTTAATGCTAGTGCAGGCTTTTGCTTCTTTATGAATGAATACTAAAGCAAGCGGCGGTCCAGGGAAGCCGAAGTAAATGGATTTACAGTCATGCCCTTTTGGAATTTCCCACAAAGCAGCTCACTATCGGGTCTCCGAATGGGAGTTCATCCAAACCATTTCTCAACTCGTGCCCATTCATCCTTTCACCTCCTACGCTTTTATTATGAGATCATTATATTAAATGTAAAAAATAAAAAAATTTGTTAAATTTCACATTATGAAATCTTGAAAAAAATTTTAAAAGCTTTTTTACATGATGAATTATCGTGTAACAGGACGTTAACTCGTTAGTTTGATTGTTTTACTGTTGACCTTGGGCAATCACTCGTCAATTTGGAAGATTTCTTAATAATTGGTGACATATACTAGTGAAAGTTGGTAGTTTGCCCTCGAATCCAATCACTTTACTCGCGAGTTTTTTCGAAGCTTGTAATTACCGTTGTTTTACTGATTTCTAAAACCATATCATCTCTTACATTACCTCATTTTCATCATTCAGTGGTACACTAGCCATGATTCATTTTTAAATGGTCATTATTAGAATGCATGAAAGGGGTGAGGGACGTTTCAATTTTGCGTACCATTAGAAAAATCTATCAATTTTTTGTGGATAAGCCCTTAAAAAAAGGAGTCGTTTTACATAACCGCTACGAAATCACCACTGTCATCGGAAAAGGAAGCTACGGTATCGTTTATCTTTGCAAGGATTGGCAAGCGAATGAACAAATCGTGATCAAACAGCTCCGGAAAAGCAAACGCCGCAGCAAAAAAGATCTTGAACAGTTCGAACAGGAAATCTCCATATTACAAGCCCTGGACCATGAAAGCATCCCCACATTTCACGAGGAATTCACGCACCGCGAAAATGTTTATTTTGTGATGGAATTCATTGAAGGAGATAATTTGGAAGACCATATTTTCTACAATCATGAAACGTTCACTGAGAAGGAAGCCCTGCTTTTCCTTGCTGAGCTGGCGGGATTGGTAGCTTATTTGCATGACCATGAAATTGTCCATCAAGATATACGGATACCAAATATACTGCTGCAGAACCATCAGCCCATTTTAATAGACTTTGGGTTGTCCAAACGATTCGTTTCGACAGATATCACGGATGAACTTGTTTTGGAAATGAAACGGCAGGATTTTTATGATTTGGGGGAAATACTCCTATATGTCCTTTATACGACGTATACCGCCAAAAACAAAAAAACCCTTCCTTGGACAGAAGAGCTTTCGTTAGAAAAAGAAACGGTGCATATCCTGAAAAGGCTATTAAGCATCCAAGAGCCATATTCGGATATCGAAGAAATTGCCATTGACCTGAAGGCTGCATTATATTCCAAGGCCTTGAATTAGCTGCTGCTGCCGCGTCCTCTTCTCTTGTAGCGGTCACTGCCGCTCAAGGGAGATCGCTTATACCCCCGGCTGCTGCTGCTGCTGCCCCTGCGGTAATGGCCATGTCTTCGCTCACTGCTGCCTTGGGAAAATTGTTTGATCTTTTTCATTATTTTCTTCAACATATCTTTCACCTCTTTTTTTGGATTTAAAGCCTGTTATTCATTTAGCCTAACATAGTCACAGTATAAACCTCATTAATATGTACTATAAGTTTTTTTCATTCATTGGAGCACCAAAAAAAAACCTGACGACTTTACAGCGCCAGGTTTTTTTGCGTTCATCTATTATTTTACAGCTTCTTTTAATTCTTTACCTGCTTTAAAAGCGGGTACTTTGCTTGCTGCAATTTGAATTTCTTCACCGGTTTGCGGGTTTCTTCCAGTACGAGCTGCACGGTCACGCACTTCAAATGTACCAAAACCAACTAATTGGATTTTCTCTTCTTTAGCAAGTGTAGACGTGATCGTTTCAAATAATGCATCCACCACTTTTTTTGCATCGTCTTTTGTCAATTCAGCTTGTGCTGCCACACTGCTTACTAATTCTGTTTTATTCATATGAACACCTCATCCTTTTTTTCTTAAAAAATATGTAGAGAAGACAACATAACATATCTTCTATGCGTCTGTCACTTAATAAGGCTAATTAAAAGTTTGATCCTCCATTGATTCAAGTTCCAGCCATTGATAGATGGTATCCATATCAATGTTTTCTTCCAAGTGGGAGGCCAAGAGATTATAAGCCTCCTCCCGATGCTCTGAGTCGCTTTGAATGTTTTCCATCACTTCATCCAGCCCCTTGCTCCGTCGTATTTGGTTAACCATTAATCTCGTAAATAGGCGATTATGGAATATGCCATGAAGATATGTGCCGAAAACCTTCTGGTCCGCCGATATGGCCCCATCCTTTCTTCCATCCTTCAATAAAAGAAAGGGCTGTACTTGTGGATCCAAAGTCGTTTGACCTAAATGAATCTCGTAGCCGCCCAGCTTCATTTCGCCTTCCATAATCCCTGAAGCAAGGACACCTTCCATTTGCACGGTCTTCTTTTCCGCTTGAAAAATGGTTTCCACGGACAGAAGTGAAAGACCTTCTGCGTTTTCCCCCTTACCTTCGACCGCGTCGGGATCGAAGAGGTTCGTCCCGAGCATTTGAAAACCGCCGCATATTCCAACAATGACCGTTCCAAGCTCACGCAGCTCTTTAATGGCACCATCCATTCCCGCACGCTTCATCCATTCTAAATCTTCGATCGTATTTTTTGTGCCAGGCAAGATAAGAAGGTCTGGATTTCCTAATTCATGGATATTTCCGACAAGCCTGACACCCACTCCCGGTTCATCGAAAAAAGGGTCCAGGTCGGTAAAATTGGAGATGTGCGGGAATCTCAAAACCGCTACATCGATGGGGAATTCACCCTTTTCAGGCTTTTTGAAACGTAAGGATGATAGTGCCAGCGAATCCTCCGCTTCGATGTTCACGTCTAAATAAGGTAACACCCCGAGGACTGGGATCCCGGTTTCCTTTTCCAGCCATTCGATGCCGTCGTCCAGTAATTCACGTATGCCGCGAAATTTATTGATGATGATTCCCTTTACACGATCACGTTCATCATCATCCAATAAGGCGAGTGTCCCGATGATGGACGCAAATACTCCGCCACGATCGATATCGGCCACTAAAATGACAGCGGCATCCGCAAGGTGGGCCATCCGCATATTGGCAATATCCCGGTCTTTAAGGTTAATTTCCGCAGGGCTGCCTGCTCCTTCAAGAACGATGATGTCGTATTCCTGCTGCAGTTTTTTGACTGACTTTCGAATGATCGGCATCGCCTCTTGAACAAACTGATTTCGATAGTTCATGGCATTCATATCAAGAAAATGTTTTCCGTGGACGATGACCTCCGAAACCATATCCCGTTTTGGCTTCAGCAAAATGGGATTCATATCGGAGGTTGCCACGATCCTTGCCGCTTCTGCTTGCACTCCTTGGGCCCGTCCTATTTCACCGCCTTCCACGGTTACATAAGAATTCAAGGCCATGTTTTGCGATTTGAATGGAACGACACGGTACCCTTTATTGGCAAAAATTCGGCAAAGTGCCGTACTAATCAAGCTTTTCCCTACATCAGAAGCCGTTCCCTGTATCATGATCGATCGTGCCTTCATTTCAGTCCCCCTATACCTCAAGTCTTTGACTACACGCCGATGATACCCCATTTTCACCTTCATAAGCACCGTCACGCCTTCTTACCTGTAATGGCCACTTGCCTATGCCGAACCATTACAGATGTCGTCAATGATCATACGCCAGTGGCAAGACAGCTTCAGTCCAGGAACTTATATATGAACCTTTCCAGAGCCTGAACAATAGATGCCTGTTTCGTCTTTTTTTGCATCTGTTATTTCCAGTATATATCAGAAAAATTCATTTCGCATCACTCATTCATTTGCCTATAGACGTTCACATTGATTGTATATAGGAGCACAACGATGATAAATGGCATCGATTTGACCATTTCAATGCTCGGGAACATGGTTCATACGCTTCCGTCCATCTCTGGTAGCCCCTCTAACCGGAAATTTTAGCAACGAAAACAAAGGAATCGGCTGCATGTTTGGTAAGTTATTTGCAAATGTTAAGCAGATATATTGCCGGTACTAATGAAATTGGTTGGGGAAGATTTGCAGTGGGGAAAATGAAAAGCCGCCTCCTTTTTATTAACTGTCGCAAATATGACGAAATTCGTCAATTCGTATGTTGCTGAGGAAGGTCCTTAACTCTAATGCACCGGCTATCTTGATGTAGGCTGGATGCCTAATTTGGGGCTAGATTCTTTTAATAAAACAAAGCCCCTGCTTGTTGGGAAAACTCAACAAGCAGGGATTTGATTTACCTTTCTTTTTCTTCGTTCTCACTGTCCTTTTCATTTCGATCGGCAGATGTTATCCCGCCAGCGTTATACACATCCGAAACTTGTTCGTGGGTGGTGGTAAGACCAGATGATAACGTGTCATCACGCTTGTAATCACTGACATCATACACTTTTCCAGCAATATTTGAAGATTCCTCTTTTGATTTTTCGTTATCCATTGTTTTCACTCCTATTTTTCAACTTGTCCCATCATTGCTTGATTGTCGTTCATAAAGACAAGGGTATTTTATGCAAAAAATAAAGCATTATACAGGCATGATGGAAATATATATGAAAGCCTGACTTTTTATATGCTCTTCAATTGAAAAATGAAAAAAGGCTTACAGGCAAAATCCATTCTCAGGACCGATGCTTGTAAGCTGAATAAAAGCCTAGTTTTCCTTATTATCGTCTATATTATCTGTTGGGTCTCCCCAACATTCCACATTCTTCAAACCTTTAATATTATTGATATGGAAGACAGGATTTTTCCCACTTTTCTTTTGTTTTTGATAATCCGCCAAGGCCGCAAATGCGATCTTTCCAAGTAAAGCGATCGCGACTAAATTGATAATTGCCATTAACCCCATCAATAAGTCAGCTAGACCCCACACCAATTTCAGTGATGCCAGAGAACCGAATATTACCATCCCTACGACTGCGACACGATAAACATTCAACCAAACTTTATTCTCATTGATGAATCCAATGTTCGATTCTCCATAATAATAGTTTCCCACAATGGAGCTAAAAGCAAATAACAAAACAATGATGGCAAGGAAAACGCCAGCCCATGAACCCAATGCCGTACCAAGTGCATTTTGGGTAAGAACAATGCCATCCACTTCTTTCGAGGTATAAAGACCTGAAAACAAAATGATAAAGGCGGTCGAACTGCAGATGACGAGCGTATCTACAAATACGCCAAGAGACTGAATCAACCCTTGCTTGACGGGATGACTGACATCTGCGGTTGCACCAGCATTGGGTGCACTGCCCATCCCAGCTTCATTGGAAAATAGCCCCCTCTTTATTCCCTGCATCATGGCAGCTCCCAAGGCTCCGCCAGCCACTTCTTTTATACCATCAAATGCACTTTCAAAGATTAGCCCTAAAACACTGGGCAATTCGGTTATATTCATGATGATTATTGTTAATGCCACGATTACATATGCTCCGGCCATGATCGGGACAATGACTTCAGATACTTTTGCAATCATTTTGATGCCACCAAAAATGATGAACGCCGTCACGATAGCCAGAATGACTGCAGTAACCCACTTTTCAATGCCAAATGATTCATTGAATGCGCTTGTGATCGTATTGGCTTGTACCGAGTTGAACGCAAGTCCAAATGTAAGCGAAATTAATACTGCGAATGTGATGCCCATCCACCGTGCATTCAAAGCTTTTTCCATATAATACGCAGGACCTCCACGGAAAGCGTCCCCATCCTTGACTTTATAGATTTGGGCAAGTGTACTTTCTATGAACGCAGAAGCAGACCCAATCAGAGCGATAAGCCACATCCAGAATACGGCGCCTGGACCACCCATCGTAATCGCCAAGGCTACACCTGCAAGATTACCAGTTCCTACCCGTGAAGCGGTGCTGATGCAAAAAGCTTGAAAAGATGTAACACCCTTTTTTTCCGCCGAAGCACCTTCACCCAAAAGCCTGAACATTTCCCCTGCCATTCTGAATTGAACAAATTTAGTTCGAATTGAAAAATAAATGCCCATGCCAATCAGTAAAATGATCAAAATGAACGACCATAAAAAATTATTTGTTTCAGTAATAAAATTCCCTATAAACTCCATTTCTCCAAAAAACCCCTTTAATCTACATGAATTATTATAAAAACATTTTGTATTTTAATTTATTTCCCGTTTCCTCTGGGAAATAAACAAACAAAAAAGGAAATCCAAACATGAATTTCCTTACAATAATCTATTATATCCTACGATTCTATTTTTTTCATTCAAGAATTTGCATGAAAGAGCCAAAAAAACGCCATTAATAAACACAGAAAATTAAGACATTTTCATCGAACGCAAAACTATCTGAATATAATGAAACGTCCTGAATCTTAAGATTCAGGACGTTTCCATGGTTTAAGATGCCCGTTTTTTTACTTCGATATCTTTTGCCTGAAATCGTGGATAACCAATCAAGATGGCTATGACTCCACAAATTCCAATTAGTATCGGGTAATATGAATAGGGGAGGATGCTTATTGGCGAAATTTTTGCCACCCCCGCTGCAACAAGCAGTTGTGCGCCATAGGGAATCAATCCTTGGACACAACAGGCAAAAACGTCTAGCAGGCTCGCTGATTTCCGAGGATCGATACCATACCTTTCGGCAATGTTTTTCGCTAACGGTCCGGCAATGATGATCGAGATCGTGTTATTTGCCGTTGATAGATTTGTTAAGCCTACTAGTCCGGCAATGCTGAATTCAGCTCCTTTTTTTGATTTGCTTTTTTGGGTGACGACATGCAGTAAATAATCGATGCCGCCATTATGTTGGATGACCGCTACCATACCGGCAATCAAAATCGCCAGGAACGAGATTTCATACATGCCAGCCATTCCATCTCCCATTTTTTGGATCACATCCAGCAACTTATAACTTCCATCCGCTAAACCGATAATACCGGCAAACACGATGCCGAAGGATAGGACAAGAAATACGTTGACACCTGCCAATGCCGTGATCAATACACACAGATACGGAAGGATTTTCACCCAATTATAGGAATGTTGCGTAATGGCCGCCTGCTCACCTACCGTTAATATTCCCAAAATGACACATGTGACGATGGCCGCAGGCAGGACGATGAAGAAATTCACTTTAAACTTATCCTTCATTTTCGTCCCCTGCGTACGTACTGACGCAATCGTCGTATCGGAAATGAATGATAAGTTATCGCCAAACATGGCACCGCCGATAACCGCAGCCATTGAAAGCGCAAGAGTTATATCCGTTTGCTCACTAATGCCTACTCCTATCGGTGCAAGCGCTACGATCGTTCCCATGCTTGTTCCCATGGATAAAGAAATAAAACAGGCAATTATGAAAATCCCTACCATCAAAAGATTTTGCGGAAAGACCGCTAAGGCAAGGTTGACCGTTGATTCAACTGCCCCCATGCCATTCGCCACTTCTGAAAAAGCACCGGCCAAGAGGAATATGACAACCATTAACATGATATTGGAGTCCCCTGCTCCTTTACAAAAAATGTCGACCTTTTGATTGAATGATTCTTTCCGATTCATGGACAATGCCACTGCCGCTGCAATGGAAATCGCCACTAACACTGGAAATGAATAAAAATCTTTTGTAACGATTCCTGAGCCTATAAATAAAATCAAAAAAACGACAAATGGGATCAGTGCCCACGGATTTCCTTTGTTGTGTGTACTCATGATGAACTCCTTTTGTATATTGATTTGCCAAAGCATTTTAGCTTAATCGTGTTCTATCTAAATCCAATAAATATAAAAGACCTCTTCCAATAAACACAAGAAGAGGTCTTTTATTTTATAAAAAACACCCTCCTTATCTTTCAGGCGAAATGAACCTGCTGGATTTGGCACAGCACTCCTGAAAAGTCTGCTGCCGAGACATCTGCGGGCCAGTCCCTCCGTCTCTCTTGATAAGAAGATTTATAGTATATTATGGTATCAACGACATCATAAGCCGCATCGAAAAGCAAATATAAGAGTACAGTATTTTGTATGTTTTCGCAAGGATTAGTTGAAAGTATTCGACTTCGATTCTTAAAATGGTAAGAAAGACGCCGGAGATCCCGGACGGCCTCTTGCTAGAAAAACGCCTACTAAGTGAAATGGAAAGCTCAAATCCAAACTAGCATGTATCAATAAAAACACCCCAAAGATGTTAGTTTTGTGTCTAACATCTTTGGGGCCGTTCACTCTTGGTTAAAGGAGTCTAACAACCTATCAGCACATTTGTTGGATGAGGCTTGGCGAGTTGTTTTTAGGCGAATTCACATCAGTCGATACCTCAAATGCTTCCATTTGCTCCGAATCGAAGGGCTTTAAGTATTGCTGAAGATATCCTGTATCATGAATGGAAAGGTCCAGCCAAGCTTTTTCATCTCCACGTTTAAGGATGACGGGCATGCGATCATGGATGCCCGTCATCAGCTCATTGGGTGCAGTGGTGATGACCGAGCATGAATGGATGCTCGTGCCATCTGGAGATTTCCACGTTTCGAACAGACCGGCCATACCGAATGGAGCGTCATCCTTCAGTTTGATTCGCATCGGTATTTTTCGTTCCGGTGTCTTCTTCCACTCATAAAAGGAATCAGCGATGATCAAGCACCGTTTCTTCTTATAAGAATTCTTGAAGCTTGCCTTCTCTGCAATGGTTTCCGCCCTGGCATTGATCATTTTATAGCCCACTTTTTCATCTTTGGCCCAGAAAGGAATGAGTCCCCAACGAAGGTATCCAAGTCGATTCCTGGTTCCATCATTAATGACGGATAGCACGGAATGGGAAGGGGCTATATTATAACTGAATTGATAATCTTCATCGAATGACCCTTGAATATCGAAGCGTTCCATTATTTCTTCCATACTTGTAAAAAGAGTGAACCGTCCGCACATACTATCGCCTGCTGTCCTGTAAATTTATTACAGTTTAACAAAAAAATCCGACAGGTACAAATCAGCGTTCTAAAATCCTGATGTCCGTGAATGGTTGATTAAATAATTCACTCGTAATCAACAGCGTGCCCAGCACTTCCCTTTCATCTTCAGCTACGATGATTTCTGACAAAATCATCATACTGCCATTTTTGACCGTTACACGATATTCATTCATAAAATCCCCCCTCATATGCCTGGATGGTAGCTATTATAAACCATAAGCATCCTTCTATCACCATGTAACACTCGCTTCCTCCCGCCTAAGCAAAAAGACTGCCGTGAATCACACGACAGTTTCGTCCTTACTTCATTCCATTCATACTTTAAAATATGATGATATCGATAATAGGGAGGAGATGCGATACTGGCTCATGAAATAACATGCAGCAAAACCTCATTGACTAAGTGTGCCGCCAATGTAACGGTTTTATTGTTTTCGTCCAAACTTGGATTCACTTCCGAGATATCAAAGGAAAGGATCTTTTCATTTGCTACGACATGCCGCAGCAGGCTACGTACCAATTTCGGATCGAGTCCAAATGGCGATGGTGCACTTACACCAGGGGCATAAGCTGAATCGATGACGTCCGTGCATAACGTGAGGATGATGAAGTCGTTTTCCTTGGCAAATTCGTTGATCCGATGTTTCGTATCTTCCATATCATTCAAAGACAATTCTTCTTCCAATATGTATTCGACTTTATTTTTTTCGGCCGTTTTGAATAAGGCCTTTGTATTGCCCTGCTTTTGAATTCCCACACATAAATAACGGCAATTTTGATCCTTATCCAAGATTTGTTTAAACATCGTTCCTGATGAACTTTCTTTTTCATAAGGCCGCATATCAAAGTGGGCATCGATATTAATCATTCCCAATCTAGCCTTCGAGCCGAGGAATTTCCTGGCGCCGAGATAATGACCATAAAAGGTTTCATGTCCACCGCCTAAAATGATGGGAATTACGTCACTCTCCAGAATCCTGGCAACTGCTGCACCCAATTGGTCTTGCGCGGCCTCCATTTCCCCAGATTCACATACGACATCGCCAGTATCCACCAACTCCGTTTCCGGTGTTAAATGGCAAGGTAGCTTGGCCAATGACTGCCTAATATAATCAGGGGCTTCACCCGCACCGATCCTGCCTTTGTTCCTTTTGACACCTTCATCACATTTGAAGCCAATCATTCCATATGTTTTTGATTCCTTGCCAGTGATGGACAATTCGGAAATCGGCCTCATTTTCACTCTTTGGTGGTATCTGAAGCTATCCATATCCGTTTCGGAATCCACTCTGCCATTCCAATGGGTTAATGACGGTTTATTATACATAATTTCTCCTTTCGCTAAAAAATTCAGAAATATCTTTTTTTACAGTATAATGGAGATGATATATAATTACTAATACCATTTTTCAATAGATCTATAGTTTAAAGCTATAAAAGGAGACTAGTATGGATTTTCGCCAACTTCGTTATTTCATCACCATCGTCCAGGAGATGAGCTACTCCAAAGCAGCTAAATTATTGCATATATCACAGCCGTCCTTAAGTAATGCGATCATGAAATTGGAGAAAGAAGTTGATTTACAACTATTGGAACGCAATACAAGGGGAATTGAGCTTACGGAGGCAGGAGCCGTTTTTTATTCAAGATCTCAGGATCTGCTGCGGAGGTTCAATAATATGCAAGTGGAATTTGAGGAAATGAAACAGGTTGGAAGCGGGACAATATCGATAGGATCGATTGAATCATTCAAATTTTGGTTCCCAAAAATCATCAGGACATTTAAAAACGATCATCCTGCCATCCATTTAAAGGTTCGGGAGATCTTGGGCGAAGAACATGTCATCGAGGCGCTGAACCAGTATCAAGTTCATTTCACGATCACCAATCAGCCGATAAACCATGCCGAGATCATATCCATTCCCCTTTATAAGGAACAATTCATGCTTTTGGTCCATAAAGATGACGACTTGAATGAAAAAGATTCCATCACTTTACATGACCTTGAAGGGAAAGAAATGATCATCAGTACAGCTGGATTTCAAACAAGAGATGATATTATGGAAGCCTTCAAAAATGAAAAGGTGAACCCGAGCATCTTTTACGAAATTGAAAGGCTGGAAACAGCTTGCAGTTTGGTTGAAGAAGGCTTGGGCGTCACCATTTTACCTGAAAGCTATATTAAATCCGTTGAAACCAGGAATACTGCGATCCTTGAAATAAATTCGATGTTTTTGCATAGGACTGTTTATATGGCCTACTTGGCGGATCGATATTTGCCGACATCTGTTAGTAATTTGGTTAATGAGATTGAAAGTTTTTTCAAGAACAAGGAATAATAGATTCGGATGATCTTCACCCCTTATGCCCCCTTTTTGCACAAGGGGGCTGTTCGTTTATGTATAAACCTTATCTTAATGAGTTTGCGAACCTAGTTTCATCGAAATCTCCTTGGCTGCTTTCGTCACCTTTTCTATCAATTCAGGCAAACGGTCCTCCTGAAATCTTGCTTCAATCCCAGCAACGCTAATGGCAGCGATAATTTGATTTTTTCCGTTAAGGATCGGTGCGCTGACCGATTTTGTATAATTCTCCAATTCTGACGAAGTTATCGTGTAGCCGTTCGCCCTCGCTTCTTCCAAAGCATGCCGGAGTGTGTTTTCATCAGTTATCGTTCCAATTGCTATGGGATGAAGATCGGTGCCGTCGATATACGTTTCACGTTCTTCTTCAGGCAAATACGCGAGTATGATCCGAGAGTCGCCGGCATATAGAGGTGAACGCCTACCGATGGACGTATAAAGCCGGACGGGCTGCAAAGTATCAACCTTTTCAATATACATGGCTTCGTCCTTATCCCGCACGATCAAATTCACGGCCTCCTCTACGTCATCCCGAAGTTGCTTCATGATGGGATAAGCGATTGCTCTGATATCCAAACGCTCACCCACCAGTTGACCAAACTGCAAGAATATTAGGCCAAGTGAATAGAGACCATCATCATCCCGTGTTAAAAAACCCATTTCTTCCAATGATCCCACCATTCGGTGCAATGAGGTTTTGGGCAGGTTGGAGTGTTCCATCATTTCATTAAAGGTGAGTTTCGGATGATCAATGAAAAGCGTAAGGATCTGCATCGATTTCACGACGGTTTTGTTATGTGCGTGCATGCCATGACTCCTTTCAAAGTTTTTCCTCAGTGTTCTTCTTCCTTATCATCTCTCATTCTATTATAAAACACGGAAAAAAGATGTAAGCAAAAGACGAAAAAAAAACTGAAACAGGAAAGAAGGCGCCCGGCACGGGAACCTCCTGATGGAATCATATGAACTGCCATTTATTCAAGGCCAATGAAATCGAAGTCTGCAATTCTTTCATTTCGCGTTCTTTTTGAAGGTACAGGAGTTCTGCCTCCCTTAAGTTCACGCGGGAAAATTGGATGGATTCCCCTGGTTTAACCTGAGCAATCATTGATAAATCGGCGGTTATTACTTGAGCTATTTTAGGATATCCGCCCGTCGTTTGGCTATCCGCAAGGAGAATGATCGGATTTCCATCCGGCGGAACCTGGATCGAGCCATTAGTGACCGCCTCGGAAAGCAGCTCCTCTTGATTTTGCCATTCAAGCGCCGGTCCTGATATTCTATATCCCATCCGGTCAGATTGATTGGAAACCTTAAATGAATGCTCTTCAAAACGTTGTTTACTCGAATGGATGAATTGCTCGTACTGGCTTCCAGCAATGAAACGGATGAGTGGATTTCGAGCTGGTATGAACTCCTTTTCATTGACGTACCACTTCGGAGAGGAAAAAGAGCCCTTCAACTCCTTCCTGCCCATAATGGTTTGAAGTTCATTACATGCAAGCACATCGCCAGCCTTTAAAGCCCTTCCCAAATAGCCTCCGATCCCAGCTCGTAAATAGGTGCTCTTGCTACCCATCACTTTTGGAACCTCATATCCCCCGCCAACGGCTAAATAAGTCCGGCAGCCTGATTTACATCCTTCGAAGCGCAGGATGGATCCTTCCTTTACATAAATGGGCCTCCACATCGGGGCATCATGATTATCGATTGTAGGTGTTAAATTCGCACCCGTTATCGATATCAGGCAATTTTTCTCCATTTTTATAGTGGGCCCCATCAGTGTAATTTCCATGGCTGCCTCTCCTTCATGATTACCTACCAACATGTTGGCAATCCGCAGTGAATAGCGATCCATCGCCCCACTTACGATCACCCCATGTTGCTGAAACCCTTTTCTGCCTAGATCTTGAATACTAGTCAATAATCCGGGCTTGATTATACGAAGGCTCATCTTATCCCCCCTTGATCTCTTTATATTCTTGTTCAGAGATTGGCTGGAACTTCACCATGTCTCCCGCTTGTAATAAGCTTGGGGGGGTTACATTCGGTAAAAATAATTCCATTGGCGTTTGTCCAATCAATTGCCATCCCCCAGGTGTTGATATCGGATATACCCCCGTCTGCATACCGGCAATCCCGACTGCACCTGCTGGTATAGTCATTCTCGGGGAAGATCGCCTCGGGGTTGCGATGACTTTCGAAAGTCCTCCCAGAAACGGAAAGCCCGGGGCGAATCCTATCATATAAGCTAAGTACTCACCGGTTGAATGGATATGGATGACTTCATCTGTGGTCAAATCATGATAACGAGCTACATCTTCCAAGTCCGGTCCATACTCCCCTCCATAACAAACAGGGATGGAAACCGTACGATGTGACACCTTTGTGTCTTCTATTAAGTCAAGCAGTTTCCTGTTCAATATCGACCGAACCACGTCATAGGGAGAAGTAGCTTCATTGCTTTGCTTATGAATGTTATAGATTACGAGCGGATCATAAAAAATCGTCAAATTCGTAAAAGCCGGTACACATTCCACAAACCCGGCAAAAGGTTCTTCTTCCAACAAATCCATAAACAACTTTATCTTTTTGTGAATGCTGTATTCCATTCCATTCCCAAATGTAATCACGATTGCGGAATCGCCCAAGGGAGACATGTTACAAGCCGTTTCATTCAAAAGATTTTTCGACCTGTCCATTATAATACACCTAATTTTTCATCACGGATGTCTGTGATGAACATATGTCCAGGTGCATGTGTGATCATGATTTCCGGTTTTGTTTCCATGGCGATGGATTGCGGCGTTACGCCACATGCCCAAAAGACTGGCACTTCCCCCTGATGCACCGTTACGGGATCACCAAAGTCCGGTTGATCGATATTGCACACCCCGATTGCTTCAGGATCCCCGATGTGGATCGGTCCCCCATGAACTGCCGGGAAACGCGAAGTCACTTGAACAGCCCTCACCACATCCTTTTGAGGGATCGGTCTCATGCTAGCCACCATCTTGCCATGGAAAATCCCTGCCTCCATACAAGGAATATTGGTTTTATACATGGGTACATTACAGCCCTCTTCAATATGGCGAATCGGAATATCATTGTTTAACAGAGCGTGCTCGAAGGTAAAGCTGCACCCAATCAGAAAACCAACCATATCCTCTTCCCAGTATTTTGATATATCTGTTACCTCATCAGTCAATTCCCCACGTTTGTATACCCTGTATTTAGGAATATCCGTGCGTATATCCCCATCGGGAGCTGCAAATGCGGGAATGGCAGAACCAATTTCCGTTACATCCAGCAAGGGACATGATTTAGGGTTGCGCTGACAGAATAATAAGAAGTCAAAAGCATGCTCCTTTTTTAAGATGGCCAAGTTTGCCTGGGCATACCCATTGGCCATTCCTGCGGTCGGTTCAATCAATTCGGCATTTCGAATCATTGAACGCAACTCCGCGGGGTCCGCTTGAGAAAGATCGATCATACCTATACATCTCCTATTCAAGAATGGCAGGTTAGAAGTGACCTGCCCATCACAGTCATTGTATTAAAATAGTGTAGGCAATTGCTTGATTAATGTATATCCACCCATCAGCGCCATGACGATTACGACAAAGACACCTGAGATCGTTAACCATAGCGGGTGTTTATAATCGCCGACAATGTTTCGCTTATATGCGGCAATCAATAATGTCCCAAGTGCGATCGGCAAAATCAAGCCATTGATGGCGCCTACAATTAGCAGTACTTTAACCGGCTGGCCAATTAACAAAAAGCAAACTGTCGACAAGACGATAAAGCCAATGATTATCCAGTTTGCCTTTTTATTGATCATTTCGCTGAATGTTCTGATAAACGAGACGGAAGTATATGCAGCTCCAACGACAGAAGTGATTGCCGCTGCCCACATCACGACCCCGAATATGCGGTATCCGACGTCTCCGGCAGCCAGTTGAAAAACGGATGCTGCAGGATTATCCTGATTGATCTGTAAACCTTTCGATACGACACCAAGCACTGCCAGAAATAACGCGACACGCATGACGGTGGTGATCAAGATTCCCACTATTGAACTCTTAGTTACTTGAGGTAATGCTCCAACGCCTTTAACGCCTGCATCCAATAGCCGATGGCCCCCTGCAAATGTTATGTAGCCGCCGACCGACCCTCCCACTAAAGTGACGATGGCGATGATATCGATTTGAACAGGTGCAAATGTCCTCACTACCGCTTCCCCTACTGGAGGAGAGGTTGTCCAGGCAACGTAAATCATCAAACAGATCATGAAGAAGCCGGCGATTTGCGTAAAGCGGTCCATGGCCTTTCCCGCTTCCTTGACGACAAATATCAAGACCGCGATGACCGCACTTATTGCGGCGCCCGCTGTAGGCGATATCCCCGTCATCGCATTGAGTCCAAGCCCTGCTCCTGCAATATTGCCAATATTGAAGGCGAGGCCTCCCATGACGATGAGTGCCGCCAGGACATAACCAAGACCAGGCAAAACCATATTGGCAATCTCTTGACCCCTCTTTTCAGATACAGCAATGATGCGCCATACATTTGTTTGGGCAAAAATATCAAGAAGGACCGAAATAAGGATGACGAAACCGAAACTTGCCGCAAGACTTTGGGTATAAACGGTCGTTTGCATTAAAAATCCCGGCCCTATTGCCGATGTAGCCATTAAGAAGGCTGCACCCAATAATAAAGTGCGGTTTGTTTTCGGCTTAGCGGGAATCTTTTCCTGAGCTGCAGTATATTTGTTTGGCTCCAATGGACTGACCTCCTATGCAGGTTTATGAAAATGACTTGACTGTTATTTCGGATAATTCCAAAGAATTTTTCACATGTCGGGCAAAGGCCAATGCATGTGCACCGTCCCCATGGATGCAAATCGTATCTGCCCTCAAAGCCACATCGGATCCTTGTTGGGACAAAACCTTCCCTTCCTTTACCATCCGAATCACCTGCGCAGCAGCATCCTCATCATTTTCCAATAAAGCATATTTCTCCATTCGTGAAGTCAATGAACCATCTTGTTGATAGGTGCGATCGGCAAATACTTCACTGGCCGTTCGCAAGCCGACTGCCTCACCAGCGCGAATCAATTCACTTCCCGACAAACCAAAGAGAATAAGCTCAGGGTTCACTTTATATATAGCCTCGGCAATCGCCATCGCTAATGCTTCGTTTTGGGCGGCCATATTGTACAAAGCGCCATGCGGTTTCACATGCTGCATGCTTCCTCCCTCGGACTGCAAGAAACCATTCAATGCGCCAATTTGATAGACGACAATGTCATAAGCCTCCTCGGGCGCAATATTCATATTGCGTCTGCCAAACCCCATTAAATCCGGTAAACCAGGATGAGCCCCGATCCTGACACCTTTTTCCAAGGCAAGTTGAACCGTTTTTCGCATGACGGTCGGATCACCAGCGTGAAAACCACAAGCGACATTGGCCGATGTGACATAATCTAAAATTTCCTTGTCATTCCCCATCCGGTAGGCGCCATAACTCTCTCCTAAATCACAATTCAAATCAACGGCATTCATTGTTCCTCCTCCTTCATTTTGAAAAATTCCCGTTTATGATTTCCTTAAAAGTATGTAATGAAATACCGAAATTCGGAATTTTAGTTTCAAATTTCGGAATATTCTTATTCTACCACGCATTATTTTTTTAGACAATAGTTGGCAGATAACCCCATTGATGTTTATTGCGCCGTTAACTTATAAATCAAGAGAACGGGAACAATATAAAAAAGCCGTTGCTTCCCTTGAAAAGGAATCGACGGTTAGCCTATTCGTTTTATATGTTGGTAAAGCGATGAACCTATTGGAATCTGTTTAGCGAAAATGGGGAAATATCATTCTCCGTCTTTCCCGAAAGAATAAGGTCACTTAAACTCTCACCAATTACACTGCTGAACTTAAATCCATGTCCCGAGAAACCCGCTGCAATGGCAATGTGGGGATGATGAGGATGTAGATCAACGATAAAGTCCTCATCCGGCGTCATCGTATAGATGCAGTTTTTTCCATGTCTCAACGTTTGACCGAAAGGCATGAATCGGTTCAAGAAACGTTCCAAATCCCCGGCATCCTCCGCAAATTCACCAAATCGGGCCATCGTTTCTTCGGGATTCATCCGGTTTCCCCCGTCATGTCTCCCAAGTTTCAAACCAGCTCCACTTATACTTGGAAAGCCATAGTATGTACCTTCAGGTGTATCGAACGTGAATGCAGGAAAGCCATTGTGACCATATAATTTTTCATCTGCGTCGAACCAGGCGAAGGTTTTCCGGATAGGTGTCAGTGGCACATTCAACCCTAACATATCCAATAACTTCGGTGACCAAGCTCCTGCTGCAACGACCAATGCTTCGGCATGATAGCTTTGGTCATCGGTTTTCACCGTGACCCCGTCACCTTGGACAGTCAGGTTCCTTACCGGGCTGTTCACTTTGATGTCGGCACCGTGTGATTCGGCAAGCTGCTGGTAAGCCCGAATGCACTCTTCACTTTTTAGCACTCCTGAAGCAGGTTCAAAGCAACCTATATAATCTTCTGGAAGGGTGATGCCTGCCCATCTTTTATGAACCTGATTAGCATCGAGTTTTTCCAAAGGCAAACCAAATTTATTCGAACTTGCGATCACTTGCTTGATGAAGGGGGATTGCTGACTGCCGGCATTCAGAACGCCCGTCCGAAGAAATAGTTGTCTTTCCGTAAGCTGCTCTAAGTGTTCCCATAGGTCTTGCGCTTTCAGGACCAGTGATACATACTCTTCCCCTTCCCCATACGCATGTCTAATGATCCTTGTTTCTCCATGATGACTTCCTTTATTGTGAGGCGGGACGAAAGAGTCCAATAATACTACCTTCTTTCCGGACTTGGATAGGTAATAACCTGCCGACATACCCATCGATCCGGCTCCAATTACAATTACATCATAATGCATGTTTCCGTTATTCCTCCGTTCTTGTTGATGAACACCTATTCGTTTGTGAGGCGGGTCACGAAACTTTGCAACAGGCTTGACTAAAAAAAACCGCCTGCTATCATCTTTAAAACTCGATTTCACCCATTTCCAATTCGACAAGTTGGGTTAGTTCTCCTTCATGAATTTCCCCTTTAATCACTTCTATGTCAGGATGAAAGAAACGATCTTCTTTTACCATCGGTACTTTCCTGCGTATTAAACGGTACACCTTCTCCGTGATAGGGGCAGGTTTCAATGGGTGATGAAAATCCATAGCTTGCGTTGCCGTCATAAGTTCAATCGCTAAAATATATTCCAGCTTCTTTGAAATCTGATAGGCTTTCCTCGAAGCAAAATAGGAAAAACTTATCACGTCTTCCTGATTTGCACATGTCGGCACATTATCGATTGTTGCAGGTTGTGTAAGTACTCTGATTTCATTCAATAATCCTGCTGCAGTATATTGCGGGACCATGTAGCCGTTATTTAAACCCGGGTTTGCCACCAAAAAATTCGGCAGCTCACTAAGGTGATGGTTTACTAGGCGATCGATCCTTCTTTCGGTGACCTTTGCCAGATTCGCCAGGGCGATGCACATCATATCTGCATAAATCCCTACGAATGATCCATCAAAGTTCCCCCCCATAAGCGCCGTCCCGTCAGCACCATCCGGATAAATGATAGGATTATCACTTGCAGAGTTCATTTCATTTTCAATAGTGGCCTTCGCGTCCTTCAACGCTCTTTTTATGGCACCGTGAATTTGTGGAATGCATCGTAAACTAAGCGCATCTTGTACTCGATGTTCCTTATATGTGTCCATGATTTGACTTCCTTCGAGGATCCTTGACACATTTCTGGCTGTCTTTGCCTGTTCTCCATGCTTTTTTAATTTGTGGGAGCGAGGGTCAAAAGCATGAATGGTACCCTTAAGCACCTCCAAGGACATAGCTCCCGTAATATCCGCCGTTTTCGCAGCCTGGATGCCATTGTATACCGCTAAGGCTGCCATCGCCGTGGCGGAAGTCGTTCCACTTATAAGGGCCAATCCTTCTTTAGGACCTAATGTGACAGGTGCCAATCCGGCTTTTGCCAAAGCTGCCGCTCCAGGGATGAGCTCGCCGTCTTGCCATGCCTTCCCCTCTCCGATCAGCACTAGGGCCATGTGAGATTCAGGTGAAAGGTATCCCACTGAACCATCACCCGGGGCAAATGGGACAATATCGTGATTCAGCAGCGAAGCAATCAGCTCCAAAACCACTAACCTGACCCCAGAATAACCTTGACCCAAATTTACCAGGATCATCAATTGAATGGCCCTCACTACTTCTCTTTCTAAAGGCTCCCCTACGGAGACCGCATGAGAACGAATGATGTTCCGTTGAAGCGTTTCTGCATCTTCCGGGGAAATCATCTCTGTCACATTGCTGCCAAACCCTGTTGTCACACCATAAATAACCCTATTTTCCAACAGGAACCTATCCATTAAACTTCTTGATTCATCGACCCTATTACAATACTCTCTTGTAAAGGAGACCTCTGCCCCATATCTTGCAACAGCAATTACCTCATTGATGGAGATGGGACCATCACCCAATACGACTTTTTTTATATCCTTTGCGTGTCTGCAATTTGTCGTTGTCACGGTTCACTTCTCCTTCAACACTATAATTTATTGATAAACTATCGGATTGCATCATTTAATTTCTTCTCTGATTTGCCGCAATGAAGCATGACTTCCTGAAGCAGGCTGACCACCTTCAAGCATGGGATCACTTGCTTCATTCAGGGAGAGTGCCTTTGTCTCTGGTGCCCAGGCTATGGATGCGATCAAACCGACTAGCAAGATGACCGCCATGCCGACCATTGAAGAGCTTAAACCAAAGGAATTGAGACTTAATGGCAGAAGGAAAGTTCCAATTGCAGATCCAATCCTGCTGATTGCCGTGACCATGCCAATTCCCGTTCCACGAATCTCCGTTGGGAATAGTTCTGCAGGGTAAACTAACGTTAGGTTGGAAGCAGCCGACATGAAAAAAGTGAAAATCAGGAAGAATGTCAACATGAAATATTGTGAGCCATTATGCAGGAGACTGAGGGAAAATAAAGAAACTGTGAGTATCGCAAAGGCACCTATTGTAAAACCTCTGCGGGAAAATTTTGCAAGGAACCAAAGGCCGACGATCGCACCGACCAGCAAGAAAATGTTTAGCATCGTATCGGCAAAAAAGTTTTGTTCAAAACCCATTGTATGCAAAATGGACGGAAGGAAGGTGTAGATGGCGAAATACGGAATGACGAGAGTCAATTTGAATATCCCGCCAAAAGCGGTACGCTTGCGCAGCTTTTGGCTGAAAAGGCCACGGAATCCTAAATCGGATGGGTTTACTGCATGCGCCGACGTTTCGCCCATTTCCACGTTCTGTCCTAAATGCTTCTTCACGATAAGCCGCGCTTCTTCGGCACGTCCCTTGCTCACGAGCCACCTTGGAGATTCTGGCGTTCCAATCCGCAAGAATAAAACCACTACAGCAGGAATGGCTGCACTGACTAGCATCCAGCGCCATGATCCTGGCCCAGCTTGTCCTAAATAATATCCGACAAAGTTAGATGCTACATAACCAAGCGTCCAAACGACGTTTAAAGATGCGAGGAGCGGGGCCCTATATTTTTTCGGGGAAAATTCTGCAAGTAATGTTGTCCCGACTGCATAATCTCCTCCAAGCCCAAAACCTATCAGCAACCGCAAAACAAACAGCTCTGCCGGTCCATTAACGAAAAATTGAAGAATCGTCACAACGGTAATCAGCAAAAAATTGACAAGGAAGATTTTCTGCCTGCCTATACGATCAGATAGTTTTCCAAGGACCAATGCACCTGCAAAAAGCCCGATTAATGCCGAGCTGCCAATCAAACCGCTCCACATGGCATTCAGCTCTAATTGCGGTCCGAGCAATGTCAGAGCCATCGCGATGATTCCTAAGGAATAGCCGTCACAGAAGCTGGACCCGAAAGTAAGTCCTGCAATTCTAAAGTGGAACTTTTTAAATGGTGCATCATCAATTGTAAATGTTCGCTCGCTCAAAATAAACGCCCCCCAATTATTATAATTTTCAGATTTAATCCATTAAAATTTTTTGATAAGCCCGCTTCAGGTCCCACCGTTGCCTTGCACTGACCATCGAAGCGATATCTTCCAAAAAAAGAGCAATCGCTGTGACGATTGCTCCAGCCAAGCTGTAGGTTCTTATTGAGCTATGCTTTCGAATCGGCCATTTCATTGGTGACCTGCGGGAATGTCCCTTGCTTGCCCGGCTTCACGAAAACCATGGCGATCATGCCGATCGTGACGGCGATGGATGCCGCGATGAACATCGCATTATATCCATGAATGGCGACAAGACTTCCTGTCAGGGTCGGTGCAATGATCGTGGCGAGATTGGCGATGAAATGCGTTACCCCGCCGAATGTTCCTGCTTTTGTCGGTTCCGTGTCCAGGACGACAATCCAATAGATCGAATTGGGTAAATAATTGAACGCATTGCCGAGACACATCAAGGCAAGAACGGCGGCTGCACTCTCGACGGTTGGAATCAACAAGAAACAAACAGCTGTACAAAATAGGGACACCACCGTGAACCAAGATCTTGCTATCCGTAAATTACCTGTTTTCACCCGCAGCAGATCCGAGATTTTACCGCCTAACAGTCCCGTAATGATAGCACCTATCCAAGGGATCATCCCGATATAGGAAAGCGATGAAAGCGAATAATTGAATTCGTCCTGCAGGTATTTCGGCGTCCAGGTCAATAAAAGGATATTGACATATAAAAAAGCGAAATATCCAATGGCATTCATAACCAAGGTAGGGTTCTTGAAGAAATGGTACCATGGTATAGGCATTTGCTGATCCAATGTCGTTTCTCCTTGAATCAATTGGTCGGCACTTCGAATGCCTTCCAGCTCGGCTTTAGTAACTCTTGGATGTTCTTCAGGTAAGTTAGTGAAGACTTTATTCCAGATAACGACCCAAATGATCCCTAATAGTCCAAGAATAACAAACGTCGCTTTCCAATTTGTATAGGTAAGCAAGCCAACGACAACAGGGGCAGTAACCAAAGCACCTATTGGGGTTCCAACCAATCCTAATGCCACGGCGAACCCCTTCTCTTTCGGGGAAACCCAATTGGCCATCGTCCTGTTCATGACGGATAGTGTAGGACCTTCAGCGAATCCGAATAAAACACGAAACACGGCAAATCCCGCTAAGGCTGAACCGCCGAATAATGCCGTCCCGATATGACCGGCGAATATGGTCCCGATTTCAAATATTGACCAGGCGGTCCCCGCGATGATCCACATGAATTTCGGTCCTTTTTTGTCTGCCAGTGCTCCACCCAACAATGCCCCGAATATATATCCATATCCAAAGTACCCTAAGATCGCTCCCCAGCTAGCCGGATTTAAATGAAACTCATCGATGATTTCTGCCTGGGCATACGACAAGGCACCCCTATCAATGTAGTTGATGATCGTGATGACAATGATCATGAAAATGATAAAATAACGATAATTATTTTTCAACATATAGTTCCCCCTTGTTGCATTGAAAAGGATGATAGTTTGGATCATCGATAGGAATTGGTTTGCCTCCAGGCATACTCCCTCCGCGCAGGAGCTGGAGCCGCCTGGAGCAACAAAAAATCACGTGCGTGCGAAGTGCCCAAACCCTGCCATCATTTCACGACTTGCACTCCGTTTTTCCATACAGACTTAACATGGTTGACCCCGAATAAATATTGCAATTCCTGATAGTTTTCAACATTCCATAAAACGACATCCGCTTGTTTTCCGACCTCAAGTGAGCCGACCTTGTTTTGCCTGTTGATGGCACACGCGGCATTGTATGTTGCCGCCGTCAGTGCTTCGGCAGGGGTAAGACGCATCGAAATGCATGCCAGGTTCATGACGAGCGGCATGGAAGTCGTCGGGGAGGAACCTGGATTGCAATCGGTGGAAATGGCAACGGCCACACCTTCATCGACCATCCTCCTGCCAGGGGCCGCTTCTTCCCGTAAGTACAAAGCGGTGGCCGGAAGCAAGCAGGCAATCGTTCCTGACTTTGCCATTGCCTTTATCCCCTCTTGTGAAACCTTCAATAGATGCTCGGCTGAAATCGCCCCTACCTTGGCCGCTAATTCAGCTCCGCCATATGGCTCAATTTCATCGGCATGAATTTTAGGAATCAATCCATACCTTTTTCCAGCCGTTAAAATCCGCTCCGATTGCTCAGGAGTATAGACACCCTTTTCACAAAATACATCATTGAATTCAGCTAGCTTTTCTTCAGACACGATTGGAAGCATATCATTAATCAAATGATCGACAAATTCATCTTCACGACCTTTATAATCGTTGGGTACCGCATGTGCTCCCATAAAAGTGGGAACGAGATCGATGGGATGTTCTTCCTGCAGCTTTTTCATCACTCTCAGCTGTTTCAATTCCGTTTCCACATTCATTCCATAGCCGCTTTTACCCTCTACTGTCGTTACACCATGAGCGAGAAACGAATCAAGGCGGCGTGCGGTTTGCTCCATCAATTCTTGTTCGCTTGCTTCACGGGTCATGCGGGTGGTGGCATGAATGCCGCCTCCAGAGTTCATGATGTCCATATATGTTGCACCTTCGAGACGCATCTCGAATTCACGCTCCCGGCTCCCGCCGTATACGACGTGTGTATGCGGGTCAACCAGTCCTGGGGTCACCAAATGGCCAGCGGCATCGAATACTTCAGCTTCATGAATCCTATCTGCATAGCGTTCTTCCAATTCTTTGGTAGTTCCGACCGCTTGAATCAGGCCAGCTTCCATCCAGATGCTTCCGTCTTCAATCAACCCCAGCTCAGACATTGCTTCCTTGGAACGAGGAGCCCCGCCATGTTGTGCAAGTGTAGCGAGTTGTGCGGCATGCTTTATCCAAATCGGTTTTGTCATGACTCATCATTTCCTTTGTTAAGCATTGGGATATGAATCCCTTTTTCACGTGCCGTTTTCTCTGCCAGCTCATAGCCTGCATCCACATGTCGAACTACACCCATCCCCGGGTCGGTCGTCAAGACACGTTCAATTCTCGCCCCTGCTTCTTTCGTGCCGTCAGCGACAATGACGACTCCAGCATGCATGGAGTACCCCATTCCCACTCCGCCGCCATGATGTACGGACACCCAAGTGGCTCCACCCACGGCATTGACCATTGCATTCAAGATCGGCCAGTCAGCCACTACATCCGAACCATCCTTCATCGCTTCCGTTTCACGATTCGGTGAAGCGACAGACCCTGAATCCAAATGATCTCGCCCAATTACGATCGGCGCCTTCAATTCACCGCTTGCGACCATATCATTGAGGATTTTCCCGAAGCGGGCACGCTCGCCATAACCAAGCCAGCAAATGCGCGATGGCAAACCTTGAAATTGGATTTTTTCTTGAGCCATTTTAATCCAGTTACATAAATGTTCATTATCAGCAAATTCGCGTAGAATCGCTTGATCCGTTTTATAAATGTCTTCAGGATCACCAGATAACGCCACCCAGCGAAACGGACCTTTTCCTTCACAAAATTGCGGCCGGATATAGGCTGGAACGAAACCAGGGAAGTCAAAGGCATTCTCCACCCCTTCATCTTTCGCAACTTGACGGATATTGTTGCCATAATCGAACGTAATGGCCCCTTTTTCCATCATCTCTAGCATCGCACTTACATGTTTGGCCATGGAAGCTTTTGAGAGTTTAATATATTCATCTGGATCTGCACTTCGTAATTCTGCAGCCTCCACCATATTCATGCCTGAAGGCGTATATCCATTTAGCGGATCATGGGCGGAAGTTTGATCCGTCAGGACATCCGGAATGAAGTTCCGGGCGATCATTTCAGGAAGAAGATCGGAAGCATTCCCAATCAAACCAATCGATAATGCTTTCCCTGCATGCTTGGCTTCCGTCGCTAAACGAATGGCTTCATCCAATGAATCCGTTTTCACATCGGTATAACGAGTTTCGATCCTTCTGTCGATCCTTGTCTCATCCACATCGATTCCAATACAGACTCCGCCGTTCATCGTAACGGCTAGCGGCTGTGCCCCACCCATACCGCCTAAACCTGCCGTTAACGTAATCGTGCCTTTTAATGAAGAATTGAAATGTTGTTTGGCAAGCTCGGCAAATGTTTCATATGTACCTTGCACAATTCCTTGTGACCCGATATATATCCAGCTACCTGCCGTCATTTGTCCATACATCATCAAGCCTTTTTTATCGAGCTCATGGAATGTTTCCCAATTTGCATAAGCAGGAACGATGTTCGAATTGGCAAGCAGGACGCGCGGCGCATCGGTATGCGTTCTAAAAATCGCCACCGGTTTACCCGATTGGACCAATAAAGTCTCATCATCTTCAAGCTCTTTCAGTGATTTGACGATTGCATCAAAGCATTCCCAGTTACGAGCTGCTTTCCCAATCCCGCCATAAACCACGAGATCCTCGGGCCGTTCGGCTACTTCAGGATCCAGATTATTCATCAACATCCTCAGCACTGCCTCTTGCTGCCATCCTTTTGTATGCAAATCTGTCCCTCTATAACGGATAACCTTATTTGTCGTAGTGTTCATAGTATTGCCTCCTTGTTTCGGTATATTTTCATTGTATAGGAAAAATTCAGAAAATTACTTATAATATAATGATTATTTTATAAATAGTTTCATATTTTTACAGTTAAAATTATAATATTATGAATGATTCCAATCTGTTTAATATTTTCTACAAAAAAATACGGTTCAGCAGCGACTGAACCGTTGAAAAAATATCGTTTTCAATAGGTTTTGACCTTTACATAGAACCCTTTAATCCCCACCGATAAGCTGAAGGGGTGCAAGCCTCAAACAATTTGAATTTGGCATTGAAGTAGGTTTGGTGGGAATAGCCCGCCAATTGTGCGATTTCCTCCAATGATAAATCCGTTTCCTTTAAGAGACGTTTTGCCTCCCTTATCCGCACTTGATGAAGCGTACTGCGGAATGACGTGCCGGACTCAGCTGCAAAACGACGGCTGAGGGTGCTTTTATTAATACGCAATATGTCTGCACAGGCCGATAAATTCCACTGGGGATCCCAATAATTGGACTCAATCAGTTCCCTTGCTTTTTCGCTTAGTGTGTTCGCTCCTTCTTGTACTTGTTCATGATCCTGCTGAAGCAAATGGGTGGTGAACGAGTGCAAGGCTTTTACGATTTGATGAATGACCGGTTTATGTACGATTTGCTGGAAGACGTCATAATAAATCGCTTCTAGAGAGGCGGTTTGCAGGTTATATGATTTCATGTGCCTGCGAATTTGCGCCAGTACGCTTGTTAGGCGAATGCGAACGATTTCCGGGTCGGGATATGGCCGTTGGAAAGTGAGGAATTCGCGTTCGGTCCATTCCTTGATCGCTTTCGCATCCCGCCTTTCGAGCATTTCTATCCACAGTCTTTGTTCAAGAGGAGTAAGGAATGGATCCATCTCCTTCGGGGACATTCGTTGACTTTCAGCCAAGATGATATCATATCCATCAAAAAAGATTTGTCTCGTCAATTCACGCGTTTGCTGATAGATCTTTTTTAAAGAATCGGCGGGCGTTGCCGCTTTGATGATGATGGCAAGCGGCTCGTCCATTTTTTCTTTCCATTGAGCGAGGAATGCTTGGTATTCTTCCTTGAACACCTCATCCCCCTCCGATTCCTGGACGCATAAAATGAAATCCGATAAAGCGAAGATCTGGTTTTTTCCGATAAAGGAATACCGCTGAAGATCATCATAAACGAGAGGAAGCGTTTTATTATCCGGCGTCAAAAATGCGGCCATCGTAATTCGATGATCATGCCTCCGCTCTGTCAGGAAGAAATCCGGATAATTGATATCCAATGATTGCTCTTCGCCCAATGTGTTCCTCGCGTGAATGCCTTGTCCATTTCTTAATTGATAACGCAATTGTTGAATATGCTTCACCAAATCCGCTGAAGAAAAGGGACGGAATAGAACATCTTCTGCACGAAACTGCAAGGCCCGATAAGCCGTTTGAAATATTCTCTCCGATGAAATGCCTAACCATCGAATTCCCCTTCGTTTTAATGAAACGCCCATCGCTTCACTATCATTTGTCCACATATCCATATCCAAAATAACGAATTCCGGCTGCTGGTTGCGCATGTCTTTTTCGAATTCTTCAATCGTTTCCCAGAGGACCAATCGGATCCCGGTTAGGTGGGACTCCACGATCCACCGAATTCCTTGGGCCTCTATCTCATCCTTTGCCACCAAATGGATTTCCACCTAATCACCTCATTTCCAAGAAGCATTCATCAATAGAATATAAGCACTGCCCTTTCCTCCATTCTATTCGAAAGCGAATGCTTTGAACAAGTCATCACGGCAAATTCCTCACTCCTAAACTATCCTGGTTTTATTTACGATATAACTAGATGAAAAGATTAATGGATACGCCAGTGAAAAAAAATCCAGCGTCCAATCATTTCACTATTTTTCTAGGCTTTTTAGTGATAAAGGTTATGATAGAGTAACGCGGACTTCCTCCTACATGATCAACAAACCTGAATCAGTTATATATGAACTATGAATACATTAGAATTAAATACTAAAAAGAGGAGCTACTTGAGCTTTATTATGAAACGATTTATCTTTGCCATCTTATATTCTATATTATTCGGTCTTTCCCTACACGCATTTCATTTCAAGCTAAACCACCCGATCGCCGAAGATATCAGCCGGCTGATGCCGGTTAAAATGAAGGCAATTAAAGCAGAAGATGATGAAGGGGCGCTCCAAAAGATCGTGTTGAAAGCAAGGAAGGACGATGACCCAATATCCATTGCCGGTATGCAGCACAGCCAAGGGGGACAGACCTTATATCCGAATGGGATCCTGATCGATATGAAGAATTATGATGAAATCCTTGATTTGAATGTATCGAGGAAGCGTATCACGGTCCAGAGCGGCGCAACTTGGGCCGATGTGCAAGAGTATATCAACCCTTACGGACTATCATTAAAGGTCAGCCAATCTCAGAATATATTCACAATCGGCGGTTCTTTGAGCGTCAATGTCCACGGCCGCGATATCCGGCATCATGCATTGATTGAAACTGTTGAGTCGTTTCGATTGCTTGATGCAAAAGGACAGATTCTCACCGTGAGCCGTGAAGAAAATCCGGAATTGTTTTCTGCGGTCATCGGCGGATATGGTTTGTTTGGCATCATTCTGGATGTGACCCTTCATCTCACTGATGATGAGCTATATCAAATCAAAACAAAATCACTGCATTATGATGAATATACGTCGTATTTTAAACAAGAGGTTTTGCAAAAGAATGAGGTGAAAATGCATCTAGCTAGGATATCCGTCGCTCCTGGTTCCTATCTGGACGAAATGTATGTAACCGACTATTATATGGCGAAAAATCAAACGAGGCTTGCGGACTACGATTTCCTGAAACGGGAAACGATCGTGGCCCTACCAAAATTCTTCCTCGGCTTATCGCGTTACAATGATTGGGGAAAAGAGCGGTTTTGGAACATTCAGGAGTCATACACCGCCAAGCTGGATGGGACCATGATTTCCAGGAATAATGCGATGCGGTCCGACTCGGCCTTCATGGATTATAGCAATCCCTCCAAAACGGAAGTACTGCAGGAATACTTCGTGCCGGTAGATCAGTTTGCGGATTACATCGATGATTTAAGAAACGTTTTGTCCAATGAAAAAGATTTTAATTTATTAAATATTACCATTCGTTATGTTGAAAAAAACGATGATTCACTTATGTCGTATGCCAAAGACGATATGTTCGCCCTTGTCATGCTCATCAACCAAGGAACTGATGACGAAAGTAAACGAAACACGGAAAGGGTCATCCGCAGCATGATCGATGTGGCGCTAGCCCATAGTGGCAGCTATTATTTACCTTATTACGGGTATCCGACCAAAGCTCAATTATATGAAGCCTATCCTCATGCGGAGGAATTCTTTCACTTAAAAAAGAAATACGATCCAGATAATCGCTTTTTGAATCTTTTCTATAAGGAGTATCATCCATGAATTATAAACGATTTATTGTTTACCAAGGTACTGTAGGAATGGCTGCAAGCATGATATTCCCCTTTTATATATTGCTTATCAAAAATGTCGGGACAAGCTATTCCCAATTCGGCTGGGCATATGGAATATTTTCGCTGACTGCAGCACTATGTTACCCACTGATAGGAAAAATCACGGACAAAGCAGGTGACAAAGCATTTCTCCTCATTTATTCATGGGGAATGGCCCTGATCCTCCTGGCCTTTCCTCTTGCCTATGAAATATGGCATGTGTATCTCTTGCAAATTATCATGGGCATTCTTGGAGCCGTTCAAAAAAACACGGAAAAAACTGTACTTGCACGATATGTTACGAAAGCGACGGCTGGCAAGGAAATCGGCAACTACCATGTCTGGACCTCCATTGGTGCGGCAGCGGCGGTAATCGCCACCGGATATTTAGTCGACTTCCTAACGATCGGCAGCATTTTTTACCTTGCTTCCCTCCTGTTTGCCTGGAGCGGATTTCTGATCATGAAAATGGGACAGGCACCCTCCCTATCCATTGAGGATTGAAAGGCAAGGAAATTTCCAGATCACTCGTACGGTGAATAACATAAACAAGCCCCCTTTTTTAGTGTTGGGTCAGTGTCCTGTGACACATCATTCAAGAGGGCTTTTATACTTTCAAATTCAATAGTTCATAAAATATTGGGCACCAATTCTCCAACATTCAGATGCAATCATGAGGATAGTGACATTAGATATGGCTTGCCGAATCATGGTTACAGCAAAATCAGCTGGTATTGAACTCACTAAAATACCCGGGAGGCTTAAAAGCAATCGCAGTCCATTGCATTCAAAGAATGCCATATTTTCAGTGTTAAATAAAAGCGGAAGATCAAGTTTATCTTTGTTATCTAAATCTTTAACAGCTAACCCAATTTGCCCTACTTTTTGAATTATATTTGTTTGCATACAAATGCACCCTCCAAAAAAATGCAGCCATAAAAATCTTACATCAAGATATTTCATATCAAAAAAAGTTTTCAGCGCTGACCTTTTTTTATTCTTCGATTTTCACTGTAAAAGGATGGATTCGTCATCCTTGAGTCTTACAAGAGAACATTCATTTATATGTTCGAACACTTTCAACCTCTCTTCTATTGACTTGCCAGCGTTATTAGGAAACAGATCTTCTCGATCATAATGAGGAAAAACAGCAATATCGGTTAAACTCAATGCAGCTAAATCCTTCATATGTACCGTATTGATTTGCGGAGTAAAAAAATTCACAACCTCGATGTTCGGGCCTAGAATGATTGCTCCAGCACTTACCCCGACAAATACAGTGTTTAGTTTTGCTAAGCCCTTTAAAATCAAGTCAGCACCACTTTTTTTCATATGAAACAGCAAATGAAACGGGTTCCCGCCGTTAATGTAAATCACGTTATATGGTTTAAGTCGTTCAGGAAAAGCAAATTCTATATCCATAAAATCAACTTGCTTAAAACCCATTTTCCCTAAGTCTTCTTTTGCCTTCATTGCAAACTTATTGTATTGCTTCTGTTGAGAACCTGTAGTAATGATAGCGGCTTTTGCGTTCATAATTTGACCATCAATACTTTGCAGGAATTGTTGTTTAATCCTATCCGTAAAAAAGCCATTAGACGTTAATAATATTTTACACAAACAATAACACCCTCATTTTTAGCTTTTCACATGCAAGTCATGACCAATGTTCCCTGCATGAATATACTGTCTTCTTTCCTCTCCCCTGCAATTTTCATAAGATAAAGAACTGCCGAGGCCACTCACCTATTTTCGTCGTATCCAGATTGCTAAATCGTTAGAAAGGATACCAAAAAATGAACAGAAAAATTACAAATTCAACAAAACATGAGGCACGCTTCCAAAATAATTAGAACCATACCTGTCAGAAGGATAAATACATAATGAAGTCTATACCGTCTTTACTCCAGCGTACATCTTTCTATACATCCACACCTCTACTTTACTGTTCTATCACGATATAAAACTAACGTAATTACATTTAAAATCGTGGTAACGATGAGGAGAACTGTAGCTGTGAATGCAACCGCATACATGGTGTCCATAAGGGCACCCCAATCCTCAATCCTTACTAGGTGATAATGATATATAATCTGGAAACATAACGATGTAGCACAAGCACTGATACTTATTAAAGAAAGTGTAACCCAGCTGTTACCCTCCTTTCTTTTAAATCGAAAGAGATTTACAATCGGAAGGATCCAAGCAAGTAGTCCAAGCACGAGACTTCCAAGGTTCAGCAAACCAATCATGATCATTCCACCTTATATTTTTTCTTACTTTACTTACATGCTTTAAATATTTTACCCTGTTCGTGTATCTTTTGAATAACTTCTTGATAAAAAGACATTTCATGTGGGACAAAGTCATTCCTGTTTACATATTTATTTATTTTAAGCGTTTTTCCATCCTCATTTACTTCAAAACCTTTCATTTCAATCTCATCTTTTTCATAAAACCAAAGTTGAGCAAAATCACTAAATTGTGCTTTTACAATTCCTGAAACTTCTTCTACTTGAAGTGTAAAATCATCCAATGTATTCCCACTCTTATATAAAAAAACGTTTGCTAATTCTTTATCAATAAAATGGTCTTTAATAACACAATATTCCATAACACCTAACTGAACTAAATCCTCAAAAGCTAGATCGATTCCTATTTCTTCTTTTATTTCCCTTACTCCATCCTTTACTGTTTCATCAACTAATAAATGTCCAGCAGCAGTAATATCCAAAAGGTTAGGATAGTCTTTTTTATTTTCACTGCGAAGCTGTAAATAAATATAATCCATTCCACGTTCATTGATGATAAACCAACAATGAAACACTTCATGCCAATATCCATTCCTATGTACATCACTCCGAGAAGCAACGCCGATTTGTTTTTTGTTTTCATCAAAGATCCTTAGCTTCTCTTGTTCTCCCATATACTTTCCCCCCCTAACTATCGCTCTTCCGATACGCCTTGTTAAACTATTCCTGACAAGGTATGAAGTCGAAATATTTAACTTTTTTATAAAAAGTCACTTTAATTCATTAATTAATAACCCCTTATGATAGTGGGATAGCTCAAGCAATTCAAAGCTGCCGTTATTTATTAGATGAGTAAGGAGCTTCCCTTCATTCCAAGCAGCATCGTAAAGAGATATATCAATCATTCCACTTAATAATGCCGCTTCTAACTCATCGGCATCCTTTTGTATGACTTCTCCAGAAGGCAGTAAAATGAGATCTAAAAATAAATCATCCAAATAGGGAATATCATGCTCTACTCCATTCCTCAGGCAAACATCAATATACCATTGCACTATCTTTCCTTTATCATCATACATTGTTGTCACTGAATGGTTTTTTTCCAAGGGAAATTGTTGAAGCCACATATAGCCATCATCTACAATACAAATTTTCTTTTCTTCGTACATGGCGAATAATGGTTCAGCCACTTTAATTGCATGCAATAAAGTGATATAGCCCTTATATTGTTTAGTATCAAGAAACGCTTGTGCATACTTTCTCTCCAAGACACGTTTCCAATCTAATCGGTTTCCATATTTTCGTTTAAGCATCTTCATCCCCCACCAATCCAAAAAGCTGTTCAAGTGAGTCTTCAAACAATTTCCTAGCTCCGAACGCATATCAACAAGCAAAGGAATGCATCCAAACATTTCTGCGTATAGATAGTTGAAAATCATTTTTAAAAAAGGCTGGTGAATTAGCGTGGATTTCATTCAAATAATGTCAGAGATAATTCTATTGAAAGCCACCTCCTCTT
The DNA here is from genome assembly GCF_037992945.1 of Peribacillus sp. FSL E2-0218. Lineage (NCBI taxonomy): Bacteria > Bacillati > Bacillota > Bacilli > Caryophanales > Bacillaceae > Peribacillus > Peribacillus sp. FSL E2-0218. Next base: position 2,218,381 of record NZ_CP150304.1, on the reverse strand, counting down.
CCAAGCTAAAGATGGCGATTGAAAATCTAAGTTCTGAAGAATGGTTCAGGGAACTATATGTAGATGCCCGTTACACTCATGTTTTTTGACATAACAACAAGATTATAAAGGTTCTTTTAATACCAGCAAACATCGAGGTGTTAAAAAAAGATGAGAAAAAGGCACAAGAATTTATCGAACTAGTGAAAGACTGTTCAACAAATAAATAATCAAGCAAAATTCGTAAACACCGTTCTAATGATCCGAACGGTGTTAAAATCTTAACCTGATGAAACGTTAGGTAAATTTAAACTTTCTGCCAAAGAAGCTGTAAAATCAGGAGTGTGCTCAATCCAAAAAGTATAATCATCCTTCGTTATAAGTAGCTTCTTTTCTTTCAAAAGAGAGTTGTCCATGTTTTTTGAGAGGTTTTTAATAAACTCTAGCTCGGGTGTACCAAATGTCACCACCATCTTTGGCGGCAATGCCTTCATGGCAATGGGGATCCAAGGTCTCTGTTTTGAAACAACTATTGCATGTGCCGTTCCACTGATTACAAAATTGAATAGATCTGATTCGTTTACTGTTTTCATGCCAAAATCCTTTTTCAGCCAATCACGAAAAGTTGGGACGTTATCAACAGGAAAGCCTATCTCTCTTATATAAAGTGTCCTTAACTTGCCAGTAGTGTTTATTACGTCCTCTTTAATAAAATCATGTGCAATAATTTCAAGAAGGTGACCATCTCCATCACGGAAATATAGATTTTTCCTCCCATTTGTTTCGTCAATATACTGGCCCAGTTCTTGTTTTAAAATCAATAATCCAGATTGTTGAACGAAAGCTGCCACTTCATCAAACTTTGAATACGGGACTTGAAAAGCAAAGTGCGCTGGAGGAACCGATTCATAGGTCTCTCTAAAACTTAAAGTCGTAAATGACGTAAGCTGAAACCGAATGAAATCATTGGATTCATAGATGATGGGGAGCTGCAGTCTGTTAGCGTAGCATTGTTTTACGCCTTCTAAAGATACTGTTGTTAATTCTAAATCCGCGAAATGAGTAATCAAATTCTTCCCCCCTAAATATGAGGTGGTACCCTTACTATTTGTAAACAGAACAACTTCGTGAGCACAATTCTACTCTTATTTCGCTTTTTTGAAAAAGACCGCTGTTCCGCCCTCTTGATTCAAAACCCCTACTTCTTCGGCAGACATCAATTTCACCATATTGTCCACCTTATTTTGCTCTTCACTTGTTACAACTATATTTAGATTTCTTCCATTCGTGCTAGTTTGCCAATCTTCAACTTTTGGTTGTTCATCTTGTTCAAGGACAGTTTTACTTTGCAAATCTTTCATAAAAAAAGATAGGGCCAGCACCCCTCCAAAACCAAGAATGAACGTTGCTTTTCTTTTCATGACTAAACCTCCTAATCCCTTAACTAGTAACACCTGTAATAACACCCATATTTTAACACAACAACACTGAAATTACTTGTTTATTTTTCTATAGCACATACTTATAAAATAAAAGGAAGTTACTATACATTCCTCGTTTTAGTGACACAAGAAAAAGGCTGCTTCTGCAACCTTCGGTAACGAAATTCCCTTCTTCATTTAATAATGAAGGTATATATGTATTGCTCTCCGATCCTGCCTATCTTCCTTGTACCCGTATCCTTAAAACCAACTTTTTCATATAACTTCTGGGCAGGAACATTTTTATGGTTTACTGCTAAAATGATTTCATTGCACTCTGGGAATTGTTGATCGACAAAGCTCTGTATTTTTCTCATCCCTTTATTGGCAAATCCTCTGCCTTGTTTGGAGTGATTTATGGACAGGGCAGTTAATAACATGGCTTTCCGGTTATTGGTATAATCTTTTACCCTATCACTTGAATGTAATACGAAAAAACCCACTGGTTCATTATTATGTAAGATTACTATCGGATGTCTCTCTTTCGTTATTTCCAGCATCTTGGTTGGTAGTGCGGTGAATTTTTCTTGTTCTTTTGGCAATTCAAATGCTTTTAACCATGGCAGGTATTCTGGTTTATATCTCCGTAAATCTACCTCATCCCATGTATTCATCCAAGGCCTCCTAACTATAAGATAATGATGGAATATATTGGCTTTTTCATAAAAGTTAAAGAAAAGCGTACCACTCAGCAAAAAGCCAAATAGTACACCTTTGTTTGCATGCTGATTTGTCCTTTAATAAAGATCCACTAACGGCTAATCCTTTAATCCTTTTCCATCAAGAATTTGCTGTGTACATTTTTCAACCCTTGAAACGCGGGTTTTCGATTGCTTCGGTTGAGAAAAGTGAAGAAAGTATGCTCTTTGCCGTCCTGGAGTCAATGCTTCAAAAGCAGTTTTCAATGCAGGGAGTTCATCGAATTTATTTTGAAGCTCTTCGGGAATAATGATTTCTGTCTTATACTCCACTTCCAGACCTGATTTTTCAACTTCAATGGCTTCTTGAATATATGCTTTCAAGATGGGTTCGATTGCAACGATTTCCTGGACATTTGTGAACCGAATCTGGCGTGCACCCTGTACGTTCTCCGTTTGTTGGATGAGAATTCCATGAGCATCCTTCAACAAGGCACCTTTGTGAAACAGAAGCGCACAATACTCTTTAAATCCGTGTATTAAAACGATGTTTTTTTTCTCATAAGTGTAACAAGGGTGCATCCATTTAAATTCTTCAGCCAGCTCACACTCAAGAACAATCCTTCTCAATACCTCATATTCTTCCTGCCAGTTTTTAGCTTTACTTAAAAATTCATCAACCTTAGAATTTGTATTACGGTTTGTCATTAAAAACATCCTTTTTCATTTAATTGTACCAGAATTTCGGTTGGCTTCCGATTTACAATAGGATATGAATTAGTGTTGTGTCAAGCAGATCTGGCTTGTAAAGTTAGCGAGCTTTTGTCGTTAATCTGCTCAGTTAGTCAAACTCCCACGTACAATTCACTTTGAAGCGCAAGTGAGCTAATTATATAGTTCTCCCTGCAGTAAAGTTATACAGTCCCCAATCAACTCGACTTTTTCTCCGATTATCTTTAGCTTTAGTTCACCGCCGCGCTTTGAATCCTGGTATGCCATAAATTCCTTTTTGTTTAAACGATTGCCCCAATATGAGGCTAACGCACAGTGTGCAGATCCAGTAACGTAATCTTCATTAATTCCTATCTTTGGAGCAAACACCCTTGATACAAAGTCATACTTACCTGAGCCAATACTAGTAATGATTACCCCTGGACCGTCCAGTTCTTTAATTGCCCCCAAATTAGGCACCGCTTTATGAACCATATCCTGATTTTCCAGTTCTAAGATATACCGATCTTCGGCCCAAGCAGCATCTTTTATAGGGAACTGAATGACTCGTTTTAATTTCTCGGTCAGCTTTGTTTCAGTGGATTCCTTCACATTAAACTTCAGGATTATTTGTTGATTTGATAACTTGGATTGCAGGATTCCTGCATGAGTATGAAAAGTAATGGCTGACTCTGATGAAGTAAAGCCCTCACTCCACAGAATATGAGCTGCTCCTAATGTACCGTGGCCACACAAATCAATCTCTTCAGCCGGCGTGAACCATCTAAGCTGATAGCTATTACCGCCTTTGGGTTCGATGAAAGTGGTGATGGGCTGATTTAGTTCTTCTGCCAAGGATATCATCCACGCATCCGATCTATTCTTGTTCATGAAAACGATAGCGGCAGGGTTCCCCTTGAATTTTTCTTTAGAAAAAGCATTAATGAAATAAAATTGGTTGTTCATATACTTCCCCCTATTCTAAATGAGTCAAATACATAGAAACCCCGCAATAATATCCATTATTATACAACAGATCAACAAAATAACCTACGCTTTTTGTACCGCCGACGAAGCTCCCCGGCAAAGGCGCCAAACTTTGAATATCCAAATTGAAATCCTCAAAAATTAGGTTATTTCAGATTTGATCTTAAGGTGTGGATTGAAACGAAAGACGCGAGACTGCTGCGGGAAATGCGCGTCTACGTGAGATTTTGCAGGCGGAAACGCCAAGGAGGCTTAACCGCCTCTGGATAAGTGAATGCCTGCAGTGGAAAGCAACGGACCATATCCAATTTCCCAAAACTATAGACAATGGAGATCCTAGCTTTGTTTTCACGCAGAGTGCAGTGCTATGAAGTGAAAAGTCACCTTCCGATGGTAACAACCTCAAAAAAAACTGCAGCCAAACTCCAATAAAATCGAAGTTTGGCTGCAGTATGAGAGAGCCTATTGACCCTTACTTGTAAAACTTAATGCGCTCATCAAGCGGTTTGTATTCTTTTTCACCTGCTGGTGCCGTTGGATGTCCAAATGGCATTTGGGCAATCAATTTCCAATCACCTGGAACATCATATTCTTTTTTCACTTCATCATCGATAAGCGGATTATAATGCTGTAGCGTTGCCCCTAAGCCCTCACCTTCCAAAGCAGTCCAAACGACCAGTTGATGCATGCCTGATGTCTGCTGTGACCAAATCGGGAAATTATCGGCATATAGGGCGAATTGTTCTTGCAGCGACTTCACAATGGATTGATCTTCAAAGAATAAAACCGTTCCATACCCCGCTTTAAAGGAATCCATTTTTTGTTGGGTGCTTGTAAAGTCCCTTTCCCCAACTGCTTTTTTTAACTCTTGTGTGGTGATGTCCCATAATTTATCATGAGCTGCACCAGTCAACACGACAAGGCGGGTAGTTTGGGAATTAAAAGCCGATGGTGTATGTTTTACGGCAAACTCGACAATCTCCTTGATCTTCTCATCGGACACTTGTACCTCCTTATTGATTCCATAATAAGAACGTCTTTCTTTGATAGCTGTGTAAAAATCTTTAGTCATCATTCATTCCTCCTGAATTTTATAGAGTGATTTATATATTGCCCTTTTTATATTTGCCTGCTTTAGGATGGGCAGAAACCAAGTCATTATTCTTTTGGGAACTCCTTGGTACTTCTTACTGTATCGATGGGACGAACCAGTTTTTCGATATGATCTCTTTTCGGTTCCAAGAACGGTGGCAGTGATAGCTTTTCTCCAAGCGTTTCATACGGCTCATCTCCCATGAATCCAGGACCATCGGTGGCAAACTCGAACAAGATTTGCGGTGCCACTCGTACATAAAGCGATTCAAAAAAGTGACGGTCAACATGACCGGAGGTTTGAAATTGGAAGCTTTCCATACGTTCGATCCATTCCTCCAATACGGAACGGTCCTCAACGCGAAAGGCTGTATGGTGTACCGTACCGAAACCTTGGCGTGCTTGGGGCAGGTTTGAGTCATGCTCGACAATGACTTGTGCTCCATTTCCACCTTCGCCTACTTCAAACAGATGAAATGCTCCATCTTGTTCCACTTCTTTGAATAAAAGTACTTTCTCCATCATTTCCTTAAAGTAGTCGAAGTTGGCAATCCGAATGAAAACCGGTCCTAATCCTGTGATTGCGTTCTCAAGAGGTACCGGCCCTTTTTGCCAAGGAATCCCTGATGCGACCCCTTTGTTGTTTTCATCCGAGATCAATTGGTAGCGTTGATCATCAAAATCAACGAAGGATAAGGTCTTTTTACCAAATTGGGTTTGTATTCCTGTATGGCTGACTTTAAACCTGTCAAAACGCTTCTCCCAATATTGCAATGCGGCATCACTCGGAACGCGGAATGATGTTTTTGAAATTTCATTGGTCCCATGGACCCCCTTGGGGATACCCGGAAAGTCAAAGAAAGTCATATCCGTTCCCGGACCGCCAACATCATCAGCAAAAAACAGGTGATAGGTTTGGATATCATCTTGATTGACCGTTTTCTTGACTAAGCGCATCCCCAATATATACGTGAAGAATTCATAATTTTTCTCTGCACTGCTTGTGATGGCCGTAACGTGGTGTATCCCTTTTAATCCATTCATCTACTTTTCCTCCTAATAAACGATATCAGCTTATGGATGTTCCGTTTTTCTTCAATTCCCTACATTTTCCCTTCAAGCAGCCTCGAATATTCATTAAATATCTTTGAGATTTTTCAGAGGACTATCTCGAATTAATATATCTCAACTTCAAAGTAATTTTATATAAAAAAAACACCTTTGTCAACATTCCGGTTCGACTTTTGGAACTTGATAAAGGTGCTGATGCTTTTTTTCTCATTAAACTTAACTAAATAACTTGGTCGATCAATCATTTACCGGCAAGGCTTGAATATGTTCCAAGTATGAATAAACTCGTCTATCATACTGAAAAGGATAGTCATAATTCAATCGTTTCCCTACTAGCATTGCCGTTTGTTCAAAAGAACGGCATATGGAAAACAGTGCCTGCCATACACTCTCATCCCTTCCATCTGCATATGTGGACAGAAGTTGGGACCAGCTCTCTTCGGACAAAAATTTCTCCAAATATTTTCCGCATTTACCGACGCTAACGGAATAGTCGGTTTCAATGCCCACCTGCCATTCCAGCATTTGAATGAACATCTTCCTTATTTGGCCAAGATGTTCCTGAGCATAAAGAATTTCCTTTCGCCATAAACCTTTGGCTACATATGTCGAGACCCACCAAAACTCATTGCAGCAATCGTTATAAAGTTCAACGGTAGGTTTTTTCACCCAATAACCCTCATCAGTGGGAGGAGGAAGCACGGGAAGACAGCCCGTTTTATCCATCAAGACGGTCGTTAGCTTATCCTCCCTGCAATATCTTTCTTTTTGCTCTATGGGGACCAATTGTAAATCAATCCGGTTTCCGTCCATGAACAGCATCAAATAAGAGAAGCGACCTCCTAAACTCGGCGGAAATAAACACATATCCTCCGGGGTCTGCAAGATGATCCTTTCACCAAAGTCATCTATCCAGCCAGGATTCATTCTGAATGACTCGATATCCGAGACGAGATAGACGATATCATAATCTTGGAGCACATCTTTTGGGACACTCGCATTCGTTCGCGACCCATTCATGCAGACAGCTCGAATGCGATCATCACGTTCAGCGACATGGATGATCAATGACATCATCTCTTCTTCTGAGCGCATGAAACATACACCTCCCGTAAATGAATGATGCCTTTAGCTTGCATTTAATAGGCAGCTAGGTCACGCAATGCCTTTTCCACTTTTTCTGGGTTCACCATGAAGGACTTTTCCAATGCTGGCGAATATGGCATGGCAGGTACATCAGGCCCAGCCAGTCTCATGATGGGGGCATCCAAATCAAAGAGGCAATTTTCCGCAATGATCGCCGACACTTCACTAATGATGCTTCCTTCTTTATTATCCTCCGTAATTAAAAGCACTTTTCCCGTTTTTGCGGCTGCTTCAATGATCGCCTCTTGATCCAGAGGATAAACGGTTCTTAAGTCAAGTATATGAACGGAAATGCCGTCACTGGCCAGCTTTTCCGCTGCTTGTAGGGCAAAATGAACACAAAGGCCGTATGTAATCACGGTTACATCATCACCATCACGCTTGATATCCGCTTTTCCAATCGGTAAAACATAATCATCGTCAGGCACTTCCTCTTTAATTAAACGGTAAGCACGCTTATGTTCAAAGAACAGGACCGGATCCTCATCGCGGATGGCCGCCTTCAACAATCCCTTTACATCATAAGGTGTGGAAGGCATGACGATTTTCAGCCCCGGTTGATTGGCAAAAATCGCTTCGACGGATTGCGAATGATATAGAGCCCCATGTACCCCTCCGCCGTATGGGGCCCTGATGACGATAGGACATTGCCAGTCGTTATTTGACCGGTAACGGATTTTTGCCGCTTCCGATATGATTTGGTTGATTGCAGGCATGATGAAATCGGCGAATTGCATTTCCGCAATCGGCCTCATCCCATACATCGCCGCTCCAATGCCCACTCCGGCGATGGCCGATTCAGCAAGCGGGGTGTCAATGACACGCTGTTCCCCGAATTGTTCATACAAGCCTGATGTCGCCTTGAACACGCCGCCTTTCCTTCCAACGTCCTCTCCTAGGACAAATACACGGGAATCACGTTCCATTTCTTCACGTATCGCCATTATCACTGCATCTATATATGATATTACTGCCATCTTCTTTCCTCCTTACTCATTAGCATAAACGTATTTTGAGAGTGTATCTTCCGTTGCAAATGGAGCTTCTTCTGCGTAATCAGTCGCTTCGTTTACAACTTTCATTATTTCATCATTGATCTGTTTCTCCATTTCGTCATCCATGACCCCTGTGGCCTTTAAATAAGCTCCAAATGTAATGATCGAATCTATTTTTTTTGCCTCCGATACTTCATCGGCCGACCTGTATTGACTGTCATCATCATCGCTTGAGTGAGGTGTAAGCCTGTAGGAAACCGCCTCGATCAAGCTTGGCCCTTCACCTCGCCTGCCTCTATCGGCCGCTTCTTTCACCGCCAGGTATACTGCGATCGGATCGTTTCCATCGACCGTCACTCCTGGCATGCCATACCCAATGGCGCGATCCGACACTTTCCCACAAGCCAATTGTCTTTCCAGCGGGATGGAAATCGCATATTGATTATTTTCGCACATCAAAATTACCGGAAGTTTGTGAACACCAGCAAAATTCGCACCTTCATGGAAGTCACCTTGGTTTGATGAACCTTCTCCAAATGTGACGAAGGAAACGATATCTTGTCCTTCCATTTTTGCAGCGAGGGCAATCCCCACAGCATGCGGCACTTGAGTCGTCACTGGTGAAGAACCCGTCACGATCCGGTTTTTCTTTTGTCCGAAATGGCCTGGCATTTGCCTGCCCCCTGAATTTGGATCTTCGGCTTTTGCAAAACTGGATAACATTAAGTCCCTCGCTGTCATCCCAAACGCTAAAACGACCCCAAGGTCGCGATAATATGGAAGAACGTAGTCCTTTTCACGATTCAATGCAAACGCCGCCCCCACCTGAGAGGCTTCCTGCCCCTGACAAGAAACGACAAATGGAATCTTACCAGAACGGTTCAGCAACCACATCCGTTCATCTATACGTCTTGCCAGCAACATCACTTTAAACATCTCAAGCACTTCCTCATCACTGAGTCCAGCCTGTAGATGACGGTTCTCTACCATATGTCATCATCCTCCTAAACAATATGTAACATTAGATTTCACGATCAATATCTTCAAAAAAATAGCGAATTGTTATATTATCTACTGTTATTACCTGGTACTAATTCTACACATTAATATCCTACCACTTTTTCGCTCATTTTTTCAACTAATTCACTTTCTAAAGATATCAATTTTTATTTAATTAAATTAAGGGTTCGACCATTCATGGGCATACTTAAGTCAATCGCGGTGACAGTGGAAATCATGAAAATATATAACGATTGGCTTATGGACTTGACTAGATGCGGAAATAGTTGTAAATTTTAATGATTCAAAAAAATAACTGTTCGTTTTGGAACAGTTCGAAAAAGAAAGAATGTGATGTATTTTGGAGACTGAAAATCAAAAATTGATGCGTTCCGCACAACTTTTACGTTCATTTTGGAATGTGCAGAAAAATATCATGCGAATCGTCCAAAAAACAGCAGTAGAATACGGATTATCCGTTCCGCAATATTCTATTTTGATGACCATTATCCTTTACAAAGAGATGACGCAAAAAAATGTTGGGGAGAAAACCTTTCTTCCAAAAAGCACACTAAGCCAATCGGTCGATGGTCTTGTACGTGCAGGCCTGCTCCATCGTGAGCCAGTGGAGGGGAACCGTCGTGAGATTCAGCTGACCATCACCGAAAAAGGAAAAAATCTATTGAAAACGATTCATTTGCATGAAGGCAGCATTCACCAATCCTTTCAAGCGGTCGTTGAAAGGCTCACTGAAGAACAATTTGAAGGATTGATTGGGACACATCTTCAAATTACAAATGATTTAGAAGCGCAAGCAATAGAACAAGGAGAGTGTTCAAAATGATAAAAATACTGAAAAACTTATCCATTTATAAATGGCTTATTTCAGCAGTTTTCGGGCTCGTCTTTATCCAATCGATGTCCGACCTTTTCTTACCGACACTAATGGCCGATATTATCGACAAAGGTGTCGTCCCTGGAGACACTCCCTACATCTGGAAAATAGGTGGATTAATGCTGTTAATTTCAGCACTAGGCGCCTGTGCTTCCGTTATCGCAAGTTACTATTCTTCGAAAGCCGCAATGGGAATGGGACGCGATATCCGCTTAAAAGTCTTTAATCATGTTGAAAAATTTTCATTACAAGAATTTGACGAAATCGGTACAGCGTCCCTCATTACACGAACGACCAATGATATAACACAAGTCCAGCAAGTGGTTATTATGATGCTGCGCATGGTCATCAGTGCACCCATTATGTTAATTGGCGGAGTGATTATGGCCGTTTCGAAGGATGCCAAATTATCACTTGTCATCGTCTTCACAATGCCTGTGTTGATTGGTTCAATCCTGCTCATTCTCTATAAAGGTGTGCCTCTTTTTCAGTTGGTGCAAAAACGTTTGGACCGTCTGAACCTTGTATTACGAGAAAATCTAACCGGGATTCGCGTAGTTCGTGCCTTTAATCGTGAAAACCAAGAAAAGGAACGACTTAAGAAAGCGAATAAGGATTTGACGGCTGTCTCGATAAAAGTCAATAAAATCATGGCATTCATGATGCCTATAATGATGCTTGTCATGAACTTGACGGTTGTTGGAATCATTTGGTTTGGAGGAGTACGGATTGATAATGGCGCTATGCAGATCGGGGATTTAATGGCATTTATCCAATACGTGATGCAAATTATGTTCGCACTCGTCATGGCTTCCATGATGTTCGTTATGATTCCACGTGCGGCCGTGTCGGCAACTCGGATCAACGAAGTCCTTGATATGGAACCTTCATTCCTAGATGAAGGAACGGAAAAGGCAGATCGTGACCACGGCACCCTTGAATTTGAACATGTGACGTTCAGTTACCCAGGAGCGGAGGAACCTGCCCTATCGGATATTAGTTTTTCCGCAAGACCTGGTGAAACCACCGCAATCATCGGAGGAACAGGCTCAGGGAAATCAACGCTCGTAAATTTGATCCCCCGATTTTATGATATTTCAAATGGGTCCATTCGCGTCAATGGTGTTGATATTCGTAATGCCCCACAAGATGAAGTTCGTTCCAAAATTGGCTTTGTGCCACAAAAGGCCATCCTCTTTACGGGGACCATTGCTGACAACATTCGGTTCGGAAAACAAACGGCCACCCATGAGGAAATTGACCATGCGGCCCGTATCGCCCAGGCGGAGGATTTTATAAGCCAATTGAAAGACGGCTATGATGCAGAAATCGAACAAGGTGGATCAAACCTTTCAGGTGGCCAAAAACAACGGCTCTCGATTGCAAGGGCAATCATTCGAAAACCGGACATTTATATATTCGATGATAGCTTTTCCGCTCTTGATTTCAAGACAGATGCCAAACTTCGTGCAGCTTTGAAAGATGAAACGAAGAATGCGACCGTATTACTCGTCGCACAGCGTGTTAGTACAGTCGTGGATGCTGACAGAATCATCGTTTTAGACAAAGGGCACATTGTCGGCATTGGGACACACCAAGAGTTGCTTAGCACAAACGACATATATCGTGAAATCGCCTTATCACAGCTCTCAGAGGAGGAAATTGCATGAGTAACCGAAAAAAACCTCAAAGCGGCGGTCAGATGGGGCACGGTCCTGGCGGCGGGAACATGATGATGATGGGTCAAAAAGCAAAAGATTTTAAAGGAACACTACGACGGCTTTTGGCCTATTTAAAACCGCGGCGCAACAAATTGATTGCCGTGTTCATCGCTGCCATCATGAGTACGATTTTCATGATTGTCGGACCAAAAATTATGGGAACGGCGATTACGGAATTATTCGAAGGGGCTTACGGTAAATTCCAAGGAATACCGGGAGCTGCTATTAACTTTGATAAAATCGGCCAGATCCTCCTGCTACTTGCTGGCCTCTATGTCTTAAGCAGCCTTTTCAATTATGTACAACAATACATTATGTCCAGCGTTGCCCAAGATACGGTCTATGATTTACGGGAAGATGTTAATAAAAAGCTCGAGAAACTTCCCCTTAACTATTTTGAAGGCCGTCCGAACGGAGAAACACTTAGCAGAATGACAAATGATATCGATACAATCGGGAGCACCCTTCAACAAAGCTTAACCCAGTTTATCACATCGATCGTAACAATCTTGGGCATTATCATTATGATGCTCTCTATCAGCCCGTTATTGACACTAATTTCCATCATCAGTTTACCTTTGTCAATATTTGCAATCCGGCCCATTTTAAAAAGATCCCAAAAACATTTTGCCGATCAACAGCGTACACTTGGAGAATTGAACGGGCACATTGAAGAAATGTATACGGGCCATCAAGTCGTTAAAGCATTCGGACATGAAAAAAAGGCAAGTGCCCAGTTTACAAAGGTAAATGAAGAATTATATAAAGCAGGAAGCAAGGCGCAGTTCATATCTGGAATTATCATGCCCTTGATGTTTTTTATCGGGAATTTGAGCTATGTTCTCATCAGCGTCGTCGGCGGAATATTGGTAACCCAACGTTCTATCTCAATTGGTGATATCCAAGCATTCATCACATATTCAAAGCAGTTCACCCAGCCGATCACCCAAACGGCAAACATCGCAAACATCATTCAGTCCACTGTTGCAGCAGCTGAGCGCGTTTTTGAGCTACTTGATGAAGAAGAGGAAATAAAAGAAAAAACCACGGCTCATTTAAATAGAGCGAACGGTGCTGTCACCTTTGAACATGTAGACTTTGGGTATGGTGACGACTTGTTAATGAAGGATATGAACATCGAGGTGTTGCCTGGACAGACGGTCGCAATTGTAGGACCGACCGGTGCTGGGAAAACGACGATGATAAATCTTTTGATGAGATTTTATGAACTCAATGGCGGAAAGATCAAGATCGATGGTCTTGATACTAGAAATATGTCACGAAGTGATCTTCGCCGGAACTTCGGAATGGTTCTTCAAGATACCTGGCTCTTTAATGGTACGATTAAGGACAATATCGGTTATGGAAAAAATGAAGCAACAGATGAAGATATTTTTGCAGCGGCCCGCATGGCACATGCCGACCATTTCATTCGAACACTGCCAGATGGATATGAGACAGTTTTAAACGAAGAAGCTTCGAACATCTCACAAGGACAAAAGCAGCTTTTGACAATCGCACGAGCTGTGCTTGCAGATCCACCGATCATGATATTGGATGAAGCGACATCAAGTGTGGACACTCGGACAGAGGTCTTTATCCAAAAGGCGATGAACCGGCTGATGGAAGGACGAACAAGTTTTGTCATTGCCCATCGTCTTTCTACCATAAAAGATGCTGATTTGATTCTTGTTATGGATCAAGGGAAAGTAATTGAACAAGGAACACATTCACAACTTTTAGAGGCATCTGGTTTCTACGCAGACCTTTACAATAGCCAGTTTTCTGAAAGTGTAGCAGGATAATATAAAAAGGGGCTCCATTTCAAATTGAAATCGAGCCCCTTTTATATATTTATTTCCACAACCAGCTTAAGCATTTTAACCAATGGTTATTCATAAAGCTAAACCACCCTCATACCCATTGTGATCAATCACTCGAACACCGTCATTGATTGACTCTATAATCGCTTTCCACCAGCCTATGCTATTTTCACTGATTGAAGCAGTGTTTTATGATTTGGTTGCTCTTTCAAGGAATTAACTCCTTTCACTTATATCCTATTGTTAACCCAAAATTACCTCTTCATGTAGTTAATGTCTTTTTTCGTCTAAATCATTACTTCTCATTCGTGAAAATTTCCTGCGTGTTCGCTATTTGTCGTTTGCCATGTCTGGAGTAGTGAGTCGCTGTCAGCCCTTGACGACAATAAGGAGGTGAAGCTATGCGTTTACTTATCATTGTGTGCAACCGTATTGTTTACCTTTGTTATCGTTTCGTTTTATGTTTGTGTACAAGTATGCATAAAAGGCGTTTAAGGACTTGGTTTTGAGCTTCTGGGGGGCCGAGTTGTCTTGAGAGGGGCTGAACCATTATTTCATCAGGCAGCAAATTCTTTAATAGCCACCCTTTACACAGATCGAGGATCGAAAATGACCTAAGCCTCTCTACTTCAATGAAAGGTTTAGGTCACTTCCTGTGGAAAATCAGTTCTTCCGGGACATTTTCATAGCGAATGAGTACATATCCGATCGGAATATCCCTTTATAATATTCTACTAAATTACCATCAGAATCAAAAATCATCCGTTCCGTAATCAGCAGGCACATCGTTTCGGGTATACCCAAATGCTCTGCATCTTCTTTTGTTGGGAATCCACAGGTAATGATCTGTTCTGCTTCACAAAAGTTAATGTTTAAATCTCCTTCGAGTGCATCATACAATACTGTGGTACTTAAATCGAATTGGGTCAATTTTCCCCCTAGTTCCAAAGAATAATAATGCAATTCAATGGCTATGGGGATATCCCCCTGTAAACGCAACCTTTTGATTTGGTATGATTCATCCTCAAACCCATTTGCATCAGCTATATTTTCAGGTGTCCATACACGGCCATGATCAAGTAATTTAATTCCCATGCTTTTTGTAGTCTCAGTGAAACTTATCATCTTAAGCCATTCCTGTACAGGTTTAAGGGATACGAACGTTCCCTTGCCATGCCTTTTTTCCAATATACCCTCACGGACTAGGATGGAAACTGCTTCCCGTACAGTACTCCTGCTGACCGAATACATATCCATGAGTTCCCTTTCACTCGGAATTTTGTCCTTATAATAACCATCCAAAATCTGATTTTCCAATATAGTTTTTAATTGAGCATGTAAAGGGAGTGGATTATTAAAGTCTAACTCCATAAAATTTCCTCCAAACAAATAAAGACATTGTAATGTTCGTATCAGTTCTTTTATTGTAAACCAAATAGTTATAATATTCAAACACGGCAACAGTTCACCTTTCCTTGCCACAATTCGTGTTCAGGTGTAAATAACCGT
This sequence comes from Peribacillus sp. FSL E2-0218, assembly GCF_037992945.1. Taxonomy (NCBI): domain Bacteria; kingdom Bacillati; phylum Bacillota; class Bacilli; order Caryophanales; family Bacillaceae; genus Peribacillus; species Peribacillus sp. FSL E2-0218. The sequence goes on along the minus strand of NZ_CP150304.1, from coordinate 2,203,334 downwards.
TTCATTTTTATGTAGTCAAAAGCCCTGAATAGCAACGGCTATTCAGGGTAGATCTTTTTTCGGTATCAAGGGGGATAACAATGGAAAGCTTCCATACATATATTAAACGAAAAAGTACGATATGATGGAAAGGAGCAAAGAAGTCATCGTCATGGCTATAAGGGGACGCATGGCTTTTGTGCGAAGTGCCTGCAGGCTTACATTCAGTCCTAGACCGATCATGGCCATTGTCAAAACAAAAGTGGTCGTTTTAGAAATACCGTCCATTACGGCAGGTGATACTGTAATATAAGTTCCAAACACATAACTCCCGATTAAACTCATGATAATAAAACCAACGAGAAACCATGGAAAATCAATTTTTGCACCACGGCCCGTTTTATCCTTTGTCCGCTTTTTCATCCAATACATAAAAATGAAACATAATGGGATAAGTAAAAAAACACGGCCCAATTTGGCAAGGAGTGCAATCGCTAGCGCATCTTCACCTGCAGGCGCCCCTGCCAATGCAACATGGGCGATTTCATGAAGACTGATCCCTGACCATATACCGTAATCCACATTCGATATCGGAAGAATCGGACGTATGAGGGTGTATATGATAGAAAATAGTGTTCCCATTAAAGCGATGATCCCGACGCCTATGGCTGTATCTTCTTCCTTAGCTTTCACGATGGGAGAAATTGCCGCGATGGCTGCTGCGCCGCATACCCCTGTTCCTACCGCAAGCAGAAGGGAAATGGATGTATCCGCCTTTAACCACTTTGCAATCAGGACCATTACGACGATGGCAAATGTTACTGTCCCTATGTCACGTACCAACAATGGCAAACCCTGATTGAAAATCACATCGATATTTAATCTCAACCCGTATAAAATAATGGCAAAACGCAATAGTTTTTTTGCGGAAAATTCAATCCCAGTCCGGAATTTTTCTGGATATCCCGCGATTTGACGATAAATAACGGCGATGATGATCGAGCACGCAAGAGGTCCTATTCGATTGAATCCTGAAATTTTAGATAGCCCCAAGCCTAATAGGGCGATAAAAAAAGTGAAGGCAATACCGCTCAACCATAACAGCTTGCTATTACGAAGCGGTGATTTCAATTGTTTCGGCTCCTCAATGGATTCTCCCAGAGGCCCATATTTTTCTAATTCCATACATTCCTTCCCCCTTTCCATCTAGCACAGACTTTCCACAGCTAATATACGGGTCATCCCATCCTTTCAATCGTTTGAAAAAGATCAGTTTCTTCTATATTAGTAGGAGAATAACCTCTGATGAAATACTCGACTTCCCCTAAAAAAGGCAAGCTCGGATTATGGTCCCCCCACAATTCCGGAACGGCTAAAGTCTGGGAACGATGGGACCTTAGGGCACGAATCTTTTTCTGTAAAGTTCCTGTTATATTCACTGTTGTGATACTGCCCTGCCCGTTTTTATTTAGCCAATCCTCATAAAAAGCGTACCAAAGGACAAAGTACAGACTATGGATCTTAAAAGCCGGAAAAACGGGATCTGGAAAAAAATCGGGATCACCGGATTTTAGAAAAGCATATTCGGCAGCACGGCCAATCGCACAATGGTCGGGGTGTCCCCCATATTTTTCATGGAACGTGACGAGTGCATCCGGTTGAACTTCACGAATCACCTTTATGATTCTCTCCGCCAATAAATCAATCGATTCAAATTCAATCGTTTTATCCCTTACATGTAAAAATCGCAGGTCTTTGATCCCTAATTCTTCACAAGCGCCTTTTAACTCCCTTACCCTAAGTCCAGGCAATGACTCCCTTGTTGTAAGAATGGGATTTCCCATGCGTCTGCCCATTTCGCCTTTTGTCGCACATAACAAAGTTATTTGAATACCACGCTCTGACATTTTGGCAATGGTTCCGCCACACAGAAATGATTCATCATCGGGATGTGCAAGTACCACTAATAACCTGCGCTTTGTTTGCATAGTTCCTCCTAATTGGTATTGTCCAGGTCCTATAGGGTTTGGCCCTACATAAAATAAAAACATGGACATGGATGTCAAAACAACTAGACATATCATGCCCATCTTCTTTAATTGGTTACGGTATGTCTCTAGGGACAATCACCTTTTACGGGTTAGCATAATTCATATAAAACGGATTTTACTGTTTCAATGACAAAATCTACATCTTCATTTGTTGAAGATAAAGGCGGTGCGATGATCAATACATTCCCATAACCAGGAACTGTATCTCCGTTACGGCCGATGATAAGCCCTTTAGCCTTACATGAACCTATTACTTTCCCCATGAATTCATCGGAAACTGGCGTTTTTGATTTTTTATCTTCCACTAATTCAATTCCATATAAAAATCCAACCCCGCGTACCTCCCCGACCTTATCAAGGGCTGTCAATTCAAAGAGCTTACTTAACTTAGTTTCACTTAGTTCGGCAACTCTTTGAACAATCCTTTCTTTTTCGATGATTTCAATATTCTTAAGAGCCACTGCACATGAGGCAGGATGGCCTCCATATGTTGACACATGCCTAAAGTGATTTAAATCACCATCACCTTTGAATTTATCATAAATCCTTGAATTCACCGCTGTTGCCCCAAGTGGAAGATATCCACTGGTCAAACCCTTTGCCATCGTTACAATATCTGGCTGAACCTCATCTGAATGCATGAACCCGAACATTTTTCCAGTTCTTCCAAAACCTGAAACCACCTCATCCACAATTAAAAGTACATCATGCTTCTTACAGATTTCAGCAACTTTTGTTAAGTATTCTTTTGAAGGAATAAGGACCCCTCCACCAGAGATGAATGGTTCAAGAATAACGCCAGCTACCGTTTTGGAGCCTTCAAAGTTAATAACCTGATCGATATAATCCGCTGCAAGAAGGTCGGAGTTTTCAACGTTTTCCCCAAACGAACTACGATAACTGTACGGCGGCGGCACATGGAGGAAACCTGGAACACCCGGGTCATATTTCTCTCTCCGATTCGCTTGTGCCGTTGCGCTTAATGAGCCAAACGTATTACCATGATAAGCTCGATACCTGGAAATGAATTTATATTTCCCAGGGTTTCCATTTTGAGAATGATATTGACGAGCGATCTTGAATGCTGTCTCATTCGCCTCCGATCCGCTGTTCGTAAAAAAAGTTGTATACGGACCCTTTAAGTGTTCACTTATTTTTGCCGATAATTCGATGGCCGGCTTATGGCTTAACGTTAAAGGGAAATAAGATAAGTTAATCATTTGTTCATAGGCTGCCTGGGCGATTTCTTTCCGTCCGTGGCCCAGATTCAAGCACCATAATCCGGAAACTCCATCTAAATATTTATCTCCTTTAGTATCCGTGAACCATGAGCCGGCTCCTTCCGTAGCCATCATGGGAGCATCCTTTTCATTATAGCGATGCATTGCATGCCATAAATGATCTTTATCCATTTGAACAAGGTCTTTCGTTTCAGTTTCCAACTTCACAATTGAACCCCCTTATTATTCATTGAACGCAATTAAGTTACGTTCCCATGCATTTACAAACTCTCGATAAAAGAGAACCAAGCGGTGAATGGCGATGACTCACACACATCATAAAGTCATCGCGCCACCGTTACACTCTTTCACACCCTCATTTATCCCAGTTTTTATGATCTAAATGAGAATATTTTTCTAGTAATCTAGTAGGCATTTTTAATGCATCTTTTCTAAATGGAGGAGCTAACTGTGTTCCATCCACTTGGATGTCAATGACAGTCGGTTTGTTTGATTTTATTGCTTTTTCTATGGCAGACCCTAGTTCCTCAGGTTTTTCCACTCTAATACCTACTGCACCCATTGATCGTGCAACTTCTGCAAAATCAGGATTTTGGATATCCGCACCTACAAAACGGTTATTATAGAAATCCACTTGGTTCTTTTTCTCTGCGCACCATGCATTATTATTGAAGACGCACGCGATGACTGGGATGTTTTCTTCAACGGCCGTACTCACTTCATGTAAGCTCATCCCCCATGCCCCATCTCCAACAATGGCTAAAACGGGCGTATTTGGCTCAGCTAACTTGGCACCCAGTGCGGATGGGTAAGCAAATCCTGTATTCCCGAATGTTAGCGCAGCGATATGTCTTCTGCTCTGGTTGAATTTCAAGTAAGCGTTTGCAGTTGACGATACATTACCGATATCAGTAGTGACGATGGCATTTTCGGGCAACACCTTAGTCAATTCCAAAAGGGCTCGACGCGGATTGATCGGTGTTCCATCGATCATCGCAAGTTTGACCAATTCTTCTTCCCATTTTTGTTTTTCATTCGTTACTTCGACAATCCGATTTTTTTCTTGTTTTACGTTAGGTTTATTTGCCTTCAAACGCTTCAAGATTTCACGACTCGCCTCACGCGCATCTCCGATGATTCCAACTTCGACGGGATGTGTTCTGGCAATTTGCCTTGGGTTAATATCTACTTGGATGATTTGGGCATCTTTAGGGAAATAATCAATGTCATAGCATGGTAACGTACCAAATACTGATAATCTTGTACCGACCGCCAATATGACGTCCGCTTTCTTAAGTGTATTCATGGCCGCCTTTGAACCCATGTAACCGATCGGGCCGACTGATAATGGATGTTCAGAAGGAAAAGCGTCATTATGCATATAGGAGACAGCTACCGGAGCCGTTAAATATTCTGCAATATTCTTAATTTCCTCAATGCCATCGGAATCAACCGTTCCCCTGCCGGAAATAATCACGGGATACTCAGCCTCAGCCAAAATTTCCGCTGCTCTATCCAAGGAGGCAGAAGACCCGCAACCTCTTTCATCTACGCGATATTGATGTGGTTTTAGTATTTGATCTTCCACTTCACCATAGAAGTAATCACGGGGGATATCGAATAATACCGGTCCCCTCTCGGCATAGGCAATCCGAAATGCTGTCCTAAGGCAATCAGCGACCCGGCCTGGATGTGTCACTCTCACCGTTTCTTTCGTGATGGCCTTGAAGATGGAAACTTGATCACATTCCTGAAAACCATCCCATCCAACCGTTGGTGTGCCAGCCGAAGGAGAGATGACTACCATTGGAGTATGAGCTTGATTGGCCGCTGCAACGGAGGTGACCATATTGGTCATTCCCGGTCCGTTTTGCCCGATGACGACTCCGGCAACACCTGAGACACGACAATAGGCATCTTCCATATGTGCTGCACTTTGTTCATGGCGGACACCTATGAAACGGATGCCTGCAGTTGGCAATAAATCAAGCATATCCATGAAGGCAGATCCCAGTATTCCCGAGATATGTTTAACTCCCTCGGCCACTAACGTCTCAACGATTGCTTCACTTGGTGTCATTTTAACTTTCGTTCCCCTTACCGTTTTTGTTTCGACCATAGCGCATTCTCCTTAATTATATTTATTTCTGATAACGACGTTGCGACGTCCGTACCAGTTATAAGATGTATAATACTCCCATTTGACCAAACCGTCAATCAATAAATTGAATTTTTTGAATATTTTAGTTTCCCCATTCATGCAGGACTTCATGAACAAACGTCTACTTAACTAATAAACGTATCCTTTTTTTCGGTCAATCTGTAGTCGATCCTATCAATGATCTCCAATAAATCGCCTATTTCATCAATCACGAAATCGGCACCTGCATTAAGAAAACGGTTTTCAGCAGTTTTCATACGGGATTGCAGCTCATAAGGATCCATTTCGTTGATTTCTGTTTCTGAAAGGCCAATTTCACTGCCGCCTTTCAATACGGCAACCGTCCACATTCCCGCAGAAATGCCTTCTTTGATGTCACTGATCGTATCGCCGACTTTAACGATTTTGCTGAGTGGATATACTTGGAGATCCATTGCCGTCTTAAAGCACATCCAAGGTGCAGGCCTTCCTGCAGGCACATCGTTGGACGCAATGATGGAATCTGGTTGATAACCCCATATTTTCGCCTCTTCTTTAACAATATTAATCATTTCACGAGTATACCCTGTTGTCGAACCGATTTTTATTCCTTGCTGCCTTAAACGCCTGACTAATTCAATTACGCCAGGTATAGGTTTGGCATTTTCCTTGAGAACCTTTAAAAGCAAAGCCTCAAAGTCCTTATATAAGAATTCAAGATTTCCTTCGTCCGGTTCTTTCCCGAATTTAGCAATCCATAAATTCCGGATTCGAGTCATGTTCAAGAGTTCCCTTATATGATCCATTTTCGATAAACCCATGGGCTCCCTTGCTTCCTCGATGGTAATTTCAATTTCCCTTATCCTGAATATCTCGACAAATGCTTCAACCGGCGCCAAACAACCATAATCCACCGTCGTTCCTGCCCAATCGAATATTACTGCCTGTACCTCGTTCCGTCCTTTTGCATTTCCCAAGCCAATCCCCTCTCCCTTCTCCATCTCTTTCCCCGTCAAAAAAAAACATTTTGTGATGGATCCGAATATACCGTACATTCAATTCACTTCTTTCAAAAATAACTGTAAATCTTCTATCGCCGCTTTAGAGAGTTCCTCGATTTTTTCTGTGTCTTTTTCAGGATTTCCTGACTCCCCGATTAATGGGTAGAGATTTTTCTCAATTCGTTCATACCAGTCGGGAAAATCATCTTCCACTTGCTTCTCTATCGAATCCCAATCGGAACTGACCTTTTTACCCAGTTCTTGAATTTTCTCTGGATCTGCCTCGGCACTTCCTTCAGTTACCAAAGCATTTATTGATTGAACGACTTCGGCGACACCAGTTTCAATACCTTCTGCATCCTGGGTCTCTGCTGCACTTTTATCGGACCTCTCATTTGTAACCGGATTTTTTTCTTGGTTGTGTTCGTCCGGTTTTATCGTATTGTTACAGGCTGACAGCAGCAACATGGTGCCAAAGATGAGCCCATTGGTCAATAAACGGGAAACATTCAAGATAATCCCTCCATCATGATCCTAAAAGACAATGCCGCCTCATGCTTGTTGGTACATGGCACTCTTTTTTCTATGGGTATCATATTCTAGTTGAAAAGTGCTTGAAGAAATTCATCTGAGGAATAACTTAGAAGTATACAAAACAATCTGTACTATAGTTCAATTAAGTCTATTCTGGTTTAGTGCCCTTGCTAAAAACTATAACTTTTCGGAATTGGGGGCACCATGAACCATATTTAATTCACTCTCCATATATTTCGCTTTTCTTCGTCGAATGAAAAAGAAAGAACAAATTACGATCAAGCTAAATAGCATGGTAAAGATAAACTGAGGACGCTGGGAATCGATAAATGCCATCAATATGATCACGGAAACCATGGAAAGAATGGTTGCGTACGTTAAATACGGGAATAACCACATCTTGATCTTGAATACCCCTGGATTTTCTTTCTCCATCCTCTTCCTTAATCGGAGATGAGATACCGCAATCGATAAATAGACAAGTATTCCGACCCCACCCGAGGAATTCACTAAAAAGAAAAAGATTTTATCTGGTGAGACGTAACTGAAAATGGTGCTGATGAAGGCAAATAATGTAGAACCGATGACAGCAAGAATAGGGACACCGTTCTTGCTCACCCTTGAGAATAGCTTTGGTGCATCACCCTTTTGTGCAAGGGAGAATAACATACGGGAGCTTGTATATAATCCGGAATTCAAACAGGAAAGCAATGCAATGAGAATCACTATATTCATGATCAGGGCAGCAGAAGGAATTCCTAGCATTTCAAGTACGGCAACAAACGGACTTTTCAGCAAGGAAGCCGAATTCCATGGTAAAAGGGTCACTAGTACGGCAATGGATCCGATATAGAAAATCAGGATTCTCCAAACCACACTGTTCAATGCACTTCTTACTGATTTAACTGGATCACTCGTTTCACCAGCCGCAATTGCAGGAATCTCCACTCCTACAAAAGCATGGAAAACAATGGCGACCCCGACAAGTACCGAGCTTATCCCATTTGGAATAAAACCGCCAAAGTTCAAAAGGTTGGAGGTACCAGGTGGTTTTATCGATGGGATAAAACCTAAGATCACTGCAACGCCCAGACAAAGAAATAGGATGATACTGATTATTTTAATGATGGAAAACCAGTATTCAAACTCACCAAACGATTTAACGGAAAAAATATTCGTCAGCTTCAAAAGGATAATCAGCGAGAGACTTATGACCCAGACCGGAACGGAAGGAACCCAGCCATGTATGATTGCAGCTCCTGCTGTCGCTTCCAATGCAATTACGATAACCCAAAAGAACCAATATAACCAACCAGTGGTGAAACCGGCCCATTCACCGATTCCTTCTCTTGCATAAACCGCAAATGATCCAGTATTGGGATTTACGGTTGCCATTTCCCCAAGCATTCTCATGACTAAAACAACGATCAAGCCTGCCAAAACATATGATAAAATCGCTCCGGGGCCCGTTTGACCAATAATGATACCGCTTCCAACGAATAAACCAGCACCGATGACTCCACTCAATGATATCATCGTTAAATGTCTTTGTTTCAGACCTGGTTTCAGTTCTTCTTGTTGATGTTTCATACCCTCCACCAACTTTCAATATTTTGGGGAATCAACTAAAGATAATCACTACATCGATGTAAAAGTAAAGATTTCGCTTTCTGTCCCTTACATTTTCACAAGGAAAGTGGAGCTTGGAACCTCGGCCTATTCAAACAACTCAGGATATGACTCTATGACTATTCCCCCTTCCTATTATCCAATTCTGTAAGAGGGAATAACATCACTACGTCATGACGTTAGTACCACTTACTATGGTTATAATACACTCTGATTTTTTTAAAGTCAATCAAAAATCAGAATATTTGGATAATGAAATGAAAATCGAAGTTGCAATGTGTGGAGAGCCTACATACAACATCCTGCAAAGGTGTCATATTTCTTTCGCTCTGGAAGTCTCATCCTTTGTATGATCCTTATCTGCCTTTAGCGAATTTTGCTTTCTATCCAGCATTTTCTTTAAAAAGTATGAAAAGAGCAAGGTAAACGCAACACCCTTCATGATCGATGAATAACCGTAAACAAGAAGCCCTAGGACCAGTACAATTAGATTTATTATTCTTATTGTCACTGCAATATCTATTTTTTCATTTTTATGATGTAAAATCAGCGCGATCACATCAAAACCAACAGTAGTGGCATTTGCTGTTATACATAGATAGTATCCTACCGCTATCAAAATCGACGATATTAGAACGACTAAAACGATATTCAAGTCAAAACGTATATTCAGTGAATAAAAAATATTGAAAAACAACATATAACTAAGCGAACTTACTATCGACTTAACGAAGTACTCTTTACCTAAAAAAACTAAACAAATGATTAACAAAAATCCGGTAACGAAATTAGCCAGCAGGGCCAGGTCATAGCCCGATAAAGCATTCAATAACAACGCAGAGCTAGTTACGCCCCCATTGATAATTTCATTGGGCACGATTAAGCAAGCATAAGCAAAAGTCATCGAAATGTTTCCTGCAATAATTTTCATGAAATCTTTCATGAGTACTCACCTTTCCTTTCATACATTTTGAACCTCGATATGTATTTATACTGTAATGATAAAATCAACATTCATTACTCCATCGACTTATTTCGAATCATTCAGGATTTTACGTTGCTAGAGTAAAATTGCAGGTTTTTTGATCGAGTGCCGTTGTAAATTCAGGTGATTACAATTATTCGCTAGTAAGAATCCTCTCTCCTTCAAAAAAATAAATAAACATGCCCTGGGTCATGCTTGGCATGTTTATGCATCTTTTCCGGCAATGGATGAAAACCCATTATGGATGCTTGAATTGATGCTTGATTGTCCTAATCACTTCTCAAAGTATTATTTTGCCCTCAAAAAAGTTGAGGAGAATACCCGCCTCAACTTTTTTGTATACCTTTAAATATTTCCTAAGAAATGTTTTTTTTCAAAAGATTGGTAGATACATTTCATATTACAGATAGAGCTGCTCCCTCTCTCATAAGCCTTTTTCTATAAACAAGATTGGACAGCTGGACACTCATTTCATAAAGCATAAGCAAAGGGATGATGACCAAAATATCCGAAAGGATGTCAGGCGGCGTAATCACGATAGAGATGATAACAAGAGCGAAGTAAGAAATCTTGCGTGACTTTTTCAGCACGGTAGGATTAATGATTCCTAATCTGGTCAGAAACATGACCACAAGCGGCATTTCGAATAAAACGCCAAATGGCAGGATCAAATTAATCATGAACCGAAAATATTTTTCCGCAGTGAACACTATCTCGAACTGCCCCGCGGATAGGGAGGTGAGGAAACCTAGCACGATGGGAAACAACACAAAATAACCGAATGAGATGCCGGTTATGAATAAAATGAACAACCAAGGGATGAAACGGAATGTCACTTTTCTCTCTTCCGGTTTCAACGCAGGCGCTACAAAACGCCATAACTGATAAGCTGCCAGCGGGATCGTTGCAGCGATTGAGCTAACCGCAGCGATCATCATATATACCCAGAGGATATCACTTGGTCCAAGCACGGCAAGCTTCCCGTCCATATCCTTAATGAGCACCTCATAAATATCCTGTACGAAAATGAAACTCACTATGAAGGCAGCGACAAATCCTATCAGCGTTTTAATGATTCTGCTTCGGAGCTCTTCCATATGCTCCATAACATGTACTTCCTTGCTCCCCACCTTCACCACTCCTTTTCAAGAATCCCGTTATTGATCGATGGCTTCATCAAAGGCTTACATTTCCTGATTGCGATATGAAAAAGAAGCGGGCGAGCCTTTCCACCCACTTTATCTCTTCATACTCATCCTTTTTTTAATGCTGCCTTTTTCTCATTTTCATCCTCTTTATCTGAATCATTCACCAATCCTTTAGTTGCACTTTTGAACTCGGTTAAAGTACGACCGAAGGCACGGCCGATTTCCGGCAGCTTCGACGGTCCAAAAATGATCAATGCGATCACGAGAACGATGACTAGCCCGGGTATCCCAATATTAGAAAGCATCCAAATTCACTCCAATCCTTTTTCAATAAATTTTTTGCATACATTATTCCGTTGACGCTTCATCAATTCGTAACTTTGCCTCGCTGCTTCATTTTTTGCTTTTCATGTGCTCGACCATGTGCGCGCGTCCGGTCCTCCTCGACTTCGCTCGTTTTTTTGACACCATCCGTTACCGGGGCGGCTGCCACCTTTCGTAGGCCCGTTTGGTCTTTATCAAAAACGAAGGAGGCCCTTGTCGATATGTCGGCTCCTGGTTCGGTGACGAATGGGACTACGCGATAATCCGCCTTCCATTGTTCAGGTGTTACTTGACAACGGACATAACCGCGGTAATCATTAAAAAACTTAATATGAGAATTCTGACTTAGTATTTTATCCGTATCGGAACGCATATCTGCCCCATTGCCCCCGGATGTGATGGATGTACCGACAAACTCCACGCCGAAAATGCGCGACTTGGGATCGTTGAAGTCCTGTTTCAAATTGGCGGCCCAGCTTGCATGTACATCACCGGTCAATACAACCAGATTTTCGATGTTGCTGCTTTTTATGACATCTATCAACCGGTCACGTGCGGCCGGGTATCCATCCCAGGAATCCATGCTGAATTTCGGCGCGGCAGGCGTTCCATAATTCCGCTGGGCAAAGAAAATTTGCTGCGGCAGCACGTTCCACTTCGTTTTTGAATTTGAAAGACCATCCGTCAGCCACTGTTCCTGCTCTTGTCCGAGCAAGGTTCGCTTCGGATCAAGAGATTCAGGGGTTTGCGGTGAGCTCGTGTCGCCATTTGCCTGATCATCCCTGTATTGACGTGAATCAAGTACAAAGAATGAAGCAAGGCCACCATATGAGAAATTCCGGTATAAGCGCATATCGGCTCCTTTAGGCAATGACGATTTACGAAGTGGCATATGCTCATAATAAGCTTGATAGGCAGCTGCCCTTCGCTTGATGAACGCCTCGACGGATTGTCCCTTTTCCGGGATGACATTTGCATAATTATTTTCAACTTCATGATCATCCCAAGTCACGACCCATGGAAATGCAGCGTGTGCCGCTTTTAAATGAGTATCGGAGCGGTATTGGGCATATCTATTCCGATAATCCTCAAGGGTGATGATCTCGGGACTGTTATGTACTCGAACATTACCTGTTGTGGCAATATATTCATTTGGCCCGTATTCATATATGTAATCTCCAAGGTGAAAGACAAGATCCAGATCTTCTTTTGCCAAATGCTTGTAAGCCGTATAATATCCATGCTCGAATTGCTGACAAGAGACAAAGGCGAAGGACAGGCTTGAAACAGTTGAACTAATTGACGGAAGTGTTTTCGTCCTCCCGATCTGACTTACTTCCCCGCCGCTTTTAAACCGGTAATAATAGACCTTATCCGGTTTTAGCCCGCTTACATCCACATGCACCGAATGTCCAAGCTCAGGTTTGGCTACTTCCTTACCATGCTGGACAATTTTCCTGAAATGCTCATCCTTGGCCACTTCCCATTTAACGGCGATGGATTCATTGGGCATTCCCCCTCCATTCAACGGATCCGGTGCCAGCCTTGTCCATAAGACCACACCATCCGGGAGCGGATCACCTGAGGCTACGCCGAGGGTAAAAGGGTAATCACTGAACTTAGGAGCTGCATTCACTTCAATCCCGCCCATTGACTGGGCAAGGGCTAGACCTAATGAAAGCCCGGCAAGCTTGCTTGCTCCCTCGATAAAATCCCTGCGGTCCATATTCTTGCCTAGTTCGCTCCAATTCTTCATTAAATCTTCCATTGCTCTCTCATTATTCATGGGTCTTTCCCTCCTAATAGTTGAATCTGCTTCAAGTATAGAAGGATTTTTTTAATGATATATGAAGAAGTGTTAAACAATGAATGCCTCATTTAGGGATTTACATTCATGACTTTTGGTACCAGCGATACGAAAGTAACGCTGATGTTCACTCCATTAATGACATCGACCTACGAACTCTTACACATCATGACAGACCTTCGTCTTATTTTTCTTCATGAATCATTTATTGAATCATTACATATACCAAATGGATAATGGGTCAAATGCAGGACCCAAAAGGCTGTTGCTGTCATTACAAAGGATTGAACACTATTTAAATAAGTAAATACTTAACTTTTCATTTAAAAACATCCTAATTTATGTAATAATAGAATTTATACCAAAAAAATAGTACTCGAGGGATTTTGCATTGGATAGTATGGAAGCATTACATGAAAAAATCGAGATATTGAGGAAAGAATTAATAACCACCGCATTAAAGTATGGATTCACTGCACCAAACACTTTACATATTAGTCAGGAATTAGATAAACTATTGAATTTACTAGGGCATGAAAAAGAAATGATTGGTTTTCAGCAAATGTAAAACAAACATATAAATTGCAGTGTACGAGATTCACCAAAGAAGATCATACAGCTGCTTCTCCTAGACAATATCTCCTCATCTTTTCTTGAATCAACTATACATGAGACCTCCTGTATGCATAATGGTCCTGTTTCGGTTCATAAGACTAGAACACGAACTGAATTCAATGGAAATACCTAACCAGACATCAAGGAGAGCGGACAATGAATGATAAAGATATATTAATGAAGGAATTAAAAGACCTAAAAACTTCACTTGAACATGAGGTAAGACGTGTCACGAAAATAATCGATCATTTAACACGGGAAAATGAAACGAAACCCCCGACGGAAGATGGCCACATACATATGGAAATATCGAATGAACAGGACTTGTTCTCTTTAGTTAAAGTGCAAATGCAGAAAAAGATCAGCAAGCCAAGTTACGAAACATGGTTTAAAGGTGTGTTCGTATCATCGGATGAAAATGGCCTAATGACATTAGTTGCACCTAATGAATTCGCCAGAGATTGGTTAGAAGAGCGCTACGGTGAATCGATAAAATCCTCACTTAAGGATATCAGCGGCAAAGATTACGAGATCCGGTTCATTGCGAAATAAGGCAACTACAAGATAAAGAAACGAAGAACCCATAAGGCTCCTTCGTTGGTATGATTCCCCGATTGAAATTACAGGCAGCCAACAGGCTGTTTTTTTGAACTTAAACTGCTCACAGGTCATTTAGTCGCGAGATCGAATCCTTTTTCTTATCCAGATAATGAATTAATATCTTTGATATTCTAGACTATCACCTGGTTGACACGCTAAAACTTCGCAGATTTTTTCTAATGTTGACATTCTCCATCGTAATCCCACCCCTCTCGGAAAGCTCCGTTACGCTCATTTTTCGTTTTGCTACCTTTACACAACTCAGACCGTTAAATCATTTTCCGATTTTATATTAATGGCTTCTTGTAATAGTCTTTGGAGTACAGCAGCAAAAAAGGCAATCACCATAGAGGCGAAAATAATCACCAATCCGATAGGTCTAAAACTTGGAGGGTCGACTCTTTCCGCCATAAGATAGTAGAGTGGCATACCCAGCAGGTACAAGGTACTGATTGTGATGGCAGAGTACTTTATATTCTTTAAAGCCTTTACCGATAATTCCGAGAACGCCTGATTCTTATCAATATAGCTTAAAAGTTTAAAAGCTTGATACAAAGCAAAGTAAAAAGGGATCGCTGCCGCATACATATCTATTAAAACGAGAGATTTCATATAAGCAATATCTGGATATAATTCTCCAGCAAAATTCCCGATCTTAGGCACCAAAAATATGCACAAGGCAAGAACGGGAATTCCTATAAAAATAACAGCTAGCTTTAAAAAGAGTGTCGTAACTTGTTTCACAAAAAGCATCACTTGAGTATCTTCACCATAATTTTAATGGAATTTTTATCGATTTACAATAAATAATTATCCTTTTGCGCGGAATTATTAACTGAAAAATGCTCCCTGACTTAAACTAGTCTTTATCCACTACCTGATCCATCAATATAAATAAATAATTTTGTTAAAAACCATCCTCCTCCAATAAATGGCCAGATTGTTCGAAATGGTCAATCAACACTTTTCAACTATCCTGCGCACCGTCATATTCCTGTAGAGCATTCTTCAAAAAAACAGAGCCCCTCAGTATGATGAGAGGATACACAAACCAAAACTCATCTTAAAGAGGAAGCTCTACTATGAATGATAAAAAGGCAAAGCAAACAAATTCAACTATTTAAATGAATCACGAATCGTCAATTTTTTTCGTTTTACAAAATCTCCCTAAACTGTCTTCTTTCTGATTAACAACTCCGCTAACGAAAGATTAAGCATCCAGCAAAGCCAAACTGCTATCGTGTATGAAGTGTCGTAAGAAAAGCTTAGTGCATTGTGGGAAATCGCGACGATTATATAAATTATCATGTTGGCAAAGGAAAGAAAAAAGCTTCTAACCATCCACTTGCTGTGGGCAAGTACTTGCCTCTTCTTAATATACGAATAGCCAAGTAGTGTTGTGGTTATCCATAGAGTGTTTAAAATGAGAAAGCCTACAGTACTTACCCAACCTCCCGTTGCAAAGAATGACACATACAATCCAGGAATGTAATTTAAGGCAATTGATAAAACATAAATACGGCCATTCCACCGATGAAATTTTAAAAACTTGACCCGAATTGACTTAATGATTCCAAGTGGACCGGTTAAAAGCGAGATGATGGCTAACATAATGTGAATACGAATCATAATCACCCACAACGATTCATTTGCCAGTAGCTCGTCTTTTTTTGACAGAAACCCTTGAAAATTGGGATCGACCATAAAGTTTTTCGAAAGAGTATGGAGTACCCACATTAACGGAATAATTAATATGATCGTCCTTATTACTTTATCTTTCAATGTGTCTTCCTCCTATACCTTAAGCAAACTCTGATTCGTCATAATTAGAACGGCAATTAAGATCGTTAAAAACATCACCCAGCTCATCGTTCTTAACTTTGTAAGGTTTTCCGCGAAATGATTACGGGGATGTTCTGCTTTAATAATTCCCTTGAACGTTTGGAGAATCATCCCCATCAGTGCACCTATCAACAACAGCAGAACAACTGCTATACTCACCCACAGGATTGAAGGAAACGCTGAATATCCTGTTACCATAGCCCACCCACTTATCATTAGAAAGATAAGCGCATAGTGACCAGAACGGAGAAAGCTCAAAGCCATTCGAAGAAATCCAATAATCTCATCACCTGTACGAGAAAATATCGTCTTAATCATCCAAGGAAGCACGAGAAAGCTTCCAAGAAATAACGCGCTTGTTACATGAATGAATATCAATAACTGATACATATTTAACTCCTTATCTAGTTAGTAAATATCCTTTGTGACTCCCTATAACACACGGTGCCCCACTAGTTTTGATGAAGGCAGCCTTCCCGCTTTTGCTTCACCAGACATACTGTCTCCATTGACCGAAACAGAGAATTTCAAATTTAAACGCATGGGCTTCGTTGACAACATCGACCATTGTAATCGATCGCCTTCAATGATAAGATTCTCTAATGTAGCGACATCGTCCCCTTGCTTAGCGGTCCCGTAGAATCGTCCATCTTCAGAAAATAGATTCAAAAGTACTGATAGCTTACCAATCGGTGTTGAAAGAGTCGTGTCCCATTCCCCTACGAAAGTATTATCCAATCCACCTTTCATAGATGGGGGGGGAGGCGCGACGATTGTTACTTCAATTTCTTTTTCTTCTTTTGGTGTATTTCCTACTGCTTTCCACACTGTCCCTCTACGTTCATATTCGAATAATTGTTCAACTGCATGCGCAATACGAGGACCTAATTCTCGTTCAATCAGATAAAGGGCCACATCGATTCCCGAAGTAACACCACCGCCAGTTACTAAATTTCCGTCATCTACAATTCGTGCATTGATAGGAATTGCATCCGTCGCATGTAATAATTCCATTCCCATATGATGCGTTACGGCATGGCGACCGACTAATAAACCGTTCATTGCTAGAATGAGAGAACCTCCACAGACTGTGGACACAAGTGTGTCTGAAGTATTCAAAGCATATTTTAACATGTTACTTAATTCCGTCTCCGTCGCCCTCTTTAACTTTGCAGGCACTGAATCGGCTCCACCCCCATAAACTGATCCGGAAGCGCCAGGCACAAGGATGATTCCGCCACGAGTTACGTCAAGCTTACCGCTCGCTGGAATCAGCAAGTCATTAATACCACTTTTCACCATGCGTTTTCCTTCTGCTGTTACCAGTTCCACTGTTAACTCTTGATTGGTAAACATCGCCGCAGCAGTAAAAACTTCATAAGGAGCAATTGCATCTAGTAGATCAAAACCATCAAATAACACAACTTGGATATGCATCAATAAATACCTCGCTTTTCGAATCTTTTAGGACCGAACCGTCCGGTCCGATAAGGATATTCTATCTTAGGAAACATAGTTATGCAACCAGTGGAAATGTGAACATTTATTGAACGGAAGGTAAAAGTACCTCCTACCTTCCATTCTTGTAATGCTTCAACAATACTTCAACTTGTTCAATACTGTGGAATATGTGATCATTATTGAGTGATAAACGGCTTGCCATCACTGCACCTTCAATTGTTGAAAACAGAAAGGAAGCAAGTGAATAAGAATTAACGTCTTGACGAAATTCTTTACTTCTAATCCCCTCTTCAATGACAGATTGAATAAAAAGTAATGTTTGATTATAAGCTTCCGAAGCTTTCTCATGAAGCTCCTGGAAACCAAAATCGCTTTCAATGGCTGTATTCAGTAAAGGGCAACCTCCCTCAATAGGCGGATTATGAACAGCATCCTGATAGACATGGCACATAGCAATTAATTTCTCTGTTGCTGTTCCCTTAGACTTGGTAGACTCAAAGAAATGACTCCAAATAATACCTCCAGCGTAATCAAAAGCAGCAAGAGCGATTTCATTTTTATTTTCAAACCTTCTGTAGATTGCCCCTTTGGGTAGGCCCGATTCACTCATAATATCCTGAATAGATGTTTGACTATAACCTTTTTTATTAAACAAAGCCAAGGAGGTCTTAATAATAAGATCCCGTGTCTCATCAATCTTCGTCATTATCTGTTTGCTCCTCTATATAACTGATTTACGTTTATTATATCGATAATCTCCCTAACTATAAAGGAATGTATCAATACATACACTTAGTGGCCGCCTTGTTCAACATCACAAAGGTTCACTAGAAGGCCCTTTTTCAGTGTTTCATGAAGACGTGACCAACCTAACATAAAAAATGATTGCCTTACTATTAAGTGGTTTTAAGGCTTGTTAGGTGAAATAGCGGTGAAGGAAGCATACATCATCCCTGATTTTATATGCTTTTTAAACGAAAAAAAGACCAAGCATCGCTTGATCTAAGAACTGTCATGAGGATATTTGTCACTCATTTGAAAACATGTAATCCTTCTTCTTCAATGAAACATTCAATACGAGTCCAAGCCCCATCATCGTAGCCATTACCGAACTGCCTCCATAGCTCATCAACGGAAGCGGAATTCCCGTGATGGGAATCAGCCCGATGACCATTCCAATATTTTGAAAGATGTGAAAGGTCAAGAAGGAGATGACCCCTACACAAATGAAGGATTCGAAAAAAGAGGAATTCAGAGCTGTCGCAACGATTTTATAAATAATGAAGAAATAAAGGGATATCAGCAAACTCGCCCCAATGAACCCAAACTCCTCGGCAACTATCGTAAATATGAAATCGGTATGTGCCTCAGGTATGTAGACATCGCTTTGGTTGAAGCCTTTCCCGTCGGTCATGCCGGAACCGATTGCCAATATCGATTGCTTCAATTGGTATCCGATTCCCTGGCCATGTCCAAATGGATCGAGCCAGGAATTGATCCTATCCAATTGATAGCCATCCAATAAGCCCAATAATAGGTTAGGATCATACAAAAACGTAATTACTAGGGAACATATAAAAGCGACAACTACCGTAACCACGGATGCGATCATCTTCCAATTGATTCCCGATACGAGGACAATCCCCATGGTGATGACGGCCATTACCAATGAAGTACCAAAGTCGTTTTGCAACAGGGTTAGGCCAATAGGAAGAGCAGCCAGCAACCCCATCTTGCACAATAGCTTAATATCGAATCTTATATCCCCTACTGGAAACTTTTCAATATGTTTAGTCAGGATATGGGACAGCATCAATATTAAAAATATTTTCATGAACTCAGATGGTTGTATCGAACCCAATCCAGGAATTTCGATCCAAGATTTCGCCCCCTTCCTGACCGGGGCAATCGTTTCGGGGCCTAATAAGACGAACAATAGAAGCAAAATGCCGAATGAATAGATATATGGGGTCAATTTCATGATAGATTCAAAATCAAAATAAAAAATGATCAGGACCATCACACCACTTATGACAAACCATACGATTTGCTGTTGGAAGTAATCTACATTGAGCTGTGCATATTTTTGCGCGCTGTATAAACTAACGCTGCTGAAAATCATCAATATGACAATTAACAGAGCCAGATTGGAATCAAAATAACTTTTTCGTTTATTCACATAATCACCGAATCTTTTTCAATTTTTTCATACCTGCTTTTACATAGCGTTCTGATAACTTTAATTATTGGTTATGCCTCTCTTCACCTATCAACTCCCACCCAAAACACTCACCATCTAAATGTTACCATTTTTCCATTCGTTTGTTTCATTTTTTTCTATTTTTTCCACTATTATATTAATCTTGTGAAGGTTTCTTGACCTTGCGGTAGCCTAGATTGCGAAATTCACAAATAAAGTGAGTGATTCACAAGTAACACAACTCCATCCGTTTGATGTTTTTAAGGTTACACTTGATTGTATTTCTTATCAGAGATCCAATAATTCATTACATAAAACATCAAAACCATCCAAAATAACGCTACAAGCAGGCTGATTACAGCATGTGAACTTATTGTACCTGTGATGAGTAATGTCCTGGCATGATTGCTCATACTTGCTGGATTGATTATATCGAGTACAGGATTTAAGTTGACGATGATTCTGCAACCTATAAGGAAGACAAGCGAGATTAAAGCGATCATGCCTTGACCATTACATATCATACTGATCAAGGCTGTAAAAGTGACGATAAAGAGGACCCATACAAGATACAACAAAAATGCAGGTATCATTAGTGAAAATGGAACATTCGTGAATAGGTAATTTGCATAGATAGTAGAAGCAATGTAACCAATTGCTACACTAAAGGCTGCAATCATAAAATTCGAGACGATTTTTCCAGCAATATAGGAACTTGCCTTAACAGGTCGAGTTAAAATAAATGCCAGCATCCCATCTGCTTTATCTGTCTGTATTATCCCCATCATTGAGATGACAAGGATCATAAGACCAAGCTGGTCAAATTGTGAACCTAATGTACTGGCTAATACTGCCGCCCCCTTAAGGGCTGGCAGATTCGGATCAATCATGATACCCTGTCCCCCGGACAATGCTTTGATGATAGAGGGCAAGTAATGGGTTACTATTGGCTGAGTGATCCCTAACAGGATAAAAACGAGTGGCATCCAAACAGCTTTATATTCCCTTAACATATGGATAAATTCTTTTTTCATTAGTACATTAAAGGCATTCATTTCATGACCACCAACTTATGAAAGATATCTTCTAAAGTATCGCTTTTCGTTTCGAATTTGATTATATCCACTTCATTTTCAAGCGCGTTTTTCAAAATTCGGGATTTGTTTTCTTCAATGTTTGCCACTTTTATATTGACCTCAGATCCAATGACCTCCACTTCCTTCACATAAGGCAATTTTTTTACAATGTTAATCCATCTATGATCCTTCGCTGTTATTTTCACGCAAAGCTTATTTTTCCAATTATGGCTTAATAGATTAGTAATCGTGGCATCTTCTATCTTCCTGCCATTTTTCATGATGGCAAACCTTTCGCATATTTCTTCCGCATCGCTCAAAATGTGGGTTGATAATAAAATCGTCGTTTCTTTTTTTATTTTCCCAATCAGGTTCAACACTTCCCTGCGGCCAATGGGATCTAATGCGGAAACCGGTTCATCCATGACAATTAGTGCAGGACTATGCAGCAACGCTTGAGCAATGCCAAGTCTTTGTTTCATGCCGCCTGAAAATGTGCCAATCTTGGAATCCCCTTCACCGCACAGACCCACCTTTGCTAAAAGTCCTGGTATGGTTCGTGTTAAACCCCGTTTTTGCAATCCAGAAAGTCTCCCCATGAACGTAAGCGTTTCTGTTGCTGTCATCCAATTATAAAAATTTGGATACTGCGGCAGGTAGCCAATTTGGCTTTTCATTTTCGATATGTCCTGTCCATCCAGCATAACTTCGCCTCGGTCTGAGTCCATGACATTCGAGATCACTTTTATTAAGCTGGATTTCCCCGCACCGTTCGGTCCGATCAAGCCGACACATGATCCAGCTTCGACATCCATCGAGAAATCATCTACAGCGATTTTTCCATTAAATGCTTTTGTCACATTCCGGATTTCAAGTTTCATAATCTATCGCGCTCCTTTCTGCCGATTACAAGATATAGAATTGGGCCAATCGTACTGACAAAAAGGATGACAGCGGTCCAAATGAGGAGGTTATCCCTCTTTTTTCTATGTCGGTACAAATCAATCCATGCAATGAAAACCAACAGGAAAGCCGCAGCCATAAATGGCAATATCACGGGGAGGAAGGCGAATATATCGATATTCATCAAATCATTAAAACCATAGTGCATCTCCATTTGTTGAACTCCTCTCTTACATTATCATTATTGATAATGATAATAATAACTTTCAGATTAGAATATTGCAATAGCCATTCTCATTATTTATAATAAGAATCAAATCTAACTACTAACGAGGAGAACTGCATGGTCAATAAAGCTGAAGTTTTAATGCATCCGGTACGAATGAAGATTTCACAGGTTCTGATGAGAAACAAAGAACATGGCATGACTCCCCTGGAAATGGTAAAAATCATCGAAGATGTACCTCAAGCAACTTTATATAGACATATACAAGCTATGTTGGATGCTGGGATCATTCGCGTCATTAACGAAAAAAAAGTAAAATCCGTATCCGAAAAATATTACGCTTTAAATGAAATGGAAGCGACAATCAAAGCAGAAGAATGGAAAAAAGCCTCAGCTGCAAAGAAGCTTGATTATGTTTCCCTTTATCAGTTATCAATTTTGACGCAATATCAAAATTATCTAAAGCAAGTGAAAGAACAAAAAGGCGAGGAAGATGGTGCAACATTCTCTATGGTGGAATTAAAGCTCGCTGAGGATCACTTTATGCAATTTCAAACTGAATTAAATGAATTGATGACAAAATACTACCATGCCTCTGGAAAAGAAAAAGATGCTCCTGTTCGGACAATTGCCGTTACCATTATCCCAGAAAGTTAATTTCCAATCCTCCAACTTCATGGATGAGTAATAATAAAAAAAAAGCATTGGTACGAGTACCAATGCTCAGACTGTAGACAAACTCGATGAAAATCGAGTTTGTCTATTTTTATGGCCTGTACAATTTAGACGTTGATTTCCACTCCAGGCACTCGCTTTCCGCGGGCGGTCGGGGAGCCTCCTCGGCTTTGCCTGCGGGGTCTCCCCTAGACGCGCTTTTCCCGCAGGAGTCTCGTACCTTCCGTTCCAATCAACTTTGTCTTACCTTTTAGATAGAACACTTTTGACTGGAGTCATTTTTGTTTTAAAATTGAAGTATTAAAACTTGAGGTGATGAGGATGCTTTCTAAACATGATTCTATTCAGCGAGATCAACTTGAAATGATTACTTTAGATCAACTGGTGCCACCGAACCATTTGGTTCGTAAAATGGAGGCTGCCATTGACTTCACTTTCATTTATGACTTGGTGAAAGATATGTACTCAGAGGTAGGACGCCCAAGTATTGATCCAGTTATTTTAGTTAAACTGACTTTCATTCAATATACCTTCGGTATTCGTTCCATGCGTAAAACGATTGAAGAAGTTGAAACCAATATGGCTTACCGTTGGTTCTTAGGCTATGGTTTCCATGATAAAGTACCTCATTTCTCTACGTTCGGAAAAAATTATGAGCGACGCTTTAAAGATACAGACCTGTTTGAACAGATTTTCTGTCGCATTTTAATGACAGCTGCTAATAAAAAGTTAATAAGTGTAGAACACGTTTTCGTGGATTCCACACATGTGAAAGCCAGTGCGAATAAACGGAAATTTGAAAAGAAAATCGTTCGTAAAGAAACACGAGCGTATCAAGGACGTCTTCAAGAAGAAATCAATCAAGATCGTGAAAACCATGGAAAGAAGCCTTTTCCACCAGATAAATTTGATAAGGAAGAAACCAAAGCAATTAAAGAAAGTACTACGGATCCTGAGAGTGGCTACTATGTGAAAGATGAACGAACAAAACAGTTTGCCTATTCATTCCATGCGGCCGCAGACGGCAACGGTTTTGTATTGGGAACGATTGTAACACCTGGTAATACACATGACAGTCATATTTTGGAGCCACTTGTTGAGCAAGTGATTGAGAAAGTTGGAAAACCAGAAGCAGTTGCCGCAGATGCAGCTTATAAAACACCAGCGATTACAAGCTACCTATTTAACAAAGAAATCACACCTGCTTTACCCTATACACGTCCTCGTACAAAAGAAGGATTCTTTCGCAAACATGACTATGTTTACGATGAACACTTTGATTGTTACCTTTGCCCTTCGGGAGAAACTTTAAAGTACTCAACAACAAATAAAGAGGGCTATCGCGAGTACAAATCGCCCAAACAAATTTGTGCAACATGCTCATTTTTATCACGGTGTACGGAAAGCAAAGACCATCAAAAAGTAGTGACACGGCATATCTGGCAAGCATATGTGGAAGAAGCAGATCATCTGCGTCATCATCAAGAGGTAAAACCTATATATGCGAAACGCAAAGAAACGATTGAGCGTGTATTCGCAGATGCAAAAGAAAAGCATGGTATGCGTTGGACTACTTTAAGGGGACTTAAAAAATTGTCGATGCAGGCGATGCTTACTTTCGCTGCCATGAATGTAAAGAAGATGGCCACTTGGACATGGCAAGGTCCTAAAACGGCTTAACATAGTGGCTCGAAGAGCCCAAATCTCGTAACCTTTGATCAAAATTTCAAAGGAATTTCAAAAGGGGTTCGGAATTTTTTAATTCCGAACCCCTTTTGTCTACAAACTGAGCATTGGTACGAGTACCAATGCCTTCATTGTAAAAAAACCAGCCTTTAGAGCTTCACTCTTTGAAGGCGAAGCGCATTCAGAACGACTGATACGGAACTGAAGGCCATCGCAGCTCCCGCTAACCAAGGGGCAAGCAGCCCAATTGCCGCGATTGGTATCCCGATTACGTTATAGGCAAAGGCCCAGAACAGGTTTTGTTTAATATTCCGCATCGTTTTCCTGCTCATGAGCATTGCATCAGCAATACTGTTTAAATCACCGCGGATCAACGTGATGTCCGCTGCCTCCATGGCTATGTCCGTGCCGGTTCCGATAGCCATGCCGATATCAGCCAACGCAAGCGCGGGTGCATCATTTATGCCATCACCGACCATCGCGACCTTTTTACCGGAGTCCTGGAGTTTTTTCACCTCTTCCGCCTTCCCTTCAGGAAGGACTTCGGCAATCACTTTGCCGATGCCCACTTGATTGCCGATGGCAATAGCTGTCCTTTGATTATCGCCGGTTATCATGATGACCTCGATATCCATCGCTTTTAACCTGGCAATCGCATCCAGCGAAGTTTCCTTGATCGTATCCGCAACTGCAATGATCCCTGCATAGTTTCCTTCAATGCTAGCAAGCATGGCTGTTTTTCCTTGCGCTTCAAATTCTTCCATCACTGCTTCCGCCGAAGCGATATCGACATTATTTTGCATCATCAGTTTCCTCGTTCCAACCAATAGCCCATTTTGCTTCACGATCGCTTTCACCCCATAACCAGGTATCGCTTCAAACTCTTCAACGTCGGAAAGTACTATCTTTCTTGCTTGAATTCCTTGGACGATTGCTTGGGCAAGTGGATGTTCAGATTGCTTTTCAGCTGAGGCGATTAGAGAGAGGAATTCTTCTTCCTCCATGCCATTCGCGACAATGACATCGGTCAGCATCGGGGTTCCATTCGTTACCGTACCCGTCTTATCCAAAATGACCGTACCGATATGATGCGTCGTTTCCAGATGCTCCCCTGCTTTGAAGAGGATTCCGAATTCTGCAGCCCGCCCCGATCCTGCCATGATGGAAGTTGGCGTTGCCAAACCTAAAGCACAGGGACAGGCTATGACGAGCACCGCAATCATGGCTTCAAAAGCTGGTGTAAAGACGCCAGGATTCACCCAAATGATCCAAACGAGGAAAGTTAAAAGGGCGATTCCGACAACGATAGGAACAAACACTCCGGAAATTTTGTCAGCAAGCCTCTGAATGGGAGCTTTCGAACCTTGAGCATCTTCAACGACTTTAATGATTTGGGAAAGGGCTGTATCCTTGCCTATCTTTGTTGCTCTCATTTTCAGATGACCATTTTTATTCAAAGTAGAACCAATCACATTAGCACCGATCGTTTTATCGACTGGAATGCTTTCTCCCGTTAACATGGACTCATCGACGGCTGAGTTCCCTTCGACCACTTCCCCATCTACAGGGATTTTTTCACCTGGCTTCACCAAAACGAGATCACCTACGAGTACTTCTTCAAGGGGGATTTCCCGCTCCTCTCCATTCCTTAGCACCAAGGCTGTCTTTGCCTGGAGACCCATCAACTTTTTGATTGCCTCGGAAGAACGCCCTTTTGCTTTTGCTTCGAAAAGCTTCCCTAATAAAATGAGGGTAATCAGAATGGAACTTGTTTCGAAATAAAGCTGTGCCGTATGGTGATGGGAGCCAACCGAAATGATGGCTTGATAGACACTGTAAAAATAAGCAGCCGATGTACCCATTGCGACTAAAACATCCATATTGGCACTTTTATTTTTCAAGGCCTTATACGCCCCTACATAAAACTGCTTTCCTATGATGAATTGCACAGGTGTGGCGAATGCCATTTGCACCCAAGGATTCATGAGGAAATCAGGCATATAGATAAACGAAGTGAGCCTGAAATGACTCACCATCGCCCATAACAACGGAAACGATAAAATGATGGAAAAGATGAATGTATTCTTTTGCTTTTGAATTTCCTTTTGGCGGAAATCAATGGATTCCCTATTATCTTCCTTGATGATCGCTCCATACCCTAGCTTTTCGACTTTTTGTATGATATCAGCCGGAGTGATTTCGGAAGGTGTATATTCGACGGTTGCACTTTCGAGCGCCAGATTCACATTGGCCTTGCTCACGCCGCCCAATTTATTTACCCCTTTTTCAATTCGGGTTGCACAGGCAGCACAAGTCATGCCTGTAATCGTGAATTCCCTTTTCTCTTTTACGACATCGTAGCCAAGATCTTGAATTTTCATTTCAATATCGGAATCACTAACTATTGAAGCGTCGTATTTAATGACTGACTTCTCCAAAGCCAAATTAACGGTAGCTTCTTTGACGCCTTCCAGCCTGTTTAACCCTTTTTCAATTCGGTTAGCACAAGCAGCGCAAGTCATCCCTGAAATTTGCATACTTGTTTCTTTTATGGGATCGCCCATGTTATCCTCGCCTTTCCATACCACCATGGGGTATATTTTTTTGTAAAAAAGAAGTGCCCTAAAAGCACTCTCATGACTTACTCGACATCATACCCCTGATCATCAATCGTTTCTTTAATTTTTTCGAGTGATACTTTTCCATTCTCGAACGTTACATCCACTTTACCGGATTCCAAGTGCACCTTCACACTTTCCACACCTGCCAGTTTTCCTACATTCCCTTCCACTGCGCTGACACAATGCCCACAAGACATTCCACTAACATTCAATGTTACATTTTCCATACAAACCAACACTCCTTATTTTTTCATTAATTTTTGTATCGTAACTAGGACTTCATCTATGACCTCTGTATCTCCTTCATTCAGCCGATCCACGACACAATTTTTTAGATGCCCCTCCAACAAAATCTTGGCGACACTATTCATCGCGCTTTGAGTGGCCGCTATCTGAGTTATCACATCATCACAATACGTATCTTTTTCAATCAGACCCTTAATACCGCGAATTTGCCCCTCGATACGATTTAAGCGGGTCGTTAAATTCTTTTTTACTGCATCTGAGTGATGACTTTTACGGCCGTTGGAAATTGTCGTACAGCATTCTTGTTCATTTAGTGAATCTGGCCCATTTACCAATTCATCCATTGCCCATCCCTCCTCACACCTTAATATACCATACCCTCCTACCCTATGCAAAGAAAAGGTTTAGTGCTCATCATGATTACTTTTCGCTTTGTTACGTTTTCTATTCAAAAACTTTTTTTGGATGGTACAGGCTTAGTTACACTTCGATTTTCAAAATAAGTTCATTATTCGTTTCAAACATACTTTCATGCATGTCAACACTACTCGTAATCAGAACCTCTTAGTTACCTTCAATGATGATAGAGAGAACTAGCTTGTTCAACCAACTTCGATAGTTTATGATTGTTTAAACAAAAAAGCCTCCTTGGTTTGCTAATAATATTTTAAATACACCTTTTTCAAATGCGAACTTTCGAATAAAAAGCAGACATTCTATTAAGAAAATGTCTGCCTCAATTATTATTTATAACCCAATTTATTGAGCATGAATATACCGGCCCTTGATTTTTACGGTTATTGGAAAATCCGAAAGTCAGCCTTCTTCCTGGAAAGGGCTGGATACTCCTTCTATATAAATCACTCGCTCGAAGCGATACGATCCACCCACTTTGCTTGGTTTTAATTTGCCCTTTCGCTCTTTGGTGCAGAAGGTTCAGCAAAAGTTTGAAAAAAAAGGTTCCTTTCGGGAATGAGCGAAATTCCACTATTTTTTCATTACTACTTCATCAAGAGTCGGCAATGCAGAAATTGCTCCAATTTTCGTACACGTCAAGGCACCAACTTTGTTTGCAAAGGTCACCATTTCTTTTTGCTTATTGTAATCATTTAGAAAAATGGATAAATTTTCTTCGTTGGAAATCTGGTATAACAATGCTCCGATAAAAGCATCGCCTGCTCCTGTTGAATCAATGGACTTTACAGGGATACTTGAGATGATGGATTGCTCATCACCGTTTGAAACAAACGTTCCATTTTCACCTAATGTTACGGTAATCATTTTTGCACCTAACTGATGCAAGGATAACACCCCAGCTTTTACATCGTTTAGTCCGGATATAAGTTTTAATTCTTCTTCACTGACTTTTACTAGATCGGCCTTAGAGATGGCTCGTTTTGTTAATTCTACGAACTCATTTTCTCTGCCCTCCCAAAGATTTGCCCTGAAGTTTGGATCAAATGAGAGAAAGATACCTTTCTCTTTTGCGATCTTCATCAGGTTCAAATACGTTATGAGTGCTGTACCTCCAAGCATGGCTGTAGCAGATCCAAAATGTAATACTTTTGCGGCCATTACTTTTTCAAGATTCAGCTCACCTATATTTAATTGTTCATCCGCTCCACGGAAAAAGACAAAATCTCTTTCACCATTAGCTTGAAGAGAGACGAATGCCATCGTAGTTTGAACCTGGTCATCTCTTGTAACCAGCGCAGTATCAACTTTCACTTCTTTCATCACATCAATAAGGAATGTGCCAAATGGATCACTCCCTACTTTACCTACTAATGCAGCATTTCCACCTAACTTTGCAATGGCAGCTGTCACATTCGCTGGAGCACCCCCTGCTCGCTTAACGAAGCTTGAACCGGCCTTTAAGTCCACATCGATATCCATGCAAAAGAAATCGATCAATAATTCCCCCACACAAACGACTAGATTATTTCCGCTCATCTATCCTCACTCCTCCCTTATACTCAAAAATGAATTCAGTCATATTTCCACTGGACTGCATCGATTTTTGCTGTACCTTTTTCTGCAAAAAACTGAATACCCTGGCTTTCTTTTCTTGGAAATAAACGCGATGTAAACACCATTTCCCCATCATTCACAAACACTTCAATCGAAGAGGTATCCATGAAAATGTGAAAACGTATCTTGTTTTTCGAATAATGCTTTTGACGAATGGAACCATAGTCTTGCGCAAACGATAGACCTGCGTTTGTACGGTCAAGCACTACCTTTTGAGTTTCCGTATTAAGATAAAGTATCGTTTCTTCCCCTTTTCCAACACGCAACCTCAGTCCAGCTCTCTTTGCATTACCCACTTCAATTTCACCTATCATTTCAAAACAATCACCTGAAAGTTCACCCAGATCGCTTACTTCGTTACTCACATTCATGGCTGCCCGCGCTTCCTTTTTTCGTTTCTCTTTTAATTCACGAACAGGCTGCTGACAAAGAAGACCTTCCTTAATCGAAAGCTCTCTTGGTATGGTCAAACAATGTGCCCATCCTTCTGAATCAGTGGGATACTCTATTTCCGGCAACCCCATCCAACCAACAAGAAGCCGTCTGCCATCAGGAGATAACGTCGTTTGCGGTGCATAGAAATCAAAGCCGGCATCGAGTTCTTGAAAATCACCATGGTCGAAATGACCATTTTCAATATTTAAAGGCTTGCCTACCCACACGCCCGAATGATAAATATTGCGGTATGAATCACCTTCTGGCTTCAACCCTTGAGGGGAACATAATAGAATTCCATAATTTTGTAAGGGAAAGTAATCAGGACATTCCCACATATAGCCGAAATCCGTTTCTTTCGTTGCAATCTCTCCAAGCAGTGACCAAGCGATCAAATCATAGGATTGATAAAGAAGGACACAGCCTGTTACATTTTCACGTTGTGCTCCTACGACCATATAGAATTTGTCTTCCACCTGCCATACCTTCGGGTCCCTAAAATGCTCGGTATATCCATTTGGCTGTCTCTTAATGATAGGTACATCCCGCTTCGTTATTTTTCCATTCCTGTTCATGATCGCTAAACACTGTGAGGAATGGCGATTCCATTCTTCATCTCGTTTATTTCCCGTATAGAACAAATATAGAGAATTCTTATGCACAAAACCGCTTCCTGAATATATTCCGTGGCTTTCAAATGAAAGTTCTGGTTGTAAGGCTACCCCTTTGTTTTCCCACTCGACCAAATTAGCTGATTCTGTATGGAACCAGTGTTTCATCCCATGTACCGCGCCAAAAGGGAACCATTGATAAAATAAGTGGTAACGCCCTTTGAACCAAACAAAACCATTTGGATCGTTCAATAAACCATACATCGGCTGAATATGATATTTTTGCCGCCACGGACTGGCTGATACGCACCTTTCCAGCTTCAGACGTTCCTCCGCAGTCATACTTTCATACGTACGATAGCGTGCTTCTTGTGTCCATTCCATCGTTATTTACCTCCAAAACCGAAAATTAATAAAAACGAGCTGCTAAAGCAACTCGTTTTTTAGCGATTATTTATTTCATTCTATAAAGATTACAAGCTTTTATTAAATTTTGTTTTAGACAGGAGGATGGTTATCGAAAAGGATGCAATCAGAGAAATACTTACTGCTATTAAAAAGTTTATAACATCACCAGCTTGGACAGTAACAAAACCAATAATACCAGCCGGTCCGGGGGCTACATTTGTGATATGGGCAAAAGCTGCATAAGCACATCCTAATGCAGAACCTATCATTGCTGCGTAGAAAGGGTATTTCAATTTAAGATTCACACCAAACATCGCCGGTTCTGTAATCCCTAACAAAGCTGATATACCTGAAGATACTGCTATACTTTTCAGTTTTTTATCCTTTGAAAGCAGCATGGCTGCAAATGTTGCTCCTCCTTGAGCGACGTTGTTACTGGCTACAAGGGCAAGCAAGAATGAACCACCTCCTGCAATCAGCTGGATATCAACAGGGAGAAGACTGTGATGCATACCTGTCAATGTTAGCGGTGCCATGATAAATCCAAAAATAGCACCTCCAAACATGCCTAATGTATCATAGATCCAAACCAACCCATCAGCCAATAAGTCTCCTGCCGACCTCATGATTCCGCCTACGACCGTAAAGGTAAGAAAGCTTGTAATAAAAACAGCCAATAAAGGTGTCAATAAGTTATCTAGAGCGGATGGAATGATTTTACGTAAATTCTTCTCGATCCATGCCAAAATGAATGACGCGGCCAGGACCGGGAATACGGTTCCCTGATATCCTACCTTTTCAATGGTTAAGCCAAAAACATTCCAGACCGGTACAGTATTTTTAAGAACCGCCTCGCCATATCCATAAGCATTCAACAAATCGGGATGTACCATTATCATCCCAATAACTGCACCTAAATAAGGATTCCCCCCAAACATTCTCGTAGCTGAAAAACCGATTAAGATCGGCAGGAAAACAAAAGCAGCATTGGCAAAAATATTGATCATGTTGGCAAAGTCGGTCATTTGCGGGTAAATGTCCATTAAGGATTTACCGTCAAAGAATAATCCCTTAGAGGTTAACACATTGTTTATTCCCATCAGAAGACCAGCCGCTACAAGGGCAGGGATGATTGGAACGAATATATCTGACAGAAGTTTCACAAGCTTTTGAAGCGGATTCATTTTTTTGTCTGCTTCTTTTTTAACCTCTGCTTTAGTCGATTCGGTAATATTAGCTAATTTAATTAGTGAATTATAAACCTCATTTACTGTTCCGGCACCTATTATAATTTGATATTGGCCAGAATTACTGAATTGGCCTTTTACTAATTCGACATGTAATAAATCTTCCGAATTTACGACTGATTCGTCTTTTAAAACTAAACGTAGCCGAGTTGCGCAATGCGCCGCGCTCAGTATATTTTCAGAACCGCCGATAATATCCAATATTTGTTGAGCATTTTCTTCTATTTTGTTGTTCACTTTCTTCAAGCCTCCCCTTCACTTATTTCATAGATAATTGCCTCATACGGCCGTAACTTTATATTCTTGATATCTGAACCAGAGTCAATATAATTACTTATTAATATTTCTACTTCTGATTGATGAGTAATCGGATAGCAAAACTCTTTTTCATGCTCATAAAAGTTACAAACAATTAAGAGCTTCTTATTCTTTAAAATCCGTTCATACGCATAAATACTTTTATCCTCGGAATCAAGAAGCTTATAAGATCCATACACAAGCGTATTATTGTGCTTCCTCAGCTTAATTAGTTGTTGATAGTGAAAGAAGATGGAATTTGAATCATTTAGGGCGTTTTCAACATTAATAGAAGTGTAATTAGGATTGACTTTCATCCATGGTTTACCTTCGGAAAAACCTGCATGCTTGTCATCAGACCACTGCATCGGGGTCCTGGCATTGTCTCTTGCTTTCATATAAAACGATTTCATTATTTCTTCTTCATTAAAACCTGCAGCCATTCGTTCTTTATAGATATTTTGAGTTTCAATGTCAATATAATCTTCAATGGAGGTAAAAGCTGCATTAGTCATGCCAATTTCCTCACCTTGATAAATATACGGAGTACCTTTCATACCGTGTAAAAGCGTTGCCAACATTTTTGCTGACTCTACCCTATATTCACGGTCATTCCCCCATCTGGAGACAATCCGCGGTAAGTCATGATTATTCCAAAATAGGCTATTCCACCCCTCTTGATCAAGAGCGTATTGCCATTTACTTAACACGTTTTTTAACTCTACTAATTCCAACTTCCTTAAATCCCATCTTTGTTTCCCTGGTACCTTATCTAATTGCATATGTTCAAATTGAAAGACCATATTTAATTCTTTTCTTTTAGGATCAGAGTATAATTTAGCATTCTCCGTTGTGACTCCCCATGTTTCCCCGACTGTGAGTAAATCATGGTTTCCGAAAGTATTTCTATACATGTCTTGCAAATAATCATGTAATTTGGAACCGTTTTCTTTTATTAGATGATCAGGGTCTTTCCCGATTAAATCGATTACATCCATGCGGAAGCCACTTATGCCTTTATCTATCCAGAAATTCATCATGTCCCATATACTATTTCTCATTTCTGCATTCTCCCAATTCAAATCAGGTTGCTGTTTGCTATAGAAATGTAAATAATACTGGTTTGTATTTTCATCATATTCCCAAGCTGATCCACCAAAATTGGATTTTAGTTCATTTGGCTCCTGACCATTCACCGGATCGCGCCAAATGTAGTAATCTCTTTTTGGATTATTTTTGGATTTTTTCGCTTCAACGAACCAAGGATGCTGATCTGAAGTGTGGTTCACTACTAGATCCATAATGATTTTTATACCTCTTTTTTCACTTTCCAGTAGCAATTCATTCATATTTTGCATCGTGCCGAATTCAGATAAAATGCAATAGTAATCACTAATATCGTAACCATTATCTACATTGGGAGATTCATAAACGGGGCTCAGCCAAATAACATCGATCCCCAATTTTTCCAAATAATCTAATTTGAGTATGATCCCTTCTATATCGCCAATTCCGTCACCGTTACTATCATAAAAGCTTCGAGGATAGATTTGATAAATGACACTTTTATGCCACCACTTTTGTTGATTTTCTTTCACTTTTTTTCTCCCCTTTGTAATGCGCTTACATTTTAAGTATAATGATTATACATAATTACTTCTTGCACTTTTTTCAAAAGAAATAACACTATTTTCACTTTAGGGGATGTAATATGAAAAAGTCAGCTTTAAAAGAAAACTCCGCTCATGGTACTGCATCATTTCCCTTGCATATATACAGTAAGGTCAGAGAACGGGATTATCATGTAGGCTATCATTGGCATGAGGAATTGGAATTTATCTTTGTTGAGGAAGGTGTTATTGAAGTTACGGTAAATTCGGATATGGTAGAGGTTGTGAAGGGACAGTTTATTTTCATTAATTCCGGTGACTTGCACCAAATTACGTCAACCGGTCCCTCGATTCATCATGCTATCGTATTTCATCCGCAAATATTGAATTTTGACTATCCGGATACCAGCCAAAATTCCATTATCACACCTATAACTAAGGGGTATTTACGGTTCCCTTCTTCCACTCAAATTGACGGGCCGTTAACGAAATATATCGTTGATAAGTTAATAACCATTATTAAAACTAATCACATTGCAATGGAATTATCTGCATTAAGTATTAAAATCATGTTACTGGAAATTATTTTAGCGCTTTTTGAGCGAAAGCTTTTTTGGGAATTACAAACAAACGTAAAAGAAAAACAGGAAAACATAAAAAAAGTAATCACCTATATCCAGGATCATTACGATAAAAAAATATTGCTTGAAGACTTAGCCTCACTATTAAATATGAATAAAAATTATTTTTCAAAATATTTTCATCAGGCAATCGGTAAAACGCCCATAACGTATATAAATGAATATCGATGTGAAAAAGCGGCCGAGTTGCTAAAAAGCAGTGATTTAAAAGTCTTGGATATTTCTTTTATGGTCGGTTTTGAGAATTTCAGTTATTTCATTAGGAGATTTAAAGAGCATAAGCGTTATTCCCCCATTCAATACAGAAAGAAATTTAATATGAGGGGTATTTCAAATTAGCCCAAGCTGCAGATGAAGCTTGCCTAATGTTTTAAAAGTTGTCATGATCTAAGCATTGAAGAGCATCATACAGACAAGGCTGGTTACCCAGGCCCGATCTTGAATTGAACCCATATGGGAAATTGGGTTCTTATTCAAGGAAAACAGTTTAGCTACCTTTTTGTGGTATAAGAAAAAATGTATTCTGACGAGGTCTATTTATGAATATATAATTATTATGTCTCCGTTCACGATTTCCGTATTTTGTATATTTTTATTAACGGGTTAATCATCGTAATTACCCTAGATATTTTACGCAAAGAAATGACCTTCTTTTTCAAGTGATGAATTAATAAAAGAGAACCGATGTCGATCTATCAGTTCTCTAGAAAAAAATTCTATATGAGATGCAATTTTTTGGTTCAAAAAAGCAGTCGCTACTGAAGCCTCCCAATATGCTTACTTATCCTTATTGTCTTGGTTATTCTTTTCTGAATTTCGTCTCTGATTTGCTTTCGTCTCGGCATTCACATGGTTTGCATCATTTGGTTTATTTTTTTTGGAACCTCTTGCAGCATTGCTCATACTGATTCACCTCCCGCGGCAGCTTATTTACGTATATTAGCATACTCCTGCCTCCCAATTTTATACCCTCACCATCGATGTGGCACATCGCTAACTAGCATACAAGGGACGGACAGGTTTGTTCCGGATGAAGTCCCACGCACCAGTAAGTCCTCCCCTGGCATTTGAAAAAAGATCGACCAGTAATTTTTTCATGGTCACCCCGCCCCTTCAGATACCGACAAAAACGCTTTTTGATTTTTCGCGTTACAGATTTACCTATCACTACATACGCTTACACATTAACCATATTTAAGATGCGCTTCACTATCCATCACTTGTAATTGATACTGCCTAATCAATTCTATTAATAACTCACTATATATTTTCTTTCCGGCTTCATTTTCTTTTGTACTATACCCCGCTTTCTGAAGAGCTGTTGCCTGCTCGATATACGTTTTAGAAGAAAATAAACCATGCTTTTCATATCGGGGATTTTCTGTTAAAAAGACTGAATGATCCTTGAGTGAATCGGAAATCGTATCATACACTCTAAAATCCGCTTGAATTTCCTCATCAAGAAATTCGCTCGTCCTAATATTGGCCGACTCTCCATCCCAGTTATAACTTTTTATCCCGAAGATATTGTTATACTTCACTGACAAATCCGATTTTCCCCAACCTGATTCTAAAATAGCTTGTGCAATTGTAATAGAAGGCAAAATGCCATACTCTTTATAATTTTCTATGGCTCCCTCCTTTAAGCTTGAAATGAAATTCATTTGCACGCTATCTTCTTTTTTCATTGAAAAATCAATCACAGCATCTAAATGCTTCAAATAAGCTTTAACTTCCTTTTTTTGTTTTGCATCATAACCCAGTGCTTCATACACTTCATCCATTTCCTTCAATCGGTATTGGTTCTTCCTCTTCTCCATGAATAGGTTTGTCGTCTTTTCTAATTCGGCCGTTGACATTGCGTCTATTCCATATTCCACACTTGCAATGGCAGCTACCTCTTTCCAATCCACTTGTATTTTCCCGACACTTGTTTCATCTACCACTTTTTGAATTTCCATCATTTTTTCTGTAGAAACCGAGTTTATGTCAAAATGTTTTGTTACTTTCAGAGCTGCTATCAATATTAAAGTAAAAATAATAATTTTCCCTACTCTCGCTCTTCTCACAGTTCCCCCACCCTTTCATTCCTTTATTTCGATCGTCGGATTTAATAAATAAATGACATTTCATTTATGATGTATATAGTACCTCCGATATGTCACAGAATTATGACAAAAAAAAGCATCACCAATGTTGACGAGCTTTCCACTCCAGGCACTCGCTTTCCGCGGGCGGTCGGGAAGCCTCCTCGGCGCATTACGCCTACGGTGTCTCCCCTAGACGCGCTTTTCCCGCAGGAGTCTCGTACCTTCCGTTCCAATCAACTTTGTTTTACCTTTAGATGGAACCCTTTTACCTCGAGTCATTTTTGTTTTAAAATAGGAGGATTAAAACTTGAGGTGATGAGGATGCCTTCTAAACATAATTCTGTTCAGCAAGATCAACTTGAAATGATTACGTTAGATCAATTGGTGCCACGGAACTATTTGGTTGGAAAAATATAGGCTGCCATTGACTTCACGTCCGCTATTAACCTACTCAATAACGAATAAAGGTGGCTATCGTGAGTACAAATCGCCCCAACACACCTGTGCAACCTGCTCATCTTTATCACGATGTACAAACAGCAAAATTCATCAAGGACACGGCATATCTGGCAAACACATGTGGAAGGTCTGATCATCTGCGTCATCATCAAGATGTAAAACCTGTCTATGCGAAAATTGTCGATGCAGGCGATGCTTACTTTCGCTTCCATGAATGTAAAAAAGATTACCAATTGGACATGGCAAGGTCCAAAACTTTCCTAACAAAGGGGGCTAGTAGAGCCCTGATCTCTAAAATCCAGCGAACATTCGAAGATAATTTAAAAAGGGGTTCGGAATTTTTAATTCCGAACCCCCTCTTGTCTACAAACTGAAGTATCACCAATGTGGTGATGATTCACTGTGTTTCAAACCAGATCGTAAAGTGAATGTTCTCTCCTTTTAAAGTTGCTTCGTATCTTACATCATTTTTTGCCAATATATTGGCCACTATTGCCAGGCCTAAACCCGTTCCGGAAATTTCTTTATTTCTCGATTCTTCTATAACATAAAAAGAATTCCATATATTTTGTAAATGTTCTTTTTTAACTATCGTTGTTTTATTTATTATTTCGAATTTCAAACTGCCGTCGGGTTCATTGTTCAAAGTTAT
Organism: Peribacillus sp. FSL E2-0218; assembly: GCF_037992945.1. Taxonomy (NCBI): domain Bacteria; kingdom Bacillati; phylum Bacillota; class Bacilli; order Caryophanales; family Bacillaceae; genus Peribacillus; species Peribacillus sp. FSL E2-0218. The sequence goes on along the minus strand of NZ_CP150304.1, from coordinate 2,165,863 downwards.
GAAAATAAAAGCCTCTTCCCCATATTTAATCGCATTGGCAATGAGGTTTTTGAAGACGATATCCATTTGGCTTTTATCTGCTTTCACCATGCAATTCCCGGCTGAAGCCAAGTCCTCGCGCACTTCCATGCCTTTATTACTCAATAAGATTTTATAGTGAACAATTAACTGTTGAAGAAACGCTCTTAAATCAAACGTTTCCGTGCTGATATCCAGTGCCTGCACTTTAGCAAGCAGAATTAAGTGGTCCACCATATCAGAAGTATTCTTCACCTGCTCTAGAATGACATTCGTATATGTACCATCATCTAAGCCATCCTTTATACCAACTGTATAGGCTTGTATTAATGATAAAGGTGTCTTCACCTCATGGGATATGTTAGATACCAAGGAATTCAAATTTTGATTTTTCTGTTCCAATTGCAGATGGGCATTTTTCAAGCGACAGCTCATATCATTGATAATGTGAGATAGATCTTCAATTTCATCACCTGACTTTATATGTACTTGTTTAAAGTCCAAATTGGCAATATCTTTCGCCACGCTTTTCAGCTTTTCCAATGGAGTAATGATTTTTTTGGAATAATAGGCAACCAACAATAACGTAATGATGGTCCCGAAAGCGATGGAGTAAAAATACAATTGATTGATAATTTTCATGGCATCGGAGTTATGGACGATAACTGCCCCGATTAAAACCAGATGTCCCTCCTGCTCATATAATAGTGTAAGCAAGCTGGATTTAATTTTCCCTTGGTTATAAAGCTGTTTGACTGGAATGCCCTCGCTTACTTTTTTTAATGTATCCTCGGACATCCAAAACTTGTTCAATGGAATTTTCTCTTTATATAGACTAAATTGCATCCGCTCATTCAAATCATCGATATTCCCTTTGTTTTCGATGACGACAATCGTGACATTGTTAATATTTTCAATGGAACTTTTCATTTCCCTTATTTCACTGATACTCATTTCATTTATTTCATCATAAGTTGATGTAAGTTTTTGTTTCATCTTATACAAATAATAATCAGATAGAAAATAGTTGTTCAATAAATAGGAAGCACCGAAAACGATAACCATTATGATGCTGACCATCGATAATAGCTTAATGCTTATTTTATTGCTCTTTATCATGAAAGCTATACCCCAATCCCCTATGCGTGAGGATATTATCGGCACCAATCTTGTCGCGCAATCTATTGATGTGAGTGTCGACTGTTCTTTCTTCGCCGATATAGCTCATCCCCCATACCATTGATAACAACGTATCACGAGCCAAAATCTGACCTTTATTTTTATACAAAAATGTCAGCAACTCAAACTCTTTTTTGGAGAGCTTGACCTCTTTACCATTTTTGTATACTTTCATTTTCAGGTAATCCATTTTTAAATCCCTGATTCTGACTGTTTTTTCCAAACCAAGCATTTTTTTGACTCTAATGATCAAAATTCGCGGGTCAAATGGTTTACGTATATACTCATCGGCACCAATATCCAGAGCACGGAATTCATCATCATTGGATGATCTTGCTGTAAGCATCACCACTTTCACCAAGCTCACTTTCTTTATTTCAGAACAGACTTCCATGCCGTTTAATTTTGGCATCATCCAATCGAGTACAACCAAATCGATTTTATGGGAAAAGAAGAGGCTCAGAGCCTCATCGCCATCGTATGCAACATACACATTGAATCCTTCCTTCTCAAAATAAGTCTTCAATATGTCTGTCAATCGTTTTTCATCATCAGCTATCAAAATATTCATTAAAAACTCTCCTTATACCATCAAAAAAGTGAAACCTTATTATTAAGACTTCACTTTTTTTTATGTTTTATTACAAATCGAAGTTAATTTCCCTTTAATTCCTTTTTCAACACATTCCAAATCGGATTATTTACTTCTATTTCTTCTCGGTTTGGCTTTTCTCCATTCTCCAGCGCCTCCCAGTATTTCCAATTTGGCGCCTGATTCCCGAGTTGATAATCCATCCCTTCCCACGTATCTTCACGGAATGCATAAAAGGCCCAATGCCATCCATATTGGTTGAAAATTGAAATGAGGTCAGCCATATATTTATCTGAGCCTTCCACTAATCGATTTATGCCAAATTCTTCGACGATAATTCGATTTGCTGGTATGTTGTTTTGTTTTGACCATTTCGTTACAGGTTCCAAAAATTCCTCTAATGCATTTTTGTTAAACACTTTCTCCGTTTGCCTTTCTCCCACTACTACCGGCCCAGGATATTTATAGGTAAATCCTTTTCGTTTATTTTGACTGGTCATTTCATATGGCTCATACATATGGAACGCATATAAAACTTTATCGTCCTTAATCGGTTTTAAATATTCAAATGCCCATGGCGTTGCATACAGACCCGAATTAAGGATTATGGGTGTTTCTTTATCCACCGTTCGAACAGAATCGACGATCGTTTTATACAATTCATTTAAATCGGCTGCTGTATGTTCTACATTGTTATACCACTCCCGATAATCCTCTGTCCAAAAATCACCGAAACCTGTAGCTGTTTCGGGATGTGGTTCATTAATCAGGTTATAGCCTACCACAGCCGGATGATTCTTCAATCTCTGTGCAAGATCTCTCCAAAATGATGCAGATTGTTCATGATACTTAGTATCTTTCCAAATACGATCATCATTTTCATAATGATTGAACTGCCTCCAACGGTTGCCCGGAAGACTAAGCACTGTCAGGACAACTTTTGATCCCCGTTCATACGCAGCATCGAGATCTGCCTCCAACTCTGCAAAATCCTCCTCAACGATCCCTTCGTATTCATTTGCACTACCTATCAGAAAATCTCTTTCAGGATGAACATCAGGCTTGTCATTGAACAGGAAGTCACGATCCTTTGCCCATTTATCCGGAGCCAAGCGAATAAATTCTATATTGAACTCCTTCGCCGCTTTGTAGTTTTCGGGTAAAGATGTGGAATTCATAAAATTCGCTCCTCTTTTCTGTTTATCCCAAAACGCCATTTTCCCATTTGATTTGTTAGCAATTAATTGTGGTTCATCTTCTTCCTCCTGTTGCATCGTACTGCAGCCCGAGACGGCTAGTATCATCATTGTCAATATAATGGATAGCAGAATTTTCATGGATTTCATTAGGTTCGCTCCTAAACTTGTTTTTTGAAGTCTTCCACTTCACATCCATTGTAGAAAATGTTTGTTACAGGAATATCACAATCACCACTGAACCAACAATCATGATTTGACTGGCTTGCAAAGTATATGTAAAGTAAGCCAATTCTTACGTGTATCATTGCTTTCTCTACTCTAAAAATGCAGGGGCACATTTTGTCATGTATCCTCTGCATTTTTATAGTCTGTTTTATATAACCTTCATATTCCCAATAGCGGTAATCACGTTTTTTTGAAAACCATTTCCTTTTTACTAAGAAAATGATTATCGTATCTATCTGACTTTGATTCGATAGAGTAGAATAATCCAGATTTGACGGGAAGTCATCACAAGAAATAGGATCCCTAGGATTAGTAGTCTGTTGGCTACGTCCTCTAAACAATCCCCTTTTTTAACAATAACGCTATAAAGAAGTTATTCTACAAAATCTCCCCATTTATTTTCATGTATGCTACATTTAGGATAAAGTTTTATTCAAAATGGGGTTTATAACCGTGAATTCACAATTGACTGCTTTTATTACTGTAATCTGTACCTCAGGAGTACTTAATTTGTATTTATGCCTATTTGTTTTTTTCAAGCGATATAACTATACCAATATTGCTAATTTTTTTGTTCTTTACTCTGCTTCCATTACGATATATTGTTTCGCTTCTGCTTTTTGCTTAATGGCGACAACACTTGAACAAATAAAGTTCTGGACGATCATTGAATATATTGGCATGCCCTTTTCTCCACCTTTAGGTTTAATGTTTATCATGCAGTATCTAGGAATAAAAATCACAAGAAAAATGGGTGTTTTTCTTCTTACTATCCCTTTTATTAGTTTAATAATGGTTGCCACGAATGATTTACATCATTTTCATTATAGAATATTTGAAATTGACCCAGCTTTGGGAGCTCCATATATTCACCAAGAGATAGGAATATGGTATATGATTCATGGTGTTTTCACATTTGCTTGTATGTTTGTAGCTTTTTTACTATTACTCTCTCACTGGAAAGAGACGGCCAAGATTTATCGACTGCAAATATTCTCGTTAATTTGTGGCCAATTTCTCCCTATGCTAACAGCTTTTATATACTTACTTGGATTAACTCCCCCAGGATTCGATCCAGTACCAATGGTTTTATGGATTTCTTCGCTTTTATATTTATGGTCCATTAGCTCATCACGTATGTTTACTCTCATGCCCATCGCAAAAGATACGATTTTCAATAGTATCAATGATGGTGTTATTGTATTGGATGAATCCTATCGTTTAATTGAGTTTAACAAAGCGTGTAAAAGCATGTTTCCAAAATTGAATGAATCCTTGTTTGGTATGGATTTTGCTAAGATTTGGTTCAAACTAACATCAGGAGACTCATTTCCTTTAAAGTTAGGGAATAATGCGTTTACTTGTGAAATAGAATTAGCTATCGATCATTCCAGACATATTTATCAAGTTCGTACTTCTTCATTGCATCTTGGTAATATTGTAGGCTCATTGATTATTTTCACGGATATCACGGAGCTTAAAAGACTGCAGATGAAATTAGAGCATCTAGCTTATCATGATGAGCTTACACAAATTTATAATCGTCGGGCATTTTTTGAAAAATGCGAGAAAGTGTTTCCTCCAGCAAAAGAGGTTTCCCTGCCATTTACGATCATTTTAATTGATATAGATTATTTTAAAAGAGTGAATGATACTTATGGTCATAATGTTGGTGATCAATTACTAAAACATGTAGTAAGCGCTTGTCAATTGCAATTGAGTGAAGATATTCTCTTTGCTCGTTATGGCGGTGAAGAGTTCGTGCTTGCACTGAAGGGGACGGTATCAGAAGGCGAAACCTTAGCTAATCAGTTGCGTAGGTTTATAGAGACAAATCCTTTAAGTACTGCTGATGAGATGATTTCTGTTACAATAAGCTGCGGGGTTTCCGAGGCAACGTTCGGGACAGGGGAAACACTACATCAGCTTTTACATAAAGCAGATGAAGCTTTATACTCAGCAAAACGAGCTGGTCGTAATCAAGTACATGTCCATAATAAAAAAGGCTCCACAATTATGGAGAGACCCAGTTAGTTAAATGAGGCAAGGAAAAAACAGCCGTTAATCGTATATGATTAGCGGCTGTTTTTCTATCGGCAAAAGAGTGTATTACACAGAAGAAGTTTACAAGCAAAGACAAGCAACTAAAATGGGCAGGAAACTCCAATCATTAATTTTCAGTATCGAGGGTGCCTCCCGCCATTAGTGGATCATGAATCGGCTGCACTAAGTTAGACAATGATGGCAATTTACCTATACGCCTACGTACCCTTATGCAAAACCGCTATTGCCGCTGCTATAAGGATCATCCCCATAAAAGCGGGTGCAGCATGACCAAATGTTACATAGATTTGACCGCCAATGAGAGGCCCAATCATTCTTGCGAAAGCCTGAATAGATTGGCTGGCTCCTTGAATCCTTCCTTGTTCACTGGAATCGACAGACTTCGAGAGCATCCCATTGAATGAAGGACCGAAGACCGAATCACCAAACCCAAATATAAACATCCCCGCAATAAAAAGAGGATAGAATGAAAATAATGCAGATAGTGCAATAAAACTGTAGCCTATGATCTCCGAAACCATTCCAAGGATGGCTATCTGATTATCACTGCATGTTTTCAAAAGCTTTGGCATTATGAAACCTTGCGAAATGATGTCCTGGAAGCCCATGATTGAAAACATAAGTCCGATTAGTGCAGGCTTCCAACTGAAAGTGTCCATGGTAAATTGTGAAAAAATTGCCTGTAAAGATCCGTTGGGGATCCAAAGCAAGAACGCTGAGACCAGCAGCCTTTTTAAGTTTTTCATGGAAAGTACGTTCACCAGCTGTGTAAAAGGATTCAGCCTTACAAAGGGAATCTCTTTCAGTCTATTATTTTTGTCAAGGCTCTCAGGCATATATAAGATTCCATAAACAACATTCAATAATGTTATTATGGCTCCAAAATACATGGGTACAGAATAACCAAACTTGGCAAGAAATCCGCCTAGAGCGGGGCCAATGACGGTGCCCATTCCAACAACCGCACTTACCCATCCAAAATATTTGGTTCTCTGTTCTGGAGGAATGATGTCTGCAAAATAGGCGAAGATCGTGCTTATGCTTCCGCCTGTTATACCTTCTATTATGCGCCCAGCAAACAACACCCATAAAGCTCCGCCCAATCCGAAAACTATATACCCGATTGCGGAACCAAAAAGGCAAACCAATAGCATTGGACGGCGGCCATATTTGTCGCTCAAAGCTCCAAGTACGGGGGCCGCGAAAAACACGCAAACGGCATATACAGAGGTCAGAAGCGTTACGGCTATAGCTTGTTCTCCCGGATTGCTTGTATAAGGCTGCACTAAAAATGGAACGACAGGCATTATGATACTGAAGCCTATCCCGCAAAGAAACACAGAGATAAGACCGAATATCAAAGCGTGTTTATTGATGGTTCGTTCTGTATTCCGTTCATTGTGTGATCTGAATTTGGACATTTGGATATTCTCCTCGACAGTTATCTTTTTGTTTCCTCGTCAACAAAACAATAACGTTATTTTGTTTCCCTGTCAACAAAATAACAGTAATAAAAAGGCAACCCGTTCTCCGTAGAGTTGGGCTGCCTTTGATTTCATTCCCTTGTTCAAATTTATCAAGACTTAATACCAAGATCCTGTTTTTTTATTTCTGCATCCAAATGGCTGTTATACTTTTCCAAGAAGCTTAGCATACTGTCAAATTGTTCCTCGGTTACCTGTTCAAATACACCTTTATCCCGCTCTTGAAATTCTTTGTGCAGCTCCTCATGGATTTTATAAACTTCCTTCCCTTGCTCAGTAAGCCTAAAATAAATTTCTTTCTTGTTATCCGACTTCTGGTAGCTTTCGATAAGGCCTTTTTTTATGAGCTTCTTAGTCAACCTACTTATGGCACCGCGAGTCATATAAAAGGACTCCGCAAGTTTTGTCACGTTGGAATCTATATTCTTTTCAATATATTCGATGCAATGTACTTCTGAAGGCTTATAACCCTTGAGGCCCTCTTCCATCTTATCTTTATTAAGCCAAACCATCTTGTTATATAATTCCCTGAAACCGATTATGAACTGTTCCTCTTTGTTCATGGCCTGTCCTCCCGCCCGATGGTGCATTACCCATATTATATGGAGTTTTTGTTTCCATTTCAACAATACGGAATTATTACTTCAGGGATTCATCTATAATAAAAGGGAGCAGCGTTTAATACTTAGTATATTCACGCTAGTTAAATAAACCAATATCCAAACGGCAAGCAACTTTGTCAGAAATAATAAAATGAACAATGAAAAAGAAAGAGTATTTTTATCACTGTTCCTTTTTGGCCATTTTATAATTATCTAACTTTAACGAAATGTCTCTTAGTAAAGTGTTTCTTTCCTTTTGAGTTTTGATAAAGCTGATTAAAAACCAAGCAATAAATGCTATTGGAATTAAATAAAATAGTATACCAGAAAGTGCCATGAAGTCTACCCAGTTCATTGTTTCTCTCTCCAATCTTTTATATTGGGAATTATAGCATAAATACCCTATGTATTTGTCGACCTTTATAATCGGAAAATCATTGGATACAGTGCTTGCGCTCGTAAAGACGCACATCTAGTTCAATTAAAAAACCTGATTTGATAATCCAAGGAAACAGTAGGTTTTCGAGGTGGGGGTGTTCAACAAAAAAAGGCCCGTTATAAAACCGGACCTGAACGATCATCCCTTTACACTTCCAGCCGCAAGTCCTTCGACGAAGAACCTCTGCAGAAATAGGAATACGATCACCATAGGAAGCGACGCCATTAAAGCGGCGGCAGCAACGAGGTTGAGCTGGCTGGCATTCTGTCCAAAGAAGCCTGCAAGTGCAACGGTCAATGTCTGCACACTTGAATCTTGAAGGAAGAAAATCGCAAATTGGTAGTCGTTCCAAATGTATACGGATGAAATGATCAACACTGTTGCTGTAATCGGTTTCAAAAGTGGAAATACCACTTTGAAAAATACACCTAGCGTGCTGGCGCCGTCTAGTTTTGCGGCTTCTTCTAATTCTTTGGGAATGGTTGAGCGGATAAAACCTGCATATAAGAAAATCGTCAATGGCATAAAGGCGGCGACGTTGTTTAAAATCGCAACCAAATGCGTATTCATGAGCCCGATATCGACAACAAGTCGGTACAATGGAACAAGTGCTGTCAGTGGGGGGATAACCATAACCCCGACAAATAGAAAATACATGTATTTGTTTAGCTTTGTAGTTCTTCTTGCCAGTGCATATGCTGACATGGAGCCGAAAAAGATGAGAAGCACGGCAGAGAGGATTGTAATGATTGCCGTGTTTACAAATGCATTCCCCAGATTAGCATGTTCCCACGCGAGCGCGAAGTTTTCTGTGTCAAAGTAATCGGGAAAAGACCATTTGGATGTAAAATCGCCCGTCTTTTTTAAGGACGTCGTAATCAAAATATAAAATGGGATCAGGTGAAACGCAGTGATTAACAGCGCCAGTGCGGTCAGCAACCATTTCGTCCGTGATGAAAGTTGCCCCATTAAGCTTCAACCTCTTTTCGTTTAAAGTAGAAAAGCGCAGCCATACTGATGACTAAAATAATCAGCGCCATTAATATCCCTTGCGTTGCGGCGTAACCCGCATCCTGTCTTGAAAAATACAAGTTATACATAAATGTCGACATCGACTGAGATGCATTTCCCGGACCGCCGTTCGTCAATGCAACGATTACATCAAACAGTTTTAATCCGCCGATAATGTTCAGTACGATATTAATCGTGATTGAAGGCATTAATAGAGGAATGGTAATGTTTTTAAACTTTTGCCAGCCAGTCGCCCCATCAATATCCGCTGCTTCAAAGTAATCTTTTGAAATGCTTTGCAAACCAGCAAGATAAATAATCATCGCAATACCAACAAACTGGAATGTGTTAACGAATACAATTATGTAAGGATTGACCGCTGGATTGCCGAGTGCGTTTATTGGCTCTTTGCCAAAAAACATCATAATATCGTTTAACGCACCGCCCTGGAATGCAAAGAAGAAATACCAGATGTACCCCATAATAAGTGGGCTGATAATAACAGGCAAATAAATGATCGTTCTCGTAAAGGATCGCACTTTTAAATTGTGATTGAGCAATAGAGCGTATCCTAGTCCAACGATGTTTTGTAAAATCGTGCTGCCAATGCCAAAAAGCAATGTATTTTTCACCACTAGCCATGTATCAGGGTCGGCAAACATCCGCTTATATTGATCAAGCCCAACATAGTCATACGTCTGTGAGAATCCGTTCCAGTTTGTAAATGAGATCCTGATGCCGTCCAAGAATGGATAGATAATAAACAAACACACAATCAGGGCACTAGGCAGATACATCCACCACAGTGAAGATTCCCGCCGGGTTTTTTTCATTTTTCGACTCGTCGTTTTCGTTTTTTCAGCTGCCTTCGTCAGCACTACAGCCATTTTATACAGCTCCTTTTTCTAAGCTATTGGAGAAAAGGAGCTGGTGTCCGCTCCTTTTCCAAATGCTGCTATTTACCTCTTAACCGTGTGTATTCCTGTGCCATTTTTTCAGAAACCTGTTCGGGCTCCATCGTCCCAGCAATTAGTTCTTGTCCCGTTGAGCCCATCGGATCCCACATACCGCTTGGCAAATACATGCGATCAAAATAAGGCTGAATCTGTGTTCCTTCATATTGTTTATAAAATTCCGCAAAGTAATTGTCTGCTTCTACATTTGTCAACGCTGATGGAAGAGACGTTCCTTCCGCGAATTTTTTCGCTACTTCCGGCTGGGCAATATACTCGATAAATTGCTTTGCTTCTTCAAGATGTTCCGATTTTTTCGATACGGCAAGCGTCAGTCGTTCTCCCCCGATCCAGCTAGGTGAATCGCCGGGATGAATAGCGGGAACCGGCATGGTGCCAACTTTCAATTCCGGATTCAGCTTCGTTACTTCACGGCCAATAGAACCGTTCAGCATCGTAAACGCAATTTTATTTTGTGCCATCAATTCTGGACCCTGTGTTAATTGGGCTGTCAGCACGTCTTTATTCAACAATCCCTTATCATTCATTTCTTTCAGCTTTTCAGGAAGATACGTGTAGTTGGACCAATCAAAGGACCCGTCCAAAAGCTCTTTTTTATAGCTGTCTTCTTTATCGGTGATAAGGAGCGGTGTTGAAAATTGATCAAAATATTGGCCAAATTGGCTTTTATCAGACCCTCCCAACCAAAATGGAACGACTTTTCCATTACTTTTTTCTTTAACGGCTTCAAGTGCCTCCATGAATTCATCGAATGTAGACGGTGCTTCAATGCCATATTCATCTAGCAAGGTTTTATTGTAAGACAATCCGTCCAGAGCCTGGTTAATTGGAAAGGCGTGAAGTTTTCCTTCATCGTCCGTCAAAATAGGCTTCATCGCCGGATCCAAGTTTGCTGCCCATTCCATATCACCTAAATCTTCAGTGTACTCCCCATACCGACTTTTTGCCCACCCGTGCGTGTCGAATAGGTCAGGCATGTCATCCGCTGCCATTTTAACGCGTGCAAGGTCTTCGTAACCGTCCCCTGGGTATGTATCTTCAATATCAATATTTGGGTTTTCTTTCTCGAAATCCGCTACGATTTCTTTAAACGTATCCATGTCCGCTTTTACCGTTGCCGTGGACATAAGTGTCAATTTAACTTGACCGCCACTTTCTCCTCCGCTATCCACGCTGTTATTTCCACAGGCTGTCAGTGCAATCAATGCTGATATAGAAAGTACGGATAATACCATTCGTTTTTTCATGGATTTCCCTCCAAATGAATATCTTTTAGTGGATGATTTTCTGCCAGCTTCTTCATTTTTACACCGCAGCTCTCCCGGACAATTAAAGAGGTTGGAACGATAATCTTTACAGGCATTTCCCGGCCTTCTAACCTATCAAGCATCATTTTGACGCCAAACCGGCCCATTTCTTCCGTGGGGATTTTCACGGTTGTCAGCGGCGGTGTTGTAAATTGGGCCATTTCGATATCGTTAAAACTGACGATTGCTACATCATCCGGAACACGGATATTTGCCTCCTGAAGCGCTCTTATGGCACCAATTGCCATTGAGTCACTCGCGATAAAAAATGCTTCTGGCAAGCTGCCCTTTCCAACCGCACCTTTCATTAAATCGTAGCCGGAGTGAATGGAATATTCTTTTACAAACAGTAAATCCCGATCATAGGCATTTCGCTCCTTCATTTTGCTTTCATAAACGGTTTTGCGCGCGTCAGGTATATAAACCTTCTTCTTCAATGCCTGTGCTTCTTCGACGGATATTCGTTCTGTCCCTCCAATATAGCCAATTCGCTTGTACCCACAATCACCCAGATGATCCATCGCCAGGCTGGCTGCTTTTTCGTAATCAAAGATGATTGAATCGAATTGATCTTTATGCGCGTCTTGGTTAATAAGAACAATATTGCGGTTATATTCGTAAATTGATTCAAGAATCTGTGTGTCTATCCGTCCAACCACAACTAATCCGTCCAGTTCTGAAAGATCATCTTTTGCTTTGACCATATGCTGAAGCCGTATTAACTTTAACGAAGTGATTCCCCTGTCGGCACTTTCTTTTTCAATGCCTTCCCGAATGGACTGCCAGTATGGATCTTTTGCTTCTTCCTTTTGTGACTGAATCAGTACCATTCCAATTTTTGTATCTCCTGTTTTACCTGCTTCTTTTTGATGGACCAGATTTTGCATGCGCCTGCTTTTGACCGTCCGATAATTTAATTCTCTGGCCATCTGGAAAACTCTTTGTTTCGTTTCTGGTGAAGCAGAAAGTGTTTCATCATGATTTAAGACTCGCGACACGGTAGAAGCGGATAAATTCGTTTGTTTGGCAATATCTTTAATTGTTGCCATTTGACTTCCCTCAATTTTTAGTAAATTTTACTGAACAAAATGAGTGTAGCATGGAAAGATATCGCTCACGATTATATAATCAGAATGTTCTGGTATTTAACTTCAGAAAGTTTTACTGTTTGATAGCTTTTTTATCCATTTTATATTCCGGGAGCATCTCGCCATGCGCTTCAATTAAGTCGTCACACAAGCTGATAATATCATCCATGGAAAGCTCAGCCGCCGTATGAGGATCAAGCATAGCGGCCTGATAAATTTTTTCGGATGATTTTGTCATAGCTGCTTCAATGGTCAATAGCTGTGTATTGATATTTGAGCGGTTCAACGCTGCAAGCTGTTCCGGAAGTTCACCCATATAGGCTGGTGTAATGCCATTTCGATTCGCAATACAAGGCACCTCTACAACTGCTTTTTCCGGCAAATTGGAAATGAGGCCGCCGGTATTTAACACGTTGCCGCCAAATACGAATGGTTCGTTCGTTTCCATCGCTTCGATAATGCGCGATCCATACTCTTTGGAGCGCTCATGCGTTACATTTTCGTCATTCATCAGCTCTTCTTTCGTTCTTAACCAATTGGCAATTTGTTCTTCACATCGACGTGGATATTCATCTAGGGGAATATTGAATCGTTCAATTAATTCAGGATATTTGTCTTTAATGAAAAAAGGATGATATTCCGAGTTATGTTCAGAAGATTCCGTCACATAGTATCCGAATTTGTCCATTAGCTCATAGCGGACCATGTCATGATGCTTTGATTTTTGCTTTTCTTTCGCCCGTTTCTTAATTTCAGGATATAAATCCTTGCCATTGGATTTGATTTCAAGCAGCCATGCCATATGATTAATGCCGGCAATTCGTTCTTCAATGTTTTCGTATGGAATAGCAAGATCTTTTAGTAGATCGCTTGTACATACTTGAACGCTATGGCATAAGCCAACCATTTTCACATTTGTATGCCGTAAAATAGCTCCTGTTAGTGTGGCCATCGGGTTTGTGTAATTCAAGAGCCAAGCATCCGGGCAAACTTCTTCGATATCCTTAGCAATCTCCAGCATGACGGGAATCGTACGCAGCGCACGGAACAGTCCCCCAATTCCAATTGTGTCGGCAATTGTCTGACGGAGGCCATACTTTTTCGGAATGTCAAAATCAATGACTGTACTCGGCTTGTATCCTCCGACTTGAATGGCATTAATCACATATTTTGCACCATGCAATGCTTCTTTTCGATCTGTGTATGTCTTGATCGTAACACCGGCATTTACTGTTCTTTTCAAAGCGTTGAGCAATACTCCTGATTCTAAAAGACGGTCGGGGTCAATATCGAACAAAGCAAATTCAAAATCCTGGAGGGACGGAGACAACATGCAGTCACCCAATACGTTTTTGGTAAAAATGGTACTTCCCGCGCCGATGAATGTAATCTTTTTCATTTGGCATCCTCCATTAAAAGTTAGTGTTGAAAATTTAGTAAATTTTAATTAACATATTGTTAAAATAAATAATACAGCGCTTCCAATATCCAGGCAATGGTAAATAAAATCGGAAAAGAGGTAATATATTGCTATCTCGATCAAATGACCATAACCATAGCTTTGTCTATCATATTTCAAAAGAGCCTTTAACTGAGGCAGCTCTGATAACCTCCATCGGTTTGGAAAAACGAACGTCGACTGATTATTACTGGGATGGCCGTATGCGACCAAATGATTTAAAAACGTGTATTTTCCAATATACACTGAAAGGATATGGAGAAGTCCGGGTAGGTGAAAAAACGTATGCAATTAAACCTGGCGAAGCATTTATCGTCAAAGTACCAAGTGAACATTGTTATTATCTTCCTGAAAAAAGTCCGGAGTGGGAATTTATCTTCATTACTCTGAAGGGAGATAAAGCCGAGGAATGCTGGGACCACCTGATCAAACAATTTGACTTGGTCATCCCAGTGGATGCCAATGCCCCGTTAATTTTTTTGCTGCAGAAAATCTATCAATTTGCGTTAAATGAAGGCATAGAGGATACCTTTACTTCTTCTGCATTTGCCTATGAATTTATCATGGGACTATACCGTTTTGCGAAAGGACTGGATAGCCCACAACCTGGGATACCGGATGATATCCTGATGGCGATTCAGTTCATGACGACACGCTATCAGGAACCGCTATCATTGGAATCCATCGCCAAGCATGCCGGACTGTCCAAATACTATTTTACGAATAAATTCCAAAAGTACATGAAAACGACCCCTATTCAATTTCTGACGAAGATACGGATACAGAAAGCAATGGAACTCTTATCAATCACAAATAAGACGATTCAGGAAATCGCAACGGAAACGGGCTATGATAATGCGAATTATTTTAGTAAAGTTTTCAAGAAAATGATTGGCAACTCTGCAGACAGTTTTCGAAAAGATAAGAAAATGCCGGAATTTCAGCATGTCATTATTGATTAGCTATGTAAGTCGAGAGAATGGATCTGCCCCACCTCATTCTTGTTTCTTAATAAAAAACCATCCGTGTAACAAAAGGACAAGTACGTCCCTAATTTCAAGCTGCCATGAAATCCACAAAAGGCCCCATAATTTTAAACAAATTTACCCTTAAAATCTGTCATTCATTCAATTAATTATGTTAAGAGCGTATTTTGAATCAATTCATATCAATTATTAGCGTTAACATGGATAAAACCGATCGATTTCATCCATTTCCGAGATCATCATGGTTATATAACCGACAGGCTTCCTTCATTTTGATGCATCTCCTATTTTGTCAGGATAGGAGATGGTTTTTACATGTATTTTTTAGAAGTCCATCCTTCTATCCTTAAAAACACCCCTTATTCATTCAGGAGAACCGTCGTTATTTTAGAGGCAGAAACCACACATCTTCTTGTCCATATACATCTCCTGTGGGAAGGAAGCCAAAACGTTTATATAATTCCCGTGCATTTTCGTTTTCTTTGAATACCGTGAGCCGAATTTCTTTACAACCAGTAAACCTTTTCGCTATCCAATGAACCATCTCAGACAGTGCCGCCCTGCCATACCCTTTACCTTGATGACTCTCATCAATCATGAATCCGTTTATCCAATACATATTCGCCGTATTTTCATCGTAAGCATGCATGATAAAGCCGATCATCATCTTTCCGTCATAGATGGCGAAAGGCAAATAAACGATATTATCCCCATCTGGTTTTATATAAACTTTAGCAAGTGATACGGCTACTGGCGGTACAAAGTTCCTTTGCCGTTCCTTCACTTTCAGTGCCAATGCCTCTTCCCAATTTTCTCTCGTTACACATTTCAAGCGTACTTTCATAAATTTCACCTCCAATTTTGTTTGACATACTTCTTTATTAAATTCAAGACTGATATGAAAATGCCCTTTTCTATTTCCTCCGATATTTTGGATAAAAATCGCTCCGCATTTCAGTCTAAGATCATTAATTGGGGAATGAGCAAACCACTTGCCGGATGATGCTTCCAAATTAAGCAAGAACCTTTGTTTGAATGGTCATTTCCATCCATAACTCCTTCGTGTTTCCTCATGACTTTATTGATCGTGATTACCAACATAAAACAAAAACCCGAAATACAGACGCTCTTGTTCGAGTGTCTATATTTCGGGTAGTCATTCGGCTGACTGATGTTATTTAATTACACTTATTTGTCTCTGTGTTCATTTTGCCACCATAGTGAATCTTTTGGATTTTCAACTGCTTCCTGAAAATCGGATTTAGATGCGACTGTTGGGTAAGACCCTTTTAGGGATTTTCCTGAAGTACTATCGAACAAGAATAATATCACTAAAAATCCGATAACACTCACCACTGTCAGATAAAATCCAGGTGCTAAGTTATTTCCCGTTTGGTGAACAAGCCATGTGCAAACCAATGGAGTGGTTCCGCCGAATATTGAAACCGAGACATTAAAGGTCACTGACAATGTCCGATATCGAATATCCGTATAGAACATCGTTGGTAACGATCCGGGTATCGTGCCTTCATAGGTTGAAAGCAGTACACCTAAAATGAAGATCCCTAACGAAATAAATACTAAAGCACTCAAGTTTATCAAATAAAAAGAAATGGCAGATAATAAGGTTAATCCGCCTAAACCGATTAATAAAATCGTCTTGTTGCCTATTTTATCACTGAGCTTTCCAAACATTAAAGTTAGCGGCACCATGATTACCATGATAACTGTAATTAATACGGTTCCTACAGTACTCGATAATCCAATGATCGTATCTAAATAAGAAGGCATGTATGATAATAGCATATAGCTTGTAATATTAAAGAAGGCAACAGCTACAAAGCATACGATAATATCTTTCTTGTGATTTTTTAGAATAGATAGGAAGCCCTCCTCTTGGACTTCGTCACCAGAAAGTTCATTTTCAAAAATCGGTGATTCTTCTAAACTTTTTCTTAAATACAATCCAATCAGCCCTAAGGGTAAGCCGAGTAGGAATGGGATTCTCCAGCCCCATGAGGCCATCTGTTGATCAGATAAAACAATAAAGAGTGCACTGGCAAGTATTGAAGCTAATATATACCCTGTCAGCGTACCAATTTCCAAACCACTACCAAGCATATTACGTTTATTATCTGGAGAAGATTCTGCAATATAGACCATTGCACCAGCGTATTCCCCGCCAGTTGAAAAACCTTGAATAATTCTGGCGATCAATAAAAGGATCGGCGCCCAAATACCAATTTGATCATATGTAGGTAATAAACCAATCAGTAAAGTTGAAAAAGCCATCAAAATGATCGTGGTTGTTAAAACGACTTTTCTTCCTAATCTATCTCCGATTTTACCGAATATAATACCGCCAATGGGGCGCATTAAAAAAGCGATGGCAAAGGTTGCAAAAGTGAACACTAATTTTAGCTCATCATTCTCAACAGCACTAAAAAAGTTTTCACTAATGATAACAGCCAAATAGGAATATAAGCCAAAATCAAACCACTCCATGGCGTTTCCCACACCTGTGGCAAACACACTTTTCTTCGCTGTTTGAATATCCACAACGTTGATTTTTTTCTTGTTAAACTTCAATAATCATGTCACCTCCATGCGATGCGTTTGTACAAGAATGAGAAATGAAGACTAGCTGGAGCAAAAACAGATCTCGAGTATTCCCTCTCAGGTTATCCCAAATAAAAAACTGTGCAAACAATTCCAATATTAGACTGCTTCACCAAAAACAGAAAAGCCTTTGGACATTCATTATTTTGATACAAAAACAGAATTATATTCATTCATTTGCTTACAATAGCCCTTTTGGATGATACCTCCGCTGCAAAGAGAAGAAAGCAAGTGAAGAAATACGCTGGCGTCTTTATATGGATACATTTTTTTGCGATCCCATAAAAACCAAATTTCTCTCCTTCGATACCCCGTATCCATTCGTTCAACCCATTTTCCTTCAGTCCATAAATCTCTACTCTATAATAAAAAGTGCCATTATAGAAAAATTAATCCTAGTACTATTTGGTTTAAATCTTGTCAATAGGGGAGAAATAGTACAGTAGATGAGGTGATTCAATGATTGATTTGCCATTTGCCTTTGGGGGTTTTTATAGAGGTTTGCGCCCTGAAAAAAGATAGCATGAAAAAGTTGCTCAAAGGGCAACCTTCATTGATAATCCGTAATGGCGAATGGGATATGAAACAAATGAAAAATAATCATCTGGATCTTGAACAGGTACGTACCATGCTTTCTTCGGGAAGTGCCTGATTTATATCTTGAGCCAGGCGGGGGAATCAGTGTAAAGCTTCATACGGAGACAGGAAGTGTCACACCTGATATGCTTGGACTGGATTCTGGAGATGAACCTCCTTCTATCTTAGTAATCGAGGACGGCAAAATAAAAGAGGAAGAACTTCAATCCGTAAAAAAATCAAAAGAATGGCTTATGAAGAAGCTTCAGAAATAAATTTATAAAACGAATGAGACTATTCTCTATGGGGAATGGTCGGAAACGGAAGGATTTTTTATCCAAACCTATCCTTCAAAAAATCCTTAGTGTTGTATTAGATGGACTTTTGGCATCTACGAATGCCTACATAATAAAATGAGGACAGATGGTGCTTCATCAGGAACAAGACTTACGACTATGCAGACGTTTTGTTGTGGCCATAGGAGTCCCTCATTTTCGCTTAAAGTATTGAATGACTATCATCGACCATCAGACAGTAGTACTGTCTGATGGCTTCTTGATTCGTTTTATATTTTTGGCGCATCTTGCCATTTTCTTCAATTTAGTCGTCACACTTGCTGATGATATCATCATTGAAAGTTCTGCCGCTATATGCGGATCCAGCGCATCGCTGCCTGATATAATATTTGGCCATTTTTGTCATCATGGCCTCTTCAATGGTCAATAGATATGTATTTGAACGATTCAGCGGCGCAAGCTGTTCTGGAAGTTCACCCATATACGCTGGTGTAATGCCATTTCGATTCGCGGCAAGGCACCTCCACAACTGCTTTTTCCGGCAGATTGGAACAAACAATCCTTATCCTTCACAATTTATTTATAAAGCAATATATCTCAAAGTCCATACAAGTATTATTAGAGACTGCTTTCTTTTTAATGGTTTCGATAGTAAGCGAAAAACGAATACCTTTATTACGATAGTATTTGGTGAGGCTTCAATGAAAACTGGCTCATCATGAAAATCTTCTGGACGAACGCCTACAATCAGTTTTTTACCTAAATATACTTGCTCACGTACAACTTTCATTTTCCTTCCGGCACCTTGATAGACGCTCGACCCATTTGATAGATAGCCTTTTTTAAGCTACCAGTAAAGAAGTTCATCGCAGGAGAACCAAGGACCCCGACAATATTAAACTGCTGCCTCTTTTATCGCTAAAAAGGTACTTACCATTTGTTTGGTTTCATGAGATTCTAAAGCGGCTAGAATAACAGATAGGGATTTTGCCCCTTCCTCACCTGAAACGGCTGGCTCTTTATCTTCTACGATGGCATCTACAAATTGCTCAATCACATGTGAGTTATCTTGGCCGCCCTCATCGTTTGATTGAATTTTGCCCAGCTCATAATTGGCAACTTCCCCTGTTGCGTATTGAACGATTAAGGAATACGTTGGATGATCTTCTATACGAAGAATTCCTTTCTCACCGTAAATAATCGTGGAGTTATCTTCTTGTCCAACGTACGCCCAACTAGCTGCGAGCGTTCCAATAATTCCACTTTCCGTTTTCAATACACAAACCGCATTGTCATCGACATTGGCAAAATCTTTGGCACTCGTTTGTACAAATGCACCTACTTCAACGATTTCTTCACCAAGAATGTAACGAAGTAAATCTGTTTTATGCACACCCAAATCTCCCATGGCTCCAATAAACGCTTCATTCTTTTTAAAGAACCAGCTCTCTTTACCGTCAACACTCCATTGCTCAGGCCCCCCATGACCAAATGCGGTCCGGAAGCTGTAGATTCTTCCCATTTCACCACATTCGATTAGTTCCCGTGCTTTTTGATGTGATGAAACGAAGCGTTGATTATGACCGATCATAAGTTTTTTGCCACTATCTTTTGCTGCTTGAATCATGGCCTGAGCTTCTTCCTTTGATGTAGCCATTGGTTTTTCACACAATACATGAACGCCTTTTTTTAACGCTAATATGGATATGGGTGCATGCAAATAGTTTGGCGTGCAAACACTCACTGCGTCCACCGTGCCGCTTGCGAGTAATTCTTCATGATTTTTATACGCTTTTGCACCATATTGCTTGGAAACTTCAAGGGCGCGCTGTTCATTTATATCACAAACCGCTACGATCTCGACTTCTTTGTTCATTTTATATTCCGGTAAATGGCGGTGTTGAGCGATACTTCCACAACCGATGATTCCTACTTTTACTGTTTTCATAATCAGTTTCCCCTTTAATAGCCTTAATTTTTCACTGCAATTCGTTCCAGTGGTTCAGCATTTCCGTATATAGGACGTTTTCTGTCAACTGGGTGTGCCCATTTCACGCCATTCATAATGACACGTTGAATATCTTTATTGTGATAGGTTGGATACGTTTCATGGCCTGGCCTAAAATAAAAGACTTTTCCATTGCCTCGTGTATATGTGCAGCCACTGCGGAAAACTTCCCCGCCTTCGAACCAACTCGTAAAGACTAATTCGTCTGGAGCCGGGATGTCAAAATGTTCCCCGTACATTTCTTCTTTTTCTAATTCGATAAACTCTCCAATTCCTTCTACAATTGGATGGCTTGGCGCTACAACCCACAGACGCTCTTTCTCATCCGCTTCACGCCATTTCAAATCACAGCTCGTCCCCATTAACGCTTTGAATATTTTGGAAAAATGACCAGAATGCAATACGATTAAGCCCATCCCATCCAATACACACTGTTTGACCTTTTCAACGACTACGTCATCTACTTCATCGTGAGCTAAATGTCCCCACCAAATCAGCACATCTGTTTCTTCTAAAACAGCATCTGTTAAACCATGTTCGGGCTCATCCAATGTAGCTGTTTTTGTATGGAATCCTGCTTCTTGCAAAAAGGCAGCAATTACACCATGAATACCTTCAGGGTAGACTTCCCTTACAACTGGATTTTTTTGTTCATGTCGATTTTCATTCCAAACAGTTACTTTTACCATCTTAAAAACTCCTTCTCATTTTAATTTCAAGTATTGGTCTTATTTTCTGTAAATCTCCAACTTTATATGCGGTAGATTCGGCCTACACAGAACTAAATCGTCAAAGCAACGTAAACGTTTACGTTGCTGAAAGTGGGTTCTGCCTCATAGGAAATGATGGCAAAATCAATGTTCGTGAGTAGACAGCCCTTTCATCACTTGAACAGAATGCGGCTTTGAGAACTGGTGGTTACTGTTGAATCAACATCATTTAGCGAATCCGGAAATCGATTACCCAGGGGGATTGGCGAAAAGAGATCTCCTGTTGTAATCTTTCTCAACATCAATTCGCTACATTGACAGCAATAGCGTAATAATCTAGTCTCTTCCAAACTTTTCTAAGCACTGCTTTTCTTTCCGAATGCCAGAAACAGTTACAACGGCTTTCTTTGCTGCATCTTTACTTGTAATTTTCACCCACCTTCTGCGTAAACGTTTTCTAAAAACACCCTAGCACATGCGTAAAACGTTTTCAATGATTTTTCAGATATTTTCGAATTTTATTTCTTCACAAAATACTCCGTTACTGCAAAATTAAGTATGGTTAATCCGCTATGGATAGACAGTAATAACAAAAAAGTTACTCTGTTGATTGATGAATCAGTCCTAATAAACGGAGCCTCTTCCTTCTGAACGAACCCGGGGTCTAACGGAAGTCGAGCTTATTTTCAGCCGCGAACTTCCGCTTCCAAAAGACGCTTCATTTATCCTGATTCAGAGCTGAGGTTTCCCTTGTTTGGTTCATCTTCCATCGCCAAAGCCTGGTTTTTCTCCCAAAGAAGTAGAAATAATCGCCTATATGCTTAGATAATTTCTGTTCTAGATATTTTTTTATATTCAGTGATTGTTTTTTTGATTTCGTTTATGTGGTGCATTTACTATCTTGGGCATTTCTACATATCTCGAGGCCGCTATAATTATCACCGGTGACCCTTCCCCACCCTTTTCCACTGCTTTTATAATATTTGTCTTTTTTAATGATTGCCTATGAAACCATTCAAACGATCTGTGTTAGAATATTCAAATTTTGAAATAAATTGTATTGAAACCGCTTTATTTATATGTTACTGTTTTTTAAGAAAACGTTTACGTAGAAAGTTGGTGCAACATGTCGATTACCATTAAAGATGTAGCAAAACAAGCAAATGTATCCGTTGCGACTGTTTCTCGTATTCTAAATAACTTGCCTGGCTACTCGGATGAAACACAACAGCGAGTGAAAAAGGTAATCGAAGAGCTTGGTTATCAACCTAATGCCGTTGCTCGAGGTTTAATTAATCGCAAAACTAAAACGATAGGAGTACTCGTTCCCAATGTATCCGATTTATTTGCAAGTGAGGTTTTAGCCGGAATCGAAGAACAGGCACATGAGTTCGGTTACAGTGTAATGATCTGTAAAACGAATCATGATGGTAAACGAACGATCAACTACTTGCAGGCATTGTATGAAAA
Organism: Peribacillus sp. FSL E2-0218; assembly: GCF_037992945.1. Classification (NCBI taxonomy): domain Bacteria; kingdom Bacillati; phylum Bacillota; class Bacilli; order Caryophanales; family Bacillaceae; genus Peribacillus; species Peribacillus sp. FSL E2-0218. Next base: position 2,143,557 of record NZ_CP150304.1, on the reverse strand, counting down.
ACGAGTGGATGGCATTATCATCGTCAGTGAATTTATTACGCTAGATTACTATAAAACAATTGAAACAAATAAAGTACCGGTTGTATTAGTAGCCACAGAATCAGAATATCCACTTCCATTTATTAAAGTAGATGATTATCAAGCTGCTTACGATGCCACTACATATTTAGTAAAAAAAGGCCATGCTGATATTGGAATGATTGCAGGTACGGAGAGCGATGTCATTTCGACAACTCCACGTATTGAAGGCTTTAAAGATGCATTAAATAACGTTGGAATAACAGTGACCAAGGAAATGATCACGTTTGGAGATTTTTCTTTCAAGAGTGGTATTGAGGGGATGAAGAACTTATTGAAAAGTTACCCGAAAGTAAGAGCTGTATTTTGTGCAAGCGATGAAATGGCTGTAGGTGCATTATCACTATTATATAAAAAAGGCATCAGTGTACCGGAAGAAATATCCATTATTGGATACGATAATACCGCTACAGCCGAGAAGGCCATTCCCCCGCTTACGACGGTAGCGCAGCCCTTATATAAGATGGGTAAAGATTCCATTCAACTTTTATTGAATCCAACTTTAAAAATAAACCAGCGTTATCCCCATCATATTGCGGAACGTGATACAGTCCGTGCCTATAGCGATTAAAAAGGAATGTATGAATTGGGGTGGACATAGTGATTGCACTATTATCACTCCAATTATAAACGGCTTAACGTAAACGTTTACTCTAAATCATTAATAGCATTTAAGTAAACGTTTACTTATGCATAAAATAGACGAAATTTTCAGACGGGAGTTACGTATATGAAGAATAAGTGGCGTTGCCTCTGTACTACAGCATTTATAGCCAGTTTACTTGCAGGATGTACGAATCAAACGACGGCCGATGAAAAAATCCATATTGAATTTTTTCAAAATAAGCCTGAAGCTGTAGCGACATTCGATCAGTTAATTGAGAGGTTTGAAAAATTGCACCCCCATATTGATATTGAACAGAATAACGTTCCTGATTCCGAGACGGTATTACGGACGAGGTTGGTGAAAGAAGATGTACCGGACCTTTTAGCGATTGGAGGTAATGCTACGTATGGAGATATTGCAGAGGAAGGATTATTTTACGATTTTTCAAAGGATCCAGCGATCAATAAAGTTATACCGGACTATGTTAATATGCTCAATTTATTAGGCAGAACGAGTAATGAGGATAATGGAATTCCCTTTGCGACGAATGCTAATATGCTTTTGTATAACAAGGATAAATTTAAAGAGTTAGGCTTACAAGTCCCTGAAACATGGGATGAATTGATTAACCTATCGAAAAAGATTCAAAAAGAGGGAGAATTACCTTTTTATTTTACGTACAAAGATGCTTGGACTGCAATGGTCTCTTTTAATGCTTTAGCAGGTAACTTGCAGGGGGACGGCTTTATTCAAGACCGCATTTCCAATAAAACAACTTTTACGGAGCGTTACAAGGAAACTTCGGAAAAAATGCTTACATTGCTCGATTACGGTCACAAGGATAATTTTGGTCGTGACTATAATGCAGGCAATCGGGCGTTTGCAAATGGCGATTCAGTTATGTATATCCAGGGAAGCTGGGCCATCTCAGCCATTAAAGCCATTAACCCAGATATAAAACTCGGCTCCTTTCCCTTACCTGCATCCAATGATTCTTCTCAAAACAAACTCGTATCGGGTGTAGATACTGCATTAACGATGTCCAAAAATACACCACATAAAAAAGAAGCGTTAATGTTCATTCATTTTTTATTAGAAAAGGAAAATTCACAGTATTACATTAAAGAACAAAACAGTTTTTCTGCTGTTAAAAATGTTTTACAAAATGATGAAGCTTTAAAGGAGCTAAATCCTTATTTTGTACAACAAAAAATTACTGGTTTTCCGGAACACTATTTCCCTGCTAGTATGCAGGCAGCCAATTTAGTACAGGATTTTTTAATTAAAGGAGAAGTCAAACCGTTCCTTGCAAAACTGGATGATGAATGGAATAAAGTCAAAGCGAGAGAGTGACAAGGGGGAAAAACGAGTGGTCAAACAATCCAAGACCTATTACTGGATGGTGCTTCCAGCATTTTTAATATTTTTTGTATTTCATACAGTTCCAGTTTTTCAAGGAATGATTTATAGTTTTACAAATTATAAAGGGTATGGGGATTTTAATTTTGTTGGCTTGAAAAACTATGTGAATTTATTCCAAGACCAGCGTATCTTGGCATCCTATGGCTTTACATTTAAATTTGCCATTGTTTCCACTTTACTCGTAAATATCATTAGTTTGGCCATTGCCATAGGACTTAATGCCAAGATTAAATTTCAAAATACACTTAGAGCCGTGTTTTTCGTGCCGAATATTCTAAGCGTATTAATCGTTGGGTTTATCTTTAATTACCTATTTGCATTTTTCATTCCTCAAATTGCTGAAAAGCTGGGCATCACATCTTTAACACAAAATATTCTTGGTAACCCGGATTTAGCATGGGTTGGAATTGTGATTGTGGCTGTATGGCAAGCCGTGGCATTTAATACCATTCTCTATTTGGCAGGATTACAAACGATTCCAACCGAATTATACGAAGCTGCCAGTTTAGATGGGGCGGGGAAATGGAAAAGTTTTAAACACATTACATTTCCACTTATTGCATCTTTCTTCACCATAAATATGGTGCTCGCGATGAAAAACTTTTTAATGGTGTTTGACCATATTATTGCAATGACAAATGGAGGTCCAGGTCAATCAACGGAAGCCATTTCGGTATTGATATATAAAGGGGGCTTCTCAGGGGGGGAATTCGCTTATCAGGCGGCAAATTCCGTGGTCTACTTTATTTTAATTGTGGTTATTTCAATCCTCCAAATTAAATTCCTTCGAAAACGTGAGGTGGATATGTAATGGAAAGCAAAAAAATAAATTGGCCTATAACCATACTGCTCATTATTTGCTCATTGGTTATCTTATTTCCCCTCTACCTTACAATCGTGACAGCATTCAAGTCACCAGATGAAATGAGCAACTCACTTTTGGCACTGCCCCAAACATTACGATGGGAAAACTTCGCCGAAGCCATTCGCCTGACGAATTTTTTCCAATCTATTAAAAATAGTTTTATCGTTACCGTTTTTACAGTTGCTCTTACCTTACTGACTAATTCGATGGTGGCTTATGCCATTGCCCGTAATATGCATAGACGATTCTTCAAGTTGCTTTATTACTATTTTGTCAGTGCGATGTTTGTACCTTTTCCGATCATCATGTTGCCTGTTGTCAAGCAAACGAGCCTATTTGGATTGAATAATATGACAGGACTTATCTTTCTCTACATTGTATACGGCTTGGCTTTTAATATTTTTATTTATGTGGGCTATATCCGTTCGATCCCTAAGTCATTGGAAGAAGCAGCTTATGTGGATGGCGCAAGTATTTGGACAGTTTTTTGGAAAGTCATTTTTCCGTTATTAAGCCCAATCAACGCAACAGTCGGAATTTTAACATGCTTGTGGGCATGGAATGATTTTATGTTACCGCTTGTTATTTTAAGTGATCGTGATTCGATGACATTGCCGCTGGTCCAATATGTATTCCAGTCACAGTTTACAACCAATTATAACTTAGCATTTGCCTCCTATTTAATGGCACTCTCCCCTATGGTCCTTGTTTATATCATCGCTCAAAAATGGATTATTAGTGGCGTGACGAAAGGTGCTGTTAAATAACGGCAGAATGAGACTTAAGAAACAAATTAAAAGTGGAAGGAAGATGAAATTGGAGAGAAAATGGTGGAAAGAAAGTGTTGTTTATCAAATATATCCCCGGAGTTTCATGGATAGTAATGGGGACGGAATCGGCGATTTGCCTGGAATTATTTCAAAACTTGATTATTTACATGAATTAGGAGTCAATGTCGTTTGGCTATCCCCTGTTTTCAAATCTCCAAACGATGATAATGGCTATGATATTAGTGACTATCAAGACATTATGGATGAGTTTGGTACCTTGAATGACTGGGAAGACCTTTTAGAAGGATTACATTCACGAAATATGAAATTGATGATGGATCTTGTTGTTAATCACTCATCGGATGAACATAAATGGTTCATTGAATCCCGTTCATCAAAAGATGATCCTTACAGAGACTACTATATTTGGCGCCCCGGCAAAGATGGAAAAGAGCCAAACAACTGGACATCGGTCTTTAGTGGTCCAGCTTGGCAATATGATCAAGAAACAGATGAATACTACCTTCATCTGTTTAGCAAAAAACAGCCTGATTTAAATTGGGCAAACCCTGCGGTAAGAAAAGAAATTCATGACATGATGATATGGTGGCTTGATAAGGGCATTGATGGTTTTCGAATGGATGTGATCAACCTCATTTCCAAAACGGAAGGATTGCCCAGCACGCCAGGCGGAAAGCGATACGATTGGGGCGGCGATTTCTTCATGAATGGTCCTCATGTCCATGAGTATCTGCAGGAGATGAATCGTGAGGTACTTTCGAAATATGACATGATGACAGTCGGCGAATGTCCTGGGGCATCGGTTGAAGATGCCACTAAGTATGCGAACAGTGAAAGTACTGAGCTAAATATGATTTTCACATTCGAGCATATGGATTTGGATTCAGGACCAGGCGGGAAATGGGACGTACAGCCTTTAAAGCTGGACGATCTTAAAGAATGCATGACAAAATGGCAGAAAGGATTGGAAGGAAAAGGTTGGAATAGCCTATATTTAAACAACCATGATCAGCCAAGAATGGTCTCTCGCTTTGGCAATGATACATCTTACCGAGTGGAATCCGCAAAAATGCTTGGAACCTTCCTTCATATGATGCAGGGAACGCCTTATATCTACCAAGGTGAGGAAATAGGCATGACAAATGTTACATTTGATCTTGATGATTACAAGGATATCGAGATTCTGAATATGTACCGTGAAAAAGTGATAGAGGGTCAAGAGGATCAAGCTAAAGTAATGGAATCCATTTATATGAAAGGCCGTGATAACGCCAGGACTCCCATGCAATGGGACGATAGTCAAAATGCAGGTTTTACTACAGGCACTCCTTGGTTAAAAGTGAACCCAAACCATGCGGAAATTAATGTGAAGCAAGCATTGGAAGACTCGAGTTCCATCTTTTACTACTATCAGAAACTAATTAAGCTAAGAAAAGAACATGACATAATTGTGTACGGTGCATATGACCTTGTATTAAAAGAGAATGAGCAAATATATGCGTATACACGTACATTGGATCATGAAACATTACTGGTTCTATGTAACTTTACAGAGGAAGCGGCCCCCTTTGAATGGCCAAGGCATCTGAATGGTGAAGCTGGACAACTGTTAATCACTAACTATGCGGATCAAGGCTGTGATACGATTTCTTCAAATACATTAAAACCTTATGAAGCCCGCGTTTATCTCTCGAAGTAACTTCTAGCCGAAAAAACTTACCCACTAGGTAAGTTTTTCCCATTTTTCCTAGTGCTAAGATGCACTCTACAGCGATATAGCCTTTTTTTTGGATGTTGCTCCATCCGCAAACTCAATCCGATCTACAAACCTGTATCTTTCTTTTTGCTCCCGTAATTCGGTCCTATCCAATTCTTCTTCCATACGGTAATCATTATTTTTTGACATGAATTTCACTGTCAATTGGTACTTGCATATTCTCTTCCTCTTCCTCACTCGCATTATTTCTGTCTCTATTTGATGAATATACAATGAAAGCAATGATGATGGCGAGGGTGACAATGAAATAAACGGATATGGCGAATAAAGCCGTGCCGAGTCCTGCTTGCATCCTGCCATTATAATATAGCAGCGCCCTCATGCCATCTACCATATATTTCGTAGGCAGGATATAGCTAAATATGCGATGGACAATAGGCAGGGTTGATAATGGTATCGGTCCGCCACTTGAAAAAATGCCCATGATGTTTATTGGAAACATCACAAGCATTCCCCATCCACCAAAGATTAAGGAAAGCGATTTGAATAAGGAAATCATGGTCAGACAGCAGAAAAAGGAAAATGGATAAATCAAAAAAATGCTGGACGTGTGTGAACTCCCAAAGAAGCCAAAAACACCTATTTGGGAAACGGAGGAGACACCAAAGGCTAAAATGATGCTAAATATCATTTCTGCTTTAAGGATTTTTGTATAGCTCAAGGAAGAATCATTGTTTTCAAGATCGCCGTTTGCTTTCCTAAGGTACCCGCGAATCATATTTGCCCCCATCATCCCTGTTATCGAAGAAATGATGACCATTACGAATGGCGTCATTCCTTTATTGAGATTATCCGGAAGCCCAAGGACATTTTCCGTCTTGAACTGAACTGGATTATCCATCAGGGATGCGTTTTCAGGGGACAAAGAAATTCCTTTTTGATTTAATATAATTTTTATTTCACCGCTGACTTCCTGGTTTGTGGACGCAGCAACCAGTTGCAGGACGTTGCTTGCAATCATGGACGATGATTGGCCAATCCCTTCATTTAATAAAATCTTCAATGTTGCTGGTTTTCCCGTTTCTTTTCCTGACAGTAGCGATTTTTGCACCTCGGAAATTTCTTTTGAAAAATTAGCCGGAATAATTAGTGCACCATGTGCCTGATTGTTTTTTAATTGATTCAATGCTTTTTTCTCTTTGTCAGCGGCCTTCCAATTAAAGGAGTTTCCATTTTGTTTTTCTTTAAGTTTCATTAATATAGAGGCTCCAACAGTGCCTTGATCTTGGTTCACAAAGATTAAGGGAACATTTGGTACATTTTTATTCGCGCCACTAAAGACAGGTAAGTAAACACTTATCATGATTAACATGAGTAATGTAATTAACCAAACTGGAAACCAAGCAGATCTTAGCTTAAATAATTGTTTCACAATTTTCTTCACCTCACTCAGGATTAAACCACTTTCATATAGCTATGTCCGATAATGAATACAATTATGATAAGGTTCAAAATCGGTTTTTTTGCTATGTTAACCAAACCAACCAATGATTCATTATCAATCAAACCTAGAATGCAGATCTGCCGATTTTTTCTTTTGCAATAAAAAAAGGCAACCAAATTGAACTGCACCCCAATTGTTAGACAACATCTAACAATTGGAGGTGCAGTTTTTTTGACTAAATATACGATGGATGAAAAATTACATGCAGTTTTAGAGTACTTGGAAGGGAAAAAATCCTATAAATCCATTGCACAAGAAAGAAATGTAGGTTTATCCCCTCTGAAAGGATGGGTCGCTCGCTATCTTGAACATGGGATGGAAGGACTTGCTTCATCCTATACAAATTACACTCTGCCCTTTAAACTAGAGGTACTTACATATATGAACGAAAATAGGGCATCGATCAGCGAGACCGCTGTACACTATAACCTTCCTTCCGATTCTATACTTTGGAATTGGGCAAATCAGTTGAAGGAAGGAGGTATAGACGCCCTTAAACCAAAGAAAAAGGGGCGTCTATCCATGAAAAAAGAAACCAAGAAAACATCGCCAGCTAAAGGCTCTCAAGAAGCACTTCTTGCAGAATTAGAATACTTACGTGCAGAGAATGCCTATCTAAAAAAGTTGAATGCCTTAGTTCAAGAAAAGGAAGCCCTACAAAGAAAGAAAAAGCGACAGTAGTCCATGAACTAAGGAAACAATTTAATTTACATCTACTTCTATCCATTTCTAACATGGCACGGAGTACATACTATTATTGGGTAAACGCCTTCGGGCGTGAGGATAAATACACAGAAATTAAATCCCTTATCGAAGAGATTTTCCATACGCATAAAGGACGTTATGGGTATCGAAGCATCACCCTAGAATTACGTAACCGAGGTGCTCACATCAATCATAAAACAGTTCTCCGATTGATGAATGAACTAGGATTGAAGTCTTTGGTTCGCATGAAGAAATACCGTTCTTACAAAGGGAAAATCGGTAAGATTGCACCCAACATTTTAGCACGTGATTTTAAGGCGGAAAAGTCCAATGAAAAGTGGGTAACAGACGTCACAGAATTCCATCTTGTTGGGGAGAAACTATATTTATCGGCCATTCTTGATCTGTTTAATGGAGAAATCATCGCCTTTAATATGGAATCTCGGCCTGTTTATCCGCTCGTTTCTAAAATGCTGGATAAAGCTTTTGACGGCTTGGAATCGAAAGATTCACCCATTCTTCATTCAGATCAGGGCTGGCATTACCAAATGAAACAATACTCTCATAAATTGAAAAGACATAACATTACACAAAGCATGTCCCGTAAGGGAAATTGTCTCGATAATGCGGTCATTGAAAACTTCTTTGGCCTATTAAAATCCGAGTTACTCTATCTTCAAGAATTTGAAAGCATGGTGCATTTCAAACAAGAGCTAGAAGAATATATCCATTACTACAATCATCAACGAATCAAGGTAAAATTAAAGGGGATGAGCCCAGTAGATTACCGGGTTCATGCCCTCAAGGCTGGCTAATTAAATAACGTGTCTAACTTTTTGGGTTCACTTCAAATTGGCAGCCTTTTTTTTATGTTAATAAGGGAGTTTATGTTAACCTGCGACATTCAGTCTACAATGGACTTTGCAGGTGAATCTTTTTTCAGCCTAAAATCATATTTATTCGAATTAACAAATCCAGGATCTAAATAACTGGATTTTGCATCACTTTTTGAGGCTTTTTTGAAAATAGGAAAAGATGTATAGTCTTCTTCCTTCCAAACCCATATCCCCTTTTTTCCTTTTTCTTGATGAAATACATTCTTCACTAGATCATTTTCTTTATTTGTTGAAAAATAGTTAGCGATGAATATGCGGGATGGTCCGGCAGTCAAAATATTCTTTTCGATCACGTTGTTACTTATATCATGCTGCAATAAAAGCTGGCCACCATCGATACCCTTTGTATCATTGCGATACATAATGTTTTGCGAGATAAGAGAATTTTTAGTCCCGCCCCGCTTTTCATCATACCCTCCAATTGATATTCCTGTGAAAAAGTTATGATATATCGTATTGTTTGTTATGTTTATCTGATCAGCATATTTTCCAGGATGCTCTGAGGTTGCTTCTATTCCGATATCGCTTTGATAAACGGTATTTTTTTCAATGGCTATATTCTTCCCGCCATCCACATAAATTCCTGCGGCGGAATACTCTTCCCCATAAGCTGGATTGCCAAAAGAAGATATTTCATAAACCCGATTTTTTTTTACGACTCCATTACGTACAAAGTCAGCATTTTTATCAGTAGAGGTGCCTTCGTAACCAATCAGATCAATGCCGATATTGTCATTTCGGCGAACTATGTTGTTTTCCACCTTAAAGCCGTCAATGTTTCCATTAAGAACAAGAGATTCGCTGAAACCAAGTTTTAAATCTTCTACTGTATTTCCCAAAACATTTATGTCTCTCATTTTACCTGTTCCGTAGATCGCGATTCCATGACCATTGCCATCAGCTGCACGTGTTTTTATCCGGTGCACATGGTTATGTTCCAATGTAATGTGACTGCTGGACCCTGTTACATAAATCCCCATGACTGTTTCATCCGATAAATCGGTCGTTAAATCCTGTATCATCAAACCTTTTATTGTAAGATTATTTTTATTATTAATCGTAATTAAGGATGTATCACCTTCAACATCCTTTGAATTTTTCCCACTAATAATCACTTTTTCCGTTTTGTAAGCTCTAAAAATGATTGGTTTTAATTTTGTTCCGCTATGTTTCACGACTAGCTTTTCATTGTAAATTCCTTTTCGTATGTAGACAGTCGTCCCTGCTTTCGCTTCAGAAGCGGCTTTATTGAGTGTGCGAAATGGCTTTGATTTTGTGCCGGCACTTTGATCATCTCCATTGACAGCAACATAGATGGCCTTATCCTTCTTGGCAATCGCATGATTCAAGACCAACCCGATCATGATAACAGCTGCAGCCAAGAACATTAATATAATTCTTTTCATTTAATCATTCCTTATCCATCAATTCATACCTACATAATATTGACTTGAAATTAGCGAAATGGCAAAATTTTTATCATTAAGGAAAGTTACTTTCAAGTGAACGACAAGCAACGGCTTCTATTGATCATACATTAACGTCTTGTTACACCTGAACGGAAAACAAAAAAAACGCTCCAAATTAAATGGAGCCTTTCATTTTTATGTTTATCTTCCGTTTAAATCTTTAAGCAGTTTTTTGATTTCGTTAAGTTCGGACCTTAAAGCCTTACCTTCTTTTGATTGGTTAATCCCCATACTAATGACTTTTTGAACAATAAAAAATATAATGACCAAGCCAACAAAGCTGTAAAATGGAAAGTATGATACCCACAATTTTGCTGTATCTGGTAACTCGTATTAATGGTAAAGATTTATTCTTGTATCCTGCCCGGTTCATTTATTAACGGGATTGTACCCTTGAATCCTTGAATCGTGAATCAAGCATCGTGTGAAATGCCCTTCCCTCCCCTTGTCTGTAAGGTGCCGATTCTCTCCATTCCAGTAATGATTGGCTTTGCACGCTTTATTAAGGTTTGTGTTGCTTCAAGTGTAAGTGACGCTTGATGGGCAGTTTCATTACTCCATACTTCATAAACATAAACAGTATTTGGTTCGGTTTCAGAAATATTCACAAGATATATCTCGCACTCATTTACATTCTCCATTGATTCCGCTGCTTCCAACAAGATTTCCACCATTGTGTCACGTTCGCCTTCTTGTACACTGAACTTGCCAAACAAACTGAATTTACTCATAGTGTCCTCCTTATATTTGTCTTCTTGTTCATTAGTTCTACAGCAACACATGATTATCCTACCATTCCCATAATGAACGTTCATAGGAACCTCATCCGCTAGCCCGCTTCCTCAGTGGTATCAGAGAAACGTGCACCTTCGATTCGATACGGCTTACCTTCATAAGTATATGTACATACAATATATCTGTTTTATTTTTTTTCAATTTTCATTTTAAGCAAAAAGACAATTTTATCATCACTTATCATCTTCTTCACTTCATTTTCGTCTAGTAAATTGTATGTCCTTATCGAGTTTCCATCAGATTCTCTATAAGCACCTAATACATAGGTTTCGCCCAATTTTAATGTCATTTTATCTTCCCCTACAGCATAATCCCATCCTGTAAAAACATGATCAGAATGGATTTTGTCTATATTTTGTGGCGGTGCAGTTACATGGGGTGCGTAAAGAAAAACTAAACGCGAATCATTCGTATTTATCATTCCAAATCCTACATTTCCTTCCTCCACTTTGTTGGGGCTATTCCCATAGGATAGTTTAGCTAACGGTTGAGGCTCTTTCTTTCCATCTTTGTAACGTTCCATCCACACATTTACCCACGTTTTATCTGCTTCATTTAATTTGAAATCAAAATCATACAATTCCCCTACATTTAATTTTTTAAAAGTATTCGTATATTCAGAATCGGAATTAACCGAAATGGATGCTATGCTGTCTTTGTTAGCTTGACCAGTGCACCCAGAAATGATCATCAAAGATACTATTAATATAAAGCATATATTGTAATGATTAGTTTTCAAAAGATCTTTCCGCCGTGTATGTATGTTTTTTTTTCATATTCATACATTCTACCAAATTCACCCAATGATTTGTTAAACGATCCTGCCCCTTATTCCCCAAAAATAAAATAAATAAAATAAGCTCGGAACTTCCAAGCTTTTTTTATATGATTCATTTTCATTCTTCCGCTAAAAGTCCATAAATAACGAGGTCTACATAATGATAATAAAGCCAATCATCTTTTTCCTTCTTTTGCAAAGTATCATCAAAAGATTTTAGCTGATTTTTTTCTCTGGTCAAGCTTTATAAGTCACCTCTTGATTTGTTAAATTCAAGATTATCGCCCTTTTCCATTTGCTTGTCTGTTTGATCTGGGTTTTCATCATGCTTGAATGATCGATTTTCTGCATCATTATTATCCGTTGGATTCGTGTCGCTTTCATAGCGGACGGGACGGTAATCTACGTCCTCTCGATCATTAAAGTCCTTATTACCGGCATTACAAGCTGTTAGAAAGCTTACAGAAAGGATAGAGGATAAAATTGTGATCTTCCATTTGCCTCTCATTTTTCAAACCTCCGCATTTACGTTTTTGGTATGTTGTTTAATATGTCCATTAAACAAGGCAATTAGACTGGAATGAGACATGCAATAGTTGTTGCTTTGAATAAAATTCACCAAAAAACAGGACCAATCCCCAATTTTTTTGGGAACAGATCCTGTTTATGTACGGTCAAAGGAAGAGCTTTTAGACGAGAGAGCCGCCTTTTTTAAGGTATTTCACGATTCCTTCAGCCGCTCGATATGAAAAGGCTCCTAGTGTACCAGTCGGGTTAAACGAGCTGTTATGTGGAAATGCCGAAGAGCCGGCAACAAATACATTTTCAGCATCCCACATTTGCAGGTATGTGTTAACGGCTGAATCGTTGGGATCGGTCCCCATGATGACTCCGCCTGTGTTATGCGTATTCGTATCTGTGTTTACGTTAAAATCCGCTTGTTCAGCGACCGTATCAATATGGTCCGGACCCATTTTTTTAGCAATCGACCTTGTTACTTTCGCCATGTATTTAACTAACTCGCGATCTTGGGCGGTATAGTCATACGTCATCCGCAATAAGGGCATACCGTAAACATCTTTGTAAGTGGGATCCAAATCAAGGTAATTTTGTGTATGTGGCATACTGGCTCCTTGAGATTTGACTTGCAGGATGCTATTGGCATATTTGATTGATTGCTTCTTGAATTCAGCACCCCAAGAAGGTGTTCCGATTGGTGAGTTATTATTCGCTATCGGCCTGTTACCATACTGGGTTGTCCGAATTCCTGCTCCATGAAGGAAGTTTACATCCGAATGGTCAAAATTATCACCTGCGAAATCCGGGATTTCTATACCTAAAGCTCCTGCACCACCATATATATTGAACTCACGATCATTATAATAAAGGCTTGAATATCCTGAACTTACTTGGTAACAATAGTTCTTGCCGATTACACCGTTTTTCGTTTTTGGATCATAAGGTGTTCCGAGCTTGGAATTAAGCAAAAGCCTGACATTATTAAATACATAACTCGCTAATACCACTACTTCTGCCGGCTGCTCGAATTCTTCGCCAGTGAAGGTATCCACATAAATAACACCTGTCGCTTTCCGTCCGTCATTTACAATACGGGTGACGTTTGAATAGGTGCGCAGGTCAAGGTTACCCGTTTCTTTTGCAACGGGAATGACCGTAACGACCGGATCTGCTTTTGCCCCGTACTCACACCCGAAGTTTTCACAATACGCACAATATTGACAGGCTGAACGGGAAATGCCATCCGGGTTTTTGTAATTCTCTGATAGATTTGCAGAAGGAATCATATATGGTTTGTAGCCCAGCTTCTTCGCTGCTTGTTCAAATTCCGCCAAAACAGGTGTTTTTACCATCGGACCTGTTGGATAGGGATTGGAACGTTTTCCATATAGTTCAACGGTTTCACCGGAAATGCCTGCCATTTTTTCAAAGGTATCATAATATGGTTCCATTTCGTCATATGTAATGCCCCAGTCCTGAATGGGATAGTCTGATTTAATTTTATTTTTGCCATACCTTTTTTCAGTTAGCGACCTAATTTCAAAATCATAAGGAAGGAAACGGTAGGTTTGCCCATTCCAGTGACTTCCAGCCCCCCCAAGACCTTCACCTACGATAAATGTTCCATAACTTCGCATAGGGAGCGCTCTCATCTTCAGATTATTGCGGTGGGTAATCGTCTCTTTTGACAGATCTTGCATCAATTCTTCACGGTGTTGGAATCGCAATTCGTCATGCACCATTGAATAATCGCTCATATCCCGTTCTTTCCCGCGTTCAAGTCCAACAACCTTAATTCCCGCTTTCGTTAATTCCGAGGCGATGATACCCCCAGCCCATCCCATACCGACAATGACGACGGGTACCTTTGATAGTTTTTTTGCCATATGTTTCAGCCCTTTCCAAGATTAATGCTTCATATGACTCTGAAGGCTATTTGGATCTAGCTTTACAAATTCCTTGCTTTGGATTTCCTTTGTATACCCCATTCGAGAACCAGGGTATTTCCGCATCTGCCAACCAAGCATCTCCTTATTTCCTCCGTACAATGGATCGGCATAAACCCCTTCAATAGTCAGAGTTCTTAACAATTGGAAAAATGCCGATGAAGATACGCCAGAAAGTGAACTCGCTTCGCCTTTCTCAAATGCAGCCAAAACTTCATCCTGTCCAGTAGCGTCCAAATCCGTAAATTTCTTTTGATAGTTTTTGTTACTATAGGCATTCAATTCTTTTAAGCCTAGCCTGAACAAGTCCTTTCGGTAAAGTTTGACCTGTTCACCTTGTGTTGGCCCTGGCTTATAATAGGGTCCAAGCTTATAATCTTTTTCATTTACGCCCCATCCACTGTTAAGTTGATGGTCAATGTATATCGCCGCATTTAATTCAAGCGCCCCTGGTCCCGTTTCGTCCTTTGGGAAAATGCGCTCAGCTGCTGCCGCTGTCGTCTGATATTCTTCTGGATAAAAAAACATCAAGGCTTCATTCGGATTATTGCCTTGAGTTTGATTCTTTTGTTCTGTTTTAACACCGCCATCAGAATTCCCATCAAATATGCTTCCCACGGCGCCCCCTAAAATGAGGCCACCGACCGCTAATCCGGAATTCTTTAAAAAGGTACGTCTGGTACTGCCCCGTTTTTCAATTTGACTTTTCTCATTGTCCGACATAAAAAAACTCCTATCTGAATATAAGGTTTGAATCACCTTATCTTATAGATGATGATTGATTTAGTAACACTCCATCCATAAAGGATGAGCGGTGGGATAATCTGAAGGAGTGATGATAATAGGCACGACTATCAAGGAAAAAAGATCCTTTGCTCTCGCCTTGCCAATTTCATTGGATCGAGAATTCCCATCCTTGTCAAAGACAGCACTATCCCCCTGACTAGCGGACCTACTATCCGTCCAGGACAATGACCAGCAGTATATTAAGAATGACCTGATTTATCCCTTCTTCTTTTCATCAATCGGAGGTTCAGGAGGTTTTTCTTCCGATTTATCGGCATCGGATATCAATCCACTTGTTGCGCTCTTGAATTCCGAGAAAGTCCGTCCAAATGCCCTTCCAATTTCAGGTAGTTTTTTCGGACCGAAAATCACCAGTGCGATGATAAGCATGACAACCAAGCCTGGAATCCCAATATTTTGAAACATCCTCAACCCTCCCTTATAAGCATCAGCAGCATTTCCTGGTAAATTCATTATGTAGCCTTACCGGAGAACGATAACGTTCCCACCTCCGCAATAAACGGATGGTAAGGAGAGTGTCTTATTATCCTTTATACATATATTCACAGAACGGCTCATTTTTATACCTATAATTACCAATTAGAATGATAGTAACTAGATTTATAAGAATAAATCCTGCCCATTAGAAAAATCGAGTCATACAATAATATTTTTTGGGGAAAGATAGGAATAATAAAATAGGAACCATGGATGTTCAAGTTAAATACAGCCCAAAAATGAATTCTATGAGAATGAAGAAAATCATATTTCATACGTTTTTAACGCTACATACTTTAATAGGGAGGTATTTATGAAAAAAATTTGGCTTACCTCTGGAGTCAGTGTTGTTCTTGCAGGATGTTTCGTGTTTTTACTATTTTTTTACAAAGGACAGCAACCTTCACCATCACCAAGTCCAGATGGGGGCACACAGGGTACTTCGGCTGGTGCAGAAGAGATTGTAAATAATAGCTGTATATCATGTCACGGCGAAAATCTACAAGGAGGAGCGGGTCCAGCTATAAATAAAGTTGGTGCAAAATATGACAAAAGTGAAATAGAAGATATTATCAATAATGGTAAAAACGGCATGCCGGCTGGGGTTATTTCCAACGAAGAAGCTGCAATCGTGGCAGAGTGGCTGTCAAAGAAAAAATGAAGAGAATAGAATATAAAAAAACCATAATAGCCGATTCCATGAAACATGAATTAAACGGTTATATGTTTTATATTCAGAAAAATGAAGACCAATTCAAAACGATGGACCACACCAGGGTGTTCAATAATAAGCCGATAATAAAAAGAGGCCATTGGTGCTTCTTTTTTTCCCAACAGAAAATTATGATAGCAAGACCTAATGAAATTCCGATGAAGGCAAGCCATGGAAAAGTATCGGTGAACTTCGAAAGAAAAATTGCAAGGCAGGCTGTAAATAATAATGACATAAGATACTCGGTAAATAATGATAATTCGCCTTTAACATGTTCGCTCATTTCTTCCTCCTTAAAAACCATCTTGTCTTCATATAGTACTTCATGCGGATTTTTTTATGCAAAATAGGAATTGGAGGTAATTACTAATAATCACATGTTTAAATCGGGTGCCGTTAGTTCATTATTTCTTAATATGAGGAGGCTTTCCCGCTTGTACTTTTGGGGTAATATAAAAAAGATTAACAAAAAACCCCCTCTCACTCGAGAAGGGCTTTTATTGATCTTCTGCAATATCATCGTATCGAATTTCCAGGACTAATTCGGAAGCGCATGTATGAACAAACAGTATCCTATATCCTTCAATATGCATTATGGCCCTCTTTTTTACTTAAAAACCAAACATCTTTATTGTTTCTATTCGATCTAGCTACGAGTGTTCCGGTTGATATCAAAATTTATATATCAAGTTTACGGGAACTGAGTGATTTTACCATTTCAGGATCTCTATGTGAGAAGAACAAGCTCTCATTCGTATCTAACGTCGCAATCTTTTCCATATCCCCTTGGCTTAATTCAAAGTCAAAGATAGTAAAGTTCTCAAGGATTCTTTCTTTGCGAACAGACTTAGGAATCACCACGACGCCTCTCTGTGTCAGCCAACGTAAAATTACTTGAGCAACAGATTTATTATGCGTTTGAGCAATGGATACCAACACTTCATTTTGGAAGATGTCATTTTTACCTTCTGCAAAAGGCGCCCAGGATTCGATTTGAACCCTATTTTCTTCCATAAGTTTAGCGCTTTCTATTTGCTGGCAGAAAGGATTGGTTTCAACCTGGTTTACAGCCGGGACCACTTCATTATGTGTAATTAAATCGACTAGACGGTCTGAGTAGAAGTTACTAACACCGATTGCCTTGATTTTTCCCTCACGATACAATTGCTCCATCGCACGCCAAGAGCCATAGACATCACCAAATGGCTGATGAATTAAATACAAATCCAGATAATCCAATTGCAATCTTTCCAGTGAGTTTGCGAATGCTTTCTTTGTATTCTCGTAACCAGCATCTTGAACCCAGAGTTTTGTCGTAATGAATAGCTCCTCTCTTGGAACGCCGCTTCGTTTGATGGCCGAGCCGACCTCCTTTTCATTTAAATAAGACGCAGCCGTGTCAATCAAGCGATATCCTGCCATAAGGGCATCATATACGGCTTGTTCACATTCCTTTGGATCGGTCATTTGAAAAACACCAAAACCTAGTATAGGCATCTCAACACCATTGTTTAACATTACTTTTTGCATATTATATCCTCCTGTTTTTCATAGTAAATGTCAGTTATTTATCTTCTCTCCTTTGGTGCTATCCGAACTCAATCCGTTCAATCCCCAAGCGCTCACCGAAATGGATACAATTCATTTATCTTGCGAGTAATTAAGGTCATTACTCTTCCCCCTGCTTCATTATTCCACATCAGTTCGACCACCTGATTTGCTTGATGCTACTCCGGCTAGAAGCGAGGTGGAAATACCGTCAAAGGCAGAGCTAATAAATGCGGCATGATCATCCATCTTCGATATGTTTTTATATCAGTTTATCTCTGTCTTTAAAATCCCAGCAAATAAAACTTCGCAGCTATCATCAATGATAGTTAAAAGCTAATGACCGCTTTTGCATAAAGAATGATAGAATAATCCGTTTTATTAAGCAATTCATTTGTTAGGCTACGGGCTATTTGATCATTAGCGCCTAAAATTAAAATTTTCATAACACCGCTCCTCGTATGATAGATCTTGTTCCTTGAAAATACCGTAGCCGAGTATGCTTTAGCGGTTAACCATCTCCCCCTTCTTTGCATTCTTATCGCTTTAAATGGTTATATTACTTACCTGCATCCTTATTATGCAACAGCTGAAAAAGCAACCGGTATCCCATTCGACTCAAATGATTGCCTAATCCTCTCAGTTACACTTACATCACAGGAAGATATGCCTTATAATTGCTATCAGATCATAGAGGAACAAGGAGGACCTTATTATTATGTCCGAACAAATTTATCAAGGGCAGGGTAAACTTGCTAAACTGATTGAGAGCCATTCAGGTCGGGATGGTACCCACTCAACTGCTATTCCTTCTTTATTTTTCAGTCGTCAATCCACTGCCATCGGACCGAATTATGGAGTTTACAATCCTTCCCTATGCATTATCGTCCAAGGTAAGAAGGTGGTATCACTGGCCCAGGATCGCTATACATACAGTTCTGCCGATTACCTTGTTGCATCTGTTGATTTGCCGGTTACCGCACAAGTTATAGAAGCCTCCCCCGATGCTCCTTATCTGGCTTTCAAACTTGAATTTACACCAAGTCAAATCTTAGCCGTATTAGGGAATGCTGAATTTCAGGCTGATCCGAAAAAAAGTGCCAATAGGGCAATGTTTGTCAGCCCTTTAGACTCGACCATGTTGGATGCTGTGCTTAGATTAGTTTGTTTGCTGGATAACCCTAAGGATATTCCAGTGCTTGCGCCTTTGTTCAAGCAGGAAATTCTCTATAGGGTTCTTCAAGGTCCACATGGAGCGACACTAGGGCAGATGGCAATGGAAGGAAGCTCTACCTATCGAATTAGAGACGCAATCGAACATATCATGCATCACTATAAACAGTCTTTTCGAATTGAGGATCTTGCAGATATAGCAAGCATGAGCGTATCCTCGCTCCATAGACACTTTAAAGAAGTCACGGCGATGAGTCCGATCCAGTTCCAAAAACAACTAAGACTGCAGGAAGCCAGGCACTTGTTATTATCCGAATCGACAGACGCAGCTGATGTTGCTTTTCGGGTGGGATATGAAAGCCCATCGCAATTCAGCCGTGAATATTCCAGGATGTTTGGATTTCCGCCTAGAGAAGATATTAAGCGTCTGAAAGAGAAGAATAATCAAAAAATAAACGCATAATGTCCCTTGCTCAACATTATAACCGGAACTCGAGTAATAAAAAGCCTTACTATCCGCTTTCCCTAGTAAGGCTTTTCATGTTATCTTCTCAAAGAATTTCTCCATATTCAGCTGGTGGCCATTCTCTAATAAATTCGAGTTAGATTGATTACGGATAAATCTAATGGAGGATCGTATAAAAATAAAGGCGGGCTCTCTAACTAGCGAAACTTGGCCAATCAGATAAAGTGTCAGCCAATTCAACATATCGGCAAACATAAAATGGGTATTAGAAGGTATAAGCGTACAGCACATTTCATTAAAGGTAAGGACCTGCAGGGGCACACCCTTATATAACGTTACTGCCCTGCAGCGGTACCATTTCATCATTCCGAGCTTTTTTTATTCTTAAAGCTCCTGATTAAAGAAATCCGTTAATTTAGGTACAGCTAACCCTACATATTCCGGGATATCATACAGTGCACTATGCGTTGCACCATCAACTCAGAACAATTCCTATGGTCGGAGGCATTTATTTAAAAAAACAAAGCCAATACCGACTGATAAAAAAATCTTTGGAATATGTCGAAATATGACTAAGGTCCTTTTCCTTCATCTTTCCTATATTATTGCTTTCACAAATATAAAAATGCAGGGACTGCAATTTTCATGTAGTCCCTGCATGAATCATTTCCTAAAAGCGCTGATCACGGTTCTTTCGGAATATCATGATCCGCTTTCTTTTTTACTACTAGAAGAATGATTGCAATGATAAACGCTATGGCGCTATATAACCAGGTAAACATAAAAGCAAGGCCCAGCCCTATATTTGCATCTGCATAATTGCTGTTCATATCGTCTATGACAAAATATAAAAGCGGCGCTCCTCCGATGATGCTGAGTACAATTATCAAGGTCTTTTTGGATTTCCCGGTAGATACATACATAATGAAGAAGGATAGCAAAAGAAAAGCTTCTGAAGCGATTGCCAAAGGTATCGGATTGTTCATCTAATATACACTTCCAATCATGGTTGCCTTAACATTCGTTAGCTTTTTATGAATGCGCCATTTATTTAAAGCCTGGATTTTTCCGAAGGAAATGGAAAGTCCAGGCTTGCTGCTAATTTTTCTTTGATAATTGCAGGGCATTCTTGATGCTTTTCAGGGATTTTGAGCTTCCGTACATCAAGACGCCACCACGATAGATTTTTGCCCCGATGATACCTAGCAAAACAATGGTGATGATCATCACGGCGATGCTGAGGGCAATTTCCCAGAATGGTACATCGAGCATGCCTACACGCAGAAACATGATCATTGGGGTGAAAAATGGAATGAATGATGTAAAGGTGATATAACTTGCCGATGGATTTCCGAGCCCGAACATCGCAATCAAAAAGGCAATGACAACTAACATGGTCATCGGTGAAATCATTTGTTGAACATCTTCTATTTTGCTGACGACCGATCCTAGACAGGCCGCAAGCGTCGCGTATAGGAGGTAGCCGAGCAAAGCGAAGATGATTGCATAAATGATGGTTGAAATTTTCGTGTTACCAAAACCAAGAAAGGAAAAGAATCCTTCATCCATACTTGCCAAGTTTTGTTTGATCGATACATAACCGACGCCAAAAAATAAAATCATTTGGGTAAGGCTAAGCAATGCGATGCCCATGATTTTGGCAAACATCTGCGTCACTGGCGGGACACTTGAAATCAGGATTTCCATGACTCGTGATGTTTTTTCAGTGGCCACTTCCATTGCTATCATCGTTGCATACATCAGTACACCGAAATAAATGACGAACAAGAGCACATAAACAAGACCGCGGGCTTGATCTAGGTCTTCTTCGGTTTTTGCATTTTCCTGAAGCGCAATCGTTTCAAAAGCAGGCGGTGTATTCAATTGGCTGATTTGCTGATCTGTCAATTTCAAATCATCCGCAGTTATTTGGCTTTTCAGCTGGGTAAGTGCCAGAAGCAAATCATTGCTTACCTTTGAATCTGAAATTTGATTCGCTTTATATGTCCCCCTGAAGCCGAGGCGATCTTCCTTCTCGATTAAAAGATAGCCTATAATTTCATCTGCACTTACCAGCTTCTCCGCTTCCTTTTCATTCTGGGCAGAAATGATCGAAAGGTCTTCGCTCATGCCTTTTACGGCTTTTTTATAAGGATCGAATAAGCGATCTTCAGTCTGGTCGATGACGGCCACCTTTTGCGTTTCATCATCGCCGAATGCATCAATCAGCTTGGAAATATTCGACAGGACAAGAATCAGGGCCATCATGATGATGGTGGAAATGATAAATGATTTCGTTTTTAATTTTGATAGATATGTATGAGAAAGAACAATCCAAAATTTATTCATAGACTGCACCTACTTTTTCAATGAAAATATCCGTCAGCGATGGTTCCTCCAATTCGAACTTTCGAACGAATCCTTTTGGAACAAGATCACGAATCATGTTCTCAGCAATATCTTCCCCTGTGACCTGAAGGACCTTTCCTTCCATCGTATTTTTAACTTTCGTTACGCCAGCGTAAGTATCCAAGAAAGATAAATCAAAATCAGCTTTGATTGACACATTCTTTTTACCAAAAGAACGTTTGATTTCTTTTAGTTTCCCGGCAACGACCGGAGATCCTTTATGCATGATGCAAAGATGCTCACACATCTCTTCCACATGCTCCATCCGATGGCTTGAGAATACAATCGTCGTCCCATTATCCCTCAGATCGATGACTGCCTTCTTCAATATTTCCACATTCACCGGGTCCAGTCCGCTAAACGGTTCGTCAAGGATAAGCAACTCGGGCTTATGGATCATGGATGCAATCAGCTGGATTTTTTGCTGATTTCCCTTGGAGAGCTCCTCGACCCGTTTATCGATGTATTCCGGAACCATAAAGCGATCAAGCCAATACTCCAACTCTTTCAAAGCATCACGTTTGTTCATTCCTCTCAATCTTGCCAGATAGACGATTTGATCGCGCACTTTCAGCTTTGGATATAAGCCGCGTTCCTCAGGCAGGTATCCAATTAATGAACTGGTCGTATAATCAATGTTCTTACCCTTCCAAGTCACTTCTCCTTCGGTGGGGTCAAGCAATCCCAATACCATCCGGAACGTGGTCGTTTTACCGGCTCCGTTACCTCCTAAAAAACCAAACATTTCTTTCTCGGGAATCGTTAAATCAAGCTGATTGACAGCCGTGAACTCCCCGAATTTTTTTGTAACTTCATTGATTTGCAGACTCAATGGGCAACCTCCTATAATATGACTCTCACCATTACATGTTAACGGAAATGTTTTCCAAGTTCAACCTTCTTCACAAGTCCGATACCTTCTTTTCCCCTTTGATTATATGCAAAGTCATACAAACAATGTCTCGTTAGACTCCCGGATCATAGAGCCACCATTATCAATTTTTTTCAACCATATAGATCCATTCCGCTGATCATCAAGGATAACATGTTTTTGTTTCATGAAAGTTGTGATGTCTTGTTGCCTCATAAGTAATTTCCTTTTCTGTCGTACTGCCGAACAAAAGAATGAAAAAGGAAAAAACTGATGCCTAACTTCTGGTCATTTTTAAATTCAAGTTAATGGATAGGTAAAATATATTTGTTTTCCTATGCTCTCTTTAAATCCCTTTCATTGCTTCCGATATATACATGGATAACTTATCACTTCGAGAAGGAGTAACAAAGATGAATAAACTTAGTACGAAAATAGGTCTCGTTCTGTTAGCAGGGATGGTCATTACATTAATCGGAAGTTTACTTTTAATGTATAAGAGTACAAATGATACGGTCGAGAAAACGATAGCCATGAGCAGCTTGGACACGGCAAGCACCATCGCCCAAGGCATAAATCAAACGGATTATGCGGAGTTTCTAGGCAATCAAACAGAAACGCAAGCATATTGGAAAATCCGGGAACAGTTACATGACTATAAGCAAAAAACGGGAGCGTTATATGTATATACAATAGGGATTGACGAGAAAAGCAAAAAGGTCCATATTCTGATCGATGGAATGAGTAAGGAAGATGAAAAGGCAGCTCCCATCTTAACTACTACAACTGCCACTGCATATTCTGATGTAAAAAGCGTAATGAAGGGAAAGGTTTCTACCACTTCGATAGTTCATGATCCTGAGTACGGTGACTATTTATCCGTTTTCGTTCCAATAAAACAAGGAAATGAGGTCATTGGGATATTAGGGGTGGATATTGATGCGAGCAAAGTGGATTCTACAGCCAGCAAGGTTCTGGGAGGAATCCTTCCTCTAACGATCATCATCAATGTAATCCTGATAGCAATCGTTGTGGGAGCTTTAATATGGTACTTGACCAGAAAGTTAAAGCCACTTCAAAAGGTCAGCATGGCTGCAAAGGAAATTGCCGATGGGGATTTAATCGCAGCCAATCAACTGATTAGCCATACGAAGGTAAAGGGTAATGACGAGATCAGCACATTGGTGAAATCATTCGAAGAAATGATCAACAATACGATCATGATTGTCAACTCGATGAAAAGCTCATCACTACAGCTTTTGGCAGCATCAAGTGATATCGAACACAAAATTAGTGAAATGGACACGTCCACACAATATATCGTGAAAGGCATTCAACAAGTTGCGGGAGCTACGGAAGTGCAATTGCACAGGAGTGAAGAATCATCAAGGGTCATAGAGGAAATGACCATAGGGATTCAAAAAATTGCCGAAGCGTCGTCAGAAGTCAGCGAACAAACAAATCAGGTGTCCATCCAAATGTCCAATGGAAATAAAGATTTAAATGGACTCTCCAATCAAATCATACAAGTAAAAGATGTGATGCTGCAAGCAAGTTCAGAAATAAAGAAACTGGACGAACAAGCAAACGAAATCGTGAATATCGTCCATTTAATTACGGGGATAGCAGAGCAAACAAACTTGCTGGCACTAAATGCAGCGATTGAAAGTGCTAGGGCTGGTGAACATGGGAAAGGTTTTGCCGTCGTATCGAATGAGGTGCGAAAATTAGCGGAAGGCACCAAGGAATCTGCTACCAATATCCAAGAATCCCTGCTTCATTTTAAATCGATCATCAATAACTCAGTGGCCATGATGGAAACGGGTACGAAAGAGGTCGAAGAAGGAACGAAGGTTGTCCTGAATACAAGGGAAACATTTAATGAGACGATAAAATCTTATGAGCATGTTAGTGATCAGATTCAGGAGATATCCGCCATAACGGAGCAAATGGCTGCAGGTTCTCAGGAAATCAATGCTTCGATTGAAAATTTTGCCGCTCTAACTAAGGAAACAGCTGAGGTATCACAGCAAGTGGCACTTTCAACCGATCAGCAAGCAAAATCCATGGAAGACATCTCATTCTCGACCACTTCGATGGTAAAGCTCGCTAACGGTCTGGAAAAATCTGTCGAACAGTTTAAGGCTTAACCTATTGATCCGCCATGCTCCTATGGCATTGGAAAAGGGATTTTGCTTTTAAAGCAGAATCCCTTTTGGTCTCTGTTCATGGCTTTTTCAGATAAATACATAAGAAGGTACAATGGTAGGCAAAAATAGTTACAACATAAGTACTTGCTTTATTTTTTGGGTTATAGTATATTAATTGATGCATCAATCATTGACCTATCAATTAAGAAAAGAGGATGTTTATTGACGAATTCTTCATGTTCCAATGAATCGCTTATTTTATATAAGATGAACTGCCTTAACAAGCAGATAAGTTCAAAATTCGAGAGTTGTATGGGTATCAGTCAATCAAGACATGATATTTTATATCAGCTTTATCAAGTGAATGAAATGAGTCAAACAGCTCTTCAAAAAGAGGTCAAAATTGACGGTGCTGCGATTACCCGGCATTTAAAACAACTTGAAGCGACTGGGATGATCACAAGGCGTAAAGATCCGGATGATAATCGATTCACGCTCGTTTCCCTTTCAGATCCCGGTCGTCAACAAATCATTGCTTCCCAGGCTGAAAAGGCTCGTTTCGTCACGTTAATGCTTAAAGATTTCAATGAAACGGAACGTAAAGAGTTAACGGAAATGCTCATACGGATTCAAAATAATATAAGTGAAGTATGATGCCTGCTTCCTTACAAAAAAACGGATAAAAGGAGATTTTCATCAATGACTACTGCACAAATTACAAATGACTTCAATGAAATACTAACAGGTCGCCGCTCGATAAAAAAATATGACACGACTGTCAAAATAACCCGCGCTGAAATGGAGGAAATCCTGACATTAGCTACACTTGCCCCTTCTTCAGTAAATATGCAACCATGGCGCTTCTTGGTCATAGACAGCCCTGAGGGGAAAGCGACACTTGCCCCCCTTGCCCGCTTTAACCAAACTCAGGTCGAAACATCTTCAGCTGTAATCGCTGTTTTTGGTGATCTGAACAATTTTGAAAACGCCGAGGAAATCTACGGAAAAGCTGTCGAAATGGGACATATGCCTATGGAAGTAAAAGAAAATATCCTGACCTCGTTTGCTGGATATTACGAAAGAATCTCGACTGAAGAAATGAAAGAAGTCGTATTGGTTGATGGCGGTCTGGTGTCCATGCAACTAATGCTAGCGGCAAGAGCCTTTGGATATGATACGAATCCGATTGGCGGCTATGAAAAAGACAAAATTGCAGAAGCCTTTGGAATGGACAAAGAACGCTATGTACCAGTCATGCTTATCTCCATTGGGAAAGCAGCTGATGGCGGGCACGCATCCGTTCGCCTTCCAATTGATAAAGTCGCTCAGTGGAAGTAATGGATTGAACTTTTTTAAGATGCTTGAAAAAAGAGAGGATGAACTTACATGATTATCATTCATGCCGTATTCAATATCAACCCAGCCAAACAAGATGCATTTCTAGCTGAGATTCAACCGCTTATCGAATCATCTAGAGCGGAAAGCGGTAATGTTTCTTACAACCTTCACAAAGACACAGAGAACGACAATCAATTTACAATGGTTGAGATTTGGGAAGATAAGCAAGCTGTTGCTAGCCATAACTCAAGTGAGCACTTCACTTCATTTGTCGGGAAAGCTAAAGAATTCCTCACCGCTCCTTTGGATGTTAAAGCTTTTGAAGGGCAGCCTTTGAAATAATCCCAAAACGAATGGCCTGCTTTTCCTGATATCACGTTAATACAAAGACTGATGAACCAGCACACGCTGGATCATCAGTTTTTTTATGGATGACGGACATCCCCCTTCCCCCCTTCCTGTTCTATTATTGCTCGTTACGTTCATTTTTAAGACAGGGTATTTTCCTTTTTCCTGACAGCGGATTTCGTTATAATGAAAGAAATGAACCTAAACCAGTAAAGGGGACATATATTTGGATACCATTCTGTATTTTTGTTTTTCACTCATTTACATCATTCTTTTTCTAATGGGCATTACCCTCATGCGACGGCATGATAGCCCTTCTTCCCTTTCAAGCTCTCTCCTCTTCGTTACGCTCGCACTCTTTGTGGACAATATCATCATCGCTTCCGGGAAATTCATTAATGATGGACCTTTGCTTGAGATGCTCAATATCTCCCGTTTCTGGATTCACGGATTTATCACACCGACATTGATTCTGTTTGGTTGGGGAATGGCAAAAAGAATCGATATTCCTTTTACAAAGAAAATTGCCGTTTTCTATTTTTTCCTTTGTCTTACGGCAGGACTCATCATCTATGAATGTATTGAAAATATGCATAAAACCTTTATACCTGTCCGCGAGTATGGCGTTTTAAGATATGTTAGCGAGGGATCTTCTGGTCCGCCTTTCATGGTGCTTGTAGTAACCCTTGTACTATTGGTGATAAGCATCAACATCTTCCTGAGAACTCGTTGGATTTGGATGCTTTTAGGGGTCTTGATCATGGTAGGCGGCAGCGCCATCCCTATCCCCTTACCGAGTTCGGCACTCACGAATGCATTTGAGTTGATTTTTATATGTTTATTGTGGCTTACACACTATAAATTAACCCCTCAAAATTACAAGCCCTCGTGGCGAGGTTAACAGAGAACGAAGCAAAAAGAAGCCTTTTATATGTATAATAGGCTTCTTTACTACGTATTTCTTCCTTATATTAGATAAGGTGTTCTATCCTACAAGAATGGATATGGCACTATACACCAATAACAAGGCCATGACGATATTGAACTGACTGCTATATTTTGTGAGGAACTTTTGAAATAGTGAACCGAACACGCTCCAGCTCATCGTACTCAGGAAACCGATAAATGCAAGAAATAAGGAGAAAAATAGCAGACTGGCATTGGAAGTATGATAGGGAATGATAAAAGTTGAAACGGCCGTTATGCCATACAAGATACCTTTTGGATTGATGAACTGCAGCAGCATGCCTGACAGAAAACGGTTATTTTTATCTCCATCTTCATCCTCGCTTTTGTTTTTACTTTTGATTATTTTCGTGGCCAGATACAGCATATAGATGGCAGCAAGGACTGTCATGATAAATTCGATTTTTGGAATGAAATTTTTCAGCAGCAGATTAAAATAACTCGACAATAACATGATCACAAAGAAACCTGCTCCTACGCCTAAACAGAATTTCAGCGTCCGCTTAAAACCGTATTTGTTAGCGAATAACATCGCCATGATATTGTTGGGGCCTGGGGTGAAGCTGGTGACAAAAACATAAAGTAAAAATGTTACTAATGGCATGGGTGCGCCTCCCTTAGAGATGTATGTTATAATGTTTAAAAAGAACGATATAACGACTTACTTTTTATTGTACAATACGATCGTTATATTGTATATAAAGGAGTGCACTTATGGAGGAAATAAATCTTATACTTGCGAAAAACTTAAAAGCCTTCAGAGAAAATAAAAAGTTAAGCCTCGAAAAGGTTGCAGAGCTGACTGGTGTAAGCAAAACAATGATAGGCCAAATTGAACGAGGGGAATCGAGTCCCACGATCACAACGATCTGGAAAATTGCCAATGGTTTAAAGATTTCCTTTTCTTCGCTAATCGATCATCCCCGGCCAGATACAACGGTTGTTCTTAAAAGTGATATTCGAACATTAACTGAAGACAACGGCAAATATCTAGTTTATCCTCACTTTCCCTTCGAAGCTGATAAACGTTTTGAGGTTTATTCGATTGAGATCGAAGCAGGTGGACTTCATCGTGCCGATCCACATCAAGAAGGAACGGAAGAATTTCTGACTATTTTTGGAGGCGAGCTGACTGTCCGCCTAAATGATCATGAATACATCTTAAAAGATGGCGACTCCATCAGATTCAAGGCAGACAAGCCCCATGCTTACCTGAATACCGGCGGAACGCTGACCCGGTTAAGCATGATTTTATATTATCCAAACTAAAAAACCCCGTTTTACGAGAACGGGGTTTTCAGATTGGAGACAAACTTCATGTTAATGGGAGTGTCTCCAGTCTTCCTGGTTTGTTCAACATTGAATGCAGATGTTGAAGATTTTCCCCCATGCTTTCTAAAGGGTCATTTTTTCGACACCTGCATATCCCCAAATCATCTCAAGTCATGATTCCCAGCCAGGTTTTCACAGCTGTAGCCAAAATCAAGAGGGCCAATAGGACTTGCAGGACTTTTACATTCATTTTTTTGCCGACCATCGCCCCGATTGGAGCGGCTATCAAACTAGCTGCAACGATGATCAGTGCAGGATAAAAATCAACTTGCCCAGTCGTGATTTTCCCTGCCGTCGCACCGATTGATGAAATGAGCGTGATGGCCAGTGAAGACGCGATCGTGACCCTGGTCGGGATCCTTAACACGATAAGCATGATCGGGACTAATAGAAAACCGCCTCCTGCCCCGACTATTCCTGCCCCCAAACCAACGAGTAGAGCCAGGATGGCCGCCAGCCATTTGTTAAAGCTCACTTGTTCCTTAGTAACTTGATCCATTCTTTTTCTCGGAATGAACATCATAAAAGCAGCGATCAACGCCAAAACACCGTAGACAAAATTCACTCCGTTTTCCGACATCTCTCGTGATCCGAAACTTCCGAGCATGCTTCCGATCAACACGCTGATTCCCATATAAAGAATGAGCGTTTTATTTACATGTCCGCTTTTCCGATAGCTCCAGACCCCTCCGATGGAAGCAAACAAAACTTGCACCGCACTTATACCTGTTACATCATGTGCACTAAATGCCGCTAAACCGAAAATGGGAGGAACGAATAGAAGCAATGGGTAATTAATGATCGCACCGCCTATACCGAGCATTCCGGAAATGTATGAACCTATGAATCCAATCAGGAAGATGGTCATGATAAAAGTGATATCCATATTACTTGCCTCCCTTAAAAATAAGGGAACCTAAAAGGTTCCCTTCACTTCTTTAGCCTTTTCTGATCCAAAATTTAAGGATCTCATGATCCATCGCTGTGTCGATTAGATCATGACCGCTTGATTTTGACCAAGCCGCCAAGTCGGCTTTAGCACCTTTATCGGTTACATGTATTTCCAGCACTTGCCCCGGCAGCATTTCATTCATCGCTTTTTTCGTTTTGATGATCGGCATTGGGCAAGCAAGCCCTGTAGCATCCAATACTTTATCTGAATTCATCCCATATCTCTCCTTATTCGGGTTTCATTTATACTTAACGAACGGCACACCGATTGGGTCCGATTTCCATTTCGCGCTGTTTTTCATCATTCGGTTGGATTTTCCCCATATTGGTTTCACGAATTTCTTGATAAGCATTTGGCTGAGGCGGTAAATTCCCCGTTAACAATGCTCTGAACTCTGACTCATCTGCCATGTTCAATCCATGATTCTCAGCAAATAAATAGCCTAGCTTTTTGGCGACACTACCGTCATGATTCAATTCTTCATGAATCATGAAATGTGAAGGTAATACCAGTAACTCTTCTGATAGTTCTCGATAACGTGTATATAGGGTTTCTCTCAAATCGCCTACCCAATCCTCGGCCAAGCCTGCTAAGTCCGGTCTGCCGATGGAGTCAATGAATAAGATGTCTCCAGAAAGCAGGTATTTTTCATCGATGACGAATGATGTCGAGCCTACCGTGTGGCCTGGCGAATATACGGCTTGGATATCGATCGCCGTATGACCGATTCTAATCACCTTTCCGCTTTCCAATGGCTGGTAATCAAACGTTACTTCCGTTGCATCTTTTGTTGGCAGCCAGTAAGTTGCATTAGTCTTTTTTGCTATATTTCGGCCTCCTGAAATATGGTCAGCATGTAGATGTGTATCCAACACATGCGTGATTTTTGCACCTATGCTTTCGGCAAAATCGAGGTAAACATCGATCATTCTTGTGGAATCAATCACGGCAGCTTCGCCATTGGATACGACCATATAAGATAAACACCCTTTGCCGTGACGGACAAATTGATAAATTTCTCCGCCATCAGTCAATGTTCCGATCTTCACCCGTTCCAAGTGCTCACTCCACGCTTTCATGCCCCCCTTTAAATAAGCAACATGAAGTCCAGCTTCAGCCAGCATTTCAGCCACCATCATTGATGAGCCTTCTTTTGCGCAAACCACCAGAATGTCTTTATTTTCCGGAATCCGTTCGATGATTTTTTCCACACCATCCAACAAATCAAAGTATGGAATATTAAGGATTTCAAACCATTCCCCTTCAATTTTCCAATTGATATAGTCCGTTTCATTTCGAACATCCAAAATGAATAATTCATCTTCATTGATAACTTTCCTTGCAACCTCCGCTGCAGTCATCGATTTATAGATCATCCTTATACCCCCTATAGTATATTAATCATTAAATTTTTTCCCTCCATTAGCGTCCGGGGCGAAATCCCCATGAAAACGATTGAAACAATTGCACTCGATCATAAAGAAGAAGGCCGTTCCACAACTAAATGTTCGATTATTTTTTGATTGATGTTTGTGAAGGACCGTTCCATTGGCTCATGCCAGGTAAAACATTGATGACTTCCTTAAATCCAGCTGCCGTTAGTTTTTGTGCAGCAAGGTCACTTCGGCTGCCCGTACGGCAAATGACAAAAAGCTCAGATCCTTTATCCAGCTCCTCCAAACGGTGTTCCAAATCACCGATTGGAAAGGATATAGCCGTTGGAATATGATTGAAAGCATACTCTGCCCTTTCTCTTACATCGAGGATGATCGTGTTTTCCTTTGCTTCGATTTTTTCCAGGAGCATTTCATTTGTAATGATCTTTTCATGGATTCTTTCTTGTTGATCTTCAGCACTAGCTTTGCGAAGATAATGCTTCATAACCACTCCATCTTCCACCGTTCCCAAATATTGATGACCTAAACTTTCCGCCCAGGCCTTCAAATCGGCAGTTGATCCTTTATCAGTCGCTTGAACCTCAAGCACTTCTCCAGCTTCCAGATTGTTCATCGCTTTTTTCGTTTTGACGATGGGCATGGGACAGGCCAATCCTTTTGCATCCAGTACGGAATTCGTTGTAATCATCATTTTCCTCCTTGTTCAATTAATAGGGGGCGGGGTATATAAAAGGTCAAAAAGTCATTCTGTTGCACCCTTCCATTCATTCATGCCCCCCACCATGTTCATCACTTTATATCCATGCTGCTCTAGTAACTGTGCAGCCCTTGAACTTCTGCCCCCCGAACGGCAGACTAAGATGTACTCTTTTGATTTATCCAGGTCCTGCATGGTACATTCCACTAAAGCCAATGGGATGTTCATGGCATCGGGAATCTTCCCGCCCTTCACTTCATCCACTTCACGCACATCAATGACATGAACTGGCTTGTTCCCTTTCACTAAATCATTCACTTCATTAGGCAATATTTCTCTCATGATTTTTATCTCCTTTAATTAGCACCAGGAACTCATGCCGCTTTTATATCGATGGGTTTTCCCTTTTGTTATGCTCATATTCATCCTGAGTATGGACATCAATGAATGACTCCCTTTTTTAAACGCGTATGGAAACCGAGCATCGCACTGCCTTTAAATGAATAAGTTTACATTCCCATCCTCAGCTTCCGCTAAATAAGCAGCCACACCTGCATACTCGATACCAGCCAATAATTCCTCTTGTTGTAAACCGAGCAAGTCCATTGTCATCGTACAGGCGATTAGTTTCACCTCTTGTTCTTGAGCCAGCTCGATTAAATGCGGCAGTGACATCGCCTTATGTTTTTTCATGACATGCTTGATCATTTTAGGTCCCATTCCAACAAAATTCAATTGGGATAAGCCCATCTTATCAGCACCTCGCGGCATCATTTTGGCAAACATTTTCTCAAGCCACCCTTTTTTCACCTTCAACGGCTCGTCCTTCCTCAATGCATTCAATCCCCAGAATGTATGGAAGATGGTCACTTCATGATCGTAGGCTGCCGCACCATTTGCAATGATGTAAGCAGCCATCGCCTTATCATAATCACCACTAAATAAGATGATTGTCGTTTTTTTCTGTTCAGTCATCTCTGTTTTTTCTCCTTTTCGCTTTTTATATACCCACTGGGGTATATTTTATGCTAAAAAATATATTACGTCAACACTCAGAAGCGTAAATTTGTGTACTTTTATTCTTGCGTAAAAGCTGTTTACTCGAGAATTCGGCTTGTAATAGGGATTTTCCCTTTTTCATTTTCCATTTTCAAGGATTGATTGCTACCTAACAATCCTTCTCTATTCATCCGATCAAAAGAGAGTTAGGAAGAGGGTGAAATGCAGTGGCAATCACAAATGGACAGAAACATCCATCTCCCAAAGGTAATCACCCAATCCTTGCAAATGGTTGTGAACCTTCATATGAACCAGCGAAACACAGGGCTTTTGAGATCCATCGTGAAAAGGCCATAATCAATGACGACCATTTCTTGTTCTTCGGAAAAAGCGACATTTGCGATTCGCAAATCGATTGGAATCATGCCATACTTCAGAAATATAATTTCGAGCTTGATAAGCTTCATATAGTCAAGGACTACATGCCGCACGCTTGTGTCCATCTTCTTCATGATGATCCAGCCAGAATCATATTCACTAACCGGACAAATATACTTTCTAACTTCCTCCCTGCAATTATTATAGATGTGTGCTTCATTTGCGTTGGCCACCATACCTACCTCGGACAGGGCAACTTTTAATATATAGCCATTATCCAGATCATAAACGATTCGATTATAGCCATGCCCGATCATTTCATATTGAAGGTTCAGCGTTTTTGTAGCGGAAGTCATTCTTTGTGTTGTCGTTTCAAAAAAATGGTGCTTCCCCATTTTTGCTACCCATGAGTCAATGGCTTGTATCTCTTCAGGTCGCAACATGGAACCTTTATTCATTTGTAGGCCTTTTTCTTTTCCACTGTTATTTAGCAACAATTTTACACGTCTCCTTTTAAGTAAATGTGCCAGACGATTGTTTTTTAGAAAGGCCCAAGATCACCAAACTAAGCCTTCCATACAGTATCCCTTTTGTAACATGATATGGATTTACATATAAATGGCTTGTACAATCATCAAAAATCCCAGTGGAGACCGGAGCTGTTGCTTTTTGTGGTTGATTGATGATACAAAAATAGACAGGCGGCAAAAAGTTTGCCACCTGTCCGGCTTGTCCTACCCTCTTGCCTTAATTTCGCGACATTAAGAACGCTTCCAATTCCACACTCGTTGGATAAGAAGACTGAGTTCCCCGTTTCGTGACACTTAATCCGGCAAAGGCTGCAGCCTTTTTTATCGCCTGGAGTACATCCCCATTTTGCACTAAGAAGTGGGCAAAGCAGCCTATGAAGGCATCCCCCGCTCCGGTTGTATCTACCGCTGTCACTTTCTGCGACGCAACCTTCACACTTTTTTCCTTCGTTATCCACATGACTCCCCGGTTTCCCATCGTTACGATTACATTTTCAACGCCCTTATTTATGAGAATGGACGCCGCTTCCTTAATTTGTTCATCTGTAGCAACAGGCATGTTCGTTAAAATCTCCAGTTCGCTCTCATTAGGGATAAAAAAGTCACTTTTGCACACATAATCAAAATCAAGTTCTTTTGACGCAGGAGCCGGATTTACTATGACCGGAATGTTATGTTCGCGACCAAAATCAATCGCACGGTAAACGGTTGGAAGCGGAATTTCAAGCTGAAGGATAATCAAGGAAGCTGTCTTAAGCTTCCCTGCGGCACGGTCGACATCCGCCGGCAGCAAGTGCTGGTTTGCTCCCTTAATGATCAGGATGCGGTTTTTTGATTCTTGATCGACAAAAATCGGTGCCACCCCGCTTGATGTGCCAGTCACTTTACTGGTGAATTCCGTATCAATCCCATGGCTTTCAAGATTTTTGATCGTGTTATCCGCAAAAAGATCATCGCCGACCTTCGTTACCATCATCACCTTTGAGCCCATTTTGGCGGCTGCAACCGCTTGGTTGGCACCTTTCCCGCCGAAGCCCATTTTAAAATCCGGTGCCTCAAGCGTTTCTCCTTCTTTTGGCATGTCCACGATGTACGAGATCAAATCCACCATATTCGATCCAATCACTGCTATGTCCATTTATTGTTCCTCCTTATTTCTTTCCGGTCACTATCGTGAACGTCCTCTCTTCCCCTGCTCCAAGCATCATCAACGTTCCTGCTTTTTCTGCGGCGCTGAAGCCTTCTGGACGGCTTGTTGCCGGCAGGACGAAAGAAGCGACATGCTGATTGACGTTATGCAATAACCACCTTGTGGCGTAGTTCAATTCAGCTGTCGAAAAACGGGTAAAAAACGTGATTCCGTCAGGTGAAACCATCTCGAACTCTGCTACTTCCTGATAAAGATTCAGCTCGTCTGCAAAAAACACGATTTCGGGATCATACATTTCAGGATGATTTATTGCTTTAAGCAATGCCTCGCCATTTAATAGCTTCTTATTATAACCCAGCCATTTATCGGTCGGTTTCACATGATCTGGAATCGACTCCCTTAGCTTGAAAGCGCTGTTCGGGATATTTTGCTTCATTTCGGCATTTTCCAAGTAAGCATAGTTTGTATGACACATATACTGTAGCGGCATCACTTCGCCCGATAGATTTTTCACAGCCATGGTCATCTGGATCGACCCTTTCGCTTTGAACATTTCAACGCTCGGAGAAGCTAGGTAATGGTGGCCGAAACCTTTTATATATTCGGTCCGGCCGCAGATTTTTACGGACGAATCGGTTATTTCCAGCCAGGCACTGTCCATCTCGGCACAGGGCATTTCTCCATGCATTTCATGGTCATCATCAGGCCCCGGACAGCCATTGCTGATAAGCCCTGAATGGAAAGCAAAGCAACCATATGTATCTATGATGCTATCAGCCTTTTTGGGCTGGGCGAACATACTCTTCATTTTAAGATCTACACCGTCAAATTCCAAATCCCAAATCATTTGGCCCATGTATGGTAGAACCACCATCCTGCCTCTTGAATTGGTAATCTCGATCGCTTCAATGCCTGATGGATAGCGGAATAAGTTAACAGTGAATTCTTCGTTGGTAAAAAACGGTGTGCGGCTTTCTTTAAAATAATTCCGTTGCAGTCCGATTATTCCCTTCATTCCTTCCACCCTTTCACTTTATCTTCGCACAGGGAAGCGGTGCTTGAACTTTTCCCTATGCCGAAGATTCGTTTCTGAACTTACAATGATGATGCTGGCTTTTCTGCAGCCTGAATTGTGACTTTTTGCGTTTTCATTTCACCGAAGAAATAGAAGCCAACGTAGATGAAGCAGGCCATGGATACAAGGAAAGCCAGTTGCATCGAACCGAAGAAATCAGATGCAAACCCTTGCAACGCAGGAATGAAGGCTCCCCCTACAATGGCCATGACGAGGATCGCACCGGCCGTTTCGGTATATTTCTTATCTTGGAT
Organism: Peribacillus sp. FSL E2-0218; assembly: GCF_037992945.1. Taxonomy (NCBI): domain Bacteria; kingdom Bacillati; phylum Bacillota; class Bacilli; order Caryophanales; family Bacillaceae; genus Peribacillus; species Peribacillus sp. FSL E2-0218. The sequence goes on along the minus strand of NZ_CP150304.1, from coordinate 2,107,436 downwards.
GACTTCAAGCGTTTCCGCATAAATCGTCGCCCAGCATGGCCCGAACAGCATGCTGACCGCAACGGCTGCGTACACCGCTGTCATATTCGGTACGAATGCCACATAGGCAAGAAGCGCTGAACCAATAATGGCGTAACTGACCAATACTTTTGCTGGCGAAAAACGGGTCATCAAGAAATTCGCAATGAACTTGCCTGCAAAGAAAGCACTGAAACTATATACCATAAAGGTTGATGCGGTACGCTCATTGATGTCGGGATTTAAATCGAGCGCAAGGCGAATCGTAAAGGACCAAACCGTTACCTGCATCCCCACGTATAAAAATTGCGCGGCCACTCCTTTCCGGAATCGTTTGTTTCCACCCAGGTATTTAAGCGTTCTCATGATCCCAGGTGATTTCCCAGAAGCATTGCCGCTCTTCCCTTCGGGCTTACATGATGGGAACTTGGTCAAAATGAACAAGATCAAGATACCGATCAGGACGAAAATCATAAATCTATACGGTTCCAGCGTATTTTCAAGCATTTTCAGCCCAAAGGCCTGAGCCTCTGCCGGCGACATCGTCGCCATCCTTGCCTCGAGGCTTGCCCCTTCCTGGAATACAAGGTATTTCCCTAATAAGATTCCAGAAATCGCACCGATAGGATAAAAGGTTTGGCTGATATTCAAGCGAAGAATCGCATACTTTCGCGGCCCAATCATCGAACTATATGTATTTGCAGCCGTCTCAAGAAACCCCAGGCCGATCGCGATGGAGAAGATCGCGAATAAAAACATCGTATACGTAGCCATATGCGATGCTGGATAAAACAACGAGCAGCCTATAATATAAAAAAGCAAACCGGTAATGATGGCAAATTTATAATTCGTTTTCTTAATCACCATTGAAGCTGGTATCGCAATCAGGAAATACCCCCCATAAAATGCGCTCTGCACTAAAGCACTCGCAAAATCTGTCAACTCAAATACATGCTTGAACTGTGCGATCAGGATATCGTTCAAACTGGCGGCAACCGCCCATAACGGGAAAAGCAAAGACAACAGGATAAACTGAAAAATAGGCGTACGATTCAAATAACCATCTGACAGCTGAATTAAGTTTTGTTTTTTCATTTTTTAACATCTCCTTGTGTCCATTAGTTTTAAAAAAGCCCTTACACGCTATATCGGTATTCACCTTCGACTGCTTCGCCGTCCATGATCGCCGCCCCGGAGCTTGCCCCTATTTGAGTGGCACCAGCCCGAACCATCGCTTTCAAATCCTGATGTCAGCCTCCGCCTCATCATATTCATCTGATTTCCATAATCCAATCGCTAAAATCATAGCACGTCTTCGGCGCCATTTTGAACGGCATTCTCTGTTTCCAACGCTTTTATCGCAGCCGTCGAGGCACTGAGCGGAAAGCTGGTAACCGTGCAAACCTTCACATCACTTCCTTTAAATTCTTCTGCCGCCGTTTTCACCCAGACCGGATTCACACATACAGAGGCAACCCCCTATTCTCTTGCTTCATCACAAAGAGTCATGTTCTGTTTTTTTGTTGCTTCAGCCTTTCATAAGGTATGGTCAATCATTTTTTCCTTGTTCATTTCACACTCTCTTTCCCCATTTAAAATAAAGCGCTTTCAATTCGTGAAAGGAAATGGACGACTGGATGATTGAATGTCCAGTGCCCTTTTCATACAATTAAAACGTCGGGTTCACCAATCGGCAAGACTGCCTGATTTTAAGCTCCGGAGACAATAAATACTCCCGTTTTGGAAGATTCCCCTTTAAACTAATCCGTTCATGCAACAGTAAAAAGGCAATCTCTCCTATGGAATTCATTGGCCTTGCTACGACACTAAGCTTAGGGTTCAAAAATGTTGCAATATCCACATCATCAAAACCTATGAACGATACCTCGCTGCCAAGCCTCCAGTTTACATCCTCCAGCGCCTTCATACAGCCGATCGTCATCAAATTGTTGGAAGAAAAAATGGCAGTCGGCCTCTCATCAAGGTCAAAAAGCCTCTCTGTACACTGATAGCCGCTTTGCTCCCCGAAATCACCTTGAATGACATATCGTTCATCCAATTCGATTTTGTAATCTGCCAAGGCTTGTTGATAGCCCAAGTACCGCTCAAGCCCAGGGGTCGTATTCAAGGGTCCGCATATGATCGCAATCTTTTCATGCCCTTGTAAAATCAATTGCTGTACTGCCTGATAGGCCCCCTTCTTGTTATCTACAAGAACCGTATCCACTTCCCATTTTTTAATGCTTCGGTCAACCGCTACGACAGGGATTCCTTGTTCTTCAAGAAGCTTTAGATGATCGCCGTTTTCATTTGCCGTTGTGATGATCACTCCATCCACGCCACGCTCAATGAAATTTTTCACGATTTCTTCTTCAATCTTGGGCGATTCATTCGTGCTGCTTAAAATGGTGAAGTACTCCTTTTCACGTGCTTTTTGTTCGATTCCTGCCATTACTAGCGGAAAGAACGGATTCTTGATATCAGGTACAATGACGCCAATCGTTTTCGTTTCTTTTAGCTTCATGGTCCTTGCTGCTGCACTGCGGATATAGCCCAGTTCCTCGATTGCCTTAAGGATCCGTTCCTCCGTTACTTTACGGACTCCTCCTTGGTTATTGATGACCCGGGATACCGTGGCAATGGAGACGTTTGCTAGACTTGCAACATCCTGAATATTTGGTTTAGATTCCATTTTGTTGACACCTCAAAATGTAAACGTTTAGATTTTTCAAGACAAGCATCAGATATATCAAGATACGATTCTCATTTAAGAGTTTATAAAAATGTAAACGTTTAGATTATTCTTAAAAATAGATTAACAGGTTTATTTTGTAATGGCAAGCGTTTTTGTATGCGGTTACAAGCATAGCTCACATTTTTCATGTTTTGCAAAGGATGGATGGTAAAGGATGGATGGTATATTATAGTATGGGACATCAATGATGTAAGACAAGGAGTGATGAAATATCAGAAAAAGATGGATGCTATCAGCACTGGCTGGATTATTGCTCGTTTCATTAGGTGTATTGGCCTTCAATAATTCCAGCAGCGAGAATGAACCGCAAAAACGTGAAAGTAGAAAAACCGAGAAGTCCAAGATCCCTGTAGTTGAGGAATTTGGCGGACCTCACCTTGAAAAAGTCGGGGATAAGGTCCATCAAAAAAATTGGGGAACACTCACCTTACTTGAGACCAAGCCAGTTAATAAGTCGTTTGAATTAGCTCACATGGTGATCACGATCAAGGATATTCGCAGAATTCAATTATCCTCGCTTACTGACGAAGCAGAGAAAGAGCTGGAGTCTTATACTGGTCTGAGTTTTGAAGAGGCCTACTCGATCTATTATAAAGACCATTTAAGCATGGAGGAAATCGACCAAAAAGCCGCCTGGTCCAAAGCGGATATTGACGAACGGGTTTCTTACCTGGAAATTACTTATTCCGTGGAAAATAAAGATTCGAAGGAGCTCCAGTTCTACAGCATGGAAAATGTCACCTTCAATGGTAACCTTACATATGATGTGCCCACTAAAAATTTCATCCACTCCGGTGATACGTTCATCGGGACAAAAAAAGTCAGCCGCTCGGATTACCAACCAGGCGAAAAGAGGGAAGGCACAATTGGCTTATTGATCGATCCAGAGGAAAACATTGAGGAGCTCGCGTCCTTTTCATTCACGACAGACGATATATCAGATGGTGAATCACATGAATCATTGATGAAGGGCACTTCGTTTGAAGTTCCCTTAATAGGAAAATAGTGTAGTAGTTAAGATAAAACCGCCAGACAAGGGAATGTTCTCTTATTTGGCGGTTGTTTGATTTTCGTGTCAGCTGCCATACAGCAACTCATAGTTCACCTGCTGTATGGCGCTGCATTTCTTCTTCCAATAAGATACGGCGCAATATTTTCCCTACCGCTGATTTTGGGAGCTGTTTCCTGAACTCAAATTCCCGCGGCACCTTATAACGGGCCATGCGTTGACGGCAGAACGCCCGGATTTCCGCTTCCGAGACGGTTCGTCCTTCCTTGATGATTACAGCCGCTTTAACCGTTTCCCCGCGATATGTATCCGGCACGCCATATACACACGTTTCTTTCACGGCAGGATGCTGATAAATAATGTCCTCCACTTCGGTTGGATAGATATTATAGCCGCTTGCAATGATCATATCCTTCTTCCGGCCCACGATATAAAAATACCCTTCTTCGTCCATCGTCGCGATATCGCCGGTGTATAGCCAGCCATCCCGCAAAGCTGCTGCCGTATCCCCTGGATTTTTCCAATAGCCCTTCATGACCTGTGGCCCTTTAATGATCAATTCACCTGCTTCGCCTGGTGTCATACCTTTTGTCCCCGTTTTCAAATCTACGATTCTTGCGTCGGTATTAGGGTATGGTATCCCAATGCTTCCGGGCTTCTTTTGTCCATTAACAGGGTTTCTGTGAGTCGTGGGTGAGGTTTCGGACATGCCGAATCCCTCCGATATCGAGATACTGAAAGCTGTTTGGAATTGATGGATGATTTCTATCGGGAGCGGGGCTGAACCACAGCTGCAGTATTTAAAGCAGCTTAAATCGTCTGCCGTTAAATCCCGGTGATTGAGTAAGGCGATATACATCGTCGGAACACCTGGAAATATGGTGGGCCGATGTTTTCGGATCAGCTCGACCACTTTATCGATTTCAAATTTTTCCAATGTTATATATGTCGCCCCTGCATAAACGGCACTATTCAATCGTCCATTGCCAAACACATGGAATAATGGCGTCAATCCAAGCATCCGTTCGCCAGGACTTTGGAGTTTGAGAGGTTCCGCCGTAAAGGAAAAGTCTTGAAGAACGTTGGAAATCAAATTAAAGTGGGTGAGCATGACTCCCTTGGATTTCCCGGTCGTTCCTCCGGTATATTGCAGCAAGGCCACCGCTTCCTTTTGATCTAGGGAAATCTCAGGCAGTTCCTTGTCAAGCGTCGTTGGAACTGGTCCACCCTTCCGTACTGTGTCGGCAGAAACGAACGTCACCAACTCAGAAAAACTTGTCGCCCTCAATTTCTCCTGTTGTTCCTCACGACCAATGAACCATTTTGCCTCGGAATCACTCAATATCTCATCTAATTCATTGGGCTGATACAAGGGATTCACTTGAACGACCACACCTCCCAAACGATGGATCGCATAGTAAGCAATGATATATTCCAGACAATTTGGCAGCATGATGGCTATCCGGTCATTCATCTGAAAACCCCTATTGAATAAATCCATGGCAAACCAATCTGAGGCATCCTTCAATTCCAAATAAGTCAGCTCATTCTCGCCGGCGATGACGGCTTTCGTTGAGGGGTAAAGGTTGGCAGAGCGCTCCAATAGTCCATATAGGGACAATAAGGGAATCTCAATTTCAGGAGGGGTTTCTTCTGGATAAAATCTTTGCCAAGTTTTCATCAATCTCTCCCACTTCCTTGTCGTTAAAATGCTCGTAACTTTAAGTTTTGCTTACCGCTCGTTCATCCTCGTATCATTTGTCTCGAATGATTTTGAATATTCCCGTTCCCTTTGCAATGATATTACCGTTTACATCTTTTATCTCTCCTTCAGTAAAGGCAATTTTATGCCCTTTTTGCAGGACTTTTGCTTCTGCAAACAATTCACCGCTCGATATGCTCGCCAAATAATGTACGGTCAAACTTGTCGTCACCACTTTTGATCTGGTCACGGAACGGGTCACCATTCCAAGGATGGTATCCAGCATGGTAGCGTGAATCCCTCCGTGCAATGTCCCATTAACATTCAGTAAATGCTCTTCAATGTTTAACTTGATCCTAACATTTCCTTCCTCAAAGCGAGTGATTTCAAACCCGATATGTGAAAAGAACGCACTGCTTTCGAATTGGTTGCGAATATCCTCCACTTCAACAGACACACTATTCCCCCTTCCTTTTCCAACTACTCGAATACTATCTTAAAAGGATCAGAACCACGTCGGATCTCCACTCCTTATACGGTTTCAACCATGATCGCCATTCCCTGTCCCCCGCCGACACAAAGTGTCGCGATTCCGTATCTCTCTTTCCTGCGAATCAATTCGTGAATGAGTGTTGTCACGATCCGCGCACCCGTTGATCCAACTGGATGCCCGAGCGCAATCGCCCCGCCGTTTACATTCACTTTGCTTTCATCAAGCGCCAGCTCCCTGATGACCGCCAATGCTTGTGAAGCGAATGCTTCATTCAATTCAAAAAGACCGATTTCTTCAATCTTTTTACCGGTACGCTCCAAAAGCTTTCCGACGGCTGGTACAGGTCCAATCCCCATCACTTCAGGAGAAACGCCAGCCGCCGCCCAATCTACAATTTTCGCGATTGGCTTCAGTTGCAACCGTTTTGCCTCACTGGCTTTCATTAATACCAATGCCGAAGCCCCGTCATTACGGCCGCAGGCATTTCCTGCCGTCACGGTTCCATTTTCCTTGAAAGCCGGTCTTAAAGCTGCAAGCCGTTCCATTGTGGTATCCGGACGCGGATATTCATCCACTTCTATCGTAACCGTCCCCTTTTTCTCACTTACCTGGACAGGAACGATCTCTTCCTTGAATTTCCCTGTTTCGGTCGCCTGTGCCGCTCTTCGTTGGCTTTCAATCGAAAAGGCATCTTGCTCTTCCCTGGAAATGTTGTATCGCCGTGCGACATTTTCAGCCGTTATTCCCATCCCTAATCTGCTTCCATACATCTCCTGAGGCTGTTGCCCTGCTTCGGTATTCGAGTCTACCAGTTCGGTCCGATCCCCGCCAAATCGGGCACTTCTTAAATAAAGTGGAGCACGACTCATGCTTTCCGTACCGCCGGCAACGACGATATTGGCTTGTCCCGAGCTTAGTTGCTGGGCGGCCGAAGCAATAGCCTGCATGCCTGATGCGCATAAACGGTTTACCGTAAAAGCTGGTGCAGATTCAGGAATCCCTGAACGCAGAGCTGCCACCCTCGCGACATTCGAGGATTCGGTCGTTTGCCTTACCTCCCCGAAAATGACTTCATCCACTTGTTCAGCTGCTATATTGGCCCGTTTAATGGCCTCGTTGATAACGAGGCTAGCCAAATGCCCAGAACTTATATTCTTTAATGCCCCTCCGTAGCGGCCGATCGGTGTTCGGACAGCACTCACGATTACAATTTCTTCGCTCACTTCACATCTCCCCCTCAAAGTTCAGATACTCGTATTTTTGCCTTCACGCCATTTCATGCATCGGCATTCCGCTCATCAATGCTTAAGCGCGGTCAGCACTCTTCCAACACATTCCTTGCAATGATCAAACGTTGAATTTCATTCGTTCCTTCATATATTTTCGTAATGCGGGCATCACGGTAAAAACGTTCAACTGGATATTCCGCCATATAGCCCATCCCGCCATGAATTTGGACCGCTTTATCCGCCACCCGGTTGAACACGTCAGAAGCGAATAGCTTTGCCATCGATGCTTCCTTGATCACCTTTTTCCCTTCATCGATTTTTTGCGCCGCCATCATCGTCAAGGCCCTTGCCGCTTCCGTTTCCGTCGCCATATCAGCCAGCATCCATTGAATCGCCTGGTTATCGGCAATCGGTTTGCCGAATTGAATGCGCTCCTTTGCATACTTAGCCGATAATTCTATCAACTTCCCGCATGAACCCACTGCCCTAGCCGCCAAGCCGACACGGCCCTCGCCCAAAATGGTCAGTGCTGAAATATATCCCATTCCAACCTCACCGATAACATTTTCTTCAGGTATGATACAATCCTCGAATATGACTTGTGAGGTATACGATCCTCTCAGCCCCATTTTTTTGTCCTTTTTGCCGACAGTCAATCCAGGAAAATCTCTTTCTACTAAAAAAGCTGTAATTCCGCCTTTGGCCCCTTTACTCTTATCCGTTAAGGCGAATACGGTAAAAACATCGGCTATTGGCCCGTTGGTGATGAAATGCTTCGTGCCGTTCATCACCCAGCAATCGCCCTTCTTTTCTGCGCATGTAGCCAAATTGGTGGCATCCGAACCTGCTCCGGGCTCAGATAATGCAAAGGCTGCTATCTTTGTGCCTGCTGCCATATCAGGCAAGTATTTCTCTTTCAAATGTTCGGATGCAAGCTTGACCAGCCCCGTACTGCCTATCCCGGTATGAGCGCTGATCAATGAAACAAAGCCATTATGCGTCCTGCCTAACTGCTCCAAAACGGTAGCCTTGCCCACTGTATTCAAGCCAATTCCGCCGTATTGTTCGGGAATGCTGATTCCGAATAAACCAAGGTTTTTTGCTTGTTCCACTAAATGCTCGGGAATGGCATCTTCTTCTTCAATTTGAATCGCGAATGGCTCCACTTCCCTTTCAACGAAATGACCGATCATGTCCTTCATCTGCTGCATTTCCTTGGTTAACGTGATTGTCATGATTATTTCCTCCTTTGATTTTTTCCTGGAATTACGTTTTGTTTCCCACCTTATTCCAAATCAGGCTTCACGCTCAATGATCGTTGCAATTCCCTGACCGCCACCAATGCATGCCGTTATAAGAGCGAACCTTCCTGATATGCGCTTTAATTCGTAAACCGCCTTTGTCATGAGAATGGCCCCAGTCGCACCAAGCGGGTGTCCGTGGGCGATGGCTCCCCCATTCACATTGATTTTGGTTGCATCCATATTAAGCTCCCTATTGCAGGCAATCACTTGTGCCGCAAAGGCTTCATTGATTTCAATGATGTCCATGTCAGCCAGGGTGAGCTTCGATTTTTCCATTACTTTTTTAATCGCGGGAACAGGTCCGATGCCCATATAATTTGGATCGACACCGGCAACAGCCTGTGCTTTGATCGTCGCTAGAGGCTTGATCCCCCACTCTTCCGCTTTTTCCCTCGACATGATGACCAATGCAGAAGCAGCATCATTCAATCCTGAACTATTGCCTGCCGTCACGGACCCACCTGCCAAAAAAGCTGGTGATAAGTTGGCTAGCCCTTCTTTCGTTATTTGCGGGCGAGGATGTTCATCCACCTTAAATTCGCGTGTTTCACCCTTTCTGCCTGGTATGCTCATTGGCATGATTTGTTCATCAAAACGGCCCTCTTCCATGGCTTTGGCCATCTTTTTTTGACTTTGGAGAGCAAATTCATCTTGTTCTTCCCTGCTGACCTCATATTTTCGAGCTAAGTTTTCAGCAGTGATTCCCATTGGCGGATCGCCAATTTCTTTCGGGGACAACTGCGACTTCCTGAACTGCGGAGGCTTTGCGTTATATGCTTTTTCCGGACGATCCATCAAGTAAGGGGCCCTGCTCATGCTCTCCACGCCACCGGCGATATAGATCTCCCCTTCACTGGCAGAAATCGCTTGTGCCGCTAAATTGACCGCGTTGATTCCGGAACCGCACTGACGGTCAACCGTCAAACCAGGAAGCTGTATCGAAAGACCTGTTTCCAATGCTGTCAATCTGGCTATGTTGCCGCCACCGCTCAAAACATTCCCCATGATGACATCATCAATCATTTCGGGATTTACCTTCGCCCGGTTTATCGCTTCCTTCATCACTTCCGCCCCAAATACATGAGCCGGGACCGAAGCAAGTGCACCGCCCTGTTTTCCAATTGCTGTACGTACTGCTGATACAATGACCGCATCTCTCTTCATTTTTCATCCACTCCCTTTTTTTATCTCACACCTGAACTTATGGATTTTCCCGTTGCTTATGAGGACTTAAGGTCCATGTCCCCAGTTTGTTTATTTGTTTGATCCCTGGTTGACTTGACAGGTTTTACGAATATGGCAAATAAGATGCCAAAGACCAAGACAAGAGCCGCCATGAACAAAATCGATAGATTATAGCCCAATAGTTGGTTACCTCCAGCCAAACTTATGATATACCCTGTTACAAGAGGGGCAATGATGCCTGCTATGTTACCTGATGAGGTCAGGATGCTCGTCATCAACCCACCCCGCTCTTGCATTTCATTGATCATGATCGTTGGCCCGATCGGCAAAATCGCATATGTCAGTCCTTTCGCTAAACACATGGCGCCTATCACCCAGATTGGATTTTGAAAAACCATGATGGAGGAAAAAAACAAGGCCCCCAGAATCATCGATCCCGCAACGACGTACACCCTTGACGATCGCCAGTTTTGATTCTTCTTGAATAAATGATCGGAAATCATCGAAACCCCCATATAAATGCATACGGAAACGACTCCGATTATTGCTACGCTTGATCCCATTTGGCCTGGAGTCATTTTTACGGCTTCCACTAAATAAATCGGGAGCCAAACCGAAAACCAAACGACTAAAATATAAGTGGAAAAATAGGCGAGAGTGGTGAATAAAGCCGTAGGTGATGCCAGTAGCGCCAAGAAGTCCTTCCATTTGATTTTTTCCAGCTTTGCTTTCTGTTTCTTTTGCACCTGCTCATGGACTTCGACTGGGTTTTCCTTTGTTAAAAATTGAAAAAGGAAGAACCAAACAAAGCTTGCTGCACCAAGTGCAGCAAAGGCAGCCTTCCATCCGAATATCGTGATTAAGGAAACAAGGATGGGCGCCACGATCATCGCACCGACCGTTCCCCCGCCGACAACCACTGAATTGGCAAAGCCTTTTAGCTTCGGGGGAAACCACTTATCGGCATGGCTGTATGCAATTGGACTGTAAGGCCCTTCGAATGCGCCCAATAAAATCCTGTAAAGAATGAGAAATGGCAGCGCGGCGATGGCCAATACGCCGAATTGCAGCACAGTCCAGGTCAACATGATGAATCCAAGCACTTTTTTGGCCCCAAGTCGATCAGCCCATGCTGCTCCAAAAATCCCCGTTACGGGATAGAGCCAATAATAACTGCTGCCAACAAGGCCCCACTCCGCATAAGAAAGATCGAATTCCTTCATGATGGGAACAGCTGCAAGTCCTACAATCGATTTATCCGCAAAATTAATGACGGCACCAAAGAATAATAGAATGAGAACAACCCAACGCATAACAGACCCTCCTTTTTATATCTACCTTCAAAAATCCGCATGCCCCACGCGAATGGATGGAGTTGAAATGTATATAGCATCCACCTCGTCCCTCAATCGTTTCTCCCCTCCCTTTCAAGCTCTTCTTTTACTAATAATCTTTTCAATAGCTTACCGACTGTGTTGCGCGGCAATTCATTTCTTACTTCAAACACTTTCGGCACCTTGTATGGAGTAAGTTGGGAATAGCAATATCCTTCTACCTCTTCAAGGTCGATGGAAGCGCTTTCTTTAGGGACGATGAACGCTTTTACGACTTCGCCTTTTTCTTTATGGGGGATGCCCACCACAGCAGCTTCCTTAATCGCTGGATGTTCATACAGTACCCCTTCCACCTCTTGCGGGTAAATGTTGAATCCGCCCACGATGATCATTTCCTTTTTCCTGCCGACTATATAGAAATATCCTTCATCATCCATGACGGCAAGGTCGCCGGTGTAAAGCCATCCATTCTGTAGTGCTTTTTTTGTTTCGGCCTCGTTATTCCAGTATCCCTTCATGATTTGCGGTCCTTTTATGAGCAATTCACCGACACTTGTGTTGGGAACTTCATTATTATCATCGTCAATGATCATGCAATCCGTACCTGGAAATGGAATGCCGATGCTTCCCACCTTCCTTTTACCAAAAGGAGGATTACGGTGGGTCGAGGGCGATGCTTCCGATAAACCGAACCCCTCTCCTATTTGGGCGCCGGTCAGCATCTCGAACCGCTTAATCACTTCAACAGGAAGGGGCGCAGAGCCGCAAGAGCAGCTTTTTAAACAATCCAGTCCATATGTTTCGATTTCAGGATGGTTGACGAACGCATTATACATCTTAGGTACTCCTGGAAAAAAGGTTGGACGATATTTTTTAATGTTTGCCAGAACATGCGGGAGATCGAATTTCGGAAATAATAGAATGGCGGCCCCTAGATAGATTCCGAGATTCATCGCACTTGTCATGGCATAAACATGATAGAGCGGTGTAGCGGCCAAAACGATCTCTTTTCCTGGTATCATCGAATCCCCATACATTTCATAGCTTTGGATGACGTTGGAAGTCAAATTATGGTGGGTCAGCATGACTCCCTTCATCTTCCCTGTGGTCCCCCCTGTATATTGAATGACCGCAATATCTTCAAATGGGCTGATGCTTTCCGCCGCTTGAATGGCCTCCCCGGATTGAATCATGGATTGAAGCGAATATGTCCCATCTTGATCACCTTCCGTCTTCATGCAGACGGAAAACTCATATATCGCTTTCGTTTCCTCGACTGTACTGGCTGCGGTTTCATCGAATACAATATATTTAGCTCCAGAGTCAAGCAGAATTTGCAATAGTTCCCTTGGTTTATACATGGGATTCGTCTGCACGACGATCAGGCCAAGCGCCTGGGCGGCATAATAGCTGATGATGAAATAAGGATGGTTGGCAATCATCAGGCCAATTCGCTCTCCTTTTGCAAAACCCATTTCCCTCCATTTTCCCGCAAGCTTGTCGACCTGCATTTTAAGATTGAGGTAATCCAGCGTTTGATCTTCATAAATGATGGCAGTATGGTGAGGAAACTTTCTTGCTGCCCTATCAAGCAAGGAATAGACGGATATTTCCGGTAGCTTCATAGTTTTCATCCTTCCCACATACCATTGCTCCCACGGTCGATCTATCGTTTTACGCACCATTCATCCCTCCAGATATAAACGAATCTCCTGTCGTGCCTGTTTAATACGTATTTATCATGCAACTTACATGCCAAGTCAGAGCCGGGCATTTGTAGCATAAACTGCTAAAGCATTAATTCATTATTGAATTTGGATCCTTTTAATTGCCTCACTGCAAGGGATTCATCAATAATTAAATAATTCATTATTGAATTATCGATAACAGGGAAAATATCTGCTACTTATTATCCTTTTTTAAACATAAAGCGTCTGATTTATCACTCTTTAACGTTCAAATTTTCTTGCAATCATCATTCCTTCTCATGAATACAGCGGCAATGAATGGATTGATTTTTCATGTAAACATTTTCACTTTTCCATTCACCATTCTTCATCCTACGGACATATAATACAAACAAAGGAAAACCGGGGGTATCAATAATGCAAGACTATCAACATGGATCGCAAAAGAATGAAGTTGAAAAGTTTGATGAATGGGTGAAAAAGTTTTTTCTGGATCCGGAAACTTGTGCGTTGGATCATCAGCTTTTTTCAATTGATATATACGAAAGTGACGATGAGTATATGGTGGAGGCGGTTTTGGAAAATCATGATGTCGAGGATATTAAGGTGTGCCTGAGCGATAATGAGCTATCGATCATCGTTGATGAAGCTCATAAGCCTTTTATTGATAATAAAGCGGATACAATTCCCACACAGAGAAATATTCCCTTCCCCTTTTCGATTTGCACACGCAGGATTACCGCTGAATTCTCGAATCCCATTTTGGTGATTCGCATCCATAAGTTTTCCCCCGGAAAGAAAGCAGAGGATATTAATATTGAGTAGTTCGTTCATCATAACAAAAAAAGAATGGTCTTGAGAGCATCTTTGCTCCCAGGCCATTCTTTTTCACTTGAATTATCCAGCAAAGTGAAAGGCCGTCCGGCTTCCCTTTTGCGTCGAAATGACTTGGAGCTGGGCATCGATCCTTTCCTTCAATTCCGGTACATGCGATATGATACCGACTAACCTTCCCGTGCTTTGTATCTCCATCAACGCTTCAATCGCCTGCTCCAGTGATTCAGGATCGAGCGTACCGAACCCTTCATCGATGAACATCGTCTCGAGCGATATTCCACCCGCATTCTGCTGGACGACATCCGCAAGACCTAAAGCGAGAGCAAGTGACGCCTTGAAGCTCTCTCCTCCCGAAAGGGTTTTGACATGCCTTTCCTGTCCTGTATATTGGTCATAGACGGATAATTCCAGCCCGCTTTGGATGTTTCTGCGTGTTGGATCCAGTTTTCGCAGCAGCTGGTAACGGCCGCTGGTCATTTTCAGCAATCTTGAATTGGCTTCTTTTAAGATGTCATCTAAAAAGGCTGCCAATACATACCGTTCAAACGTAATTCGGAAGGAGTTTTGGCCTTTGGAAATTTCTGATAGATGGCCGACGATACTGTACCTTTCATCGAGGCTTTTCTGATCTTCCCTGATTTGTGCCAATTTACTCTCGATTTCTTCATTCGTCTGTTTTTCCGCAAGTAATTGGTTTAGACTTTGGCGCATGGACTCCAATTCTTCATTTATGAATTCAAAGGTCTTCTGCAATCCTTCCATATCCGGTTTGACGACATCTTTTAATTTCATCTCCAGATCATGGAATAAACTTAAAACACTTTGCCAATTTTGATTATACTGCTGGATTTGCTCTTCCAAGTTTCCGAGAGCCGCTTCCGATTTTTTCGCTGTGGTATATTCTTTATAGTTGGAAAAACCTTGATGGGTCATATCTGCAATGAACTTTTCCCGTTCCGCTTTCAATTCTTCGTTTAATGCCTCGATATTTCCGCTTCTGGACTCTTTCTTTGCCTGGATGACCGATTCTTTTTCCTTCACCATTTGAAGGTTTTTCTGTGCATCTTCCAAGGCAGTTTGTAATTGTTTCTGTGTTTTCACGGCAATTTGATAAGCAGCAGCATATTCGTCCTCTGTCCGGATTCCTTCTGGGAGGGAATCCGTTAAGCCCGCTAATTTCGTGGAGCTTTCAATATATCTGGTTTTACCCTGGTCTTCGTTTCTTTCCAAGGCGATCAAATTCTCTTTAAGCTTGGCTGCCTTCTCTTTTAATGCCAGCATCACTCTTTCCAATTCAGTAACTGCCGCTTTTTTTCGCATCGTTTCCATTAATTGCGCATGGAGCGTTTCGCCTTTTTCCGTGAATTGCTTCAAATGCAATTCGATATCTTCCGGATTGAATTGCGGCATGTCAGCTTGCAGGTCCCGCAATTTTTCCTGAGAAGAGGCGGCCAGGGCATCATATTTGGATTGGGCCCGGTAATATTCGCTTTCCGCTTGGCTTTTTTGCTGCTCTGCCATTTTCAGCTTGTTATCTTGCTCTTTCAGTTCCAAATCCGTCGGCATGTCCTCATGCATCCGTGCTGGTTTTGGATGACTTTCCGAGCCGCACACAGGACAATTCTCCCCAGAGTGCAGTAATGAAGCAAGCTTGCCAGCTTGACCTGAACGCCACTTATGATTGAGTGCCTCCAGTTTCTCCTGCTCCGAAACTTGCATTCTTTGACTCTCCTGGAACCGTTTATTCTTATCATCCATATCCTGCTTCATATATTGTATCTCGGAGAAGGATTCTTGAAGTTTTTTCATTTTCATTAACGATCGATTCAGTTTTTCTGCTTCCATTTCCTGCTCCCGATGAAGGACCGCCGCTTTTTCGGCTTCGCTTTTTTCAACTGCCGCCTTCTCTGCGTCGTTTTCGACTTGCTGATACTGGGCCACATTTTTCTCACGAAGCTCTTTACTATTCCGCCACTCTTTTTCATCCAACGTAACTTGGGCTGTCAAACTGGCAAAACTCATGACAGCCCCTTTTAGCTGCTCTAGCTGATGCACATTTCGTAAGGCCTGCTCCCTTTCCTTTTCCTTCAGCATTTCCCTATCAAAGGTATCCTGCTTCTCCTTACGGTCCGCTTGCAGCTTCTCCGCTTGCTCGCCTAGCTTTTGCAGTTCCTCGTTCGCATCTTGCACTTGCTTGCCAATGCGCAAATAATATCGTTCCTGCTTTTCAAGCGATGCCGCTTTTTGTGCCATTTTGATTCGCTGCTTCACTACTTCCATTTCCGGCTGCCTCGATTCAAGGTCCGCCTTCTCATTTCGCAGTTTCTCTTTATCCGAGAACCGATTCAGCAAATCAGCCGCTTTAGAAAGCTCTTGATTCACTTGATCACGAGCCTTCTGCTTTTCCTCGATTTGTTCCTTGAGCTGTTTGCCTGTTTCACTGGCGGCCGATATGACATCCTGTAAAAGGGGAAGGACCTGCTGTTCGTTAGGCTCTTCAGCTTGCAGTCGCTCCTGCAATTCTTCATGATTGCCAGCTTTGATCCCCTTCATCAATTCGATTCGCCGCTGCGCGCTTTTTTCACTTTTCCGCTTAAGGACGGATGCTTCTTCTTTTAATTTTTCTTCTATACGTTTATAAAGTTCTGTATGAAATAACTTCTGAAGAATCTGTTCCTTATCCTTGCTATCGGAAGTTAGCAGTTTACGGAATTCATTCTGCGGAATCATCAGGATTTGCCTAAACTGATTGGCATCAAGCCCAATGAGTGATTTGATTTTGTCTTCAACCTCACGAACATTCGCTCCTAGCAATTTGTTTCCATCAGCCAATATTTCATATAATTCGGCTTTCGCTCCTACTGTTGTCGTTCCTTCGCCAGCCTTTTTCTTCCGTTCCTGCTGTGGTGACCGGATCACTAAATAGGTTTTTCCGCGCAAGGTGAATTGCAGCGAGACTTCCGTCAACATATCATCTGCGGCAAACTGGCTCCGCAAATCTTGACCGCTGCGGTCCTCTCCGCTTGCCTTTCCATATATCGCAAAGCTAATCCCATCAAATATGGTTGTTTTTCCTGCACCTGTCTTACCAGAAATGACAAACATCGTCCGCTCCCCAAGGGAATTGAAGTCAATGATTTCCCTTCCTGCATAAGGACCGAATGCCTGCATCGTTAAAATATGTGGTCTCATTTCAAGGCCTCCTCTTTCTTAACGGCTTCGATTACCGACACCATCAAATCTTGTTTTTGGGAATCAAAATGGCGATCCGTCATTTCTTGGTAAAACGATTCAAACAGATCCAGTTCCGATTTCTGTTCATCCTTGATCGAGGAGAAGGCTTTTTTTCTTCTCAGATCGGTCAAATCCCATTTTCGCTCGAGGTGAAGCACATTCGGGTATATTTGGCGTAAGCGATTGATCGGATCGATGAGCGAGCCCTCATCATTCAAGGTTATTTTCAAGTAGTCATCCTGTTTTTGCAATTGATAAAAGGCAGGATCGAGCAGTTCCTCCATCGTCCCGGCTATTTCCCTCATATCAAGCTTAGGTGCCAAGGATCGATAGCTTAGTTCAAAGCTCCCATTCTCTTTCATATCGACGACGGAAAGCGATTTTTTTTGCTTGGCCTCAGAGAATGAATATTTCAGCAACGATCCGGAGTAAAACACTTTAGGGTGACGAATGGCATCCGGACTATGCAGATGACCAAGTGCCGTATAATCGAAAGCATCGAATAGGTCCGAGGTAACGCAGCCTGAACCACCTACTGACAAAACACGCTCCGAATCACTCGTTTTGCCGCCTAAAACAAACGCATGTCCGACAAAGACATTCGGTTCATCCTGATTGAGGTTCTCCGCGATCTTGCCGGTTATCCGCTTCATGGCGTCTTGATGGGAATGGATGCTATCATCTTCAAAAAGATGGCGGACCGTCCCAGGTTCAGCATACGGGACGCAATAAAAATTCACGCCCTTGATGCGGACCGGCTCACATGTTTTTGTCAATTTCCCCTGAATGTATAACTGGCTATGGCGATACCATGATGAACCGAAGGAAAGCCGTTGTGCCGAATCATGGTTTCCTGATATGGCAACGATCGGAATGTTCATTTTCACATTGATCGTATAAAGGATTTCATCAAGAAGCTCCACTGCTTCAATCGGCGGGACCGAACGATCATATAAGTCCCCGGCAATCACGACCGCATCCGGTTTTTCCTCCTCGACTATATTTATGAATTGCAGCAGTGCATACCTTTGATCCTCAGTCATATGTACACCGTGAACGATTTTCCCTAAATGCCAATCAGCGGTATGGATAAATTTCATAATTTCACTCCGTCCTCATTTTTACTTACTATTATTATAGCAAAAATTCATAGAATAGCATGGATTGGGCACAAACGTTCTAACTTTTACCATTCTTTCGAATCTGCTGTACAGATGAAAGAAGGGCTTCGGAATTATCCATTCCGAAACCCTCTTGAATTTTTATTGAATTGGTAGCAGGTAGGGAGGCTTGGTGGAGAAACGCTCCTTTTCACTGCGGGCACTTAGCTTTCTGCGGGAGGTCCCGTGAGCCTCCTTGGCTCAATGTGAAGTGCATGGCCTGCGGGGTCTCCCTTGGACTGTATTCGAAAGCGGGTGTTTCACCTTTCGCACCAGTCCACTCTCCGTTATCGTCCATTTCACTGTTGGCAGTCAGGCTGATGGAGAATACTAGGCAAAACAAAAAAACGGCAGACAAACTCCCATACGATCGGGTTTGCCTGCAGCCGGTCCTTATTCACCTTAACTGAATAAATGTTCATATGGAATCATATTCACTTCTCGTTCAGCCAATTTTTTTTGTAAGAACTTGTGATCACGCTTTGGTGTCGCGATGATATATCCTCGGATCACCAGGTCCTCGGTAATATCCCCCGCTTTTTCCTTGATGGCCAATTCACCGATTTTCCCGGCAATCTTATGCCGGGCAACATCCCGAAAAAGTTCCGGTACAGGGCTCACTAAATCTTCAAGCAAATCCTTTTGCTGTTTTGTCCATAAGTGCTTGGTTTGATCCAAATAGTATTCTTCCCAATCCATATCCGACTTTCCGTCTTCTTTAGGAAATCTTTTCAGGAACTTTCGAAACATGAAAAAGCCGCCAATGCTCATCAATATGATTAAAAGGACTACCCAAAATAGAATAAACCATAAAAACCAGCCACTAAGCAAAGTATCACCCCATATGTATAGAATCGTCACTATCATTATAGACAGTAACCCATATCTTTACAAGACTGGCAAAGTAATCATTCCGGCTCGTTCACTTCCAGTAGAACCAATGAAAAATCCCCGACTGCATTTTCTTCATAGAGATTTGTAACGGAAGTAGCATAATTATGAATTTCCGCTCGAAACTCCTCGTTCAGCTGCGGAATCTTTATATCGAATATCATTTGATAAAGCAGTGTTGTGATATCATGGTATTCCTCATTCGTTACCTCGAAATTAAAACTGACTTTTCTGATTTCTCTACCTTCAGATCCTTCTACAGTGTCAGCAAGAAAATCAGTAACAATCAGCCGAACATCATTTAAAATGACCTCATCCACCATATTATCCACATCTCCTTAAATGTTCTTTCAATCATGTTATCACTTGAAACTGCCCTAGCCAACGATTCAGTCTTGAAAAAATAAAAAAACGTGCAAAGGAATTCCCCGCACGTTTTTTTATTGATCAATTTCCCTTTTTGACGATGATGCGCCATTTAGCATCATCGATCTGTTCGAACTCCGTAATTTCATGACCTTCAGTGGCAGCCCAGCGCGGAATGCTTTCGGTTGCTTGGGTGCAATCGAAATTAATGATCAATTCCTCTCCCATTGCCATATCCACAATTGCTTCTTTTGCTTCCACTAACGGGAACGGACAAACCATCCCTGTCGTCTCCAGTACTTTTGCCAAGTGAAATCCACTCCTTGTTCGTATTTTTGCTGAATTCTTAAGCAGCTTTGGAAGAACCAACCTTCTGCTTTTGCTGACGGATAATCGTGAAATAAGTAGCCACCCATGTACCTAGAAGGAAGAAGATAATTGCAATCCAGCCTTGCCAGGCAAATAATGCAGAATTCACCAAGCCATTCCCGATTGTACATCCTCCTGCGACACTCGCCCCGAATCCCATGATTACACCGCCAAAGGCATTATTACGTAATGTTTTCATATCTGGCAGGCGCCAACGGAATTCCCCGCTTCCTTTTGCCGCTATGAAAGCCCCGAGGAAAATTCCCAATACTAAAAACGTCCCCCAATCGATTAACGCATCATCCCCGGTAATAAGGAAAGTCAGGATGTTCGCGGATGGAGCCGTGATTCCGAGACCAAACATCCTGCCTGTCATCGCACTTAACGGCCAGGCGATGATGGCAATCAGGCCAACCAACAATGCCGTAATAAATGGATGCCACCGTTTTTCGAATAATAGGTGAGCCAGCCCCTTTTTCTTCGGTTTCATTTGAAAGATTGGCAGTTTAGGCTTCCTTAATTCACGTATCACCAAGATGCCTACCGAAACGGTTACGAGGATCACAAGCACCCAAGGCGAAACATTCAATGTCTCGTGAATGTACGTGTCGCTTGTACGATAGGATAACAGATGATCCCCAGCCACTTTCCAGACACCGTACTTCGTCATGGCTGCTCCAAGCATATAACCAAAAAGAGCTACCCAGCTACCAATCATTCCTTCTCCAGCCCGGTACCATGTACCGGTAGCGCAACCGCCTGCGAGAACCATACCGATACCGAATATAAAGCCGCCCACGATTGTTCCCAGCCATGGAAATCCATCATTTCCAAACTGAATGACCCCTGTGCCATTCAAAGCATAAACACCCATACTTTGTATCGCTATAACAACGAATGTAGCTAAAAACATCCGGCCATCTTTAGCTAAAATCAAATCACGATATGCACCAACAACACAGAAACGGCCCCTTTGAAGCACAAATCCGAGCATTAGCCCACATATAATCCCTAACACAATCATATGTAACATCAACCGTCTCCTCCTCTTGTAAATTTATCATAATATTAATATAATATAATTCAGATGAAATTACTAGGTTTACATTTTCTAGATCGCGCTGTTTTTCCAAATTCATTCCATATCAATCATCGATTGTAAGGGATTTACATGCCTTTACGCTCCCTAACAATAAAAAAACCTGGGTCGCTTTGAAGACCGACTCAGGTTTTTTTGACTTCTTTTACTGGCATTCGTGAAAAGCAGGACATGCAATGAAATTCCACAACAAATCAGCTGAAACTGGCTGCCTTCACCTTTTTATATTGATATAGCATCGCAATTCTCCAGGGGACGATCATAGCAAAAGCGAGTAAGAAAAACATTCCGCTCAAGACGCCTATTTCAAGGGTGCTCCCGAGCATAATTTTCGCGACGAGCCGAATCACCATAAGGCCAATAAGGATGAATATGAACGCTTTTGAGCGCAAAATGTAAATCTTTTCATCTCTCACTTCAAATTTTGAGGTTTTGATGAGCAAGATGGAAAATAGCATCCCTGCGACTAGAGCCTCCAAAAATTCGTATCGAGAAACCCGGAACATGGGGAAAATAAACATCAAAGCTCCCGTACTCATGAATAACGGCGGCAAGATGATCTTCTTTTCGTTCACTGGTTTTTTTGTTTCCTTCATCCGCAACATGAAAACACCCATAGCCATCACGATCGCTATACCCGTTGATATATATATCATCTCTTAACCATCCCTTTTAACTAAAAATAGGTAAGTACCATAAAAAATTATATATGACTTCAATTAATAAACAAAGTATATATTACCTATTTAAGATAAACAAGGAGCGTGTACTTAATCAAGCGCCCTATTGATGGCATCCACTACCCTGCTCTCGTCAAAAGGCTTGACGATAAAATCCTTTGCTCCAGCTTCTATCGCTTCGACAACCATTTTCTGCTGACCCATTGCCGAGCACATTATAACCTTTGCAGCCCGAAATTCCTTTTTAATTTCTTTAACTGCATCCAACCCGCTCATGAGTGGCATCGTTATATCCATAGTCACCAAATCAGGTTGAAGGTGTCGATATAGTTCAATCGCCTCTTCGCCGTTCTCCCCTTCACCGATCACTTCATGTCCAGCCTTTGATAAAATATTTGAAAGCGTCATTCTCATAAACTTAGCATCATCAACAATTAATATTCGGGCCATGGTCTTCCTCCTCATTTCCAACAACAAGATTCAAAAAAACTGCGTGAGAAATGTAATGATTTATCCAGTATGTATAGGATATAAAACTTTAGACCTAAAATCAAGAATTATCATCCAATTAATAAGTATAAAATCATTTTTTAAGGGTAATTAGACCTAATTACATTTAATCAGTTTGAATTTTTTTGAAAAACTAGCTTTTTATGGACTAAAATCCGGTAAAGCCACCGAATAGTCTAGACAGGACTGCAATGATTTGGGTCATCCAATCAAAAAACAAAATGACACCCATTACAATCATGAGGTATCCGCCAATCTTCATAATGGATTGGCTATACTTTTTGATCCACTTCAGCTTACCGACAAAGAACGATAATATGAAAAATGGTATGGCAAAACCTAAAATGTAAGCAGCCATATAGCTCATGGCGGCACTAGGGTTCGTTGCGCCCAATGATATGACTGCCCCTAATAATGGACCTGCACAAGGTGTCCAGCCAGCTGCAAAGGCCAATCCGATTAATATGGAACCGATATAGCCGCTCGGACGGTTTTTGAATTCGAATCGGCTATCCTTCATCAAGGATTTCGGCTGAAAAATTCCAACGATGAATAATCCAAAAACGATGATCAAAATGGCACCGATCTGACGAATTAATTCTTTATAATTGGTAAAGAATGATCCTAGATAGGTTGTACTGAAACCGATCGCAATGAAAACCAAGGAAAAGCCAAGCAGGAAAAATAAAGTATGCAGCATACTCCTTCTTTGTAGCATGGCGTTCTCCGATTTGATTTCCCCGACGCTCATACCCGTAATATAAGACAAAAAGGCTGGATACAGCGGTAGGCAGCACGGAGAAATAAAACTTAAAAAACCTGCGCCAAAGGCCAAAAATATATTTATGTCATTCAATTGAATTCACTCCTATGTATATCAACCTATAAACATTGTAACAAATAAGATAACTGAATACATGTATGGGACTATGAAGATTCATTGACAGCTACTTACGATCCACAACAAATAAATCTGTTTGATCAATAAGATGAACACATATTTGAATTCATTGGTCCAAGCCGATATAATTGTTATATTCATACAGATTTTACAACCAGCTCACATTAAAGGGTACCTTATAAAATGCTAGGGCCAGAAAGGAAATATAATGGCTAAACAGAATGAATTCCTTGAACAAATCGAATTAAAGCGGAATGAATTGATAAAAGTCGTCGCTGAAGATGGTTTGAACTCAACTATTGCCGTGGAGTACAGCCAGCAGCTTGATCGATTACTGAATAAATATGATGAACTCTTTTATAAAACCGGTGCAGGTTTTTAATCGTTAGTATCGTGGATTTTACCCAGGGTAATCTCCAGCCGTATTCTCTCCTGTCAGTATCAGTATATGCTTCCTTTCCCGGAAGAACTCCTTTATTCATTCTTTCTCCTGATGAAATTCCTCCATAAAAACAGGCAGCACGTTCGGCGCTGCCTGTTTTCTTATTTTAACTTAAAGAAGGTCAGATGGATTTACGTTACAATATCGACATCCGAGGTAGGTGCGTAGTTTGTCACGACAAGAACGACAGGTGACCCTGCCAAAATGGATGAACCATCAGGAATGGTCAGCACGAGGCTGCCGACACCAGTAGCACCTGGAGTGTATGTGGATATATCCTCCATTTGCAGCACACCATTAATAAACACTTCAAATGAGCTGTTTTCAGCAGTCAATACAGGAAGCACTGTAGCCGCACCGCCAGTGTCCGTCCAAAAGCTTGCAGGATCGATCGTCAGTTCAGTTGGACCTTCCAATGCTGCAGGCACCTCATAAAATAAACGGGTGATCAATGGATTTACACTAATCAGCGAGGTAGCCTCAATGGCTAATTTCATGATCTTTAACGGCAATATATTCACCTCTCTTCTCTATAAGCTATGACTTCAAGGACGGAAGTGTATAGACAAATTCCAAAAATGGTCCTCACGATAATCGGTATTTTATATAAAATATATAGGAGATAAGAAAAAGGGGAGAATTTAAGAAAATGGACAATAAATATTGCCGTTTTATCAATGAGGATGAAGAAATCCCTAAACCTTTGTTGTTTTTCCCTGCATGCTCTTTCACGGAAGTTCGCACGAAAATCCCAAAACGTATCGTTGCATATGAATTTTATGCCGTCGCAAATGGATGCCAACGGGTTTTTGTTGAAGAAGATGGGATATCGGACATTGAAAAACAGGTCATACCAGATCCAGCAACAGTATCTTATATCAATTTATTCATAAATGGCGTCCTGCAACCTCATGATAATTACACCGTTGAAACCGGAAAGCTTACATTGAATACCGCAGATGCCCCAATTAAAGGAACACCCATCATATTGCAAATGTTCATTATCTAAAAGGGAATGATCTCTTTGTAACCTCAATGTCATTGAAGTTAATGCTTTATTTACCCACCACCGGCTAAATAAAATGGAACTCCATATACTAACTCATATACACACAAGTACAGGGGGGACTATTTTGAAGACCATGATGATGACTTTCTCCGTTTTCTTTCTTCTTTTCTTCTGTAAAGCGAACCATATTGACGCCTTAACATCCAGCCGAGCGGTATACGAAAAAACTGGAAACGTTATTTGGGATGGAAAAACCAATGAAAAAATTGTCGCAATCACTTTTGATGATGGTCCACACCCTTCCTATACCCCTCAAATCCTGGATATATTGGCTAAATATAATGCCAAAGCCACGTTCTTTGTTTCAGGCAATAAAGTGAAAAGCAATCCTGGCATCCTCAAAAGAGAAATCAAAGAAGGACATGAAATTGCGAACCATACGTATCATCACTATTACGACAAAAATATGACAGCTGAAGTATTATCTTCCGAATTGGACAAAACCGATAAAGTGATTTGGGATATTGCCAAATACAAACCGACATTATACCGGCCTGTAGGTGGACTTCATAACGATATAATCATTAATACCGCAGTAAAAAAAGGATTCAAGGTTGTTTTATGGTCCTGGCATCAAGATCCCCAAGACTGGAAACGGCCGGCACCGAATAAAATATCCTCCCACATCATACATTCGTTACGGGCTGGTGACATCATTCTCCTCCACGATTGGAGCGATCGTCCCCAAACGGTAATGGCTCTGGAACCGACCTTGGATTATCTATATAAAAACGGCTATAAGTGCGTGACCGTATCTGATCTATTATTTCGTTCCAGTCAAAGCTCACCCGGTTTTTTCCAAACATTCCCTGTCGAATGAGCGTTTATGCAATGTTTCGCCGTTAGGTAACTAGCAAAGAAATGATGTGATTGCTTTTTCCCTAACGGACAGCATCGCCATCTTGTTAACATTTTGCATGTATAAAATAAATGAATTTGACAAATCACATACAATCATTTATTCTTAATTCGAGATAATTTAATTCGAGATATTTTTTACGCTTCACTATCTCGAATTAAAGATATTTAACTAACATAGAAAAATTTAGGAGGAATCATAAATGATAGGTTTAGGTTTATTACTAATACGATTGGTTATTGGTCTATCGTTCGTTGGTCATGGCGCGCAAAAATTGTTTGGCTGGTTTGGCGGTCATGGATTAAAAGGAACTGGAGGCTGGTTTGACTCGATCGGCATGAAGCCGGGAGTTACGATGGCCCTGTTTGCGGGTCTTTCGGAGCTTATTGGCGGTGCATTATTCGCTGTAGGTCTGCTTACACCTCTAGCTGGGATATTGATAGCCGCTACCATGCTTGCTGCGATTGTTAAGGTTCACGGAGCAAATGGCTATTGGGCAACCCAGAACGGATATGAATACAACCTTGCCATCCTCGCAGTTGCGATTGGTGTCGCTTTAACTGGAGCTGGCCCTTACTCACTTGATTCCATTCTTTTTTAAGCTATGTACCATTGTGAAAAACACGGAGTCGGATATATCCACTCCGTGTTTTTTTCTGCTACTAAACATAGTCATACTTCTCAAACAACGATCATTTAATTCAAAAATGCCTGTAAAACTGCAAATTCGAGGCGCTGTTCCTTCCTATTTACGATTATATAGCGTTTTCATGATCACCTCATCCCGCATTGCCCCTTTTTCATTATTAAAATTGGCTGTTTTCGCATATTTTGCTGCAAATCACCAAGTAATGCGGTGCGGTTGATTTCTGCTTCATTCATTGCGAAAAGAGCCTTAACATTTTGCCAGAACTGTCATGGTGGGAATACCGCCATAACTATGCAAAGCGTATGAACAAGAGAAAGATAAAGGTACTAATGCAGGAAAGGTCTTCTGTACACAATTATTTACGAGTCCTATCCAACATTAAAAAAACCGCGGATAAAGGACACTTTTCATGTGTGTCCCATATCCGCGGTTTCACTCAATTATGCGTGAATTCTTTTCCTTAAAAGTCATTCAACTACAATCTCATCTATGGTTCATTGTATATTCCATGGAGGCGTCGGCCTATTCAATCCCTGGAAACCACCCTGGAGAATGGATGATGGCTTGCCATAATGGATCAGGGATATCTAATTGCTGTTGATGATTTTTGTTTATTTTTGTGATGATTTCTGTTTCTCTTCCTTGCTCCACTTTTTGTACCCATTCCGGATCGATGATCAATTCACGGCCCAAGGCAAGCAGCGGAACGCCTGATTGCAGTGCATTGATCGCATCATCTGCCGTGTAGATCGAACCGACGCCGATGACAGGAACTTGACCTCCGACACGTTCTTTAATGACTTCGATCCGTGCTCGGTCAGCATCTGCTCCCCTTCTTGCTTTTGACCAGAATTCCATTAATGAAACATGAAGATAATCCAAATTCTTACTCGCAAGTCCATCAATTAATGCAAGTGTGTCGTCCATCGTGATTCCCGGTGTTTCAGGCTCCTCTGGTGAAAAGCGATATCCTACGATGAACGGTGCTTTGGCATGGTTTGCCACGGCTTTTTGGACTTCATCCACCACCGCTAACGGAAAACTCAGGCGCCTTTCAAGTGATCCTCCCCACTTGTCTTCGCGACGGTTCGAATGTGGGGAAAAGAATTGCTGAATCAGGTAACCATTGGCACCGTGAATTTCGACACCATCATATCCAGCTTCTATGGCACGTCGAGTGGTTTCACCAAAATCGAGAATGATCGATTCGATTTCCTTTTCGGTCAGTGGACGCGGAACCGTTTTCCCTTCGCCAACTGATGGGATATCACCTGCGCTTACAACATCGCCATTAGGCACTAATTCCGGTGGAACCTCGCGGCCGCCATGAAAAATCTGGAGGATTGCTTTTGCACCTTTCGCTTTTATCGCCGAAGCTAAACGACTTAGGCTAGGAATCATTTCGTCCGTATCACCGCCAAACTCCCCATGAAATCCTTTGCCATTTGCCGTCACATACGTACAAGCCGTTATCACCATGCCCACCCCGCTTGACCGGCGCTCATAATAGCTTATTTCTTCATCGGATACGGTCCCGTCAGGATTCGAAGAGAAATTGGTCATCGGTGCCATCACCAGACGATTTTTCACTTCCACCCCTTTCCCTATATTGAATGATTCAAATAATGGTGTATATTTAGAATTCATTTGACAGTCCTCCATTTATAAGTAAGTTACCAACAACCGAATAAGTAACGATTGTCATTGAATGATCACGCATGCTTAGCGATTAACGCCGAAATTGCTTCTTTAGGTTGCAGGCCCACTGCCTGATCGACCTTTTCTCCATCTTTGAAAAGAATAAGTGCTGGTATTCCCATTATCCCGTATTGTTGTGTCGTCGCTGTATTTTCATCAACATTGAGTTTAACGATTTTAACCTGTTCACCCATTTCATCGTCCAAATCGTTAAGGACTGGTGCAATCATTTTACACGGACCGCACCATGGGGCCCAAAAATCAACCAGCACTAACCCCTCGTTAATTTCAACAGCAAAATTTGCATCTGTAACATGCTCGATAGCCATGATCATTTCCTCCTCGTTTTATCCGTTATAAACACCATTTTAAGACCTCATTTATTAAAATCAAGATTCGCGATTCGATTTTCCTCCATAAGGAAATCGGATTTCTCAGCCTTTAATTTGGGATGTATCTTAACCGATTCCAATTTACCTGATAACTCCATAAACCAAGTCTCATCTTTGGAAAGTAACGCTAAATCAATTAATGCCAATAGATGGCTTTCGTTACTAATTTCTAAATCGGGCAGCTTTTGAGTCCATTTACTTGGGATCCAAATCGATTTACCAACCGCCTTTTCATTATCACTTTCCACTACATTCACTTTAATGATATCTTGATTTCGGCCTATGGTTTCGATGAACCCATGAATGAGTTCCCCCTCCCTCGACCTTCCTTGTACCCAATCACCGTTTTCAAATGGTCTATTTCCTGCCATATCGAAACACCTCTTTTATATTCATTTTAAGAAAAACCCTTAACTGTAAAAATAAAAGATACAGTAAGGATAAAAGAAAAAACTAATCAATATCGAGGACATTGCTTAATTTTTTCCAAAAACGTGCTAAGTGTAATATTTTCTAAATACTTTTCAAAATATAGCTCGGCTTCATCGAATATTTGATCCATGACCACCTGGGTATTGGAAGAAATGACACACTTTTTCTCCGGATCACCCGTACACCATTTCGGTTTCAATGTCCCATGTGAGACGGTTATATAAATATCCCCTAAACTTACCTCTTCAGGATTACATTCGAGAATATATCCTCCGCCAACACCTTCTTTAGTCTTGACATACCCTTTATTCCGTAAGCAGCTCATCACTTTCCTAATTCTTGCCGAGTTCGTACAAACGTTTTCTGCAATAGACTCACTACTTGCCATATGATCTGGCAAATAAGCCAAATAAACCAAACTATGCACAGCTATTGTAAAATCACTATTCACTTTTGGCATCCTCCTCAAGGAGATTACTGTAATTTTAATCATTACAGTTGCTAAAGTCAACTCTCACCACTTTATGATCATGTCATTCATTTTGCCACACTCAAGAAATGGATCGGTAAAAAACGTCAAATGATACCCCATGCTTGTCGGAGATGGCTTTGATTACATAGTGAGGTAAGGTCATTCCCAATAAAAGAATAACCTGTTCCAATTGTGGACAATATCGAGTCTTTGAAAAAACAGATAACAGAGGAAGAGTAAAGTATTGAAGAAAGTGCAACCAGCAAACTGGACGAGGTGAAAAGCCAATGACTAAACGGCTTACCGAAATCAAAAGCTATTTACAATAATTGGTTATCCAGAGAAATATTTAATGTTCGAAGCGAACAAGGCGTGGTCCAACTTGCCAAAGGACCAACGCCTTATCATTCATACATGAAAAGGATATTCAGGTGATATGTTTCGAACAGGTCCTAATTACACCAGAACCGATCATATCTACTAATTCAAACTATAAACGATTCCAAAAACGACTCAGTCACCGAGCTCCGTTTGAATTTCGTTTTTTGATCACTGCCCTGTCTTTTAATGTTTGTCTTCTTGTCGGGGATAACCCCAATTCCCTAGGTTTCATTACGAATAAAATAAGGTTTCTATACTATATACTTTTTAATAGTGTCATATGTCAAACTAGTCGGTTGCCATTCATTTTTAAAGGTTGAATGATTACTTTCTCCAAAATGATACTCATTCAGGGCATCTGTATCCTTTAAGATATTTCCCGTTAAGATACAGAGTGCTGACTCCTCTTTGTCAATCACCTGCTGAGACACTAATTTTCGTAGTCCAGCAACAGTAGCTGCCGAAGCAGGTTCACACCCAATGCCACTTTTATCAATTATAGCTTTTGCGTCAAGAATTTCATCATCTGTTACGGAAATGGTCGTCCCATTTGTTTGTCTTAAAGAAAGCATGGCTTTTTTCCAACTAGGTGGATTTCCGATATTCAATGCAGAAGCTCTAGTATATGGCCGAGGTTCAGGAATAAGTTCACTCTTATTTTGAGCTATCATTTTATGGAATGGGCTGGCACCTTCAGCTTGTACAATTGCTACTCTTGGCACCTTGTCTATAAACCCGAGTGAAAATAAATCCTGTAATCCTTTACCTAATGCAGTTGCGTTACTTAAAGCTCCACCAGGTACTACAATCCACTCAGGTAAATTCCAGTTTAAATAGTGGGCAATTTCATAAATAATACTTTTTTGTCCTTCTATCCGAAAGGGATTAATGGAATTGCATACGTATAAACCAAGATCACTAGCATTCTCCTCTAAAAACTGAATTCCGTCATCATAAGTACCCGAAATACTAAAAACATGTGCACCGTACGCTATTGTCTGTAATACTTTATTAATCGATATATCTTTATTTGGGACGAAAACATAAGAATTTGCATGAGCGATTGAGGCATACATAGCTAAGGAAGAGGATGTATTTCCTGTTGAGGTGCAAGTGAAGTTTTTAAAACCCAAGGATTTCCCATGAGAAACCGCAACCGTCATACCATTGTCTTTAAATGAACCACTAGGATTTTCACTTTGCGCTTTTAAAGAAACTTGACTCAATCCCGTATATTTCCTAATCAACTCAGAAGAGTATAATCCTGTGTTTCCTTCATATTTGGTAATAATGCAGTCTTCAGGTAACTCAGGAAAAATTAATTCTTTGTAT
Organism: Peribacillus sp. FSL E2-0218; assembly: GCF_037992945.1. Taxonomy (NCBI): domain Bacteria; kingdom Bacillati; phylum Bacillota; class Bacilli; order Caryophanales; family Bacillaceae; genus Peribacillus; species Peribacillus sp. FSL E2-0218. Next base: position 2,076,946 of record NZ_CP150304.1, on the reverse strand, counting down.
CTCCATACCCCACTTGCGTATGGTGTCATTCTTTCAGAAAGGCGTTCATTGAATAAATGCTTCAAAAAGTCAGCATCATAGTTGTGAAAATCTTGGACAATATCTAAAAGTCCGCCACATGTACAATGGTGGTTTAAATTATTGGAAGACATTCCTTGACCACAGTCGATACATATTAATTTCATTTTATTAGGGACATACAAGCTGCCCTCTCACCTCTTTACTTAGAAATTTTCTTGAGTTGGAACTTTTATAGTCTTATAATAACGGAAGAAAACCAATACATATAATATATCTTTTTATGGTATTCATACGTTTCATTTATGATTATAGAGGTGAATAATGAACCTACATGCATTACGACTATTTCATACTGTCGCTGAAAAGGGAAATGTTACTCGTGCGGCTGAAGAGCTGAATATAAGTCAGCCTGCTGTAACGGCACAAATTAAAAAATTAGAACAAGAAATCGGGTTAAATTTATTGTCTCCTAAGGGTAGAGGCATCTTATTAACCCAAGCTGGCCTTCAACTTGCTAAACAAGCTAAAAGATTATTTTCCCTTGAAGCCGAAATAGACTCTTATATTAATCAACTCAAAAATGGAGCAGTTGGAAAGCTACGTATTGTCGCAACATATCTTCCAGCAAATTTTTTATTACCAAAATGGATAGGGCGATACAAACAAAGATACCCTGAGGTAGAGGTAGAATTAACAACAACTAATTCTCGTAGTGCAATCGATCAGTTAATTAATTATGAAGCAGAAATTGCTTTCATAGGTGGAAGAAAAGAGTTTAATCCATTCATTCATAGTAAGGAATTACTTGAAGATAAAATGGTATTTGTCGTGCATAAAGATCATAAGTTTGCCTCAAAACATATTACATTGGCTGAAATGGCAAGAGAACCTTTTGTGTTTCGAGAAGAAGGGAGTTCCTCAAGGGAAAAGTTGGTTTCTTTATGTAAAATCCATCATGTAAATGAACCAATCGTTGGCTTACAAATTAATGGATTGAATGAAACAATCAGAACAGTGATTGAAGGTTATGGAGTTACCTTTGTTTCATCTCTAGAAGTTAACGAATATATTACCCGTGGAGAAGTAGGCACAGTATATGTAGATGAAATTCAATTAAAAAATCCCATCTCATTATGTACAAGAAAAAAAGATACACTTGCCGAAACTGCGCTTAATTTCATACAAATGATTGAAAAAGATGAAAATTAACCGAGGAGGCGCGCAGCCTCGAACAGAATTGTCATTTTCAACATTCAGCATTCTAAATATTGAGTTTAGATAGATTGAAAAAATGCATCTTTCCAACAGATATCGGTATTTGCTCCAAGAGCATTTTCAAAAGAAATAGTACGAGACCCGAAAACGGATGTTGATAAAATTAAAAGACCTGAGTAGGGTAGCTTACCGAACTCAGGTCTTTTAATTTTATGTAGCTTATACCGCTCATTTTTTATTAAGGTTTCTCCGATGTCACATATGTACCAGCAATGAAATCATGAATCGACCGATGATCCTTTCTTATACCGACCATGAATGCGCTAATAATAAAACCTATCCCAATTGTAAGGATATAGACTATACCTGCAACGAATGTTCTTAACAGCATCGTGCCTATACCTAATTTCCTGCCATCGACCCGTACGATACGGATGCCCATGAACCTTTTCCCGACTGTATAGCCATACCAGACTATCGGGACGATCAGCATGTATAGCAAGTCCAATATTGTTGAGAAATCTTCATTTTCCCAATCACCGGTTATCCAACCAAAAATCAATGTTAAAGGCAAAGATATTATTAGTGCGTCGAGAATTCCTGCGAAAAATCGTTTCCAAAAACCTACTGAATCGTTCATCAATGATCCTCCTGTTAGCAGTTGTAGTAGTTACAATTAACTATTTTACCAGATATGAGCTATTGTAACGAGCCTTTTTACATATTCACCAACCATAATCCAAACATTTGCGATATTATTACCCTGACTTGCAGATCCTTTGACTCCGTTTGCATGGAAAGGCCGGTCAGAACCCCTTGCTATGTAACGGAACAAGACCACTCAAAGACTTCTTCTGCAATACAAAAAAACCCTCTCTCTGGCTCATTCATGCAGAGAGGGGGTTTCGGATCTGTAATTGAAAGATAAAGCAAAAACAATGGAAATTTATGATGAAAGATTCACTCTTCAAAGTAGTTTATGATTTGCTTATCTTATAATTGCCATTAATCAATGGATGAACCCTTGAGTTTATTTTGTTTGTTGTTTATTCATGGCGCTCATCATTTGATTAATTTTCTTTTGGGATGGTTTCATACCCATTTGCATCATCATCATTTTCAGCATCTGTTCGTTAATTGGCGGATTTTTCTTTAAGTAATCCATCATGTATTTACGAGCGATGAAAAATCCCAGCACTACTCCAGCAATCAATGCCAGTACGCCAACTAGAATGTAAACCCACATACTATTTCCTCCTTCGTGTTGTCTAACATCAGTGTACTAGACCAAAGGTTATTATACAATACCCGCTGCCGAAAAGTCCCCCATTTAGACAAATTTTCTTTCTTTTATCGGTTTTAACCAGCCGTATTTTTCGTGTTCAAAATCTATGGCGAGAAAACTCGCCTCATATTTTCGAATACATTCAAAAAAGGCAGTCTCCGCTTCGTAATCTCCATCAGCTTTTAGTGTAATGGATTCATTCTCGATAATTAAAACGGCTTTACTTGATCCATTTGTTTTTTCTAGATAGTATTTGCCATTTTGCGTCCAAAAATTCATCTTTCTTTGCAAGCGGTGCTCGATGGCCAACTTCAATTGGATGGTCGGGACTGTCTTGGTGACAAATTCGATTTGTTTTTGCAAAATACTCTTCAGTCGGCCCCGTGCATGAATATATTCCAAAAACAAATTGAAAAATAGCTTTTCTCGACCGTAATAATGATGGGCAAATTCATCTTCGATTAAAAAAATTTGATAGGTTCTCATCAGCCAATGCCTCCTAGCATTCCTATTTTGGTCACACGGACAACACAACACCAAACCCTTCCATTTTTTACTATCTATGATGACTTTCCCCTATAATTGACATAATTAAACGAAAATTAATTATTCTCATTATATATTGACAAACGGACGGTATATGTTGTTTGTTGGAGAAATTTTCTTCTTTTTTTGTCGAATCGAAGAATTCCCCCTTACAATAAGAAATTCCAATAAAAAACTGACACCAAACTAGTTGGCGTCAGTTCCATTTACGATTAATTTAACAATTCTTTAACACGGGCCACTACATTATCGACTGTGAACCCAAACTCTTCCATGATCTTGTTTCCAGGTGCAGACGCTCCAAAGTGATTGATGGCCAAGATTTCACCTTCATCACCTGTATAGCGATCCCAGCCAAACGGTGAAGCCACTTCAATGGCTAGACGTTTTTTCACAGCCGGATTGATGACACTCTGTTTATACTCTTTCGATTGCGTTTCGAATCGATCCCATGAAGGCATGCTGACTACAGAGACATCAATGCCTTCTGCCGCTAAAGCTTGCTGTGCTTCCACAGCCAAGTTCACTTCGCTGCCTGTCGCAAGAAGCAAAGCATCAGCTTCTTCTTTTTTCGAGTCGGAGATGATATAAGCTCCTTTTGAAACACCTTCATAAGCATTTTTATCCGTGTCCTTAATTGTCGGTAATCCTTGACGAGTAAGTACAAGGGCAGTTGGTTTATTTGTAGACTCCATAGCCACTTTCCAAGCCGCTGCCGTTTCATTCCCATCTGCTGGACGGATAACACCTAGGTTCGGCATCGCCCGTAATGAAGCCAATTGTTCGATTGGCTCATGGGTCGGACCATCTTCCCCTACAGCAATGCTGTCATGTGTGAATACATACGTTACAGGTAAACCCATCAGTGCTGCCATTCTTATGGCTGGGCGCAAGTAGTCAGAGAAAACGAAGAAAGTCCCCCCGTATACTTTAAGTCCGCCATGGAGAGTCATCCCATTCAATGCAGCTCCCATTGCGAATTCACGTACACCAAACCATATATTACGGCCACTGTAATTACCCGGTAATAAATCCGTCTCACCTTTGATGGCCGTGTTATTCGAGCCGGCTAAATCTGCCGATCCACCTATGAAGCTAGGCACCCTTTTGGCAATCGCATTTAAAACTTCTCCGCTTGAAGCACGGGAAGCCAATGTTTTTCCTTCTTCATAAACCGGTACTTCCTGATCCCATTCAGCAGGCAGCTCACCTTTGATGGCCAGTTCCAATTGTCCGGCTAATTCAGGATGTGCTTCTTTGTAATTCTTGAACAGTTCGTTCCAAGCTTCTTCTTTTTTCGATCCAGCTTCAACACAAGCTTGATTGAAATGTGAATACACTTCCTCAGGAACATGGAAATCTTCCTCGAACGTCCATTTATATGCTTCCTTAGTCAGCTTCAGCTCATCTGAACCAAGCGGAGCGCCATGAACTGCTGACTTACCTGAACGGTTTGGTGAACCGTAGCCGATAACTGTTTTCACTTCTATTAATGTTGGACGATTTTCATCCGTTTTCGCTTCTTCAATCGCTTTAGCAATTTCTTCCAGATCATTCCCATCCTCAACTCGGATATATTGCCAGTTATAGGATTTGAAACGTTCTGCTACACTTTCACTGAATGACTGACTTAAGTCTCCATCAAGGGAGATATCATTGGAGTCATATAAAACAACAAGTCTTCCAAGTTGGAGATGCCCAGCTAATGATGCCGCTTCAGCAGAAACACCCTCCATTAAATCTCCATCTCCGCAAATGCTATATGTATGATGATCGACCACATTATAAGAATCACGGTTATAGCTTTCTGCCAAGTGTCGTTCGGCCATTGCCATTCCAACTGCCATCGCGATCCCTTGTCCTAACGGTCCTGTAGTCGCATCTACGCCTGCAGTATGTCCGAATTCAGGATGGCCTGGAGTTTTACTGCCCCATTGACGGAACCCTTTTAAATCATCAATGGTCAAGCCATACCCAGACAAGTGCAGGAGGCTATACAACAGCATCGATCCATGTCCTGCTGAAAGAACGAAACGATCTCTATTGAACCACTCTGGATTTTTCGGGTTATGATTCATATATTCAGTCCATAGTTTATACGCCATTGGCGCTGCACCCATAGGCATCCCTGGATGGCCAGAATTAGCCTTTTCAATTGCATCAATCGATAAAGTACGAATGGTATTGATAGAAAGTGCATCTAATTTATCTAACATATAGTAAAACATCCCTTCCTGTAATGTACCTCTTTATATTATAGTGACCCGCTAAATATCACAACTAAAATCACTATTCGATACCCAATATTATACATCCTTTAGCCAAAATTAAAGAATTCCCCTATTTAGATTAAACTAAATAGGAGAATACATACATGAATGCACTCTCTTTTAAGGATTACTGTCCAAAAGAAGCTTAAAAATAGAGAGTTCCCGTCAGGAAAGTCCCAGCATTAATGTAAGTTTCTTTTCTCTTTAATATCTTTAATTTTCTGTGGAGTGACGTCATTACCTTCAGGATCGACCACTTTCACGTGTTCTAACGTATCGGACATCGATCGCCTGAATGTTTCTAAATACTCGCTTCTTAATAGCGTTTGCTCTTTCGCTTCCATTTCCGTCAAGCCGACTTCCTTAGCCTTTTTGGAAAGTTCATTAATGCGGGCCAATTTTTCTTTTGATAGCATAATTTCGCTCCTTCATATCTGCTGATATTGTCATGGTATTAAAAAAGAAGCGAAATTACAAGTTCTATGATTGACTTTCCTCTGTATTTTGCTGATGCTCAAGATAACGGCGGTTCACGGTAGCCTTGGATACTTTATAGCCAAACCCCCTTAAGGTGGCTGCAATTTCTGCAAACGTCAATCCGTTCGCACGAAGTTTAATGATTTCTTCTACAGGAATTTCCTTGCGGTCCCTTCCGGTTGCATTCCTTTGGTTATGCAGGTTTTTTTGAGGGCGGTAGCCTTTTTCGACAGCCCTTAACATCCCGCGTTTTATTTTCAAATTATGTAGCTTCCTTTGATATTCCTCCACAATCCCGACTATTTGGATGACCATGGCATCTGAATCCGATAGCTCAAGTTCCCCATCATGCGAAAGTGTGTAAATTTTCACGCCTTCTTTAAGGATGACATGGAAAAGCGCGATTTTGGCATTGCCTCTTCCAAGCCGTGTCTCGTCCTGGATTAATAGGACTTCAGCTTCCTTGGTTTTAAAAAGCTCCAGCATATCAAAAATCCCGTCACGGTTTAGCTCATACCCGCTCGCCTGCTCTTTTATTACCGCAACCACGTCCACATCCATCTTCCCGGCCAACTTGACTAGTTCATCTTCCTGCCTTGCCAATGATGTTTCCTGTGTCTCTTTTTCCGTGCTGACCCTACAATAGATAACTGCCTTCATAATACCCTACCTTCACTGCTGACTGGCCAAATTCTGAACGAGCTTTTCCCCTTTTACAGGTATCACGATTACTTGTCCGGGTTTAATCGAATCCCCACTGATACCATTATGCTCTTCTATCCAACCAATGAATTCTTTTTTTGTCAAATCAGCTTCTTCATATTCTTCGGCGATTTCCCATAAGGTATCGCCTTCGCTTACTTCTATAGAAAGGAAATCCTTTTTTTGATCATCGTTTATTGTGCAAGAGAATAAAATTGAAAATATAAATACTGAACCGGCTAATAGAATCGTATAAATATAATTTTTGTATAATTTTTTCATGAATAATCCCTCCGACACGAATGTTCGTTCGCATTTTATATTTAAATTATAATAAGAACACCTGTTTCAGTCAACAACAAAATTCGAACTTATGTTTGTATAGGATTGGCCTCCATGCTATAATGAAGCAAAGAACATTGGGGAAGAGGTGCACATATGACTAAACTATCAAAACGGCAGCAAGATATTCTTGATTTCATTAAAGAAGAAGTTCGCCTGAAAGGGTATCCGCCATCCGTAAGGGAAATCGGCGAAGCAGTTGGGCTTGCATCAAGCTCGACCGTACACGGACATTTATCCCGCCTGGAAAGCAAAGGACTGATTAGACGTGATCCAACCAAACCGAGGGCCATTGAAATCCTGAATTTGGAGGATGCTAACAATATTCCGAAAGCCAATGTCGTGAACGTTCCATTACTTGGTAAAGTTACAGCCGGCATGCCGATAACGGCAATTGAAAACATAGAGGAATACTTTCCGCTTCCCGAAAGCATGGTACCGCATGATGATCATGTATTCATGCTTGAAATCATGGGGGAAAGTATGATCGAGGCAGGAATTCATGACGGTGATTATGTCATCGTGAAGCAACAGAGCAGTGCCAATAATGGAGATATCGTCGTGGCGATGACTGAAGATGATGAAGCCACAGTAAAACGATTCTTTAAGGAACCGGATTACATAAGGCTGCAGCCAGAGAACTCGAATATGGAGCCCATCATTCTGCGGGATGTATCCATACTCGGAAAAGTGATAGGCTTATATAGGCAAATACACTAAAAGCGCTAACCGCGCTTTTTTTGTTTGTCTCTTAATTTATGTAGAGAACTCTCTCATTATGCGTAGGGATTTTTTGATAGGATTATTTTTTACTAGAAAAGAACACATTTCCCTTCCACTATGCAATCGGCAGACAAAAAAAAGAAAGCAAGTGCATAGCACTCCCTCCCGATTAACGTTCATTTCACTCTTAATCTTTGGTTCACTTTGATTAAGTTTAGATCGGCCAGCCCGTTCCATTGCTGAATCTGAACTTGCGTTGAACCATATGCCTTGGCAAGCGCAGAAACGGTATCCCCTTTTATCACGATATGATAGACCTCACCCACCATGGAGTCAAACTTGGTTAAATCGCTCGTTTCTATAAGGTTCACCAGTTTTTCAATATACTTCGGGTCTGTGGCGTAGCCTGCATCGTATATTGCCTTGAGGGCTTTTTTAAAATCCTTTTCACCGATGACGGCCGTATATAAATTTCTATTCCACGAAGTCCCGAATGCATACAGATTGGCAAGATCGCGAAGACTTTCCTCCCATGTCGGGTACTTTCTGAATTTATTCCTTACTTGGACAGGTGCTCCGTTAACATATTCGATTGTTTGCATAATGATAGATTCGCCTTTATAGTCACCTTTCGTACCGAATATATTTTTTGCTTGCTTGGCTAAAGTGCTTGTCCCATATCCACTCTCCAAACATGCTTGGGCTATTATGACGGAAGGTAAAATTTTAAACTCTTCATGAATTCTCAGGGCATAGGGTGCAATTTCATTTATAAACGTTTCCTTGCTCATTCCGACCTCCCGATAAGATTCTCCAGTAGATTAATGCATGCCTTCACTCATATCGTATTCAGAGGGATAAGAAAGGTTACAGGTCGTCCAACCAATTGGGTATCTAGTTGGACTCGCCTGCAAGATTAGAGCCAAATCATCAGCAATATTACGATAGTATATTTTGTTTATACATGGTAAAAAATAAGCTTGAAGAATTTCTTACTTAAGGTGGTGCACTGATGGACTTTCCAACTATCCATACAAACTTTTGGGATGCTGTGATAGCGATACCTATCATCATGATCGTCACGCAGGTCGTCAAGATCATGTTCCATATCCCATCCAAATTCATCCCTACCATCGTATTAGGTCTCGGTTTATTCATTTCCATTTTCATCAGTCATCGACAACATTTGGTTGCAGGCATTTTCATGGGCTGGTTTTATGGATATGCAAGCATTGGCAATTATGCCGCCCTCAAAACTGGTATATTATCCTATCGATCATCCAAACAAAAGACGGAGTGAATATGTTTAGTATCGAGGAGGCTCGCCTTCATTCCATTCGCCATAGGCTTGCTCACTCGTAGGTACTTGATGTCTTTTTCCTCTCCCGCCCGCCTTTTTTCAAAATAAAAAATGCCTTCTATAAGAAAAGGCATCTTCCAAGCATCCACGCTATTTTTCAATATAGATCGAACGAATCAGGGTACGTATTCGTTCAGTACCATCCGCCCCTTTTTCCTTAACATCGATCGTTACATTATATACACCGGATTTAGGCACCTCCGGAAGTGTTCCAGTAAAATTTTCATTGTCCTTTATATGCATGGAGGTTGTTGGGCTGATCTCCTTCCCGAATTCATCGATTAGATGAACCTTAAAGGTTGTGAGTACTTGCTCCTTTTTACCATTGAGCGGTTTCTTTATGAAAAATTCGGCATCCTTTTGTTTAACTTTTCCAGGCATGCTCAATGTAATCGGATCACGTTCGTTAAATTGTGCCGTTAATAAGTATGCGTCCAAAGGGGACTTCGTTTTCATCCGCACCCGCCATGTACCCATTTCCAGCTTGCTTTTTTTAAATGTTTGGATGGCTGCTCCCTTAAAAAAGGAAGTCTCATTTTTTGCGGAGTGTGCTATGGGTGAAAGGGAGTGCCTTTCATTAGACGGAGATACGACTTGGATTTCCACATCTTTTGAGGCTGTGTATATGGTAATAACACCTGGTACCGCTTCATCTACATGGAAACTATGTTCATTCCAAGCATTTTGTTGCAGATCGCCTCCGAAAACGGTTTGAGAGAGTGCAGAAGTGATGGGCTCATCCTCTCCTTGCAGGTTATGTTGGATATCCATATCAGGAACGAATGCAATCGAAGTCCTTCTTAAATACGGTTCAATTCTTGAAAATACGGCAGCCCCCATGCGAATGTTATCGTGATCCAGGTTTGAATCGGTAAATAAATGTTTCGCGTAAGGGATTTTGCTGCTCCAGACATTCACAAGCCCATCGTTTTCTCCATAGGAGGACAAGTACTCTCCTCCAAGTGATAAAGCAGTCAACGCTGGTCCTCTATTCATTCCAGCAACGGTGAAATACATGTTTTTCCGGGAGTTTATATGGTTATCTGTTACAGAACGAAATTCCGCCATTTTCCCAACCTGTAAAGAATATGTTCCATCATCTTTTTGCCCCAGCAGTGAGCCTAGCCAGCCTGCATACCAGCTATATGCCAAATCAGCGAGGTTCGATCCATGGTGAGGGGATGCTAAGGTGATGACCCTGCCGACATATTGGTGTGCTCCATAGTGCACAAGGGCCGCTTGGGTGTCCGGGCCCCCTTTGCTATGTGCTATGATATTTACTTTTTCACCATCGAAATGTTTGCTTATATCCTTTAGCATGGAAGCTAACAGCCTGCCATTGTCGTATTGACTAGCGGAACCGTTTCCGGCTGAATCATGAAGCTGTACGAAAACGGTTTGATAGCCCGCTTCATATGCTTTGGTATACATATCATTGACCCCGTGATAATCCGTTTCACCATACCAGCTGGTAGAACTGCCATTCTTTCCTTGAACAAATACAATCGGCGGTTTATTTTTGTCATGGTTGGGAGGAGTGCCCCCCAAAAACCAATCGCCAGGGGTGAATGTTTCAGAGGGTGGTTTTAATTTTCCAGCAGAGGTCATGTCCGGCTTTGCCATAATCAAGAATGTTACGATGAGGATAAGAAAAACGACATAATTGATGACATTGCTTTTCAATTGAGTTCTCCTCCTAATTCCTTTGCTTTTTTTTAAAAATACACTACAGACAATACCCCCTTTACCAATTTGCCCTTTCTTTAAATAGTATTTGTACGTTCGCCACGCATTACCTGCCATCTCCATAAAAGATGGGAAAAAGATACTAGGCCGAAACCATTGTCGTAGTGATAAAGCACGATGCTTATCTCTCGAATTTCAAGGATCTTCCACAATCGTAATAACCTATACTTGGTGCTTCGAGTAACAGGTCCATTAATGTAACCGAAACAGGGCATTTTTTATGGATAGGAGTCGCTCAAAAACGAGGAAAAACCCTTCTCCTAAAAAGTGGAGAGGGCTTGACCATCATTAAGCATGCTAACTGCCAATTCCTTCGAATGTGCCACTGTCCATGTACCTCTAGTCTTGGTATTTTCAATAAGCCAGTCACCATGAAATAAGCCGTCAGTAAAAGTTTTCACAATAAATGGCTTTCATCGATGGGATACTACTTAAAGTCTTTTATCTTTCCATTGATGTGCTTTCATCTGAGGATGGTTGATGAGAATTCTGTTAAAGCAAGCTGAAATACTTGGATACCTTCTTCTACGCTACAAATCCCCCTTCACTTCTTCAATATTTCACACTAATGACAGGTAATTTGGTTTAAGTGATAAGCTCGTCCATTGTATAATTTGAACACTCCATCATGTTGGATAATATCTGAAACGACTTCCCCGCCAACTTCGTTTCCAATTGCAACGGTACTAACAACAAATCCATCAATGACTTCAATGGATTCAATTTCTCTTTCCAGTTGTTTCACCTGCCTCCCTTCCTCCGTACGAAACGCCGTAACTATGGATTTTTGTACTCCATCGATACGTTAGGGGTGCTCATGATTAGATTGCCCATTGCCGGCTTGCCCTCTCTTTCGTCAAAAAGCACAGTTCTCCCTTGTCTCTTCAACTACATTTGAAGTGTACATCCGGGTCAAAAAAAATGATGTCATCGATTGAAAAACCTACACATTCAGCGAACATATACGCTTTATCGACCCTTAAAGGAATCTTATATTGTTCATAGTCAATGTATGTCCTCTTGGCCATCCTTAGCACTTTCGCCATTTCATCTTGGGTTAAACCTTTATACTTCCTAGCTTGCTTTAGTGTGAATTTAACCTGTGTCATATCTTGCCACCTCCTTTATAAAAAATGATATCACACTTGAAGTATAGTTACCATCAATTTTTTGTAAAATTCGCGCACTATGAGTTTACTCACTTTCACCCATGGTGTATATTCAAATGAGAGGTGAAGAAAAATGCACATTGGGGAACGGATAAAATTACTTAGAAAAGAAAGAAAAATGACTCAAGAAGATTTGGCAAAGATATTAAAGGTCGCCCCGACGGCAGTTTCCGCCTGGGAGTCGGGCCGCAATAAACCTTTGATGGATAAGTTGAGCATGATGTCCACTTGCTTTGACATACCGCTTTCTCACCTCGTTGACGGAACACCGATCGTTAAAAAGGATTCTTCCATTGAATTTTTGAACGAAAAGAATGTTAGATTAATTGGTGTATATGGAAATATCCCTGCTGGAGAGCCTAATTTCACGAACGAATATATAGAAGCCTATATGCCTACATTGAATTCGATGCTAAAAAACAACAAAGACTATTTTTTTCTCCGAGTAAAAGGAAACAGCATGAACAAAGAATTCAGCGACGGCTCCTTGATTCTTGTTGAAAAAACAAGCTACCTTGAGGACGGGAATATAGGTGTAGTCTTGGTAAATGGTCATGAAGCTACAGTCAAGCATGTGAGAATTGCAGCAGAAACAATCACGCTCATTCCTTGCAGTACTGATCCTTTTTATGAGAAAAAAACCTATCATTTCAAAAACGATCAAGTCAATATTCTAGGAAAAGTGGTTCAGGCCATCAAATTATACGATTGATATCATTTCGTTCATTTCCGTCCAATTGACTAAGTACAAACCTTATACGGGTTTGTACTTTTTTATTTCCGGTACATATATAGATGTCTTCGTAAAAATAGGCCTACCTTACATCAGTTTCAGCATTGTAAAAATAATAATAGGACGGAAGAGCGCCGGAAAACTTTGTAGCCACCTATTCTCTGACAAGCAAATTAACCGGAGACAGGTGAAAATCCTTAAGGGAGCATGTCCTCCCCTACCCTATGCTTCGAAAGGAGAGTGGGTTTGAAACCGTCAGAGGCATTTATCAAGAACATTGAAAACCATTCTTCATTATGGAGGATGGATTTCAATGCTCTCCTCTTCTCCCCTCGCAATCCAAACCCTTTCAAAACTTCGGGGTTGTCTTGATCCTGCCTTCGCATTACTCCAGCTTGGATTGGCATTGGTGCGGGCGGCGCGAGACTGAATTCCGGCCCCACTGCTATACAGCTTCTTGGTTTCTGCAGTCGAAAGCAACGTTCACTGGGCAAAACAAAAACCGCAGGCAAACTCCCTTACCATCCGAGTTTGTCCGCAGTTTGAGCCTCCTGCTTAAGAGGCATACTCTATTTGAGGTTAACATTCCTCTTATCCTATAATCATAACGGCAAATTCATTTCACTCTTACTTTCTGGTTTACGACAATGGTGTACTGGCTGTCAAGGTCGTTCCACTCTTTGATTTTTTGGACGGTACTGCCATAAGCCAGGCTTAAAGAGTAAACGGTGTCGCCGCTAACAACCGTATGATATACCGCTGTATCTTTTTTCTTAAGCTTGAAGCATTTCACAAGGCCGTTTACATGCCCGCGAGCAAGGGATTCGATAAATGATGCCGTTTTTAACTTGGCTGCATCATTGACATTATCGACAAAACCACTTTCGGTTAGAATTGCTGGCATGTCCGTTTCACGAAGTACATGTAAATCCCCTGTTTTTTGTCCCCTATCCGGAATGTCGATCAGCTTCATGACCTCTGTATGAATGGTATCTTGATACGTTTTCGTCTCGCTGCTCGTTGACGTATAGATATAATCCTCATATCCAGTGCCGCCGCCAGCATTGATATGGATGGCAAGGTAGAAGTCGGCTCCCCAAGCGTTCGCTTGATTGGTCCGATCGCTTAAAGAGGGAAATGTATCCGATGTCCTGCTCATCTTTACAAAAACGTTCGTATATTCAATCAACAAGATGTCCTTAATTCGCGTCGCGATGGATAAGGTTAAGTCTTTTTCCTTCAAGCCATTTCCTACAGATCCTGGATCGCTACCGCCGTGTCCGGGGTCAATAAATATTTTTACCATTTCAATCACCTCTATTAATCTTATGTACCGGCTTGATAAATGCTTGTACACGTATACTAACAGCAAAAAAAAATCTCTAGTTCAAGAAATGTTTGATATTTCGACACGGCCCCTCAGCTCATGCAGCTGATGCCTTCTCCCCGCCGGATTTATTTAAAATTGTACCTTCCCACATATTTTAGCCGCTTTACATTATGCATTTGAAACAACCTGAAAAAAGCTTCCTTCTATTATTTTACTTTGGTAAAATCTTAACAAGAACTTCCATTAATAATGGTCGTGCGATCAAATCCGTTTCACCATACATATCCTTATAATGGAGCTGAGACATGGAAAAGAATGATAACAAGGCATTGGATAATGATTACCGGGACCTTATCCCGAGAAATGGATTCTTATTCAAATTCATAAAAAAAGATAACGACTTCATACACACTTTCGTTGAAGGCGATTTCATTACAAAATCAATCACGCCAACCGCGATGGTCATCGGGAAAAAATTATCTGACTTTTTGCCAAATAAACAAGCTCTTATAAAACAACGGTTTTATGAAATAGCATGGGATGGAGAAACGGTGAATTATGAAGGCAAAGTCGGTGATATTCATTACGTTGCGTCACTGAATCCTTTGATGGTGAATGGTAAAGTAACCGAGGTCATCGGAACGGCAATCGATATCACAGATAAGAAAAGAAACGAAAACAAGCTTCTGGAGCTGGAAAAATTGGCTGTAGTGGGCGAATTGGCTGCTGGTATAGCTCATGAAATCCGTAACCCGCTAACTTCCATCATTGGATTTACCCAAATCATAAGCGAACGTGTTGATGACGCGAGCATACATGATTATCTTGGAATTATGATGAGGGAATTGGATAGGATCAACAGCATTGTAAATGAATTTATGTTTATCGCAAAGCCGGATGAAACCATGAAAGCCAGCAAGTACAATATCAACTCGCTTATTTCAGATGTCAATAAATTCATGGAACCACAGTCAAATTTGAAAGGAATTAGAATCAATTTTGACTCTCAATCAGAGCAAATTACGGCTGTTTGCGACCAAAATCTAATGAAGCAGGTATTGATTAATCTTATCCAAAATTCGATTGAAGCTACTGAGGAAAACGGAGAAGAGATCAAAATTTCCTTGGGACAGGCATCCGATGACAAATTTTTCATCCATATCACGGATAAAGGTAACGGGATGACGAGCGACAGACTCAAAAGATTGTTCGAACCTTTTTATACCACAAAAGAAAAGGGCACTGGATTGGGACTGATGATTTGCAGAAGGATTATCGAATTACATCAAGGCACGATTGAATTTAAAAGCGATGTAGGCACCGGGACCGAAGTTACCATTATATTGCCCGTAAAAATAGCAAGTACATAAAAGAATACGCTACCATGCTATTGTCAGTCGTGTTACCTTGCAATTTATCGTCCATTCGAAAAGGAGTGTCGCAGTGATGGACTTCAGAGCATCTGAAACGATTAGGTTTGAACAATTGGTGCAGAAGTTGGATCAAGCAAACAAGCTTATTCGTTCATGGGATTTAAAAGGGGGAATATCGGCGCAAGTTACAAGGTTGGAAGTATTACAACCTACAGGAAAAATCGTACAAATGATCGTTCGTCAGCATGGCGTGAATGACTTGAAACGCAACCCCCATATTGCGGCGGATGAGTACAGGCTTTTGGAGATATTGACAAACGATGGGTTGCCCGTTCCAACACCTTATTATTTTGAGCAAGCCGGGGGAGCTTTTACTAGGCCATGTTTACTTATTGAATATGTGGAGGGCGGGCCGGAGTTTGCCCCGTCCAATCTGGCAGATTATATTTTCCAGCTCGCGGCCAATCTAGTTCACATTCATCGTCTCGAATGTGAACATCTTGAGCTTTCTTTTCTTCCTAAACAGACAGAATTGCACGAAAAGATGCTCCACGAAAAAAGGGCAAATATGGACGAAACCTTAAATAACAGCTTGATCCTCCATGTATTAAAATCAGCCATTCCATTTCCCTCATTGAATAGAGATGTAATCCTTCATGGTGATTATTGGCCAGGAAATATATTATTCTTTGAAGATACCCTCGCTTCGGTAATCGACTGGGAAGACGCAGCCTTAGGTGATCCTTTGGCTGACCTTGCCAATAGCCAGCTTGAAATATTATTTCATTTTGGAGCGGCAGCAATGGATAACTTCACCGACGTCTATGTATCCATGATGCCACACTTGAATTTGGCCACTTTACCATTCTGGCAATTATATGCGGCATTACGGTTATCTTCGTTTCCTGAATGGGGCTTGGAAAAAAACAAAGAAAAGATCATGCGGAAGCGATTCACGTCATTTGTTCAGCAAGCGATGAAAATGGTTGGCCATTGCTAAAAACCTATAAACGAAATCGAATATTCAGCAACGTTACAGACATTTTTTAGAAAAAGGCGTTTATACTAGTCCCTTTGCCATTTCATTTCATAAACTAATAATGACCAAAAAAATGACGGGAGGTGTTGAAATGTATAATAAACCATGGGGGCACCCACATGGCGGCCAGCGCCCACCGCAATATTGCCCGCCGCAGACCATGCCTGTACAGTACGATCCGTCTCAATCTTCCCCCACCAGACATTATGTTAAAACAAATATCATTAATACTGTCATTCCAGTTTTTCACCCCGCACATACCACTACCGTAAATAAACATGTCATCACATATAAACATTTTTTTCCGCACAGGTGTAACGGCATGAATGGATATCCCCCCCAAGGCTTGGTTGGTGCTCCTCCAGGCAATTTTACGAGGAACCAGTTCAGATATTAACAAACAAAACCCCGATCCGGGGTTTTCAGTTTGTAGACAAAAGGGGTTCGGAATTAAAAAATTCCGAACCCCTTTTGAAATTCCTTTGAAATTTTGACCAAAGGTTACGAGATTTGGGCTCTTCGAGCCACTATGTTAAGCCATTTTAGGACCTTGCCATGTCCAAGTGGCCATCTTCTTTACATTCATGGCAGCGAAAGTAAGCATCGCCTGCATCGACAATTTTTTAAGTCCCCTTAAAGTAGTCCAACGCATACCATGCTTTTCTTTTGCATCTGCGAATACACGCTCAATCGTTTCTTTGCGTTTCGCATATATAGGTTTTACCTCTTGATGATGACGCAGATGATCTGCTTCTTCCACATATGCTTGCCAGATATGCCGTGTCACTACTTTTTGATGGTCTTTGCTTTCCGTACACCGTGATAAAAATGAGCATGTTGCACAAATTTGTTTTGGCGATTTGTATTCGCGATAGCCCTCTTTATTTGTTGTTGAGTACTTTAAAGTTTCTCCCGAAGGGCAAAGGTAACAATCAAAGTGTTCATCGTAAACATAGTCATGTTTGCGAAAGAATCCTTCTTTTGTACGAGGACGTGTATAGGGTAAAGCAGGTGTGATTTCTTTGTTAAATAGGTAGCTTGTAATCGCTGGTGTTTTATAAGCTGCATCTGCGGCAACTGCTTCTGGTTTTCCAACTTTCTCAATCACTTGCTCAACAAGTGGCTCCAAAATATGACTGTCATGTGTATTACCAGGTGTTACAATCGTTCCCAATACAAAACCGTTGCCGTCTGCGGCCGCATGGAATGAATAGGCAAACTGTTTTGTTCGTTCATCTTTCACATAGTAGCCACTCTCAGGATCCGTAGTACTTTCTTTAATTGCTTTGGTTTCTTCCTTATCAAATTTATCTGGTGGAAAAGGCTTCTTTCCATGGTTTTCACGATCTTGATTGATTTCTTCTTGAAGACGTCCTTGATACGCTCGTGTTTCTTTACGAACGATTTTCTTTTCAAATTTCCGTTTATTCGCACTGGCTTTCACATGGGTGGAATCCACGAAAACGTGTTCTACACTTATTACCTTTTTATTAGCAGCTGTCATTAAAATGCGACAGAAAATCTGTTCAAACAGGTCTGTATCTTTAAAGCGTCGCTCATAATTTTTTCCGAACGTAGAGAAATGAGGTACTTTATCATGGAAACCATAGCCTAAGAACCAACGGTAAGCCATATTGGTTTCAACTTCTTCAATCGTTTTACGCATGGAACGAATACCGAAGGTATATTGAATGAAAGTCAGTTTAACTAAAATAACTGGATCAATACTTGGGCGTCCTACCTCTGAGTACATATCTTTCACCAAGTCATAAATGAAAGTGAAGTCAATGGCAGCCTCCATTTTACGAACCAAATGGTTCGGTGGCACCAGTTGATCTAAAGTAATCATTTCAAGTTGATCTCGCTGAATAGAATCATGTTTAGAAAGCATCCTCATCACCTCAAGTTTTAATCCTTCAATTTTAAAACAAAAATGACTCCAGTCAAAAGTGTTCTATCTAAAAGGTAAGACAAAGTTGATTGGAACGGAAGGTACGAGACTCCTGCGGGAAAAGCGCGTCTAGGGGAGACCCCGCAGGCAAAGCCGAGGAGGCTCCCCGACCGCCCGCGGAAAGCGAGTGCCTGGAGTGGAAATCAACGTCTAAATTGTACAGGCCATAAAAATAGACAAACTCGATTTTCATCGAGTTTGTCTACAGTCTGAAAACCCCGATCCGGGGTTTTTTATTATGGATTATCGCCCTGACCCCATGTAAAGCTGGAAAAAGCGTTCAAGTTTTTTTTTCGCTCTAGGTATACGAAAGATGCAATTCCAGAGCATCAACATATGATACATAAGGTGTAACTATCATATGGGATATCAGTAGCCCATTCCCTTAACACATTGGAAGGTGATGATCATAACGTACCCTATTTTTATTGTGACTGGCATCAGTGGTTCCGGTAAATCGGCAACCTCATTGGAACTACAGAAAATCATGGTTGATTTAAATGTAAATGTTTTTGATATGGATCTTATTGTAAATGATGAAAATTATCAGCAAGCTTGTGATAATTGGTTGAAAATTGCCTATTATAGTGCATATTCCGGGCGGAATACCGTTTTGTTTGGCCATGTACCTGACCCATATAACGTAGAAATCTGTGATCACTTCCCTTTTTTTGGTCCTGTGCATTATCTCCATCTTTTTTGTAATGACAAAGCGCGCACAGAACGGCTAGCGGCACGGGGGAAATGGACGGAAAATAGCATCGAATATATGAATGTACTATCTGAAAAATTGGTTCAGGAAGCTCAAACATCCTCTCCTCCCATCCCAGTAATAGATACCTCCAGCACTTCGCCACCCCAGGTGGCCAAGCTGATTAAAAAATGGATACTGAAAAACATGCCTAAATAAAGAATATATAGAAATCGGAATGTGACAATTACGGTTTATTAGCTACTTGTTTTACGAAGTTGTCCATCATGTTTTTTTCTCTTTTCTAAGAAAAGGTATTGATTTTTATTGCTTAGCATTCCGGGCTGGGTAGTAAAGGACAAGTCCCACATTATTCGAACCCCTCCGCCTATTAAATGATATAATGGGAGCATCAGTATAAGAATGCATGAATGGACGATAAGTCTTCCATCAAATATAGGGCTTTTGTCATTCTCCATGAAATCATGGTATATGCTGCATAGGAATGTCTCATGTCATGAACCACTTTACTGTGCGCATGGCAATCTTTGAGACATAGGAGGAAAATTAATTGAACATGATGGAAATTACCCCACATGAAAAAGAACGTATAAATGCCCTACAGCGGTATCAAATACTTGATACACCGCCGGATGGCGCTTTCGATAGGGTTACGGCCCTTGCATCACAGCTCCTGAATGTACCTATCGCCATTACCAGCCTTGTCGACGAGGATCGGATATGGTTCAAGTCCCATCATGGCTTGGATGTGGAGGAAATCGAAAGGGAGCCAGGTCTCTGTGCTTCAGCCATACTTCACAATGTTCCTTATATACTTAAAGATGCCAGTTTAGATCCACGATCGCTAGCAAACCCTTTGGTGGCAGGAGAAAACGGGTTTCGTTTTTATGCCGGCATCCCTTTGAATACGCATGACAACCATAATCTTGGCGTTCTTTGTGTCATTGATTATAAGCCGCGTGTCATCACGGAACAAGAACTGGAAATTCTCCGGTCCCTTGCCCAGATCGTCATGGATGAAATGGAGCTGCGTTTGGCATCACTCCAAATTGATAAACTCAGTAAGGATAAATCCGATTTACTGGCTGTCCTCAGTCAAGAAATTAAAGATCCCATGATCGGTATTTTGGGAATGACGGAGCTGCTGCATTCTACTGAAATGACGGACGAACAAAAAGAATATACGGAAATCATCGAAACGAGCGGCAAGGCGCTGCTTACGATGGTAAGTCATATATTGAATTATTCTAAAATGGATACGGGTAAAATGGAAATGAACATCCAGCCTTTTGATATCCACTTCTGTGTAGAACAAGTATTCAAATCATTCAAAGCTGAAGCCGATAAAAAAGGAATGAGATTACTTAGTGATATCGATCCGGAGATTCCGATGGTATTATTGGGCGATGATCATAAAATCCGTCAGATCCTTGTAAATTTAATAGAAAACGCCATTAAGTATACGGATGATGGCAACATTAACATTTCCGTCACCTTAATGCCCGGAGAAAACAATCCTGATTTCATCCATTTATCTTTCCATGTAAAGGATTCAGGAAACGGTATTCCAAATGATCAAGTAGCGAGCCTTTTTAAGCCTTTCAATCAAGTGTATCCAAAAGGCACGGCAACATTCAAAACAGGGACGGGCCTTGGCCTTTCCATCTGTAAACGATTGACGGAAATGATGGATGGAAGCATTTGGCTTGAAGAGACTAGTAAACAAGGGTCGACATTCTCCTTCGAAATAAAGCTGCCGGCATTAACCTAGTAACTGCTCGTTGATTATTTATACGATGGATACCGTGGCGAAAATAGGCGGTATCCATCTTTTACTTTATTAAAATGCAAGCGTGCACCTATGTACACATCAAGCTGATGGTGATCTTACAGGTGAAATGAGATGAAGCTGTGAAGTACCATTGACAGGCTCGATTAGGACTGGCTTCATGGCTCCGCCAAAGCTTAGTTTGACCTCTTTTTCCTTTATCACCTTCAAGGCATCCAATAAGATATATCCATCAAGTGAAACATTTACTTCTCCTTCACCTTTTATGCCCTTGATAGTTTGGATTTCTTTTATTTTCCCTCGTTCTGTTGAATTGGAAGAAATTTGTAATCCATTGCCCTCCAAGAGATCTAAGTGTACATTGTTATTTCGGCAATCCCTAGCAAAGAGACAGGCTCTATCAACTCCTTTTACTAGTTTATTAGTGTCCATGATGATGGTCGTTTTCGAATCTCTTGGCAGCATTTCCAATACATTAGGATAGCTGCCATCTATCAACCTGGTAAAAAGTGAAATATGGCTTGATTTGAATCCCACGTAACTTTTTGAAACAAAAATATGTACGACACCCGCTTCATCATTCATTAATTTGGTCAGCTCATTCAGGCTCTTACTTGGGACGATGAACGAACCAGTTATTTTGGTCTCTAACGCTAGCTCGCTTGACGCCAAGCGATGCGAATTCGTCGCCACGCAACAAAGCATTTTTCCTTGAATGTCATATTGACTCCTGCCAGTGCAGGCCTGGACTCGCTTTTGGATACGGCAAAAACCGTCTGCTTAATGATTTCCTGCAATCCTTCACTGTGTACCTCAATGAATGCGGAATCATCAATGAACGGAAGATCAGGATATTCTGTCGAATTGAAACCATTAAGATCAGTAACGATTTCAGCCGATTTAATCGTTACTGAATGGTTTGCGTTGAGCTTAATATGGATGTCATCGGATAATTTTTGGATGATATCACGTAAATATTTTGCTGGTAAGACGACACTTCCCTTATCATACACCTCCAATACTCTTTCACCGCCAAGCGTAACTGGAATGGTTTTTTCGATGATAATGTCTGAATTGCTGCCTAGGAGGATTAATCCATCCACATTTGCGACTATCTTTATCCCTGTTAAAATGGATGGTGTCGTTTTTGTGGAAATTGCATGCCCGACAGCTGAAAGAGCTTGATGAAGGCAGTTTTTGTTAACCATAAATTCCATAAGAAAAACCACTCCTTGATATTCGTTTATAAACTCTATTCGACAAATTTCCTAAGAACCCCTTTTTGACCTTTTTTACAAACAAAGTTTGCAGCACGAGTTAGGCTTTCATCACATCGGAGTTGACAACACCACTCAGACAGTTTTGATTCATTTGGTGTTTCCTTCTCTTATGCACTCTATTATGTGATATATTGAGCACTAGCTTGCTTCTTCAAGCAGAGCTGCAGCAAAAACATGGAAGATCCATTCAGTTCTTGGAAATGATAGATTGCCTATGAACAGCATCGAAAAGGAATAGGGAAGCAAGATAGCATGTGAACCGCTGTGACATGCTGAATGATGATAGAATGTTACATTTTGTTGCGAGACTTTTTATATGGCTCCCTTAGATGATAAGATGCTTGAGAAAGTAATTTAAAAATTCATGAACAGCAATATAGGAGGAGATCATTTTGTATCCATATGCATTCTTGGCAATAGCGATTGTAAGTGAAGTGTTTGGCAGCTCCATGTTAAAAGGATCGAACGGATTTAAACGTTTTTTCCCTTCCTTGGGTGTCATAATCGGAATGGGTTTAGCCTTTTATTGCCTATCCATATCCCTCATGACCATTCCACTTGGAACGGCGTATGCGATATGGTCCGGCATTGGAACCGCCTTAACAGCTTTAGTGGGGGTAATCGTTTATAAAGAAAGCTTCAATCTGAAAAAATTCATAGGTTTACTTTTGATCATTGGCGGAGTCGTCATTTTGAAGCTTGCTGCTGGTGATTCTCAATAACGTTTTTAATTATATTGGAGGTAATGGAATGAAAGGGTACATGGCACTGGGGATATCCATCATAACCGAAGTATTTGGGACGACCATGCTTAAGATATCTGATGGATTCACTAATTTTTTCCCGACATTAGGGGTTATCCTGGGCTTCGGAACGGCGTTTTATTGCCTATCCTTATGTCTTAAAACGATTCCGTTAAGCTTGGCTTATGCCATTTGGTCTGGAATCGGCACCGCTTTAACTGCATTGATAGGCGTTATTCTCTGGGATGAGCCCTTTAGTACACTTACGTTAGGCGGGTTAATCTTAATCATTGGCGGAGTTGCTTTATTGAACGCTTCCCATTCTTCGAAGCAAACAAAGAAATCATCTCTAACTGAATGAAACAGCTAGATGAAAGGTACAAAATGACCAACTCAAGGCGGAATTTGACAGGTAAAAAGGGGGTTCGGAAATGTTAAATTCCGAACCCCCTTTTGTCTTGAACTATTGGGCATATACGGCTGAAGTCTTTACCAAGTCCGCCGTGCAAAGTCGGTGAACTTGAATTTATCCGGCCTATGCCTGGATTCACTATACTGAAACAAACTTCCATCCATTAAATGGACAGTACTTCTCACGACGGCGACCATATCATAGTCTTCAATATCCAATAGCTGTTTATCTTCGTCACTGCATGGCTCCACGGTGATTTCCTTATTCGAAAATCCAATCTGAAGCCCCAGTTCTCCCTCGATATAACGATAAATCGAATCCTCACTGATTTCCTTTGTCAGCTTAGGGACAAGCTCACTATTGAAATAATCTTTATCAAGGATGATTTTTTTGCCATTGATTTGCCGAATCCGAAAAACCTTCCATATTTCCTGATCTTTCGTTAGGTCAAGATGCTTCATCATGTTTGAGTCCGGGGACTCAAGCTCCAGCGTATGAATGATCGTTTTGGAATGCAGATTCAGCTTCTCCGCCATTTCCTTAAAGGAAATCAATCCTGCCACAGGAAAATTGAATTTGTTGATATCGAGCACGAAAGATCCCTTGCCCTTGATTTTGTGAATATACCCATTTTGTTCGAGTAAATTCAAAGCCTTCCTCACAGTATCCCTTGAAATACCATACTCTTCCATGAAGCTGCTTTCGGAAGGAAGCTTTTCATTGGCGGAAAAAGTTTTTTCTTCAATCTTTGTAACGATATCACCATATAGTGATAGGTATTTGCTGTTCATTTCATCACCACAATATTATTTGTTAACCGGCTGTCCCTTTTCCAACAAATAGACCACCGATTCATAGGGCCTCAGCACACATTGATCTATAAGCTCTTTTGAATCGGCATAGTTGGAAATTAGAAGCTCTGACTTGAAGCCGGACAGGTTTGCATCCTTTGGCATCTCGAAAAACGCTTCTTTTGCATAAAAATTATTGATGACAAGGAGCTTCTTATCTTCATGACTGCGGATATAAGCGAATAATTCGGGATGGTCACCAAGGATTTCCTGGTATTCCCCATATGCAATGATATCATGTTTCTTCCGTAAACATATTAGTTTTTGGTAATGATAGAAAATCGAATCTTGATCGCTCAGTGAATGCTCAACGTTGATTGCCTCTGCATGATCTGGGACTTCAATCCATGGCGTCCCCGTCGTGAAGCCTGCATGCTCCGCATGTTCCCACTGCATCGGGGTCCGGGAATTGTCACGGGACTTAGCTTGGAGAATTTCCATTATTTCTTCTTCATCTTTTCCTTCTTCTTTTAAAATATTGAAATAATTAATCGATTCGACATCGCGATATTGTTCAATTTTGGTGAACTTCGGATTCGTCATTCCTATTTCCTCGCCTTGATATATGTAAGGCGTTCCCCTGAGCATATGGATCGCTGTTGCCAGCATCTTGGCCGATTGCTTTTGATACTCTTCATCATTGCCAAACCTGGACACTATTCGCGGCTGGTCATGGTTGCACCAGAAGAGTGCATTCCATCCGTTACCTTTTTGCATGCCGTATTGCCAGCTGCTGAGGATTTCCTTTAACATCCTGAAGTCAAAATCGGCAATGGACCACTTTTCCCCATCCATGTAATCCACCTTGAGATGATGGAAGTTGAATACCATGGACAGCTCCTTTTCATCAGGCGCGGAATATTGGATGCAATGATCGATCGTCGTCGATGACATTTCTCCTACCGTCACCACTTTTTCTTCTTTCCCAAACGTTTCTTCATTCAATTCTTTAAGGTATTGATGGATTTTGTCGCCATCCGTATAAAAGCAGCGGCCGTCCCCTTCCAAATCATTTTCGAATAAGCCGGGCTTGGAAATGAGATTGATGACATCCAGGCGGAACCCTTTCACACCCTTTTCCATCCAAAAGTTAACGACATCATAGATTTCTTGCCTTACTCTAGGGTTTTCCCAGTTAAGGTCAGCTTGTGTACGGTCGAACAAGTGAAGGTAATATTCATCAAATTCTTCTACATATTCCCATGCTGGGCCGCCAAATTTTGAAATCCAATTCGTAGGCGGTTCGCTGTCGGGCGATTTTTTGAAAATATAATAATCCTTATACTCCTTATCGCCTGCCAATGCCTTTTGGAACCATTCATGCTCTGTGGATGTATGGTTGAATACCATATCCAGCATGATTTCCATATTCCTTGATTGGGCAGCCTTCACCAATCTCCCGAAATCAGCCATTGTCCCGAACGCTGGATCGATGGATGTATAATCCGCTACATCATAGCCGTTATCATTTTGCGGTGAACGGTAAAATGGCGTCAGCCAAATATAATCAACTCCAAGTAACTCGAGGTAATCCATTTTTTCAATCACCCCATTGATATCCCCGATGCCGTCCCCGTTGGAATCCTTGAATGATTTCGGATAAATTTGATACACGGTGCTTTTTTTAAAATCCTTCATTGTAAAATCCTCCTCTGCTATTTCAAACGACCTTTTGCCAGTATGATAAAAAAAAGAGGGAGACTCCTCCCCCTTTGCATGGTTACGCATTTAATTTCGTTGGTTTCGTTCTCGTTTTCAAGTTCATTTGAGGCCGTTTGGAAAAGACGATGGTCAAAATGAACGGCACGATGAAGGCAACCAGCATCGCCACTGCAAACATTCCCATATGTTTTGGCTGGATGGAAAGGATACCCGGTATCCCGCCTACGCCGATGGAGTTGGCCATCACACCAGATCCGACGGATACGATGCCAGCAAACATTGAACCAATCATACCTGCCAGGAACGGGAAGCCGTATTTCAAGTTAATCCCGAACATGGCCGGCTCGGTTACCCCGAGATAGCATGAAATCGTGGCTGGGATCGACACTTGTCTTTCCTCCTCGTCCTTTCTATTGATGTAAATCATCGCAAGTACAGCCGTTCCTTGAGCAATGTTCGATAAAGCGATCATCGGCCAAAGGTTCGTTCCGTGCAATTCACTCATAAGCTGCAAATCGATTGCGTTTGTCATGTGATGCAAACCGGTGATGACAAGCGGTGCATACGCAAAGCCGAAAACGGCAGCGAATAGCCAACCAAACGATGAAGTCAGACCAGAGTATACAACTGATGAAATGACTGTGCCGATTTTCCAGCCGATAGGCCCTAAAACGGTATGGGCAATGATCACGGTTGGAAGCAAAGCAAAAAATGGAACGACGATCATGGAAATGGAATTATGCACTCGATCTCTCAGGAACCGCTCTAAATAAGCTAAAACGAAGCCTGCCAGTATCGCCGGAATGACCTGGGCTTGATAGCCGATCATATCGACTTGGACGAAACCAAAATCCCAAAACGGGATGTCACTTGCTTTTGTCCCTGCCACTGCATATGCATTAAGAAGCTGCGGAGAAACGAGCGTCAAACCAAGGACAATTCCGAGAATTTGCGTGGTGCCCATTTTCTTCGAAATGGACCACGTGATCCCAACTGGAAGAAAATGAAATATAGCTTCGCCAATCAGCCAAAGGAAAGCATGGACCCCTGACCAAAATTGGGAAATCTCCACAAGCGTCTTCGTGCCATCATCGAACATTTTAATATCCCCGATGATATTGCGGAAACCAAGAATGAGGCCCCCGACGACTATGGCTGGAATCAGCGGTGTGAAAATATCCGCAAGATGGGCAACCAAGCGCTGCAGCCAGCTCATATTCTGTTTAGCTGCCGCTTTCACGTCTTCTTTCGATGCTTCCTGCAAGCCGGCTATCGAAACGAATTCATTATAAAAGGATGATACTTCATTGCCGATGATGACCTGGAACTGCCCGGCTTGTGTAAAGGTTCCTTTTACTAGTTTGATTGATTCAATATTCGTTACATCCGCCTTTGCTGTATCTTTCAGTACGAATCGCATTCTTGTCGCACAATGCGTAACCGTGGCGATATTCTCTTTCCCTCCGACATATTGGAGCAAATCCCCTGCTGGTTCTGTGTATTTACCCATTTGAGTACTTCCCTTCCTTAGAAAGTAAAATATATTAGTCCCCCAAACCTGTACGTACAAGATTTGGTTACGCTTTCATCTTATCCTGTACGTACAGGTGTGTCAACCACTTTTTTTTCAACCATCCTATATCCTTTGAAAAATAAAAAGCCTTTCCCCGAATTCCGCCGGGAAAAGGTTTGAAAATCATACGGTTTTCTTTCGCATTAGGGGCCATACAGCAGTTTTGCTCATGACAATGTAAGCGTGAGATTCGTTTCTGCAACTTCCACTCCATTCACAAGAAGCGAGATCTTGTGGAGGCCCCCATAATGACGGCGTGTGGTTAAATCCTTCCAATTGTGAATTTTCACTCTATCAACGCGCTCTCCAGCTGCAAAATTCCTATCTGCCAGCAGGAACAGTTTTCGGGACGTTTTTTGCTTGGCTTTCACAAAATCGATGGCGTACTCAATCCGAAGCTTCACTGTACTGATGGCTTCCACCTGAAAGCCAAAATGAAGTTCACTCGTCTCCCCGATCTTAATGGAAGCCGGCTCATTTTCAATAAAAGCCGCAGCTACCATCGTCGGGTCACTCCATACATCCGCATAACCAAACATCGCCAGCACCTCGGGATCCGCTTGTTTGACAAGTGATCTGCAGCCTCGCCGGATGATCCAATTCGTAAGGTCGTCCCCGCTCTCATGCCAGCGCTTGGCAATTTGAATGACGGCAGCCGGATGGTCCTTGGCAATATCATTTAAGTTATTGGCCACACTTTTACGAACATAGAGCGAGGGATCGTTTTTCAGGCTTTCCAGCAGTTCCAGAACCGGCTGCGGATCTGCCTTGAACATCGGTAAAAATTGTCCCCAAGGCAGCCTCGGCCGGCATCCTTCACTGGCTAGCCTGCGGACATGCTCATTCTCATTCTGTGCCCATTCCTTCATCTTCGCAATCATTAACACGGGCTCAAGCAGGATGAATGCACGCACAGCAAATTCAGAAGAAGACCTAACGGTGAAACGCTCCAAGGCTTCTAGCGACAGGGGCCAATTCTCCTTATTCAACCCATGCACCTCTACAAAATCCGGGAAAAATAAATATCTGAAGCCTTCACAATCTTTTTCCAATTGATATAAGATATTCAGGGCTTCCTGATAATCACTCGGAAGATGCCTTCCCAGTGTAAGCGAAATATGCCTGATTCGCTCTTTCAACTTCATCTCATCCCATTCCTCGTTCATCACATCTTCTCGAAAAGATTGAGCAGGAAAGGGGGGATGGACGCTTCTCACTTTTTCACTGAATTCACGGATGAAAGCAGCGCTATATAAATCCTTCAATGGTTCAGCCATTTATTTCACTTCTTTTCCTCATGTTTTCTTACCTCATCCATCCACCATAGCATTTTTCTCCATTGAGTAACAACCCTGCTGCCTTCGCAAGACTTGATCCTGTTCTGGAATATTCGGGTCGTCTTCGCCGCTATCTCGGTATTGCATGGAATAACTTTGTCCGTATTCGCCATTTTTCCGACCCCACTTGAATTAATTCGGCCTTCTTCTCCTTTTTTCCGACCAAACTGAAATTAATTAGGCCTACTTCCGGATTTTCCTTATAGAAAGCTTTGGAGAACATAAAAAAGGCGGGACATAAAGCTCCCACCTCTTTTGCAGCTATGAAGTTAGTCATTTGATTTTTATTTTATTTTTCCCATGGAAAATTGAAATATTATCACCATTTATTCCGGCATATGCACCTTTACTTGCCAATTGTTTGCTTTCAGGATGAGCAATCAGCCATTTATTTTTCATGAATAATAGTTTATCCTCTTCCGTTCTTTTTTTTATCTCCTGATTTAATGGCTCATTTGTGCCGGCCGGCAAAATAACGATTGTCTTGAACCCTTCTTCGTTTACTTTACACGGGGCAAAGTGCAAGGTTGTACTATATAACTCTATCGCCGTTCCTTTCGGGATAAAAAACGCCTCTACATTTGTAGAGTCATAACTATTGTCGTGAATATCCTGTACTTTTCCCAATAGAAGAACCATATCTGTCACCGCAATGTTGATTTCACTGCCTTTATGATATTCTAAACCATTCAGCGTTGAGCTCGGACCATTACAATATCCAATTTGAATCGGCATCTCTCCATAAAAGGCAGTTTGAATCCGTTCTTTCACGCTCGTATTTTCCATATCGGAAACTGAAGGAATATAGACATTATGATCTTGAGGAATCTCCATTTCTTTCATATATGTTTGCAGCTCTTGAAAATCATACCCAATGATTATTTTACCGTATGGTGCAAACCTGCTATCTTCAACATGGAAAATGGAAATATGTTTATTTAAACCTCTAATCACTTCATACTTTGACAAGGTCACCCCGCTCCTTTCTTCCATTTTAAAAGGCCCTCAAATTAACATCCATGAGGAACCTTTCAACGTTATTTATTATCATTTCAATACTGGTGCTTCCGTAATTGTGTTGTCCCAGGCATTGCGGAATTTATCCAATCCATAATCAGTAAATGCGTGATGGAAGCTTTCCTTGTAAACATCGAAGCCACAGGTCACGATATGGGCCCCTGCTTTAGCGGCATCAACGATTTGTTTGCCATTCCGCAAAGCGGCCACGATAATTTCAGTTTCGAAATGATACGTTTTATAGATATTTGCGATATCTTGAATGTATTGAGTCGTGTCATCCCCGCTATTTTCCTTCCATCCAACGAAAGGCGATACGAAACTAGCCTTGATTCTTCCAGCTTGCAAGGCTTGGGAAGGAGAAAAAACAAGCGTGACATTCGTAGGGATGCCTTCTTTTTCAAATTCCCTCGCCGCAATCAAACCTGGTTCTGTACACGGAATTTTAATGACGAAATTGGAAGACAATTGTGCAATCTTCGTTCCTGTTTCAACCATTTCTTTTGCATCGTCTAAATGAGGATTAATTTCCACTGAAATAGGAAAGTTCTCAACGCCCTTAAATTCGCTTCCTAATTCATCTAACACGGTAAGGAATGGTTTACCGCTTGACATGATGTGGCGAGGATTCGTCGTTACCCCATCGATGGCCCAATTTTCATAAGCATAACGCACTTCCTTCATAATGGCACTGTCCAAAAAATATTTCATACTTTATTCCTCCTCATGTGTTTTAAACGTATCTACGTTTTACAAAATGTTACTACCTTTGATTCTATAATAAAAAAAAGTTTGCTATCTTTCAAGCTTTTTCTTTACAAATTCTAGTAAATTTTTTTATGCCAAGTGCCCGTTCGTGTTTTAATGTAAAATAAGCTACACTATACCAAC
This sequence comes from Peribacillus sp. FSL E2-0218, assembly GCF_037992945.1. Classification (NCBI taxonomy): domain Bacteria; kingdom Bacillati; phylum Bacillota; class Bacilli; order Caryophanales; family Bacillaceae; genus Peribacillus; species Peribacillus sp. FSL E2-0218. The sequence continues at coordinate 2,046,397 of NZ_CP150304.1, read as the reverse complement.
ATTACGGGCCCTTCAACTTAAATCATCACAGTTTAATCCGGCAGTCAAGTACTTGATTACTTTTTACATAGGTATACCTGATTTACGCTCATTAAGATCTTTTACGATATTATTGTATTTATCATCAGATAGTTTATAAAAGAATGCCATAACAATAATGGTTGCCATGGCCAATGTACTTGGATATATGAACATAAGCCCTCTAATCCCTTCTACCACATTGGCATTTTGCACGGCATTGGGCACATACCCGACTAGCCCTAAAACAATACCTGGGATAAAACCTGCGAGAGCCTGAGATAATTTGCGACAGAAAGTGAAGAATGAATAAACCACACCTTCCGATCTATTGCCTGTTTTCCATTCCCCGTATTCAACCGCATCAGAAACGAATGCCCAGTTCAAACTATTGACAAATGCACTTCCAAAGAAGGCAAAACAAGCTAAAATGATAAATATTACGGCATTATCAGCAAAAATATAAGCTAATAAATCGCCAACTGCCCAAATTGCGCAACCAAGTATATACGTGTATTTCTTTCCGATTTTTTTAACCATGAACGGAACTAGTGCTACACCTATAAACACACAGCCAATGCTGAAAAAGCCCATGTAAGGAACGATTGAAACATTTTTCAATACATATTGGCAATAGTATACTTGTACTGCGAGCTTTACATTGAAAGCTGAAAAAGTAAACAAGTTCACTAAACAAAGGATCAAAAGAGGGGTATTTTTTAACAACCCTTTATAACTCTCACTCAGTTTCACCTGAGCTTCTTTTGGCTTCTCGTACACATATCTTTCTTTAACATTCTTATAACAATATAGTTGCAATAGTACACCTAAAAAAGCAAATACCGATACCGCCACTATGTATCCAGTGGATTCACTATTGAAAAGTAAAACGATAGGCATGAACCCAACCGTAGTAATCAATAGGCCCATGTTTGATCCTGCTTGCCTAAACGCAGCCAACTCCGCTCTTTCTACAGGATCTTTGGTCATGGCAGGAACCATTGAACCGTAAGGAATATTCGAAATACTATAAATGGTACCAAATGCCATATAGGTTGCATAAGCCCAAATCATTTTTCCAGTGAGTGAAAAATCAGGATTGGTAAAACTAACGATTGTAATGAGGGCTAACGGTACTGCCGTGTAAAGGATAAACGGCCTGAACTTTCCTTTTGGACCAATTTTTTTTCGATTATCCACCCAAGTGCCTACAGTAATGTCGGCAAAGGCGTCCCATATTTTTGTAATTAAGAAGATTAACCCTGCTGTTGCTGATGGCAGTCCAAGTGCATCCGTATAAAACTTAAGCAAATAGATTTGACCTAGATCAAATAAAAAATTATTTCCTACATCCCCCATTCCGTATGCTATTTTTTCCTTAAGCTTTAATTTCTTAGAAGTATCAACTGGACGTTCCATGTTTTGAATGACTGATTGTTCCATACGTTCTCTCCTTTTAAATACCATTTTTAAAATTAAAGAAATGTCAATTGTCTAATCGTCACGAACCCTTCATAAGAAATGCGCACTCAAATTTCACGTTCTTGTCAGCTGAAAATCTTCCATGGCCTGTGCTCCTTCCATCGTTTTAGAGAAACTCTTTTCTAACATTACTATCTTTTTGAAAAAGTTATTATGTTTTATTATATTATGAAAACGCATACAAAATAGCAAGCCTTTTCCAAATATTTTTTTCATTTATTTGAAAAATTCAATCTCCTTGAGCGTGACTGCTTGCAAATCTACTATCCTCTATCAATAGTTCATATCAGGGTTCCTAAAACCTCTTTCGCGGCACTGGAACGTTTTTTTCAGAATTTTTCTTTTTTTTATAATCATCCCTTGTAATTCTGTAAACGTATTCTTATAATGAACAAAGATACTGATTTTTATTTAAAGGTAACTATGTTTACCCAGGTTACCGCTAGCTCCATATTTTTGGATTACCAGTGAAATCCGAAGGAACATAAAAAAACGGGTAGTACCTATTTATGATTAACAAAATTACATGGAGGTTTTTGATATGAGTACAAAAAGAAAAGAATTAAACAGTAATTTTTTCTCGAGTTTTTTAAATGTTGATTACTTATCCGAAGAAGATAAATACATTTTTAAAAAGGAAAAACAAAAATATAAATTTAACGTGATTGGTGCCGGGATGATAGGTCATGAGCATATAAAAGTTACCATGCTGGAGGGAAGAGCAACCATTCATGGCATTTATGATCTAGATAAGAAAAGTATTGAAAATACGAAAAGGATGTTCTCGGAAAACTTCCCTGGACATGATCTAGTGGAGTATCGGACTCTTGAGGAAGCTTGTCATGATCCGCAAGTAGATGGACTAATTATTTGTACGCCGAATTATACCCATCTTGAGATTGTGAGAGAAGCGGTCAAATCCGGAAAGCATATTTTACTAGAAAAACCAATGGCTACAAATTTAAATGATGCATTGGAAATTAAAGAACTTGCCGATGGTTATAAAGGGATCTTTCAAATCGGCCTACAATATCGTTACAAAGCGATTTACAACGAATCCATTCATGAAGCGATCGAGCGAAAATCAATTGGTGATATTAAAACAATCAGCATTGTAGAACATCGAGTTCCCTTCCTGGATAAAGTAAACCAATGGAATAAATTCTCTAAATATTCAGGCGGTACGCTCGTTGAAAAATGTTGTCATTATTTTGACCTTTTAAACTTATTGGCTCAATCCAAGCCCTCTTTCGTTTATGCAACCGGAGGAAGCGCTGTCAATTTTAATGATTTTGAATATAAAGAACAAAAATCTGATGTAATCGATCATGCAAATGTCAATATCGTCTATGAAAACGGTGTGAACACGAATTTTAATTTGTGCATGTTTTCTCCTATGTTCTATGAAGAAATTACGATATGTGGAGATGAAGGAAGACTAAGAGCCTATGAAAATGATGATTTTTTACCGGTGAATCGGCCAAATACACATCTGGAAGTTTTAAGTGGTGAAAGTAAACCTACAAGAATCTCCACTCCATGTTATCCATCTGTTATCCAAAGCAGTGGACATAATGGCGGAACGTATTATGAGCACAAATACTTCATTGATAATATGGAAGGCGTTTCAACCACGACTGCCACTGTTGAAGAAGGCTTTTGGTCCATAGTCGTCGGAATTGCAGCAGAAGAGTCCATTAAAACAGGAAAAGTAGTATACATTGATGAATTATTAAAGAGAGTTCATAATGAGAAAGCGACTGTCTCTAATTAATTGAATTGGTGCATCCCCCATTTATTGTTTGGTGGTCAGAAGAACTTTGTAATACAGAGGAGCATGAAAATGCGGCACTGCCCTTTATACGGGTAGTGCCGCATTTTTCATATTTCTTACTTTTGAACTTTAGGGGTAGCGCCCACTATCCATCCTCTCCATCGCTTCTGAAATGGCAAGTCACTGAAAAGTACCTTATATAGAAGGAACTAGCATTGATAAAAAAGCTTGTAGACAAGCTGGGGTGGGCATATAACGCTTTAGAGACACTCTCCAAATCCCCCTTCATTTATTGTGTGCAACACAATAAAAGGCAGGCATCGTATATAGTACTGTCTGCGAAGTAATCCTCCTTTTACTCGAGGACGTAAATGGGACGGATGTCGGTATATCTAAAGGTTTGCCTACCCTGGCTACCTCTCCTTCACCAAATTATAAGGGTGAGCTAATGGTAGCCCTCCAATGCTCAGCTTTCAAGAGGGCGGGCGAGGAAGTGGAATGAAACGGTCTAAGTACAGATCCTCCAAAGTTATCAGCAAGCTGAAGTCGACTTTCGTTTTCATTCAGAGCCAAAAGCAACCTTAAATGGTGCACACATATAAAAAAATGCAGGCCAACTCGATTTTATCAAGTTGGCCTGCATTTTGATTGAAAAACATCTATGGGAACAGCTATCACTTTATAAAACAATCATGAATATAATAGGCAATGTTGCAAGACTTAACGAAGTACTGATAAGTGTCGTACTTGAAACGAAATCTGACTCTGTATTGAATTGAAGCGCGTACATCGTCGTATTGGCGGCAGTCGGCATGGCAGCCATAATGATCATGATTTGTTTAACCATCTCATCTACAGGCAAGAAAAGAGTTAGCATATACGCTATTGCTGGTGAAATGGCAAGCTTGATAAGGAGCGACCAAGAGATCCTGGCTTTGGCCAATTGTTTTATTGAAATGTTGGCAAGCTGCATGCCCAGTACAATCATTACAGTAGGAATTGCGGCATCAGCCACTAAGTTGACGGCTTCTTGTACGGAATTGCTAAATGGGATATGCAGGAATTGAAAAAGGGCACCTAAAAGCCCGCCATATACGATGGGCATGCGTTGAACTGCCCGAAGAGCTGAGCGTATCCCATTACCATCCGGACTCCCTTTTGCGGCATAATACACGCCCACAGTACACATCACCACTTGTTGTATCACCATTAACACAATGGCAGATTTTAGACCAGTGGCACCGAAGAGTAATAGAACTACAGGGGTACCATAGTTTCCGTTGTTCATAAAGGACGAAGCCAAGATCATCCCACATGTTTCCGGAGTCGAATACCCGTGAAAATAAGAAATGACATACACAACGGCAATCAAGGAAAAACAAAGAGCAAATGTGTAAAAAGTAAGGTATAGGTAATCAATAGTGAATGGGGTAGTATAAAAAGTTCGAAATACAAGAATTGGCGACATTAAGTAAAGCGCCATTGTTGAGATTGTCTTTGTATCAAAACCGATTTTCTTTTGTCCAATAAACCCAATCGCAAAAATACCGAAAACCGGCAGGAGGATAGTTAAAAACTCCATTTTTGTCACCTTCATTACCTTTTGTTTTGTCATCTACTAAAGGAAAGACCTAGATCCTTCCCACTCTAGGTCCTTTTTTTCAATCATAAATTCAAGACGATGATACGTTCTTCCGTCATTTCTTCCATCGCATATTTTGGGCCTTCTTTTCCGTTCCCGCTTTTCTTCACGCCGCCATAAGGCATATGATCGACCCGGTATGCCGACGCATCATTAACGATAAGTCCTCCCACTTCTATTTCACGAGCCGCTTTCATGGCCAATTGTAAATCGTTCGTGAAGAGCCCCGCTTGCAATCCATAATCAGAATCGTTTACTTTAGCGATCACTTCGTCTATTTCTTCATATGTGGCAATCGATACAATTGGACCGAACACTTCTTGACGACAAACTTTCATGTCATCCTTTACATTCGTTAAAATGGTAGGCAAATAGAATGCGCCGTCACGTTTACCACCAACCTCAATCCGGGCCCCTTGTTCCACCGCTTCCTTCACCCATGCCTCCACTCGCTCCGCTTCAGTAAGACGAATCATCGGTCCAATATCTGTTTTTTCATCCAATGGATTGCCTACTACAAACTCTTCCGTTTTTTCTATTAACTTCGCAACAAAAGCTTCATAGATATCTTGATGGACATAGATTCGTTGGACGGATATACAAACTTGTCCTGCATTATTAAAGCTTTTTTGTGAAACTAAAGTTGCCGCTCTTTCCAAATCCGAATCTTTATGAACGATGGTCGCTGAATTATTCCCTAATTCAAGAGACACTTTACGTAAGCCTGCCTTTGAACGGATTAATTCTCCCACTCGAGGGCTTCCGGTAAAAGTAAACATGTTAACATCTTGATTTTCCAGTAACCATTCACCGATTTTTGCACCATCTCCAGTCAGCACTTGAAGGCGTCCCTTTGGTAGCCCAGCCTCCTCCAATAAGGATGCCAGTTTAATGGCACAGATTGGAGTGACTTCAGCAGGTTTTAAGACTACACTATTACCGGACGCAAGTGCTGGACCGATTTTATGGCAGACCAGATTGATCGGTGCATTAAACGGAGTGATAGCTGCAATGACGCCAACAGGAACACGGATGGTGAAGGCCATGCGATTCTCTGAACCTTGAGCTGATTCAACAGGAACACCTTCTCCATGGATGCGCTTTGCTTCCTCTGCAGATATTTGTAAAGTTTGAGCTGAACGATCCACTTCTCCGCGTGATTCACGAATGGACTTTCCAACTTCAATCGCTAAGATCCTGGCAAATTCTTCGCGGCGCTCTAATAGCAATTGGGCCGCTTTCATTAATACCTCATATCGTTCATACGGTGAAAAATTCTGTTTTAACGCAGCTTTCGCACTCTTTACAGCTTTATCCACATGTTTTTTTGTCGCTACCGAGATTTCAGCAGCCGGTTCTTGTGTATATTTGTTTAATACCATCATTGTTTCTGACGTTTTCTCCCAATGACCCGCCACTAATAAACCATGTTGCTTAACTTGTGTTGAATTCGTCATTCTCTCCACTCCCCCGCTTTATTAAGATTCACCTAAAAAGGTCAATATCATAATGATATTTATCACTTCGATATTTCGTTATAGTAAACTCAAGTGGTTTATCATCGAATCCAAAGCTTAGCCTTGTCATTTCAAGCAAAGCTTCACCGCCGCGAATGCCCAATAAATCAGCTTCGTAAATCGTTGCGTTGATTGCACAGATTTTTTCTTTTGCCCGTTTTAACGAAATTCCATTTCCCTCTAAGATTTCATAAAATTTTGCACTATTCAGGTCATGTTTTTCATACATTTGTCCAATATGTTTGGGCCAGCATGAGCGTTCAATTGCAATAGGAACATCATCTGCGAAACGGATCCTCTCAATCACGAAAACTTCTTCTCCCTCTGCCAGTTGAAGCATTGATGTTTCGTAATATAAGTCTTGTGTGAAATTTGCACGCAGTAATTTTGAATTGGGGGTTAAACCTCTCTCGGTTACTTCTTCCGCTAATCCCTTCAGTCTTCCTAGACTCCCGCCGATAAGGGGTTGGGGCTTTACGATTGTTCCTCTTCCTTGCTTCTTCTCCAATAATCCGTCTTGAACAAGAATGGAAATCGCTTGCCTTAATGTAGTACGGCTAACATCGAATTCTTGCATCAACTCTTGTTCGGTTGGTATTAAAGCGTTTGCTTTCCATACTTTTTCCTGAATGCGCTTCACTAAAATGTCTTTCACCTGTAAATAAAGAGCCACATTTTTATTGGCATCTATCATATTTTTCATGTTGTCCAACTCCTTTAAGCCAGTCTTTACGATAAAGTATATATCATAAACCAGCCATTGCTATAAGGGGCGATCCGGTTTCTTTCAGACATATATTTCGGTTTCTATTTGAAGCATTCGTCCCAATTCAATTAGGTGTTCCGTTACATCTCCATAAACTAACGCGAAGTGGGGTTCGTAGCCTGCATGCATAAGTTTGTAAAGTGTGTCCGTTACATCTGTTTTTAATTCAACTTCCACTGAAGTCCCTGAAAAAGGCTGTTCTCCATCCAATGCATTTCCTTTCATTACCAAAAAACGATAGCCTTCAGGTGTATGGCTTACTCTAAAGATCGATACTACGCCCGGTTTCAAACCAAAGTCCATGGCAAACCCTATTTTACGATTTGGATGTACACCGACTGTTGCCCCTGTAGAAGGGTTTGCCAGTGAATACGCCCCGGCACCGCAATGCCAAAATACAACCGAATTTTTCTTTTCATCCACATGGACTAAATCGCCTAAGTACGGGGCATTGCCACCAGCTAATTCACGTAGAATATACATGGAAACCGATCCGTGAATATCGGATTCACAAGATGTTACCATTCCGTCTTCCGTGAACTGGGATAGCGTTGAGCATGGTGCTGCTCCCAATTCGTTAAAAAAGTCAGGCCAACAACGCATCGCTAATGCATCCAACTCTTGTTGCTGGATATGTTTTTTGATGTATGTTGAAAATTGTGCGAATTTTGTTACGGTTTCATCATTTCGGTTCAACCCAATGACCTGTCTCTCGGCACGTTCAATTTCACCGATCCATGCTTGCTCTGGAAGTTCCACGCATTGTACAAATGCCTCTTGCAAGTCAATCTTATGAAGTGTAACACCAAGTGCTGTTTGCAATTCTCCTTCATTTGCTTGTGAGAAGAAGAAACCAGGTGGATATTCACCTACAACACCAATTTTAAGTTCACTTAATGCCTTGAATACACGCATAACATTAAATTGCCTTAGTAAACGCTTTCTTAAATCTTCTTCATCCGGATTCCCAAATACAAATGCAAAAGGATGTTGATGATTACGCAGGACATTGCTGGTACTGTTCCCACCCGTTAATGAATTAAGACGCAAACGCCCCCCGACGCTTGGTTCGCGTACTGACCAAACGATCACAGGTTGCTTGAAATATTCCAAAACTTTGACCATGAACTCCCCATCTGCAAATGTAACACTTTGATATAAAACCGTGTCGACCTTCACATCCTTTATAGAATCTAAAAAATCTTGAAGATCCTCAACGGAAGTCACGGTTTGTTCTGGTGCTACAAGATGGCTGCAGCTTTCTTCCAACCAATCCATACTTTGCCTGCGATATATTTCAGCTGCTTCAATATCAAATGTTTTTCTACCTATGGGTAAATATAAAACGACCGTGTTAAGCATGTACGAACCCCCTATTTTCAATGACGAAAAAATTCATTATAACCATTATAAGATACATACCTATCTTTATCAACAAAAAGATAAACATCTCACCGAAGAACAAAAAAAGGCTCTTGAGACACAAATGTCTCGAGAGCACGATTGCTAGATTTTTTCCATTAAGTATTGCAGGATTAAGAATTTTTGCTGTTGAAGGCATATTTCTTTCCCCAGTCACCCATACTTTCTAGTATGGGCATGAAACCTTTCCCTGCGTCTGCTAGCGAATATTCTACTTTTGGGGGCACTTCTGGATATACTTTCCTTATGACCATTTGATCTTTTTCCAATTCCCTTAATTGACTTGTCAATATTCCTTTTGAAATTCCGGGGACCAATCTTTGAAGCTCACCAAACCGTCTTGTCTCTTTCAAATGCCATAATATGATAATTTTCCATTTGCCTGCTATTACATTTTGAGCATGCGTGACAGGGCATACTTCTATCTGTTCGTTGGGAATTTCACCCTGAAATGATGTTCGAGCCATGCTAACTACCTCCTTTTCCTAATGGTCTTGTTTTTGTGACTATGTTATTTAAAAATCACTACTTACAAAGTAACGTCTAAAGTAATAATATATGACTATGCTTTATCAAACAATGCTTTTGGGAGGAACAAAGGATGAAAATTGGAATCATTGGAGCAAGCGGCAAGGTTGGAAATCTTATTATGAAAGAAGCGAAAGATAGAGGAATGGACGTAACGGCAATCGTGAGAAATGCTTCAAAAATTACCGAAACGAACGTTACTGTACTTGAAAAAGATATTTTTGCGCTAACTGGATCAGATCTTACATCCTTTGATGTAGTGGTCAATACCTATAAGGCACCAGAAGGCGAGGAACATTTATATGTAGATGCTGGCAGAGTATTGATTAAAGCCCTTAATGAAGCCCCACAGACAAAACTGGTCGTCGTGGGCGGTGCCGGGAGCCTCTTTGTTGATGAAACCCATACAACAAGACTTATGGATACACCAGATTTCCCGGACTTTGTATATCCGACTGCATCCAATGCAGCGAAACAGCTTGAGGAGTTGCAGCAATCAAATTCCATTACATGGACGTATATCAGCCCTGCAGGTTTCTTCGATCCGGAAGGGAAAAGAACCGGCTCCTATCAGGCAGGAAAAGATCATGTCATTTTAAATGGTAAAGGGCAAAGCTACATTAGTTATGCTGACTATGCCATCGCCGTAGTGGATGAGATTGAAACTCCACAACATGTGAATGAACGATTCACCCTTGTTGGTGAAGCAGAATAAATGATAGGGCTTTGATTTTACAGATCGAGGCTACTTTATAAAATTTGGAAAGCGGGTATTGATTATGGCTAAAGTCCTTTATATTACAGCACATCCACTTGATCATACACAATCTTTTAGTTTGGCGGCGGGAAGCTCTTTTATTGAAGCCTATAAACAGAGTAACCCTAACGACGAAGTGGTTCATATCGACTTATATAAGGAGCATATTCCTGCACTAGATGCCGATATATTCAGTGGGTGGGGAAAACTTCAAACAGGCAAAGGATTTGAAGAACTTTCCGATCAGGAAAAAGAAAAAGTCAGCCGTCTTGGAGAGTTGAGTGAACAATTTGTATCCGCTGATAAGTATGTTTTCGTGACACCTATGTGGAATTTCTCTTTCCCTCCTGTAATGAAGGCGTATCTTGATTCCGTTGCAGTAGCCGGGAAGACATTCAAATATACGGCAACCGGACCAGTCGGTTTATTGACAGATAAAAAAGCCTTGCATATTCAAGCGCGTGGCGGCATTTATTCCGAAGGACCGTCAGCTGATCTGGAAATGGGACACCGTTATATTAAAAACCTACTTGTGGGATTCTTCGGTGTCCCTTCATTGGAAGGGATATTTATCGAAGGACACAATCAATATCCTGATCGTGCACAGGAAATTAAAGAAAAAGGGATTCAGGAAGCAAAAGATTTAGCTCAAAGATTTTAAAGGGATCGGTATTATTAAAAAAAGGTATCACTATCGCCACATTCCTTTAGTCGGTAAACTCCAAACAAAAATATGACAGTTTATTGTTCATTACTTAAACTGTCATATTTTTTTAATTTCGAAATGAAATTTTCATTACAGGCAAAGAGAAATGAAAATATACTAATGAAAGTGAAGGTTACCGAATGGCTTTAAAGGAGATTAACAAAGATAAATCCGTTTAAAGCATTCGAATCGTTTCCTTGAAAAAGACAAAGTCCTTCAGCATATGGAGGTATATCGCAAGTCGAAGCTTTGTGCAACTTGAAGATTAAGAAGGAATAGGGATTTGGCGGATAAAGGGACACCTGGAATGGAGTCCCTGAATTTCAACGAAACTCTTTATCAGAGCCTTCAAATTAAATACCTGTCAGCTTCGGAATATAGCTTCTAATCATTTTCAAGGTTAAGGATCATATGTTCAATATGGGACAATACGAACCTTTTGCTGAATACTATCATTACCTTCGCTACTCAATCATCGTATTTTTTTTATCACGCTTTACTCCAATCATGGACTGCACTTCCTTCTACATAACGTTCTGCGTCTAAAGCGGCCATGCATCCTGTTCCAGCAGCTGTAATGGCTTGACGGTACTTGCTATCTTGAACATCCCCACAAGCGAATACACCTGGAACGCTTGTTTGAGTGGAACCCGGTTTTACAATAATATACCCAGTTTCATCTGTATTCAACTGCCCTTTTAGGAAGCCAGTGCTAGGTAAATGGCCAATAGCAATGAAAATACCGTCTGTTTCTATTATCTCCTCTTCGCCAGTTCCATTGTCTTTTATCTTCAAGCCTGTTACTTCATTCTTGTTGTTCGCCATTATTTCAATTGGTGTTTTATTTAAACTCCACGTGATCTTTTTATTTTGCTGTGCTCGATTTTGCATGATTTTTGAAGCTCTTAGTTCATTTCTCCGGTGCACAATACGTACTTCCGAACCGAATTTTGCAAGAAAATGGGCTTCTTCCATCGCTGTATCTCCACCGCCTATAACAACTATCTTTTTATCCTTAAAGAAAAATCCGTCACAGGTGGCACATGTACTAACACCTCGACCAATATTCTCTTTTTCCCCAGGAATGTTTAAGAACTTAGCAGAAGCGCCTGTAGATATAATTAGAGATTGTGTTAAAATATCGCCTAATCCTTCTACACGTAATCTATATGGGGGCCCACTAAGGTCTAAACTATTCACCCATCCTGTCTTAAATTCGGCACCGAAGCGCTCAGCTTGTTTTCTCATGTTTTCCATGAGTTCGGGACCCATCACCCCCCCCACAAAACCTGGATAATTATCCACTTCCCTAGTCATTGTCAGTTGGCCACCTGGTTGACTCCCCTCAATGATAAGGGGCTTCATATCGGCCCTAGCTAAATAAATGGCAGCTGTTAATCCCGCTGGACCCGTTCCTAAAATAACCACTCTTCGCATAATTTACACCTCTGCACCTTACTTTTATTGGAATTTATTTTCTTTTTAAAAAATGGGTAGAATTGAAACGTGAAAATGTAAAATTAATATGCTTTGCTATATAATCCTTTGATATGAGTTAAGTAACGAACATCACTAGCTCCTTTCATTAATGTTGCCGGCAAACCTTTTAATTGCGTTTTATTTCCACCGATTGTACCAACTGCATCTTTACGTCCAAGGCTTGCTAATGTGCCAGAGAATACAGGCATGAACGGTTCCATAGCACCACCGCGTATGGACCTAGCTAAGTTCACACCCACAACTTCACCCATTTGCCAAGCTAATTGAGCAGTTGGTGGATATGCCTTTCCGTCTGTACCCAATACGATAGCACTATCACCTGCAACGAATACATTTTGGTGAGATGTAGACTGTAAAAACTCGTTTACGAGTATGCGTCCCCGATTCACCTCCATACCGGATTTGGCTACTGCAGAGATCCCCTGGACTCCTCCAGCCCATATCATTGTTTTTGTCTCAATTTTTCTGCCGTCTTTAAGTTCAACGGATCTACCATCCATTTTTACAATTGGTATACCAGTAACGATTGTAACGCCACGTTTCGATAAACTTGAATAAGCCCGTTCAATTAATTCTGCAGGGAAGCCTTTAAGAATCGAAGGGCCAGCTTCTACACAGTAAAGAGAAATATCTTTAGGATCAATGTCGTATTTTAAGCATAAACTTGGTATTTTATCAGCATATTCTCCAACAAGTTCTATACCAGTCAAGCCCCCTCCGCCAACCACAATCGTACCGTCCGCTTTATTTTTTGTTTTGCTATAAGCAGCGATGCAACCTTCTACGTGGGCACGTAATCGATTTGCATCATTTACTGATTTAAGTACGAAACTGTGCTTTTCTAAACCAGGGATACCGAAGTAAGCTGTTTCGCTTCCTAGAGCAGTCACTAAATAGTCGTAACTTAATATTGCTCCGTCTTCAAGAGATACTTCACGGCGGTCTGGTCTAATTTCTTTTACCGACGCTATTTTTAAAACAACATTGTAGTCTTTAAGCAATTTATCAAGTGGGAGGGCAACTGCTTGTTCACTAAGGTCTCCTACGGCTAGACGGTGCAGTTCTGTAATGATTTGATGTGTAGCGAACCGATTCACTACTGTAATCCTTGCTTCATCCACGCTTAGGTGTTGACGGGCTGCCATGGCTGATAATAAACCACCGTACCCGGCGCCTAAAATTAAAATATGTTTTGACATATCCAATCCTCCGTCTACAATTATTTGTTTTCCTTTTTTTATATCCTTAAATACGCTATGCAAGGCGAAATTGTTTTTACGATACATGGTGGCTACGTTTCAATTAAAAGTTCATAACTTTTTTAGCTGTTTCGATTACATCTTTATAATTCGGTAACCAAATGTTTTCCGCCTCAGTAAATGCATATACAGTATCAGGTGCTGAGACACGTAATACTGGAGATTCTAAACTTAGGATTGCGCGCTCGTTTATTTCAGCGACCACATGAGCTCCAATACCAGCTTGTTTCTGAGCTTCTTGAACGACTATACAACGACCCGTCTTTTCAACGGATGCTATAATCGTATCCATATCCAACGGGCTAATCGTCCTTAAGTCGACAACTTCTGCTGATATCCCTTCTTTTGAGAGTTCATCGGCTGCTTTTATTGACTCGTGAACCATCGCACCGTAGGCAATGATCGATAGGTCTGTTCCTTCCCGTTTCACATCCGCTTTACCAATTTCTATCGTATACTCTTCTTCCGGAACCTCTTGACGGAAAGAACGATACAATTTCATATGCTCTAAAAATACAACTGGATCGTTATCACGAATCACCGAAATCAACAGGCCCTTCGCGTCATATGGGGTTGATGGTATAACGACTTTTAATCCAGGCTGTTGAGCAAGGAGCCCTTCTAAACTATCAGAATGAAACTCGGGTGTATGAACTCCCCCACCAAAAGGTGCACGAATGGTGACTGGGGCCGTCCAACGACCGCCATACCGATATCGCATGCGGGCAAGCTGTCCATTTAGGGAATCCATCGCTTCGTATACGAAACCGAAGAATTGGATCTCAATGACAGGTCGGAAACCAGTTAGACCCAAACCTATCGCAAGGCCGCCTATACCTGATTCTGCAAGAGGTGTATCGAAAACTCGCTCTTCCCCAAATTCATTTTGTAAGCCTTCAGTTGCGCGGAATACTCCCCCATTGACACCAACATCTTCACCAAAAACTAAAACATTTTCATTATTCTTTAACTCTGTACGGATTGCATCGGTGATTGCTTTAATCATCGTTATTTGAGCCATGGTCTATTTCGACTCCTTTTCTTTATAAATTTCATATTGTTCTTGTAGATTACCTGGCATTTTTTCGTACATATTCTCGATCAAATCAGTAACTTTTTGTTTTGGGTATTGGTCGGCTTTTTGTATTGCAGCTTTTATATCTTCTTTTGCTTGTTCGATTACCTTTTTTTCTTCTTCTTCATTCCAAAGGTCTTTTGCTTCTAAGAATTTACGGAAGCGTACTAAAGGATCTACCTCGTGCCATTCATTATCTATTTCTTTTGTACGGTAACGTGTCGGATCATCGCCGGACATGGTATGTGGTCCATAACGGTATGTTAACGTTTCAATGAGAGTGGGGCCCTCACCCTTAACTGCCCGTTCTCGCGCATCCCGAACTGCTGCATACACCGCAAGTGGATCCATACCATCAACTTGAACACCTGCTATACCAACTGCTACCGCTTTTTGTGCAATAGTAGCTGCGGCAGATTGCTTTTCAACTGGAGTCGAAATCGCATAACGGTTGTTTTGAACAACGAAAATCGCTGGTGCTTTGAACGCACCTGCAAAGTTCATTCCTTCATAAAAATCGCCCTGTGATGCACCACCATCACCGGTATAAGCAATTGCGACTGAATTTTTCCCGCGTTTCTTGAAACCTAAAGCTACACCGGTAGCTTGAATATACTGAGCACCAATAATAATTTGTGGCGCTAAGCAGTTAACACCTTCGGGCATTTGATTTCCATGGTAATGTCCACGAGAGAATAAAAATGCTTGATATAACGGTAAACCATGCCAAATAATCTGTGGAACATCACGATATCCGGGTAAAATGAAATCTTCTTTTTCTAGAGCAAATTGAGAAGCTATCTGTGAAGCCTCTTGACCAGCTGTTGGTGCATAGAAACCTAATCGGCCTTGACGGTTTAAAGAGATTGAACGTTCATCTAAAATACGTGTGTACACCATTCGCCTCATCAGTTCTTTTAATTGCTCTACAGTAAGATCTGGCATAGCATCTTCATTGATGACTATACCTTCTTCATTAAGGATCCTAAATGTTTCAAATTGCAGCGCAATCTCATCAAATTGCTTTTTCGCATTTACAACGGTATTTACTGATTCAGTCTTCATTTTCTTCCCTTCCTTTTCTTTATTAATTCGTGCTACACCACATACATTACAGATACCTATTATCTGTAATTATACGTAAAAAAACTCATTTAAGTCAGTACAGCTAATTTTAAGGCTCCCATAGTACAGGAACTCAGTAAAACGTGAACAAGACCCCCTATCTAAGTTCCAGGGCTTTTCGGAACCAATCTACTCCTTCTGAATGTCTGTCCTTCAATTTCAATTTTAAAGTATCATTTAGCTCTAAGATGGTTTTGCTCTTGAGATAAACCTTCATCTTCTCCTCAGCTTCTAACATAATGACATTAATTGTACAGGGTCCACAATGAATGGGGTCTTGAACTTCTTGTCCTTCAGACAAGATGCACTTTTGCCTGATGTTTGCGCACTGAAAAAAAGGCTGCTCTCCTTCAATTGCTTCTATAACATCCCAAAAATCAATCTTACTTGGGTGTTTAGCTAATTCGTACCCACCTTTAACGCCAGGCATGGAACGTACGATGCCCGACTTCTTTAATTTAGTGAAAATCTTTGATAAATACGTTTCAGAAACCCCTTGAAATGTTGCTAGTTCCTTAACGCCGACGGACCTCCCTGTAGGTAAATCCACAAAATAAGATAGACAATGCAGAGCGTATTCGACTCCTTTGCTGAATTGCATGTAAATAACCTCCAACTAAAAAAAATAGGGTCTAAAATCAATTTTCATTGTCCTAGTTTGGATACTATCAAGAAAAGAAAAAGTTTAACCGATGTTTTGGTTATATCCCTAATTTTCACAACTGAATTTCTTAATCTGTTCAGTTTTGTCACATAGGATTAGAACCATTCGTGATTTTCCGTTCAGATATGAAACATATATCAGACAGATTGTTCTTTATATCTATAATGGTAATGCATTACTGATGCCAGACCCTGTACCTATACAAGCTTTTGGCTATGTGTTGCTTATATATTCAGGAAACTGTTCAAAAATTAAAAGTCCCATAGAAGCCATGTCTTTACAGTTTCCCATTTACATTGTAGTTTTAACCGTATGCTTTAACGGTTTTCGGTAATTCATGGTGTGTAGGTCTGTAGTACGCTGATACAAGGCTAGTTCCAGCCTTTCAAAACGAGTAGTAAGCGTTTTTTTATTGAAGCGATATTTTATAAAGTGGAAATAATGTCTTGAATGTATCACCAACTAATGAAATGAACTTATCACCATCCTTCAAGATTGGATCATTAGATTGAACATGGCGACCAACAAGGAACTCTGCCTTTTTCACGTCTCGAAAGCGCTCTAACGATTTTTCCAATCCTTCTTCACCTAGATTAAAAATTGATTCGGATTCTTTTTTCATATGGTCAATTGATAGGACATAATCACTCGGAATCAGCTCGCGAATACTATCAATTTCCTTGAGAAAATTACTCGCAATTTCCTTCTTGTTAGGTAATTCGTAAATGAATGCAAGCCATATGAAAACATGGTCATCGAATAAGCCTACTTGAAAATGCGGAAGCATTTTATATCCTTGTTTGTTTGCTGATATCGCTAGCCAAGTGTCTTTCGGAGCATTAACCGTTCGTCGTGCGTGTTTTGCAATATGCAAAAACATTTCATTTCCAGCTATTATTGACAATTCATCCGTCAGTGTGTCGCCCATTGCTTGAAACTTCGGCCGAATACGATCTTTTATTGCTTCCATTCTAGTTTCGAGTCCTTCAATTGTAAACGTGTCAAAATCAGTTTGATCAAATCCATTGAAATGCATGTACCAAACACTCCTTTACTATATATATATTTTTGGCAGCATCTTTTCTATTTTTGGCTAAATCCGTTCTTTCATTAATTGCCAGTAAGATGTTATCAAAAACATCGTTTCAAGTTACCTTTTCAAACTCTTGGGTTTAAACGGATGAGAAAAATTTATTCATCTCCTTGAGTAGACAATTCAATTGCTCCATATTTATATAGGACTGGATCATACCCCAAAGAGCGTAATACATCATATTTTCAGATTTTTTAATCACATTGAATATGGCAGCTGACCCTCCTGCCGAACTTATCTTAAAATGACGACCAATGCCGGTTTCAATGAATGAGTCATCTTTTTGCCAAGTCCCTTCTCTTCATTATTAGAAATCGGAGGCAACCTTTACTACCATGTCCAAACCATCTTCTATGATTCCTTGTGAAAGACCAGGATATTGTGTATGACCTTCAATCACGACCGTTTCAAGTTCAGTAATGCCGAGGTAATGAAGCCAATTAGTTACAAAATTAACGGCCATCTCCTTTGATGCCATATGTTCAGAAGAGTAATCCGAACCACGAGCACATAAAATAGCAACTTTTTTGTTACTAACTTGAGTTTTTCTTGCTTGGGAAAGGTAAGAAATATAGGTTATTAATGGAGCAGGAACTGTGTAATACCATAATGGAAAAGCGAAAACTACCTTTTCTGCATCCAAGAACTGCTTTAAGTAGTGTTCAACAATATCTGTAGCTTTTGCTTCTTCCGCTGTTAACTCTAACCCTTTGCTCCGCTTGAATCCTCCTGTAATAGCTGCATTCCCATAATACGGAAGGTTAATATTGAATAAATCTAATTCAACAATCTCTTCATTTCTGGTCGTTTCTTTAAACGTGTTTAAAAATTTATTATACATTTGCACACTAATTGCTTGATCCTCAGGACGATCGTTATTTTTTACAAATAAAATTTTTGACATTGTTTTTTCCCTCATTTGTTTTTTATTTTCCCAGCAACTGAACCAGTATGGGTTTTATATCGTCGTTGGTGGTGGTCTTCCACTCTTGATAAATTCTTAAATACTATCAAAATGATATTAGATATCTACATTATCTATAATTGATGATAAAAAAACGTTCCCCTATACGCTTAATTGAATGTTGATTTCTTTCACTCTCCTCATTTCCTTCCTATTCTTCAAATTCATTTATGATTTACAATTAGAGATATCATATATCTGTATTATATATTATTATTGATTCATGTCAATGAAGATGCACCAACTACAGATTTTGGTAAAAATTCAGCTTTGTTCCTTTCCACAGCCATTATCAGCTAAATCTAGATAGACCACCGATTAACATTGAATTTCAAGGCTGCGGCTATTTTTCTTCGTCCGTTCCCCACCACTTATCCTTGATCGTTTTGGACAAGTTTCCTTTACTTGTTAACCTTCGCTCCAACCAAACCAACAGCAGTTATCGAAAATTTGTTTGGCATGTTAAAGTCCAAATGCTTTTTCTCCAAGATTTTGAAAGTATGGATCACTTTGAAAAGGAATTAGATGATTATATTCATTTCTATAGCCACGAACGTATGAAGGAAATATTAAAAGACCTGAGTCCGATAGAAAACCGAACTCAGGTCTTAGAAGCTGCTTAAACTATAGGTCTAACATTATTGGGTCAGATCATTTTTCAATGACTTTTTAAACCACCAAGCGCGCCAACCCTCACTTAATGAACCTTTTGTATTTTCTCATGTAATTCCACGATTTCCATCGCTAAATCTTTTGTTGTCATGGAAGTCATCAGGTGATCTTGAGCATGAATCAGCAGCATTGGTATGTCGAAATTTTCACCATTCACTTCCGCTTGGATCAAGGCGGTTTGGATTTTATGTGCCGCCACAAACTCTTGCTCCGCTTCTTTCAGCTTTTCTTGTGCATTGCTGGATTTGCCTTGCTTTTGCAAGGAGATGGCTTCCATTGCGCAGCTTCGGGCATTCCCGCTATGGAGGATCAATTGAAAAGATAGTTCAGATAACGCCTCTTTCGTTTTCGCCATATTAGCACCCTCTCATCTCTTCAAAGTGAATTATTTGGATATTAATTGAATGGCTGTTTTCAGCACTTCCTTGCCATTGCATGATCCGTAGTGCATCGGATTTATGGTATCTACCGGCACGCCCTTTTCATCTCCGATTTTCCTAATATCATTAAGTAAGTAACGAACCTGCGGCCCTAACAAAATCACGTCCACATCGTTAATATGATTTCTCACTTCCGTAGTGGCTACTGCCTGGATTTTCGCATTCACTCCTTCTTCCGATGCCGCTTTCTCCATTTTATTAACCAATAGACTTGTAGACATTCCTGCAGAACAGCATAATAGTATATTCATTACATTTTCCTCCTCATAATTCCCTTGTTTTATTTGTTTCCTGTCAAACTTTGCTCCAGCTTAGTTAATCAATCTGAATGAGCTCCATGGTTTAATATAATCCAGTAAAAAACGTTCTTCCTCCACTACTTGTGCAACAAGGTTTTTCCGTTCATCCAAGGGCATGTCCCGTAAAATGACTTGAAGCTCTCCTTTATATTTTCCAAAGGAATCATTGCCGATGAAAACGCCCCCTTTTTGCTGTGGAACACTTTTCCGAATCGGAAAATTTTCCTTTCCGTATTTTTTCCTTACTTCAACTGATCGGACCATATACTCACTAATATCACCACGGCGAATATGTATCTCATCCAAGGTGACTTGATGCTCGATGGGAGATGCATCCGAATGGAGCTCCACTTTCAACTCAATCATGTCCCGCTGTAAAGCTCCCAGCATTTTCAATTCCGCTTCACTGGCATAAGCGTTTCCAATTATCACATCATCAATTAAGTTTGTGGCCCATAAATGCTTGGCTTGCACATCAATGGAAAGTTCACGATGCTGTTCCAATGTGCACAATCCATCGTTGATGTTCCACGGCCCTATGTCACCCGTTTGTGAAGTAACAAATGCCGCTGTCCGGATGCCATGTTCTTTAAATCGCTTGCTGCAGGAGATGAAGAACTCATAAGGCAGACCCGTGAATTTTTGCGGATAAAAATTATGGCACCCAATGACTTGATCCTTATTTGCTTGATGCGTCAAAATATTCGTTAAATATTCGACATCATTGCTCATATTCAATTCAATTTTCAATCCATAAGGATTAAACGTCATTTTAGCTTCCTTCAAGCCATCAAAGCCCAAATCGAGACGAACGCCGTCCGCTCCCATTTCTGCGAAAAATCCTAAATCATCATAACTTATATTAAAATTGGCAAAAACAGCCGGCGCAACATCAAGGATGACTTCCATATCCAGCGTTTTCGCATAAGAAATGATATCTTTATATTCTTCCATGACGACTTCATAAGGTTTTGAAACCGATAATAAGCATGTGAATATCCGCTCAAACCCATAGCGATGGGCTAGTTTTATATACTGCTTGTCGAGATCCGGTGTAGAGTGTTCCGGATAAATCGATATTCCCAATCTTCTCATAGCTCATTCACTCCTCATTTTCTTTCCATTGAACCCGCCTTGCCTGTAACCTCATTAAATAGTCACGGTAGCGTGAAGATACCATTACAGAACAAACAATCGTTGGCATTATAACAATTAAATAATGGGTTGACCCTAATGCGCTAAACAAAATGATGGAAATGCTAATGATTAAAATGGTAACGCCGACTGATTTCCAAGGTGTTATCCATTCAGCTAGCTTCGTTCGCGAAAATAGGATTTGGGCACCGACAAAGGATAGCAATGCCCCTATTATTTCAAGCATATTTAATGCCTGCCTTTTTTTCTTCCGCTCCATCTTCGCTTTTATTTTCATCACGCAGATGCTGCTTTTCGAACATCTTGAAAAACGGAAAATAAATCATTAATGAAATGAAGAAATTCAATATAACTAGAACCCCAGCCATGATGGTCCAATCCGTGCTGATTACAGCGGCTATCGGGCCGAAGACCGTAAACGGAAGCTTGGCCATGATCATGGGAATCATTCCTAATTGAAAGAACGTGTAAGAAACGATGACATTCACCAAAGGAGCAACAATGAACGGGACCATCAATATCGGATTCATGACGATAGGTGCCCCGAAGATGACAGGTTCGTTAATATTAAAAATCCCCGGAACAAAAGATAGTTTACCCAGCTCTTTCAAATACTTCGATTTTGAAAATAGGAATAGTACTACAAGCGATAAAGTCGATCCTGCCCCGCCAATCCAAACGAACCATTGAATGAATTGTTCGGTAAATAAATTGGGCAGATTCGCCGCATTACCGGTTCTTGCAAACGCATCCATATTTTCGAGTATCGCGGAATCCCACATTGGTCGTATGATCGGTCCCAATATGGCCGGTCCGTGAATACCAAGCGACCAAAAGAAAACGATGAGGAAGACGGTAAGCAAGCCGCCTATTAAACTATTACCGACCAATAAATTTTTGAGAGGAGACACCAATGTCGTGATGATCGAATTAATATCAAACCCTAAACCATAACGAATGCCCCAGAAAAGAAGGACCACGACCAATGTTGGAATCAGGGCTGCAAAGGAGTTGGACACCATTGGCGGGACACTTTCCGGTAATTTGATTTTGATGTCCCGTTTTATGAGAAAATGAAAAATTTCAACGGAAATCAATGAGGTGACGATCGCTCCGAACAAAGAAGCTGCACTTAAAGCGCTAATAGGTAACCATCGCCCCGCATCAATCACCCCTGGAACAGTTTCCATGACTTGGGTAGGCACCACACATGTAATCAAAAAAGCTAAGACTGATAGAAAGCCTGCACTGAGCTGATCTAATTTATAATGACCAGCAAGAGCCGAACCCACCCCAAATGCAGCATAAAGTGCCATCGCCCCAACTGTAAATCGGAAAGGTACATCCAATGCAGCTCGGTAAGGAGCGATCCATTCATCATACCCATCAATTGGGAAATTCAATAAAATAACAAAAAACGAACCGATAATCGTTAAAGGAAGTGTTGCAAGGACACCGTGCCGGATTGCTAGCAGATGTCTTTGTGATCCAATTTTATTTGCCACTGGAAGCACCTTCGACTCGAGTACATTCATAAAACTATTCAATAATCTTTCCCCCTTTATGTAAAAAGACTGAAAAAACACATTATTCAATAATAAACATTATAACGTTATACTTATTATGTCAATCCTTTTTTATATGGAGATCATGGGATTCTAAATCAAACGAAGGGTGTCATTATCAAGCCTTTTTTAAGCAGGTAAGGATGGGAGGTGGTGGCGAACAATAGATAGAAAAGAATGAATAACGCATGAAAAAAGCAGGGAATTGTTTAAATAAAAAAGGAAGCATATCCCCCTCAAGGTCTAGTGCTTCCTTCATTTTGATACTCAATCAGTTTGTTCCGGCCATGTTCAAAAAGGCGTTCGTCATTCTTCCAAGTCCCACTGCGGATTCCAGACCACCTCCCAAAGATGGCCATCAGGGTCTTTAAAGTGACCGGAATATCCTCCCCAAAACGTATCGTGTGCCGGATCGGTTATTTCGGCTCCCGCTTTATATGCTTGCAGCAATGCACGATCAACTTCTTCCTTGCTTCCTACATTATGGCCAATCGTGAATTCAGTGGAGCTTGCCTGCGACAATGGAACCTTAGCCTCATGGGCTATATCGCTTCGCTTCCAAATGGCAAGTTTTAGGCCTGCTTGCAAGTCGAAAAAGGCAACGGCTCCGTGCTCGAATTCCTTCCCTATAATCCCTTCCGTTTAAAAGCCCATTCCATCTTGATAGAACGCCAGCGATTTTTCCAAATCATCCACGCCTAACGTAAGCACAGTAATACGCGGTTTCAACATATTTCCCCCCTTTTTGAATCTCCCCATGGTAACCACTACAATCGCACCTCCTTCTTTTTTTGTCAAACCAATCTAATTTCCTGTATAGTGAAAGGATTAGCCAGGATTGAACAATTACTGCCTAATCTGAAATGAAACAGAAAGGAATTTTGATTACCCATGATATCATTTATCCTTACCCTAAAACGTTTTTTAAAAGCGCTATGGTCCGCTTTTAAAATGAAGAATTTCCAAGTTCTTTTCGCCTTGGTCCTGGTCATGTTACTTTCCGGAACCATTTTCTATGTTAAGCAGGAAGGGCTGACCGTAATTGACTCTCTTTATTTTTGTGTTGTCACTCTAAGTACCGTTGGCCACCCCGGTTTTGAACCGCAGACGACGTTCGGAAAAGTGTTCACGATGATTTATATTGTCGGCGGCACTGGGTTATTCATGGGCTTGATTGGTTATCTTGCCTACGCCATCATAAAGAAGCGGGAAAGCGAGAACAAAGAAAGCAGGAAGTGAAGATATGAGGAATGCTCAATCTGAAAGGCATTCCTTTTTGTTCATCAACATTCATTATTTATGTATAACAATCGGTTCGTTTTTTTCTGTTGGCACTCCCTATTTTCATCCATTTCACGGCAATTTTTACGGTACCTGCCCATTTCAACCGCTTCGCTGCATCCCTTTAATAAAAAAGCACCCAGGAATGGGCGCTCCATTACATCCTTATTCATCTGTCCCAGAAGGGTCTGCATCTATTATTATTGTTCGGGTTACTGCCACAATTAACGTTTTCTTCAACCGTTTCATAAACGTCTCTCTCATATACAGGATAGTAATGCTCATTTCTAACCACAGTCCTATTAACATTAATCACTTCCGTTGGATGAATATGCTTCACGACACGCCGATTTGTTCTCGTATTCACCACGGTCCTTGTAGGATCTGTAATCACTTCTTCCCTTTGTTCACGACATCTTCTACAATTACAACTCATAAAAACACCACCTTTTTTTTACTTCTTTGTAGCTTATGATATTAGGTGGAAACTTGTACTAAGCAATAACACTATTTTTTGAATGCAAAAAATCCCCCTCTAACAATTTAGAGAGGGAGTATCTGCCATTACATGTATATGCATTTGTCTAATATGTTGGTATATCTTCGTTCAAAGGAAAATCAGCATAGTTAATTGGGCTCAACATGAACATGTACATCATACACCCCATGTTCATTCATCATCACTTTTTCTACATGTGTTGCAATATCATGTGCTTCTTTTATATCCAATGTGGAATTAACAAGAATCACAACATCGATGACTTCATTATTGCCATAATTTCTCCCTTTAATTTCTTTTATACCCTTGACCCCATTCACATTTGTAATGACATCTTTATAGAGATGGATTTTATTTTCATCGAATCCGTCTGAAAGCTCATGAGAGGATTGGCTGAATATTTCCCATGCTGTTTTGCATATTAAAAGCCCAACGATGATTGCCGTCAGCGGATCAAGCCATGGCATGTTTAGTTGGGAGCCGAAGATTCCGATAGCGGTTCCAATACTTACCCAAGCATCTGAAATATTGTCTTTCGAAGCGGCCATAACGGCTTTACTGTTAATTTTGAGAGCCAGCTTTTTATTATACCGATATACAAAATACATGGCGATTGCTGATAAAATTCCCACATACCCTGCCATGGTGTCAGGCGACTCCTTGCCCCCGTCAAGCATGGACGAAATGGCATCGATCAATACCTGCACACCAACGGCAAACATGATGAATGATGCCACCATGGAGGCAATCGTTTCACTTTTCCAATGACCATATCCATGATCTTTATCGGGGGGTCTTTGGGCTAGCCTTAATCCAATCAATACGGCAATGGATGCGATAATATCAGTCGTATTATTCAAACCATCCGCTTTTAGAGCAGCTGAGTCACTTATGTATCCAATAACCAATTTTATAATAGATAGACAAATATAAGCAATGATACTAATGATTGCACCACGTTCGCCTAATTTGAGGTCATAATATTTCTGTTCTTCCATTCAACTTCCCCCCACAATTAAGTACTTGATTATCATACCAACTTAAAATTGGGTGGGTCTATAGCAACCTTTTTGTATCGTTTTATATATGTAAGCGCTAGGTAACTATGTTGGATGAAGCAAACTATCTGAAAAGAATAAATATAGTTTCTTTCATCAGCGGGTCAATAGATTTTAACAACAAAAAAAGGGCCGCTGCCGCAACCCGATCACTGATTCCCCTAGGTATAGATAATTTTGTATGTGGGTTTGATCACACCGTTTGGATACTGCGTCATTTCAATTAAATCCAGTTTAAGCAAAGGCTTGACGCTGCCGAAAAGGGGGATGCCTTCCCCGATGATGATGGGGGTTCACTTTCAGTACCAATCGATCGATGAGTTTATGCTTGATTAAATTCCCGGCAAGTTCGCCTCCGCCGCATAACCATAGCTTACCTTCCCCTTGCTGCTTGAGATTTTCAATGAATTCCACGGCATTTCCCTTGATGAGCTCCACTTCCTCGTTCGATTCGAACTGAAGGGAATTTGAGAAAATATAATGCTTCAGCCCCTTATAGCCAGGTTCACCCGGTTTTGCGCCGAAATGAAAGCCAAACTCATATGTTTTCCGCCCCATCAATACGGCGTCATATTGCTGAATTTCCGTTAAAAAATCCGGGACATGCTCTCCTTCGAATAAAAAGAGGGAATTACTGGTATCTCCATCGATTATGCCTTGGTCCGCAATGAAATGGTCCAGCGATACTGCCACATGATAAATCAATTCAGCCACGTTAGACATCCCTCCGTATTTGTTCTGAAATCGTGATCTAAACACAAATCAATTCATTTAAATCTTCTGCTATGAAAACTAAGATCAAGTAGCCATTTTTATCATCTTTTTAATCAGATCTTCATTTGGTTCGATGTCCATCAGCATACTTAGGCACTTATTCAATCTAAGGAATTCCGGGATCATCTTTCCCATCGTTTTCATGATTTCACTAGGATTGCGATCGCTGCCCCATTCATTTAAGAGGTTTAATTTCTTTTCATCCAATTTACTTCTTTTTCCTTCCATTTTCGTCCATGCTCCATAGGAGCCGTCTAAATGCTCCCCCATTTCCATATACCAGCCATGGACGATGTGCCAGCGCACTTTATCGAGATTAGATCGTGCATATAATCTCTCCCCCCTCATAACAGCTCGGTATGTTTCATGGATAAAAGCAAGCAGTTTCCCCCGCCAAAGTTCCACTTCCTCCACTGTAGACTTGTAAGCAATGTCTGCCGATGCCTCAACAACCTGACTCACGATATTAAAGGGATCATGGCGGATTTCAATTTCCTTCATCCAGATGGAAGGTACAACTTCCTCAGGTGAATGATACCAGCTATCGACTTTGACGAAGGTATCATAATGTGTGACGATATATGGTGAAGATGAATGGTGATCTTCATGAAAAGCGGCATTCCCCCAGCCATTGGCTCGTTGCATTTTTCCCTTTAAGTAAGCTGCTTTCCGCTCTCGGATGACAACCGTATGCAGATCGATATCAGAGTAATCATCAAAGTTCCCTTTCGCTAATGACCCCGAAAGGTATATGGCCAAAACATCCCGGTCAGCCGATAGGTCCTTTATTGCATGAAGCAACAAAATATCACGATGCTTGGGCAAATAGGAGTCTCTTTCCAAATGTTCACTGAAGAATCCCACACATAAAACCATCTCCTTTTTTTAACAAACCTTCAATGTACTATATTCGTTCCAAAATAAATAATCTCCTTCCCCCTCTTGCATAATGGACCAAACATATCTTGAACTCCACGACCCACCCCATTGCTTGGTTTGCCGGCTTCTGAATGTCCCTATCCCTGCATATCCTGATAGGTTATGATTTTAAAAAAGTCAGTTAAAGGGGGAAATCCATTGATGTTTTTTGCAAATACACCCGAACCGCCTTACTACGCTTGTATTTTTACGTCAAACAGAAGTGAAGGAGATGCGGCAGGCTACGATTCAACCGCTGATTTCATGGTTGAGCTTGCCTCTCAGCAAGAAGACTTTTTAGGAGTAGAGAGCGTAAGGGATCAAAACGGTTCAGGAATCACTGTATCTTATTGGAAATCCCAGGATTCAATCAAGCGCTGGAAGGAGAATGCTTTACACAAAAAAGCTCAGGAAAAAGGCATGAAAGACTGGTATTCCTCTTATTCCGTACGTATTTGCAAGGTTGAAAGAGAGTACCGCAACAAGTGAGAAAACTTAGGACCTCGTTCCGGCATCAAGTTCATAAAAAAGACCGCTTTACAGCGGTTTAAAAAAAAAGCATGGATTTGTTTCATGACGTTAGATGATTTTCAAATCTTTTTTTATTAGGGAGTACATCAATAAATCATCAAATTTCCCACAAGTATATTCATAATGCCTAAGCAAGCCCTCTCTTTTAAAGCCTTGCTTTTCCACCAGTCTTTGGGATGGAATATTGGCGGGCTCGATTAAAGCCTCGATCCTTTCCAATTGAAAATGATGATAGCCATACCTGACGACGGCTTCCAGAGCTTCACCTGCTATGCCTTTTCCCCAATGAGCTTGATTTAGTTCATAGCCAACTTCTGCCCGGAAATGTTTAGGGGCCCTATTAAAAAATCCACAGCTCCCGATCACCTTCCCGTTATCTTTCATCGTTATTCCCCATCTAATTCCTGTACCTTCTTTGCGGATGGACTGATACCAACCGATTTCCTCCCACACTTCATCGACTGTTTGGAAAGGCTCCAATCCCATATGCTTCACGACCTCGATATCAGTTAGATAGTCAAGCATATCACCCGCGTCCGCTTTTGTTGCTTCACGCAATATCAATCTTTTCGTCTCAATAACCGGGAATTTGTTTTCCATATTTCTCCTCCTCTGTTACCATACGCACCTTCCAAGCTACTGTATAGGATTTGCCTTCCAAGATGTCTCTTTCTTACGACCGTCAAAATAATTATCCATATATTAAAGTTGAATTTCTTCACGGATATAGCGATTTTTTGATTCCTTAATGCCGTCAGTTTCAGCCGCTTCACAGCTTATATAGAACTTAAGTGTCATTATCTTCCTGATATCAACAGGTCGAATAGGCCTTTTTTACCTATCCTTAATAAGTTAACAAGAAGATAAGCAAACTAAATGATATTGCGGTATAAATCTTCTTTCCTTACATAATTCGTTAAAGATATCAGGATGACATAAGGAATAACAATATAGCGGCTATTCAAATAGTGCTTTATCTAATTGTAATGGGGTGCATGTTTTATGAAAATGAAAAAAGCATTTATTGGTCTAACACTATTATTCATGATTGTTCCCGGCATTGCCAATTCGGCAAACTCCATACATCCCGATGCTGAAAATGATCGAGGCACGATCCTGGCTGATTGGAAATTCACAAGACAGCATGTCAAAAGTGGTTCAATCGATAAAGGAAACTTAATGATCGAGGATACAAGCAAGCACGGAAACGATCTGGAGATGGCAACCATCGGGGATGCTGCCTCCCCTGAATTAAAAGGATTGATTCAATGGTCTGAAGAAGATTATCATGATCGTGAAGGGGTGGATAGCCTAAAATTCGCTAATCAGGAAAACGGGCCTTCAGGACGATACTTCAAAACCAAGAAAAACGCACCGATCAATTCAGAGAAATTCGATAATGGATTCACAATCGAAGCTATTTTTAAATTACCAGCTAAAACTAAAACCAACAATGGGTTAGGACTTTTCTCCAGGCAAGGAAAAGCGGTCGACCTTAATAAAATGGACGGCGACAAGAAACTTCTTTCTGCCCTTACTTTATCAAGCGATCAAAAAATACATTGGACAAGCCACCCTTCCAATCTAACTTATAATGTAAGCAATTGGTCAAGAGCGTTAAATGCGGATGAATGGTACCACTTGGCTGTAGTCAATGATGGCAGCGCGACCACCTTGACTTTAAATAGCATAAGTGATTACGGAGAATCGGAAAAGGCTATAGGCATTGCGGGATTGACTGGGAAGGGCTGGAACATCGGAGCATCCGAATGGAGCAATAAATTGGATAAACTATTTGCGGGGAATATCGAGGAAATCCGGATCGCCAATAAAGCATTGACTGAAAAAGAATGGCTTGTGAAGGATCCCCGTGACGATGATCCCTTCGAAGGCTCTAATAAATCAATGCCCCTTTTGACGAATAAAAAAAATTATAATTTCGTTTTCATTCCTGATACTCAGAAATATTCAAGCCAAAACCCAGAGATTTTCAATAGCCAGATGAATTGGATTTCCAAGAACACGAAGAAGAACCATATCATCATGAATTCATTCGTAGGTGACATTGTCGATAGTGATACGGAAAAACAATGGCAAAACTCACTTTCAGCCATTTCGAAATTGGATAAGCAGCACATCCCCTATATGATGGCGGCAGGAAATCATGATTATGCGGCCGGAAACCCATTCCTAACACACTATGGACCGCACCGTTTTCAAAATAAAGCATACTATAAGGGCTCATCCCAATCCGGGTACAGCTCCTTTGCAATCGTTAAGGCCGGTAGTTATCAATACTTGGTCTTGATCGTTGATATGAAAAACCTTCATAAAGACTTGCAATGGGCGGAAGGTGTCCTCGATCAGCATCAGGATAAACCGACAATCCTCGTTTCACATGATATCATTTTCCCTGATGTGATTAATAACGAAACCATCGCCGCTGAATCGGCCAATGGCCGGCTGATATGGAAAGAACTCGTAAAGGATCATAATCAAGTTTTCATGACGGTCAATGGACATTATTTCGGCATTGCTCATCAAGTAAAGAAAAACAGAGCGGGGAATGATGTCATTCAAATGGTGGTCAATTATCAATCGGATTATCGTGGCGGGAATGGCTGGCTAAGACTTGTCGAATTCAATGAAAAGAAAAACCAATTGTTTTTCCGGACCTATTCCCCATATGTAGACGAAATGACTAAAAAGGAAAGAACCTATATTGATTATAAGTTTTTAACAGGTGCAAATAACTCATTTATTTTGGATTGGGATTTCAAACGGCGTTTCACCTTTAAATGAGCCCTATCCCCAGACATCCGTTAAAGAAGGAGAGCATGTTTAACCAAAACATGCTCTTCCTTCAATTTGCTAGTGACCAAAAGAGGGACTACTCATGTCTAATGCTCGAGCAGGCACCCCTATTTGAATCATTTATCTGTCCATTTCTTGATCGTATTCGTCGTAATCCGGCTGAAACTCCGAATCATTTCCCCAAACCATAATCCTGTCAAATAATCACGGTTACCTTAATTCTTCCAGTAGTCCGTTATGGCCAGTCCATCATAAACATGATCCCACATGGAATCATCATTAGGGCTTTGGCTTGGAACCTGTGTCGTACAAATCCCGTCAATTCCCCAGTCGATTTCCTTAACACTCGGTATATCTGCTATTGGATCAAGGAACAGGATGTTACATTTTCCAGGTGTCATACCTGCTAAGATAGATCGCAATTCAAGTGCTTCCGGAATGCTTACTGCCCCCCACCGGATAAATAGAACGGATTGGCTGTTTGCAAGTATTTCAATGAATTTTCTTATTCGGTCATTAAGCTTTTCCTTATAGGCGGGGTAAAGTTGTCTCCAATCCTGCTCCTCAATGATTGGGAAATCGTGTACCGAGATAATATTATACGTGCTATCCTGAATAAAATGCGCGTTTTGCTTCTTCCTGCCCTCGTCCGCAAATACGGCATCTCCATCATCAAGATACGCGGCAACACCATCTATACGCTGCATTTGCTTAATGTCCATAAACCCATCAAATCCGTTCTTCAACAATTTGTTTACATCGGATAATGAATTAGATACGACCCAATCAAGCGGGAATGAAAACCTCCTTAAATTATGCCGCCTTAAATTAAGTGAAGGACCGCACCAACTGCCCAAACTTATTATGACATCATATTTCCCTTTAATATCTTGTAATTTCAAGTCAGCCATCCTCTCTATTATTTTCCCTTCATTCACCGAGCATTCTCAAGGATGTTAGTGTCCGTTTATTCTAATCCCCCTTCTTTTCCTCTTTGTTCAGGTATTATATAGACAATCCAGCCATAACGATGCTTAAGCTCATCTGCCATCAGCTCTGCCGTTTCCATGTCAGTAAATGTGCCTGTTATTAAACGAAACCGAGCTTCTTTTGGACCACTGTTTTTATCTCCATTCTTGCATTCTTCCTTTATTTGCTTGTCCCTCCTTTTTATATCTTATGAATCCTGCTTGAATACTGTATACTACAGAGCAGTCCTTGACAGCCCATTTTAAGTCCATGACAAAAAAAGAAGCCGCAATCGACATGCAGCTTCCAAAATGCAGACAAACCCCTTGGATACCAAAGTTTGTCTGCTTTTTTTAGGTTCAAGTTGAACGGGACCTCCTCGCACCTGACCAATCGAATTTGTTTATCTTTCTAGATGGATTCCATTCAGCAAGACTTTTCGTATAATTCCAGAGGCAAATCATCGGGATCACAAAAGAACGTAAATCTTTTTCCGGTTATCTCGTCAACCCGGATGGGTTCGACAGAAATATTCTCTTTGCATAACTCTTCGACCGCTTGATCAATATCCTCCACTTCAAAAGCCAAATGCCTTAGCCCGCTTGCTTCGGGATAACTTTGTCTTAAGGGACTTTCCGGAAAGGAGAACAATTCCAACTGATATTCCCCCCCGACCAGTAAATCCAATTTATACGACTTTCTTTCTGCACGATAGGTTTCCTTCTTAATTTCACACCCTAGGATATTTACATAGAATTTTTTTGATTTCTCATAATCCGTGCATATGATTGCTACATGATGGATTTTCTTTACCTTCATTTGCTTCCTCCAATAAGTTTCGTTTTATGAATTTGCTTTTTTTAGGGATCACCCTATCAGCCTAGTATCTTCTTCTATATTTATCACTTGAAACCCTTTATGCAAAGGACGCTTTCATGAAGCAAAGAACACTAATTTCACAATTAGGGAAATATTCATTAGCTTTGAAATACTCTTTGGCCATAGCGTTCTGTTTCAATAAGATGCAAGCAGTATAAACATGATTGTTTTACGGTGATACTAGTCCCGGCTGGAAATTAGGCAGCCCAAATTCATTGTCCATCTTTGTCCATGTAGGACATAATCTTTATTTTTACATATTTTATAGTGTACCTAAAAGGGAGGATTTTCGGAATGTATAACTATAACTACGCCTTTCATCAAAACAATGTACCATATTATTACGATAATTATTATGCTAATATGCCTTATCATTACGCAGAAAGAGTGCAATCTTTAGTACCTACTGCAACGATACAAAGTCATTTAAAAGCAGGCCGCCAAGGGCATTGTTTCAGGGGGTTTTGGGGAAATTCGACACACACATTCATTTTGATGGGGTTTAACACCACAACTGGCATGGTTCAAATCCTTGAGGATGGTTTGCCAAACGAGGTTCATCACAATGATATCGTTGGATTACAATATTTAGGTCTACAATGTCCGCCTGTACAACAACCCGGACAGCAGGGTGGACAGCAAGGCGGACAGCAGGGTGGACAGCAAGGCGGACAGCAGGGCGGACAGCAGGGCGGACAGCAGGGCGGACAGCAGGGCGGACAGCAGGGCGGACAGCAGGGGCAGCCTTTCCCAGGGTTTCCTGGTGGGCAGCAAGGTGGGCAAAACTGTATTTTTTATAATGGAAAATGGTACTGCTCCTAATAATTGAAGAAAGCTATCATTCACTTTTTTTGATGTAGCTAGGAGAAATATGTGACGTAGCTATCGAGATCCAATCTTCATCCGGATCTCCATGGTTGCTTTGTTTTGATGCCAATGATCACATCATCCATACATTTCCCCACCCTTTTCTTACTGCCAGACGTTTGGAGGAAGAATTGGGAGGATATCCTGTTACATGATCGTATATTTAATTTTAAAAATAACGAAACTGTCTGAATTTCCCTTCCCTGCTATTTTCCACTATAATCATGAATTTACTTTATACTTAAGATTGATTCGATTTACGGAGGAGGTAAAGATATGAATTCCCAGCGAGTTGATGTTGTATATTCATTACTATTTGATGCGGCCACAAGTAAAATACTGATGGTATTCAATAAGAAAGGCACTTGGACATTGCCAGGAGGGGGAGTTGAAGCCGGGGAGACTTTGGCAGAAGCGGCTATAAGAGAAGTCAAGGAAGAAACCGGGTATGACATTGAAGTCGGCAATATTGTAGCTTTGAATGAGAGTCTCATAGATGAAAAGCATGTATTCTTTTTTACTTATCTTGGATACATCGTAACTCGGCCTAAGGAAATTCCACATGAAGAAAATATTATGAAAGTTGAATGGATGGACTTGGAAAA
Source organism: Peribacillus sp. FSL E2-0218 (assembly GCF_037992945.1). Lineage (NCBI taxonomy): Bacteria > Bacillati > Bacillota > Bacilli > Caryophanales > Bacillaceae > Peribacillus > Peribacillus sp. FSL E2-0218. Next base: position 2,012,779 of record NZ_CP150304.1, on the reverse strand, counting down.
GGCAGACCGCCTAATGCCTTATTATCCAGAAGGGGTTTCAAAGCTCATTAACGAATCTGGAGCAAGTTATATTTTGCAACAAAATAAAATTTGCGGAAATTCTGATCGTGAAAAATATGATAACCGTTTCCATTCCTTTTGAGTATGTTGAAAGTCAACCCTATTAAGATTGAGATGAACAGTATTAACGATACATAAGTACATAATTTCAAGAAAATGGCGCATCGTTCGTTAATACTGTGACCAGCAGAAGGAACACTTTTTGTGCAGGTCTAGCTGTTTGACGGATTCAAAGTGGATAAGTGCTGTTTATATGCCGTTATTTTCTTATCAAGCATTGCTTCAGTGACTTTCAATGTTTCAATCTGGGCTTCGATGCTTCGGCGATGGTTCTCTAATAGATTCAAGCGGTCCATCGATGTATGGTCTCCTTCTTTGAACAATTGGGTATATTTTTTTATTTGTTCGATGGGCATTTGCGTTTCCCTCAGTTTTTTTACAAACTCCATCCATTTAAGGTGTGAATCGGTATATTGCCTGATTCCTTGAGCATTTCTTTCCAGTGTTATGATTTCTTCTTTTTCGTAATAGCGTAAGGCATGTGTGCTTATTCCAAGCTTTTGCCCCACTTCACTTATCGTGTAAATAAAAAACACCTCATCATGACTAATTGTTGACTTAGAGTGAACTCTAAGTAATACAATGACATCCTATCATAAATTAATGGAGGTATACACATGAAATATACGGTTATCACGGGAGCAAGCTCCGGTATTGGATATGAAGCTGCTTTAGCCTTTGCATCCCGAGGGAAAAATTTAGTTCTCGTTGCCAGGAGAAAACAAAATTTGGACGAACTAAAAACAAAAATAGAGCAAATGAATAAAGAATTGGATATCGTTGTTCATGCTGCCGATCTATCGATTACCGAGAATGTTTATGGACTATATGAAAGTCTTAAAGACCTCCAGATTGAAACATGGATCAACAATGCAGGTTTTGGAAATTTCGATAAGATCGGAGAGCAAAGGCTGCCGAAAATCGAGAAAATGCTTCACCTGAATATTGAGGCCTTAACAATATTGTCCTCCCTTTACGTTCGTGACTATTCAAATACTGAGGGCACACAGCTTATCAATATCTCATCAGGTGGTGGATACACCCTTGTTGCAGATGCCATCACTTATTGCGCCACTAAATTTTATGTCAGTGCCTTTACAGAAGGGCTTGCTCATGAACTTAAAAGCCAAGGTGCTAAAATGCAAGCCAAGGTGTTGGCTCCAGCTGCAACTGAAACGGAATTTGCCAAACGCTCCTTTGATGTTGACGAATTCCATTATGATGCCACTTTACCGAAGTACCATACAGCAAAGGAAATGGCTGAGTTTTTGATTCAGCTGCATGAACATGACAAAGTGGTTGGAATTGTAAATGGACAAAGCTATGAGTTTGAACTTAAAGATCCCCTTTTCCCATATGCTTCTCGAACAACGAATGCCAATTCCTAAAACTTGAGATCCATCCCCCTAATTAACGCGTTGTCCCAATGCGTTAATTAGGGGGATGTTCTTCTTAATGGGATACGTTACAGTTGAGCTTTTTCAGGTAAAATACCCCGCTTATCGGTTTTCTGGATAACGTTCCTTTTCGTCTTAAACATAATGATTCCCGCTACCATGATTCCGATACCGAACAATTTATTCATGGTAAAAGGAGCCGTCTCAAACCCGAACCAGCCATACGTGTCGATAACAACCGCCATAATGAGCTGGGCGACAAGTACAATGGAGATCGCATATGCCGGGCCTAAAAGCCGGATCGCCTGCATGATGCAATAGACGAGCATGACACCCAAGACCCCACTTGATAGATAAAGCTTATTCACATGACCGAGCGCCAACAGGCTCGTATCATCCATGATCATAAACATGGTGAACGATGATACGAAACCAAGTCCCAGCACGAGTGTGGTTGTCGCCCAAGAACCTACCTTTTCACTCACTTGGGCATTAAAGACCGTTTGCAGACTGATGAAGACCCCTGCAATAACTCCAAACAAAATTCCTTGCATGCATGTATCCTCCGATCTCATTCATAAATATTGCCATCTGCCCTTTCCCGGAGCATCGGCAAGTCTTCAATATACAGGGACCCTTGCCTCCGTTCGATGATTCCTTCTTCACACAATTTATGAATGACACGATTTAAGTGCCGATAGCTGGTACCTATGAGATCAGCAATTTCCATTAGATTGGACGTGCCCATTTCCTTATGGAACATGGAGCCGTCCCCTTCCGAGGAAAGAGACAATAGGTAGCTTGCCAGACGTGTTTCGACTGGATGGAGCCTGTTCAAACTAGCAGCATGGGATTCCGTGTAAAACTTTTGGGTAATGATCTCCAACAAAAAGTTCAGAAACTCCGCGCGGTTGGATTCCATCGCCCTTACCTCATCAAAATGAATGCAAAGGACCATTCCTTCACTGACTGCTTCGACAGTATGGAGGACGGGCATCCCCTTTACATATTCCACATCGCCGAAAAGCGCCAATGGTGTTTTGAACCGAACGATCCATGCTTTTCCTTCCGGAGAAGTGGTAAAGATCTTCACCTTTCCCTTCACCAGGAAATACATGTGCTGAATATCTTCACCTCTTGCACACAAAATTTCGCCCTTTTTGAATTGGTAAAGAGATATTTTTTTCTTCATTCCCTCCGAAAAAACCCTATTCAGCTGAAATTGATCGAGATATTCAAGAATCCGGCGGCCATCATTTATTTTTTTCAATGTACATCACCTTTTTACCATTTAAATAGGATTACCCCCACTAACATCATAGCCATTCCAATCACTTGTTGAAATGACACCTTATGCTTGATCATACCGAATAGTCCCTTAGTGTCTATAAGGAATGCACAAAGAAGCTGTGCAATTAAAATCGTGGCGATTGCAAGAGACATGCCCAGGACATTTATCGATGTCATTTCCCCGAACACGATCACGACCCCGAGAATGCCTCCAAGCAAATAAAAATAAGGAACCTCACGAAAGCCCTCCGCTCTGCCATCCCGGGCAATTAAATAAATGATGATCGACAAGATAAATCCGACTAGATGGACAATCGCAGTCGTGTGCCAACCGCTAATGTCCTCGCTCATTCTTGAATTAAACACCCCCTGCAACGAAATGAATATACCAGCAATAATCGAAAATAGTATCCCTTTCACCCTTCCTCCTCCTTTCTGGATTGCTTGTACTCATTAAAATACAGAACTGGAGCTTCGCGAAAGGACATATGTCCCTTATGATATTTATGTTCCCTATATATCCTTCCTATACATTGCCAAACAGCACCTCCCGGAGGTTCTCGGTCAACTAGGTTTTTCTGCAATTCATATGCTCTTTTTTTAAAAAAAGATACTTGGTTGCTTTTCACAAGTAATGCGGAATGGTTGGCTTCTCTCCAAACAACCTCAATCGTTTCGTATTTATAACGAGGATCTTTACGAAAAGAGCCTAAAAAAGAGCCCTTCCTTACGATAAGCGATTTACATCGCCTCCCATAGGGAAGAAGCTCCATTATTTATTTACGTAGTCCGTTATTTCGGTGAACGGACGATTAAGCAGTTGTTTTCACCCTTCAGAAAAAGGCTTTTATACTGCTGTATAACCGCCATCGACAATAAGGCTTGTGCCTGTGATAAATGATGCATCATCACTTGCAAGAAAGAGAACTGCTTTAGCCACTTCCTCGGCTTTGCCCAACCGGCCGATCGGATGTAAATCGATCAAATCTTGCCTTAAGTCACCCTGTGCTGCCGCAATGAGCGGTGTATCAATATACCCTGGGCAAACGGCATTGATGCGTATCCCTTCTCTGGCATAAGTCGTACCTAAAGTTTGGGTTAGTAGCTTGACCCCGCCCTTTGCAGCGGAATACGCCGTTACCCCAGGTTTTCCGGCATGGCTATGGATGGAGCCTGTATTGACGATGGCTCCGCCTGTCCCTTGTTTTTGCATTTGCTGTATCGCATATTTATCTGAAAGGAAGACGCCTGATAAATTGATATCAATCGTTTTTTGCCATTGCTCATAGCTCAACTCATGGATGTTTCCATCCCTTGCAATACCCGCATTCGCAAACATGATATCCAGCTTCCCGTATTGGCTGACGGTTTTTTCAATCATATTCTTTATGTCCGGTTCACTCGTCACATCGGTTTTGACAAAAAGAGTATCGTACCCTTTTCCATTTAACGCATCAGATACTGCTTGTCCATGATCAGCAAAGTCAGCAATGACAACCTTTGCACCCTCTGCTGCAAACAATTGCGCCGTGCTGGCCCCAATTCCACTTGCTCCGCCGGTTACGATTGCCACTTTATCTTGTAATCTCATTCCAAACACTCCTTCGGTTTTAATTTCTTTTCACTGCAGTGGCAGCCCCTTAGCGAGCTGTCGCTCCGCCATCAATCACAAATTCCGTGCCGGTCGTATAGGAAGATTCATCGGAAGCAATGAAAAGCACCGTATTCGCCACGTTTTTGACAGTACCCAGATGTCCTAACGGAAATTCTTTACCCAATTCATCTTTTGAGCTGCCCGTTTGCTCTGAAGCATAGTCTGCCATCCCGGTATCGATATATCCTGGATGAATCGAATTCACTCTGACTCCCGTTGAAGCATATTCAATGGCAGCGTCTTTTGTCATGACCCGGACCGCCCCCTTGCTTGCTCCGTAAAGAACATGTCCCGGCGCCCCGATCAAGCCTGCAATGGATGATGCATTGATGACCGATCCTTTATTTTGTTTCGCCATCAATGGCATGATATGTTTCATTCCCAAAAACACGCCAGTCACATTAATCGACATGAGCCGGTTCCATTCCTCCAGTTCAATCTCCGTAACCGGTTTAATGATATAAATGCCCGCATTATTGAATAGAACATCGACTTTCGCAAATGCATCAATCGTTCCCTTTGCCACCTTCTTCCAATCTTCTTCGCTGCTGACATCGTGGCGAATGAATATCGCTTCTCCTCCGATCGCTTGAATGTCCTTTACAGCTTGATCTCCGGAATCCTGGTTAATGTCAGTAATGACGATTTTTGCTCCTTCACTAGCGAATAATAAAGCGGTTTCTTTCCCGATGCCCGTTCCCCCGCCAGTAATGATAGCCACTTTGTTTTCAAGTCTTTTCATTTCATCAGATCCCCCTTTATTTTTTCCCATGCTCCAAATCCCGAAAAAATCTGGAATCCTCTTCCCTAGAGGTTTCCCTTGGCGATGAATCGTATACAAGCAATGAAAGCCGCGATAACCCTTTCAATGAAAGGGTTATGACCATTAATAAGCTTCCTTTAATAAACTTCCTTGTATGTCCATATCTATATTTTACTCCTCATATTCTGAAATACTATCCTATAAAATGCTGTATAATAAGAAGATATCCCCCCCTTTTTATAGGGGTATTCAGTTATTGAGGAGAAGAACTTCCCATGACCCAATCCATCCATCCTTATGAAGAGATAACGTTTCAACAATTCGTGTTATTCATAAAAAGCCATAATAAGCAGATTGAAGAGAATATAAATATATACTTGAACCTGGAGCCATTCATCAATGAACCTGAACGAATCACGATCCAAACATTATTGGATTCATTCTTACTCTTTTTATCCTCTCAAAGCATCGAAGACATCAAGGATTCTCATGAAAACCATATCGACACGTGGCTGCAATCGCATTTATCGATGATAAATGCGAATCATTTCAGCATGTTTCGGCTAATCTTTGAAAAAGCCATCGTTACCTTGATGGTCAATCTGAAACATACCCATACCATCTCCATCTTAATGTATCTATTTTCGATTTACTCCCAGCTTATCCATAGCTTTAACAAATGGAATGCTGACAAGCCAAAGCAATATTCCAAAACCGGGCAGGAAAATGCTGAACTTATCAGGCTGCGCTTACTGGACCAATTGGATGAACTTTTAATCCACTCAGCAGGCGTCAAGGATTTTGCCCATATCCTAAAAAAATGCGAAGAGTTCTTTCATTATAAAAGATGTGTTTTTTATGCTTATATCCCTTGGTCCAACCAATTCCACGGCACCATCGGGTTGGAACTTCCAAAGGTACAAAGCATGAGAGGCCAGCTAAGCGCAAAGCAGTCCTTGGTTTTCAATTCGAAAAAGCCTGTATTTCTAAAGGATCCGCATCCTTACATCAAAGAGGAGCATATAAGGTTATTCAACCTGTCCTCCGTCATTTTTGTACCGATCTTTCATGATCGGCAAGTGTTCGGTTGGCTGACATTCGATCAAATAGGGGTGGAATTCGATTATGTGAAAGAAGATCTCCTATTGCTCGAGCAGGTTGGAAAAAGGCTAGGTTTATATTTATCCAGGAAGGATGATGAGGTGATACAGGATACAGACCTCCAATTGACCGAACGGGAGTCCATGATTTTGAACTTGCTTGCAGAGGGACATAACAATAAGAAAATGGCCGATTTATTGCAATTAAGCGAGCATACGATAAGGGACTACGTGAGCAGCTTAATGACGAAGTTCAAGGCTAAAAACCGAACTCAAGTCGTGGTTCATGGATTTCGCAATGGTCTCCTGAAATAATACAAATGATTTATGAAAGCTGCTGCACATCTATCGGAAATAAAGCCCCCCCATTTTCAAACAATGGGGGAAGCTCGGAAACCGCTTCCCGCTTTCTGCACTATCCAATAAAAAAAAGACCGGAATTTTCAAAACGGTCTTTGCTCCAAACCAATGATATTGACACATCCAAGCGATGATCCTGATTTTCTTATTGAAACTGTACGGAGCTATATGTTCAGGACATTATTCTTCATCATACATCGATAAAGTTTCCAATCAATAAATTGGATATTCGGTCTCCTTCCTCCCCTTTTATAATGCGAATGAAATGCGTGGATTCTTCCAAATTCTCCAGTACAATATAGAAGAAACTGGTCCTTTTCACAGAAGTATTCGCAGAATTCAGAACCGATTATATGGCGGATTAAAGATTCCAATTGGAAATCCATTCTAATTTTCATGTGTACTTTTTTATAAAAAGAAAAAAAGATAAAGAGGGAGAACAAATCATGGATGACTTGTTCCCCTCTTTATTAGCGTCCCTGGATATGCATGACAATGGAATGTGACGCGATTCAATTCTTTAATTCTTCTCTTTCTCTGAACTCTTTTCCTGCTGGTTTTTGATCCGTTATTTTAAAAGAAATGAGGAGGCTAATCAGTGAAAGTACAGCGATGACAATAAATGAGATTTGCGCGCCATACATATCAGGATGTATGATCTCGGGACGCGCTTGAGCATTTTCGGTAGCTGTTGTCATAACAGTTACAAGTATCGCTGTACCTACAGAAGCGGCAATCATTTTCATCGTATTATCCATAGCTGCACCATGAGCAATTAACCGTTTAGGAAGCTGGTTTAAGGCTGCCGTTGAAACAGGCATCATAACCATGGCCAATCCGAACATCCGAATGCTATACACGACCATAATAAATGTGAAGCTTGTCGAAGGACCAACATCCATATAAGTAAAGGAGGAAGCGGTTATGATGAGTAATCCACCCATAACCAACCACCTCGCCCCAATCCGATCAAAAATACGTCCAATGAATGGGGACAGTAATCCGGTAATGAGGGCTCCAGGGAGTATAGCTAACCCAGCTTCAAACGCAGTAAATCCGCGCATATTTTGCATAAATAGCGGGATGAGTGTTTCGGCTCCTATCAGCCCCATAAATGTAATGGCTCCAATAATGATAGCATACGGAAATAATGAATACGTGAACACTCGGAACTCCAGCATTGGATGCTTCAATCTCAATTGCCTTTTGATAAACCAAACAAGTGAAATCGTTCCAATGCCTAGGGATATGATCGTACTCCCGTCTGTCCAGCCATAATTACCTGCCGCTGTGAATCCATACAATAATCCACCGAAACCCATGGAAGATAAAACAATAGAGAGCACATCCACTTTTGGTCGTGTAACTTCTGTTACATTTTTTAAAGCGAAGTACGCAACGATGATATCAATAATAGCAACTGGAAGAATGATAAAGAATAATACCCTCCAAGAGTAGGTCTCCGTAACCCAGCCCGATAAAGCGGGACCAATAGCAGGGGCGAAGGAAATGACCAGCCCAACCAACCCCATAGCCGCACCCCGTTTTTGAACCGGGAAAATCATGAGGAAGACTGTTTGCATTAAAGGGAGCATGATACCGGCACCGCTCGACTGAATGATCCGTCCTAGAAGCAGCATCCCAAAACTAGGGGCTAGCCCCGCAACCAAGGTACCAATAGCAAAAATCCCCATGGCTGAAAGGAAGAGCTGCCTGGTGGTAAAGCGCTCCAGTAAAAACGCGCTCACAGGAATCATAATCCCATTAACCAGCATAAAAACGGTAGTTAGCCACTGTGCACTATTGGCTGTAATATCCATTTCCTTCATTACAGGTGGAATCGCGGTAATCATTAAGGTTTGATTCAAGAGCGCAATAAACGTACCCGCAAGCAACAGGGCAACAATTGTTGAATGTTTTCTATTTGTTAAATTCAATTATGGACCTCCTTTACGATTGGAAAAAAAACATACTTTTGTAGATTACATGAATTCACCTCAGGTAACCACCCATTTGCTTTTATACTAACCTGCCTCTTTTTAGTTCCATAAGAAAATAGCTGCCTTAAAGACAGCTTCCTTCAGTTAACACACCCTTTAGTTCCATTAAGGGATGACTACATGCTCCAATCCTTGGCTAACATACCGTAAACGATATGGTCAACATAATGGGTATACAGCCATTCTGCTTGTCTGATACAACCTTCATTAACAAAACCTAACCTTTCAGGAATCCCCCTGCTTTTCTGATTCTCCAAGGCAACCCTAACCTCCACTTTATCCAGTTTCAATTCTTTGAATGCATAATCAGTCAATGCCTTAGCCACCCTTGTCATCATTCCATTTCCTTGATATTCTTCTCCGAGCCAATAACCCATATATGCCGTTTTATTTGACCAATTTAATTGGTTATAACCTGCAACGCCAACAATTTGTTCCTTATGCATAATACCTGTATTGACGCTCTTGTTTTCAGCAAAATCTCTTAAACAAACCTGAATGAACCCTTTTGTATCTTCAAGTTCTTTTGTATGATCCAACCAAGGAAGCCATTCTCGCAGATATTCTCTGGATTTATTAGTTATTTCGAAAACTCTTTCTGCATCATTTGCTTCCAACAGCTTCAATGATAACTCCTCATCTATTTTATGTAAGAACATACTGAACCCCCTGGTCTTTCTATTGTAATGTTAAATCACTTTTTTATTGCGGAGCCACCCTGCCCCATAAAAAGAGCTGTCTTCAGCTAAAGCACCCGTTTGTCTAGAAGGATCAGGATTGCCACAGCACCCCCTTTTACATCTGAAGCGGAACTGAATTAGCTCGGATCAGCATTTCGTCTATACCAATCCTCCAATGAGATCTCTCCAAGGGATTGTTCAAAATCCAATCTCAAAGGAGCAATCAACTCAAGCGAATTTCCGTCTGGGTCGTTAAAATAAATAGCTGCGTGAGCCTGTGGATTGTTATCAAGAACTAAAGGTTGGTGTTCTTCGGTTAAGTCAAAGGCTGTACGAATCTTGATACCCTTACTATTCAACCAAGCTTTTGCTGATGTCATGTCCTCCATATCCATTCGTAAAGCTACATGTCGTATGGAAGGATGATACGGAATTCCCACTTGGTTTGCTTCCCATAGACCAAGCCAACTTTTGCCTTTCTCAAGCCAGAAGAAAACTACTTTTTCACTCTGATAGGCAATTTCCAAATCCAATTTTCCATAAAATTTCATGGAGTTTTCAAGATTACTTACAGGTAAATGTGCTTCGTAAAGACCTTTTATCATTTCTCGTCCCACCTCGTTTATGGTATCTATAAATTTCTAATATTTACTGTATCATACTAAATTTGGATTCAGAAGAAATTAGCTCGAATCAAATCATCATAATTTTTGGAATTGAATCAGGATTTTGTTGAACTAACATGCCCCATCCATTCCATAAGAAAAAGGCTGCCGCAGCAACCCCTGCTATTGAAGTAATGCACCACCCTTTAGTTTATTATCATTTATTTTAAAGATGCATGAAACAAATAACAGACATTGTGAATTGCTTGCAGGGAGACATAACAATCGAGCATCCGATAAGGGAGTAAGCGAGCAGCTTAATGACCATATTCAAGGCTAAAAACCGGTCCCCCATTATCAAATAATGGAGCCAAGCTCAAAAACCGCTTCCTGCCTCCTGCACTTTCCAACAAAAAAAGACCGAAATATTCAAATCGGTCTTTACTCCAAACCAAATGCCATTGATCCTTCCAAGCACTGACCATGAACTTCTTAATGAAACTGAACGGATCTATTGGTCAGGATATTATTCTTCATCATTTTTTGCCGTTTTTTCTTTAGACAAAAACCAGCCACCCAAGGCGATAAGAAGCATGACTGACCAAAAGATTATATTCCAGATGGGGCCCTCTACAAACTCGTGTGAAATGATGTGCACGGATGGATGCGCGAGGGTATGCATAAGTAACTTGACCCCAACCCAGCCGACAAGTAACATGGCTGCAGTCTCGAGACTCGGGCGCTCCGTCAATATCTTAACGAAGTAACCTGCTGCAAAGCGGATGACAATCAAGCCCGCTATCGCACCTAGCAGGATCACGATGAATTTAGCTCCATCCATGCCACCGATATTCCCCATCGGCGTATCCGGCAACGCCAAAACAAGAGCGACTGCCGCTAAAATCGAATCAACGGCAAAGGCGATATCGGCCAATGCTATTTGCGCAACGGTCATGCGGTAGCTTTTCCCTTTTTTATCATTTTCCTCATGATCCCTTTTCAGTAAATGTTTTAAAGAAATGAAAATCAAATACGCTGCACCGATCGCTTGAACTTGCCAAACGTGGAAAAGGTACGAAATGATGAAAATGGCACCAATCCTAAATATAAAAGCTAAAAGCAATCCGATATTAATCGCTTTTTTTTGCTGCCCCTCTGGCAAATGCTTTGACATGATGGCTAATACCAATGCATTATCAGCAGATAATAAACCTTCTAAAAATATTAAAATAATTAACACCCATCCATACTCCACTAATAAAGTAAGTTCCATATTAGCCCCCTAAGTGATTCATTCATAAACCTATAAGAAAGCTACCCTGTCTTAGATCCCAATTCGATCGAAGGATAAAAGTCATTCCGGCTTTTTCTTCACTAAATATTGTCCCATTGAAGCGGATTTCTTATTCAAACTCTCCTGTCACGATACTCGGCAACTCTATACTATATTCCTTTATGCTTACACTAAGTTCCAGTCACTTAATCCATAATTTTTGACCGATATAAATTTTGTTTGGATCTTCAATCCCGTTAAGACCGACTAACGACGATACGGTCGTTTCATATTTTTTGGCAATCCTGCTAAGCGTGTCGCCTCCCTTTACGATGTATATGGAGGATGGTTCTTCGTATTCACTCGACCTAGCGGGTGCCTTAAAGGCATTTATAGTCTTGGAAAAATCTCGATAGGCAATATTTAAATCCACCTTCGTCCCGATACCATCCACTTTTCCTGAATCGGAATGCTGCCAAATGTCTGCGCTCCGTCCCAGAATGCTGTTGTAGCGGGCAATCCACAAGGGATAATTAGCCAACCTTGATTCATCCAACGCATTTTCAAGAAAGGATTTTCCCGTATAAAGCATGGCAGCATGCCCGGCTCGTTCCACTGCTTCCAGAAAAGCAATGGCCGCATCCGTCAGTGCATGTTTTCCTGTCGCTTTTTTATTCTCTTCAAGGTCAAGCACCAGAGGATAATTTAAAGCAATGGAACAAATCGCATCCAAAAAGTAGGCGGCCTCAGTCCTTGCTTCTGCCACATTGGAAAATTTGGCATAGTGATAAGCCCCCACCTTCAAACCCGCCGCCAAAGCTTTGGGGGCATTTTCCTTAAAATAGGAAAGCTTAGAATAATTCGTTCCCTCCGTTGCTTTGATGAAAACAAACTGAACTCCATCCTTTGCAACCTTTCCCCACTGGATTGCACCCTGCCAATGCGATACATCAATGCCCTTTATATGTGTCATCTAATCAAGCTCCTCTTGTTCAATCGTGTGGATATGTATTCGTTCGCAACAATCATATCTGATTATGTTATCAAACTCTTCTCTTCTATTTTAGGTATTCGTTTTATTATCCATACCCCATTTCCCGTCCTCTAGACACATACTGTACGGATAGCATAGACTGGAAACTTTCAAGGAAGAGGGATTGTTTCCATCGTGTAATCGCTAATCTCTTTCATCTGTCATTTTAGCGTAACGAATATAACCCATACAGGCTTCATATGATGAGGGGAACAATAGTTGAAAATTAAAGGAGGATGTGTAATGAGTAAGCAAGTGGTTGGAATATATGAAAACGGTGAAGAAGCAGTAAAAGTGGTAGAAGAGCTTTTGATACAAGGGTATAAACGTGATGAAATATCCATTGTTGCAAAAGATCGCAAGGAAACAAAAGTGATTGAAAGAAAAACGGGTACGAAAGCCGAAGAAGGATTAGCTACAGGTGCCGCCACAGGGGGAGTTATTGGCGGGGCGGCAGGTCTGCTTGCCGGTGCGGGTGCATTGGCCATTCCAGGAATCGGACCCCTGCTTGCCGCTGGACCGATTGTATCTGCACTGGCTGGAGTGGCGGTAGGGGCAGGAACCGGTGGATTGGCTGGTACCTTGATTGGATTGGGCATTTCGGAAAGAGCCGCGGAAAGATACGAGACTGGTATTAAAGCCGGGAAAGTTTTAATATTAGTGGATAATGATATTAAAGAAGGTCCCCCTACTTACAGGAGATGAAGGTAACATACACATAATCATTTTCCATTAAGCCTTGTTTCATGAATGTAAGGGCAACAAGTAAAAATATTGATGACTTCATTTTCTTTAGATTATTTCGTGGCCGTCCTTCATCGGAGGGCTTTTTTTGTACATCATAATTTTATTACGAATGGAAAGGATTATCGTTTCGGAACGATTTTTTATCGCAACTAGTGGCGGACTCTTTGACTAATTAGAGTTTGACAAAACTCATACATCCTTTTAATATATATTTATCTTGATAACAAAGATATTTTATAATCAAGAATCTCGAACAATTTTAATTTCATTTGATGGCATTGCCTTTACTTGATGGAAAGGAGCATGATCCCGAATTTGCAAAAACAATTTCAAGCGGCGGAATCACCCATTTCTCCCTGAAGACCAGCACCATATACGGTCCTGGTCAAGCAATTTTGCATAGCACATATATTTTATTCAGAAAAATTTTTGTTGGGTGAATTGGAGGAATCATAAGAGATGGAAAAGAAAAATAAGGTGGGGGTCATCATAGTGGCGTTGCTGCTGGCAACCCTGATGGCCTCAATGGATAACACCATAGTGGCTACGGCAATTGGAACGATCGTAGGAGATTTAGGGGGCTTTGACAAATTAATGTGGGTGACTTCTGCCTATATGGTGGCAGAAATGGCTGGTATGCCGATTTTCGGCAAATTATCGGATATGTATGGACGAAAGCGTTTCTTTATCTTCGGCCTCATTGTTTTCATGATTGGTTCTGCATTATGCGGTACAGCAGATTCGATCATTCAGCTAAGCATTTACCGGGCAATCCAAGGTATCGGCGGCGGTGCTCTCGTGCCCATTGCCTTCACGATCATGTTTGATGTGGTTTCTCCGGAGAAACGAGGCAAAATAGGCGGTTTATTTGGTGCCGCGTACGGTATTTCCAGTATTTTCGGTCCGCTTCTAGGTGCATATATTACGGATTATATCCATTGGTCGTGGATTTTTTACATCAATTTACCAATAGGGCTGATTGCATTCATCATGATTTCGTTTTTCTCCAAAGAGTCCGTCGAGCATTCCAAGCAGAAAATCGACTATCTTGGCGCGTCAACACTTGTCGCTTCCATTCTTTGTTTGATGTTTGCCCTGGAACTTGGAGGAAAGGAATATGCATGGAACTCCAGTATGATTTTTGGTTTATTCTTTGCCTTTGCCCTGCTTATGATTGTTTTTATCTTGGTCGAACGACGGGCAGAGGAACCTATCATTACCTTTGGGATGTTCAAAAATCGCCTCTATTCAACTAGTAATGTAATGGCCATATTCAGCGGTGCAGCTTTCATTACGGCCTCTGTCTACATTCCGATCTTTATACAAGGGGTATTTGGCGGTTCTGCTACGAATTCAGGCCTTGTCCTTCTTCCCATGATGGTAGGGTCTGTCATTACAGCTGCAGGCGGCGGTTTCTTATTGTCCAAGTTTACTTACCGGACCATCATGATAGCGACTTTAGCGCTTCTCGTCGCAGGAATCTCATTGCTCACGACATTAACAACCGATTCCACTCGCTTCACCGTCACGATTTTTATGATTTTAATCGGTCTCGGAATAGGATCTTCCTTCTCTGTCTTAAGTAATGCAGCAATCCATGGGTTTACCTCAAAGCAGCGCGGATCTGCCAGCTCAACGCTCAGTTTTACGCGTGAACTGGGAATGGCATTGGGCATTACCATATTCGGCATAATCCAAAGCCATCTGTTTACAAATAAATTAACCTCCATGTTCAGCAGCGGCGGTACTGGGCAGGATGGTTTACAATTAGGGGATCCTAGTAAAATCTTGACTCCTGAAACTCGTGAAAAGATTCCACCCGAAATCTTGGATAAAATGACAGAGGCATTGTCCTCATCACTCGTTCATACGTTTGCATGGGCAATCATCCCATCCGTCCTCGCGCTTGTGGCCGCAATTGCCATGAGCAAGGAGAAATTCGATCCAGCATCCGAACTTGAGGAATTTTCAGATTTACACGAACGGTAAAAAGCAGCAAAAAACCGAAACGTAAAGGTTGAATGGTCTTTCCATTGGTTGCATGGCTTACTGTCTTATTCAATCCCTTGTCAAACAAGGGATTGACTATAAAAACGACAGGCCTTAATGCTCTCGTTTACGTTCCGCCCCACCCGGGGCTATAGGCAACAACGTCTTTCTCGGCTTATGACCCTCATGAAACCTACACTTTAAATATCCTTTTTACCCCAAGAATAATCCAGGAAAAAAATGCAGATGGGCCAAATAATTATTCCTGTAAATGGAATGCTAAGATTATTATGTAAAGGAGTGATAAAGTGGAAAAACAAAACCAAACGATTGAGACGCTGAATAAATTTTTACAAGGGATATACATGGGCGTACATAGCTATGAACACTTTATAAAAAAACTGCAACAAACTTCATTGAAAGATTCATTCATTTCCATTCAGAAAGACCAAAAAAACCATGCAGCCATCATTTCTGAGCGAATTCAACATTTGGGCGGAACACCTGTAACGAGTGAAGGAATGATTGGAAAGGTTGAAGGCGCAATCGGAAATTTATTCGAAAGGAACCACACTGATGAGGAAATCATCAAACATGCCATCAAAGGTGAAAATATTTATGGGATTAGAATGTCCGAGGACCTCGTAAGGGATAAGCTTGATGAAGAAAGTCTTGGCCTGGTCCATAAAATTCTTGATAAAGACCGGGAACACGTGGATTTCCTAAAGTCTCTTTTACATTCCTAGATCGATGAAGCGTGCTAATTTCAACTCTCTTCAAGGAGCCTTATTTCATTTTGAGTGTTCATCGGCAGCATATATAACCTGCCTCTACTATTATGTAAGCTACTGACTCATATCAGTAGCCCCTCACATTTTAACCAAGCATGGATGTTGTGTTTGTCAATTTTTATAATTGGCAAACATGTCCGTGTTGTCCGGAATATTTTCTAAATAACTGATTTTGCCATCATCATTCAATCGAGCTATATCTTTGCCAGTTTGCGTGAATACCGTTCCCGATGACCGTTTGCCACACACCGCCCACGGTGTTTCAAAAAGATCGGTTCCTTCCACTTTTCTCCATCCTTCAAACATATGTTTAATATCACTATTTTCTTGGAATACCATCTTAACGAACAACTTCCAGTTTTCCATTCCCTTTTTTTCATGACCATTTAGGATGAAAACAATATCGTCCGAAAATAATGACACCAATTCTTCCATAGCTTTTTCACTTGTTCTTGATTGATCGAATAAATCAAAATATTTCTCTAAATTTTTCATTTCCATAATCTCCTCATCACGATGATATAATGCTTAACCTCTATAAAACCATTTTTTCATTCACCACTTTTTTTAACATTTGCAAATTTTCCTTAGGACATTTTTTGTTTATTTCTTCAGTCAGAGATGCGATGGTTTCACGTTTGAGAATGGTTTTCCACGATGTCTCCGCCTCTTCCATCAAATCTGACAGCAAGCAAATATCCTTCTCCTTCAAATTAAGCATGTCATGAAAAATGCCACTTGATGAATATAGGGACTGCTTCCCTTCTACTGCAAGATAAACGTCATATATACGTATATCTTCAGGACGTTTTTTTAATTTAAACCCCCCTTTTATACCGGGAACGGAGGTCAGCAGATCAGCACTGACTAATTTCCTTAATATCTTTTGGAAATAAGTTGCTGATCCCCCTAATTGCTGACTGATCACGTCTCCAGACAATACAGCTTTTTCGGGGAGAAAATTAAGCAGCAACATGGCATAAACGGATTGCTCGACCCCTGTCTTCATATGCAATCAACATCAACTCCTCTATGTTTTTCTAGTATGAAAATTTTGTACTCCTGTATAAAGAGGATAAACATTATCCACTTTATACACATAATACATTATTATTTTAATAAAGTAAAATTCGTGCCCTCTTAACCTATGGCACATATAAGGCATTGATGTGCATGAAAATAAAATTTCAATGCACAGAACACCTAAAATTGTTAATATCCCTTGAAATCAGTACGATAAACTAACGAATGGTTACTTTTTTCGAATGGCAACGGATATGGGGTGCTTAGTATGTAAGCCTTCACATTCCTGTCAAACAGTATTCCCCTTCTTTTTGCATGTCAATTGTTTGTCAACGACACAAAACATTCTTATAAAGGCAGGTTTGCAACGATGTTAAAAATGAAAAATCTCAAAAGTACACAATTGTTGGAAGAAAGCGCTGTATTAGCCGCCATCGAAAGATCACTTTCCATGATTGAATTCGATAAAGACGGGCACGTACTTTGGGCGAATGAAAATTTTGCTAAAACGATGGGATACAGAGTGGATGAAATGCCAGGTCTCCATCATAAAAGATTTTGCACAGAGGACTTTGTAACAAGTATCGCTTATGAGCAATTTTGGAGAAATCTACGCAACGGAAAAAGCTTTCAGGAAAAAATAAAACGCATCACGAAATCAGGACAGGAAATATGGTTGGAGGCTACATATACGCCTGTCCTCGATCATATCGGAAAGGTTTGTGCCGTAGTAAAAATAGCAACGGACATTACAGAAAGAGAAACGAATGCGAGGGATGTGGCATTACGACTGCAGAAAATGTCCGAGGAACTGCATGAAAAAGCTGAACTTGGCTTCACAAGAAGTCAGGAAGCGTCCGTTGCAACCAGTAAGCTTGTGGCTGGATCAAAAGAGAATATGGAAATCCTCGAATCTCTGAAACTCCAAGCCCAATCGATTAGGAGCATTGTAAAGACGATCCGTGAAATAGCTACCCAAACCAATCTCCTTGCATTGAATGCTGCAATAGAAGCCGCTCGTGCCGGAGAACATGGGAGAGGGTTCAATGTAGTGGCAGGTGAAGTCAGAAAGCTTTCAAACCGGGTTCAAGACTCGATTCAGGAAGTCAATTCCCATGTAGAAGGCATTACGGCGGAAATAGCTAAAATTAGTAAAGTAACCGCGCAATCAGAAGAGGGTATCATAAATAACCAGACATTCAACGAGCAGGTTGTCATGGCGTTTAAAGAAGTGGAAAGCGCCTCTACCCAGCTGGATAGGGAGGTTAAATCCTTTAAAGAGATATTCTGAACCTTTTTGATCGTATCGATAATGTAATGTTCAGCTCAATTTGTTTCCGTCCTACTCCTAGTAAGGCTGATACTGGGAGCATCGCTCAAAGCGCTTACTTTCATTTTCTGACCAGAAGATACCTATTCAGCTTTAACATAAAACCAACCTAGAGATAATGGAATTTAGTCAATATGAATAGGAATAATGGAATTGAAATCATGGATATGATTGTCGTGATTATCGTTGTAATGGCTCCCAGTTTATCGTTCGCACCATATTTGCCGAACAGGATGGGAGCTAAAGTAAGAGCAGGCATCATCGCTTGGATTAATAAGGTTTCCGAAAGGAGTCTGTCCATTTCCATCATTTTTATTAGCGCAAATACAACCAGAGGCAAGACAACTAGTTTAATGGCGGCCGGAATGAATATTTTGCTTTTGGCAGACAGGAATTGCGATTTGGTTATGGACATGATCAACAGCCCAATGTAAAACATCGCTAACGGTGATGCCAATGCAGCCAATTGGTTTGTTAAGCTGACAAAAATATGGGGTGGGTGATAATTTGCAAAAGCAAAACTCAACCCAAGCACTATCGCCACTGTAGGCATATTGAGCATGGACTTCATAGAGGAAAGCGAGAAGGATTTGGATTTTTGCAGGATCATCACACCTACTGTCCAAATGACCATATCCATGCCGGCATCGAAAATGGCTGCATACATTGCCCCCTCTGGTCCTAATAGAGTGGCACATAATGGAATGCCGATAAATCCGGTATTCCCCAAGCCTGATAGCAGGGAAATTTCCCGACGGAATGCGTTTCCAGGGCTGCAAAGGGTAACCAGCAACCCGCCAATTCCAATTCCAAAAAGGTTGATCGCTAGAGAAAGAATAAAAACGATCAAGATATTCCATAACATCTCTTGGTTGATATCCACTTTGAAAATACTTGATAAGACGATACACGGCATGGCCACATTAACGATAATCATCGAATACGTTTGCTTGTTGTGTTCATTAAGGGGGTTCAGGTACGAGAGGATCACCCCCACTAAAATCATTAAGCCGATCAAAAGTACCGATTCAAACACAATAGAGTAATCCACTTCTCATCCACATCCTACCTTATGATCAAAAGCTGCTATAAAGCTTAAAAAAAAACAAACTAACATCTCCATGATCAAGTTTCACCAATGCTGATTACGTAAGTAAACCCTGAATATGAAAAAAATACCTCATTACAAGTCACGTATGTTCTGGAGCAAATCA
Source organism: Peribacillus sp. FSL E2-0218 (assembly GCF_037992945.1). NCBI lineage: Bacteria > Bacillati > Bacillota > Bacilli > Caryophanales > Bacillaceae > Peribacillus > Peribacillus sp. FSL E2-0218. Next base: position 1,993,410 of record NZ_CP150304.1, on the reverse strand, counting down.
TATCATGATGAATGCGCATTCAAAACCAACGGAGCATATTCGCTTTATTTCATAGATTTCCGCTGAATCTCTAATTTATTGAATGCGTATTCAAACTTGTTTTAACTCACATTTCTTCGCTTGTTTCGATATTATACTGCTTTCTAATCGCTATCTTAATAGACTACATAAAATCTGTCAATACTAAATATTCAAAATTTTAATCCTCCTGCCACCAAAAACCGACTCCCTTTTCAGGGAATCGGCTCCAATCAAAGTCAAGAAATAACCCAACGGAACAACATGAAAAAAGTGACGCCGGAGAGGACCGTTACTAATAAACTACGTGTCTTTATCGCAATTAAAAAAGTCGGAATGGCAGCCAATAGCTGGACATTATCGGTTATTGAAGAAAACTTCCCATCATGAACCAATACTTCCTGGCTTATCAATGCAGCCATGACCGATATGGGAACATAATTTAACCAACGCATCCCCCACTCTGGTAATTCGATACGGCTAAGGACCATTAGTGGAACTACCCTTGGAATGAAAGTAACAATAGCCGCTCCTGCAATGATCAAAAAAATACCCCATCTTATTTCCATTTTTCCACCACCATCCCTATCGTCGAGGCCAGGATCGTAGCCACAATGATTCCCATACTGCTGGACATGACAAAGGAGCAACCCACCGCAATCACAACCGCTATTATGGCCACAGCTATATCCGTTTTGATTTTATTTCTGCCTAATATGGACAAGACGAGAATGCCGATGAACATGGCTGGCAGGGCAAATTCAAGACCGAATTTTTCCGGATCTGAAATCCATTGGGCGAGAAGAGCCCCTGCGATGTTGGCAAAAAACCAATTTAAGTAGGCGGTAATATTGAGGCCATGCATCCAACTTTCATTGATTTGATTTTTTTTCGCCGTTTGGTTAATGGCGACACCGAATGTCTCATCCGTGAGCAGCGACCCTACAAGGATGTTCCTCAGCGGTGAGAGATGGCGAAAATACGGGGATAGCGCGGCACTAAGTAAAAGGTGACGCAGGTTGACAAATAATATGGTGATAATGATGGCTGTGGGAGAGCTGCTTGCCGCAATCATACCCGCCGCAATGAATTGGGCAGAACCAGCATAGAGAATTAAACTCATTAAGGCAATCTCGGCTATGCTTAATCCTGCTGTCTTTTGAACAACGCCAGCGGCTAACCCAATACTTAAATAGCCAAGCAACGTTGGGACGCAATCTTTTACCCCTCTCATAAAACCATCTTTATCACGTGGTGATGCAGCTGTATCCACATGGACATTCTCTAAACTCACCTTATACCCTCCTTACTCTACATTTTTCTACTCGAAGCTATGTATACATCAACTAAAACTGGCCGATACCCAATAACAATAAGGACAGATTTTGTTGTCCAGAGAGCTTCATATTCTTTGGTATACTGCAATTATATTAGTAGTTAGTATAATACTAACTCAGCAAACATTCAAACCTTTCTGAATACATGCAACTTCAATAAAAAAACGCCAGCCTTTCCTATACAAATGGAAAGGCTGGCGTTTTCTTAAGATATTTTCATGAATACTTAAAAATGCGCCAATAACAAATACGCTATTCCTCTCCATCCTTGTACAGACGGATCACCGCAAATGTGATTGATGGTTAGGTGACAAACCCCTATACACCCGTTCAGCACACCAGACTAGCTTCTTTGCTTCTTTTGAAGAAGATCATTCCGGACTTCTGGCCATTCGTTAGCAACTATCGAATAATAAGCCGTGTCCCTTATGCCGCCGTCACTTGCAGGGATATGGGCCCTGCGCACACCTTCAAAAATGGCGCCTAGCCGTTGAATGGCGGTACGCGAACGTTCGTTTCGAGCATCTGTCTTCAGCGTGACCCTTATCGTTTGCCAAACGTCAAATGCATGAGCAAGCATCAATAGCTTGCATTCCGTGTTTACACCCGTTCGCTGGGCAGAGGCTGCATACCAAGTATTGCCTATCTCGGCAACGGTCGGGGGATTGTCATCGGTAGGTATTATGGTTCCTTTCGATGCGCCTGATGGCGATGCCGATGATGGCGGCAATTGGAACACTTCGAGATCAAGAAACCTGGTCGATCCGACGATTCTGTCCGTGTCATTACGGCGAACTACGAATGGCAATACACTCCCTTCTGAGTGTGACTTTAGGGCACTTTCAATATATCGTTCTGTTTCTTCCCGTCCATTGGGCACCTTGGTATAAATGTAGGTGGACCTATCTTCTGACGCTGCCGCGCAAAGTTCATGGACGTGATCGACCGTCATCGGCTCCAGGCAGACCAGATGACCGCGTAATGTTACTGGCTTTAACATAATAGCACCGCCTTCATTTTTTTGTTCATTCTAATCGATTTCCATTCAAATTCGAACCTAAGGGAATACCACGGTTTATCATAAGATAATTTTTCCCGAAATAGCTGGATAAAAAGTAAATTCCACTTTAGAGGTTGTAATTCCTTCCTTTACTCATCCATTTTATTTTAATTTGATCCCCTTCTCCCCTTGCCATCAATGCAAGGCCGAACCTTTGTAAAAATAAAAACATTTAATGGATTTCATATTTTTTCAAATAGTTAAATTAATGTATGAAATGCTGGTTTTATATTATAAGATAATGATTACCATATTTTTTTGGAGATCGAAGGAAAGGGGATATCAAGATGACATGTCTGCGGTACCTTTTTTTATTTTCAGGCTTCATCCTTTTTGGTTTGGGAACCGCGCTAGCTATCAAGGTCAGCTATCTCGGCTTGCATCCATGGGATGTTTTGAATGTCGCATTACATGATAGACATGGATTGACGATAGGAACTTGGGGCATCATGTGCGGTCTCGTACTCGTTTCCATTTCTTTCGTGGTGGACCGGCGCTATATTAATATTGGCACTTTCTTGAACGCTTTATTGATTGGCCCCATAATCGATTTTTTCTTGTGGTCGGATATCCTCCCCGAAGCCTCCCATGAATGGACGGATTATATGATCCTGTTAGCTGGTATCGTCATTACTGGTGTTGGAGGAGGTTTATATGTAGCAGCAGGTATTGGAGCCGGTCCCAGAGATGGATTCATGCTTTCGCTCGCGGATAAGACACGTTTATCAGTCAGCCAGGCACGGGTAGTCGTGGAAAGCTTAGTGCTTTTGATCGGCTTTCTCTTGGGCGGCCCGGTTTTTGTCATGACGTTTATCTACACGTTTATCCAAAGCCCGGTTTTTCAGCATTCTTTAGTTTTATTTCGAAAGCTGCTGCAATTGGCCCAACGGAAAAGCAGTAGTTCCGGATTTGTTGCCTGAAATTTGGTGCACCTCTGTTTGCCAGTCACTTTTTCCATTGGTATTGATAGCTGCCGCTTCACGAACATGAAAAAGAGCTGTGATCGGAATCATTGTCTCTTTTTCATGTTATCCAGCTTTACCTATAAGGTAAGGAAGACTTTTTTCAGTGCGCCACCGAAGGAAGCTTGTTGAATCCTTCAAACATCGCCCCATTCACACTCCCGTCATTCATTTTCTCATGCCTCCCGCTTCGATCATTCTGAATAAAATCCCATCGAAAAAGCCAGATTATTACCATGCATGTAACACGACATAAATAATGAATGATATAAATGAGGGTCATACATGAACCAAGCTGGCGTTAATGAAAAGTATAAGGTCTCACCTTTTTATGTATTTTTTTTAGTCCATTCCATGCAAACAGGGATAGGCATACTCAGTTTTCAAAGGGTGTTGGCGAAGTCGGCGGGAACGGATGGCTGGATCTCGATCCTACTAGCCGGACTTATCGTACATACATTCATTTGGATCATATACAAGATTTTCAGTATTGTCCCAGGTGATATCATTTCCGCTAGCAATCATGCATTTGGAAAATGGGTTGGGAACTTCTTCAGTCTCTTATTCATCCTTTACTGCTTTTTCCTAGGAATGACGATCATTAACAGCTATATAAATGTCATCCATGTCTGGATGTTTTCAGAGGTGCCTTCTTGGGCATTTGCTTTTGTTTTCATGACATTGACTTATTGCATCATTAGCGGAGGGTTCCGTACGATAACCGGAATTGCCTTTTTAACGGTCGGAGTGTCCTACTGGCTTATTTTTGTTCCTTTCTATGGCTTAAAATACTCTGAATTCAGCAACGTCCTCCCTATTTTTGATCATACATTCATGGAAATAATGAATGGGACCAGGAGCACTTCATTATCCATGATTGGCTTTGAGATGCTTCTGATGTATTATCCGTTCATCAAAAAGGCAGAAACATCACAAAAATTCGCCCATGGAGGAGCCTTGCTTTCAACCTTATTGACCTTATTGATTTACATGGTTTCGATCGTCTTTTATTCGGAGAAACAGTTGGTCCTTACTCTATGGCCGACACTTACTATCACAAGCATTATTGAATTTCCTTTCATTCAACGGTTTGAATACATCATCATTTCTTGGTGGACCATCATCATCATTCCTAACATGGTCATTCCGTTATGGACTGCCAGCAGGGGTATAAAACGGATATTCAACGTCCAGCAAAAGTATCCGCTATGGGTGATGTTTTTACTTATCCTGCTGGTCAATATTTTTGTTTTTGATATTGATTCTCTTTATATACTTAATAAGATCATCAACCCTTACTGTGTGTCATTCCTTATCCTATACTTGCCTCTTCTTTACGTTTGGTTGCAAATTAAAAAAACGAAGAAAAATTCCAGTAAAGTGAAAGCTCCCTGACGGAATGCCCGTGATAACGCTTACAACCTCATTCCCTTTTATCGTTAGGGCATGCTGGCATTTGATGTTTCATTGTTCCAGCTCACGGGCATGTCCGCCAGGAGTTTTTTCAATATCAACCTTTTTTCGCACATTAAGATAAAATCAGCCTGCCTCGAAGCATTTGCCGCCGCAAAAAGGTGATAATTGGGGCTACCAGGGATTTGGCCGTCCCGATGATCATGCTTGGTCGAACAAGTGTTTAAGCTTCTCTTCATCGGAAACATGAATCCAAGGGAGATCCTTGTAATCACCATTATTGCCGGGCATGATGATCTGGCTATTTAATAGGTCATAAATACAATCATTCATTAACCGGATATCCTCATCTGTTATGTTTCTGTTATAGATTGCTGCAGATCCACTGAAATGTTCGGTCACACCGCTAATCAATCCGCGCTGTTTCAAAGAGCTTCCAATCACTTCTCTAATCGCCCCTATACTAGTCAAAGGGAATACACTCAGGTGCCGAACGATCAATTTAAAAATATCCTCTTTAGATAAATCCATTTGATTATGATGCTGCACTTCAACAACCCCCTTTTGTAAAAATATTCTCCACACAAAAGGATTTTACCTGCCTTATCCAAAAAGAAAAGACAGCATCGGATTAAGTGAAACTGCTTTTTGACCTTCATCATATGACAAGGTAGAAGGGCAGTGTTTCAAATAATGGCTAATATCCAAATCCGATCCTGCCCCGCATAAGAAAAAAAGCTGCCCGTAAACATTTGATAGCCTTCAGGGCCGATTCATTGCAGGTACCCCTTTTTGCCGCGTGGTGTCCGATAAGGGCAATCGTTAGGTTTTAGGGTGATGTGGTGGTACAGATAAAATATGGCTACCATTAAAACCGAGGATAGTCCTAAAACGATAATGGAGGAATGTTCAACACTTCGTTTTAGGGACAGGAGCATTCTTGACACTTTTTTTATACATCTATTTTTGTAAGACTATCCGAACGACGAGATGTCACTTCTTTAACATATAAATTTTACGAGGTCTTCCCCGTGGCGATTGAAGCTCTTCTCCTTTGTACTCGACTAAGCCGCTTTCGTTTAAACCACTCATTATCCTTTGGGCATTTCGGACGGTCATGGATAGATGTAAAGCTAAGTCTGAGGAAGTGAACCCCTCCCAGTTCATCCGATCGATCAATGCTTCTATCTTTTTATACGTTTTTACGCTAATGTTGGCCTGATTTAATTTATCCAGCAGTTCTTTATCATCAGAACGGAAGGTATAGGTCAATTGCTCATCTTGACCAGCGGATTCGATGATTACACCATCTTCCTGGATGACGACGATGCCGGAACTTTCTTGTTTTTTCGAATGCCGGATCGCCTTCCTGGCATTGATTTCCGCCGATGCCGCCGTCTCGCCAAAACCTATTCCAACTGCAACAGAGGCATCCATCTCAAGCGACAAATGCTGCACAGTGCTATGCAAGCTGCCGATTTCCCGTTCAATCGCCTTGCGTGAACTAAATATTTGATAACGGCCGTTTCCATTTTCGATGAGGGAGCCATCTAGTTTTTCGCAAAATGAAAGTAATGTTTGTTTGATTTTCAGCTCTAAATGCTGCAGATGATATCGAATGTTCACCTCATCTACAAACTGATCAAACTGATCGATTTCAATGATCTCTACACCTATCTGACTATCCTTGAAATATGTACTTTTTGCCTTTTCTATTAATATCTTGACCGCTTGCCGAATTTCCATTTTAGTCATATTTATTTTATAGACCGGAACATTTTCCCGCTTCAAAGCCTCATAGACGGATTGCAGTACGGTAAGGACACCTTGTACGTCCCCTTTCCTCCACAAATCAAGGTGAAATTCAACAATGTCTTGGAAATTATATTGTTCATCAAATGTTTTCACATGAATGTTTTCGGTCGAGATCCCTAACTCTTGCAGGGACTCTTGTAAAAAAAAGTCTTCCAATCGAATCATATCAATCGATATCTTATCGAAGAAATGTTTTTGATCCCTGGACATTTGCAAAAAACATCTATATAAACTGGAGCCAACGGGAGGACAATACGTAAAATTCGCCTCTGAATCTAACATTTCCTTTGCGATCCTATAAGGGACAGGTCCAGAGAAAAACCAACCATTTACTGCACTTTGATGATTTTTTATAATGTCCGTTACTTCTCGTGCATCCTCATAGGGAAAATCAATGAAATCAATTTCGTGCTCAAACTCTTCAGTAACATCCCGAACTTTCTTTAAAGATGACAGTGGACCTACAACACCAATCTTATACAATTTCATTTCCCCCCTCGATCTTGCTATTTGATTTATTATATCAAAATAACCAATTAACCCCAACAGGAGAATAATAATGAATGAGATACCGATAACCACGTAACAAGGTCGTTTCGTGCGCTTAACGACCTATTTATAGTGGTTTTTCTTCTCTAAATCGCGATAATGATGCATTCTCACCCTTTTTGCTTGGCTCGGAAAGTCCATTCGAACAGAAAAAAAGTATTTTTTTCTGAAAATTTGATTGAAATAGAATATTCTTGATTATATAATACATTTAACGAAAATAGCGCTAAACATTCGTTAAATAGATTTGCATGAGGTACAAATTGATGATTGACCATTTTAAGCAATGAGAGCTTATCATCGGTTTAGGGAATGTTGATAAAAGCATCCAGACTACAAACGAAAGAAGGTTTAGGAGGAGAATGTAATGGAACAAAAAGTACTGAAAGATACAAATCAGCCACAAAAACACAATACGGGTGGATTTTTCAATCAAGTAGAGAGAATAGGAAACAAAATTCCCCACCCCTTTATTTTATTCATTTATATGATAGCTTTTTTATTTGTCGTGACCGCCCTATTATCCATTTTTAATGTTTCTGCAACTGACCCGATCAGCGGAGACAAAGTCGAAGTTCAAAACCTGTTAAGCCGAGAAGGCATTCAATGGATCCTGCCGAACATGATTAAGAATTTTTCCGGCTTTTTACCATTAGGTTCGATTTTAGCGCTTATGCTTGGAGTCGGATTGGCAGAAAAAGTCGGGCTGTTGGAAGTATTGATCCGAAAAATGTCATTAAAGGTCTCAGGAAAATATGCTAGTTATTTAGTTGTCTTCGTTGCCTTTTTTAGTCATGTTTCTTCCGATGCTGCGCTTGTCATCATGCCTCCACTCGGAGCGTTGATTTTCCTTGCAGTCGGACGCCACCCAGTTGCTGGGTTGCTCGCCGCGATTGCCGGGGTCGGCTCAGGTTTCACGGCCAATCTATTAATCGTCACCACGGATGTCCTGCTATCAGGAATCAGCTCCGAAGTGGCTAAAGGTATGAATGCGAATTTGACTGTCAACGTTACCGATAACTGGTTCTTCATGGGGACTTCCGTTCTCGTGCTTACCGTTGTCATTGCCTTGATTACTGATAAATTTGTCGAGCCGCGCCTCGGAAAATATGAAGGCGCCGGTCAACAAAAAAAACTGGAGCCATTAACGAAGCTACAAAACAAAGCACTTCTGGCTACAGGCATTTCAGCATTGGTTTTCATTGCTGTCATGGTCGCTCTCGTCGTACCTGAAGGGGCATTGTTACGAAATCCAGAAACTGGAGCGATTCTTCCCTCTCCATTCATGTCGGGAATTGTCGCAATCATCTTACTTTTCTTTTTCACAGTCTCCATTACTTATGGTATTAAAGTGGGAGCGATAAAAAAACAAAATGACATTCCCGAATTATTGGTCGATCCGATCAAGGGAATGGCCGGGTTCATCATCATGGTTTTTCCACTTTCCCAATTTGTCGCTTGTTTTAACTGGAGTAATATGGGTAAATTTTTGGCCTTATCCATCACAGATCTTTTAGAACAACTGAACATAGAAGGTGCGCCAGTCCTTATTGGGCTGATGTTCTTATCGGGGCTCCTATCCATGTTCATTGCCAGCGGTTCGGCGATATGGTCGATATTGGCTCCGGTTTTCGTACCGATGTTCATGGTATTGGGCTATCATCCTGCCTTCGCCCAGATGCTGTTCAGGGTAGCGGATTCATCCGTTCTCCCATTGGCACCTGTATCACCATTCGTCCCACTATTCTTAAGTTTCTTACAAGAGTATAGAAAAGATGCCAAGCTGGGCACTTATTATTCTCTTATCTTACCTTATCCGATCATCATCTTTATCATTTGGACGTTATTGGTAGTCGTTTGGTATTTCCTCGGCCTCCCGATCGGTCCTGGAGTATATCCGAAATTACCCTGATCATTACCTATCACACTTGCTTCGAATGGCCCCCCCAAAAGGGCGGGCTGTTCAGGCTAGAGATCAAAAACCTGCCATATAGGAATTAGACAAAAAAAGAATGAGGAGTGAAACGAAATGGATATCATCGCTTTAAGACGTGACTTTCATCGACATCCGGAGGTTGGCTTTACAGAATTCCGTACTGCGTCAAAGGTGGTAGAGATACTGACTTCCTTGAGCTATGACGTGATATTTGGAAAGGATGCTTTGGATGGGGATTCCCGCCGTGGGGTGCCCAGTGCAAAAATAGTACAAGAAGCATTCGATCGTGCCCTGCAAGATGGTGCAAATCCGGAAATCCTCCAAGAAATGGAGGGTGGATATACTGCCGTTATCGGTCTATTAAAAGGAAAAACGGATGGACCCACAGTAGCTTTCCGGTTTGATATGGATGCATTACCCGTAACCGAAAGTAAGAACCCTGACCACTACCCGCATGCAAATGGTTTTCGATCCGAATATGAAGGAAACATGCATGCCTGTGCACACGATGGCCATACGGTAATCGGCTTGGGACTTGCTGAAAAACTAGCGGACCGAAACTTTGCCGGGACGGTTAAGCTAATTTTCCAACCAGCTGAAGAAGGGGTACGCGGTGCTTATTCGATTGTACAAAAAGGAATGCTGGATGATGTCGATTATTTATATTGCCTCCACCTTGGCACCGATGTCCCTCTAGGGGAATTTCATGGGGGTTCTTCCGGCTTTTTGGCAAGCACGAAAATGGCGGCACATTTTCATGGGGTATCTTCTCATGCAGGCGCTTCACCTGAAAAAGGAAAAAATGCATTATTGGGAGCAGCCACTGCATTATTGAACATTCATGCCATACCTAGGTTCAGTTCAGGATCGACCCGCATAAACGTTGGTGTTCTAACTGGCGGGACTGCCGCAAACATCATCCCGGCACACGCAAAAATGATCATCGAAACCCGCTCCATAACCGAAGAAACAAATGATGAAATGGAAAAACGCGTGCGAAATATCGTGGCTCACAGCGCTGGAATGCATGAGCTTGATCATGAAATTGAAATTATCGGACAAGCCATCACGATTCGCTGTGATCAAGAACTTGTCGATCTGGCCATGGAAGAAGCCAGACATGTAGATGGATTTTCAACCATTAAAGCATGCAGGGAATCCGGATCTGCCGGAAGCGAGGATGCAAGCTTCATGATCCGCAGAGTACAGGATAATGGAGGCAAAGGCACCTATATGATTATTGGGACCGATATACCCTCTCCTCATCACCACCCTGAATTTGATATCCAAGAAGAGGTTTTACCTCGGAGCGTAGAGCTTTTGAGCCTTATCGCAAGACGACTTTTAAAATAATGAGGCCCTATATATCATCCAATATATTCAGAAAGGAATGTTTACATAATGAAACATGTAACCAGGCTATCCGAAATCATCGAACAAAAAAAGGAAACATTCATTGAAGTTAGTGACTGTATATGGAATTTTGCCGAAACCCGTTTTGAAGAATATCAATCTGCTGAATTACTATGCACCACGTTAGAAAACGAAGGTTTTTCCGTTGAGAGAGGTGTCGGAAACATAGAAACAGCATTTATAGGCAGCTTCGGTAACGGTAAACCTGTTGTGGCAATCATGGGAGAGTTCGATGCACTGTCAGGGATGAGCCAACAAAAAGCGACAGCTAAACAAGAGCCGATCGTACAAGGGGAAAATGGTCATGGATGTGGCCACAATTTACTTGGTACCGGATCATTAGCTGCTGCTGTCGCTGTGAAGGAATATATGGTAGAACATTCGATACAAGGAACGGTCCGTTATTATGGCTGCCCAGGAGAAGAAGGCGGATCCGGAAAAACCTTCATGGTCAGAGAAGGTTTATTCGATGATGTCGATTTTGCCTTTTGTTGGCATCCTTTAGATGTTAATGGCATCATGACCATGGACTCCCTTACAAATTTCCAAGTGTACTTCAAGTTTAAAGGCAAAAGCTCGCATGCGGCAGCCTCCCCCCATTTGGGACGAAGTGCATTAGATGCCGTAGAGCTTATGAATGTTGGCGTGAACTATTTAAGAGAGCATATTATCCAGGAAGCCAGAGTTCATTATGCGATAACGAATTCTGGTGGAGCATCGCCAAATGTGGTCCAGCAAGATGCGGAGGTGCTTTATTTAGTACGAGCCCCGGAGGTTGCGCAAGTACAGGATATCTACTTAAGAGTTTGTAATATTGCCAGAGGAGCTGCCCTTATGACAGGGACCGAAGTGGAAATCGTATTTGATAAAGCCTGCTCGAATGTTATTCAAAACAATGTATTGGAGTCCGTCATGTATAAGAATTTCGAGGAATTAGGCATACCGCAGCACGATGACAGGGAAAAGAAGCTGGCCGGAGAAGTTCGTGCCACTTTAACCGAGCAGGAAAGGAATAGTACCGTCATCCCATTTCATACTGGCGAGGTTGGGGCGATGGCCAATTGGTTGGAACCTATCGAAAGCCTCCAAGCGCCATTGACAGGTTCTTCGGATGTAGGAGATGTTAGCTGGATCGTACCTACCGCACAATGCTCAACGGCTTGTTTTGTTCTAGGTTCCCCTTTGCATAGTTGGCAGTGGGTTACCCTCGGATCAACCTCCATCGCCCATAAAGGCATGCTTCATGCAGGCAAGGTCATTGCTGCAACTGCAGTGGAAGTTCTCCAAAATCCTGAATTGATCGATCAAGCAAAGGCCGAGTTAAAAGAACGATTGCAGGGAAAGGCTTATGTCTCCCCCATCCCGCATGATGTAAGGCCATCGGTTAAAAGATGATGAACGGATGGTCGTTCAAGGAAAAATAGCTGCGAGTATATCCCTTTCGCAGGAAATCATCGAGAAAGTCGATTCCTGAATGTCAGGAGTCGACTTTTTCATGATTCACTTTTATCGATCTATTGGCGCAATATCGTTTTGTCTGCACATCCAGATATGTCCCTGGTGATTTTCTCAGGGGCATTTCACTATTCTTGCCCCAGCCATAACCAAATCTGGTATAATGGACCTGTACAAAAATAAAGGAAGTGTAAAAATGACTAATTCACAAAAAATAAAAGAAGTTCTAGTTCAGCTAAAAGACGACGCTCAAGCAATCGATCCTGTTGCTTCATGGGGAAATGAAAATACCATTGAAAAACACGATATGATTTTAATAGGCGAGAATTTCAATAAAATCGACAGCATAGAATTTTGCCATAGCTTGAAAGATATTCATGATATTGATATCTCATATGCCGAATTACTGAATATCATCCCGGTTGTCTGCGAATCCCTTAATATGAAAAATGAACCCGCGTTTTTTGGTGAAGATACTAGCAACTTAGCTGGTTACTATATTGAACTATTTTAAATCATCCGCTGAATGGGGCTAGATTTTCTGACTTGATTCCCTGCAATTGAACATCCGATATATTCCTGCAGGGTTTTTATGCTTCTCACACGTTTTTCTCTCCCCCTTAAATCGCTCTCCTTTCCAAGAGCACTCTCGTTTACCGCAGCCAAAACATGAGTACAGTGAAGTGTCTCTAAAAGTAATGGCCCCTGAAGCGAAAAAACTTCATGGGCCATCATTTTTGTATTGGAAGTTCAACGATAAAACTAATCCAATTTTGATTATATTCCGCGTGGATCGCCCCCCCATGAAGTTGGACAATCCTTTTCGAAATGGCAAGCCCCAGACCTGTCCCTCCATTACCCGTCCGTTCCTCATCATCAATAAATAAGCGATCAAACAATTTATTTGCATCGTCTATCGGGGGGGCTACAATTTTGTTTGATACTTCCAATACCGCGTTTACCCCATCCGATTTCAAAACTATTTGAAATGGGGATGGCTTAATGCTGTATTTAATGGCATTCATAATGAGATTTTCATACACACGAACCATTTTTTCAACATCTATTAAGGCAGGCAGGACTTCGTCCGTTATCGATTCCCTGATAGTCAATCGTTCATCTTCCAACAATGGGATATACTCCCCAAACATTTGCCTTATTAAACTTGCCAAATCGACAGTCCTAAGGTTTAGTCTTACATCAGGACTTGATAGACGGGTATATTCGAAAAGTTCATTGATTAGATTTTTGAGCCTTTGTGATTTTCCATAAATCGTTTCAACATACTCCTGTAATTGTTCCCTGTTTGCATATTGACCTTTTCTTAACAAATCCAAATAGCCAATGATGGAAGTTAACGGTGTACGCAAATCATGAGAAACATTTGTGATAAGCTCATTCTTTGACCTTTCCAAACGTCTTTCATTTTCAAACTTCCTTTTCAATTCTTCTGACATGGAATTGATATTCATGGCCAGTTGAGCCACCTCATCCCTGCCTTGCACCTCAATGGTTAAACCAAGCTTTCCATTGGCGATTTGTTCGATATTTTCTGTGATTAGCTTTAAATAAACCAATTTTTTTCGCACCAGAAATAATGAACTTACGATGAACGTCAGGATACCCAATGAAATCAGCATCAAATTGTATTTTTTCAAATTGATCTCGGTTGGATCCTTCATGAACATAGGTAAAGTAAAATAACTAATCAGCATCATCATCCCAATTGCAACCAGGAAGCTAATCGCTATCACGAAATAAAGCTTTATGATCAACTTATCATTCAATTTGATATTCCTCATATTTTATAGCCCACCCCCCAAACCGTTTTGATATAAATGGGGTGCTTGGGATCTGCTTCAATCTTGTCTCTAATTTTGGTGATATGAACCATTACCGTATTGTCAGATTTAAAAAAGCCCTCCTTCCAGACAGCTTCATAAATTTTACTGACACTCAATACGATTCCTTTATTGCGAGCTAGCAATTCAAGTATATCGAATTCCTTTGGAGTTAATCTTATCTCCATATCCCCGACCATGGTTTGCCGAGTATCAGTATTAATGGTTAAATCACCAATCTCAATGATATGTTTGTCATGATTGGCATCTGTGTTGTATTTTTTATATCTTCTAAGCTGTGATTTCACTCTTGCTATTAACTCCAATGCGTTAAACGGCTTTGTCAGATAGTCATCAGCACCCATTGCAAGCCCTTGAATTTTATCCATATCTTCTGATTTTGCAGAAAGCATAATTATCGGCATACTCCGCTCTTGCCTGATTTTCATACATACTTCCATGCCATCCATCTTTGGCATCATGATATCTAAAATAATGAGGTCAAATTTGATAGTATCCAATAATTCCAGGGCTTCAAATCCATTCTCTGCCTGCTTGGTTTGAAACCCTTCATTTTCCAAATAAACGGAAATGAGGTTTCTGATTTCTTTTTCATCATCAACAATTAGTATTTGGGACTCCATAATCATCCTCCACATGCCGGTTTGGAATCGTACAGCTAAAAACATATGCTGGCGGCAAATTACGATATTCTCTTTTTATATCTATTTTGTTGAAAAACTTCTCAATGAAAGCCTTTTTACATGTAGTGTATTGGAAGGTGATGAATTGTCCATCCTTTTTTAATATCTTAGTGGTATGTAAAAGAATCTCATTTGAAATTTCTTTCGGCAAACTTGCAAAAGGCAACCCCGAGACCACATAATCGACATAAGGAATATCGAATCTTTTCATATGCTGTTCAATATCCGAAGCAGATCCATATACAATGAATACATTGTTTTCTGCTTTAAATTTTTCTTGTAATACTTGAAAAAACCCCCTATTATTTTCGACTAATAAAATAACGGTCTCGCGATTTCTTTTTGTTAACAATTTTTCTGTGAATACACCTGTTCCCGCTCCATATTCAACAATGTATCTCGCTTTGTTAAAATCAATTCCTTCAATCATTTTATTCCCGAGAAATCCAGAACTAGGAAGGACGGCACCAACCGTTTTTGGATTTATCATGAATTGAAATAAGAACATGGATTGTTTCATATTGTCACCCCATCGGTTTGAATTTATCAATTACTATACAATTCAAACCTGAAGAAAAAGTGGCAGAATTTCTTAAGAATTCTTAAGTTTTGAATACGCTCTATAAAAACAGTTTGTCCTACGATGAAAAGACCATCCTTTTTAAAAAAAAATGGCACAAACCTTTTCAATTGGGTTAATGCCGCGCATTTCATGAAAGTGCTTAGTTATGGACCATACTACTCACTAACTTTCATTCTATATTGATCATTCATTTGATGAAACAAATATGATTGATGTAATCATATGGATGCAGGATGACCATGAACATTCGTTGATCCATTACCTTAAGAAGATATCTAACTAATTAGTTCTTTTAGTTAGATATCGTTACTCATTTTGCTCCTGAAGATCGATAAATCTCTTCAATTGTCTGCCCCTTTGCCCGTGCAAGGATTTCAATTCTTACCATCAGCTGTTTTTCAGAGTATTTCCTGATTTCGGATTTGTATTGGTTTAATTTTTCCCCCTCCCCGATAACGCCCTCGGCATTCAAGGAAATTGAAAGAGGGGCCAATTCTTCGAGCTTCTTAACCACACGATCAAAAAGATGCGGATGCTCACAAATCAAGCGTTGAAGCAAAAAGGTTCCGTAAGAAATATGCCTTGATTCATCTTTTTTCAGGTAATCTATGCCTTCTATTAACCCAGGCATTTTACCAATCGTTTTCAGTCCATCGTAAAATGATTTATAACCAGTTTCAGCCAACACTCCTTCTACGAACATATTGTACACTGTCGCTGCGTCGGCTATTGCCTCGGGGGTTTGTTCATGCCATAGACGCTCCATTGTTTCGGGGAGAATATCATAAAATATCTTACGATAACTATTGGAATGCAAGTGGGACAAATCACCTTTTTCACCGATGGCATTCAGTACAAGCCGAAAGAACTCAGTATGTTTGGCTTCATCGTATAGAAATGTGGTAAGGAACATCTCTTCCTCCAGCCTTCCTTCTCCAGCGATTACCCTAAGCAATGGAAGTAAGTCAAGAGTTACCGCCTCTTCCCCTCCCTGAAATTGGGCAAGGAGTCTTAGCATCCAAGCTTTTTCTTTTACGGATAACGTTTTCCAGTCTTGTTGATCCTGTGAAAAATTAATATGCTGAGGATTCCAAATTCCAAACTTTTTTGCTTTTTGATACAACTGGTATGGAAATGAATCCTCCATTAAACCTTCCGAGCTCGTCGTCAAAAGTTTCTTTCTCACGTATATTCCTCCTTATGATTATGTATCATTTTATGCTAAGGAAAAAATATCCGTTTGGACAGAGGGTTTTATTTGTGAAAGTTTTACTTAGAACTTCAAGTTGAGTTGCCTAGTAATCACCTTTTAAAAGCGGCAATAACCAGGTTGAAGGTAATACCCCTACTGGAACACTAACAACCTACATTCCCCCAATTAAAAATCATCCTCTACAAGCAGAAAAATCGGTAACAAAAAAAGCCTGTTAAAAACAACAGGCCTGGTCCTTCCTTCTCCCAATCAATTTATACTTTTTGATATGTTCCTAGCTTTTTACACCATCCATTTACACGCAAACATCATCTGACAGTTCAATTGTTTCGAATCACTTCGGTTGATCCTTCAGACCATTCATTTGTACTCGTGACTTTCCTCGCTTTTCTAAAACCATCAGGATACTAAATACTTATATTTGGGGATTATTTACATGAAAATTCAGTCAAAAACATTATCTTTTGGTTTAATTCTTCAAAAATCAAGGTACATATTCTGTTCAACCTATTGAAATGAGGAATTAGTCGTGCATAACAAAGATGAAATCATCACTCATATTTTAAATAGGGATAAAACCTATTTTTCCCATCTCTATTCAAAATTTGAGCATGCCTTACTCAACGTTGCTTTTAGGCTAACTGGATGTGAAGTTAAAAGTGAATCTTTATTATCATGTACATTCAAGCAATTATGGGATACTCCGAGCCATTTTCAAAGCTCCTATGAGAAATCCGTTTTCATTTTTTTAATGAAACAATTACTGCAAGAACATCAGGAAAGCATTTCGTGACATTCCAATCCCTTGTTTCTTTTTTATCATGAGAAACCTTCGTTTTATCTATTAAAAAATCGCTTAACTGGTTTTTCTGTCAGTCTTCAAATTTGATAACCATATACTTATCATCTGTTACTGTAATTGACTTAATTTCTTTTTTAACTGGCAAAGATATTATCAAATACGTTTCCCTTTTAGCTTCCTGTTCCTTTCCCCCTCTTTTGCATACTTAGGTTCGTGTAGTTCTCTCTTAGAAAGGCAGCAACTTACCGATTCAGATTTTGTCCCAACAATTGAATCGGACCTTGCATATTGATTTGAATCATTTTTTCAGCCATGGAAGCCGAAGAGAATGGCATATCATTTTCCAGCCACCAGGAGATAACCCCGATATATGCAGCAGAAATATAACTGACGATCACTTCTTTTGTAACAGGAAGTTCCTCTTCTTTTACATCCGTTTCCAAAATCATATGATCATAGAATTGAAAAATAAAATCTTTTAAATATTGGAGGAAGTTAGGAATCCCTTTTTTGATCAACATGACGTGGAAAAACTTATTCGATCTAGCGATATGTTCAAAAATATGTAAAGCGACATAATGCTGTAATTCATGCGGATCTTTGGTTACGCTGTAGAACTTCGATGCATCTCCAAAAAGGTCTTCAAGCATCCTATCTATACTTTTATTCAATAAATCCTCTTTATCTTCATAGTGGCGATAAAAAGTCGCCCGGTTGAGAGTTGCACGTTCAGTAATATCTTTTATCGTTATGCTTTCATAGCTCTTTTCATCCATTAACTCGATTAGAGAATCTCTGAGAAGATTGTCTGTACGGCGTACCCGCGGATCCACTTTTTTCTCCATTTTTCTTTACTCTCCTTTACTAACTTTTCTATTTTTGCAACAATATCCTGTTGAGCTGTTGCTTAAGCATCATTTCAGCTTTTATTGATTCTTGTTATTGTACATTCTATTACTATAATTATTTATAACAAGTGCTTTTTTTGCAACAAATGGATCAAAAGTATGAACTTCACGTTTAACCATCACAGATCTCACTTTAGCTTCACCTACTGTGTTCCATGACTATCTAAGAAATCATGAACGCATGTGAAGAAGTATTTACACTTAAAAAAGGGATGATTAAGATGAATGAAAATAGGAACAGTCCACGGTTATCAGAGGATTTGCAAAAGTTTAGCCCTGTTACCGTCATTGGAGCTGGCGTCATCGGAATTTCCTGGACCGCCTACTTCCTTGCAAAAGGCTTAGAAGTACGGGTGAATGACGTTCGCCCTGATTTAGAAGAAGTTGTGCATGCTGGTATTAAAAAAATCATTCCCTCTTTACAAAAGCTTGGACTTCCAACCGAGGACCTTACTGATCGATTAACGATTGAGGGAAATCTCGAACGTGCACTTGATGGCTCATCCGTTGTCCAAGAAAACGGACCTGAACGTCTAGACTTCAAGCAGGAATTATATGAAAATATTGAACGGTTTGTCAGTAAAGACACTTTGCTGCTGTCATCCTCTTCCGGTTTAAAGGCCAGTGAGATTGCAGCGAAAATGAAATATCCAGAGCGTATGTTAATTGGCCATCCATTTAATCCACCTCATCTTGTTCCATTGGTGGAGATTGTCCCAGGCAATGAAACAGCTTCCAGCTCTGTTGAAAAAGCAGTTCAGTTTTATGAATCTCTAGGTAAGAACGCTCTTGTTTTAAAAAAAGAGATCGATGGGTTTGTAGCCAATCGTCTGCAATCAGCATTATTCCGTGAGGCTGTTCATTTAGTATTGGAAGGTGTCGTTTCAATGGAGGAACTTGACGAAATCGTCACCAGCTCAATTGGACTCCGCTGGGCAGCAGGCGGACCATTCCTAACCTTCCATTTGGGAGGCGGTGATGGAGGATTCCCTGCATTCCTCAAACATTTAGGTCCTGGAATGAATGTTCTTTGGAATCATCTCGGTAACCCACATCTAAATGAAGACACCATACAGCATTTATCTGAACAAGCTATGTCATCCTACGGTGCGGTAGAGGAGAATCGGCTTGATGAAAAGCGTGATTCCCGTCAGTTATCTGTACTAGATGCGTTCAATGAAAAACATAAATAACTCTTTATACACAATTTTCAATAAGGAAGGGATTATGATGACTACAAACACGGAAGAAAAAAAGCTTACTGATGCTATCATTAAAGCAAACGAACATAAATTGACAAACCTTGACGATTTCGATATTTACAAAGAACTAACCACCGTTTTGAAGGAAGTCGGATTAACGGTGGAAGACTGCGAAGGAACCGTCACCTTTTACGGACAAGACCCGATAGTTCCTAGTACACTCCGCTTGGCATCAGCAGCTGCTATCGCTTTAGTTGCAAAATCCATCGCCGTTTCTAAAATTTGGAGAATGCGTGGCGGAAAAGGTCAAAACATTCACATGGATTTACGTAAGGCATTACGAAGACTTTCCCCTTTTTACGACAGGCAGTGGGAAAAAATCAATGGGTTAGCACCAGGGATTGCCAATGACCCCTATAACCCATTTGACTTTACTTTCTATCAAACAAAAGACGGGAAATGGGTGATGCCACTAAATCCTTATCCACGATCCAAGCATGAAGCATTACTATTTTTAAATTGTACGGAAGATCGCCAATCTGTAGCCAGCGCCATCAAACAATGGAATTCGAAGGACTTAGAAAATGCTGCTGCTGAACGTGGAATCGTCATGCCCGTAGTACGGACAATCGAAGAGTTCATGAAAGAATCTACTTACGAAGAAGTAGCGAAGCTACCTCTGATCGAAATTGAAAAAATAGGCGAGAGTGATCCAGAACCACTTTCCGAAGATGCCAAGTCTCCACTAGAAGGCGTCCGTGCCTTAGGACTTGCCCATGTTATCGCTGGTGCAGGTTTTGGAAGAGCGCTTGCGTTACATGGTGCAGATGTTTTAAACATATGGCGTCCAACGGATTGGGAACACGATATTGTATATGCAACATCCAATGTGGGAATGCGTTCTGCTACACTGGATTTAAAAATTGAACAAGGCAAACATAAAATGAAAGAATTGCTGCAGGATGCGGACATCTTTTTTGCAAACCGCCGCTCTGGATTTATTGAGCAGCAAGAGCTATCTGCAGAGGATTGTGCACAAATTCGCCCAGGCATCATCCATTGCACGGTAAATTTACATGGAACGGAAGGCGAATGGGCAACGCGTAATGGCTTTGACCAAACAGCTGGCTGTGTAACAGGCGTAATGGCTCTTGAAGGTTCTCCGGACAATCCTAAATTACCACCCATTTCAATTGTAAACGACTATGCAATTTCTTGGCTGCTTGAAGTGGGAGCTTTAGTAGCTCTGGAGAGAAGAGCAAAAGAAGGCGGCAGTTATCGTGTCCGTGTCTCTTTAGACCGTGTGTCTTTATGGATTCTCTCCATGGGTATCTTTGACAAACGATTTGTTGAAAAAACAGCCGGATCCTCAGAGGAGCATGAATATATCGCACCAGACTTATTTACTGCTGAAACTCCACTTGGTTTATATCAAGGGGTAACGGACCAGGTGAAAATGTCAGAGACACCTGGTGAATATAACACTGTTCTAGTTCCTCGCGGGTCCAGTCGTCCGGAATGGCAATTTAGTGAAAAATGAAGGAGAAGCTGCGGCAAAGGCCCCTACATGAAAGAGAGGTTTGAAATCCCTCGAGCTAAACGGCTCCGCCTTGTTGAAGGCTATTTCTAAAGGCAAACTCCATACATCGAGTTTGCCTTTAGTCTTTTGCTAGAATAAAATTCTCGAACCAATGGAATGGTTTATCTCTGAATCAGTGTATAGAGTTATTCACGCAGACTCCCGTTTTAATATCTCCCCTTCCATCCTACACGTGTTTCCTTCTTCAACATCATTTTAGTATGATTTTTCGAACGTCTTCACACTAACAAAGAATACAAATTCGCATCAAACGGAACATTATCCTGATACATATAATTTCTCATTACCCCTTCTTTTTCAAAGCCCAGTTTTGTTAATAATTTTTTGGATGCCTGATTTTCAACAAAAACAACTGCACCAATACGCATCAAACCCAGCTCGTTAAAACCATGGGAGATCACTTTCCCAGCAGCCTCGGATGCGTACCCTTGGCCCCAATATTCAGAAAAAAGAGCATAGCTGATTTCAGCTCGTTTATGTTCTTGAGACCACTCTTGAAACCCAATCGTCCCAATGATACCATCCATACCTTTTCTTTCAATTCCCCATTTAATACCACTTTTTTCATCGTAACTTTTCGAAAAGTTCCTGACAATTTGGTTCACCTGATTTAAACTTGTTAATGGCCTTTGCCCGTAATAACGTAATACATCTGCATTAGAAAAGCACTTTAATATATTTGGTGCGTCCTCTTCAATAAGCTCTCGTAAGACTAAACGTTCGGTTTCTAATATAGGAAACATGCTTCCACTCCTTTTGATAGCATTTATGCCCCTCTTTTATTTACATTTAATGGAAAAACCACTCATCTCATTATACAACAAACCAGTCTTATTTAGTTCATTAAGGAAGCAACAACCTTTCATAAAAGAGCCACATCCATCATTATCTACGAATTACCTTATGTATCCAAAATGAGCACCCGCATCAATGGGTGCTCCTCTACTTTAAAATCAATCAACTGGCTTAATAAGATCTCGATAACATTCCGTCAGCCTTGCTTTTTGTAAGAATGGGAGGTTAACCGTTATAAAAGGAACTGCCATTGGTGGAAGTGGCAGTTTTTCCTTTAACCTGCTTTAACGTCGCTACGATAAGAAAACTGACAATCACTAATAAAAGCCATGAACTCACCTTGCCGAGATGAACGAGACTCCACGCATCGGTTTGGTTGGGATATTCCCAAGCTCCAAAGAATGTTGCGATATTTTCGGCTATCCAGATAAAAAATCCGATGAGCACAAAAGAAAGCGCGAGTGGCATACGATAACGGGTACCATTAATTTCATACATGACCCATGATTGCCAAAAGACGAGGATGACAAGCCCAGACAGCCACCAACGAACGTCCATCCAAAAATGGTGAATGAAGAAATTCAAATAAATTGTAGCCGCAAGAGGTACAACCACCAAAAACGGCGGCCACTTAACCAATTCAACCTTCAGCCTTCTCCAGGCCTGGCAAAGATAACTCGCTACACTTGCATACATGAAACCGCTATATAAAGGGACACCAAAAATTTTGAAATATCCTTCCTCTGGATAGGACCAGGAGCCCATATGTACCTTGAAAAGCTCCAGTGCAAGACCAATAAGATGGAACAACGTGATGACCTTTAGTTCATCACGTGTTTCAAGCCCGGAACGCACCATTAGCCACTGCATGAGAAGGCAGATGATGAGCAGCCAGTCATACCGCGGCAAAAAGGGAAGCGGCAGGAATTTTGTTAAAGCCAAGGAGGCAAAGATGACGGCCGGAAATAAACATGATAGGGCCTGTTCCCAACCGAAACGAACGACCTGTTTAGATGCTGCCATGATTCGTGACTCCGCTTTTTTTATGGTTACATGCATGAGTACCTCCCCTTTTCTTCACTGTATCTCTTCCTCATTTCGGTATTCCAAAATATCTCCTGGTTGACATTCCAAAGCCTTGCAAATTGCCTCTAAGGTTGATAATCGAATCGCCTTTGCCTTTCCGTTTTTCAAGATTGACAGGTTAGCCATCGTTATCCCGACCCTCTCCGAAAGTTCCGTTACGCTCATTTTCCTTTTAGCCAGCATCACATCAATATTGATTATAATTGCCATATTATTCACCTCAGACCGTTAAATCATTTTCGGATTTTATTTCAATGGCATTTTTCAACAGACTTTGAAGTACAGCAGCAAAGACCGCAATCACCATAGATGCAAAAATAATGACCAACCCAATTATTATGATACCTGGAGCATCGTCCAGCTCCGCCATGAAATAAAAAAATGGCAGACCTATCACATACAAAATACTGATTGCCATCGCACAATATTTTATATTTTTTAAAGCCACCACTGATAATTCCGAGAATGCCTTGTTCTTGTCGATATAGCTTAACAGCTTAAACGCTTGATATAAGGCTCCATAAAAAGGGATCGCCGTTACATACATATAAATAAAAACAAGATCATTCAAATAAGGAATGTTTGGAAATAATTCTACGGCAAACTTCGCTATTACAGGAACCACAAAGATGCACAAAGCAAGAACCGGCAACCCAATAAGAAAAACAGCTATCTTCAAAAAGAGTGTTGACACTCGATTCATGAAAAACACCTCACTAATTTATTGTCAAATTGATTTTAATACAAAATTTATCGATTTACAATAAATAAATATTGTTTTTAATAATATTCTTAACGAATAAGAACAACTACTTGAATGCATCCGAAATTTTCAGGAACGGATTAATGAAGCTGTCTAAATTGACACTTGCAAATGCTACATAATGACACATTTTTCACCCTACAAACTGAGAGGGGTTTTTTATTGAAGATTTACGCCAAAAGAGGGATGCTTTTTGAAGGAAGAAACTTTTATGACAATTTCCCATTTAAAGGGTAGGGTATAATTAATGATGTGATTGATATATAATTAAAGGAAAAAGGTGGAACTGGGTATGACCAATAATAAAATTTTGGAACAGCTTACGAGAATTGCTGATGCTTTAGAAAGGATGTCCCCAAGTCCTGACAATCCGAATTCCATTCAGAAAGAAAAGTTTAATTACGAAAACAATTCAGAAAGTGTAAAAAATAATATCGAATTAAATAAAGGGATATTAGATTTTAATAAAGAGAAAAACCAATAAAATTAGGCGAAGAGATCACCTTGTGGTCTTTTTTGCACTTCATTATTCCCTCCCCCATCCGCTCCACTTCTTACCTTTTCATCTATTGAAATTAATATCTTCTAAATAAGAGATTCTCCGATAAATTCTTGATAATCGCAGGAAATAACAAAGTTAATTAACTTGACTGCACCTTAATTGTATTGATTTCAATCCACAACATAAGCATCATAACCTTGCGAAAAAATTCTTATTTGGATGTTCATACCGATTTTTAGGTTGAGTTTTGGTATAATATACCTTATCAATCAGGAGGTGTTATGATGGCCAAACGACAGAAACTAATCGAGGTTTTAATTGAACTGAGACAATCGGCTTTAACAATCGATTCAAAAGAATCCTGGATAGAAGTCATGAAAAAGTACGATATGATCATTGTTGGTGAAAAGTTCAATAAAGTCAGTACGATAGAATTGGAGCATTCATTAAAATCAACGTTTAATTATGAAATGGCTAATGATGAAATCCTTGAGTTAATTCCCCAAGCCTGTCAAGCACTTGGAATGAAAACAAAACCATTGGAACTATTAAATGACCCCATAAAAATAGATGCATATACTATCGATTTATTTTAAATAGTATAGGTAGTCTTTCTAGTCACCTCAGTATCCTAATCTCAAAAACTCCTTTCCGTTCATATGGTCCTTAATTCCTCACATTCTGATTGAACAGTTTGTGAGGAATTTAATGAACCTTTCTTAACGATCCTACACACAAGTTTTCACACCTATGGATTGTAAAGCAAAATCTATCAAACGCTATTTCACCACTTATTAGGAACGAATGGATATTATTATATATATAATCCTCCATATACCAGTTCCAAAAATTCAATGTTTCTCCTGCGATAAACGTGATTCTGAAAGACGTTCAATCCTTAATGCTCTGGTAATGCTTCGAATAGGAACATCCCCATTTTCCACTGCCCAACAAAGCAGCCGTTGTAACGATCTGCATGGCTTTCGTTCTCTTTTTATTCTTCGCCATATTTTCATCCCTTTCAGATAGTTTTAATATTCGTTTTCATTTATATAAGTTTAAAATTTCGCTTATAGAAAGGTAGAGAAATCACCTTGTATATTGAACAACTCATATATCTACACGCTTTGAAGTTTTTACAGTATTAAAAGCTGCCTTCTAATTTGAAGTATTGCAAGCCTGATAATTGGGGATTTCTGCTGTAAGGATGCCAAGAATAAAAAGCGCCCCCAGTGAATGTTTCACATTTATTGGGCGCGCTTTTTTGCTTATTCACCTTACAAAGTTTCTGTACGCTTTCTGTATTGACACTTACTTTAGCATGCCAAAACACTATCTTTTTTTAAAATTTGTGTAGCTGAATACTTAACCATCCATATAAAACGAGCGGCGCTTTTTTCATG
Organism: Peribacillus sp. FSL E2-0218; assembly: GCF_037992945.1. Taxonomy (NCBI): domain Bacteria; kingdom Bacillati; phylum Bacillota; class Bacilli; order Caryophanales; family Bacillaceae; genus Peribacillus; species Peribacillus sp. FSL E2-0218. The sequence continues at coordinate 1,968,050 of NZ_CP150304.1, read as the reverse complement.
TTGCCCATTCACTGTACCCCTCGAAGCCTAGTTTCGATTCTCCCAGATTTGGACAATACCCTTCTTCTGCCATTGAAACTCATTCTTTTCCAATAGGATTGTACATATCAATATTCAAGTAAAGGATTTGTTCAATTCTGGCTAACTCATCATCTGTGAATGTAAGATGATTCAACGCCTTGACATTCTCTTCTATTTGGCTCACTTTACTTGCCCCGATCAGGGCAGAGGTGACTCTTCCTTCACGAAGTACCCAGGCCAGGGCCAATTGAGGCAAAGATTGGCCTCGCTCATCTGCGATTTCCTTCAATTTCCGTACACGGTTCACCGCTTCTTGCGTGACTTCATTTTCCTTTAATGCTCCCGTTGACTTACTTGCCCTTGAATCAACCGGAACACCTGAAAGATATTTATTCGTAAGCAGACCTTGGGCTAATGGACAGAACGCTATGGATCCCACCCCATTTTCCTGCAAAACATTTTGTAATCCATCTTCAATCCACCGGTTGAACATGGAGTATTTTGGTTGATGAATGAGGAGAGGCGTACCTAGATCATTTAAGATTTCTACCGCTTGTGCCGTTTGTTCAGCAGTATAATTGGAAATGCCTACATATAACGCTTTTCCCTGCCGGACGACAAGGTCAAGAGCCCCCATCGTCTCTTCAAGTGGTGTGTTTGGATCAGGACGGTGTGAATAGAATATATCCACATAATCAAGTCCCAGGCGTTTCAAGCTCTGGTCGAGACTTGAAACCAAATATTTTTTGGAGCCCCAATCCCCATATGGGCCGGGCCACATATGATAACCCGCTTTCGTGGAAATGATCATTTCATCTCTGTATGGGGCAAAATCCTGTTTTAATATCCGGCCGAACAAATCTTCTGCCGAGCCTGCAGGAGGTCCATAATTATTGGCAAGGTCGAAGTGGGTAATCCCTAAATCAAATGCCCTCCTCAGCATGGCGCGGCCATTCTCCTCAATATCCACCCCTCCAAAATTATGCCATAACCCCAACGAAATGGCTGGAAGCTTTAGGCCTGACTGTCCGCTTCTATTGTACTTCATCGTTTCGTACCTGCTTTGATCTGCTACATAAACCATGATTATGCCTCCTCTATGGGTTGAAATACTTTAAGCAAAATCCCCCCGTCGTTCAGCTGACGGAGTGTATGAGTGCTAAGTGCTTTGTATGGTTAACCAAGATTTTTCTTTCATGATCATGAACAATTCGTGCACTTATCATCCAGCCTGAATCCTTGCAGGAATCATTTATTATTTGACGACCTTTTCACTAAACTGCAATGGCGAACAATGATCCAGCAATTGGGACTGAATAATAGAACCCTCCATCATTTGGACAGTGGATGTTTCTTCACTGACTGACATGTGGAATTCCCTTTGACCAAACATGCCGGGAATTCCACCTTTTCAATGGAACAGTCCCCGTTTATCATTTCCAATAACCTTCTGACCGCCGTTTCACCAATCGTTTTTGCTTTCTGTTGCAGGTGTGTGAAAGTCAAACTGTCCCAATTATTTTCCGGCTCATCGAAGCATAGGATCGAGATATCTTCAGGTATGCGAAGGCCCATTTGTTCAATAGCTTTTTGTGCAAGCTTCGCAATGTTATATTCGATCGTAAACAGGGCAGTGATATCGGTATGTGCCTTAAGGTAGGTTTTGATCAATTCAATGTCTTGTTCACAGGTTGCTTCAGGGGTGGGAAGTGTACTCTTTATTTCGGTAAACCATAATTCACGATTAACCCGAACATTCCGTTCAGAAAAGGCCTGGACGATCCCAGCGAATCGATCTTCAATCGTCGTCGTCGCGATTGTTGTTGGAGATAAGACACCGATGTGTTCATGACCTAAATCAAAAAGATGTTCCATGCCGAGTTTGGCAGCCTGTACGTTATCAGTCGATATGGCAGTTGCGGCAACCCCTTTGAACGAACGGTCGATTAGGACGAGCGGAAATTGGTCCACGACCATTTTGAGGATTTCCGAACTGTAGTGCTCAGCCTGGGCAGGATAGATGATCAGTCCATCAACGCCGAAATCAAGCAACTCCTTGATTATATTTTCCTCTTTTTCAGCCGAGCCGAAGGTCTGTTTTAAAATGACCATGCATTTCTCATCCGAAGCTGATTCTATGCCTGAAATGAGCCTAAAACTATGGCTGTCATCAAAGGTTGTCATGATGAGACCGAACAAGGGCTTTCGAACGTGAGCCAAATTGGTTTTATTACTGCCCGCTTCAGACACGAAAGTACCCTTCCCTTGTGTGCGGTAGACAACCCCATCCTCTACCAATTTGCCCAAGGCCCTCTTGCTTGTGATCCGGCTGATCTCGAAGATGTCCGAGAGTTCTTTCTCGGAAGGGATGCGATCGCCCGGCTTATATTTCCCCTCTTTGATATCTTTCTTCAATGATTGATATACTTTCTCATATAAAGCTGTTATTGTAACCACCCCAAACGATATATTCATAGCCAAGAAGGGGAAAATCCCCTAATTGGCATGTGGTTAACTTTTCAGTTGGACTACGAATGTCTTAATCTCATACGGTTTGATGTCAAAGGCCAATGTCTGATCTTCCCGCTTATCCTCTATACTTTTTTCCATTAGGTTGCATTCCTGCCATGAAATGATATCTAATTCACTTCTTACCTCCACAACTCCTCTTGCTCCTGCAAACTCATGCAGGCGGATAATTACTTCATCAATATTTTTCCCTTTTTTCACGGCATCGATCATTACATTCTCAGCATTAAGCGAAAACATGGACAGCTTTTGGGATTGTCCCTCCATGTATAAGAGCGGATTATTCAATGCCCACGCTTCCTGGACCGTTCCCCCTTCATACCAGCTCCCTTTATGCGGTAGCAACGAATAGGTGAATAGATGCTCTCCCTGATCAGCTTCGGTATCTGGGTATGTGGCCGATTTTAACAAGGTCAGCCTCATCACATTGTCCTTAATGTCATGTCCGTATTTGCAATCATTCAGGATGCTTATGCCATAGCCACTTTCCGATAGGTCAGCCCACTGATGTGCGACGGTTTCGAACCGAGCGTAATCCCAGCTTGTATTCCAATGAGTAGGCCGCTTGACATTTCCATACTGGATGTCATAAGTAGCCTCCGTAGCACGGATGTCTACAGGGAATGCCGTTTTTAACAACTGATCCTTTTCACGCCAGTCGATGTTCGTTTTAAAATCGATGCGCGGGTTCTTGGCATACGTTATCATCTTTTGTGTAATCGTTGACTTTCCAAAACCCCATTCAAACTCGATTACGCAACGTATGGGTCCGTTTTCGACTACATTGCTTCCTATTAAATTGCTTACCTCTTTCATCTTTTCTTGGTAAAAAATATCGATATCCCAGGCGTCATACTGCATGGGCTTGTCCTCAAATACCTGGAGTACATTCGCAAGAGAATTCGGTGCTAAAACATCTCGCTGGTGCTTTCGATCAAAAACTCTCGTAAGCTGCCCGTTTTCATTCCAGCTTATCTCATAATAAGGAGTCGAAATGTGATTAGTCGACACATCAAATGCCGATTTCGATATACTTTCCGCTTTCTCATAACGGATCGTGCTCTTGCCTAGCGAAGGCACTTTTTCAACGTTTACGAGCCATTCACCATCTGCTGTGTTTTGGGAATCGAGAATTTTACCTGTCTCATCGGTCCAGACACCTTCTGCATGAAAATCGGTCTTAATAGTAATGATATCATTTCGGATCCATGAAGAGGAATTGAAAATGGTAAATAATTGCTGATCACTCCCTTTTGCCAACGAACGGGATGCATGGTCCCAGGCATTAGCCGCCAATTGATGTGCCTCTGCATATTCCAGTTTACTATCTTCATAGACTTCCCGGATGGAAGATCCAGGGATGATGTCATGGAACTGATTGCGCAGCACGATCTTCCAGCTTTCCTCCAGATCTTCTGACGGATAAGAAGACCATGTTCCTTCAAGCACACTGTTCAAGGAGTGAAGCCATTCCGTTTCCCGTAGGAGCAATTCCATCTTGCGGTTCATCCTTTTATTATAAGCTTGGCTCGTATACGTTCCACGGTGGTATTCCAGGTACAACTCTCCGTCCCATGTATGGACATACTGATCCGTATTATCTATCGTCTCATGAAGGCGATTGAAAAACTCATCGGCCCTTCCCGTTTTCACTGCCGGCAAACCTGGCATTTTATCCAAGCGCCTGCGCATCTCAAGCATCTCCCGATTAACACCGCCTCCGCCGTCCCCGTATCCATAGGAAAGCAATAATTCCTGATTGACGGCTTTATCCCGATAAGCCTCCCAAATTCCTTTCACCGTGCGCGGAGTGAGGCGGCCGTTATATGTGTAGAACCAGTATTCGTCTTCCGGGGTCGTGACGAAATGGGTTAAGATTTCCGTTCCGTCGATTCCCCTCCACTTGAAGGTGTCATGAGGCATTTTATTGAACTGGCTCCAACTGATTTTAGTGGTCATGAAGGTCTTGATTCCTGATTTAACCAATATTTGTGGCAGTGCCCAGCTGTATCCGAAGACATCCGGCAGCCATAGATATTCACATTCCTTCCCAAAATTCTCTTGGAAGAATTTTGTCCCGAGTAGCAGCTGGCGGACAAGCGATTCACCACTTGTCAGGTTGCAATCCGCTTCCAGCCACATTCCACCTTCCGTTTCCCAACGCCCTTCCTGGACCCTTTTTTCGATTTGCTCATAGATTTGCGGGTAATCATTTTTAATATATTCATATAATTGCGGCTGTGTCTGCAAAAAGGTGTAATCTGGGTATTGTTCCATTAAACGCAACACAGTTGAAAATGACCTTGCCGCTTTCTCACGAGTATGCTTTAGGCGCCAAAGCCATGCGACATCAATGTGGGTATGGCCGATGGAAGTGACGGTAACGGGATAATTTTTTGGGATCTTTTCAATTTCCGCATTTAAGACGGCTTGCGCTTGATAAACCGAGTCATAAAAGCTTCCTGAACCGGGATTTGACCAGTCGATCAAAAGGAACGCCCTGTCCAAACCCTTCAATAGAGTTTGTCTTTCAGGCTGGTTTTCTTCAAGATATTTTATTGTATCCAATGCTGCTCTTGCGGTATAGTATAAATCGTCGGCGCGTTCGTCCAGACACGCAACATAAGCGACCTTCAACTGATGCTCCTGGATCGTCTGCACCCCTCCGCCTTCAAGTCCGGACCAGAGCCTGAAACAAAAGTCGACGGTGCTTCCGGCAAGTTCCCCATCCAAAAACACTTCCTGATGGTTCATATCAACCCCTTGATACGGTTGGCCGTTCAAGTACAAAAGCGACTCAAACCCGGAATTGCCACCGCCTCCGGTATTTCCAAAATCAAACACACCGACAATTCTTTGTTTGTCCCAGTTGGATGGAATGGGTACAGCTGCCTTAAGCCATATGTATTTGTCACGTCCTTCCCATCTATCCCGTACATTCATTGTTTCCCATGAGCCTCCTTCAGGTGGCCCCTGCGCAATCGCTCCCTCTTCGTCAATCTGTGCTTCAAACGACACGACTGGCTTGACGGCCTGATATCGATACGGCTGTAATTCCTTTATCCGCTTTTCTAACTTCTCTATATTCCAAAACATTCAATGAAACACTCCTTTTCCCTCGAGATTTTTAACCTTTCGTTGCACCGCCAAGGCTGAAGCCTTGGGACATAAAACGCTGTGAAAAGATGTAAAGGACGACAGCGGGCATTGTATAGATCAATGAAAAAGCTGCAAGTTTCCCATATTCAACCATACCGTAATTGCCGAAAAACTGGAATATCGTTACCGAGGCAGGAAATTTTTCCGGAGTCTGGATCAAGATGTAAGGTACGAAAAAGTTACCCCAGCTTCCTGAAAACGTAAAAATGGCAACCGTGCATATGCCAGGAATCATTAATGGGGCCACGACCCTCCGTAACCCTGCCCATACGGATGCCCCGTCAATCCAAGCCGATTCCTCCAATTCAAGCGGGACGGCATCCATGAAGTTCTTCATCATCCAGATCGCATACGGCAAACCGGAAGCCGTCAGAAACAAGACAGTTCCGATGAGCGAATCCTGCAAATCGATATAGACGAATAGTTGGTAGACAGGGACCATTACAGCTGTGATTGGCAAAGATGTCATGAATAAGATGGTATACATGAACGGTTTTTTGAATTTCAAAGCATACCGGGAAAGCGGATAGGCTGCCAGCCCTGCAAACAAGACCACAAGCACTGCCTGACCTAAAGAAAGGAATAATCCAATCGCAAAGGAACGAAGAATGGCACCATCTTTTAATATGGTTGTAAAATTCGATGTTGTCAGGCTATCCGGGGTCTTTAAGGCCTGTTGCGCATTTGGATCAACAGAAGCTACCAACACCCACAAAAGGGGTAATAGAAATAATATCCCTATCAAAGTTAAAATGACATATGGAACGATTTTCTCGAGTTTGAAACGATTCACTCAACTCACCCCCTATATTTCGACCTTCATATACCTGATATAAATCGTGCTTGAAATAATCCCTATCAAAAGTAATATGAGGGAAATGGCTGTTCCGTATCCAAGTTGATAGTTAACAAATGCCTGGTTATACATGAATATCGGAAGGGTCTGCGTCGATGCTCCCGGACCTCCGCCTGTCATGGCAAATATCAACGTGAAGACGCCCAATGTTTGTAAGGTGACGAGGATCATATTTGTGACGATGGACCCTTTCATCATGGGCAGGACAATTTTCCGTAACATTTGGAAACGTGACGCACCATCTATAACGGCTGCTTCTTCCACGCTTTTTGGAACATCGTCCAATGCAGCCTGGTATACCAGCATCGAAAATGCTGTTCCATGCCAGATATTTGCGATGATTACACTGATCATCGGGAAGCTATACAACCAGGTCACAGGCTTCATGCCCATATTCCCCAGAATCATATTTAACGTTCCGTTATCACTTAAAAAAGCCACCCAGCAAAATGCAACGACAATTTCTGGAGTAACCCAGCCGGCTATGACGATGATGCCGATGATCCTCCTAAAGGAAGTGTTCTTCTCCTTCATTAGCAGAGCCAAGATAAACCCAAGAACCTGCTGGCCGATTACGGCTGAGAATAAAAGGAATACGATCGTGTTTACCATGCTGATACGAAAATTCGGATCCTGGAACATCGTGAGAAAATTTTGGAATCCAGTGAACTCCAGGCTTTGCGCTTCCGTTCCGGTTAACGAGAGATTCGTGAAAGCAAAGTAGAATGTTAATAAAATAGGGCCGACAAAAAAGATAAGCAATATGATCCATGTTGGCAGTAAAAACAGAATGGAACGTAATAATGTATAATCTTTTTTCCGTTCCTCCTTGATTCGAATTCCATGTGACTCAACCGGATTAGTATTCATTCCACACCCCATTCCTGTACATATAAATCATGGTTCCTCCCTGCTTGGACAGGGAGGAACCCATGATTTTCTTTATTTTTCCATCACGTTTTCTTTACCGACAATGCCCGTTACATTTTTTTGATACTGAGCTGCTGCCTGTTCTGGAGTAAGCTTGTTCGTTACGACATCCTCAACAAGAGATTGAATTTGGGTTGAGACATTTGGGTACTTATCGACAGCAGGACGAAACTGAGCATTTTTTAACAGTGCGGTTGCTTCATCGAACATCGGGATCTTTTGATAATCCGGATCTTGTGCTACATCATCTCGCGGGGTTAAATTGCGGTCTTTTAATTGTAGTGAGAGATTCTTTTCTTTGCTGGATGCGAATTTAATGAATTCCCATGCCAAATCCTTACTGCCTGAATTTTTCGGAATGGAGAAGGCCCAACCTCCAGACATCGTAACAGTGCCTGCACCATCACCATTTTCTGTTGGCATTGGCGCGAACCCTAAAGTATCAACCGCTTCTGCCCAAGGAGCAGCACCGTTTTCTCCCCATGTACCCGATTGCCAAAATCCGTCAATCCCCATGGCGAGCTTACCTTTCGGCATTAATTGTTGATAGGCGATACTGCCTCCCTGTCCATTTAACACCTGTGAAAGATTTGGGCCGAGCTTTTCTTCGTACACGGTATCAATGAACTTGAACGAATCAACAAGTCCTTCGCTTTTCACGATCCATTTCTTTTCGTCTAAATCATATAGAGGTGTTTTCGTACCATAAAGGAGCATTTCAAAAGTTTGCATCGATGTCGCTTCCCCTGTAGCTTTTCCGGAATTCATCCAAATCGGAATGACATCAGAGGGTGATTTTTCTTTAATTGTTTTGGCAGCTTGAAGAATATCCTCCCAGCTTTCCGGTTCCCACGGGACAGGCAGGCCTGCCTTTTCGAATAGATCTTTGTTATACCAAATTCCCCGTGAATCCGTGTTATAAGGTACTCCATACACTTTGCCATCTTGCGCAATGACACCCTTCTTCACATTTTCCGTGAAGTTCCCCCAGTCATCCCAGGCCTTCACCTTATCATCAAGCGACTCCAGATACCCAGCACTTGCATCAGAATTGACCATGAACGTATCTTCCGCAACAAGGTCTGGTGCGGTATTTTTCGATTTCAGCATCAGGGCAATCTTGGCGAAATAATCCCCCTCTGAAACATTTAAGGGAGCAAGCTTAATGGTTGAACCCGGATGCTCTTTTTTGAATTCCGGAATGACTTCCTTCTCCAGCCAATCTGTCAAACCTTTATTGGTGCCACCTCCAGAACGGTATGTAATACTAATTTCATCTTTGCTTTCACCCTTGCCACCCGAGGAAGCGCTTTCATTTGAACACGCTGAACTTAACAAAAGAGAGCTTGCAAGTAATGAATAAGCTGCCACCTTTTTATACTTTTTCACTTTCATGAGTACCTCTCCCATCCTCTATCTGTATAAAAAATCCAGAAAACAATGACCTATGAAGCGCTTTCAATGACAAGCGAAACGCATGGTAGAACCTTTAATTGACCGTCCACCTCATTTCTATTAATTGGTAAAGCGCTTGATATACATATAATGTAAATGACATAGTTGATATAAGTCAATATATTTTTTTAAAATTTCTGAATATTAACCGAGTGATCAAGCTTTTAGCTACCCGCTTTTTATATGGCACCAATATATTTCACCATACATTTTATAAATAAATCGAATCAATTCTAGCACTTTTCGCTTAAAGCCGAAGATATGGATTTCCGACTTACAACTATAAAGCAGAATGGCTTATTCATGTTTCTGTCCTAAAAATCCTGTCCGGATTAGTGCAGGCGATCCAATCTTACAACCATTCACTATACCTAGCTTTTCTGGTTTACATTTATATCCGATAAATTCTTTGTACTATTCTCTTTTTCTCCTAATAAACTAATTGAAATAACTGTTTAGGAGTGGTGCAATGTTTAATCAATCTACAAATGGAAAACAGCATATTACGCCCATTATATGTAAAATAAAAGACATCACTTACCAAAAGTACCATCTATACAAGAAACCATATGAGCGAGAGGTTTTAGTCATAAAAAATCACGGTGAAGACCGTGGCGTAAACAATAAAAGCATTTCGTTGTTCGAGGCAGTTAACGATCAATTTGACCGTTTTAAAATAGCAAAAATGTCAAAAGAAATCGATAGCGGTCTCATCCTTATCGACAAAAAGGGGAATGAACTTCACCTCTCCGGATGTAGTTGCGGGTACGCAGGAACGGATTCCCATGCAACACTTGAAATACTAAATAAAGCAGGGTTCGAGGTAAATAAAAGGTTCGTGTTTTGTTCAAAAGGATTTACTCTCTTTCACCCAAATGAAGAAATAGAACTATTCGGAGAACGTTTATAGGTTTAGAGAATCAAGGCGGTATGGAGACTTCATTTGATATAGGAACAAGGTTTATAACATTTCTATCTAATTTTCAAATGGCGTAATATTATGGTTTAACTCTGGAAATGAAAATATAGATATACACGGGTATACTAACCGCAACAGCAATTGAAGGCGGTTCTTCCCGCATGGTTCAAGGAATATCAACATGGTAGACATTCAAAAAGCCGAAAAAAAGCGGTGGAAGTTTAAGGATTAAACTTCCACCGCTTTTTTATGTAAAATGCTAACAGGAGAGATTTGAAACTCTTTCTTTCAGTTCCCAGTTCCTTTAGTCCTTTGAAGCCTTATCCTAAGTGCTTTGTTCATAACCTGTAACTGTTATCCCCAATACTTACAGCAGCTTTTATTCTTCAAGCATGCCCTCCACTCGCTTTACTTTGTCTTCCATCTTGCGTTGTTTATCACGACGGTCATCGATACGGATATTCGTACAAACTCTAGCAAGACCTTTTTCAAAAGGTACTTCGTGCATCGCTTGAATCACTTCAAATAACTTTGGCAGTTCGCCTTCAATGATCGTATTCATGGGGGTCAGTTGAAATCGAATCTCTCCCTTATTTTCATATTGCTTTAATACTCTTTGTATATCTGCCACATAACTGCTCACACTTGGAGTTTGTGTACCGACAGGAATAACCGTTACATCAACTATTGCCATTCTTACTCACCCATCCTTTTTTTGTATTTCAATCAAGAAGCTCTCTTACTATCCTATAATAACGTATTATAACTCAAACTTCCCACCTACGTAATAGCATTCATAACGCAGCCATTTTTCATCTAATAACTTATCGTACCCGATCCTTGAATTCTTTTACCTCCCCCCCCCTAAATAAATACCTGATCGCGTAACCAACCAGAAGTTTACACGTGTAATAATGGAAAACGGTATATTAAAACGCCTATCATTTGATAGACGTCTAAAAAAACTCAGTTAAAAAAACTTTGTTAGCAATAGAACACCCTAGGCTTACCACACGATTCCGCTTAATTAGAACTAATAGATTAAAAGTCATACCCTTAATAAAAGGTGAATTTGGTAACCTCCAGTAAAAATAAAAGTAGTTATGCGGTATGTCTAATTGATCAGGTGATTTATAGCGAAGTAGTTGCTATTCCTGAGATAGTTAAGAAGGTTAAGTCTAAGTTTTAAAACAAATGCTTTGTTAAAGCTTATTGTTGATCTGCCTTATGGAACTAACGCACCCTTAGTTTAAAGGCAATATTTCACAAACTATTAGTAAATGAACCATTCTGGGCTGCATTATTTTGATGGTAACATGGCCAGGCAGGTAGATTATAGAAGAATAACAACTATTTTCTTTTTGAAATTCAATTTCTATTGCTCCCAGTCTGACTTTGATTTGTTTCTCTGACACTTAAAACCACACCTAGTATTACAATTATTCCACCAATAACTTGACTTATTCGCACAACTTCATGAAGAATGATTACTGAAAATAGCACACCAAAAATAGGCACGAGGTTCATTAAGGTAACGGCAGAACTAGAAGATAATTTGCGTAATCCATAGTTATATAATAAGAATGCTATAACCGAACAGAATATCCCTAAATATAGCAACATTAGAAAGGATTCCATACTTGGTATCTTCCAACTAGATTTCTCTATAAAAGCTAGTGGAATAAAAGTAATCGCTCCTGCTACAGTTTGATAAAAAGAAATAGTAATCATGGAATATTTTTTTACGACTTTACGGGTTGTAAAGTTATAAAAAGCAAAAACAAAACCTGCAACAATTAATATGATATTCCCAATTAGTTGTTGTTCGCCTTCTTGACTTTGAGGGTTGTACGATATTTGGAAAACACCAAACATGGCTATTGCTATTCCAAGGCCCTTTATCCAAGGGATTTTTATTCTATAAAAAAGAAACTCTATTAGCGCTGTTATAGCAGGATAAGATGCTACAATAATTGCAGCATTAGATGCTGTAGTTATTTCAACTCCTATGTTTTCCAAACCAAAGTAAATAGTAGTACCTAAAACCCCACTAACAGACATTAACCCTATATCTTTAATAGGTGGCTTTGTTTTATCTTTTTTACATAAAAGAATTATACCTAAAATAACAGCAGCAATAACAAAACGAGCTGCACCTAGTGTAAGTGGTGTAAAAGAAGTATATGCTATTTTGGTAGCAACAAACGACGTACTCCATAAAAGCACGGCAACTATAGAAGCATATAGATATATACTGCTTCCTATTTTTGTTTTTGCATTCTGTTGATATTTATCTAAGGTTTTATTCATTCCAGACCTCACCTCCTGAACCTTAATTTTAGTAACTATATATGTAGTGACTAAAATTAAGGTATAATTTTTCAATAGTAGCTGTCAAGTGCCTTCTTAAACGACTTTATTTGTAATCTGCCTTAAAGCAACCTGCCTCTTTAGTTTATCAAGAAATTCAACATCACATTTACAGAGCTTCAAGAAAAAATAGGTCCTACTCAAAACGAGTAAGGACTTGGTTATGTACGTGTATACCACACTTCTAATCACCTCACAAGTACTTTTTCCTTTCTATAGAGTTTGAGGATTCACCTTAGGATTTATTCTTTATAACGAGTAAAATGACATTACGGAATTAGTTAAGGAAAGTTAGACCTGTATGGAAGGATTTGCATTTTACATCGAAACTGAAACGGGAGGATTATACTGGATAAAGGTGAGATAAAAAAAGCAGATGAATCCTGTGAATAAAAAAATTCATGTTAGAATTTACATATAAATAATCATTAATGTTGTTTTCACACAAAAAAAAGACCACTTTATTGAAGTGAACCCAAAAAGTTAGACACGTTATTTAATTAGCCAGCCTTGAGGGCATGAACCCGGTAATCTACTGGGCTCATCCCCTTTAATTTTACCTTGATTCGTTGATGATTGTAGTAATGGATATATTCTTCTAGCTCTTGTTTGAAATGCACCATGCTTTCAAATTCTTGAAGATAGAGTAACTCGGATTTTAATAGGCCAAAGAAGTTTTCAATGACCGCATTATCGAGACAATTTCCCTTACGGGACATGATTTGTGTAATGTTATGTCTTTTCAATTTATGAGAGTATTGTTTCATTTGGTAATGCCAGCCCTGATCTGAATGAAGAATGGGTGAATCTTTCGATTCCAAGCGGTCAAAAGCTTTATCCAGCATTTTAGAAACGAGTGGATAAACAGGCCGAGATTCCATATTAAAGGCGATGATTTCTCCATTAAACAGATCAAGAATGGCCGATAAATATAGTTTCTCCCCAGCTAGATGGAATTCTGTGACGTCTGTTACCCACTTTTCATTGGACTTTTCCGCCTTAAAATCACGTGCTAAAATGTTGGGTGCAATCTTACCGATTTTCCCTTTGTAAGAACGGTATTTCTTCATGCGAACCAAAGACTTCAATCCTAGTTCATTCATCAATCGGAGAACTGTTTTATGATTGATGTGAGCACCTCGGTTACGTAATTCTAGGGTGATGCGTCGATACCCATAACGTCCTTTATGCGTATGGAAAATCTCTTCGATAAGGGATTTAATTTCTGTGTATTTATCCTCACGCCCGAAGGCGTTTACCCAATAATAGTATGTACTCCGTGCCATGTTAGAAATGGATAGAAGTAGATGTAAATTAAATTGTTTCCTTAGTTCATGGACTACTGTCGCTTTTTCTTTCTTTGTAGGGCTTCCTTTTCTTGAACTAAGGCATTCAACTTTTTTAGATAGGCATTCTCTGCACGTAAGTATTCTAATTCTGCAAGAAGTGCTTCTTGAGAGCCTTTAGCTGGCGATGTTTTCTTGGTTTCTTTTTTCATGGATAGACGCCCCTTTTTCTTTGGTTTAAGGGCGTCTATACCTCCTTCCTTCAACTGATTTGCCCAATTCCAAAGTATAGAATCGGAAGGAAGGTTATAGTGTACAGCGGTCTCGCTGATCGATGCCCTATTTTCGTTCATATATGTAAGTACCTCTAGTTTAAAGGGCAGAGTGTAATTTGTATAGGATGAAGCAAGTCCTTCCATCCCATGTTCAAGATAGCGAGCGACCCATCCTTTCAGAGGGGATAAACCTACATTTCTTTCTTGTGCAATGGATTTATAGGATTTTTTCCCTTCCAAGTACTCTAAAACTGCATGTAATTTTTCATCCATCGTATATTTAGTCAAAAAAACTGCACCTCCAATTGTTAGATATTGTCTAACAATTGGGGTGCAGTTCATTATTTGGGTCTTTTTTTTGTGCATCCTTTACAATTTACCCAACCGATAAGTTAGTTGCAGAATGGTCTTTTTCACTTCAACTACTAAACTAAAAAATATTTCCTAAATAAATCAGGTTACTCCCCTTTCCTCCCAATCTATTGAAGTCGTGTAATGACAAGGTGTGCTGAAACAGGTCTTGTTCCTCCAGCAAGAGGAGTGATGGTCAGTGCCGGGGAATTGCCAGCAGGATTTCTTACAGTCAGTATTGAATTAATGACTGAAGTATGAACTAGAGCCACTCCTACTATTTGAGAAGTACCGGTGGCTCGACCGACTACCGTATAGGGTAGATCAATACCATTGAGGGTTAAAATCAGTTGGCCCGGTTCGCTCACACTTACCTGAAAAAAGACCTGATAAATACCAATTGCAGACAAAGTAAATGAATCGACAGTAGCCCGTACAATACCACCCGAGCTAGTAGGACCATTTTGCGGAAAATCTACATCTTGACCTCCTCCAACAAAAATCTCCTTTTTAATCATTATATACGAACAAACATTCTTGCGTAAGGCAAAAAAAATCCTTCCCCGATTAAGTTCGGGCTAGATAAATGTTGATTTTTGAACAAATAAAAGAGAGACCACTTATTGTGGTCTCAGACTGTAGACAAACTCGATGAAAATCGAGTTTGTCTATTTTTATGGCCTGTACAATTTAGACGTTGATTTCCACTCCAGGCACTCGCTTTCCGCGGGCGGTCGGGGAGCCTCCTCGGCTTTGCCTGCGGGGTCTCCCCTAGACGCGCTTTTCCCGCAGGAGTCTCGAACACCCGCTCCAATCAACTTTGTCTTACCTTTTAGATAGAACACTTTTGACTGGAGTCATTTTTGTTTTAAAATTGAAGTATTAAAACTTGAGGTGATGAGGATGCTTTCTAAACATGATTCTATTCAGCGAGATCAACTTGAAATGATTACTTTAGATCAACTGGTGCCACCGAACCATTTGGTTCGTAAAATGGAGGCTGCCATTGACTTCACTTTCATTTATGACTTGGTGAAAGATATGTACTCAGAGGTAGGACGCCCAAGTATTGATCCAGTTATTTTAGTTAAACTGACTCTCATTCAATATACCTTCGGTATTCGTTCCATGCGTAAAACGATTGAAGAAGTTGAAACCAATATGGCTTACCGTTGGTTCTTAGGCTATGGTTTCCATGATAAAGTACCTCATTTCTCTACGTTCGGAAAAAATTATGAGCGACGCTTTAAAGATACAGACCTGTTTGAACAGATTTTCTGTCGCATTTTAATGACAGCTGCTAATAAAAAGTTAATAAGTGTAGAACACGTTTTCGTGGATTCCACACATGTGAAAGCCAGTGCGAATAAACGGAAATTTGAAAAGAAAATCGTTCGTAAAGAAACACGAGCGTATCAAGGACGTCTTCAAGAAGAAATCAATCAAGATCGTGAAAACCATGGAAAGAAGCCTTTTCCACCAGATAAATTTGATAAGGAAGAAACCAAAGCAATTAAAGAAAGTACTACGGATCCTGAGAGTGGCTACTATGTGAAAGATGAACGAACAAAACAGTTTGCCTATTCATTCCATGCGGCCGCAGACGGCAACGGTTTTGTATTGGGAACGATTGTAACACCTGGTAATACACATGACAGTCATATTTTGGAGCCACTTGTTGAGCAAGTGATTGAGAAAGTTGGAAAACCAGAAGCAGTTGCCGCAGATGCAGCTTATAAAACACCAGCGATTACAAGCTACCTATTTAACAAAGAAATCACACCTGCTTTACCCTATACACGTCCTCGTACAAAAGAAGGATTCTTTCGCAAACATGACTATGTTTACGATGAACACTTTGATTGTTACCTTTGCCCTTCGGGAGAAACTTTAAAGTACTCAACAACAAATAAAGAGGGCTATCGCGAGTACAAATCGCCCAAACAAATTTGTGCAACATGCTCATTTTTATCACGGTGTACGGAAAGCAAAGACCATCAAAAAGTAGTGACACGGCATATCTGGCAAGCATATGTGGAAGAAGCAGATCATCTGCGTCATCATCAAGAGGTAAAACCTATATATGCGAAACGCAAAGAAACGATTGAGCGTGTATTCGCAGATGCAAAAGAAAAGCATGGTATGCGTTGGACTACTTTAAGGGGACTTAAAAAATTGTCGATGCAGGCGATGCTTACTTTCGCTGCCATGAATGTAAAGAAGATGGCCACTTGGACATGGCAAGGTCCTAAAACGGCTTAACATAGTGGCTCGAAGAGCCCAAATCTCGTAACCTTTGGTCAAAATTTCAAAGGAATTTCAAAAGGGGTTCGGAATTTTTTAATTCCGAACCCCTTTTGTCTACAAACTGAAACCACTTATTGTGGTCTTCCTTTACGCCCTATGGAACTAAACCAGCTAATAGGAAGTCAATATTTTTCTCTGAAATTTTCATTTCCCTTATGATATACTATTTTTGTTCATGACAAATAACCCTCCAAAACCCTTTTGGAAGGATTTTTCTCTGTTTCACAAAATCGTTAATCAGGCTAAATCTAGGAATGCTTCTTTTCTCTTTAATAAAGCGTAAATCCAATGAAGCAACTTATTCATACAGGCAACGATTGACACTTTGGCTGGTTTTCCTTCTGATTTTTTCTTATCATAGAAGGCTTTAAGCTTTTTGTTCCTTGAACTTCTTATGCCACATAGTACGGCAAGATACAGAGAATGACGTAGTCTGCTCGAACCTCTTTTAGTAATACGATTAATGGTTGCCGTAAACTTACCCGATGAGTGAACACTTGGATCTACTCCAGCGAAGGCAACTAGTTTTTTCGGGTGATTAAACCGATCGATTTCACCAATCTCAGAGATAATCGTGGCTGCGATTTTTTCTCCGATACCGGGAATCGATTGGATGATCTTATATTCTTCCAGTTCATTTGCCAGGGCCACTATACGATCTTCCAACTCAGAGAGGTGTCCCTGGTAATGAAAAAGCAACTCAATATACATACGAAGATTGATTACGTGACTTTGATACACGTTTATTTGAAATGGATTTCGAGACGCGGAGTCCATTATTTTTTTTGCTTTTTCCCATGCCCATTGACCCGATCGGCTAGGACAGAACTCTATAACACTCTCTGCTAGTTTACTTTCTCCGGCTGCTAATACCGCCTCTGAAGTGGGATATTCCTTTAATATCAATAAGGAAACCCTTGAATATAGATCCCCAAAAACCTTCCGGTATTCAGGAAACACTTGATCTAAAATGGTGTGAAACTGAAGTTTAGCTTCCACATACATATTCGTTACGATTTCCTGTTGTCTGGACAAATTCCGAAGGTCTACTCACTGAATTCCTCTAATCTTATGAGGTTCTAAATCCTCTTTGTAATACAGCACACACAACTGATACGCATCGATAGCGTCTGTTTTTACCTTCCGTAAACTGGTTTTCTTTGCCTGATAAAAGATAATCGGATTTAGTAAGATATATAGAATCCCTTGTTCCTCCAAGTATTGAATAGCAGGAGTATGATAGTGCCCTGTAGATTCTAAAATGACCTTAGGCATCTGCCCTGTCACTTCTTCAACCTCCTTTAAAAAATCTATAAAATGATCTAACTCCTCTTTGATATGCTTCATCGAAAAGCTATTTCCATACGGTTTAGATTGATCTAAAAATGCCTGAACTTGGCTCTCTCCTTTTGCCACATCCAGACCAACAACTGGATTCATTGTTTTTTCCTCCTCTACTTACTAACCAGTACCCCTAGTCCTCTCCATGTAGTGTCATAGCTTCGCTTGTTATACGAGATCTGCGTCCCAACCAGCCTCAAACATGTTTCTACAAGTAGGGGTGGCTACTGATATAATAGATTCTATTAAAAAAGGTCAACCAGTAAAAACTGGCTAACCTTATAATACGAACGCACCCGTTAGTTCATTAAGAAAATCAACAACACCTTTAACAGAGCTAACCCCTACTTAATACAAGTAGGGGCCTTTAGTGTAGTTTGTTCAATGCTAAGACTAAGTCCATCAACTACTTATCCTCCATAAGGCAACGGTACCGTTGACACACGCTATATTTCGCTTTTTTTCTCTACCAGAAATTAAAATCTAGATAATTATGAAAACTATATATTTATTTCCTTTTAAGGAAATATAAACCATAATTTATTGAAATAATATTCAGGAGATGGATTTATGAAAAGATTAGGAATTAAAGCAACTTCTGGAATTCTCAGTGGAGTGTTATTATTGAGCACTGTGATTGTACCAATAGAAAGCGCTTTTGCTAGTTCAATTGTAAAAGTACAAGAAAATGATGATGTTCTTTTTACTGATGAAGAAATTCAATCGATGGAAGAATTCTTTATGAATTACGATGAAGATGAATTCTATAGAATTTTGGAAATTGCAGTAAATGAAACAAAATCTGAATTTATAGATCCAAGTGTTGCAGAAGAGATATTGAATAAAGAATCAAATGATGTTATTGTAATAGTTCCTTATGGAAAGGTGACTTTAACTGCTAAAGCTGGAGCAAAAGCGATTAAAGCAACAATGAGTAAAGTTGGTAAAACCGGCTGGAATAAAATGATAGGAAAAATAGAATCAATGACTGGAACACAGTTAGCTGTTCTTCATTGGGAATCTATTAATAAATTTTTAGACTTTGCTGTAAGCTCTGGTGGTACTATTGAAGATGCGTTGACAAGTTTTCTCGTTAAAAAAGGTCATTTTAATAAGACGGTTGCTACATATATCTCTAAAGCTTTTGTTTTAATAGTTTTTTAAATCTAGTAAAAAGTGATGTGTATTATGAGTAAAAAACAGCAAATTTGGCTAGCTATATTACTTATCCTTAGTTTAATTTATTTTATTGGTGGAATGATATCCGAAAACGACTCAGGTTACCCTTTATGGCACAGAACTCTTGGTTTATTAGGCTGTATTATTTGGGGAACGCTACTTTTTAGTGTCTGGAAAAGCAAGCAAAAAAAATAACATATAGACGGCATACCATTTAATGTGCCGTGCAGAGTGTAGATAAACCCCTTTTCCCAAAGATTCATTGGAGAAAAAGGGGTTTTTTTATCTTTTTATTAGACCATGAAAGAAGGACACAACATATTGTTGATAACTTTTTATAAAATTGCCAGCTGATATGCCGAGATCTTGATTGAGAGATTATAGATAATATAATCGTAAAATTATTTGGTATTCACTTCACCCGCAATTTTTGACCCACAACTGCATCATTCAGGTTGATCATCCGCCGCATGCCCGGATCAAAGACGAAAACTACACAAAAGACATTTTACAATGAATTGTGGGTAAAAAAAGGGGTGAAACCCCTCTCACTACTTTTCGTTGCTTTTTTACCCCACCAAAAAAACCCTCAACACCAGAGGTGCCAAGGGTTTGAATGATTAATACATGGACATATATTGTTCGCGTTCCCATGGGTGGACTTGCGTGCGGAACATGCTCTAACCTTTAATAGTCTATCAATCTCTCACCAAAACACCTTTTTATAAGGGTTCTTTGAAATTTTTTTATCACAATAAATCATTTCAACTCAATCATTATCGGGCATTACTCGGGTGATTTTCGGGCAGTTTTAGTATAGCCTTCACTTTTTTTAAAAAAAATTCAAAAAAGTACAGCGTGTATAAGTAGATCTACCAACACTCTTAAACCGCCTGCCTACTCTGGATTGGCAAACACTTGCTATATTTATTTTTTGTGGGAATTAGGCTCTACACAAATAGGTGTTTCATTACTATAAAATTTTCACTGGATAAATTTCAATACCTAACCTAAAATTAACAAAGAGCACAAACTACTCAATTCATCGGATGTAAAAGTAGATAATTTACACAAGGAAGATAGGTACTGAATAATCTAAGCGAACAGTGAGGTGCTACATTGAACATAAATATAAAGGTTTACTTACATTCAAAGGGGATTAACTTTTTACAAAGTGGCAGCTTCACTGTTCCTAATTCGGATTATAAGAAAGATCCAGACTGGACAGCAGCCATTGCCGCTTATGAATGGATTCAGCAGATTAAAATTAATTTTGCAGCTAGTGATGATTTTCGAATTGATAAAGTTATTTATAACGAGGATATTGATATTACGGAGGTGGTTAAGAAGGTTAAGCCCATAATTTAATATGGCCTATATTATGTTACTTGAAAAAGAAGGGAAATGAATTTCACAATGAATTGGAAAGAAGACGATAACTGGAAAATTGTTTTTCCTGAAAAAAAGATTTTCATTATGAAGCACCATAATTGGGCTTTTATTGCATGGGATATAGCCCGTGAAAAGGGATGGATTAAAGATAACTCTACTTTGTTTCATGTGGACCAGCACCTTGACGCAGCAATTGATGGAGCAACAGTTCCTGAGGTTTTAAATAAAAATGGATTAAAAGAATTATCAAAGATTACCCAAAATATATACTCGAATGGAAGTTATGTAGGAACTGATAATTTTATTTGGGCAGGATTTGCAAGAAAAACAATTCAAAATGTAATCTATGTATCACCTGAAGACCCAAATGATGATCTATTTGATACCGAACTTCAGTCTCTTTACCTTCAAGATCACCTTAGTCAAAAAAGGATAGAACAGTTTGCCGGTTACCATTGGAGATCAATGGAGACTTTTGAGTGTTCCCAAAAGGAAAAAATGAACGATATTTTCACTAAAGGTAACACCTTAATCTTAGATTTGGATCTGGATTTTTTCGCATTTAAGACTGAGACGGATTCAGGACATAATAGTTATATACTAAAGGATAAGGAGGAGATTCAAAGAAACTTACGAGTATTAAAGAGTATGTACGTTTGGGATGCGATTACAGTAGCGATTTCTCCAGAAGATTGGCACATTGGGGGCCCAGACAATGCAGAATTTGTTTTGAATTTATTCCTAGAGGAATTTGAGGTTGATCTTTCACAAGGTAGGGATTGGTCAACATTAGAAATGGAGTAAATAAAGTATTACATAGAAAAAGCCCATTCATAAAGAGTAGGCTTTTTTTAATCCACTACACTCACACCTATAATTTAATTAAATTGAATTTTTTCGAAGTTGCTACCTTTCCTCTGAATACTCATTCCTTTTGTAAAAAGATGTATGAACACACAATGCCCGTAAATTTCATGTGGATTTCCTTTATTGTGTAACGTAAAGTTAATTGGCAAATGAAATTCCATTGCATGAATGTTGTTTTCATAATCTTCAACCCGGTATTTTATCAAGGGTAGTTTTTTTATTTAGGAAATAATCAACCTCACCTATTTTCTTATTCAATGTTTTATGTCTGGCATAATTAATGCTGCTTGCCATTTAACGAGCCCTCTATCACGCATTATCGCCATCAGAAAAGTCCCACCTTTATATCCATTGTATACGGACTTACGTTCCTGTGTAAGACAAAAAAATGCCTATTAATGATTTTTTTCTTCTTCTACATTTTAATTGCTGTATAGTTTTCCTATTACGTGTATACATTTTCAAGAAATACTGAATAATCCATATTTATTACTATAAAAATCAAGAGTAAATGTTTAGTATGATTGTACTGCTTTTTCTAATGGAGGGAAAATGATGAAAAAATGGATAAGGAAAAATAAAAATAAAAAAAATTTACTTACCGATACTACAATGCTAGAAGTATACGTACCGTTTGCATTTGCATTTGTTCTTACATGCCCCTTCTTCGGCTGGATGTTAGTTTCAAAGAAAGGATATGATTTTCAATTATTAGGACCCTACGGAGATTTTTTAGGAGGTTCCACTGTACCTTTCCTAACATTTATTACGATTCTTTTATTAATTCGGACGGTTAGTATACAAAGTAATCAATTAGATGTTCAAAAAGACGAATTCAAATTGCTTAGAGACGAGCTTGAAAGCACAAAAGAAGCCTTACAGGAACAAGGCAAAACTGCTAGAATTCAGCGGTTTGAAAACTCCTTTTCAATTCAGATCGAAGAACTGAGAAAAGTGAAGATTGAAATAGAAAAGCCCTGGGACGATACAGATACTACAAATGGGCATAAATATATATCTCAAACTAACCAGCTACCATACAAGGAAATTATGGAATATATAAGCGAGAGGATTAATAACTGGACATTTGATGAAATGGCCTCTTCTTTAGCAGAAAAAGACTCTCCTGATTATTTTCATATGTACTGGAAAACATATAATAATGCTTACCTAAGTACTATATTGGAATCTGACAAGCTTAATTCAGACACTTTTAATAGATATTTTTTTATAATTGAACGTATCATTTTATTAATTTATCACAATAAAAATATAATGGATGAATGGGAAATGGAGTTTTATATAGAATCACTTTATGAGGAAATATCCACTCAAGGCTTTAATTTAGTCCTTTTTCACCTAGCTTACCATACTAAACAAAGGCAAAAAGTTAAGGAACTGGAATTAGTTCAATATGTTTATGCCCTTTCTAACAACTATGAGTTTATAAATACAGCATTTATTTTTCTATTAAATGGATCTGATGGTTGGTACAATAAAAAAGCAAGGGAATAAGCAAAAAGAGTAAATTTAATGTACAATGTATCGTGATATATGAATACAAAACGAACAAAAAGCCCCTCTCATATGATGAGAAGGGTTTTTTTCATCTTCTTTTCGCCAGAAATAAAATAAAGTTATGCAAAATTGAAGCATTTCTAATTGTAATCAACAAAGAGTTTAAAACAAGAGTGAACCAAATAATAAAAATAGATGCTAATGAAATATAAAGATATATATTATCTTTAAATATTTTAATGTCAAAAATTTTTAGTGCTATTGAGGCAATGATACTAATAATCAGAATAAACAATTGTAAAATTATCGCATAACTAAAATAGCTAGTTAAACTATTTAACAGTTCTCTTCCTTCTTGTTCGTTTGCATTTGCCCTACCTTGCCCACCCATTGCTTCAACAATTCCTAATGGATTACTTGAAGCTATTATTGCAACACTTGCAGTATTGAATCCAGCTAGAATTGACATCACCGAAATAATTACATCGTTTATTTCCTTCAAAACTATAAGCATATTTAGTCCACTGGCATGTAAAAAGTATACAGTCACACATGAAACAACAAAAGGTATTGTAAGATCAAACCTTATTTCCTCTTTTGAAGATAATTTAAAATAATTTTTAACTATTTTAAAAATATCATAGTTAACTGAGCGTCTGTTTTTGTTTACTTGGACCATTAAAGACAAACCTCCAATTAAATACCACGTCTTTTAACTCGGTCAATAATTCCACTTATTAATTCTTGAAAACTAATTATTCCATATTCATTAACATTAACTTGGACGGAGAAATCTTTTGGGTGATCTTCTATTTTTATGGCTTTATTTCTTCCTTTCCCTTCTGATCCTTCAACAACTATATTTTCATATTTGTCGATATCTTCTAGGTTTCTTAAAAATTGTTCCACCCTTCGCATACCACCACCGCGTTCTTTATTTACAATAGCGTATTCAATTAAATTTGCTCCATCCACACCTTCAGCCCCAGCCCGTATTGCATTCACTACTGGGCTGTTAGTATCTTCGTTTATTTTTATTTGCATTGTTGCTTTTTTTATTCTTATTAGTTTATTAATTTCTTCAAAAAATGATTCTGCATACACTGTTTTAATTAAGAATAAATTCCTTGGTGTAATCATTAAAGGCTGAATTTGTTTATTTAATTGATTTATATCCTTTTCAAACAAGTCCAAAAAGTTTCCTAGATATTTGTCAATAGCATTTTTTGTTACTAATCGTTTCCCATCGGCTTGTAAAAATAGTCTGCCTGTAGCTCTTTCGATAACAAAATAAATGTTATGCTCATCGCCTTCATCCATTGTTTTATCACTTGGACGTTTTTGAAATGTTCTCCTATGAACTAAGTTAGCAACCTCACCATATCTAGCTGCAGTAAAATTACCCTCGAAGAAATCAGCATCATCACTTATTTTAAAATTTTCTAATGTCATTACCTTATCGCCGGTATCTAATATACGATCTTGTAAAGGTAATGCTATTATAGTATTAATAAAGGATATTAAATGATCTTGATCAAACCTTTCATCATCGTATGTTTGATTAATAATATCCAATTTTGGCGTTGAAAACTTATAAATATAAACCTTTACCCATTTCATAAAAATTTCCTCCCTATGAAGGAATCCCAAAAAAGAAACATCGTTATAGACTTATTTGTATAAAATATTTATAATTAGAGTAGTTGATTTAACGGCATGTTTGGGAAACCTGCGTGTCTTTTTTTTATGCTTATATTTTATCACTCCTTAGTAAAAAATTGTCTATTTTCACAGAATTTTGTTATATCCCTTTTGGTAAAACAGTTTTGACCACGTTACTGATCCCGATACTCCATCTTGTTTAATTCTCTTTGCATGTTGAAATTCTTTCACTGCCGCTTCAGTACCACGTCCAAAAATCCCATCAATTCCATTAGTGTTATAGCCATGAATATAAAGCGTCACTTGGAGTATATATACTATATTTCCTTTGACTCCTTTTTTGACAGTGACGATAGCTGCTCTTGTCTTAGGCCCCCATGTTCCATCCACAACTAATTTCTTATTGAATTGCTTATTAAGCTCTATTTGCAAAGCTTTGATAAGCGCGGACTTAGTTTTAGTACCCGCAATACCGTCCACAATGAGATTACATCCATATCGGCTATTTAGTGTTTTCTGAATGGAAACGATCGTGCTATCACCTTTGCCTTTAGGAGAATTCTTACTTATCTCAGAGGCTACTTCTTTTTTAGGTGAGTCAGTAACGACAACTTCTGAACCTGACTTGAATTTCAAGGTTAGATTCGGTTTTTTGCCTGCCTGCAGCTGTGTAAAGGACAAGCCACCTGTCATTTCTAAATGTGGATAATCCTTAAAGCCTGTCCAATCTCCTCCCCATTTGAACCCAAGTTCTTTTCCAATGGCAGCCACACGTCTCCATTTTGCATTTACCGTCCACAAAGCTGTTTTTCCGTCATCACTCACAAGGAAATAATCAATAGCATATCCATAATTGTGAATAGATTGTCCAGGTTTCGCTTGTGTCACTTTTGGCTTAGCCAAATTGCTATAATTTTTACCATTATAGCTATAAAGACGGCTTTGTCCGTATAACGCAGCTTGTTCTTCCATTGAGCGATAACCTGAACTTATTTGGACGTAAATTCCTTCCATATTGGCTCTTCTAATCATCTCAAGTGCAGAGGCCTTTACAATAGAATTAATATTTACTCCCATTTTCTTTTCTGATTTATCCAGTAAGGTTTGTAATGTTACTTTCATTTCCATCGTCTCCTTTTAAAATATATTTATAATAAAAGCCACCCGATGGGCAGCTCATTTTAATCCTTGATTTTTCAAAACCCCTTCTTGTTCCTTGGCTTTTTTGGTTAGGAGATATTGATTTTTGTAAACGCCATACAAAGCAAAACCTAGGGGAACTATCGCTGTAAGGAAATTAATGAACGAATTAATGGTATTTTCATTGAACCACTCAACCTGAAAGCCCAGTGATTGAAAAAATAAAAGCAGTGCACCCAGTGCACCGCCTATCATCGCTATATATTGTTTTGTTTTATCCAATTTAGACCTCTCCTTTTTTTTCAATTTTATCGATGCGCTTATGCGCCTGTTTGGTGCTTTCATCAATTCGAATAACCGTTCCTGACAAATTAGTCCAACGTTGATCACTCGCTTTAAGATCAATCCGAATCGAATCCACCGATTGGCCAATATGGTCTAACTTTGTAGTGATACTTGCTGTTTCAGCAGCATCACTTTTGACATCCTTATCTCGATTTCTACTAAACGTGAAGAAGCCGATAATAAGTCCGGTAACCGTACATAATAGACCTATGCCTGTAACTAAAAACCCGATTCCTATTTCCATGCTTACACCTCCATTTGCAAATAAAAAAACGAATAAATTAATAAGTTGTTTTTTCCGGGCTAATAGTTCCTCATTTAACTGTGAGCCTCCCTATCACAGCACCCCGCTTATTATTCCATTTCCTCATCCACAGTTGCCCTCTCCCGATCCTCACGTATTTTATCAATCACCTTAAAAAGATCAATTAAACGATATTCATTTAATGGCTTGCCAACGGTAAACATATCATCGGTACTCATCAGCAGATCGTAATATTCATGTTCAATGATGTGCAGCTCGCTGACCACCGGTTGTTCCTCCATATCTTTAAACACGACCTTACAAACGACCATTCTATTGGTCTTGTTCTCGTTAATCTCTTCCACTTCTTCCGTTACAGCGCGTATTGTTAACTGAATTTCCTTTGTCACCACAAAACTCTTATCTACAAATCTCATGGCCTGTCCCCCTTTACACTTCGTACCAGCTATCCTTCATCCAAATCAAATGAAGGTAACGACGGTTCTTATTTAAAAGTAGATTTTTCTCATCTTTTGTTCGTAGTCGTGTGGTCCAGTTTACCTGGACTGAATGTTGACCGGAATAAAACAACGTAAGTTTTTGTCCTTCTATGATCCCGTCACGTATCGGGTACTGGGCAGGCAGCACGTCCCTCGATGAGGTCAATTCCACGACATGATTCTGATTGATGAGCATTTCTTCATATGACAATTTATATCCGGATGTCATGGTGACAGGTTTATGCACGGGTATATTTATTTCACCTATATAGCCATTGATTAGATTCTCTCCCGCAATAGGCTGGGTGATAAACAAACGCGCCGGAGAATTGGTGATCCTTACATCCGATATATTGAGGTAATCAAAGGACCCTTCCCCCATACGGAAGATGAACTGAAGAATGTTGTTGACGTTTAGTCCTTTAATAGAAAATTTCTTATTAAACCCATAACTGTTGACGATGGCGTTATAAGCGTTGGATATCTTCAACCCGTCTATATTCAACACGGACTCATCGTCCATTGACTGTACATTCTTATGATGATAAATGGAGAAACCATCTTTATACCCCCGTATATCTACATTATTGAGGGTTAAATCATTATCTACGGGAAATAACGAAATACCAGCATTATTACCGTTGGAGGCTTTGGAGCCATCATCATAAACGGCTGTAAAGTTCTCAATAAATGACTCCTTGACCGGACTCGATAGCCTTACAGCATATTGATACAAAGGATCGTCTTTTTCCGTTTGAACATCACAGTCAATAATCCGGAGGCCATAGTGGGTTAGCTTGGATGGATCTGGTACACCCTGTGCACTCGTCTGAAACCCATAGGTCTTCCCCCCGTAGGATTTGCAATTGCGATACGTTTGATCACTGTCGTACCCATTATGAGACATGACGAACTGAGACGATGTATTATTCAAGGCATGTACATTATCCACCAATCCATCGAAAACACCCCCACAATCAACCGTATGTCGCAAGTCTGCACCAATCCCATTTTGAACAAGCATTCTCATGGTTCCCTTCATCCCTAATACGCCATTCCCCAGACCTGCAGCAGTGGAGGCGGGTTTAGTAAAGGCAAAACTAGATAGAGCACAATCGTACGAACTAATAAAAGAAACTGCCGCGCTGGCATGGTTCGTCACTTTGAATTGTTCTACCTTAGCCCCTCGTGTATATTCAAACCCTACCCCTCCATTTAGGAATTCTGCATGAGTCACGGCTGGATTGATTAATGGAGAAATTCTGGTTACGTTGATTGAGGAGATCCTTTTTGGCAGTCGAACAAAATCCCGTAACATTATGGTGTTTCCCTGTACGTATAACACCTCATGCACTTCTGAATTTATATCCGGTAGCCCATCATAGTGCCGCACCGTATCATCTTTTAGTAAAATTAAATCACCAGCTGTGATGTCTTTTACTTGGGCATTCAAACGCAATACCTTGTCTTTTCTTTTAGCCGATGCAGAAAGAGAATAGGTGATCCCACTCACTCCTCCTTTAAACGTAAATAAGTCACCCGTTCCTTTATTCATCAATTGGCTTCCTGAAAAGTTAAGCCATACACTTTTGTTCAATATTATTGGATCAAAAGCATACTCATCTTTAGGAAATCTGATTTCTGTACCTTCTTCCGACTCGGAAACGGCATCTAAAACCGATCGAGTCGTAATCTGACCATTGAACGCAAATTCAAAAGCATTGACCGTCCCTTTTAATTTCCTCTCGGCCTGTGCCAAACTTCTGTCAAAAGCATCCCCCCTTAATCCCATGGTTTGAAACACTTTACCCGTCTCCCCAGAAACATGAAAATCTTTGATTTCTGTGATATCCGTGGCATCCGCAATCTGCTCAATGTATTTTTTCGCCAGAACATCCTGCTGGAATTGCGTTTTCTCACTCAACTCGGTGGTAACTTCCGTTTCTTTATTAATTGCCTCCAGTCCGTCAGCCAGGCTGCCACGTACGTCTTTCCCATAAACTGCTGTTTTTATTTTGTGTACGAACCCGCTTATACTAGCCATTGTTTCCTCCTTCCAACGCTTTCACTTTAGCGACTAGCACATCCAAATCGACTGGATTCCTTACCGTGATTAAATTGTGCTTCTTTTTATCAAGGGCGCTGAAAAGCCCGTCAACCGTTTCGGTTGCGGGCTGATAAATCGGCATGTCCCCAATCGATTCATCCAATTCCTGAATAGCTGCCTGTAACTGTTTGACTGCCTGGTTTAGTGCATCCAAATCACTGCCTTTCAGTGTCAGCTCAATCGTGTTAACTACGTTATTAACCTTTTCGATTTGTGATTTCATTCCCCCAATTGCTTGGGCTTGGCGATGGATGGTGTTCTGCAGCTCGACCACGTTCTTTTGCGCTTTAGACATGTCATTCTGATATTGGGAGGCGGTCTTGAATAGATCCCCAATAGACAAGCTGTTCGTATTGGGATGAATAATATCAATGGTCTTTTCGACCACTCTCAGGCTTTCGTCGATGCCCATCACAGGATTAATAACTGGATAATAGTTGCCCACCTCGAAGCTTTCCGGGTCCAGTCCGATGAGCGATAAATCCAGCGCAGATAGGACATATTTGATTTTGACTCGATTGTTCTCCGCTATAAATTGGTTTCCCCTGGTCATGAGATTTGCTGGAAGGGTGATATCATCCCACGTTTCACTTTTGGCAATGACACCATAGATGTGTTTGGCCGCTTCGTCTTCTATATAATCACGACCACCGTTTACCGATGCAATGGTTAAGCGTGCCTGACTCGCATCCACAGCTCCTTCATCCTCTGACTCAATGGATACTCCAAGTGGAATCAATCGCGTAATAATCTCGCTTGGATCTGCTTCTTTTTCAATGCTCTTCAAATTTTTAGCCAGCCGTATTTCTGTTTTCTTCTGAACGCCCTTCTGGCTTATATAATCAAGATACCGGACGCCATTCTGTTTTCGAATTCTTAATTCCCCACCGAGGCGATCAATAAGTTTGTCAAAAATCGAATCCAGTGTCGATTCATACCCCAGATAGCGATAGACATTATCGGTGGAATTCGTAACCGTCACTTGGCCAACTTGGAATTTTTTATCGATTTCATCTCCGGCTATTTCTGTATTGTGGCGATCCACCATCACTTTAAAAAAGGCCGCAACCGTCATGTTTCGATATTCTCCATGACGCTGGCAGGAATCATTCAGATATCCTAGCTCACCCTCGCACAAAAAAGAATTCATCAATTTACCCTGATCATCCATAGACTCCGTGGGCAAGAGAATCCGGCCTTCGAATTCCCTTTTGCCACTTTGTATATGATCCACCGTAACGAGCGTTCGCAAAGGGCGGATGATATGAAACCCTGGATTATCAGGAAGTATGGTAAAGGAGAAGCTATCCGCTACATTAATGCCCCGTTTGATTTGACCCGTCTGTACCTTCAGATCATTAAACGCTGGATGATGTATCACGGTTTCTTGTTTCCCATTGAATATTGTGACTTTGTACATTAAATCATCTCCTTTCGATAGTTAAAGGAGATTGTACCGTTGCCAATGATACGGAGATGATTTTGTCCTGGTTTCAATACAAAATCAAAAGAGGCGGATTCACCCTTTTTAACCTGATAAGTGACCCCCTCTTTGATAATTTGCATAGCCTCTGAAGCTTGTATGTCAGGCCGGGCATGCTTAGCTCCAGGATTGTACAAAATGGTATCTAGCCTTCCTGAAACCGTGAATGAAGTCGTTTGAGCCACATCCCAAAGGAAGTTAAATTCATCCCAGCGATCATGCCCTTCTTCCTGATCAGCGATCTTGAATGGGTAGGCTGTAAACGAAACGGTGAGCTTGCCGCCTACAAAATAATCTTCGTCATCCGGACTCTCAAAGACTTCAGCCATAAAATAAAAGCCTGGGAGCTTATCATCTTTTAGCTTGATTTTTTTACTCGGTGGCATCAGCCAATGCAGAATGTCTGTTTCACGCACATACAAATGGTTTCTTCCCATTTCTCCCGTGATATTGAATACATAGGTAAGCTCTCGCTCCAAATACTCTTGATCGCCATATAGAGAAGAAAAATCATATTGTGTATTGGAAAAAGGGACACTCTCCAAAATCTTGTTTTTAGAAGGGTTGCCAATTTTGCGGCTCTCTAGCGTAAGCCCGAAATCCCTATAACTATGTTTGCCGTTGTATTCAATGCCGCTCCATATCAAGTGGCCATCCTCCTTCCAGCATGATTAATTCGTTTAGCCTGGTCCTGGTCCAATAGGGACCCCACCTTTTCTCTTCCCAAATACACATCAGCCGTCTTTTCCGCGATGGCTTTTAAATAGGCCATCATTTCCGCATGATCTTTCTTCAGAAGTTGGTTTTGTTTCAGTGTCGCTTCAAGCAGCTGCATCAACAGGTTATTTTCTTCACTGCCAGTGCTAGATGAAACATTCGGCAGTTGGTGTGGACGCTTATTGCCTTGAATCTCTCTGCCAGCAAGAGCCAATAGTTTCTGTGCAGCTGTTCTTCGGGCAGGATTGGTTGGAATGACAAATTCCGGCCACCCGTCTTCTGCAAGGTTGTACATACCAGCATGGTTAATCAAACCACCTGTAGCATAGCCTTTATAAGAACCGCCATTCATCATGGATTTTATGCCTGGAGTATTAAATACCGTTTTATATCTGCTTTTAATGTATCTGATAGCCGCTACAGCATTGTGTACCGGATTCCAGATATCATTCATTCCTTTCATTTTATGTGCATTGAACGTTGGATCAATGGTCTGCATGAGACCTTTTGATGGCGTGCCTCTTTTTGCATTACTATCCCAGTTGTTAATTGATTTAGGATTCCCACCAGATTCTTTCATTGCAATAGTAGATAAAGGATCCAGCCATGATTTAGGAACACCTGTCGCATTAATCGCCTGTGTGATCCATGTCTTAATCTGTCCGCTCGCACCAGTTGCTCCGAAGAAACCACCGCCCCCCAGCGACTCAGGATTTACAGCCTGGTTGT
Source organism: Peribacillus sp. FSL E2-0218 (assembly GCF_037992945.1). Lineage (NCBI taxonomy): Bacteria > Bacillati > Bacillota > Bacilli > Caryophanales > Bacillaceae > Peribacillus > Peribacillus sp. FSL E2-0218. The sequence continues at coordinate 1,936,368 of NZ_CP150304.1, read as the reverse complement.
TTCTTCTTACTTCAAAATGCAAATGATTCCCTGTAGAATGGCCTGTGTTGCCGACAGTTCCGATAATTTGCCCATTTCTTACGCTGTCACCTGTCTTGACGTTATTTTTACTATTGTGGGCGTAAAGGTAGGACAGTCCTCCACCGGCATCGATGTGAACCACATTCCCATATCCACCATATCCAGATCCAGTTTTACCAAACCCGGCAAAACGAACCACTCCCCCGGATTGAGAAGGAATCGGGGTACCTGCAGGTGCGCCAAAATCTATGCCTTTATGCAGTTTTCCCCAACGCTGACCATAGCCACTCGTTTTCCGGAAGGGAGCAGGAAAGCTAAATCCCCCACCCCCAAAACTTGGAAGGATTCCTCCCACAAAATTGATGACCTTATCCTTCACCATGCCGAATGCACCTTTTGCTATCTTGCCAAAATTCCCGTTCACTTTGGGTATTTTAACGCCCATGGTGTTTAGGACTTTATCCATCAAGCCTTTGGCTCCACCAGAAGCCCAATCCCAAAGTTGAGAAGCTTTATCCTTTAAGGCGCTAACACCCGTTTTAATGCCACTTGCTGCCTTTGATCCTATTTTCATGGCCCCATCCCAAGCAGCACCAGCACCCTCTTTAATCTTAGTCAGCCAACCCTTCCCATCCTTATAAGCAGGAATGGATTTTAAAAACAACTTGGTATCAGGACCACTCATGACCGAGGTAGCACGAGGTAAATTAACCAAGGTATCTGTTGCGGGCGACAAAGCAAACTTTCCGTTTGGAAAGCTCAACAACTCAGGCATTCCACCATCACCAACAATAGCTGGCCCATCCTCTGGATGTCCGTCTGTACCTTTTGCATATTGTGGAACTTTCCAAGGTTTTAATTGGTTTTTCTTATCCACTCCTACCAATCCCATGACCCAATTAACACCATCAATTACGCCATTCACACCTTTTCCAAGACCCGATACCATTCTATTAGCAACTAATACAACACCAGCTTTAATCAGTCCACCTGTTTTTTTCAGGCCATCTGACATCCTTTTTGGCATGCCTTTTACCGTTTCGACCATATCCGAAACGTAGCCTTTCACACTTTTCTTAACAGAACCGAATATTTCTGAGATGCGAGATTTTAGACTAGTAAAACGGCTTAGCGTGTTTGTCACTGCGTTTTTAATAGGCGTATAAATAGCATTCTTAATGGCATTCCATATAGTTTTTGTTAAATCACGAATGCCGCTGAAAATAGTATTGATGGTATTTTTTAAGGTAGTGAAACGATTTTTAACTAAATTCCAAATCGATTGAATGATTGTTTTGAAAAATGTAAAGATGCCATTCCAAATGGTAGAGATAATATTTTTTATGGAATTCGTAATTATATTCAACGTATTATTCATAGAAGTAAATTGATTCTTCACAAAATCGACGATCCACTTTATGACCCTAGAAAATACGTTTTTAATACTGCCCCAGATGCCCTTAAATGAGTTGAGTAGCAACTTCCCTAGTGAAAGAATGCCTTTCAGCATCTTACCCCAGAACATTAATTGCACGTAATTCCAAATGAATGTTAAAGCACCGAAAAATACTTGTTTGATGCCTTCCCACATACTACCGAAGTTCCCTGTGAATAGACCGGAAAATACCTTTACTAATCCCATTATGATATTTAAGGCTCCAGAAATGCCGCCTTTGATATTACTCCATACAGATTTGATGATTGTCAGCACAAGAGGCATGGCCAATTGAATGACCTTCACAATAGCCCCGAATACAACTTTGATAATTTTGCCTATATTTGAAAGAGCATCCATGATGACCTGTCCATTTTCATCCCAGAACTTTTTGAGGATATCTAGTTGATTCTTGAAAAATGAAATGATCGCTTGGATGGCAGGTTGGATTGCTTTTAACGCATTCTTAGCCAGTTCTTTTATTTTTCCAAGCAAATTGTGGACGCCGTTACGGAAAGTCTCTGAGTTTTTATAGAGGAGGATAAATCCGGTACCTAATAACGCTAAAACCCCAATGGTTATACCAACAGGGCCTGTTAAAGCAGTAAACCCTAACCTTAGCCATTTTAACAAGCCACCAGCTTCAGCTATCCTTTTAAACAAAGGACCTATCTTCAAAGCAAGGCTTGCAACTAGTCCTCCAAACGTACCCAATCCTATCAAAACCGGGCCAAGTCCAACCGTTATCACAGCTCCAGCAATTCCAAATTTTTTTATAAGATCTTGTACGCTAGGTGTTAAATTATCGTAGGCTGCTTTTACTGATTTCACTTTGTCTACAACCCCAGAAAATAACTCTCCGAATTTAACACCAGCTTTTGCTGAAAAATCACCCATACTATCTAGACGACCTGTGAAGTCTGCTATTAAAGGTTTTAACTGAGAAAAGAATCCTCCGCCTTTTCCGCCAGCGTCCAAAAATGAAGCACCGAGTCGACCAACTGCTGCCCACATATTAGCGATCCCAGCAGTAAATGATTCTTCACCCATTTTTCCAGCTGCTCCGCCAATGTTTTTTTCAATGGCATTCATCAGCATTTCGGAGGATACTTCGCCATCGGAAGCCATTTTAGATACTGCTCCCGCTGCTACTCCCGCTTCTTCCGCCAACCATTGGTATATAGGCAGCCCTCGATCAGATAACTGCTGCAGCTCTCCATTGTAGGCTTTGTTCGACGTTTTCACTTTGTTTAAAATAGAACCCATCTCGCTCATACTTGACCCCGCTATTGCTGCTGCATCTCCTGTTAGCGATAAATACGTGGTTAAATCTTTCCCCTCTTTCACGCCTGCAGCTACGGCATTGGCCGCGGTAGTGGCGGCTTCATCCATCCCGAATGATGTACCACGGACAGCATCAAGGGCCGATGTCATGATTTTTTCTACACCTTTTGCATCATGACCAAGACCGGTCAATTTTGCTCTGGCCGTATCTATGCCGACCAGGCGATTAAACCCTTTAACCAGCGTTATGCCCGCTAGTGCTGATGCTGCTCCTACAGCAGGTAAAGTAAGTTTCTGGGTTAAACTTTTTCCTACATCCTTTGTTTTATCTGATATAGATTTCAAACCACTTCCGAAATTAATAAGAGAATCGCCAGCTTTTGTCCAGCCAGAAGAAGCAACCCGTTGTTCTTCTTTCAACTTTTTGAGTTCTTCCCTTACATTCCCTACATAGCGTTCTAAATTATTGAGAGCAGCCACTTCAGCGTTATAGCTGCTAGCCGCCTTATCCGCCTCTTTGGACCCTTCTCCATGTTCTCTGACCATCTTTTCGTACTCAAGTTTGGCTTGTTTCGTGACCTCTTTTTGGACTTCCAGTTTCCGATTCAATCCAGTTAAACGGGTTTCATATTTTCCTATTGAGCGATCACTGCGATCAAAAGCAGACAGGTTTGCCTTCATTTCACTGTTTACGGATTTTAGCTTGTCTTTTACCCCGGTTAGGCCACGGTTGAGGGCTGTGGAGTCAAGATCTAGTCCAATGGAAAGTCCTTCTATCTTCTCCATCCATCCCCCTCCCTTCCCATACCAATAAAAAAATCCTTAGCCTCCGAATGCGGAAATTAAGGATTTTTCTTGTTTTGGTTTATTTTTTTCACGTATGATGTCGAGTAAAAAATGGTAAGGCATATTCAATATCTCATTGATATCCTTCCCTTCTTTTAAAAGATCCAGGATGAGGATGTCCAAGTATTTTTTTTGCTTGGCTGGAGAAAAGTCCTCATCCGTTAACGTTTCTTCGCCAGGAACTTTTTTGTTTCATCATTCTGGCTGCCTTGTGCCACAAACATAATCTGTTCCTGAAGGGTTTGAATAGCATCCGGAGCATGGAGCCCATTGAATAATTGTTCTTTGGTGAATTGCTTGTTATAAACCTTGTTGGCGACAAAATCCAATAATTTTTCAATTAAATCCCTTTCCGAGCCAGCACTTTTTCCTTTTTCACTTTTGTCAATCGCTTCTGTCATATCAAGCGCTTCGTACACAACAGAAAAAGGGATGAACACAGGAGTCAGGTATTTTTCTGTCACAATCTCCCCCTCTTTTACTTCTTTCACCAATTCGATCATATTGCGTTTTAAGTTTGCCATTTCAAAACATCCCTTCATTTTTTAAATTAGGCTTTGTTAAAGCCTAATTTTGATTTTTTGAACAAATAAAAGAGACCACAATTTGCGGTCTCATTAGTGGATCTCTTTAAAAACAAAACGACTCCGTAAATAGTCATATTTTTGTCTAATATTCATCCTCAATCTTTTGAATACATGTTTCTATTATTTCCTCAAATAACTTGTTTCTTCTTCTACCTTTATTTTTTTCTAAAACAAATAAAGCTATTGATACTAAGATAAAACATAGAAAGAAAATGTTACTTATAGTCGCTAATATTTCAGGATTTAAAGACGAAATATCACTGTTTTCTTCGGAAGTTACCTTCCTAAATAAAGGATTAGATATAGAGCCAATTATTATAGTTGCAATAATAGGTATGAATAATCTAAAAATTAAATCCGATAAATAATTATTATTCATGGTTTTCAAGAGGGCCTTAATTAAGAGTAACTTGTTCTTATTATATTTAACATATGTTAGTAATCTTTTTTGAGTAACTTCTAAGTTAATTAAAATCTTCTCATTTTTATTTATTTCTTTACCCATAATTTCTCTTACTATATTCTTATCGTTTTTATTATCAAGCCAATCAAATAAGCTCTTGGATTTACTATCCTTTAATGACTCTTTGAAATATAAATAATAGAAAAAATGAACACCGCCTGAAATTAGAATTATTGTAAAAGCATAGTAGGCAGACGCAGGAGTTTGTACAAAACTAGCAACAACTATCGGCAAGAAAAAATATAGCAAAAAAATAATTACATGAAAAATTATGCTGAGGAGTCCATATAAAATTTTCTTCACTATCACTATAATCCCCCTAACCGTTTTTCCTCTATTATTGTTGTACACTTACCCGTTTACTTCCTCCTTAAACAATCTACATACCTTAATAGCCTTTAATTAAGAGCAGGCTGTATCGCCCGCTCCTTAGATTTCTTTAATTACTGGTTTCTTCAACTTGTTTTCAGAGGACAATAATTCCTCTAAACGTTCAGCCTCCACCTTTTTATTGGATGGTTTTGGAAAGGCATCCCCTTTACGATAGACCTTCCCTTTGTCCTGAAGGTCTTTGAATTCCTTTATAACTTGATATTTCTTTTTTTCACTCATCAATTACACCCCCGGCAGTGTGCCAGGATAAGGTTTTCCAAATACCTTTTTGAATAGGGAATCTCGGTTATCTGTTTCCCCTTTTTTGTCCGAGCCGAACAGAACCGATTTTTCCGATTTAGCCCCTTCCACAAAACGTTCCATAAATTCTCCCTTTACTTCATCATTGGTAAACTCTTTTTTGTCTTCTTTGGTCTTACCAGAAATTTTAGACCGCATGAACATTCCTTTGGTGAGTCCTACCCACTCCTTAGAGCCATCCTCATAGGTCTTGGTAAAAACAGCAGCGACATAAGGAGGCACATCATCACTTCCAACTGACGATAGTCCATCCACTTGTTCCAACCCAAATAAGATATTTTTGTCCTGTACCGGTACTTTATGAAACTGCGTGGATACAGTTATATTTCCACCTGAAATGGCTATTTCCGCGGTACGGTTATCCCCAAATGCCCTATTTGCTTCTTGTGGCATTTCTATCTCGATTTCTTGTAAAAACTTTACCCTTGTAATTTCTCCCGTCTTAAACGATTTTTCATCTTCATCAGTTAATACCGCATAATAAAATTCATCCACACCAGTGGATGCTTTATAGTTTTTCTCTTCTGGCAACATAATCACTCCTCTTTAAAATTAAAATAGACACTCTATAAAGTACCTAATCGTCTCGATAGATTTTTCCTCGATACCTTCTAGCATCACGAAAGATGCCTGTACCTTTATCCCATTCATCTACACCTGATCCTTGCGAAAATCCAAACTTCCACATGGCATCACGGATTTGTCCGGATAACTCTCTTGTTGTGGCTCTCTTTTTTGACCACACGTCTATTTGTAATAGACACTCATAGGTCAGCCACGTATTATCCGCAAAATCTTTAGGGAGAGGGACATCTAATGGATCAATGATGATAAAAGGTGCCGTCACATCTCCCGTTTCAGGAAACTCGTAAAATTTGATTCTTCCATCCACGGTTTCCTTGATAGAAGGGTCTGCCATTAGCACATCATAAATTATTTCTAATACATCCATTACAACCCTTCCTTTATTGCCTTTTTAATTGCACTTCGATAGGCTGACTCGGCATTTCTCATCGCTCGTACGATGGCACCCTTACCACGCGGGCTCGGGTGTCGTACTGTGCCAAACTCGTTTAAATGAATGATCCGATAACGATCTTTCGGACCACGCCAATGAATGGTAATCGTCCTCACACCACTTATCCATACTGGATCTGATATGGTCATTTCTTCAATGGATGCCCCAGTATCTTTAAAGGATTGAAATTGAGATTTTAGCTCCTTGATAAATACTTGGGCTCCTTGTTTCAATGCCTTATCACTTAGCTGCTGCGCCTTCCATCTCCCTAAGCGTTTTTCTAATTCAGCCATCACCGCTTTTTCCCCGTGTATTTTTACACTCATGTTCTTACCTCAGCAACGATCCTTATTTCCCCTCGATTTTTAAAATCAGGAGCAACGTGTTTTATATTAAAGTGCTTATCTTTATAAATAGGAGCACTGACAGATACATAATGCTTATTCGTTGGTTGATAAGCCCCTCTTGGATCTCGAATTTTAATAGTGATATCATTTAAAGTTCCATTTGCCTTAGCTAACTCTAAATCCTTCGCCCATACTTCTTCGATAACTGCCCAACATTCATAAAGCACCGATTTCATTTTTTCTCCTGGCGTTGGACCATCATTTCCTACATACTCGTAGAAAGTAGCTCTGTACTTCCATCGATTAATCAGTCTCTTCGGCATCAGCGAATACCTCCTGTAAAAAGAAAGGAGTTAGAGCATTTAAGGCATCTCCTAATTCCTTTTCAGCCACACGGTACTCATAAAAGATCCCAGCGACCATGATGACTAAATACTCCGTTTGCTTTCCCGTAGCATTCTTTACATAAGTTTTAGCTTGCTCTAAATAAAAAGAGAGCATAGATTCATCCATGCCCTCATCCCAATAAATATGGTTTTTTAGTTTATTTATAAGCTCTTCATTCATAAGACATTAACCTTTAGCTGGTGCAGCTTCTCCAACTTCATACCGGTATGCTGTAGGCTCTAATGGAGAATAAATCAATTGACCGTCTAACAAATTGTAAACTTGGAATCCAATTTTATTTGTTCCGCTATATTTCTCAATTAACTTCTGTAATTCCATAGCCCCAATAACATCTTGAATATGGAATGATGCAAAATCACCAAAATAGAAAACTGGAACAGCTGGATCATCTGTGTTTGCTGCATCTGTATAATCTAATTTATGACCAAGTAGACGATATCCCATTCCGTCTGGTGCTTCATAAAGGAGTGGGCGGCCATTAGCATCAAGCAATCCTTCTAAAGCAGTAAATGCTGCACGATTAACAATCCACATAGATTTCTTTAATACCGCAGTAACAGGTTGACCTTTAAATTTGACTAACTGTTGGTACAGTTTAGAAGCTAAACCACCTGCTTCCAAATCAACTGTTTCTGTTTCATAGAACGTAACAGCCTTTTTAGCAAGCGCTCCAGGATTCTCATTTCCTGCATCATCACCGTTAAACATGTATCTCGTTTCTTTTTCTACATATGCCTTTTTCAATTCTTCCACAACAATTTCTTCGATGTTAACACCAGACATTTTCATCAATTTTTTTGTTACTGTTGCTAAAGCATCAAATTCTGCTGGATCAAGAAAAATCTCATCAAATTCAATATCAGTTTCAGCAATTTCTTGAGTGCGTTCTTTCTTATTTACATTAGCTTTAGCCTTTTTAACAAGCACCGGATACTTCACATTACCTTTTGTTCTATGGACAGAGCCATATTTACGTAATAAATTTTCTTCTTGAGCATAAGTAATAATTTCAGTAGCAATTACTTCTGGAATAGTTACAGACCCATTTCCAACTTCAATACCAAGTGAACGTGCTTCTGCTTCATTAATTTTACCAACCACAAAGTTAGCAAATGCAGAACGAACCTCTTTTTCACGTTGCTTCGTAGATTTAGCATTACGAGTAGACAAAGCTGTTTGAATTGCAGTCATTGCATCAGAGCGCTGTTCGGAAAAAATACCTGCCGAACGTTGACCTTCGCCCTCGTCTTCCCCTTCATCTCCTGAGCGACCTTCTCCACCTTCACCAGAACCTTCATCACCAGTACCACCCTCTTCTCCTTCTGAACCACCTTCTCCTTCTTCACCTTCATCATCGCCAAGGTTAGCTAATGCATCAGCAATTTCTTGCGCTTCATCCGCCAGCTCCTGTACTTCTGTTTGAACAGCCTCTAAATCCTCGGGGCGAACTTCATTCTTTTCTAATTTACTACGCAATTCTGTTAAGCGTTGGTTATTTCGTTTTTGCAATGCTAATAATAGTTTTTTATTCATTTTATTTTCCCTCCAAAGTATTATTTATTGTTTTGATAATAGACATCCTTTGTTCAAGTGATTTATCTTCCTCTTTACTTCTTACCAGTGATGCCTCGGTACCATCGTAAGCCGGAATAGAAACTACCGATATTTCAAACAATTCGACTTCATTCACCGTTCTAACATACGGTTCCGCCGAATAATCCCAAGTCTCTTCAGTTACCCAAAAACCAAATGAACATTGATTGATATCACCTCGGGACATACTCTCAGATAAATCACGAGCGAGTGTCGTATTCGGCAATTCAATTTCAAATTTTAATCCTTGTTCATCCTCTTCGAGTTTCAATGTGCTGCTTTTAGTACGCCCCAGCACGTTATCCCAGTTATGGTTAAATAAAGCTCGAATATCTCCGTTTTCAGAAAGAGAACGGGAGAAAGCTCCTGGAGCAATTATTTCAGTAAACCAATCCCCGATTATTGTCGGTGAATTAAACACAGCTGCATAACCAATTATCACTGATGGAGTATCCTCAGTAGCATCACGAGTTGTAAATTGGGTGATGTCAAATGTCCTCATTGCCTTTTGCTTTGCCATTTCCATCACCTCCCTTCAAGCTATCATCTGTAGCTTTTTTCTCTCCTATTTTCGATAGATCATTAGATATATAGATTGCTTGTGCTTCTGGTGTATCTTGCTTAGGAAAACCAAGCATTTCAGCAACATTATCTGGTGATGTAATTCCAGTACGAACAATGTTATAACCGATGTTTGTTTTAGTGCTGTAGCTTACAAAATCCAGAATGTTAATTTTTAGTTTGATTCTTAATTTGGAATCACAACCAAAAAAAAGAAGACTCAAATGGTCCTCGAAATTCCTCATTATGGGTTTAACTGCTTTGTTGTGTAAATACATCATGGCCTTTTCTAAATCAGACTTTAATAACGACATGTACGTGTCCACGTTTATACCCATGAACTTCCCTAAATCCTTCTTATAGACATTTAGATAGGAAAGGGTCTTTTCGTCCTCTATAGGGCTTTTAAGCGTGTCTATCTTGTACCCCTTTCCTAAAGGAATCATTTTTACAGACCGAGATTCGTCTATTTGTTCCAACTGATCCAATATCGCTTTAATTAATTTCGATTGGGCCCCATTCTGTGGGTTGATATGGGCATCCAATTCCAAAAGGAAGGCTAACAATCCACCCTTCTTATATTTATCTGTAAGGACCTTTTCTGCGCTTAAAACACCTTCTAATGTTTCTCTGCCTAATTGCATTAAGCCGACACCGTTAAGATGGTTGGTACCGATATTTTTTATATGCCGGATCATAAAGCTAGGAATCTCTGAACCACCAATCTTAAAATGCTCTATGAGTCTATCGTCTAACTCCGTATACACATTGGTAGCAAGGTGCATTTGATTACCGTCCAATATTGGAAAGACTTCTCCTTGCAATAAATAAGTATTGGTCATAAGTTTCTTGAATTCGGAACCTGTTAAATAATTATTTGGATTCTCTAGAGTTTTTAATACCTTATGTTTTTTAATTCCCTGGCCGTTCTCGTCTTCCACAACAAACTCGGCCAACATTATTTGATTACTGATATCCTGCATCAATTCGTAAACGTCACTTGACTCTAAAATACTTTCATCATTCACGTAACGACCACCAAAACGAATAGAGCTTGAATATACATCTTCTGCCCTTGTCCAACCCCGCTTCTCTGCTTGCTTATATAAGAAATTTGATACTCTATCCCTTAATCCCAATTTCTATCACCCCCTATCTATAAATTTCACCAATCAGTTCATCCATTCCATTCTCATCTATATCATCCATGACCATCATGGTTTCTTTATGAGCAACTAAAAAAGCGACATATCCATCAATTTTCTTTTTGGATTGTCGCTTAGACGGACCTTTCATTCCATTCATATTCGTGATAACTACTAGATTCAAAGCACAGTAAATGAATAAAGGATTGTCCGTAAACAGTCTCCCTTCATAAATTAATCGCTCTGCATCATCAATCATGGCATTCATGACATTGGGATACTGGTTAACTACAATACATTCCAATCCAAGATTTTCACATTTCTCAATTAGTTTTTGAGACATGGCAGGATCATAATTTAATTGTCGTATGTCATATAAATCCATACATTCTTTTATATAATCCAGTACCTGGTCCTGATCTATCATTTTCCCATCACAGAACTGAACGTAACCTTGCTCAACCATTTCTATGTAAGGTACATTGTCCTCTTTTTCTCTGAATTCAATATCAGCATTAGGGATAAAATACATTTGTTTTACTTTCAAAATAGCTTTTCCTTCCTCATCATAGGTTGGAAAATTTAAATTTACACACGTTAAGTCGGTTGTCTTTGATAAGTCCAATCCAATATAACAAGTTTCCCCAGTTAAATCCCCTAGGTCATCCACAAGGACATGAGCAACCTGATCTTGTTCAAAGAAATTATCTGCTCCATTTACAAAAACATTCAAGTGCTTGGAAAGAAATTCAGCTTTCTTATGAGCAGAACGTGCTGCAGAAATGAATTCCGTTTCTAGGGCACTCATTGTAACGGAAACACCAATGTTTGGATTGACCATTTCCCACACTTTACGGTCTGTCCAATCATACTTCTTATTTGGTTCGTAAATCATGACAAAACTTGCATCATTATCGTCATTTTTCATGACTTCTTTTGCTTCACGATAAACACGCATCCCAACACTGGACGAGCCTTTACCAGCTGTCGAGATATTAAACATAATCGGTTCATCCCGAGAAATCTGAGCCGATTTAAAGTTATCGTATTGCTCCATGTTTTCCTGTTTGTGCAGCTCGTCATTTAATACGAAGTGTGGATTGGAACCTTCTATAGAATCTATATTTTTACTCATAACAATAAAGGTATTTGAGTAAGCTAAATTGTTATGAATGTAATCGTATGTGACACTTGATACTGTTCCTTTTGGGCCTTTATAAATTTGGGAAACATTCAATAGTGCATCATGATTAAGGATGGTGGCAGCAAATGGTTTAGCTGCAAATTGAGCTTGGTTATAATCACTAGCACAACAATAACAATCTGCACCAAGTACTCCCTCGCCATACATTGAATACCCAAGAGCACCAACCGCAAGTAAAGTCTTCCCGTTCTTTTTAGGAATTTGAATGTAAGATTCCCTCGTAACGCGTACCACCCTACCAGCTTCGTTATAATGTACCCATCCATAAATCCACGAGTACGCAAACTTCTCCCAATCTTCCAGAATAAATGGTCGACCAGCAAGACTACCTTTTGTGTGCCGGACAAAAGTTTCTACCCAATCCATCATTTCATTTGCCCGGTCTACGTCAAACCAAATATCTTTACGCTTCTTCCACTTGTACCATCGATCTACCATCAACTTGATAGTAGTAGGAAATTTCTTAGGATATTTTCTTACTTTCTTGGCGAATAGATCCGCATAATTTACTCCTCGTTCAATCACATAAATCCACCACCTCCAAGACAAAATAAAAAATCACACTTTTTAGATGTGACTTAAATCAATTCTTCTTTTAATTCGTTTTCCTTTTCTATATATTTATCTATTAAAATCCAAATATGTTGAACGTTTTTATTAGCTGCTATGGAAAATGAATTATCTTGATTATGAAACTCTCTTTCCAAATTTCCTGCACACTTAAATATATATTCATTACAATTTGACCTTAATTGTTTTGCAAATTCATTTTCTTTATTTAAATTTACCCAAATGAATATTTTATGATTCAATAATGCCATTTTCATTTCTTGCCTTTTTGCAAAGTCTTCAACTTCTTCACATTTCCTTCCTAAATCTAAAACACTAGTAATGTGATGGAATAATTCGTTATGCATTTTCCTTCTTTCTTCTAAAAACACTGTAATTTTACGGTCTTTCTTCTTAATCCCGAAAGATATAAGGCCATTGATAACTAAATAGAGAAACGTTCCTACCGAAACACCTAGAGTAGTATAATCAATCCAAGTCATACACATCTCCTCCTAATCGTTTTAACTAGATTATATCAACGATTAAGCTTTATTTCTCCATTTGTTCCTATGGGCTGTCAATTCATCCTCTACAGGTTCAGGTTTTTTCATTTCTTCACCTTGTCTAACAGATGAACCACCAGTAACAATTTTCCCCGCCTTAGATTTATTAGTTAATCCAAGTAGATTAAGGGCTTTCGTTTTCTTTTCAGACCAAGTTTCAACTTGTTGCGCTAATGGATGTTTTGAATTATTTGTGGCTCCTGCTTTGTTGGTGTGACGTTGAGTTGGAGGGAAGCCTTTTTCCTTCCAATGCAAATGCATGGTTGTATAAATTTCATAGATATCAAGATAGGATTCTAATAATGGATCCAAAGTGAGTGTGTAAATATCAGCATCCCTCATGATCTTTAAAATACGTTTTTTTTCAGCTTTTGTTTTAGCTGCAACTATCTTTTCTCGCTCTTTTTTGGTAGCCAATATTCACACCCCTCTTTATTTTTTTGTAATTTTGTCCAACGATACGTTTGCCTACCATCTCCCCGGTCTTCCTTAAGCAAATAAATTAATTTTTGGTAGGGGGGGCTTTAAAATAACCTGGGTAAACTTTTGGTGTTTCCGCCTTATCCTTATTTTCCTCTTCCATGTGGCATGAAGGACAAAGAAGCATTAAGTTATTTGGATCGAGTTTCAATAATGGATTTTTTTTAATGGTCACAATGTGATGAACTTGCGCTTGCTTACCAAAAACAAACCTTCCGCATTTCTGACAGCAACCACGTTCTCGCTCATATATGAAAGACCTCCTATGTTTCCATTCCTTTGAATTATAGAAAGGTTTATTTTGGTTATGGTAAATGGTTTTCTTATTTTGCTTTCTCTTAATGGATCCCTTAGATCTCTTATGTTCATCACAATAGGCTCCACGATTTATCTTGTTTGTGCAACCGTTAAAGTCACAATATTTCATTCTTCATCATCAGTTGACCAGTTCTCGAAGATGTACTGAGCCATATCATCACGCTTTGTTACATCCTTAGGAATCTTAATCTCCTGTTGTTCTGCAAGTGACCTAAGCTCTTTAATCGTCATTTCATTAAGCTGGTAACTTGTTTCTCCATCATTTACACCATATGGAGTTGTATCCACAAAATCATTGTTAATCACCGTCTTATCTTTACCTTTTGCTAAATCCATTCCATATATCATAGACTTTGGATTCTCTGTCACTTCAAAGCTAGGCTTCTGTCCTTTAGGTACAAATAAAACTTTCTTTTCTTTTGCATCCCAATACTCCGTACCAGCTACTGTTTTTCTTGTTTCAACTATCATGATTTATTTCTCCCTTCTTCTTCTATGCCTCGGTCTTGTACTAAGTCAATGATAGCAACTCCTTACCATTGTGTTCTTGAATTCTTTATTTGAGTCTTTATTTAATAGCGATGATGAGAATTAATAAAAATATTCTTCATTTGAAATCTCCAATGTTTTTGTGTATATTAAAAATAATTGAATATCGGAGGTGGCCACGATGCTAGTAATTCTGAAGCTTAATTTTCAAGAGCTTCTTTTTGTAATCGTTCTGATTCATTTCCTTTTTTAAAAGGAATGAAGGCAATGCTGGAAACAGTATTGTCCTAGAGCGAAACAAGTAAAATTATTAGTAAGTGGCTTTTTCATTGCTCTTTTTCTTTTAATACCCCAATAATATCGTTTACCTTTTTTAGCTCCCCTGCTATAACTCCTTAAGTGACGTCAGTTTTCTAATGAATACACTCATTTTCTTTATTTATTCACGACAGAGGAAGATACAAATAAAATTATATTTAATTACCTTTTCATCCTATTCATCCTCTTCATCACCTTCCTTCTCCAAAATAATAAGCACCCAATGAATGGATGCTTTAATAATTTATTTCATCGATCAAATCCAAATAATGCTCAGTAAGCTGATAGTACAAATCATTAACGACCTCACTAAGCAGGTACAAATATTTTCTCTCACTCTTATACAGCTCAATTTTTAATTCTTTAATAACATCTTTTTGATCCTCATCTAATTTAAGATTAGCCCAATTAATATTTACCACATCTACTCCATCGGCGCTGTATTTTTTAATCAAATCTTCAGTAAACTCGAATAACGAATATTCTACTTTCCACATATTCTCTTGATATAAGTCAGTCATTTTTCTTCTGGACTCAAAAAACATGCGATAAGATTTAGAGTCAACATAAACGATGTCTTGATTTATATCCTCGAATAAAGCTGATGTATATTTTTTATGCTTCTCTGTTTTAGTAATTCCATAGTTTTCATTAATCTCAAAAAATATATTTGCTTTTTCTCCAAAATTCAAAGCTAACATATTATCAAAATCATCTTTTGCAGATTCTAAAGATGATAACAGCTTTTCTATTCTGAAAAGTTTACCTGGATAATCTTCCTTTTTCTTTAGCTCATTATTATCTTTAATAGTTAATTGTACTCCTAAAAGAGTTAAAATACCGGATATTACTCCACTGATAATGGCTCCCCAAAAAGTTCCTAATAAGCTGATCCATGTGTTTACATCCCCTTTTACAGGAAACACATGTAGAAACATTAGTATATTTATTACAATTGGGAAAGCGATCATTAACCCAAATATAATAAAAAATAATTTTTTTCTAGTTTTTCTATCCATACTTAACCTCCCATAGAGAAAAATTATACACTATTTAGAGGTCATTTCCTTCTTTATCAAAAAAAGACAACACCTTTTGAGTGCCGCCACTTTTCTATATCCTCAATGATATAAATTTAACATATAAGAAACCAAATACTTCCGTCCAATGCCAATAATATGTCTTTAATCTGCCATACTTTATGTAATTGTCACTTAGACTTCTAATTTACTTTTTAATTCCTTGGTTATTGAATACTGAATATCTAAATCAATAGTCGTAACTTCATTAATTATAAGATCTTCTCCTTTTGTATAATTAAAAAATGCAAAATTTTTATATTTTCCACCCTTTACTCCAGCATATTGAACTCCTTTATATCCAATATTTCTAGAGCATTCAGCAATGTAATTAGTTAGAGAATAATTTGAATTATAAATACCAATGTAATCTGAGCTTTCTCCTACAAATCCATTGAATTTACTAAATAATTGTTGAATATTGAGTATTTTTAACCCTTTGTTTACTTTCACTTTCGCTATACATAGGTTTTGAAAATTATTAGGATAAATTTCATAAGGAATAAAATTAATATCAGTACAACAGTAAAGCACCGAACTTCCAACTGTATTATATCTCCCGTGAGATGCAACACCTTTTGGCGGCTCCCACATCTCATCTATAGAGAATGGTTTTGATAGTTTGTGTTTTACTCTACCCCTAAATAATGTCCAAGGGGCTACAATCGTCTCGGAGTTAGGGGATTTAAAATGAAACTCTAACATTTCATATATTTTTTTCCCAACACTATGTTTAAATGCCAAAAGCGGAAAGTCCTGTATAAAATTTACGAATTCTTCTAACTCTGTAATTGACAGTCTTATTCCATAATATTTTGCAAAACTGTTGATTTTATTAAAATCTATATTCCTATAGAATGAATCGACTTCCTCCTTTGTATATGCTTTATCATCTGATTTAAGAGAATTGTAATAAGGATTGCCAATAGATATAGAGTCATATCCAGCACCACAATTTTGGCATTTCAAATGTTTTATTATTTTATTTTCTAATTTATAATTACCAATTGGATGATCAAATAAGTTTTTAATTTCTGTTCCAAGATTAAATAAATAATCGTCAATATCTTCTAATCCTTTAGCTGATTCCAATAGTTCAACATATTCACTAAGTAAACTATTCATCTTTTCACCTTCGCATTTACTACAAAATTCAACCTGCTTTGAAATATTCTCTGCGATTAGGCGAATTGATATCTCTTCAAATCGATCACAATAAATATATAGGTCACCTTCTTTTACTGGTTTATTACACTTACAATAAATTTCCTCGTCATATTCAGCTATATCAAATACAGCTTGAATTTTATTATTATCAAGGTTTTCAAGAAGAAAGTTTCTTAGATCTTTATAATTTTTATTTTTAAAACAACTTTTACACTGTAAATTATAGAACATTCGTTATACTTCCTTTTTATCATTATATTCATAATATAGAAGCATTTTTATAAATGCTCATTATTATTATAAACTTCAATCTTAAGAATAAAAGCAAGCTTGTAAAACATTCTCTCCTTTTGTCGATAATACCTTCTTTCTCCGAAAGAAAAAGCACCCAATATAATTTGGATGCTAAAACAAAATTCGACCATAAATTTGTTTATCAACTTCTTTAATAATTACTTCTAGACACTGTAATAAATCATCTGACAGTGTTTTGATTTTTTCATAATGTGAATTAAATGCACATGTTGCTTTCAAACCAGCTACCTCATACATTATTTCTCTAGCCATTTGTTCATCAAATTTATTTGACACTAATTCTTTAACAAATTTTTCATTATTCTCTAACAAGTAACTAGCAACCATATTCCTTCCAGCTGGCCAATTATCCACATTCTTCCGCGTAGTATCTATCTATAACTTTAAATACATTATAAGTAAAATCATCCTTTAATTTGTCATAGTATACTATTAATTCCTCTAACTTATTCAAATCATTTTTCAGTTTTGGATTTACTGATAGGAAACGGGAATCAGTTTTTATAGTTGTCCATTCAGTAAATGAATATGCTTTATCGGCATAAAACGTTTCAACCGTTAAAGTATTAGGATAAGGTTTACTTTTCAAGTAATTATCAAAACCTAATAAATCCTCATATAACGGCACATAGATCTGTACCTTTCTCTCTTTCATTTCCTGTTTTTTTATCTCTCTTACTTTTACTCTTTCGGCGCCAAGGTATGAGAGAAAACCTGAGACTAGTGACCCTACTATTACTCCTACCCAAGCAGAGGTTCCTGGTTTACTAATATCTAGTCTCTGAAAACATTTATAAATTAAAAAGAAAGAAAATGAAGCTATAAGTAAAAATAAAACGCCCTTTAAATATTTTAATGTAACTATTTTAAAAAAATAAGAATGCTTTCTAGCCAATTTCTAGCCCCCTTTCAACCAGTAATTCGACAAAAGGAGATAATTTCCTGCAAAATTAAAAGCACCCTCATCTTGGATGCTGAATAATAACTATATTGTTTTTTTTGTTAAAAGTTCATATTCTTTTATTACATTAAGGTGCTTTCCTGTTTTTATCATTTCAATAATTTCTGTATTATTACTTGCCATGGCTTCTTTTAAATCTTTTGGTAGAGGAATTGCTCCATATTTTATTAAGTAAGCAATCATATATTTATTTTTATTTATTATGGCAATTTCTAATGCTGATTCTCCAGTTCTCGCTATAAAATTCCCACCATACCCCCTTTGTTCTAACTTATTTTTAATAGCTTCAACATTATCGTTTAAAACATAAAGAATAATATCATTATTAAGCAGTTTTTCCTGTTCCATAATATTTTCTATTGTTTTATCTTTACTAATGCGTTTCATTACAGAAAATATTATAATCATAAAAATTATTATTGGCCACTTATACTCTTCCATAAATGATTGAAACTGTAAGTGAAATTCATATGTTGATGACATGCCGATATTCTTCTCCCTTAAATAATTATTTTTTTATAATATCGGCGATTTTAAGGTTTTAGTTAATCTGTTGTAGAAACTCGCTCAATTCATTTGTCAATCTCTCCATTTTGCAAAAATAACAAAAGCATAATGTTTATTATAGACTCAATACTTATTAATCAATTTAGTTCCATAGGGTGCTCTAATGTTTATTGGGACTTTAACTTTAGGACAAGTTTATTTTTTACTGTTTGATTCAACAAATGAAATGAACCACCTGGCACAAACAAATGGAGCGGAAAAGAAATTCCCTCCCCAGCTAAATGACAAATACAATAGGATATTAGCTGTCAAAACCCTATTTTCAGCTTGAGGTAAATCAACCAGATATACAAGTCCACCTAATCCCGCTGTAATAAAAAATAATACTAAATTTGTAGACATCCAATATCTTGTTGAGATTAAAAAGAAGAATATGAAAAAAAATAATGCAAACACTAACATTTCTGTTGGGTAATAATTGATTAGCCAAAAAATATCTATCACTTAATTAATCACTCCATTGTTAACTTTAGATATTATATCGGCTTATCCTCGTTTTTTTCTACAAAAAACTCCTCCCCCCGGATAGGCGCTTAAGATATAATCAACAAAGGACGGAATGCGTAACAATATTCTTTGAGGTAGATAATGTAAAAAAAGCACCTATATTAATGGCTGCTTAGCTCTTAACTTCAATACTGATACTTTGAATGTAATCCATATCATGCGAATATTCTTCTTTAATGTATTCGAATACATCTTCATAAGTATATCGGTCAACTTCTAAAGGGATAATTTTTCCGCTCTTATGGTGTACTTTAATAAAATATGTAGAAGCCTCTACTTTTTCACCATTAGAAGGATCTTTGACTAATGCTTTTCGCATATTAAATTTCTTCTCCCCATTCATCAGTTTCCTTAATTTCTTGTATAGTAACAAGAATACAATTATCTAAAGAAAAACGATGATAAATACTATAAGCTTCATATTCAACTTCTTTATTGCCGAATACAATCTCTTTAATCTCTTCTTTATTTTCAGCAGCCAAGGTCCTATTTAATTTAAGGTTTTCAGATAAAGTATAAGTAACAATATAATTTTTCATTCAATCACTTCCTTTTGATTTAGCATATTAATTCCCTTCTATTAAACCTTTTCGATTTCATAAATAACCGACTCAATGCTTGGAATCATATATGTATGATTTTCATTTCTGTGAATATACTTTGATATATTGTTTTTGATTACATATTTTATTTTATTATTATCTGGCAAAAAATCATAGTCTGCCAAAACTACAATATTACGGTTTTCCTGTAAAAATATTTTTATTTCTCTAGATGTATATACTTCTCCTGTTACTAAATCCTCAGGTATTTCATCTTCATAATATGTCATTTATTCACCACCCTTCGCCCTAATTATCAACGAAAGGAAATAAATGGACAAATACTATCGTTCGTCAAATACTGACATGAAAAAGACGACACTCAATAAGTGCCGCCCCTTTTCTTTATTCTTGATGATATAAATTTACCATGCTTATATTCAAATAACACGATTTATTCCCGTCTTTTTTTCGATTTATTTCCTTCTTTTTTTTGTAATAATTTCGCCTTCTAAAATTATTTTATAATCAAACAAGTAAATCATAGCTTTATATTAATTGCGGGTAAATCCACCGCCTTCTTCAACTGTTAAATCTGTATTCGTATCCCCATCACCATCTACCCATATAGTAGTTCCATCTTCCAAAGTACGATCAAAAGGTCTAACGAATTCTTGTTCACCAGATGGCAAATCTGTTGATAAATCAATAGAATCCAGACCATCTAAGACGTCTAATGCATCCCCCACTGCTCCTATACCTACTACTGTTAATCCAAGCATAGCTCCACTTTTCCATGCTTTCTTAGAATCACCAGTAGCTATACCATTGACCAAATTTGCACCATGTCGAATTGGTGCAGTAATAATAGAAAAAGTTGTTTCAATTATTTTTCCAACTACATCAAACTTAACATTTCTTTCGTTTCTTCTAATATTTTCTTCACACTCAACAATATTTAAAGCCAATTCATTCTGTATTAATTTACATTGTTCTACTATTTTACTTAAATAGATTATTCTCTGAATGAAGATATCTTTAAATAGCTCCTCAAACCCATAATATCTAGAGTCACGCCGAAGTATTAATTTGGTATATGCGGCATTTCTTTCTTGAACTTGATAATACTCCTTCACTTTAATAAGAACCGATTTTTTCTTAAGTAAATCCTTTATATTTTCTAAAGCTTCCTTTTTAAGATAAATTTTATTACTTTTATAGTATTCTAGTCTTTTATCTACAATTTTCGAATCAATAATAACCTCAGGTTCCTTCATAAACTGACTACTTTGAATATTAATGTAATCAAATTCTTTTGTATAAGATCTATCCATTTTAATTAGTATCTTACGTAATTTATATAATTTATATCTACTCAAATCTTCTCTTTGGTAATATCTAAAGATTAACCTTTTGTAGTTTATTCTTTTCCTTTTAACTGCATTTTTTTTTAGTTCAGTTATTTTCATAAATAATAATAATATTAGTAAGCAAATTGCAGCTATCCCTGCTAATGAAAAAAATATTTTACTCAACGGTGTATAATCACTACTATACATAATAGCCCTCCAATGGTTACATTTTCCTAAGATATATAATTATACACCAACAACACGTCACTTTATAGTCATTTATAACTAATTAATTGCAATTTTTTCAAATAATACATTAACTATTTCTTAGTGATAGCAAGATTTAAGTTCAATGCTATTTTATAAAAAGCTTTCCATCTAATCTTTGAATATTTCTTTTCAGAAATGGGTGGCTGAAATTTAAAGCAATACACATTATAGTCAGACAAGTACTCTGCATCCTCTGACATATATCTTTCCTCAATAAGAAAACGTTCCATATTAGGCAGTCTTCGAACAGCCCATTCAACACGCTTACAATAATCTCTGCGATATTTCTGCTGATCTGCATTATAGATGGCAATGGAACCTGTTTGATCGCTAGTCATATTAGTTGGACCATGAAATCTTTCCTCCGAACTGGCAGTAACTGAAGCCTCGCGTTCCTCGAAGATTAAGTACTTATATAATCGATATTTCTCTAATTCAGCCTCCACAGCCGTTTGAGTGGCTTTTCGATCCAATTCAGGTAATTCAAAACTCATGATATTCCTCCATTTTCTAAAGAGGTTCCCCAGGCAGGAGCCCAGGGCCAAACAAATTATTCTAAAGAATCGTCATTACTTAGGGTAACCTGGGCAAACGAATCATCGTCGCTACCAGGGACACCCTGATTTTCACTCTCTTCGTCCTGGGCCACATCATCCAAAGTCATCTGATTTGGAGAAACAATCGCCGTACCATCTTGACCAATTTGATATTCGATACCTTCGTGTTCTTCCTCCTCATAGAAATCGTCTACAGACATTTGGGACGGTTCCATAAACAACGTGACGCTTTTACCAGCGTGTGGATACAGCTTAATTACCTTGTCATCTGAATCGCCTTTAATATTAAATTTAAGGGTGGTTTTCTTAGAGTCCTTCTGTACAGATACAAATTCCGCATTGAATGTTCCAGCTGTACTCTCCTCCACATTTAAAATAACAATAGATCCAGCTGAACCGATAAGCTCCTGAGTATTTGGCAGCTCATTACCTTGCACATGAAACTCCAGAACTTCCTTTTTATCATCCTTTTGCATTTTCTTGAATAATACGTTCAATTTCGTGTTTGACATAGTAACGGCACCCTTTATATTCAGATTAGATTTGAATTTTTGTTTTCCTTTAACTACAAAGCGTTTCTAGCCTTAGAAAATCTTTCAGTAGCAGCTTGTTGTCTTGATTCTTCATTTATTTTTGGTCGTCCACAATTCTTCTAAGCTTGGCTAGTTCTTTCATACCTCTGTTCCTAAATTCCTTTTTTTTCATAATTAATTACCCTCCTTATGCAAAATTAATTTAAATTAAAACGTTGTTTTAAATTTTTTAATCTTTATTGTACTAATCTCTTTTTCTCCTAATAAACTTATAAAATAACTTTTTAGGAGGGATGTAATGTTTAATCGATCCTCAAGTAAAAAACAGTATTTAGAAAAACCAATCATTTGTACAACAAATGGTGCAACCTACCAAAAGTTCCAACTGTATAAGGAATCGGAAAAACGAAATATTATGATCATTAAAGATTATGGCGATGACCGCGGCGTTACAGATAAAAGTGTAGCTTTATTTGAAGCCGTTAAAGATCAATTCGACCGTTTTACAGAAGCTAAAATTGATAAAGAAATCAGTAAAAACAATAATCTGATTTATAGTGCCCTTATACTTAAAGACAAAAATGGAAATGAACTTCATCTATCAGGGTGTAGTAGTGGTTACTCTGGGACAGGACCACATGGCACTGAAGAAGTTTTAAATAAAGCTGGCTTCGATATAGATAGTAGGTTTATATTTTGTGCAAAAGAATTCCATCTAGATCACCCAATTGAAGAAAAAAAATATTATGGTGAGCGTTTATAAGTTACTGAATCCAGGTTTTATCCTGGGTTCATTTTTATTTCCTGTTGTATTTATAATGATAAAGCTCCTTCATCGCCAAACGAGCTGCCTTGAAATGTGCCATCTTTTATTTGAATTGATTTTTTAACGGTCTCTTTCTGACTTCTCACCTTATTGCCCGTTTGGATATAGGAACTTTAAATCTCATCCAGCAAAGGTTTTAACCGTCTTGTTGAACGGTCTTTTGGCCATCTAGAATTCTCCTGAGCTCGGCTAGTTCTTTCATGAGTTGGCTCCTTCCCTGGTTTATTCGTATTGCGACATTCTTTATTTACTTGTCTGTAAGTCAATGTCTGGAATGATTTCTTCCGGTCTAAATAACACTTTATAGTGGTATGCATCTTCGTACTTCGCATCTGTTTGTTCTACAAAGTAGCTTACGTTATCACTCAATCCAAGGTAATGCTTCTTGTATTGACCTTCTCCAACTTTGCAAGTGACAGTTAGCTTCTTACCACTTTCAGTATTAAGTGCATATAGCCTTTCAACAGTAAGAAGATATTTGTCTGTTATACCATTGAAAAATACTACTCTTATCTGTACTTCAAAAGAATCTGCTGTCTTTGAAAGATTCTCAGAAACCGTATCTGCTTCTGTCGTACAACCTACCAAAGATACAATGATGTAACGCCTAAAACAAACAACGCAATTTTCTTTTTCATCTTCATCAACCTTTCGATTTTTGTTGCATCACCGTTTATTCGTAATGTGAAGTTAAACATTAATACTCCTTAAGAATAGTAAAAATATAAATTAATGTGGTATCCTATTAATTAGCAAAATTATACAAATAAGGAGTGTGTAAAGGTAAATGAACGACGACCAATGCCCTAAATGTAATCCAAACAATAATAAGAAAGGTGCTCTTGGAACCGGGTTTAAATTTGTTCGAATGTTTTCCTATGATAATTCTAGGAATAAACTGTCCAAGATTGTTTCTTACTATTGTTAAGATTGTGGCTACATACTTAGTTCTTATTTGAAAAACCCATCTAATTTAGATTAATAAACTGACATGGGTAACTAGAGAGTGGAGGTGATTCTATTGGGACAATACACTGGCGTATATTACACATTAGCAATTATCTTTTTAGTAGTAATTTCTAATAGGTTTATATTTTGGTGGATAAAAGCCACAATAGTAGCTTATTATTCTGTGATTACTTATATCTTTATCACAACTAAAAATAAAATTGATAAACAATATGAGAATATCCTTCCTGTACCGGACGCTTACTGGGATAAAAATTCAGGTTGGGTTGATACTATGGCTAGTTATTATTTCTGGCCTTTGGTGGTAATTCTTGTTTTTATTTATTTCAAATGGTATACAAGCAGACAAAGCAGAATAGCTAAAGGATGGGTTGTGGTAAGTTTCATTCCATCCACTTTCATTTTTTTATTTTTTACTTTTATGTTTGTGTTTGCATACGGGTACAGACCATAAGGTTTGTACTTTTTTATTGCACAGTTTGCGTCTACTGTACGACTCTCATCAGCTTAGCGATCCAAGGAGAAGAAAAATCTTCTACTTGGAATCTCTTTTGTTCAAAAGAATAAATATTAAGGACTTCAGATTGTGGATTTTCCTGTTTAAGAGGGGAAACAACTTCAAATCCCCTCACTAATAAATCCTTGATAGCTTGTTCTGCTTCATGTTTATGTTGGCGGCGGATAACAACCGGCTGAACCTTAGCCATGAATATCAGCCCCTTCGTTACTTTTTAAATAACCAGACTTAACAAAGATGTTTCTCCAAGCACGATTCAAGCGATCTTTTTCTCTTTTGGCTAGATACTTTTTTAATCGGCGCTTTTGTTTATCCGTCATGTTTTTCCCTCGCTTTTTCAGCTTTATAGATATCCTCCAATTCGCTCAAAGTTAATTCATAAAGTTGTCTGTTATCCGGCGTTTTTAAATATCCCATATTTAAAAGCTCAGATTTATAAAAATCCCTTTGCAGCTCTATCGATTTATTTAATTGATTAGTAGATACAGTACCTATCATAAAAATCCTCATTTCAGTAGTTCTAACTTTTTAAGATCAAAAAGCACCGGTCCTAAGATAATGTTTTGCCTGATAATAAAAATGGTGATATATCCAATTCCCACTGAATTTTTGATCTAAATAAACAATTTCAAAGTTGTATTTTGCTTTGAAAGTATTTAGTCTTCCGAGTAAAGCTAATGGATTATATTTGGATCGATATTTTCCTTTCAGCATTTTTTCATATCCGTTCAAATCCTCCACAATTAAAGTAAAGGGAATGTCTTTAGAACGAATTAATTCATTTTCAAAAGCTGTTTGTGTATCTTTTTGAAGATTTCCTGTAATTTCGTCGATATGAGCTTTACGTTCTACTCGACTGCTTAAATAAATGTCGCGCCCTATTCCCAAATCTGGATTTTTGGGTATCATGCAGCCATAATCACCAGTGTCCAGTTTTTGAATTCTTACTGGGATATCTTTTTGGCGCAAATAATCCAATATATGACCGTTTACATTTTCACGGGTATCAACAACGATCGTTATTGTTTTTAAGATTTTATTTAATTCCGCATCTGAGTAATGGTAGGAAATCAATTTCATTCACCTGCTTTATTTTGCTTTTTGGCATAGTTGACAGCACGTATGTATAATTCTCTAGCCATTTTGTTAGATTCATCATATTCATATTGTCGAAAATCTTCGTAAATATCTTTCCATCCATTTCTAGCAAGTGAACACATCCATTCATCAAATAAAGCAAATGTGCCATTTTCATTGCATAACCAATCATTTAATTTTTCGTTATGCTGCCATCCGCAGATTTGATGAACCATTTTCATAAGAGTGATCTTTTCAGCACTAGCGTTATTCCATGAATTAAACCATTTCTCAATTGCTACGTAATCTCGTTCTGCAACTTCCATCACTTCTGGCGGAATTAATTGTTGATTTTTTATCGCTATCCGGTCATCCGATTCATCAAAATAGATGTTTGCACCCGATTTCCATATTTGGCTTAGGATCATTAGTACTTGCATGGAAATCACTCCTTCGAGTTATTGAAAAATCATGAAGTTATTCAAAAAACAGAAATAGTTATTAAAGAAAAACCCTTTAACCCTAAGAGCCACAAGGGATTGAGACGGAAAGTTATTATTGTTATCGGTATTTGGGTATTACTGCTCCTAATAATACTTATATATTTTTTTATTTTTTTAATTAATAGAAAACCAAATAACTAAAGTAACTAAATAACAATAAAAGTTAACCCAAACCCTTGGTAATACTAGTTTTTCAAAAAGTTATTTAAAGTTATTAAAGCATCAAAACAGTTATTTAATGACCTTAAAAAAGCTGTTTTGTTCAGTTTCAGTAACCTCTTTAGTAACTGGCATTCTTTCTTTCAAGGTAATTCCTGTTAAATACGTTTTATTGCCAGCACCCTTCAATTTACCGAAACCTTTTGTTTCTAACATTCGATAAAATGATCTGTTCCCTAATGTGCGTTCACCTGATTTAAAGCACCAATTGTCATAAACGTTGTATAATTCTTTCGCTTCGATTTTGATTGCTTCATTTTTCGGCTCATCAATGTAACAAATTTCACCCAAGAATGGCGCTAAAATATCCATTTCTTCTTTGTAGTTACCTGTTGCATCTGTTACGACTTTCGGGTCTTGCAGCCCTAACCTCTGCCACTTCAAGCAACCCTCAATCGCCCAATTTAAAACCCCAGACATTTCAAATGACAATTTTTCCTCCAACTTTTTATCACGCTCATGTGGTTTTAGATTTAGAGTAAATGGGATGATTTTTACACGTCTCCAAATACCATCGTCTACTCCTCCAATAATCGGCTTATGATTTGTTGTAAAGAAAACCTTAAATTCTGGAATGAACTCAAAATACTCTTGTCTTAAAAACCGAGCTAAAATTGGTTCTCCACCAGTAATTGTCTTTACAAGAGATTCCTGCAATTTTTCGCCTTCCTCTGACTCTACGGCCGAAACAAACCTTGAATTTACTAACCTGGCGATATCATTATTTGCACCAGTATCTTTTTTCTTAATGAACGTATCTGATTTTGTTTGAGATCCGTAATCGCCCATTAACTTTTTGATTGTATTTACAAATGTCGATTTACCATTTGAGCCATCGCCGACTAAGAAATACATTGATTGCTCTGATATGTCCCCTGTTAGCGAGTAGCCGACAAGCCGTTGCATATATTCAATCAATTCTTTGTCACCCTTAAATATTTGATCTAAGAAATTTGACCAAGTTGGATGTTTGGCATTTTCATTAAATTCAACATTTGAGATTTTCGTTATTCCAAGCTCACGATCATGCGGCTGAAGATACCCAGTTTTCAAATCAATAATTCCATTTTCAACATTTAATAAAAATTTATTTTTGTCGAAATCTTCACGTTCAGCTGGAACAAGTGGCATTAAATCTTTAATGCTATTCATTCGAATATTTCTTCTTTCACACATCCGGGCCCATTTTGATTCTGATTCATCCTCAGATTTATAAAGGCTGCGCAAAACTTTGGCTGTTATGCGCTCAATTTCTTTTTTATTGTCTACCTTCCACCGTTTCCCATCCCATATGAACCAACCTATATCGCTAACGTATTTAATGACATGACCATATTCATATGCAATCCGTTCTGCGTTACCAAGTTCAGTTAAACGGAATTTCTTTTTTGGCTTATCCACTACAACTTCTTTCTCAACATTGTGGAAGTCAAAAGAGAATTCTGCGAATTGTTCCTTGTTATCTAATATTGTTGTAGAGGTGGCAGAAATGGCTGTTGCTATCGTTCGTTCGCCATACGTTTCATTTGTATCTCTAAAATGGATAACATCCCATTTATCACGCATAAGAGCTGATTCACGAAACATAGTATCCATTCGTGTTGCGGATTTGCCAGTCCAAAATGCAAGGTGATTACATAGGGATAGATCACTGGCAGAATGATCGTTATTTATCAGATTCCCATTGAATAATGAACGTATTTCATCTCCGTTTTTGCTTCGGAAGATTCTCCCCCATAAAGCATCGTTTGTAATAGTGATTTCGTCTTTCTCAAATTCAGCTAAGTTGACCCGGCCTTGGATATCACTGTCATCGAAATATTGCTCAAATACTTCAGCAATTTCATCTGTACGCTCATATACGTCGTTGGAATTTTCACGATTACCAGTGAAACTGAAGTAACGCCCATATGAGTAAATTTCTAAACCGTGTTTAGTGTTCTTTCGTCCGGTCCCTAAAACAGTTTGTGGTAAGTTCCCTTTAATAATGATGTGGACTCCTGTACCAGAAGGAGAGAACTCCGTATAACTGTCTAACGTATCGATAATTTCAGTTGAAAGGGTATTAGTCTTTCCATCCACAACACACTTATCGATATCGATTCCGATGTAATTGTCCTGCCGGCTAAATACAAACCCTATGCCGTCATAGTCGCCTTCTAAGTAGAATTTGACTGCTGTTGCAAATGTTGACCAAGTACGTCTATTATTCGCCTGGGCCATATCTCCATTTACTTGATATGGCACCTTTGTTGGTTTGTTATTTCGCGTTTCTGATCTCCACAAAAGCCATTGAGGAAGGGCTTTTAATTCGGCAGGGATTTCGTTGAAATTGTATGGATTGTCTTTCATTTTGCCCTCCGATTACTTGTTATTCTCCTAAATAATCTTCAATATCTGCTCCTAATGAATTACAAGCTCGTTGTAACGCTTCGCGCAGTTTTTGGTTTTCTATTTGTAAGTCTTCGTGTTCCCCCATTAAAGCAATCAACATTTTTGAACCAGGTGGGTTATCAACCCAATCCTCTCCATCACGTAAAAATTTCACATTATATGCTTCTGTTAAAACCACATTGTATTTTCCATTTTCAACAGAAATATTGTAAATAAGATCCATCATTTTCCCTCTTTTCACTGTTTTTGGGTATAAAAAAGAGAAGCTAGTACAATACCAACTTCTATATTAAGTTTTTTAGAATGGTAGATCATCGTCACCAATATTAATTGTCGGCCCTGCTTGTTGTGGAGGACTAACCTTAGATGCATCAAAGAATCTAGCTTTAGCATATTTTTTTGATTTATCTTTTTTATCTTCTTGATGCTTAACTGTAATAACCAAATTTTTATTAAAAAGCTGTTTTGCCATATCATCAGCATCTTTAAATGTAAATCCATTTGGGAAGCCGCATGCTTTGATTAGACTGTTGACGCGTTTAATGTTGTTTTCTTTATACTCAGGATCATCATTGTGGAAATATAAAGTGTTATACAAGATTTTTGCACCCTGATGAGCTTGTGGGACATCTGAACGCACCTCAAAGTCTAGATTTAATGTTGGGTGGCCCTGGAAATCTTGTGCATTTGCATTAATAATGATTGCCTCGTATTTACCTTCTGCTACTAACTCAAATCCTGTGCTTACGTTTTCTTCATCAAATTTAAAGAATGACATTATTTATTTCCCCCTGTTTTCTCATTTATGGATGACATTAATAATTCTTCTTGCACGCAGCCTTTACGATCATCAAGATGATTCTTAGCAAATATGCTCTGGTTACCTTCCAACATAAATCCGCGGGTCCCGTCTGCTTTCCTAATTAATCGAGCGACAACATGAACAATCCCCATTACGTGATTAACGATTTTATCCCGAATATCAGGAATGAATTGGTTATATTGCTGCCCATCATCTTGGATAATGCTGCGAGTAGTTTCCCAGGCAGTGTAAATGACGTTGGCATCTAATCCATTGAATGTTTCAATAACCTTAAGCAAATGGTTGTCGAATAAAGCGTAATCTTTTAATTCTGGCATTCCACTTTTTGTTTTTTCTCCCTTACTCATCAACCAAAGCTTTTGATAATGTGTGAGATTGTCCACAAAAATGTTATCGTAATTAGCGATATTGGCTTTTGCATGGGCATAAAAATCTAAAATGCTTTGGTGAGGATCGCTCGAGTCAATCTTGGCAACATCGACATTTGAGTAGCCTTGTAACACTTGGCTTGTACCGTCAATATCGAGAACCAATGTCTTACCAGGTAACAATCCGGAAACTGTTGTTTTACCATCGCCAGGCTTTGAATAAATGATGACTTTTGCTTTTTCGCTTTTTTTAATTGCAGATCCATTGGTAGTTTGCATTTTCAAACCCCCTTCCTATTCTTTAGAATCTATTTCAGCAGCTTTATTTTGTAGACTCTCTAACATTTCAGGGATATTAAGCCGCTGAATAATATCAAAAGATAACTGTTCTTTAAGATTGTTTTCAAGCGCTTTAACGATTGTTTCCTCTGCATCTTTTCTTGCAGTTTGAATCATTGTACTAACTTTAGACGTAAGCTCTTTTGCAAGATAATTTTCAATAAAATATTCACTGATGGACAACTTTCTATCACTTGAATACTTAGCTTCCCTACCATCTCCATCAAGTGTTTTTTCTGTAAGATACCGTTCATATCTAATGCCAATGAACTCGCTTATCGGAATTAGCTTTACTTCAGATCCCCAACTATTTTCTTTGTATGGTATTTTCAAATCATCAATTTTCTTTTCAAGAGCGCCGTAAATGAAACTATCAACAACCTCATTTGCTTTTTCCTCAGCTTCACGCTCGATTTTCGCTAAGATTTTTTGTTCTGCTTTTTGAATCAATCTATCCTGCAAACCACTGATAACTTCACTCTTAATTAAATCATCGAGATTATCTCCTTCATCCAACCAATTAACATCTAATTCGATTTTTACGATTGCCATATTATTAAACCTCCACACTATAAGAGATAGATTCTGGTTTTACGATTACACCAGGTACAATCTGGCCGTTCTCATCTACAACAACCTTTTCACCACTGATTTCCACGATCTTCAATGACTTCTTCAAGTCAGCCCATTTCACACTATTCTTGATGAATTCATCCATTTCGTTTTCAATCACGTATTGCAGGATTACTTCCTCATCCGCCTTATCCGGTGCCTCCTTCGACTTACGGGTCTTAGATTTGCCATAAGGTGTGCTGATAGTTTTAGCCTTGGGATCATCAGCCAATTGCTGAGCGTGATATAAGGTAATAAGTGATTCGAAAAAACTGGTGCTGTTCGTAATGGATGAAAGTTCACCTTTCTCCCATTCGGCAATACGATCACGTTCCACGTTTGCCAGCTGCTTAATTTCCTTCTCTTTTGACTTAAGAGCAGAAAGTTTACGAAATGCCCAATTTAGGCTGTTGATGTCCGTAATCTCAAAATTAGTTTCCTGTGATTGGATTTCCTCAACTTCCATAAGCTCGATTTGTTGTAATAAATTCATTGGTTTTCCTCCTTCAAATTGTTTTCAAGCGTTTCATATATTTCAATTAAGTCATCATAGAAATGACTTCCGCCAAGAGCCGGTTCATGTTTTTCAAGCAGGTTATAGAGACTCTCTAATTTAGGATTAGCAGGACTAAAAACAGTATTTTTCTTTGTTTCGAAATACATTTATTTGTCCTCCTGTTGCATTTTTGGTTTAAAGATGTATAGAATGTTTATAAGCGTTTGTACATTTTTTTCTGGACTCCTGTCTGCAAACAGGGGTCTATTTTAATTGGGTGTTGTCGAGGGATATTCATACTTCACACCGACTACAGGCAATTGTATTTCTGTGATAAGCTCGTCCTTGCGGTTAAACAATTTAAATACTCCATCATGCTCGATAATGTCATCCACAGTTTGTCCGCCGAATTCTTTACCTACCGTAAAGGTATAAATAAATGGGTGGGTAGCTTCAGCAACTACATCAAATGATTTGATTGTTTTTTCCAATTGAGTCACCTCCCTTTATAGGTCCAAATCAATGTCTTCAAGACCTGTCCAATATTCATCACCCATATTGTCTGATACACGAATTTCAGTACCAGTTGGATATTCCTTTGCATCCACAATTGTTAATTTACGAGTAACTGATCCAGTTTTACCTATAAGATCAGTTCTTGTTTTAGCTTCCATTTCCAATTAATTCACCTCCTTTTATCTCCTTTCTGCTAAAATACTGGTAGAAAGGTAGGTGATAATATTGTTAACCTACAAAGAATGGTTATTATTATTTAAAGGTGTTAAATTGCCTATAGGTGATATTGCTATCGAAGTCGAATTAGATAATGAATTCCCAAATACCAAGGATTACAAAGTCCTTCATGAATTCGTTAAATTCAACTACTCTGATAGCTTTATGAGAGTTTTTGAATACAGTTTCAAAATGTATTACGAAAGTACTCAGAAAAACGTTTAATACTCATGGTACTTTCTACGACCGGTAATTACGTCTGCTAGACCATCTTGACCAATAACATTTCTTTCTTTTAATCTTTGAGATGCTTCGTTCACGACTGCCGTCAACAGTTCTGAACGTCGTATCTCGCTAACATCACACTCTCGCATACCATTAGCTACTGCATATTCAACAGCTTGCTCAAATGCTTGCATTAGATGTGCAAATACGTCTTTTTCTTCCACATTCATCACCCCTATTTTTTTGACTCCTTACATAAGCACGATAAATTTCCATGAAACGGTCTACCTCAGTCATTGCTAACCATTCTTTAGAATTGATTTTCAACTTCCTCACCCCTAAACTTGGTATAATATCCCTATGAAGGGAGCTGTTAAAAATTAAATGAATCTTTCTATTTACTTAAAGCTTTGGATTGCATCTACTTTTGGAAAAGTTAAGATAAAACCGAATTACAAACACTTGGAATTTTTGAAAGATAGTCTCTACATCATTCCTAAATTAGACGATAAAGCTCCACCTTCTCCCGAACCTGGACCATACCTTAAAGATTGGTATGATATAACTAGCAAAGGCAAAGAGTCTATGTGGGGGAAAGCTGAACTTATACATACAAAGTGGCTTTCATGGATTGCTATTGGTATTAGTCTTATATCATTAGCCTTTAGCATCTACACGCATTTAACGAAATGAAGCAACATAAGGACGAATGTGCCTAATGCAAAAAGCAATGCACCCAGAGAAAAATATAAATTCCTATTAGTTGCTTTTATTCTTCTGTCTAATTCTTCCTCTGAAATCCAAATTCCAGAGGATTCTTTTTTAAGACCTGACATCCTGCTCACCTCCCCTCAGGTATTTATGCCAAAAACCTTTCAGCAATTTCTGCATTGTGGGTAAAAGAGAAAGCCGGTTAGGCTTTTTTATGATTTTGATAATTTGTTTTTCACTTCTTTTGCGTGTTCTGGGCATACGTCGCAATCTGCCCATATCCTAACTGCACAATTTGCACAAATTTTTTTGACACAGGTAACTGTGATTTCCCTGAAATTTGCACTGGTTATGATTCCTGTACCTGTTGCAAAATCACACAGACGGATGTGTTCATGTTTATTACATATTTCACAAAGCTGATTATCCATATCTACTCTGATTGACCTCCCTTCAATCTCCCTGCGGTCAATGAGCTGCCGCACATGCATCCTCCTATTAACAACACCAAAGCTAATAACCGTTAACCATAACTTTGCTAAATTGATAAATAAATAAACCTGACTATCTAGTTTCAATCCATAACAACAAAAATTCCTTAGCTTCCTTAGCTGGAAAATACCACTTGCCCCCGATCTTTCTTTTAGGGAAGTCTGAATTAAAGAAGAACTCTTTTTGTATTGTGTTCCAAGACATACAAGTTCTTCTTTCCAGTTCTCTAGAGTCCCAAAAGACAAGTTCAGCATCAATTTCTTTCAATCTTTCTTTAATTTTTTCAAGGTAAATTTTTTTGAATTCAATTTCATTGATTTGAACGTTTAAAATATAATCACCTCATTCCAATCGTTCCTTTTTAGGAACGTCAACTTCAAAAAAAAACTTTGTAGGTATTGCATAATATTCAGAAAGTAACCTTGCTTCCCGTAATGAAAAGTCCCCTCCTGTACCATTTAACTTTTGGTTTATAGCACTTTGGCTCTTTTTAAGTAAGACACCAAGCTCCTTTTGAGAAATATTGTTTTCCACCAAGTATGCTTTTATTTTTCTATAGGGTTGATGTCTGCGAGAGGTGCCTACATTTATATTTGCCATTTTTTCACCTCGCTCTCAAATCGTTCCTTTTTAGGAACATTTTTAGTATAGGTTATTAAATTTTATATGTCAATGAATAATATTCCTTTTAAGGAACAAACACTTAGAATATATTGCATTAAAGGAACTAATAAGTTAGTATATTAGATATGAATAATATAGGTGAAGGGGATTTTAATTTATGTACTCATTTGGATCTATCCTTAAAAAATTGCGGACATCTAAAAAGATAAGTATTGAACAGTTAGCGAAACAAATTAATGAAAGGTATGAAACAACGATTAGCAAAAGCATGATTTCTAGGTACGAAAATAATTTAGCAGAACCAAAAATGGATATAATCCGGATTTTCGCTGATTTTTTTAATGCATCACCTGAATACATCATGGGCATAAAAGAAGAGGATCCTACTATACAAATCAAAAAAAATAGCAAGGCAATTGAAACTATAGCTGCTCATTTGGATGGAAAAGAAGTTACAGAAGAGAAAATGAAGGACGTTTTAAAATATATTGATTTTATCTTTCAAGATGATAACAAATAAGAGGAGTGCTACTTGATGCATTATCATAAATTACTTACGGAATATGCAGAGATTCCAGTGAAAGAAATAGAACTTCAATATGGCTTTAGAGGGTTATACAGGAACGGACATATCATAATTGATAAACTCCAAACAAATGTACAAAAAAGGTGCGTTCTGGCAGAAGAATTAGGGCATCATTTTAAAACGGTTGGAAATATTATTGATCAAACCAAGCTAAATAACGTTAGACAAGAGAAAATAGCTAGGCGGTGGGCTTACAACAAACTTATACCTTTGCCCTGCTTTGTTGAAGCTTATGAATATGGTTGTTCAAACCGCTTTGAAATTTCTGAATTTTTAAATGTTACTGAGGAGTTTTTACAAGAAGCTTTAGAGAGATATATTGAAAAATACGGCACTTATATTTATCACAAAAATCTTATCATTCAGTTCAATCCACTCAATATTTTTGAAAAGAGGGAGAAAAGATATGGCTAAATATTATAAATACAAAAAGAAAGGCCAAAACAAAGATTTTTGGGAATATCGAATTTACTTTCATGATCCATTAACAAGAAAGACTAAAGAAAAATCTAAAAAAGGATTTGAAAGTAAAAAAGAAGCCCAACTAGCCGCAGAAGAAATGGAAGGAATGATTCGTGAAGGGTTTGAAATAACACCTGAATCATTAAAGACGTATTTGAATGCCTGGTTAAACGAATATAAACGGGGTACAGTAGCTAAAAATACATTTGAAATACACAAGCGTAACGTTGAAAATCATATCATTCCATACTTTAAAAACATATTACTTAAAAATATAAAGCCGATAATGTATCAAAAATTCATTAATGAGCTAACAGAAAAGAAATATAGTAAAAGAACAGTAGAAATTATACACGGTACCATGTACAATGCATTAGAAAAGGCCCGATTGTTGGGGAAAATCAAAATGAATCCTTGCTCTGGAGTTACAATTAAAGGTGAACATAAAATCAGCGAATTAAAATTTATCGAGTCGGAACACATCTCTAGCTTTTTAAAAGCAGCCCATGAGTATGGCTATATTTATTGGATATTTTTTAAAGTACTAATTGAAACTGGTTTACGTAAAGGTGAAGCAGCTGCCTTACAATGGACAGACATTGACCTTAAAGAAAAAAGAATTATTATTAATAAATCCCTTGATTTTCAAGAAGCAAGTAAGGATCAAAGTAAAATCTTTGGCAATGTTAAAACGTATCATTCAAAACGTGTAATTACAATTAGTCAGTCCCTTGCAAATGATTTACTTTATCATAAGAAGTATCAAAACCAAAACAAATTAGCATTGCAAGAAGATTACTACTATGACCTAAATTTAATACTATGCAGAAATGATGGAAACTACATGCCGAAATCAAGCCTTTTTAATTCATTTACTCGTATCTTAAAAAAAGCTGAGCTTCCCCCCCTACCTATTCACTCTACTCGTCATACGCATGCAGTATTACAATTAGAGGCTGGCGCAAGTATGAAATACATCCAAGAGCGTTTAGGACATGGCAGTATGCAAATCACGGCAGATGTATACTCTCATATTAGTAAAAAAATTGAACATGACACAATGGATAAATACGAGGCGTATATGAAAAATGTCCTTGAATAATTTTTTTGAATTTTTCTCGGGCATTTATCGGGCAGATACTAAATGCCAACATTTTTTTGAAAGAATGCCCGAAACAAAAAAACCCTGACACCAGAGGTGCCAAGGCTTTAAAGCTATTAATACATGGACATATATTGTTCGCGTTCCCATGGGTGGACTTGCGTGCGGAACATATCCCATTCGATTTCTTTTGCTTCGATGAAGTGTTCAAGCAGGTGTTCGCCTAACGCATCTTTGATGACTGGATCGGCTTTCAATGTTTCCAATGCAGCATATAAAGTGGCCGGAAGGTCAACGATGCCTACTTCTTCACGCTCTTCTTTGTTCATGACATAGATATTGCGGTCAACCGGAGCTGGAGGAGTCAGGTCGTTCTTGATTCCGTCAAGACCAGCTTTTAGCAGGACAGCAAGTGCCAGGTATGGGTTTGCTGCTGGGTCGACACTGCGTACCTCTACGCGCGTGCTCACTCCACGTGAAGCCGGGATACGGATTAACGGGCTGCGGTTTTTAGCGGACCATGCAACATAGCAAGGCGCTTCGTAGCCAGGTACTAGACGTTTGTATGAGTTAACAGTTGGGTTCGTTACCGCTGTGAAGCTTGGAGCATGCTTGATGATCCCTGCGATAAATTGCTCAGCTGTTTTGCTTAATTCCAATTTGCCTGATTTATCATAGAATGCGTTTTCGTTGCCTTTGAATAGGGAAACGTTACAGTGCATTCCAGATCCGTTAACACCGAATAATGGTTTCGGCATGAATGTGGCGTGCAAGCCATGTTTGCGGGCAATCGTTTTAACAACAAGTTTGAATGTTTGTATGTTATCACAAGCTGAAATGGCATCGGCATATTTAAAATCGATTTCATGTTGTCCTGGAGCTACTTCATGGTGGGATGCTTCAATTTCAAATCCCATTTCTTCAAGCTCAAGAACGATATCACGACGGCAGTTTTCCCCTAAGTCCGTAGGTGCAAGGTCAAAGTATCCGCCTTTATCATTCAATTCCAGAGTAGGCTCCCCAGCTGCGTCCAGTTTAAATAAGAAGAATTCTGGTTCAGGTCCTAGATTGAAATCCGTGAAGCCCATTTCTCTAGCTTCAGCAAGAACACGTTTTAAGTTTGCACGGGGATCCCCATCGAAAGGTGTTCCATCGGTATTGTAAATGTCACAAATCAAGCGTGCCACTTTGCCTTTTTCGGAAGTCCAAGGGAAGATGACCCATGTATTTAAATCAGGATATAGATACATATCGGATTCTTCGATACGTACGAATCCTTCAATGGAAGATCCGTCAAACATCATTTTATTATCAAGCGCTTTTTCCAATTGACTGACCGGGATTTCAACATTTTTAATTGTCCCTAAAATGTCAGTAAACTGTAAACGAATGTACTTAACATTTTCTTCTTTCGCTAAACGAGTGATGTCTTCACGTGTGAACTTTGCCAATTTTTATTCCCCCTAATAATCATTCATAATCATATTTTTTATTGGAAAAAACGGGACATATCCCCTTGCCGAAGAGACGTTCGGTGCTTGCTTCCTTGTAAGAGCTCG
Organism: Peribacillus sp. FSL E2-0218; assembly: GCF_037992945.1. Classification (NCBI taxonomy): domain Bacteria; kingdom Bacillati; phylum Bacillota; class Bacilli; order Caryophanales; family Bacillaceae; genus Peribacillus; species Peribacillus sp. FSL E2-0218. Next base: position 1,898,557 of record NZ_CP150304.1, on the reverse strand, counting down.
GCACGCAGAAGCTTGCGAAGCTCCTCGTCACTAAGGTCATGTCTTATTTTTTCCGCTTGTTCTAAATCTTGTGTCTTGGGTAAATTCTGTTCCTTTACAGTGAAAATCTTTTTGATGCCGGCCAGATTGACTCCTTGTTCGATTAAATCCTTAATCTCAAGCAGTCGATCGATGTCATTCAAAGAAAAAACCCGACGATTTCCATCTGTTCTCATAGGAGTAATTAATTGATGCTCTTCGTAATACCGAATTTGGCGTGCAGACAACTCAGTTAGCTGCATGACGATTCCGATGGAAAAAAGAGGCATCGAACGCCGAATGTTGTTGCCGCTCATTCTTAGCATCCTCCTTTAGCTTATCTTAATCTTATCTTATATTATGTTATTAAACTTGTCAAGATGATGTTACATTTCATGACATGTTTTAAACAAAAAGTGGCTTTCCAAAACTGAACAAATATTATGACTATTGATTTTTGCAGGAATCCAATCACTTGGATTCCTGTTAAGCGCATATCTCTATTTATAATTGGATCAGTTTTTTGTCCATCAGCGCATTCACTGCAGTCAATACAGCGATTTTCACATGGGCATACGTCAATCCGCCCTGGACATAGGCTACATATGGAGCCCTTGTCGGCCCATCCGCGGTAAGCTCGATGCTGGCACCTTGGATGAAGGTCCCTGCAGCCATGATGACATCGTCTTCATAGCCCGGCATATAGGCAGGATATGGCGTCACATGGGAATTGATCGGTGAGGCATATTGGATTGCCTGACAAAAGGCGACCATCTTATCACGATCATCGAATTGGACTGATTGAATCAAATCGGTGCGCTTTGCATCCCATTTCGGATAAGTGTTCATCCCGACTTTCCCCAACAATGCAGATGTGAAAATCGCCCCTTTAACAGCTTGTCCAACGACATGCGGCGCAAGGAAGAACCCTTGGTACATCTCCTGCAGGCTATAAAGCGATGCACCTGCTTCGGCTCCTATTCCCGGAGACGTCAATCGGTAGGAGCAAGCTTCAACTAAATCTTTTTTACCTACAATGTAGCCACCGGTCTTCACTATCCCGCCACCTGGGTTCTTGATCAGTGACCCTGCCATCAAATCCGCTCCGACATGACATGGTTCCTGCGTTTCCACAAATTCACCGTAGCAATTGTCAACGAATACAACGATTTCCGGATTGATCTCTTTTACGACCGAAATCATTTCCTTGATTTCAGCAATCGTAAAGGATGGGCGTGTCGCATATCCCTTCGAACGTTGAATGCCGATCATCTTCGTATGCGGTTGAATGGCTTGTTTGACAGCCTCGAAATCAACGCTTCCAGATCGCGACAACGGAACGGAGTTGTAGCTTATTTGAAAATCCCGCAATGAACCGATACCGGTTCCCCTAATGCCGACAATCTCTTCCAACGTGTCATATGGCTTTCCGGTTATGTATAATAACTCATCGCCTGGGCGCAGGATGCCGAAAAGGGCAGTTGAAATGGCATGTGTGCCAGAAATGATTTGGGAACGCACCAATCCTGCTTCCGCCCCAAACACTTCGGCATAAATCAATTCCAACGTATCGCGCCCTATATCATCGTAGCCATAACCCGTCGTAGGGATGAAATGGGAATCACTCACTTTATGTGCTTGGTAACTTTGCAATACACGAAATTGATTTTCTTCAATTCGTTCGTCCACTTGCTTATGTAATGGAGAAATCATTGCTTCCACTTCTTTGGCAATGTTTTGCAACATTTCTCCGTTCGTTAACTGCTGATACATCAAAATTCCCCTTTATAACGAATATTTCTCTAGCTGCCCTGTCAATGGATGATCAGCTAGACAAAAACCTTTGCATTCATATCTTTCCGAGTCTTCATTAAAGGAGAGAGTGCGCAAGATGGTTTCATTTTTCAGCTGTGATAATAGTTTACCCTCACTCGAAGGGAGAAAAACATAATAAGGAACCATTTCCTCAATCACGTACTTTTCAATTTCTTCCATGATTTGATTCAAATCCGATTGTTCATAGGCACTGACCAATAATGAAGGGTGGCTGGACGTTCTTACAAAATCGGCGTGGGTCCTGTCTTTCTTATTATACAATGTTAGTTGTGGAATGGAAGGGACTTCTAAGTCATTTAGCAAATCCTGCACCGTTTTCTGATGGTTAAAATAATCTGAACTTGAGGAATCGACCACATGCAGCAATAAATCCGCTTCTTTCAATTCTTCCAGCGTCGAGCGGAATGCTGCGATTAGGGAGGTCGGCAAATCCTGGATAAAGCCGACCGTATCCGTCAAGAGCACGGTGAAGCCGCTTGGCAGGATCGCCTTTCTCGTCATGGGATCAAGAGTCGCGAACAGCTGGTTTTCCTCGAAGGAATCCGCCTCCGTCAGGCGGTTGAACAATGTCGATTTACCCGCATTCGTATAACCGACAAGGGCGATTTGAAAAGCCTTGTTCCTTTTTCTTCTGTCGCGATAGCGTTCACGATGCTTCACTATTCCACTTAATTGTTGCTTGATTTCATCAATTTTCCCGCGGATATGGCGACGATCGCTTTCCAGTTTCGTTTCTCCCGGGCCCCTCGTGCCAATTCCGCCTCCAAGCCTGGACAATGCCGTCCCCTGTCCAACCAAACGCGGTAATAGGTATTGGAGCTGAGCCAATTCAACTTGAAGCTTCCCTTCCCTGGAACGTGCGCGTTGCGCAAATATATCGAGGATAAGCTGTGTCCGGTCAATGATTCTTGCTTCTAGCTGTTTGGAAAGGTTTCGGATCTGACTCGGGGATAATTCATCGTTGAAGATGAATAAATCCGGCTCCAGCTCTTCTTCAAGGTTCCGAAGCTCCTCCACTTTTCCTTTTCCTATATATGTAGCCGGATCGATGCTTGTCCTTTTTTGGGTGATGGTCATCAGCACCTCGCCATTCGCCGTCTTCGCCAACGAGGCCAATTCATCAAGTGAATATTCGAAACGTTCATTTTCCTCCGTTGTCTGACACCCTATCAACACGGCCTTTTCCTTCATCATTTCTTCCAAAAACGCCCACCACCTATATTAAGATTTCAGTTTATCATAACAAAAAAAATGAACAGATAAAACTTTACGGAAAACAAAGCTTTACCCGTTTTAAAAATTTCGATAACATGCTAAAATCAAATTTGACTTTACCATCAAAATAGAAAAGACATAGAGGGAACATGCAAATGACATGGGAAGTATTAAGTTTCATAGGTACGATTGCTTTTGCCATTAGCGGCACCATCATCGCCATGGAAGAAGAGTATGATATTTTAGGAGTGTACATTTTAGGAATCATAACCGCGTTTGGCGGAGGTGCAATCAGGAACCTGCTGATAGGCGTCCCCGTTTCAACCTTATGGGACCAAAGCTTCTATTTCATCATCGCTTTACTATCCATTACCATCGTTTTTGTTTTTCCTACCATCCTATCGAAACACTGGGACAGATGGGGGAACTTCAGTGATGCCATTGGACTTTCAGCCTTCGCCATCCAAGGGGCGATGTATGCGGTAGAATTAAACCATCCAATTAGCGCCATCATTGTATCAGCGGCATTAACCGGATGCGGCGGCGGAATTGTCCGTGATGTGTTGGCCGGCCGGAAACCATTGGTCTTCAGAAAAGAAATTTACGTAGTTTGGGCCATCATTGCAGGCATGGCATTAGGAAGCGGTGTATTGTCCCAGGCATGGCAGCTATATACGCTCTTTGCGATCATTACCATTTTACGCGTCCTATCCTACACCTACAATTGGCACCTTCCCAATAAAAAATGGGTGCCGAAAACATAAATTTGAAAAGCCCGCCATATCCGCGGGCTTTTCTATGTGAATCATTCTTTCTCATCATCTTCAAAAATCAAGTCTTGGCCGGTAAGGGTCAGTAAATCCGTTCTTTCGAAGGAATCCTCCAGCAAAAGCCGCATCGCCTGTGCCCTGATCGACTTTTCAATCACGTTGCGTATATAGCGGCCGTTAGAAAATGAAATAGAGCTGCGATATGATCGCAGGATGATCAAGTGTTCCTTTAATTTCCTTTCAGCCTCACGATTCATGATATATTCACGCTCCTGCAGCATCCGGTCGGCTATTTCCATCAATTGATCGATCGTATAATCCGGAAAATCAACTACGAGCGGAAACCTGGAATGAAGGCCGGGGTTAAGGCTGAGGAAATAATCCATTTCCCGTGAATACCCGGCAAGAATCAAAATGAATTCGTGCTGGCGATCCTCCATATGTTTGACAAGGGTATCAATGGCCTCTTTCCCAAAGTCCTTTTCGCCGCCCCTTCCCAAGGAATATGCCTCATCGATGAATAAGATCCCGCCAATCGCTTTCTTTATTAAATCCCTCGTTTTTTGGGCAGTATGACCGATATACTCTCCAACTAAATCCGCCCTCTCCGCTTCGATTAAATGCCCTTTTGAGAGTACATTCATTTTTTGAAACAACTTCCCGATTAAACGCGCAACCGTTGTTTTTCCCGTTCCGGGATTTCCTTTGAACATCATATGCAATGCTTGACGGCCAGTCTTCATTCCTTTAGCCTCGCGCTGTTTGTTGATATAGATCCACGCATATATTTCTTTGATCATCCGTTTCATTTCTTCCATCCCGACCAGCGATTTCAGCTCCTCTTCGATTTCCCTCAGGGCTGCATGCTGGTGAGGTATTTCCTGTACCAAAATTTCTTTTATCGGCAGATCCTTTTGTAGCGTTTTTCTATTTTCCGCATTAAACACGATATTGATTTGCCCGTTATTTTTCATACGGATCGGTTGTTCCAATGCATTCACCTCTCCATCTTGGACCCTTGACTCCACGATTGCATTCTATTTCCGATTTATGATGGGAATGCTTATGTAACATAAGCCGAAACTTTCCCCCGTCGGGAAATTCCCTTATTTCTTTTCGTGAATTCAGAAAATGCCAGGGTAAAATGCCAGCTTTCCTTTTCAACGGTGCATGATCACGACTGAATTCTTCCATTGAAACTATATTCCGACAAACTTCCTTCCAATTCGCCCGTTTAAACGGGGAATTGTCAATTCCTGCGGTTTCCCGGAAAATAATCGTCCCTAGATATATATTCAAAACACGTACGTAACATTATCGATTATTTGAAAAAACGAGCAGTGCATACAAAAAAAACAGGCCGCCATTAGCGAAACCTGTTTTTCACATCCTTATATATATGACTATTCCTTCACTTCGTAATCAATTTGAACATTACGTTGTGGAGCGAATGTAGAAATGGCATGTTTATAGACCAATTGCTGCTTGCCTTCCGATTCAAATAATACCGTAAAATTATCAAACCCTTTAACTTGCCCCCTGATCTGGAACCCATTCAATAAAAATACCGTTACATAGGTGCCGTCTTTTCGTAATTGGTTAAGAAATTGATCCTGGATATTTACTGATTGTTTCATGTATTAGTCCTCCTCTTTTCTCTCTAAATTTATGTATTCGCCTTCGTTGAAAAGCTTTCCTGCTATAAATCCAGATATTTCATGTATTTTTTTCGGAAATCCCTCTAGATCGGTCATATTAAACCAGATGACATCCATCTTATTCCTGAACCAAGTCAATTGCCTTTTTGCATATCGACGGGAATTTTGCTTTAAAGTCTCGACCGCCTCATCCACTGAAGCCCTTCCATCAAAATAATCATAAATCTCTTTATAGCCTATGGCCTGAATGGATTGGCAATCCTTCAAACCTTGATCATAAAACGACTGAACCTCATGAATCAGCCCTTCATCTACCATTCCATCAACTCGTTGATCGATACGCTGATATAATTTTTCACGTTCCATCGTCAAGCCGATGATGCACGTCTCATATTTCAATTCCGTCGGCTGATCATCGAGCTGCTCGCTCATCGTTTTACCTGTGCAATGAAAAATCTCAAGTGCCCTGATTACACGCCTTACATTATTAGGGTGAATCCGCTTCGCACTCTCAGGATCAACCTTCCGTAATTGGTCAAAAACCGGATCGATTCCTGACTCTCTTATTTGTTTTTCCAAACCTTCTCGATATTCTAGGTCGGACGGGGCTTCTGAAAACTGATAATCATAAATCACCGATTGTATGTATAATCCTGTTCCGCCAACGATAATAGGGAGCTTCCCCCTGCCATGGATATCCTCGATGCAAGCATTTGCATGCTCCTGAAACTCTGCGGCACTAAAAGGTTCATCCGGCTCCTTGATATCAAGTAAATAATGAGGAACGCCTTCCATTTCCTCCATCTTGATCTTTGCAGTTCCTATGTCCATGCCTTTATATACCTGCATGGAATCGCCGCTGATAATTTCACCATTAAATAACTTTGCCATCTCAATGCTCATTTTTGTCTTGCCAACAGCAGTCGGTCCAATGATAACGAGAAGCTTTCCTTTTTGTTGTTTCACATTCTCACTGCCTTATATGATTTTTTCCCTATCTTAACATAATCTCGTTGAAAGCAGCTAAACATCTACCCATTCTGTCCATTTCCCATTGTTTTATTCATTCCTCCTTCCTGTGAAGTCTGTTCAAGAGGCATTTATAAAATGGAGCCCTTCCATATAGCTGGAGTTTAAGCGGAATCTAGGGGGATTCTTTGAATGAAGACACAAAAAAGGATGATTACGCTACATCAGCAATCATCCTTTTTCGGCATGGTGCACAGACCTGCCTTCTTAATCCATTCAGATCGGTCTCCCATTCACTGGTATCATCATCAATACGGAAGTTTCCTTCTCATTCGATTGCACCAGGATCTCTCCATCATATCTGTTCACCAAGTCTTTTACGATGAATAAACCTTGACCGCGAACCTTGCCCTTTTGGGGCTTTTTGGTTGAAAATCCGCTAATGAATATATTTTCCTGATCGAAGGGCGCTATCATAGGCCCGGTGTTCGTGATCCTAAAGGTATACTTTTCCTCATCAGCTATGCAGGCAATGTTCATTCGGCGCTCATTCTCTGGCAATTCAACCGTTGCTTCAATCGCATTATCGATGACATTTGATAATAATTTAATCAAATCGATCGTTTTCACCCTGTTAAACGAGTTAGGTGAAACATCGATTTCAATATCGATGTTATAATTTTGGGCCGAGAGTTTTTTTGTCTCCAACAGTACAGACAGGCCCGGATGACTTACATCCAGCTTCATCGATTCGAGGGAATGGACCTCTTTTGATAGACCTGTTAAATAATCGAGGGCTTTATCATTCTCCTTCAATTTAAGGAGACCATGTATAACCTGAATATGATTGGAAAAGTCATGCCTTAATGAACGAACTGAAGCTATGAGCGATTGAAATTCCGATTGATACGTATCCTCCGTATCCCCGACTTCACGCGTCAGTTCTTTTTGATACCACTTTTGAACGACAAAAAAGGTAACCAGCAGCATGATAACAAAGCCTCCATTATAAACGAGGATGGCAATACTGCTTCTTAATACCTTTCCATTAATGGAGTTTATATTCTCGGCACTTACATCGATCCCTAAAAACCCTATGATGGAGCCAGCTTTATTTTTGATTGGCACTCCCACAGTCAAATAATCGCCATACTCCGGATCATCCAGTATCCCGGTAATGAAGCTTTTGCCTTGATAGGCCTGTCTGACCTGCTTTGGAGGGACGGTACACACTCCGCCTATGGGAAAATCCCCTTTATGATCTTTAGAAAATCCTGTAATCATAGCTTTTGACACTTTCGGATTATCGACCATGATGGTGTAAACATACAAAGCCCCGATTTTTTCTCTTGCATCTTCTAAGTACGCTTTAATATCCTTATATTCCCGGCTCTTTACTTGGTTATCGAGAAATCGCTCATAGGCCTCTACATCCATGGAGTCGGCAATGGATCTGGCAGCTACCAAGTTTTGATTTGCAACTGATTTTTGAACAGAATTTTTAATGCTTAAATAAGTAGAAAACATATTCAGAAGAATGAAAGCGATTAATAATAGGATGGTCAAATAAAAAAATGCCCTTAACTTTTTATTTTTCATAGATTTAAACGTACCTCGTCTCTAGCAGTTAAAAGTTAACGAACCTATTCTGAGTTTACTATATACAGGAACAAACATATAGAGAAATATCCACGTCTCACTTCAACAGCAGGTAAATAAAACTATAAGTTTTGAAATAACTAACAAAATACCCACATCTTTTTTGGTTCTTTAACTTTTTTACATGCTAATCTAAGCGGAATGTCTATATTAATTATTTCCATTAAAATATGTTATTTCCAAACGAATATAATTTTACTATATATTTATTTTAAAAAGGAAAAAAAGAAGAAAATTAATTATATATTTTTCTTTTCAAATATATAATTTTACCCTTTAGATGGAAATATTTCAATATTTTCTCTTTACATCCCATCAAAATTAACGTTTTTCTTCTCGATTGCAACACCAATTCGCAATAAAATATTCATAAAATAGCAATAGGTCATTTGGACCGATATCACGCGGCCTTTAATGAGCACGAAAGAAGTTTCCATTTAACAGAAAATAAAGAAATCCTTATTTAAAATGTCACATATTCCCTTTCAAAAACCATAGACATCGTTTTCTTTCGCAATCCCGTTTCCCACTTCTTTCACTTAGCTTGTAAATTCCAATAAAAAACCTTGAAAGGTCTAAGCCAATCAAGGGGTTCATTATAATTTAGATTTCTTCCGGGATTTTCAATCCTTCGATAAAGGATTGAAAACTCTCGGCAATTTTATAAATATTTTCATCCTGGCTTGAAGGATCCGAATACCAACCTTGATCCCAGAAGTATATTCCCTTTTCCTCTTCGTTATTTATCAGCAAGATCTTGCCGGCACACGTATCATTACCAATGATGATGCAATTTTTATGTAAATCATCTTTATTCTCTTCGTGCCATTTCCGTAAATCCAGCCCTTTATCCTCAAGATCTAATCCGTAGAGAACATTCAAGCAAACGAGGGTATCCAATGTATCTACATAAAACTTGCTGTTTTGCACCTCAGATATGCCGCCATTATACTTAAGGAGGAATTGTTTATAATCTGCAGGAATTTCAAATCCGACAAATTCCTGAAAACCATCCACTGCCTCTTGTGTCGCTTTTCCATATCCAGTAATATTCACCATTCTACCAACTCCATTTCATTATATAGTCGCAACTTCCAACCCGACAATCCCATTCCCGAATCCATTTTCATCGAAGCCTATTGAACATCGTTCCCGTCTTAACTGGAGAATTAAACGTTCTTTTACCGATGAAGTTCCTTGAAGAATAAATTATTCATTAGAATCTTAAACATACCACTTTTTTAAATATACTAACATAATTTTACCATTTTTTTCTGTATTTTCAGATATTTTTTTCATTTCCTGGCCATACTTATCCATAAAAAGGGAAAAGGACGACCTTTTCATCAATAAGTCCATGTTGCATGAAAAAAAGACAGCTATCCTGACGAGGATAAAATCCGGGGAGGGTTTGTAAAAATGTGAATGCAACAAGCAGACTTATGAAAAGGGAAATATGTAACGGCCCCACTCTATGAATATAATAAATATTACGTTTTGCTTGATACTTCCTTCTATTATATTTGTATATATCCTAAGAAATCTCTTTATAAAGGCATGGTAATAAGAAGTGCTGCAAAATTACCCCAGAATGGTAGGTACCTCCCATTACCTTCCGATCACTCTTCATTAACAAGCTAAAATTATAGTCATATCAAGTAAAATTCATTTGAAATTAACAGATCAGAGTCGTATGATTAGTAGTATCGGCGGAAAAATATAAATAAAATTAAATTTAGATTAAAGGGGAATTAGATATGGTAGATGTAATGTCAAAATCAATACTTGAACATGATGCACTTAGTATTTCTGCAAACCAAGAAAAATTGGATATCCTAGATCAGCTTTTAAAGCCTGAGGTTCAGGCATCCCTCAATACTTTAGTCGATCAGCTTCCAAAGCTGACTGAATTAGTGAATATTTTAACAAAGTCTTATGATTTCGCTCAATCGGTGGCAACGGATGATGTCCTGAAAAACGATACCGTCAGTGCGATCTCGGAAATCGCAACACCTGTGGTCGGTTCCGTGAAAGGTCTTGCGGCTACCGCAATCGAAGCGAAGGATCGCGCAGAAGCAAATCATGATGTGATCGGTCTTTTTGGCTTGTTAAAAATGATGAAAGACCCGGAGGCACAAAAGCTTTTCCGTTTCGCGCAAGCGTTCCTGGAAGTCTCTTCAGAACGTAAAAACCAAAAATAATGTCTAACACATACAAACAGTAAGAACGGGGGATTTACTATGTCAAAACAAATCGTCATCTTAGGTGCCGGATACGCTGGTTTACTATCTGCGTTGTCCGTAAGTGAATATTACAACAAGGATGAAGTGCAGGTTACCGTGGTGAACCAATTTCCAACCCACCAAATCATCACTGAATTGCACCGTCTTGCCGGCGGTTCGATTTCCGAGCAAGCTGTTTCGATTCCTTTGGAAAAACTTTTCAAAGGAAAAGATATCGACCTTGCCATTGCAAAAGTGGAGTCTTTCTCCGTTGATAAAAAAGAAGTGAAGCTTTCCAATGGCTCCACTTTATCCTATGATGCCCTTGTCGTGGCACTAGGAAGCCAAACAGGATTCTTCGGCATTCCAGGTCTTGAAGAAAACAGCATGGTCTTGAAATCGGTGAAAGATGCCAACCAAATTTACAAGCATATCGAAGATCGCATTCGTGAATATGCCCAAACGAAAAATGAAGCCGATGCGACCATCGTAATTGGCGGCGGCGGCTTGACTGGCGTCGAGCTGATTGGTGAAATCGTCGATCATTTCCCTAAAATCGCCAAGAAATTCGGCGTGGACTTCAAGGATTTGAAAGTCAAGCTTGTTGAAGCTGGTCCAAAAATCCTTCCTGTGCTGCCTGATCCGCTGATCGACCGGGCCATGTCTTCCTTGGAAGCGCGCGGCGTCGAGTTCTTGACAGGTCTGCCTGTAACGGGTGTTAAAGGCAACCAAATCGAACTGAAGGATGGACAAACGATCACGGCCAATACGCTTGTTTGGACAGGCGGGGTTGCGGCTCTTCCTATCGTCGGCGAATCAGGTCTTGAAGTCGATCGCGGCAAAGCAGCCGTTAATGAATACTTGCAATCGACGTCACATAAGGACGTATTCGTTGTCGGTGACAGCGCCCTTGCTTTCCCTCCAGAAGGCGGACGTCCATACGCGCCAACTGCACAAAACGCATGGCAAATGGGTGAGCTTGTCGGGTATAACCTCTATGCAGCCTTCGAAGGCAAGAAGCTTGAAGTATTCGCACCTGTAAATTCAGGTACGCTTGCGAGCCTTGGCCGGAAGGATGCCGTGGCAACCGTCGGAGCCAATAATACCTCCCTGAAAGGCCTGCCGGCCACTTTGATGAAGGAAGCGAGTAATATCCGCTACTTATCACACATCAAAGCGCTATATAGCTTGGCCTACTAAAACAAAGAATCATTTCAAAAAGGACCATTCATTTGAATGGTCCTTTTTGTGATGGATTTTCGTTTATACATTCAGATCTTAACTTGATTGATGCTGAACCTAAGGGAATATCCTTCCGGCAATTTTGCCTTAGTCAAAATGCTAGTTTCCCTTAAACGTTTATCGTTGTAGGAGGAAACAGTAAATAATTCTTCGTCAAGATAGGCCGGATGAGTCATTATTTCCACACTTGCTCCATCGTTTACCCTTCCCTTTAAGTTCTGAAAGTAATCTTCTGCAACCATATCTCCATAAAAGTCATCAAAGAATAGATCGGTAACGGTTTGCATACCAGAAAAGTGTTCTCCCGCATTACGCACCGGCAAACGGTATTTCTCCGACAGCCTTTGAATGACCGGCAGGAAGGCTTTTATCCCATGTACATGGTGATGACTGTCGAAATGAGTTGGAAACAGCCCGAATTCCAAAAACCTTTCAATCTGCGCAGACCACTCGCGCTCCAATTCAGCCAAGGATATATCATTGGGATTGGCGTATACCACTCCTTGCTTCTTGAAGTACCCATCTTCATCAACCAAGCTCGGCACATCGCTCAATAAAGGTTTCCCCCATGTCAGCACTAAGTGTATACCCACTTTCAAAGAGGGGGTTTTCTTGGCGATTTCTATCGCATGCTCCGTCGCGTTCGCATTCATCATGATCGTCGTCGAATTGACAATTCCATATTTGTGGCTATCCAAAATTCCATAATTCACCGCTTTAGTTAACCCGAAATCATCTGCATTTATAAGAACTTCAATCATGATAAGTTATCCTGCAACTCCTTTTTTTTGAAAAACTGAGGCAAATAGTCTTTGTGCGCCTCTAGCATTTCATCGAGAATAAGTTTTGCAACCCGATCACTTGGAACTAATGGATTAATCGTCAAGGCAAGCAGTGCAGTGTCATAGTCCCCAGTGACTGCGGCTTCAATGGCCACTCGTTCGAACGATTTAATTTGCTGAATCAATCCCCGCACAGCCACTGGAAGCTTTCCGACATTGATCGGCTTCGGACCGTCCTTCGTTATTACACAGCTGGTTTCAATGGCCGATTCATACGGTATGCCTTCAATGGAACCATGATTGACGGTATTGACGGCTTGAATATCGCATTTATCCGTATGCATCGAGCAAATCAGCCTCACAGCAGCGTCACTGTAGTACGCTCCTCCTCGTTCTTCCAACTGCGGCGGCTTGATGGCCAAATCCTTGTCTTTATATAGCTCGAATAGCCCCGCTTCAAGCCTTTGGACGACCTCAGCACGTGTCTCCCCATTTTCTGCATCCTTCAACTCTTGGGCAAGCACATCTCCCGTTTTATAATAGTAGTTGTGGTACGGGCACGGAAACAGATTCAAGGCCTTTAAGAATCCCGGCTCCCATCCCATTGCATGGATATTTTTCATCGTGACGGCTTTTGCAGGATCTGTAATCAGATTGATGATTTGATCTTTGACACTTTCCCCATCAACGAATACATCCAAGCCATATACCATATGGTTCAAGCCGGCAAAGTCGATCCTGACTCTTGAGGGCTCGACGCCCATCAAATCCGCCACACCTCGCTCCATGCCAATCGGGACATTGCAAAGCCCGATGATCTTGGTAATATTACTGTGACGCAGAACCGCTTCCGTTACCATTCCAGCAGGGTTGGTGAAGTTGATTAGCCATGCATCCGGACAAACCTCTTCCATCTCACGGGCTATATCAAGAATGACGGGAATCGTTCTAAAAGCCTTGAAAAGCCCTCCAGGTCCGTTTGTCTCCTGCCCGATGACTCCGTGCTTCAATGGAATCTTCTCATCAAGAGCTCTGGCAGCGAGCTGGCCAACCCGGAGCTGCGTCGTGACATAATCTGCATTTTTAAGCGCTTTCTTTCTGTCCAATGTCAGGTGGACTTCTATATTCACTCCAGCCTTTTCAATCATCCTTCTAGCCAAATCCCCGACGATTTCAAGCTTCTCCTTACCCGCTTCAATATCAACTAGCCAAATTTCACTCACAGGAAGCTCTCCATGATATTTAATGAAACCTTCGATCAACTCTGGCGTATAGCTTGATCCTCCGCCAATCGTAACAATCTTCAACCCCTTGCTCATTCGGCAGTTCCCTCCTTCATAGCAGCTGCATGTATGAATTCTTCACGGATATCGATCATTTCAATCGCAAGATCCTTCAATGTCATCGCTGTCATGAGATGATCTTGTGCATGGACCAGGAGAATCGGGAGTTCGAAATGATCTCCCCCTGCCTCGGCATGGATTAATTGTGTTTGATATTTATGGGCTTGCAGCAGTTCGGATTCCGACTCGGCAATCTTTGAACGTGCTGATTCAAAGTTTCTTTTCTTCGCTTCCTGCATCGCTTCCATCGCAAAGCTTCTTGCATTGCCGCTATATAAAATCAATTGAAAGGATAACTGGTATAATTCTTCTTTTTCCATTTTCATCACTGCTTTCTTATACGCTTAACGTTTCTGAATCTTTTGTAAGCTCTGTTTTATTTTTTGAGTCTATCTTCACCTGTGCATAAACGAACGGTAAATAAATCGCTGTTGAAATGACTAAGTTGACAGCTGCTAATACTGCTCCGGATACGTGCCCCCCAGTTGCCAGGAATCCTCCCACGATTGGAGGCGTAACCCAAGGAATCTTGGCTACAATCGGAAAAACCAGGCCGCTGCTTACCGCTAAATAGGAGATCACCGTCGTGATTACCGGGCCAAGGACGAAAGGAATGAACCACATTGGATTCAGGACGATAGGCAATCCGAAAAGAATCGGTTCATTAATCTGGAACACCCCTGGTGCCCCACCGAGTGCAATCATCTGTTTATACCGTTTCCGTCCTGCAATGATCATGGCAATGATAAGACCTAATGTTGCACCAGATCCTCCTAAATAGACAAAGGCATCCAGGAAAGATCCTGCCAATACCCCGTACTGGTCCATATCTTTGACACCTTTTGCATATAAATCGATATTCTTCACTCCCGAGCTTTCAAAAAGCGGTGTTGTTATCCCACCAAGGATATTTGGTCCGTGCAAACCAATCATCCATAATAAATGAACAAGAAATACTAATAAAATTGCGAATGGTAATGAATCTACAGCACTTTGTAAGGGAGATACGATTACTTTGCTCAGCCAATCATTCAATACCTGACCATCCGTAGCCTTGCGGAATAACAATCCGAACAAGCCCGCGGCAAAGATTGTGGCCATGCCAGGAATTAACTTGGCAAATGACCTGGCAACAGCTGGAGGTACTCCATCGGGCAGCTTAATGACCAAATATTTCACTCGTGAAAGCCTAACGAATATTTCAGTCGCAATCAAGGCAACGACGATTCCTGTAAATAGGGCGGTAGCATTGAAATAGTTAACGCTTACAAATCCCCACGCGCCGCCTGTAACGGCTTTATCATCAATGGTTAAAGTGACATTGCCGATTTGAGGCAATAATAGGAAGAAACAGGCCGCGGATACAAGCATCGCTTCAAAGCCATCATCTCCGTAAGATCTTGCTAGTTTATAAGAAATGCCAAATACAGCGAATACCGTCATGAATGCGAAGGTGCCAAACCAAATATCACCGCCAAGTGTATTCCATGCGGGACCGAATATGGCCTCCATCATTCTTCCATAAGGCTTGATGACTTGCCCTAGATTGTTAAACAGGACCGCAAATGACCCGATCATTGTAATCGCTATCATTCCAATCAATGCGTCACGAATCGCAAGCAGATGCCGGTTATTTCCTACTTTTACAGCTCCAGGCATAATATACTTATCAATAAAAGTCATCATATCCTTATTCTCCCTTAATTAAAGTAGTGGCTTGCTTTAGCACTTCTTCACCATTACACAGTCCATAGAACATCGGATTGATGGTTGCGACAGGAATCCCCTTTTCTTTTCCCGCTTCCTGTAACTTGGAAAGGAGATATCTAACCTGTGGTCCTAAAAGAATCACATCGGCCTTATCCATTTCATTGTTCACTTCCGTCGATCCAACCGCCCAAATATGGCAATCGACTCCTTGATTTTTTGCACTTTCCTCCATCTTGGTAACTAATAAACTAGTGGACATCCCCGCCGAACAGCATAATAAGATATTCATTGACATTACCCCCTTTATAATGATTGATTATTCAGTTTTTTATAATATTGATGATACTGCATTTTTGATTATGACACTCTTGCCTTATATCCACCCCTCTACCAGTATTTTGGAAATGGGTATTATTACCTCCATATATCTATTGTAGTTACAAATTAAAAAAATATCAACACAATTTTTTATTTGTTATGACAAATTAACGATTATCAGTTGATTATTGTACTTATCCGAGATAATCTATATGTATATATAGGAATGAGTATGGGGGGAATCACTGTGGAGACCATGAATAAAGAAGCGGCATTGCATTCCATAGTCAAGGAATCGATCATCGATCTCATAAAAAATGGCGAATATGAAACGAATACTAAATTACCGACTGAAGCGGAGTTTTGTAAAATATACGGTGTAAGCAGGACGACAGTCCGTACGGCCTTACAGCAATTGACCGTCGAGGGCTACATCTATCGTGTTCAGGGGAAAGGGACCTTCGTTTCGGAAAATAAAGTGAAGCAATTCCTTACAAGTACAGTTGAAAAGTTCTCCGAGCAAGTCACGATGCAAGGCAAAAATCCTTCCACAAAGGTCATCAGCTTGAAGGTCATTGAAGCAAACGCTACACTTGCCAAGCTTTTCAAACAAAATATTGGAGATCCCGTAAATAAGCTGGAGCGTATACGCTACGTAAACGATGTCCCTCTTCAATATGAAATCGCCTACCTTCCTTGGTATAAAACACCTGGGCTGAATATTGAGGCATGTGAGAAATCGCTTTTTGAAGTACTTGGAACACAATTCAATTTAAAAGTGAAAAAAACGGTCGAGCATTTGGAATTTTCACTTGCCGATGACTCCATATCCGATAAATTGGAAGTACCCAACGGTTCACCTTGTTTTTCCTTGGAAACCTACACATATGAGAGTGACGGTTCAGTCATCGAATTCTCCAAAACTCTCTTCAGGGGCGATCGTGCACACTTTGTCATTGAACGGAACTACTGAACGAAAAAACAAAAGCAGACAATCGATTGAATGTCTGCTTTTTAATGATTTAACTATCGTACTTGTTCCAGAATTTCATTGCTCTGAATCGGAATAATGCAAGTTGCCTGCAACATAACGCAGTTTATTTCCTTTTCGATGAATGGATCTCCAAGAATCTGTAACGCTCTCTTTCCTGCTCTTCACCCTATAGGCGCAAAAACCTTAATCAGCCTATCGCCCGAATTTTAGTTACTACAATATGGAGATGTGCATTAATCCCTTCCGCTTTAATCATTTCCTGCGCATGGGGTTCCCATGTCATTGTCCTGATTGCCATGATCGGATATTTTGGACCTTTCTCCTTTTTGGCCCCTTCTAATGACCATGAGAATTTCGATCATGTGTAACAGTAAAAATGGACCTCTATTTTTCAAAAAGCTCTCCTTCTCAAAGATTATTTTGGTTTCTACGAAGATACCCTTCTCTCCCTGCCGATTTTGGACCATCGCCTTCCCCCTAAAACCTTTACAATTTAATTCATTTTTGGATTATATTTGACAAATTTATCATAATAATCTACTCTAGTAAAATAGATACAATATATCTATATAATTATATTTTTGTGAATCTATTTTACTATCCCTTTATAAATGAAAAATATAATCAATTAATAAATAGGCAGGTGGATTTCATGTGCGGTTTTGTTGGATACATTCAAACATATCCAAAAGCCATAAATTCAAATATGGTAGATACGATCAAGAAAATGAACACTATCATCACCCATAGAGGTCCGGATGATGAAGGATATTTTTTTGATGATTACGTGAATTTCGGATTTAGAAGATTGAGTATAATCGACATTGAGAATGGCAACCAACCTCTTTCATATGAAAATGAAAGATATTGGATCATCTTTAATGGCGAAATCTATAATCATATTGAATTGAGAAAAGAGCTTATTGATGGCGGATATGAGTTTACGACGCATTCTGATACGGAAGTAATCCTGGCACTTTACAGCAGCCTAAAAGAGCAAGCCGTTCAAAGCTTGCGCGGTATGTTCGCTTTTGTCATTTGGGACAAGATTGAAGAAAAACTGTTTGGAGCAAGGGACCACTTTGGAATCAAACCGTTTTTCTACTGTGAACAAGATGAGGTTACATATTTTGCTTCAGAGAAAAAAAGCATCTTGACGACAATGAGTGAGGAGCTTGATGTGGATTCATTACAGCATTATCTCAGTTTTCAATATGTTCCCGAACCATCCACCTTATCCAAAAACATTAAAAAGCTATTGCCTGGGCATTATTTCACTAAAGAGCCCGGAAAGAAAATGGATATCACCAAGTTTTGGCACCCCACCTTCCATCCTTCCAATATGGAAGATTCAAAAGTCACGAAAGAAATCCAGGAGACTTTAATTGATTCGGTGAACGTACATATGAGAAGTGATGTGCCAGTTGGCTCATTCCTTTCGGGGGGCATTGATTCATCTTTCATTTGTTCCATCGCCAAACAAATCAACCCGAAAATCAAATCTTTTTCCGTTGGGTTTGAAAGAGATGGATATAGTGAAATAAACGTTGCACAGGAAACGGCTGCCGCCTTACATCTAGAGAATATAAGTTATATCATAAGCCCTGAAGAATTCCTGGCCGAACTTCCCAAGATCATTTGGCATATGGATGACCCTTTAGCGGACCCTGCTGCCGTCCCGCTATATTTCGTCGCGCGGGAAGCTAAAAAGCACGTCAAAGTCGCCTTGTCCGGGGAAGGAGCAGATGAGTTATTCGGCGGATACAATATATACCGGGAGCCGCATTCCCTGCGGATGTTTTCCTATATTCCAACTCCGCTTAACCATGTGTTAAAAACCCTTTCTTCCGTATTGCCAGAAGGCGTTAAAGGAAAGAGTTTCATAGAGCGCGGGGTTACAGCATTAGAAGATCGATATATCGGAAATGCAAATATTTTCAACGAAAAAGAGAAGAAGGAATTACTCGTGAATTATCAGAATGGGTTAGAAAACGGAAAAGTGACCAGCCCCATTTATTCAAGCTCATTAGACTATGATCCGATTACACAAATGCAAAACATTGACATTCAGACATGGCTCAAAGGTGATATCTTATTGAAAGCTGATAAAATGTCGATGGCGAATTCTTTAGAGGTAAGAGTTCCATTCCTGGATACACGTGTTTTCAACACGGCATCAAAATTGAGCATGGATCAAAAAGTCAGAAATGGAACGACGAAATATATGCTCCGAAAAGCTGCCCGGGGAATCGTACCAGAACATGTTTGGAGCAGAAAGAAGCTTGGCTTCCCAGTTCCGATACGCCATTGGCTAAAGGATGAATTATACGATTGGGCAGTGAAGCTGATCCATGAGAGCCAAACTGATTACCTTTTTAACAAACAACAAATCATGCAATTACTTGAAAATCATGTCAATGATAAAATGGATAACAGTCGAAAACTATGGACCATTTTGACTTTCATGATATGGCATCAACTTTACATAGAAAAGCAAGATGAGCTTCAACCACAAAGGACTTTACAATATGCTGTAAATTAAGCATTCACGTATTGCATTCATTGTTTTATAGATTTTGCCCCCAAGCCATCCATCTGCTTGGGGGCTTTTACATACTCGCCAAGGAAGTCATATCGATAATTGATAGATGACAAATTTCTCAAAAGGATTCGCTTCAGTCATGCTTGGTAAATCCACCTCTTGCTTCAGCTCGAAGAAGGTTTGATTTTCCAGGAAAAAATTATAATCCTGTGACCCATAATAGAGGATCAGTTCCATTTGGCGCGGTTCTTTTTCATAAGAAACCATGATATTATTGATGATCTTCATGAAAATCTGGATGGAAAACGGATTAAAGAAATAAAACCGATTATCCCTTGAATCAATTTCATATTCCTGTGCCAAACAGCAACTGAATTCGATGTTGCCATTGTTATTTTTCCACTTCTTTCGATAACTTTTCAGATTCCCGATCGCTTCTTTATGGAATTGTTGGTTCATCTCCACGCCTACTGCGGATGTTTGATATAAATAGTGGATGAAAAAATTCAATCGTCCTTTCCCACTTCCAAAATCGACAATGCGATCATGCCTGCTGAGTTCATAATTTTGGAATAAGTGCTCTAGTGCCTTATAAGGTGTTGGCTCATAACGGTGATAATGCAAGGATTGATAGAATTTTTTTTGTTCGCCTTCTGTTTTAATATTAAGCAGTTCATCATATTGCGCATCCTTCATGGATAAACACCTCCCTTATGGTTATTTCACTAATGGGATTCTACCTAAAAACCCCGGATAAGGCAAAAGCTTATCCAGGGTTTTGTCATGAAGATTCAGTTGTCCATTTCGACTGTTTCGCTACATAATCGTTGAAATCCGAGATGCTCGGATTAGCCATGTAGTGACCGCCCTCCACTTGAATCGTCTGACCGGTAATGAATTTGGACTCATCAGATGCAAGGAATAGAACGGTATAACCAATATCATCGGCTTCACCATGATATGGCAAAGCATTAAACTTGGCAAATATATCAAGCACGGCAGGAGGCATATTATTTTCGGCAGCAGGGGTCAAAATAAGACCTGGTGCCACTCCGTTACAACGGATATGATCTTTCCCGTACTGGGCAGCTATATAACGCGTCAAATTCACCACCCCCGCTTTGGAGGCTCCATATGCAGACCGCACGGAGTCTCCTGCAAAGCCGCCCATCGATGCGGTATTGATTATGGCCCCTCCCCCAGCTTTGATCATGTGGGGAATCGCAAATCTACTTCCCAATAACACGCTTTTTAAATTAACATCCATAAGTCTGTCCCATTCCTCCAAATCCAGATTCACGACATCGAGATCTTTTTGCAAGTTAGACAAACCTACATTATTAACCAGTACCGTAATCGTTCCATATTGTTCAACCGTAAAGTCGACAGCCGCTTGTATCGAATCCGTTTGCCCTGCATCCAGGAATATCCCAACTGCTTCCCCGCCTTGGTTTGTAATATTTTCGGCCGCTCCTTTTGCTCCTGCTTCGTTAAAATCGGCAATCACGACTTTCGCACCTTCTTTAGCCATCAATGCCGATATCGATAACCCTATTCCTGAGGCTCCACCAGTCACTAATGCCACTTTACCTTGTACTCTTCCCATACTAACCACCTGCTTTTTTTAAGTATATCCAGCATTATTAGTATACAGGAAACATAACACAAGTCTAATTTATTATACCATAAGTATAAATATTACCTAAAGTAGAGTTAGCCAAAGGATGAGGAGTTCGGCGAATATAGTAAATAACGCCAGGCCATCCCCACCGAATGTTTCCTATATAATGTCTCTGCAGAACAATGTTACGAAACTAGCGAATTCATTGGACCTAACAAATTATCTCCTTTATAAGAAATGAAAAGGTTTTTACGCAGTGAAAAATGGAATGGCAAGGTTTACCATGGTGTAAAGTATTGATATAAGTAAGCATTCACTTGGAGCCTAGCATCTCTTCAATACTTGTAAGATAGATAAAATTCTGAACCGGAAGGAAATGAGGAAATCTCAAAATGAACGAACATAGTTGGTCGAAGATCTCACCTTTAAGGAGTTCTTATCAAAGCACAAGACTAATTGAAAATGAGTGTCTCCTCCAAAAGGGGTATAAGGGAATACCCTGCTGGCGGAAAGGTCGCCGAGAAGTCTTGGATTGGATAAACGAGCGCTTCAACGATAAAAAACCTGCCGGCCCACCCAATCATGATTGGGTGTGCCGGCAGGTTTGAATCTATTCGGCGTACTTTATTCATTCTTTACTGCAATGGGCGTAATATCCAGAACAGCATTCACGACTGAATAATCATCTTTGCTTCCGTCCTTGTATCCCCAGAATCCATCCGTCTTTTTTGTCTTTCTGAATGTAAGCTCTACTCCTTTTCCTTTATCAAACGAATACGCTTTCACTTCCTTCTCTCCGCTGTTATCGACAAGCTGATAAGATAGGAATTTGCTTAATGTGCCGTGCTCCGTCAACACACCTGAATGAGGAGCTACCTCAAAATCTCCATATTCACTTCCTTTTGTACGGACTTTGTGTGGACTGATGTGAATCCCTTTCGTTCTTAAATCAACGCTATCCCCTGGTGCGATTGTAGAAAGTAAAATGTTTTTGTATCCGCTTTTTATTTTAGGATCGGTGTTTACTTTCGATAAATCAATAACGGTTACCCCTCCACGGCCGACCACTTCCAACTTCTGTTTGAGATTATTGACAACGATTGCTGTGTCTTCATCAATTCCATATGACAGCTGATTACGGTCGCCTTTTTCATGTGCCGTTGCTATAAGTCTGCCAAGCCTTGCTTTATTATCGAAATGCTGATCGATCAGTCCATATTGGAAAAAGCCAAGTCCCCGTTCAAGGTAACCCGGTCCGCCTTCTTGCTGCTCCATTCCGTTATACGTGTCTGTAAATCCTTTTGTAAGTGTTTCCAAGCTACCTCCGCCGGCAAGCATGACATCGCTCATAATCGCTGCCCCTGCACTTGTTCCTCCTAAAACAGCACCCTTTTTATACACATCCCAAATCGCTTTTAATGCTTTTGATTCGGTTTGATCCGGATTGAATAATGCTTCTGTAATATACGTCTGATCTCCGCCCACAAACCAGATGGCATCAAGGTTTTTTATTTCGGCAGCGACACCATCACGATTTCTGTTTTCCTTCCAACTAGATTCGTCCTCCAATGTTCCTTTGAAATCATGTGTTGAAATAGGGAGGATCTTGATATTTTCTTCTTTCAAGCCATACTTTAATAAATCGCTTTTGAAGGCGTTTGAGGAGCTTAAGCTTCCACTAGCGGCAGAGATGATGCCTACTTTAGCATCAGTGCCTGCCTTGGTCAGTTCAATAAACTTTTTATACACATCTTCGTTACTTAATCCAAGCGCTCCACCCGCGATGAGTAGATTTCCTTTGATGGTTCCGCGCTCCGTTCTTTTGGGAAGTGCAAAATTAGATTCTTGATAGTGCTTGAAAGCTTGCTTGTCTGTTTTAAATTGGAGCGAAACAGGGGCAACATCCATTTTCACATTCGTAATGGAATAATCATCTTTTTGTCCATCTTGATAGCCCCAAAACCCATTTGTCTGTTTCGTTTTACTAAAGGTTAAGGAAAATCCCGATCCTCTGCTGTCGTATAAATAGCTTTTTACGGAGTCAGTGGAAGAATTATCAACGAGCGAATAGGACAAATAAGGTTTTAATTTGCCATATGAAGTCAGCACTCCCGTTGCTTCCAAAGGTTTAAATTGGTGGTACTCATTCCCTTTAGTAGCATCCTTTTTTGAATGAATCGTAAATGATTTTGTCTTCAGATCAATCTTGTCACCAGGAGATAAAAGGCTAATGGAGACATTATTGATCTTACCCTTATGTTCTTTTGCTTTACTTGAATCGACAACCGTCACTCCGCCCCTGCCCGCAATTTCGGCCGTTTTTTCTTGATTGTTGACAATCAACGCGGTATCTTCGTCAATACCATAAGCATTATATTTCTTTTTTTGCTTTTCGTAATTTACGGCAGTTGCTACTAAACGCCCGAGTCTTCCTCTTTCATCAAAATGCTGATCGATGATTCCATATTGGAAGAAACCAAGCCCCTTCTCAATCCGGACAGGCTCGTACTCTTTGTTTTTTGCAGACTCGGACTTCCCTGTAAATTTACCTTTCAGGCCGCCTAAGCTATCACCGCCCGCAATCATAACATCACTCATAATGGCCGCGCCTGCACTTGTTCCGCCAATGACAGCTCCTTTTCGATACACGTTCCAAATCGCCTCAAGCGCCAACGTACTCTTTCCCTTGGCATCATATAATGTATCTGTTATCCGAAGTTGGTCGCCTCCAACGAACCAGATGGCTGAAAGATCCTCGATCTGCCGGACAACTGCTTTGCTGTGGACATTGTTCTTCCACGATTTTTCATCCAAATCAGTATCACTGAAATTATGATTCGATATCGGCAGGATTTTGATATCCGCCTTTTTGACTCCATACTTCACAAGATCTGCCCTAAATTCCTTGGAGGATTTCAAACTTCCGCTAGCAGCCGGAACAATACCGATTTTCGCTTTTTTGACCCCCCCGGCGAGTTTTATGAAAGATTCATAAATATCCTTGTTGCTGCTGCCCAATGAGCCTCCTGCAATAACGAGACTTCCTTTGATTTCTTCCTTAGGGTGAGCACTAGCCTTTCCTGGCGGCAAATAGCAGACCGATGCTAGCAAAAAGGCGGTAATTGCCGTATTAATGATCATTTTCACTTTTACTCCTCCCCCTATTTTAATTTCCATATATGGACCCACTTGTTGAACTTAAGGCCCCATTTTGGGCAGAAAGTTTATAGGAATATCCATTACTGCTCGTCCATGTCTGAAGATTGAACGTATTTCCGGGTCTTAACTTGACGAGGTCAACAGTTTTTATAGTCAATGGCTTGCCTATGCTGCTTGTAGGAGCGGCCGTTGTTTTCGCCATATATACGGATTGGTTGCTGCCGCCTGGCTGAGCAACAACCTTCGCCGTTCCGTCCTGTTCGACAAGAAGAGCCGTTTGTTCATTGACAGCAATGCCTTTAGATTGGTTCGTCCATCCGTCCGATACATTCCTCGCCATGAACCCGATAAATCTTCCCATCCGGTCCCTCTGTTCAAAATGGGTATCTGTAATCGTACTTGATAAATAGCGGTTATTCAGAAAATCTCTTGTAAATGTCATATAGCGGTTATTCGGATTTGCCAGTGCTTCATCTGAATAGACGGATCCGTTTTTAGCATCATAGACGAATTGCCCCATGATCGCGAGCCCTGCACTTGTTCCTCCAATCGGAACATTATTTTGAATCTGCTGGTTAAGTACATCCTCAAGAGCCGTATTTTTGATGAAATCGACATAATTGAATTGATCTCCTCCGGCAAAAAAGACTGCTTCCGCCTTACGGACCTTATCCAATACATACGAGTCACTTGAAGCATATTTGTTGTTCAGCACGATCGTCTCGACTGAATCAAGCTTAGCGTTATTGCTCTGGGCCAAATCGTAAAGGTATTGGTTATATCCGTCCGATCCTGAAGTACGGAGAACGACAAAATCACCTTGATTGGCTTTTTTGGCCATCCACAGCATCGCTTCATCCACGTCCGTTCCGCCTCCCATCAAGTTAATGCCATAAGAAGTGGCAGTTGTTACATTTCCGGTGTTTCCATAGCTGCTATACTGATAGTCCCCGCTTGCAGCATATGCAAAATTCCCTTGGCAATAAAAAGCAAACAAACCTACCATCATACATACCTTCATTAACTGTCTCATTCCTTTTCACTCCCTATCATCCTATTATTTTTCAAATGTCCCTTTAATGATCGGGACACCTCGTTCTACCATCACTTTTCCTCTTGCAATGACCGTATCGATAGCTAGCGTATCTTTTTTGAGCAACACGAGGTCAGCATCCATCTCCACCCCGATTTTCCCTTTATTTTTCAGTTTTAAGATACGTGCCGGATTAGCAGTGATGACCTGAATTGCTGTTTCAAGCGGAACGCCTTCATCCATTACAGCGTCACGGACCTCGTGGAAAAGAGAAGAAACATTGCCGACTTGCAGACCGGCGAACTCACCGTCTTGGTTAAAATAAGGAAGACTTGCCTGTCCATCCGAGGAGAAAGTAATCTGGATAATAGGCACCCCACTCTCAAGCATCTGTCGTAACCCGCTACTGCATTTCACTTCCCCTTCCTCTAGGAATTGAGGGGTGGTGCTTGTCGTTAAGTCTACATACCCCCCTATTTCTGCATAGCGTATTCCCTCTTCGAATAAATCTTGATTTCTGTTTATGTGAGTCGGGTGAAAGTGATGTATCGGTATATCCGTCTTTTCGGCGATTTCAAAAAGGAGCTCCAGCCTGCGTTCACTATCGCCTACATGTATTTCCAATAACCCTGCCTTTCCGGTGATTAAACTGCCATTACGTGCTGCAGCCGCTATCTTCACAAGTTCATCAAGTGTCGGTTCGGAAGAGCGATGGTCGGATATGGCAATTTCACCGACACCGATTATTTTTTCAATAAAAATCAGATCCTCTTCAATTTTGCCCATCAAGGTTTTCACGGGAATTTGATAAGAGCCAGAGTGGATGTACGCCGTAATCCCCTCTTCATCCAATGCATGGGCCTTTGCCAGAAGACTCTCGATCCGTCTTGTTGTTCCATCCGTACCTAACACTCCAACGACTGTTGTAATGCCTGCCATCGTAGCATCCGTTAAATTCATTTCCGGAGTGCGAGTCCTAAAGCCTCCTTCCCCGCCGCCGCCGATTAAATGTACATGGGCATCAATAAAACCAGGCACGAGAATTTTTCCCGATGCATCAATTATTTTCACATCAATAGATGAGTTATCCAGGTCAATATCATTTTGGATATAGACTATTTTGCCACCCGCAAGCAGCACATCCATCCGGCCAAGATACTGAGGTTCATACACTTCTGCATTTTTTATTAAAGTAAGCAAATTCTTTCCTCCTATTTCTCTAAGCTGTTTCTATAACATGATTAGAATGGTCCGTAATTCATTAAATGAGCGATTACAACAGCGGCTAAACCAATGAGGTATTGAATGAAGACTAGCGGCAGAACCCATTTGGCCCATTTTGTCCAGGGAATGCCCGCAATAGCGAGTCCTGCCATTAACGTGCCTGCCGTCGGAAAAATAATATTCCCTATTCCATCAGCAAATGAGAACGAAAGAACTGCCGTCTGTCGAGTAATATCAAGCAAATCAGCAAGCGGTGTCATGATTGGCATCGTCAGCATGGCGTGTCCGCTTCCCGAGGCAAGGATAAAATGGATAATGGCCTGGAAGTTATACATGCCAATCACACTCCAGAACGCCGGGATATGCTTTAGCGTATCGGAAACCCCATGAAGCATCGGGTCAATAATGTGCCCTTCATTTAGAACAACAAGAGTTGCACGGGAAACTCCTATAATTAAGGCTCCGCCAATCAATAAAGATGATCCATCTACAAACGATTTCGCAATCTTATCCGCAGATAGCCTGCCAATGACTCCTATGACGATTGTCAACATTACAAAAAGCGCTGCAATTTCCGTAATATACCATTTGTATTTAATCACTCCGAAAGCAAGGACCACATAATTCAGTAAAAATGCACCAAGAATGAGCTTATGTTTCGTTTCAAGTTTTTCTTTAGACTTAAGGAGCACATCAGCTTCTTTCTTGCTGTATTTTCCATAAAATCCTCTTGACGGATCCTTTTTCACCTTCATGGCATGACGGTAGACGAATGTTACAGATACCGCATAAACGATCACGAAAAGCACTAATCGATACGACATGCCAGAGAACATCGGCAGCTCGGAGATGCCTTGAGCAATTCCGACTGTAAACGGATTCATGACGGCCGTCGTAAAACCTGCCGAAGCCCCAAGGATAACAATGGCCGTTCCTGTAAGAACGTCAAATCCAAGTGCAAGCGCCAACGGAATCAATAATGGGATATATGCGAGTGTTTCCTCAGCCATCCCCATAAGTGAACCGCCAATCGCGAAGAATAGCATCATGCCAGGTATAAGCAACTTCTCCCGGGTTGCAAGTCTTTTGGCAAGCGTCGTAATCAGTACATTTATCGTCCCAGTGGCGGTTAATACACCAAAGAATCCCCCAATGATCAAAACGAAGAAGATAATATTAGCTGCTTCAACCATTCCAGTATGAAGCGCCTTAACAGCTCCAAATGGGCTTACCGGGGTTTGGTCTGCCGTTTTGTAAGTATCCGGGTCGATTTCGGTCCTTCCGTCAACCTCGATGCGTCCATAATCTCCTGCAGGCAACACATAAGTTAATAACGTTGCGATGACCAAAACACCCAGCAATAATGCGAATACATTAATTTTACGATCTTTTTTTGTTTTTCCTTCTGGTTGATACGTTGTTTCGACTTGAGCCATACATCTCTTCTCCCCTTTTCATTCAGCCAGTAAATGATACTTCCCCGCCTACCATAGTTCTCCTTTTCGTTTTTTTGAGAAAGTAACATTTGTAAAAGTAATAATGCAAAATACATGCCAACTTATAAGTCGACTGCTATGGGATCTGAATGACACATTAAGTGGGACGGGTACGGGAGATGGGTGCGTATAGGAATATGCTCATCTCTATACTTAGGGGGAATTTTTCAATCGGTGCTTGTGAACGAAATGAGAAATAAGAAAATTATGAAATATCAATCAAAAAAGCAATTTTATTATTAACAACAATCGTTTAATGGTCTAAAATGGTTCATATATCTCACCATCATAAAACCAATTCAACCAAAGAAAGGGAATGTCCCTTATGAAACCATCACTTATCCTTTTGACAGGCGGCATCAAGACAAGGCACACCCTGCATCAGCAACTTCATCAGCTATTAGGTGATTATCTGCACATTGATAGCTATGCAGTCGATGAGGGCCTTCCAGCTGGTCTTGAAGCGGATGTCATCCTCTTCTCCTCCGAATCCCTTAAAGAAGAAGTCAGTCATCTAAACCATATGAATGCCGTAAACTTTATTACCGGACAACGTACCGTCCACCATGAACATTTGGACAAACTTCTCACAATTCCGGCTGGAGCCAACGTACTTGTCATCAATGATGAATACAAGGTCACATTGGAACTGATTCAATCTCTTTACCAACTTGGAATCAATCATGTTCGCTTTATAGCTTACAAGAAGAATCATACTTATTATGATGATATCGATGTGGCTGTATCACCAGGTGAAACAGAACTTGCCCCCGCCTATTTGCCGATGGTTTTGGATATTGGCGTCAGGCTTTTGGATATGACCACCATTTTAAGAATTGTAGATCATTGCAGGCTGGAGGGAAAAGTTGCCCTGCAAATTTCAGAAAGATACATCAGAAGCATCATTGAATTGCAGCAAAAATTGCTTGTATCCCAACAGGAGACAAAAGAAGTCTATCACCACATCCAAAATGTCGTTAATACGATTGATGACGGAATACTCGTCATCAATGAAACAAGTGAAGTAACCGTGTTTAATCAAAAACTTGAAGCACTCTTTCAAATTCAGGCGGATGTAGTCATCAACCGCCCGATTGATACGGTAATCCTTCAAAACGAAGTGGTTCAATTCATCCTGGAGGGTGTGGAAGAGAGTCAATTTTTTAGCATTCATGGTGTTGAGGTTGTCGTATACCGTCATTCAATGATTGGAGAGCAATCCATCGTTGCTGTTTTTAAAAGTGTCCACCAGGCATCCGAAATTGAAAAAACAGCACAGCGCAAATATCGCGAGAAAGGATTTTACGCGAAGTATAGCTTTGATGACATTTTCTGTAAAAATCCTAAAATGATAGAACTTAAACAGATCGCAAAAAAGCTCGCATTAGCAGAACACCCCATCCTCATCCAGGGAGAATCAGGAACGGGCAAAGAATTGTTTGCTCATGCCATTCATATGCACTCCTTGAGAAAAAATGGGCCTTTTCTGCCCATAAACTGCAGCGCCTTATCCGAAAGCCTGCTAGAAAGCGAATTATTCGGGTATGAAGACGGATCATTTACTGGAGGTCAGCGCGGAGGTAAAAAAGGACTGTTTGAGCTTGCAGATAACGGCACCATCTTTTTGGATGAAATAGGGGATATCAGTTTATCGATGCAATCTCGCTTATTAAGAGTTATCCAAGAAAAGGAAATAAGAAGAATTGGCGGCTCGAAGATTATTCCCATTAACATTCGCATCATTTCTGCAACAAATAAAAAAATCGAGGAACAAATGAAAGCACAAACGTTCAGAAATGATTTATTTTACCGTTTGAATGTACTTAACCTCTCCATTCCGCCACTAAGGCAGCGAAGAGAAGACATTCCCCTCTTGATCCATCATTACATAACAAAAAACGGAAATTGGATAAAAGTGGAGCATTCGTTAATGGATTGGCTGAAACGGGCTGAGTGGGACGGCAATATTCGCGAGCTTAAAAACACACTCGATTATATGCTGACAGTGTGTAATGGTACGATATTAACTAAAGATGATCTACCGCAGCATCAGACAGCGCAACTATCGGAAGATAAAGTAGCCCCGCCACAAAATACCCTGGAGCAATCTGAACATCGCATGATTCTAAAGATCGTTATGCAATGCAATGAAGCTGGAAAAGCCGCCAGCAGAGAATATATTTCAACAAAAACGAAAGAACAGCATGCAAGCCTCTCTTTGTCCCCGCAACAGGTTAGGCGCCGACTTGATGACCTCGAGCAAAAAGGACTGATCATCAAACGTAAAGGGCGGGGCGGAACAAGAATAACGGAAGTCGGTATGAACTATTTAGAATCTTTACTATAGAGGTACACAGCTTTCCTATTGATTCATATACGGCCGCTGATGATCGAAAATGGCCGAGCGGTCGCGCCAGATCCTTCAGGAACGGGCGTCGAGTTTCAGTTGGACTTATTAAAAGTTCATAAAGAAAAAAATTAATATTTTTCATAAAAAGTAAAACTCTCCTTCTTAGCATTTTTTCATATAACTTACAAGCTTCCATAAACACGAGAGAAAAATAAAGGTAAAGATGCAAAAATACATAAAGAGACCATCCACTTTGCGTTATAGGGAATGATCTCTTTTTTTCTTCTTTTTTCAATAGATATACTTATTTTCATCTTTTCATTCAAGGGTCAAGGCTGAGTCCGCCATATACGTTTCATCGTTTTCCTCATTCAAATACATCTGTACGGCAATCCTTTATTTGAATAACCTCTTTTTCTTTTTAACCATAAAAAAATCCCCTTAAAGCAGGAATGCATCATCCCGCGGTGATTTGCGGCATTTTACATTGTCTACCTTAAGGAGATTCTATCAAACATCAAAAAGCGCTTCAGCTTTTTTTAATTTTGTTCTTCCTCATCCCAGACGATCCATTCATGGACCTCAAGGATTTCAAGAAATTTCATCAGCCGTGGCAAGGAAGGTTCCGCTTCCTCACCGAAATGTTCACTCATCGCTTCCGAAATCTGATTCACATTGCATTTATACTCCATTTGTTTAATGGCAAATGCACCAAATTTGTCAAGCTTGATTTTACGAACTGACGGCTGCTTAAAATACCGAATCGTCATTCGTTCCACGAAATTGGTTCGTTGGATGACTAAAAAAGTCGTTTCCGCAGATCCTTGCTCCAAGGTTACTCGTCTTTCCAAAAGAGGAACCATGGTTAACAGGTTCCTCTTTTTTGATTGACGTTTACGAAGCATCTTCTTTTTTCCCTTTGCTAGAAACGAACCAAAGCAATCCAGCTAAAACGAGGAATAGTATGAATGGTAGCAGATTGCTGGCCAATTTGGCTGCAGCTGGAACTTGGACGCCTGCTGCAATCAAGATCGCAATAAGCACACCAATCAAGGATTCGCCTGCAATCAATCCAGAGGCAAATAAAACCCCTCTATCGACGCGTGCTTTAAGTGCTTCTTTCGTCTTCGAGAAGAACTCAACGAAGAAGCGGATGAAGCCGCCAATCATGATTGGCACACTAGTATGAACCGGCAAGTAAATGCCGACTGCCACTACAAGGGAATTCAAACCGAAAAACTCCAATGTGATGGCAATGGCCGCACCGATAAAGATAAGGGTCCAAGGCAAATCTCCTCCTAGAACTCCTTCAGCGAGGATTTTCATAAGAGCCGCTTTAGGAGCAGGAAGTTCTGCTGATCCCATCGTATACGCGTTATCCATTAACACCAGGATAAAACCGATGACAGACGCCGACGCGACGACACCAATCATCATCGCGACTTGTTGTTTCCATGGGGTTCCGCCCACGATGTACCCTGTTTTTAAATCTTGGGATACATCACCTGAAACAGCAAGAGCTGTACAAATGATCGCAGCCACGGTCAAAGCGGCCACCATTCCAGTCGTTCCGGTAAAACCAGTAGCTTTGTAGACAATTGCTACAATCAAAAGTGTGGCTATGGTCATTCCAGAAACAGGGGAAGAAGAACTTCCAACGATCCCTACAACCCTTGAAGCCACGGTCACGAATAAAAAGCCAAAAATTGCAATCGCGATCGCACCGATGATTCCTACATCTGTTATAGGTGTGAAAGCGATGATTAAAATAACAATGAATATTCCCAGCCAAACATATTTTGCTGGAATGTCTTTTTCAGTACGGATCGAACCAGCCTTAAGCTGTCCTTTATTGGCCTTTACACCTTTTAGCGTATCAAAAACCGAACTGAAAAGAATCGGTAAAGTTTTGATTAATGTGATCAATCCGCCAGTTGCTACCGCACCAGCTCCGATATAGCGTATATAATTATCCCAAATTCCCCATGCATCCAATTCACCAATCGGTACCTCGGAAGGGAATATGGCTGTTCCATTACTGCTGCCAAAGAAGCTGATTGCCGGGATCAGAA
The DNA here is from genome assembly GCF_037992945.1 of Peribacillus sp. FSL E2-0218. NCBI lineage: Bacteria > Bacillati > Bacillota > Bacilli > Caryophanales > Bacillaceae > Peribacillus > Peribacillus sp. FSL E2-0218. Next base: position 1,866,324 of record NZ_CP150304.1, on the reverse strand, counting down.
CGACCCAAGCCAACAATCCCCCACCTAGCATTTGACCTGCAACACGCGGTCCAATGATATAACCTACACCCAAAAGGGAAGGAAAAGCATCCAGACCAACAACTGCATTTTTAAAATTCGTGATTCCTGTTTCAACTTCCGTTTTGAAAAGCTTAAACCCATCACCAAGGCCTTTCACTACACCGCCAATGACTAAACCGGCGCCGATTAGCTTGGCGCTAGTCCCACCTTTTTCTCCTGACTTCAATACCTCGGCACATGCCGTACCTTCAGGATAAGGTAAAGTTTCATGTTCCCTTACAATAAGGAGCTGACGCAGGGGAACCATCATGAAGACCCCTAAAAATCCACCCGTTAAAACAACGAAAATGATGAATGCCTGACTCACGTCTATATCCCACATGAATAATGCCGGGATGGTAAATACAGCACCGGCACCGATAGCCTCACCTGCCGTGGTCATCGTTTGCACAATATTGTTTTCTAATATTGAATCCCTGCGGAAAACCCCTCTTAAAATAGCCATTGAAATTACCGCCGCGGGTATTGAAGCAGAGACAGTCAAACCAATAAGTAGGCCTAAGTACGCATTTGCTGCCCCGAAGACGATTGCAAGTATAATCCCTAGAATTATTGCCGTTGCGGTTAATTCCGGTAAAGATTTAGATGCAGAAACGTACGGGACGAATTTACTCTCTTTTGAATTGTTCGACAATTTAGCCACTTCCTATGTTAAACTTTAAAATCACAGAGAACATTATATCACTGTAATTTAAACACACGCAATGGGAAAATTCTGCTTATTAAAATTTCGATTATGCACAACATTCAGATTAACAGTTTCAAGTATTGGTCCTGCCCGCCACTTATCGACCTTCCGCTTCTATTAAAAAATCCTCACCCTTTTAGTTAAACCACCTTTCACTCGATGGGTTAAAGACACGAACGAAGCAGGTATATTTTCAAAAAAGCGACTAGGCATTTGCACATTAAAATGGCCACTAGCATATCCTGCAGAATCAAGTCTTCAGAAAAGGAATGATACTTTCATGGTTTCATATATGGACTATACCTCCCCATCCACACAATTTTTTTTCGACGCCAATAATAGCAATCTCTTTAAAAAAGATAATCAAAACTATATTAATGTAGTAGGTATCAAACAATTGAACACCCTTGAAAATGTTTCTTTGCTGGATATTTACCTCAGCACTAGCAATGTTGTGGAACCGCATTATCACCAAAATGCAGCTGAGCTTGTTTACTGTATTTCTGGTGCCGCAACCGTTTCATTGCTGAATCCTTTCACGAAACAAATCCAGAATTACCCCCTTAAGCCCGGTCAAGTGGCCAATGTTCCACAAGGCTGGTGGCATTATGAAGTCGCAACTTCCGATAATACGCATCTGCTTGCCATTTTTGATGCGCCAACCCCTGAAGTTGTGCTTGGTTCCGATATCCTGAAATTGACACCAGCAAATATCATGGCTCATACGTATTGCATGGATGAAAACCAATGGAAAAAAGCAGTTGCCCCCGTGCAGCCAGCAACGTTCATCGGTCCGACAGCCAACTGCCAACGGGGTTCTGAAGATGAAAGACAGCCACTGCAGCAGCCTTCGCAACTTCCGCAGCAGCCATATCCGCAATATATCAATCAATATGATAACCAAGTATACCCTGCCCCGGCCTATAATTATCAAATACCAGCTAATCCCCAATATTATTATTATTGATAAATGAAAAAAGCGATGGAGTGCTCTTCTTCCATCGTTCAGTTTGTAGACAAAAGGGGTTCGGAATTAAAAAATTCCGAACCCCTTTTGAAATTCCTTTGAAATTTTGACCAAAGGTTACGAGATTTGGGCTCTTCGAGCCACTATGTTAAGCCGTTTTAGGACCTTGCCATGTCCAAGTGGCCATCTTCTTTACATTCATGGCAGCGAAAGTAAGCATCGCCTGCATCGACAATTTTTTAAGTCCCCTTAAAGTAGTCCAACGCATACCATGCTTTTCTTTTGCATCTGCGAATACACGCTCAATCGTTTCTTTGCGTTTCGCATATATAGGTTTTACCTCTTGATGATGACGCAGATGATCTGCTTCTTCCACATATGCTTGCCAGATATGCCGTGTCACTACTTTTTGATGGTCTTTGCTTTCCGTACACCGTGATAAAAATGAGCATGTTGCACAAATTTGTTTGGGCGATTTGTACTCGCGATAGCCCTCTTTATTTGTTGTTGAGTACTTTAAAGTTTCTCCCGAAGGGCAAAGGTAACAATCAAAGTGTTCATCGTAAACATAGTCATGTTTGCGAAAGAATCCTTCTTTTGTACGAGGACGTGTATAGGGTAAAGCAGGTGTGATTTCTTTGTTAAATAGGTAGCTTGTAATCGCTGGTGTTTTATAAGCTGCATCTGCGGCAACTGCTTCTGGTTTTCCAACTTTCTCAATCACTTGCTCAACAAGTGGCTCCAAAATATGACTGTCATGTGTATTACCAGGTGTTACAATCGTTCCCAATACAAAACCGTTGCCGTCTGCGGCCGCATGGAATGAATAGGCAAACTGTTTTGTTCGTTCATCTTTCACATAGTAGCCACTCTCAGGATCCGTAGTACTTTCTTTAATTGCTTTGGTTTCTTCCTTATCAAATTTATCTGGTGGAAAAGGCTTCTTTCCATGGTTTTCACGATCTTGATTGATTTCTTCTTGAAGACGTCCTTGATACGCTCGTGTTTCTTTACGAACGATTTTCTTTTCAAATTTCCGTTTATTCGCACTGGCTTTCACATGTGTGGAATCCACGAAAACGTGTTCTACACTTATTACCTTTTTATTAGCAGCTGTCATTAAAATGCGACAGAAAATCTGTTCAAACAGGTCTGTATCTTTAAAGCGTCGCTCATAATTTTTTCCGAACGTAGAGAAATGAGGTACTTTATCATGGAAACCATAGCCTAAGAACCAACGGTAAGCCATATTGGTTTCAACTTCTTCAATCGTTTTACGCATGGAACGAATACCGAAGGTATATTGAATGAAAGTCAGTTTAACTAAAATAACTGGATCAATACTTGGGCGTCCTACCTCTGAGTACATATCTTTCACCAAGTCATAAATGAAAGTGAAGTCAATGGCAGCCTCCATTTTACGAACCAAATGGTTCGGTGGCACCAGTTGATCTAAAGTAATCATTTCAAGTTGATCTCGCTGAATAGAATCATGTTTAGAAAGCATCCTCATCACCTCAAGTTTTAATCCTTCAATTTTAAAACAAAAATGACTCCAGTCAAAAGTGTTCTATCTAAATGGTAAGACAAAGTTGATTGGAGCGGGTGTTCGAGACTCCTGCGGGAAAAGCGCGTCTAGGGGAGACCCCGCAGGCAAAGCCGAGGAGGCTCCCCGACCGCCCGCGGAAAGCGAGTGCCTGGAGTGGAAATCAACGTCTAAATTGTACAGGCCATAAAAATAGACAAACTCAATTTTCATCGAGTTTGTCTACAGTCTGAGCGATGGAGTGCTCTTCTTCCATCGTTTTTATTTTCCTATCAATTTTTGTACGATTATATAACGCCGTTTCTTATACAATTTTTTCAGCCTGACATTTGTGTTTTTTCTTTTTCAAGGTGAAATATTCATATTGTTAGGACAGGATCGTTCTGTCAGGGTAAACGTTTCGCTGTTTCTGATTCTCGACTGCGACCTCATGTATTTATCATCATCCATAATTGGCTCCGGCAGTATCATTTTTCTATGAAAACAAGGGAAGATTGCTTATACAGCTGGATTGCAATAGTATTAATAACAGTTCAGAAAAAAGGCCATCTCCTTGAAGTAGTTAAGGGTATAATGGAAAATAATAAAGAAGAGCTGCATGAATTATCGTTCATGTTAGAAAGATCTTGCTACTGATCCCCAAGCTATGGCGTTTCTTATGGCAAGAATCAATTAGATTGTAATTTTCAATGGGAGTGGGAATGAATGAAACCTCTATCAATTTTAATAGCGGATGATGAGAAAGAAATTGCCGATCTAATTTCCATCCTTTTGGAAAAAGAGGGGTACCATGTCATTACAGCCTCTGATGGTCAAGAAGCCCTTGATGTTACCGAGACCCAAAATGTTGATTTGCTGATTCTGGATATCATGATGCCGAAAATGGATGGATATGAAGTAATCCGTCACATTCGCGAACGGCATAATATGCCTGTCATATTTTTGAGCGCAAAAACCTCTGACTTCGATAAGGTCCATGGACTTGTGATTGGAGCAGATGATTATATGACCAAACCATTTATCCCCATGGAATTGGTTGCCCGTGTCAACGCTCAGCTGAGGCGCTTTACGAAGCTTAATCAACCAAAAACAGATCATAAAACGAACTTGGAATTTGGCGGGCTGGTTATTTCTCCTGATCAGCGCACCGTAAATTTATATGGTGAAAACATTGAACTTACCCCAAAGGAGTTTGATATTTTGCATTTATTGGCCAGTCATCCAAAGAAGGTTTATAGTGTGGAAAACATATTCCAGCACGTTTGGGACCAAGCTTATTTTGAAAGTGGAAATACCGTTATGGTACATATTCGCACGTTACGAAAAAAGCTGGAAAAAGATACACGGAAGAATACATGGATTAAAACCGTATGGGGTGTCGGATATGCATTCAATGGCTAAAGCTGTACGCGGTTTTCGTTCGAAGATGGTGCTATTATTCGGTTTAAGTATGCTATTTGCTGGTATCATCACCTATTCCATCTTTAAGGGACTACAAATTTATTATCATACCTATGTCCAGTTTGGCGACAGGCTGACTTTTTATCGTCGATTGATGAATGAAATTGGTGACATTAACTTCTTTTTACTACTGTTCATCCCGCTTTCGATCTTGTTTTTTTATGTACTGACCCAGCCCTATTCGACCTACTTCAATAAGATTTCAACAGGGATCCACCATCTAGCTCGAGGAGATTTCTCATATAAGGTTCAAATAAATACCTATGATGAATTCAGGGATATTGCCCAAGATATCAACTTGGCAAGCGAGAAGTTGAAAGAAGCTATTGAAAGAGGAGATTTTTCGGAAAGCAGCAAGAATCAGTTGGTCGTAAATTTAGCACATGATTTGCGTACGCCTCTTACGTCTGTTTTAGGTTATATCGATTTAATTCTTAAAGATGAAAAATTGACTAAGGAGCAGATCACACATTTTTTAACGATTGCGTTTACTAAATCACAGCGTTTAGAACGGCTTATTGATGAATTATTCGAAATAACGAGAATGAACTATGGGATGCTGCCCGTTTATAAAAAGCAAATAAACTTAGCCGATTTGCTCAACCAACTAACGGAAGAATTGTACCCTGTTTTTGAAAAAAATCATTTAACCGCGCGAATGAATATTCCTTCCGAATTACCAATTGTTGCAGACGGAGCCCTCTTAGCCCGCGTGTTTGAAAACCTTCTAATCAATGCAAATCGTTATGGAAGCGACGGTCAGTTTGTAGACATTCGCGGCTTTATACATTCTGGGGAATTGGTTGTTCAAGTTGTGAATTATGGAGATCCCATCCCTCAAAATGAACTGCCGCATCTTTTTGATATGTTTTATACTGGTGACAAAGCTCGAGCTCACCAAGAAGACAGCACTGGGCTGGGCTTATTCATTGCAAAAAACATCGTGGAGCAGCATAACGGGACAATCAGTGCCGAAAGTAGTTTTATGCATACCGTTTTTGAAGTTCGATTACCTCAAGAAAGTGGATAAAATGATGAAGCTCACATCCCAAAGAATGATTTAAGAAAAATTTAAGAATTACCCCACTCTTTTTTTAAAAAGTTTGTCCTATCTTATAAGAAGATAAGATCAAGGAGGAAGCTTACATTGAAAAAGTTGGGGTATTTATTTTTTTTTGGATTGAGTATCGGTTTTGGTTTCATTTATATAGCACCGACTTTTCATGGGAAAGTCGAGATTCAAACATATGATCGATATGAAAAAGTTAAATTAGCCGATATAGGCATTCCTAAAAACATTCAGCGGAAAGAGATTTCCAAAGAACAGGTATACCAAGGAAATCTGCTCTTGGTCAACAGTGAATTTCCTGTTCATTCAGAAAGTGAAAAGTCGGATATCGTAAATTTATTTACGAACAAGGAATTGACAGAGGGCTACGGATTGCTTGATGGCAATATTGAGTTATCAAGGGATGTCGCACTTGCATTTTCGAAGATGATAACGGCTGCCAAAAAAGAAGGGGTTCATCATTTCTTGATTAATAGTGGATACCGGGGTATGAATAAGCAACGTGAACTTTACCGGGAAATGGGACCTGACTATGCCTTGCCTGCCGGCTATAGTGAACACAATTTGGGTATATCCCTTGATGTAGGTTCTTCACAGATGAAAATGAGTGAAGCGGCGGAAGGAAAATGGATAGAAAGAAATGCTTGGAAATACGGTTTTATTTTACGCTATCCAAAGGATAAAATCGATGTTACAGGCATTCAATATGAACCGTGGCATATCCGTTTTGTAGGTTTGCCACACAGCGCGATCATGCATAAAAAAAATTTCGTCTTGGAGGAATATTTAGATTTCCTCAAAAAAGAAAAGTCCACTGCTGCAAATGTTAACGGGGTACAATATACAATTTCTTATTACCTTGTTTCTGAAAGCATGACAATTAAAGTACCACATAATAACCATTACGAGATTTCGGGCAACAATATCGATGGAGTAATAGTAACCGGGTATGAATGATCAGCGGTATGGAGAAAGAACTGATAAGAGCCTTTTCCATGTTCATAGCTGAAGGTTAGAGGATATGAGGTGATGTTTTACGTTATATAAACGATAGTGCGGATTATCCCGATATGGAATGATCCGCCTTTAAAAAATTATGTAAATACCCGTTTTCAAGGTGTTTTTCTCTTCCTTCATCAGCGGATGCCCATAAAATACTAACCTGATCGCAGCCGCGAGCATAGTCATTGCATTATAACATCTTCGTGATTCATATTAATGCCTTCATAGCACCTTTTTTGATAAGAACAACTACTGCAAACCGTTGCGCAATCCGTTTTCAAGTAATTTTTAGGTTGTTGCAAAAGATTCTTGATGATGTTAAGGTACTCCAATCCGTCCGAAACGTCTTCCATGATTGGAATGTATGGTTTCAGTTTACCGTCCATAAGCGAGATGATTTCAATTCTCTCAGGTAATTGACCAAATGCCTTTTGACAAAATACCGAAATCATATGAATAAACAAAATGTTCATATCTTCAGTAGTATCGACTAAATATTTTTTGATGATGAATGAGTTGCTTGACCATTCTGCCACTTCGAGAGTTAAGGAAAGGTCGGTCCCAAGCTCATCAATCGTCATGTTGAGCTTTTCATATAAAAACAAAGGAGGGTATTCATTTTTCCCAGAAGTTAAAAATTGGTTCAAATGGTCTGATATTTTGGCTAAAGCCAAATAATACTGAATCTTTGACTCGAACTGTCGTACATCAATGACTCTCCAATGTTCATCTATGAGCTCCATAACCGTCTTGGTCGTCTGGCTTTCAAGAGGAAGTTTATAATATCGACTTACAACTTGATTAATGACAAATTGAACCATCTTTCGCCAATTATGTTGAGCTGCGCTTTTTCCTTCAATATGATGAAAGTAAAATTGATAAGGACATCTTATGAAATCTTGTAAATGATAATCAGTCAAAGTGGCAATCGAAACCCGATATTCCTTCCCCATCAATTCCCTTCACTCCTCTTTACCCTATGCTGTCTAAAATTATATGGAAGAAACCAAACTTTTTTTCATGAACTCCCTCCCGAAATCCTGGCACCTTTTGATTTCCTCATCTTCTGGGGTTAATTCGACTTTTAACCCTTCCATGACGATATCAGCGCCCCGTTCCCTTAATTTTTCGCTCAAAATATCTACAGCTGCACAATAGTGTGTATAGTATGAATCGCCTGAACCAAACACCGCAGCTTTCTTTCCGGTTAAATCAACATCATCCATTTCATCATAAAAGTCTAAAAAATCATCCGGCAGATCTCCATCCCCCCACGTGTATGCACCTAATAAGATACCATCGTACCCTTCAAGTATGGATGCTTCTGGACTATCCATTATATCTATCATTTCAATATCCACATCGTTCTCCTTGATTCCTGCTGCAATGGAGTCCGCCATTTCTTCTGTATTGCCACTCATACTGGCAAAAATCATAATGATTTTAGACATGCAATTTTCCCCTTCCAACCATGCTTTTTATTATTTGAATGCTTATCCTTTCATTCTTATCTTCAGGAGAAAGAACGTCATCACCGCATACACCTTAACAAGTGCACCCTGTTTGCTTAATACGCATGCACATCTTCCGTGTTCATTTTATTCTTTATTTCCTGGACGCAGCTCAGTTCATCAGCAAACGAAAGAAACGACTCCCTATCATGTGCATCGAGTGCTTCGTTGATTTTAAAGCCCAAATGATTAATTCTCAGATCCAAATCCAATATGGAGCAAATGGTGCCAGTGGAATACAGCTCCTCGATGTCTGCCACTTGCATAAAAAACTGATACTCTTCGTTGACCACGATCAAAAAGTGCCATCCTAGACAATCTACATATTTCCGCTCATCGGTAATTGTCCATACATCTCCTGGAAAGAAGTCGATCATATGCAGGTGCTTCTGCCCCGGGCAGCAACAGCTTACTTGATGTTGAAAAGGTTCTAAGATTACATGATTTTTATCCATTGGTTTATTCCCCCGCTTACATTGATTTTTTCGTCAATCGATTTTTATAATTTATTTATCCTGATCCGTATCTGTTTATCCACTTTGTCATACTTATGACTGACATATAAAGAAAAAACAACGAATGAAAATGATTCTCAATTTCATTTACTATTTTATATGATAATGATTCTCATTGTCAATCTTGTTTTGATAACTTTTCTCGTGTTTGTTTGCATTTAAGGAAATATGACCATTTTCTCCAGCAGGGGGAACGAATATCGTTAAGAGTGTATAGGATGATTTATTAATGAAGGAATATGTTAGATACTCGTCGATGATTTATGACAGGTTTCCTTAGCCTAAATAGGTTAGTTGAAGAACTGAAGGATGACAAAAAGCACCTATCTAGGTATGATAGATGCTTTTAAATAAGAAATTGATGAGAAAGCCCGCCAAATCGCAAGTTAATCGGCTTAAATTGGCGAGTAAACTTCTCGAATTCGCCAGGAGATTGACCAAATTAAACGAGTAAACTGGCCTGTTCACAAGAATAAGTACAAAATTCGCTAGTAGTCGCTCAAATTATTAGATTATCTCTTAAAGATCGCGGCAGGTTATTCGGAAGAAATTGACCTAGTCTATAAAACTAGTACATTTACATGCAAATGAAATGTATATACAATTGGGTTGCGCAAGCCTTGTATATGAATTATTAGCCGTATTTAAAAATTTTACTGAAGCACATAGTGAGGAATATGGTGGGATTAAAGAATTATTCCTTTGAAATTCCCTTTTAGGACTTCTTTTTCATTCTGGTTTTTACATAAGAAGGCTGCATGGATAGCACTCCTATCATTTTCTTGCTTTTCGAATTCCTCGATTTTAACTACACAATTGATTGTATCTCCTGTAAATACAGGTCTCAAAAAATCAAAATTCATGGTTCGAGCCAATACGTTATGCTCCCCGCCAATTTTTGTTGGCAGAGTCGCCGTTAATAATCCTTGTACGACAAGTCTTCCTTGTTCGTCCGGGGAAACATGGTGAATCCCTTCATCACCCGAAATAGCTGTAAATACTTCAACATCCCTTAGAGTAAAAGTCCGTGCAAACGTAATGATATCCCCTGCTTTTAAGGGCATGGTTGATTACTCCCTCCCTGAAGGTTCCAACGAACGGTATCCAACGATCCAGATGGGTTGGTCTTCTTTTGGCTTTGTTTCATCCAGCAAGGTTGGCATGCATTCTTGGAATTCCAATTAAGTGGATTGGTCCATCTTTTTCAATTCATATATGACATATATTCATAGGCGGTTGTTCCGTAAACGCTTTTAAAGTGTCTGTTTAAATGGGTTAAATCAACAAAACCACACTCCGCTACTGCTGAATAAATATCTCGTTTTTTTTCTATTAACTGCTTTGCGTGCTCTAACCTGCAGTTAAGGAAGTATTGATACGGTGTGATTCCAGTATGGGCCTTGAATAATCTAATGAACTGAAATTTGGATAAATCAAGCTCTTTACACATCTGATCAAGTTTAAGTACGCTTTGTAAGTTGGCGTGAAGCATGTCTTTTGCTGTTTTAATTAGCTTATGGTCTTTCTTATACGTGTTAGAAAGATTCGTTTCAATTAGGCTATCGGTAAGGGCAACAAGTAATTCACTGCACAATGTCTCATCTTTTTCATTTAATATTGCATGGGAAAGCCGTAATATTCCTTGTTTAAGCTTATCATCATACACATTGGGTTTCGGAAAGAGGATGATATCCTTTTTATCCATTACCTGCAGAAGCATTTGTGGATCTATATACAGCATCACATAATCGAGACCTGTCTCATCATGGGCCATTCCATCATGTGCCTGTTCCGGATTAAAAAACATGATGCCATTTTCGTAGGACAAGTGTAAATGGCCATCCAGGTTATAGTGCTGAATACCGCGCAAGGTGACTCCTATGGCATATTCTTTATGAGCGTGCCTTTTATACGAAAAATCAGTGATGCTTGCTGACAAGGCCGTTATGCCTGCCGATTTTTTATAGATGAACTTTTCCATATATCTCACCTCTTAAGTAGCCTGCCTATATCCAGATCATGATTGCAGCGTAAACTAAAAACAAAGCCATCAATATATTTACGATCTTTTTATACTTCTGTAAAAACCCCTTGAAAATCGCTCCGAAAAGTACCCACGCAATGAATGCCAGGAACCCAATTATCGTAATGGCGACAACACTTATTGTAACCGCAGCCATTGATACATAATAGGGCATAATATAGGTGGGAATTACAGTCATTGTAAAAAGCAGTACCTTTGGGTTTAAAAACTGTGTAAGAAATCCAGACATAAAGCTGCCTGTTTCGTTTACAGACGGTTTGGATGTATCCATATTATATACCTGATAAGCAAGATACAACATATAAACGCTTCCGATTATCTGCATGACGAGTAAAATTCTTGGTATGACCGTTACAAGTAAGGTGTTCAGTATAGCAGAAATGGCGAGCAAGACACCAAAAGCAATCGTCGCTCCATACGTATAATCCATGGCCTTTTTAGTGCCGGAGTTATTCACGGTGGTCAATATGACGATATTGGTCGGTCCTGGTGTAAACGTAACGATAAAACAGTAAAAAATAAAAGATGTCATATTCATGAGGTATGCTCCTTTCAAGCTATCCTCATCCATTGTATCTTCTTACGGTAAAAGCCTATAGTATGTTATTGCGGAAAGTAGAAAATCGAGGGATAAAATCCGAGTACATCATAGAACCCCGTTTTTAAGTGAGAAATTTTATAGAGATCATGTAGCCAAGAATTTTATTTTTAATATTTGATTATCATTTTTTGTGGGGCAGATTCCATTTAAAGTGCACTGATATCATTCTAAAAATAACGATTACGATTAAAAGAAAAAGGGTTGCATATGGCCCGCGCATTAAATCCAGACCAATCATAAAACCTGCAAATGCGGCCCACAAGGCATATATCTCCGAATGAAAGATCATTGGTTTTCGCCCTGCAAATACATCGCGTATCAGCCCGCCACCTGCTCCCGTCATGACAGCTGCTACAATAACGGCTATTAATGGTGCCTGAATCGATACGGCATAGTCTGCACCTTGAATGGCGAATGCCGCTAAACCGATAGCATCGAAAAATATCACCCACTTTTTCAAATGGCCAATCCAATTATCCGGCATGAAAAATGCGATGGTAATGCCTAAAAAGGCAATTCCAAATAAATAATCTTGCGACCAAATAAGTTCAATCGGTATTTCAATTAATAGATTGCGAACAAGGCCGCCCCCGAAGGCTGTCGTAAAGCCTAAAACGTACCCTCCTAATAAATCGTAATTCACTTCCCTTGCGATGAAAGCACCGCTTATTGCAAAAGCTATCGTACCAATGATATTAAGAATGTCCCATGTCAATGTTCCTCCCCCTCTCCCCATGCCCATGGTCCTTCTTGACGAGCAAAAACCACAGTGAATGCTTTGGAATCAAATGAATGGATAAACTTTTTTAACGGTGAAGGGGCCGGACTAATCCCATTCAGCCCCGCCTCCGCTTTGCTTCATTCATTTTGCCGAGTGCTACTAATCCAACTCATAATAACCGCATACCACATATCCTACTGCTTTTACTGCCACAAGAAGGGCATCTTCATCCATATCAAACTTAGGATGATGATTGAAATAAGGTTTCGTAACTCCTTTAGGCGTACAACCTATGTAAAAGAAGCAGGAAGGGAATTTTTCCGCATAATAAGCGAAGTCTTCAGATGGAGGAAGCGCGGGAAATTCCTTCACTTCTTTTATATCTTTATCATTTGCAGATGTAAGTAACTCAGCAACCTTTTGCGTAATTGCGGCATCATTATATAGGGGCGGATAATCATTCGTATACGTCAGCTCACATGTTACACCGAATTCTTCTTCCAGCCCCTTTACAAGACGCTTCACTTCTTTTTCAATGGTTGCTTTTGTTTCTACAGTCATATAACGGATATCGCCTTCAAGCTCTACGCTGTCTTTAATGACATTGAATGTCCCTTTTCCATCAAAAGAGCCGATCGTAATCACACCGATATCAAAAGGACTCAATCGGCGGCTAATGATCGTTTGGGCAGCTGAGACGAAATGAGCACCAGCGACAATGGCATCATTTGCCAGATGTGGAGACGAACCATGTCCGCCTCTGCCTTGAACTTTCAATTTCATATAAGCTCTTCCGTTAAAAGAATATCCCGAGTGGTAACCAACGACGCCTGCTGCATCCATTGGCAGCAGATGGATTCCAAATATATTATCGAGATCATCAAGCATGCCCGATTCTACCATACTCTTAGCACCTCCTGGCGGAACTTCTTCCGCATGTTGATGAATGATTTTTATCGTACCTGGGATTTCAGCTTTTAATTGTATGAGGCAATCCGCCAAAATTAACAAATAGGCAGTATGTCCATCATGGCCGCACGCATGCATAACGCCCTCATTTTTTGATTTAAAGGGTACATCCGTTTCCTCGACAATCGGAAGTGCATCAAAATCGGCTCTGAGCCCGATGTTTTTTCCAGGCTTTCTCCCTTTAATCGTGACGATTATTCCATATCCATTTCCTACATTCGATTGAATATCAACATCTTTTCCTTTATAAAAATCAATAATATATTGAGCTGTCTTTTCTTCTTTAAAAGAAAGCTCAGGATTTTCATGCAGGTGCCTACGGATTTCAATCATTTCTTCCTTACGGGATTCCAGCATTTCCATTAACGTATTTCTCATCATCATTTCATCTTCCCTTCATTCGGTTTCGAAACGCCACTAATGTGGCAAATCATTCTGTAATTGGCTGCCGCTTGGGGACATCCGGGGATTTGGTAGAGGCATTAGATGTTTTACCAGTATCTTTAGGCACCATAAAGATAATAGATAGTATGGAAAGTATACCGAATATTACGTTTACGAAAATACCGAGCGATGCCGCTGTTTCAAGATTCCCATTCGCTGATATTGCTCCATCTTTGAATCGAAGATTTTACAAACCACCATTACGGAATACACTTCCTTGTCCTCTTTTTACCTTCACTTCCCTCCCTTGTGAATCTCCCAAAAGTTAATGGCAGGATTTCCACCTATTTAATTAGCGAAGGTGATACCTAATAATCACAGCATAAGAGCAGAAATGGCCCAGGCATGATTCATAAAACTTGAAATGCTGAACCTATAATTGTGTGGGGAAGGCAATCAGATGGAAACCATGCAAAAAAAACCCGGCTTCAATTGGTCGAGCACTTTATTAAAACTATGTATTATCAATTACCCCCTAGCAAAATAAGGGTACAATTGCTGCCATTATGTATGGAGGTCCTCCATCGGCAGCTTTTAATATCAAGTAGTAATTGTTTCCGGTATTTCGCATCCGTCCGCAGGCAGCTAGTTGTATTTAACATCTATTCTTTTGCACTGCCCGAAACGAGAATGGAACCTATCAGTACTATTGCTGCGCCTATAACGAATTGCAAGCTGACAGGGGTGCCTATAAATATGATTTCAGTTACGATTGCCCAAAAAACATAAGTATTGTTGAGCGATTGTCCTCTTGCAGCACCTATTAAGTTGATTGACATGTAGTATAAAGAATAATTAGCAGTTCCCAATAAACCTGCCATCGCTATTAACCATACGATCTTAGAGGACACCGCTTCAAGAACTAGAGGATAGCCATGCATAAAAGACACAATAAATAGCCCATAACATAAAGCAGAGGTCATCTGCCTTATATTAATCGCATATAACGGAACGACATCGTCTCCCTTCATTCCCCAAGCACCTATCACCCCTTCGAGTCCCCAAAATATAGCGGCTCCTAATGAAAATAATATTCCAATGAAAAATTGACTATCCACGTCCAATTTTGATGGCATATAGGCCAATATGATTACTCCTGTGATGCTTATCATTATCCCAAGCCAAGCTCTCCTGTTCATTTTTTCCTTCAAAAAAGTAAAAGCAAGCACGGCGCCTATTCCAGGAAATATAGAAGAAATGCTTGCGGCATAAGTTACTCCCACATATTGAATGCCAAAAAAATAAAAGGTCATTGCCAAAGGTCCACCAGATAAAGCTCCTAAAACTAAAATCGCACCGTTTTTTGTTTTAAGTAACTTCAATACATTAATAAATTCACCTTTTATAATCATAAGTAAGGTAACCCATAACGCCGAGAAAAAGTCATGCATGAATGCTGCTATAATTGGTGCAAGCATTATCGATTGTTTAAAAGGGGTACTTGCGATTATAATGCCGATCACGACCGTATCTACACCCCAAGCAACAGCAGAAGTTGCTCCTAGGCCCATACCAATTTTAGCTTGTTTATTGCTTTTCACATTCATTAGCACAACCTCTTTTTTAGATAATCATTTCAACTGAATCCACCGAAATGCGCAAGTAGCTTTGTTTTGATTCTTTGAATGATTCACTCGATTATCGACCGAATTACATTTACTTCTAAATATATCTTTGTTGGTTTTACTATTGCTTAGGCAGACCACTTGATTATGTTCTTGTTAATTAGCACTTAATCGCCCTCCAATACTCGGCTATTCATGTATAGTTAATGTGACCATCAGGAATAGAGTTTATTCGTCTTCATGCAGCGCAAATAGAACTCGAACACTGCTGATAAGATTCATAAAGTTAACGGGAGAAATGATGGAACTGTGCATATCAAGATCCCCCATTGAACGAACTGCATGGGAGTTCTGTGAAAATGAACTTCATCAGCAAAATTATAGCCCCTTTACAAATGATTTTTTAACCTTTCAAGTCCTTTGCTTTTAAAAAACGAAAAAGGCGACAGCTTATTCCATAATGAAACAAACCATCACCTTTTTATCTATTCTCGATTATTATTCGAATAATTATCCTTATGAAAACGAAGTAACTATCTAGTATGCTTCCAATAAAACAGAAGAATATAGATATCATTCAGATAATCGCTGTTATCAGAAGCAGCGCATTACCAACACGGATTTGTTCCTCATTAATAATACTGCCAAATTCCATTTTCCATTTCTTTATGAATTTCCCCTAGTAATTCCAGATAATCAAGGTAACCAATAACTTCAGAGATGATATTGAAAAACCGCTTTTCGTACCTATCATTAAAACGGAATCGGGCAATGTCATGTCCAGTTGAAATCCCTGATTTGATAATGTTCAAGTATATGTTGGCTTTTTTATCCAACTCTATTATTCTTTCTTTTATTATATCTACAGGATTTTGCAAGATATCACCGTGACCTGAAAAGATGACCTCCACATTCAATGATAAGCACTTTTCCAATGAACGCTTTTGCTGAATCAAGGAATTTGTACGCGCCCCATCTAGATTTGGTTCAATGAAGGCATTGCTGGCCATATGTGCAATTAATAAATCTCCTGAAAATAACCATTTACACTTCCTATTATAGAAGGCGATCTGGTCGGGAGCATGTCCAGGGATATCCAAAATATCAAAGTCAAAAAACAGGTCTTGAGCCACTTTAATATCACATTCGATTTTTTTATCTTCTGTTAGAAGAATTGGATTATGCAAATCGACCACTTGTCGATCACCGAATTTACCGCACCCCATTTGTCGGTACAGATTTCTGAAAAATTCTTTCCTCCGTTTCATGTATTCGCTGTCTCTTTTCAGTATAGGGATGGCACGAGGATGTGCATATACGGGAATGGGATTGGCACACACAATTCTGTTAACCAGGCCAATATGGTCTGTGTGATGATGGGTTAGTAATATCGCTGAAATATCAATCAATTTATAATGATTTTCCTCTAGAATTTCTTGCAGGGAACGCCAGCAGTCTTCGGTGTCCATCCCAGCATCAATCAATATCAAGGAATCCTGATATCTTACTAAGTAAAAGTTGATGCTCTTCAGCTTATTGCAAAATGGAACAATTATTGGAAATACTTCCATAGTGGTTTTTTTATACAATACTTCTCCCTCCAGGATACCGTTATGCTTAAAGCGCTTCCAAAAACCAGCCTTCATAATCAAACGCAAGCTTTGCAGAAATCCCAATCACAAATCATACGTAAGGAAGGCAAGAAGAATGTCTTAGCTGGATCTTCCGCCTCCGATGTTCAACACGTTCACTTGATACAAATTATTAGGAATTTTCCACTCGGATGAGATCTTGAAACGAAAATCAAAGTTCACGATGGGTTTTATAAGGCACTTTCCATCTCCTTGTTGACCCTAACCTTTACTGGTGCCGATTCTTTAAGGAATAGTGAGAAAACAAAAGCAAGAAGCCCGCCTCCAGCACTAATCCAAAGCGGTGCTGTAAGACCCCAAGCGTCGGCGGCCATGCCACTATACAAAGGGCTAAGGACGCCTCCGACAATTTCCGTTGCTGCAAGAATAAAGCCAATCGTAGCAGCGGCATATTGGATCGGAACCGTTTCCGCCGGAATTGTAGTCGTAAACATGGTTAGATTTCCAATCCCTGAAACAAAAACGAAAATCAGCACGGATATTGCTACTACGTTGTCAACGTACATTAGCGTAAGCGGTACGAATAAGGTTAGGACCCCAAATATAAGAGATGTCGGTTTTCGTCCAATACGATCTGAAATGGCTGGAACGATAAACCCCCAGATTGCATTTCCGGCCCCAAAGGCTGCCATTACCATACTCATAGTACTTAGGGACAATTGCTTTACTTGTATCAGGTAAAGAGGTGCATAAATGGAGAAAGGTAGAAGGAATACCCAAAAACTACAAGAAACGATGACACATAGCCAAATATTCCGATCTTTCATTATTTGTTTAGCGCTTACTTTTTCTTTCGCAATTGCGGGAGAATTGGATATATCAGAATTTTTCTTAGGATTTTTCACGACCTTCCCAATGAAAAGGGCGATAACCAGACCCGGTATGATCGTCAAATAAAATGCAGTCCGCCAATCAGTTGCATTTGCCAATGCAACAATGACCAGAGGTGCCAAGAATCCCCCAAAAACACCATATGAAGTCCCAGCCGTAAACCCTAGGTTGAACCCTCTGCGCTTAGGGGTAGATTCAACTGATAATATAGATGAAGAAATTGGGATTATTGGTCCTTCAGCGATTCCCATAAACAAACGCAAAACGATCAAGATGCCAAAAGACGCCGCTAATCCATGTGCCAATGATAAAAAGGAAAAGAACAGGACCATTGAAACCAAGACAGCTACTTTACTTTTGACCCTGTCAGAAATATACCCCAAGATGGGACCCGAAAGTGCCCATGTAATCGCTAATGCTGAAGAAAGCATCCCGATTTGAGTATTTGTCAGGCTAAAATCTTTTTGCATGAATGGAATAAGATAATTGATAGCCAGCCGATCAAAGAATACAAACCCGATAGAGAAGAAAAAGATTGCGGTTAATTTATTCTCATAGCTCCAAAACTTTCTTTTTTCCATTAATAAACACACCCTTCCTGACAAACATCTAATATTAAAGCTATAGGTTATTAGCGAATTGAGCCGAATTATAAGGCTGTTAAGGTGCACAGCCGTCTTTTGTATTTTCCCCTATAAAGCTCCAGAGAATATTTCTGTAGAGTCAATAAAAAAGGAAAGGCTTTCACAACAGTGCAAGTTTATGTTGCGAAAGCACTTCTTTTGTAAAAGCCTTTTAAACGATCTTAGGTACCTGCCATTTCAAGTTGCGATATTTTCAAAATTCTTACTTGGAATTTAAAAATTGAGCTGTCCGTTTATACACATCTTTATATTCATCTAAGTGCGTGAATTTGCCTAAGAAACCATGAGTGGCACCTTCATACCTTTTCGTTTCTACATGTACACCACATTTTTTTAATTTCTCGGCAAATAATTCCCCTTCATCGCGGAATGGATCATATTCTGCAGTGATGACCAATGCTTTCGGAAGATCATCTAAATTTTCTGCTCGTATGGGTGATACATACGGATGATTAACATCTGCATTCCCCATCAGATAAAAGGAATTAAGTTCTGCTAATCGCTCACTTTCCACGAAATATCCCTTACCATTTTCAACTAGGGATGGATACCGGAATTCACTGAAGTCAAGATCTAAAGATGGATAATACAACACTTGCTTCGTAACGGTGAAATCCTTATTGTCACGGGCCATCAGAGAAACGGCAGCAACCAAATTTCCGCCAGAACTATCCCCTGCAAGAGCAAGGTTCTGACAGTCCCACTTCAGTTCATCCATATTTTCCATTGCCCATTTTGTGACATGATAACAATCCTCTAAAGCAGCAGGAAATGGATATTCCGGGGCCAGTCGGTAATCCACGGATATGACTTTATAGCCGGACTCCATACATATCGATCGAACGATTTCATCATGGCTTTCTAAATTCCCTGAGAAAAATGCGCCTCCATGAAAGTAGATTAACAATGAATACGATTCGCTTTTATACGGCGTGTAAATTCTTATCGGAATAGTGGTTACCGAAGTAGGAATCGACACCTCTTCAACAGAATAGACTTGCTCACGTTTTTCAACAGGTAAAATGGGTGTATTGAACGCTTTTCTATGTTCTTCCGGATTGATCTTGTAGTTGGCATCGGATTCCGGAATCATATCCAATATTTTTTTTATTTCGGGATGTACAGGCAAATCTGAGACCCCCTTAATTAATGTTTGAATATTCAGTTAATTTATTTTATCATCAGTATTTATTCTGGCTGTTCATCAAGGACATTCGCTTCGAATTCGGATGAACAATACCCTTGACTTTTAGAAATGCGCTTTTTCCGGGAATGCTGTCTCCGCTTCATCAGTTGGAAACAGTCTGGATAAATTCTGGTATAGCTTCGTAATTGGTTTACGTTGCTTTTCGTAATTTTGTAATGCTTCTTCAGCTGTTTCAGCTTTAGCAATCGCTTCTGCTAATGCATCTGCGTCTTGGATGGCCATGTTCGCCCCTTGCCCCTGATTGTGAAGCATTGCGTGAGCAGCATCACCTATCAATGTTACACATTTGGTGCTCCACTTATCCATTGGTTCAATGTCACATAACGGACGAGTTACGATATCTTCCAAATTAATATTTTCAATGATTTTTTGAATGGTAGGGCCAAAGCCTTTAACACTCTCCATGATTAGTTCCTTCGTCATTTCCGGACGCCATGCGAACTTACCCGGAACTGTAATATCAACAGATACTTGCTTTCGGCACTCTAGTGGCAATAAATAAACTGAATTCTTACCATCAACATAAATACGCAAGATGTTTTCTTCCGAAGACATGCCAAGTACTGCATCATTAGAAATCAAGGCACGGTGTGCTAGATATCCAGAAAATATTGGATCATGTTGACCCAATACTTGTGCACGAATGGGGGAACGGATCCCATCAGCCGCGACGACGATATCCGCTTCAATTATTTTGCCATTGGCAAATTTTACTTCCGCATGGTCGCCGTTATCAATCACTTCCGTTAACCGGTGGTTTAAATGAAGTTGATCTGCTGGAATATGAGCTATTAAGGTATCCAATAAATCTGCACGATGAATCAACCGGGCATATGCCTCTGATTTATCATCCGTTAAAACCGGCCATGCTTCTTTAATGAATACTTGGTCATCTCCGGCTATGATTTCCATGAAGTCACTTCGTGAGGTTAATCGCTCTATATCCTCATATAAACCCCATTTTTTGAAGCAATTCACGCTCGGCGGACGAATACCGATCCCCGCACCAACCTCTCCCAAAGCTGGTGCCTGCTCATATACATCGGCCCGGATTCCCTTTGCTTTTAATGCTACCGCAGCTGATGAACCACCAATGCCGCCTCCGATAATGGCAATCCTTAATTCCGATTTAGATTTCATAAATATTCCCCTCCCAAGCCATTTCTTTTATTCTTCTTTTTATTGTAAGATGCAAATTTTAAAGGAACAAATGAAAATGCAATAGCCGCAACAATGCCTGGAATCGCAAACGAAATGAAATTCATTTGAACCGATAAATCAAGAGATAAAAGTATACCGCCAAATGTTGGGCCAATGATTCCTCCGATCCTGCCAATTCCAGAAGCAAGGCCCACAGCTGTTGATCGCATTAATGGAGGATAATAATGAGAAACAAAGGAGTAAGATATGTTTTGAGCCCCCATTGTACAGGCGCCAGTAATCGCCACCAGCACATATAATATAAACATGTTATTTTTAAAACCGAGAAGCATCAAGCAAATGGAAGCAATTATAAACATCGGAACGATTATTTTTCTAACACCATATTTATCTGCAAGACTACCAAGGATTAGCGTTCCGATGATGGCCCCGATATTCAATACAATCACAAAGCTTAAAGAGGAAGCTAGAGCATAACCGGCACTGAACATCAAATTAGGTAGCCAAATAGTTAATCCATTAATCATTAACAAACACATGAAGAAGGCAATCCAGATCATCACCGTCCCTAATGCCCGACCATCTTTGAATAACCCAATGACCGGGGAGCCGGAACCTTTTCGATTGCTTATGGCTTCAAATTCGAAGTCCGAGGTAAGTAAGGACTTGTTATTCACCTTTGAAAGAACTGAACGAAGCTCGTCCACTCTCCCTTTCATCAGGAGTATTGCTGGTGAATCATGAAAATGCTTGACCATGAACGGAATAAGTATAAGGGGAATTGCCGCTACCAAAAATACACTCTTCCATCCTATTAGAGGCATAACGTATATTCCAATCAGGGCGGCAAAAATACCGCCTACGGAAAAGCAGCACATCACGATCGAGACCAACATGTTATGCTTGTTTTTCGGTGCATACTCCGTCAATAAGGCGATCACATTCGGCAAGACACCGCCTATGCCCACTCCGGCAACAAACCTGAAAACAGAAAACACAGTTGGGCCGTTTGCAAATGCACAGAAAACCGTAAAGATGCTAAATAGGAACACACATAAGATAAGGATATTTTTCCTTCCAAAATTATCAGCCAAAATGCCGAAGATGATAGCTCCCAGCATCATCCCAAGGAATCCGTAACTGCCAATGGCTCCTGCTTGTACAGGCGATAGCTTCCATTCCTCCATCAGGACAGGCAAGACGGAGCTATATATAACTAGATCGAACATATCAAAAGTAATGATCAAGCAGCAGCCTATCAATATCCTAAAATGAAAGCGGTTAAATTCCGCTTCATTCACAATGTCGGTAATGTTCATTCGAGACACCCCAGATCCCCCTGTCGTATAAAGTACAGGCTAATGATTTGACATCACGTTTATCCTATTATGAAACAGTGACAAACTCCAAAACTCCCCATTGAATCATGGAGCTTGTCCGCAACTTTGATGGCAAATTGCCTTTAAAGATGTTTTCCAACATCACGGGCCGTATGAATATGGATACCTTCCTGAATTTCCAGCAAAAAATTGTGTCGCTTAACGGTTTACGGTGAAAGAAAACTTATAATCGTCCGCTATATGAACTGCCCTTCTCCACCCGATGAGGCGATCATTTCTGGAATACAGCTTCGTCTCTATAATGAGAGCTGGGTCGCCGCTGTTGATGCCGAGAATCTCCGCCTCCATAGCATTCGCACCTGACGCGCAGATCAGGTGGTCACCACGGGAAATGAAAATCCCCTGTTCTCTCTCAAGAAGCACGAAAACACTTTCAGCTTCCTCAAGTTCCTGTGCGTTTGGCAGGAAGTCCTCCGAGACGGCAAGGTAGGTTTGAGTCCATACTAGCGGCTTCCCTTTAAGCAAGATTAATCGAGATGTTCTCAAAACAGTATCACTCGGCTCGAGTCCAAGGATTGCGCACAGTTTCTCAGTAGGCAACACACGATCCACACTTAATATTTTTGAAGTGCATTCCAATCCTTGATCGCGAAGGAAACCAACCAATCCCCCTAACTCCAGTCCTTGAGGACGAACAGGAAGTGCCTGAACAGGGAAGGTGCCTTTCGCCCGCTCCCGGTACACGTAACCCTCATTGGCCAATTCCTTCAGTGCTTGGCGTACAGGAGCCCGGCTCACATGAAAACGTTGGACAAGCTCTTGCTCGGTGCTGAACGGACGCCCTGTCACCCCTTCTGCAGCCTGAAGCTCTTTAATGAGGATTTCCTTGATTTGTTTATAAATGGGCACAGATGAACTACGATCAATCGTATATTTTTTTATCATTTCTTTACCTCCAAAAACTCTGCTTTTACATGACTTGATGCACGGATCTTGAGGGGAGCGGCCGTACAGTCCTGGACATGTTCGAACGTAACGCCTGGGGCGAGTTCATGAACGAAAAGACCATCCTCCGTCACGTCGATCACCGCCAGGTTTGTATAAATGCGGTTTACACAGCGCGGAGCCGTCAGTGGATACGAACATTCCTCAACGATTTTCGGCACGCCCTTACTCATATGCTGCATACAAAGGAAGACACGCTTACTGCCAACAGTCAAATCCATCGCACCACCAACACGCCCCAAGGGTGCGTCAGGTAATTTCCAACTGGCAAGATCACCATGCATCGACACTTGGAATGCCCCAAGCACGGCTGCATCAAGGTGTCCTCCGCGTATCATGGCAAAAGATTCTGATTGTGAGAAAAAGCTGCCGCCAGGTTTTAATGTAATTGGTTCCTTGCCGGCATTCACTAAATCCATGTCCTCTTCACCTGGTTCTGGCTTTGGACCCAGCCCCAGAAGTCCATTCTCGCTATGGAGGATGATTTCACGACCTTCCGGGATCACATCAGCCACAAGGGTCGGCAGCCCGATGCCAAGGTTTACGAACCATCCATCTTCCAAGTCCAATGCTACTCGGGATGCCAGTTCCAGCTTGGTCCAACCTATCTCCCGCTTGTCTTCACTCATGCAATAAAACCCTCCCATCGCTTTTTGCTTCCAGTTTAACTAATCGATGCACGTATACGCTTGGAGTTACGATTGTCTCTGGATCGATTTCCCCAACTTCCACGATTTCATCTACCTCAGCGATTGTAGTTTTTGCAGCCGTCGCCATTACCGGATTGAAGTTGCGCTGTGTTTTATGGTAAACAAGATTGCCCCAGCGATCTGCCCGGTGTGCCTTTATAAAAGCGTAGTCACCTTTTATTGCATGTTCCAAGAGATGTAGCCCCTCATTGAACATACGCGTTTCCTTGCCTTCCCCTAGTTCGGTGTGCGCTGCCGTCGGGGTATAAAAAGCCGGGACGCCTGCTCCGCCAGCACGGATACGCTCCGCCAATGTTCCTTGAGGAACTATTTCCAGTTCGATGCTCCCATCCTTGATTCGCTGAATCAATTCGTTGGCGTGGGGGCCGACAGGGAAAGAGCAAATGATCTTGCGGACTTGGTCATTGCTGATAAGGGCCGCAACGCCATCACGAACTGCGCCAATATTATTGGATACGACAGTCAAATCCTTTGCCCCTTGCTTTGTAAGGGCTCCAACAAGGTGTGATGGCAGCCCGCTTCCGCCAAATCCGCCCACAAGCAGGGTTGCTCCATCTTGCAAATCAGCAATAGCTTTTGCTGCGCTTTCATATTTCTTTTGGATCATCCCGGTTTTCCTCCTTTCATGTATTATGGGTACCAATCAATTCTTCTTCATATCCATTCAGTGTAACAAAGAAAGCACAAGGCAGGTGACTTGGATTGCCTGTATAATTCAATTCAGCTGCAATTGATCGAAAGGGCCCATACATCCCAATATTGTCATTGGTTGGGGCATTTCCGTTCACATGCCGACGGACAGCATGAGCTAACTTCGCGTCCATCTCAAGACTCTCTTTAAGAACCGCGGTAACCTCGTCTCCGACAAATTGCTGACTGAGCACCTTTCCCTTACCGTCAAGGAAGTGATGACCTAAGTAAAGGCGCTTCGGGCGGACCTCCTCAAGAAGATGCCGTATGCTTTGTCGATATAAAGCGGGGTGTTCAATCGTAGGAATCCCACTCTGTGCCCCTCCGTATATTTGCACAGCATCAGCTGCAAATGCCCATCCCAAGCCATCAAGCACGTAAGTCACAGATCCGATTGAGTGTCCTGGTGTTTCCACTACCGTGATCGATACGTCTCCGCCAAGTGAAATCATATCGGCATCAACTACCTCTACCGTTGGTTCCAAATTCCCGCCGATATCATTCATTAGAATCGCCGCATGCTTCTCCTGGATTTCAGGGTCCAGGTATTTTCCTTGAAGACGATTATAATCAGTGATATGTTTTGTCCGATCTCGCAGTAAATAGGCTTCCTTTTTTGGAATAACAACTTTTGCACAGCCACCGGTTTTCTCCCATACCTTGCTGGCACCTCCTAAATGGTCAACATGGCCGTGGGTTAGGAGAATCCAGCGGATATCGTCGATTCTAAAGCCATGCTCGGCAAGGACTGTTTCGATTTCACAGGAAGCCGAAGAGGCAATGCCGGTATCGATAAGTGCTGGCTCGGGTGCGTCGAGAAAATAGACATAAGCAGAGGTCGGTCCAAATTTACATTCGATCGGAATGATGCGTACCGAATCCATGTTGATCACTCCTCTATTGAATTTATAATCACGTCCCTTTTATGCTAAGAACGGGTCGCAGCCGAAGGATTCACTTTTTTGCTTTCCCATATACAACATCAGTAGGGTTGTTCAAAACATTGGACTCCTTTGGAATGACTGGCAACACTAAACGGGATTGATGATCTTTATCTCGATAGATTTTATGCATTGTTGCACGGCCACTAGGTAAATGATAGCTATCAGGGGGCAACATCTTGGCATCCTCCCTATCCAGCGGTTCGTTACATGCAAGCTCCAATTCAATTCGATGACCAGGTTTAATTAAGAAGGAGAATGGATATAAACGAATCGCGTACTCGATGATTTCACCGGGCGTTACTGGTACTCCCCGGTCATGCGGGTGCCATGGCTCGCCAAATTTCGATTTTTCCACATCCAATTCCCGATGGGATGCTTTCAAATAGCCAGAAGTCATCAAGGTACGTGTTCCGCTTGGGTTTACATCATAAAGCTTTGCGATAAGGTTCGTATCGTCCGTATCGATTTCAACATGTACATATAAGGCACCTGTTCCTGTCATTTCAACAGGTTCGAGGAATCTATCACTTGTCCATTTAATTTTCTCAGATGTTGTCGTTACCGTTAATGGCGCTTGATAGAACCCATCCGGATGGGCATATTCAGAAGCCAATGGCTCAGGATTATCACTAATTTTGTGCCGTGGACGTAAGAAGAACTCTTTCTTCTCTTCAAATGGCAATGGCCAGTGGTCTTCACCGCGCCATTTATTAGAGCCTTCTACTGAAAACTGAACTGCCGGCTCCTCCATAATACCTGTATCGATTCCTTTTAACCAGTAATCATACCACCGGAACATTTCGTCGTGGCATTCGTGGAAGGGACGCTCCAGCATTGGGGGCAGTGCCTGGATATCGAGCTTTTTTATGCCAGATACTTGTTCGAAGCATTCGATTGTACCTTCGACGTTCCAGCCCCGGCCCCATTTCGCTTGAAAGTAAGTGGGAATCGTTATTTTATGGGCGACTTCTATTGCAGAATCCGCTTTCCAGAACTCGCCATCAAGTGGATTTAATAAATAATCCATCCATAGTTCATGACGATCTTGATAATGAAGCAGGTGGACGAAATCCGACCAATGTGCGATATCAGGATCACGTAAACGATCTTGCGTTTTTTGTTTAAGCTCTTCCTTAGTGAATATTTTTGAGCTCTTGCTCGCTACATTGGTGAATGCATTACCGCTATCACCACCGCGCCCTTCACGAGAGGCACGCGGCATTAACCACATAATCCCTCCGTGATAGCAAAGTTCATAAAGGTCGAAGTGCCCCCCATTTGCAAAGATTGCCTTTAAGTGTGGAGGGTGTTCGGCTGCTCCTAATATTTGCACTGATGCAAAGTACGAAATGCCGATCATACCGATGTTGCCGTCGCACCAGTCTTGCTCTGCCAACCATTCAACGAGGTCGTAAATGTCTTTGCCATCGCCATGACCGCCAGAGTTATAATTCCCGCACATCTGACCTTCCGAGGCACCTGTACCACGCACGTCGGCAATGATATGGGCATACCCTCGTGATACCACTTCACGAATATCACCAGCTTCAATCGCTCCGTTCCAAAGATGACTTGGGCGAGCTTGTGGAGGTAAAGTTAAAGCTTGTGCTTGCAATTCCTTGCCGTATGGACTAAGCGCAAGCAATGCTGGTACTTTACCAGTTCCTTCGGGACGGTATATATCTGCGGCGATATGCAAGCCGTCACGCATAAGAATGCGAGCATCCTTAGTGATGATCATCTTAATTCACTCCTCTCCTGAATCCTTCCGAATATGTTATGAATCTTGATATGAAAATCATTGCTGAATAACCTAAGTATGAAAGTCTACTAGCTATTTTCAGTCATAGAGGGAGTGAAGCATGGTACACACGGACCAGGGTTATTTTGATTGCCACTTTGCATGAATGCCACTTTCACTCGTTGATCAATGTGAAGTTCGTCCAAATCACAGTCGATAATATTCGTCATCATCCTAGGACCTTCATCTAGCGTGACGAAGGCGATCACATATGGGCTCCCTTTTCGCATAACACTATATGTGTATATTGTCCCCGTTCCTTTCGCTTCTTTCCATGTCGTTTTTCCGCTTTTGCAAAACGGGCATAGCACACGTGGATAATGATGATATTCACCACAAGATTCACAGTGTTTAATGATTAATTTACCTTCTGCAGCTGCCCTCCAATATTCTTCATGTTCTGGATGGGTTTCCGGTATTGCCATTATTCTGGATTCATTGGCTGCCATAAGTCACACCCTTTCCAAGATCAATGTTGCACTGCCATGTCGACTTGCGAGGCCGCCACCAGTACCATGAACCAGTGCAAGATCACAATTGTTCACCTGGACCTTTGGATGTGACTCTCCACGGAGTTGCCGCACAGCCTCTATCAGTTTAATCATGCCGCCTCGACCCGAAGGATGGTTGTTATTCAACCCGCCGCCATCTGTATTGATGGGAAGTTTGCCAACACCAGAAATCAGGTTTCCATCGGCAACGAATTTACCGCCTTCGCCCTTTTTGCAGAAACCTAAATCCTCAAGCTGCATCAACACCGTGATCGTAAAGCTATCATAGATTGATGCATACTTAATATCTTGTGAATTTACCCCGGCTTCGGCAAAAGCTGATGCCCCCGACCGTACTGCACCACTATAAGTAAGATCAGCCTTGCCTCCCAAAAGCCCCTTGGATGATTCTCCTGCACCCAACACCCTGATAAGGGGACGATTGAGGCTTTTGGCAATTTCAGGGCTTACGACAATAATAGCACCGCCGCCATCACTGACCACACAGCAATCCAATCGATGCAATGGATCGGCAATCATGGGGGAAGAAAGCACATCTTCTATGGTTACTACATCACGCAGCATCGCATTTGGGTTATGCTTGGCATGATGGGAAGCTGCAACTTTTACCCATGCAAGCTGTTCACTTGTTGTACCATATTCGTGCATATGACGCATGGTAGCCATTGCATACTCATTTACAGCTGTCGGACCATAAGTTAGTTCAAAAGGTGCTTCAGGGACATTTGCTCCGACAATCTTTTGTTTTACACCGCTTCTTCCTTCTGAGCGGGGACGGCCCCCCATCGTGATCAAGGCAACATTGCATTTTCCAGATATTATCGCCTGGGCGGCATGTGAAACGTGCGCAATATATGAAGACCCCCCTGTATCTGTCCCATCTGCATGCCGGACATCAAGGCCTAGGTAATCGACCATGGAGTGGACGCCTCCAGGTGCGTCACCCGCACAGAAATAGCCATCGACATCTGCAAATGAGAGTCCAGCATCAGCCAATGCACCTTTGGCACATTCAGCATGTATGGCTGAAACCGACTTATCAGGGGCTTTACGCATTGGATGTTCGAATGCTCCCGCGATATAGGCCCTTCCTTTTATAGTCATCTTTGCTCCCCCCTGTTAGTCTAGTTAAATCAGATGTTCAGCTCTCAATAATAATCGCGTCAGCTTTTGATAATAGGAACACATCCAATATCGTTATTTGATAACGGATTTGCTTTCAAACTAGGTTCTTGCATGGTAAGGAAATTTGCAGGAGTACGTACTAATAATTGGTCAAATACATCTTCAGCGACACCGGCTTTCCGAAGGTCGGGGATGAATTCTTCAAACAAGTAGTTTACAGAGTGTCCCTTTAACCCTGGCCAGCCTAGTGCACAGCAGTTAGCATCGGCTGAAATCACAGCCCGTTCAAGAAAGCCTTTTTCGAGGAAAGAAAGAAAATGCTTAACACGGTCTTGACGGGGACGTGACCAATATGGCGCATTTTCCATCTCCTTGTCGTAACCAATCGTGTCGAAACCTACATATCCGCCTCGGCTTGCGATCATTTTATCACGCTCTTCATCGGCATCTTGACCAACATCTGCATGGCCCATTAGTACACGATTTAGAGGCAACCCTTCGGATTCAAAAATGTCAATCGCCAGTTCCGGTTCTGTTGATAAGTGTGTAATGATTGGGACACCTGTTTTCACTGCAGCACGTGCAGCTGCCCGATAGATGCGTTGATCCAGTTCACTTAAGCCTTCTCGGCTGACGCCTACTTTAACAGCGCCAGCTTTTGCGCTTGTACCATCGATCCCCACCGTGATTTCATGTATGAATAAGTTTGTCAAATACTCAACTGTTTTGTTACGGAAATAGGGCAACGCTGAATCCCCTGCTACAAAACCTGTAACGGCCACGATATTGACGCCAGTTCTGCGAGAAAGCACCTGGAAATATTCGATGTCACGCCCATTTCCGATGCCTGTACAATCAACGAATGTTTTACCGCCATGTTCACGAAAGCGCCGCAACTTTTGAATGGTAACGTCAAATGCTTCTTCAGGCTTTTTCCACCACTGAGTATCCAAGTCACATCCAGGAAGACCAAAACCAATATGTTCATGCATTGCAGTGATTCCTAGATCTTCTGACGCGATCGGACCTAAAACCGTATTTACCTTCCCCATAACAGATTCCCTCCTCGCATTTATTTTTGCTTTGATCCCGCGGCAGTTTCCCTTTTGACAGTTGCAGGGGCATCAACAGCCAGTACACGCTGCGGATTTTCTTCTAACAATATACGGATTTCTTCATTCAATACTCCTGCTTGACGCAGGATCGGAACGAATTGTACTAGTAGGTAATTGAAGTCCATATCCTTTGTTTCATGACCTTTTGCACAGCCAACGGCATTCGTTGAAATCAAGACACGTTCACCTAGGCCTTTTTCGAATAGTTCTGCAATTAACCGAGCACGCTCCCTATCATCTATATAGCCTTCTCGTGTAGACCAGCCAACATGGTCTAAAGCAACATACGCACCACGTTCCGCCACAGCAAACGCTTCTTTACGTTTAACTGCATCCAAACGGTCAAGTCCCCCGATGATGACGCGGTGCGGTTCAATGCCTTCGCTTAATACCATTTCCAAATCTTTCAGGGCATTTGCACCATATTGCAAGGATACCGGCACTCCTGTTGCCATTCCAGTTTGTGCACAGCCGCGGAAAAGATTCTCTTCAATTTGGACAATCCCACTTTGAGTTGCAATGGATGTCACAATCCCTGCAGGACCTGATCGTTCCACACGCGGAACGACAATTCCTTCCATCACCTCTTTTATAAACAAACCAGCAAATTGTTCAGCTGGCCAAGGTGTTGGTGGATGAGTTTGCGGGGTAGTGAAATACCCACTTAGCATCCGTTCTGGTCCTAAGCCTGTTGAAGCTACGATATGTACCCCTGTCGTCTTGGAAAGCGTTTCATAAAGCTTGACGTCACGGCCATGGAACATCCCGCGATGATCTACAATCGTTTTTCCGCCACTGCGACGGAATTCCGTTAATTTACGATGTAAGATATCAAAAATCTTACTCTTGTCCATATCAATTTCCGGAGCATATTCCGCTCCAGGCATAACAGAAAGAAGTGATTCATGAATAAGCACAACGCCTAGTTCTTGAGCTGGCACCAATCCCAGTACCGTCCGAACAGAGCCCGAACGATGTTCTACATGTTCTACCATTGTTAAACCTCCTTTATTTCATAAAAGGTGCTGTGTAACTGGAGAAGACCATTTTGTAAAAAATCCAGATTCTTTCCGTTCTGTAGATTCATAGAAACAAAGACTTTCATTTACAACAATAAAGGAAATCAATGCTTCCTTTTCTCTGGAAACCCAAATGGAACCGCTCTCTTTCCCATAAAATAAAACATCTCTCAACTTCTTAATATCATATTATAATATTGTTATACCAAAGTCAAACAACATTCTTATTTTTCTGAATAAAAAGAATAAAACTATAAAATGGCGGTTATAGGTGATTAAAATAAATACTATTGTAAAAAATTCTTTTACGGAGAATGAGCTCTACATCAAACGGGGCGAATGCCTTTGTCCATTTTATTTCATGTGTATATTAGTCAGCGCAGTATTTTAATTCTTTCTACTTTCAAGAAAAGGTCGGCTTATATCCCTTTTTCAGTCGTACCATTTAGAAAGTATGGTTCGATAACCAGCAAAAAAGCCTTTTTTCCAAAAGGAAAAAAGGCAAAATTCTTTGTAAAATATCTAACTTCCCGATTTCCAAAGAAACAAATCAAATGATGCTTTCACGGGCCTTTTTATTATATCCATGGAATTCATCAATGAATTTGAAATCCTTACCCGTGCGACTTGATAGGATGGTATCCCGGAGGAGAATGCCGGCGTCAGTCGTATTGTGGATGATTTCCCCCCACATTCTTGCACTGCTCTGAACATTTGCCGTTCGAGGAATGCGTTCTTCTTGATACTCCATGAAAGCTTGTTCAATGTCCTGATCATGCTTGTGCAGCATATCCGTCAAATAAGCTGCATCCTCTAAAGCCTGGCAGGCTCCTTGCGCCAAGTATTGAAGCATCGGATGAGCAGCATCCCCCATAAGCGTAATCCTGCCTTTAGTCCAATTATCAATTGGCAGGCGGTCATACATCGGCCAGCGACGTTGACGTTGAATGAATGAAATTGCATTTTGGACAAGCTCGCAAGTCCCTGCAAAAACACGATCCATTTCATCCGGTGTTCCCCAGTGATTGGTTTGTTCATTTTCTTTTGTGTATTGAGAGCTCTTGAAGACCACTACTTGATTGTACAGTTCTCCCCTTCTAACCGGATAT
The DNA here is from genome assembly GCF_037992945.1 of Peribacillus sp. FSL E2-0218. Taxonomy (NCBI): domain Bacteria; kingdom Bacillati; phylum Bacillota; class Bacilli; order Caryophanales; family Bacillaceae; genus Peribacillus; species Peribacillus sp. FSL E2-0218. The sequence goes on along the minus strand of NZ_CP150304.1, from coordinate 1,834,275 downwards.
TGAACAAGATGAAGATTTGGCCCGATCCACATATACACATCATCCAAATCTCCATGGCTTGTTACCTCATCCATCGGAATCGCTCCCCGATAAGCCACATATTGCGAGCAGACCGGTTGATCTTCCACTAGCAGTTTACGCGCATTTGACCATAATCCATCTGCACCGATTACGGCCGTTCCGATATGTTGGGCTCCGTCCGCAGCAGTAACGGAAACTTCACCGCCATGTTCCTCCGCTTCAATGATGGTCTGGTTGGTCACCAGCTCGATGAACGGGTTGCTTTCACAGGCTTCTGCCAGTACTTTATGCAGATCGGAACGGTGCAAAACAACGTACGGCGCCCCATATCTTTCTTTATAAACATTACCTAAATCCAAGGCGGAAAGCTCCTTGCCCGAGAAAGCATCCATCAGTACCAACCTTTTCGGAAAGACTGCAATTTCGTTAATTTTATCCATCACACCCAAGCGCTGTAACACATTGGTTGCGTTCGCAGCCAGTTGAATTCCTGCACCAATTTCCCCAAATTCAGGCGCTTGTTCCAACACTTTGACATATTGTTTCGTTTCTGCAATGCCAAGAGCCGTTGCCAATCCGCCTATTCCACCGCCGATAACAATGAATGGCTTATTTTCTCTGTTCATCATTCATTCCCCCCTAAATCAGTTAAGATGCTGCACCGCTTAATGGTAAACGCTTTCAATCGACCTCTTGGCCATGGGCTGAATACCCTCATTCCTCTGGAACGGTTTTATACCAGCACAGGTTTAAATTCACGTTCAACCTTTTGGTACCCATTATTTGCGTCAAATGCCTGTTGCTGTTCCAAGTCGAATCTCTCCATGATTGGAAGATCATTGACCGAGAATAGGTAGGAATCCACTTCTGCAACGTGCTCATGCCAAGCCCAATTCGGAACGACGAAATAATCTCCCTTAGACCAATCAAAACGAACGCCATTAATGACCGTATACCCTGTACCTTGATGTACTTGATAGATGGTAGAATGGGTATGGCGATGAGCTTTGGTATGAAAACCTTGCGGCAGCTTTTGCATCCAAGCTCCCATTGTAGGGTTGGCGGTTTGCCCGTTTGAAGGGTTGATATATTCTACGGCAAAACCTTCATATGGATCTGGATCGAAATTCATCAATCCTTCAATCGCAGATTGGGTGCCTTCCCATTTGTAATTGGCAAGTGGAGCCACTTGTGAATAACGATCGGATACAGGACGCACCATTCCGCCATGATAACGCAGTTCTGAAAAATTATCCGGACGTTTAGGCGTTTCGATTCGATCAGGATACGGTTCAAAAAAAGTGCCGCCTATGGAATAAATGGTCGGGATATCTAGGGCATCCATCCAAATCATCGGTTTATCTCCAATATGGCCATGACCATGCCATAAATTTTTAGGTGTAATCAAGAAATCTCCCTCTTCCATGAAGATCCTTTCCCCCTGGACGATGGTGTAGGCCCCCTCCCCGTTCGTTATGAATCGCAGGGCACTTTGGGAATGACGGTGGGAAGGAGCCACTTCACCTGGCAGCAATAATTGAACCGCTGCATAAAGCGTTTGTGTGGTAGAAGCCCATCCCCATGGCTTGCGATAAGTTAAGCCTGGGTTTTGAAAATAGATGGCCCTTCGCTCCCCTCCACGGTCGGGCGTAAAAATTTCAGCGGCTTCCAACAACTTTTTTGTCAATAGCTCCTCTTTCCATAAATAAGCCTCCGCATGAGGTTTGGGCTCATGGTCCATCAGAGCTGGAATGGCTTCCCACAGAGGGCCTAAATTGTACTGCTGGATATCCTTTGTAAAATCTTTTACGATTGCACTATTCATGTATTCTAGTTTTTCAGCCACAATTATCCCTACCTTCTTTTTTAACTATCGTCATTACATTTTTGAAAGATTTCGCTTGATCTGTCCATAGTGTCCTGATATGTGTTCATCGATGAAGTGATCAACAATATAAGAAACGGGTTTATTTCCAAATTTAATAAAGTTCCGATGTGGTGACTCTATAGATAGCGTTTCTTCATCTAAATTCCCGAGCACGCTCTCCACTTCATCTTTGAGCTCCTCCACATGTTTTTTGACATCATCGACAGAAAGCCGTTCCGTATCGGTAACTGCTGCCAATCGGGCCGGATCCTGCAATCCGCGGCCCCATTTGGAGCCAGGCATAGCCACTACCGTTTGCACTTCACCTAACCAATAAGGAATGGCTTCCGCTATATGGGAAAGTATTTGCAAGATTGACCATTCATCTTCTGTAGGGTTACAGCGGATCGTTTCTTCCGGAAGGTTTTTGGTCGTTTCCAAAATATGGTCTATCGATTGCTGAATTGATGCAATCGATTTTGCGATGTTCTGAGAAGCCATCATCATTTCCCCTCCCCGGCACGACTCACACGATTTTCAAGATAACCTATTTTGTCGATTTCGATCTTGACTACATCACCATCTTTTAAGAATGCTTGTGGATCGCGGGCCACTCCTACCCCACCCGGTGTTCCAGTGAGGACAATGTCACCAGGTTCCAGAGTCATTAAGTTCGATAGGAATTCGACTAAATATTTCACGTCGAATACGAAGTTGGCTGTATTCGTTTTTTGGCGTTCTTCTCCATTAACAGTCAACCGAACATTTAAACCAGATGGATCGGGCAGCTCATCGGAAGTGACTAACCAAGGTCCCATCGGAGCACTTCCTTCAACGGTTTTTCCTTGAAGCCATTCAAGGGTGCGGCGTTGGATATCACGATACGTAACATCATTGGCAATCGTATAACCTGCTACATAATCAAGTGCTTCCTCTTGAGAAACATTTCGTGCCCTTTGACCGACGACAAAAGCGAATTCCGCTTCATAATCAAGCTGTTCAGAAATGGGGAAGAACGGAATGTCATCCTGGGGACCGATCACCGTATTGGCGAACTTTGCAAAAACCACTGGGAATGGCGGTAATTCGCGGCCCATTTCAGCGATGTGTTCACGGTAGTTGTGCCCGACACAAATGATTTTCCCCGGCTTTTGGACAGGTGCCTCAAGTTTGATGTTTTCAACATGATGGATCAGCTTATGTCTGAAAGAGTTTCGATTATGGAATGCATGATCTGCAGCCTTTTCGGCGATGGAAAGGCTTTCTCTCCCTCCCTGTAAAAACGCTTCCATTGCGGCTGGAACATACGCCTCGGCAATTTGTTCACTGCGCAGTTTCCCCTCGCTCTCGAGCAACGCTTGATATGCATAGTTCAAGTCAACTATTTCATTATTCGGATAAAGTGCTCCAATACGTGTAAATCCTTCATTGCTGAAAGTTACTAATTTCATTTTCCCTTCTCCTTTTCGCCTTTGTTTTTAATAATTATATAAATAGATAACTTAGTTCACTATTTATATAAATAATAACTTAATTTTCAGAAAAATGTCAAGAATAATCGCCATCATTTTAATAAAAATGGCAGGTTCACCCCCATCATGTGACTTTGATCTGGAGAATGAACGGTTCGGCTCATTTATCTGGCTTCATTCATTAAATTTTTAAAGATTCTGATATACTAGACTTAAAATTAAAACGGGTAGGGAGATTAACACATGGAAATCGTAAAATCTGGATCGACGATTCAATCATTGCAAATAGGAATGAGCATTTTAGATTTGCTTGCTTCCCAAAGAAAACCTTTAAGATTCTCGGATATTCAAGAGTTGACGGAAATAACGAAAAGTAATCTCTATAAGTATTTGAATACGTTAACGCAGCTCGAACTGCTATATCGTGATAAGACCACTGGTATGTATCACCTTGGCAGCAAGCTGATTCAATATGGCATGGCAGCCATAGGGAATGAGGACATCACAAGCCGAATCACTCCATACTTGCAGGAAATCAGTCACCATACCTCCTGCACAGTCCTTTTTTCCGTTTGGACTTACGATGGACCTACAACGGCAAAAATATGGAACTCCAATCAAAACCTGAATATCGGTGCCCAGCTAGGTACGCGTTTACCTCCTTCCTCTTCTTCCGGAAAAGTATTCACTGTATTCCAGGATCCTTCCTTGACAGCGGATTGGATTGAAAAGGATCGTAATGTTACGGGGGATTTTCTTAGAGAATCTGAGGAGTATCATGAAATTCACAAAAACAAAATCGCGTTTGCCAAGGAGCCTCTTGTCCCTTCCGTTTCCTCCATATCCATTCCGGTTTTCAATTACAATGCGGAATTATTGGGCGCAATCACTGCCGTTGGATTCACGGAAAGCATTCCGGATCATTACGAAGATCCTTTAAGTCAATATCTAAGAAAGAGCTGTTTGGAAATCTCGAAAGTCTTCGGATATACCGAAGCTTAAAAAAAGCTGGAAAAGGAAAAACACTCTTTCTTTTTTCCTGTCGTTAGTTATTAAGAAAATAAAAGGATGTCCATTAGTAATGTCGGACATCCTTTTTTCAGTTTTATAAACATACAATCAAAAGATATTTTAACCATTTACCGCCTTTGCATTTGCTGGCATCATTTTTTCCCTTACTTCATCTGGAATTGGATAAGACTTTGGCTTTTCTTTAAACGATGTCCATGCACGAATCTCAAATCCTTCCGCTACTAATTTTTCATCCTTGAAAAATTCATGATTTATTTTAAATACTTTTTGGTGTAATTCCACGACTGCACTGCGAACAGTCACACGATCTTCAAAAAATAGCGGACTCTTAAACTGACAGTTCGCTTCTAGCAGGGGAACATTGACTTGTTGTTCAGCGTACAAAGTAGACGTTGGATATCCTATGGCGGATAGAAACTCATGTGTTGCATCATCCATCCATTTATAAAAATTGGGATAAAATACGATTCCGGCAGCATCCGTATCTCCCCACCTTACTCCAAACCGGAACTCTGCGATCATTTTCCACTAACCTCCCATGTTTTCTTGTGTAACTTCTCTTTTAAGCGTGTGCAGCATTATTTACTTTTAATCCTATCATCGCTCTCGCTTCATCTGGTGTTGCCACTTCCCTGCCTAATGTTTTTGCTAATTCCACTATTCTTGCCACAAATTGAGCATTGGTTTTGGCAAGTTCTCCCTTGCGAAAATAAACTGCGTCTTCCATGCCGACGCGAACATGCCCGCCAAGCAGGATGGTCATTGTATTGATCATTAATTGATCTTTACTTGCCCCAATGGCTGACCATATTGCACCTTCGGGAATGCTGTTTCTCATGAACATCAAATTCTCTGGCGAAGCTGGTATCCCTCCCTGGGCACCCAATACAAATTGAAAAAAGAATGGCGGTTTAATTAGCCCTTTTTGGGCAACCCGTAAGGCATTATGAATCATTCCTACATCGAATACTTCAAGTTCCGGTTTGACGTTGTTTTCCAGCATCTTTTGCGCCAATTGCTCCAACATTGCTGGCGTATGAATGAATACATTAGGTCCTATATTAAAAGAGCCTGCGTCAAAAGAGGCAACTTCAGGCTTCAATTCAACAATCGGAAAACGTTTTGTAACATCTTTCAATTCTCCCCCAGCGGTGGTGAAATTGATGATGATATCACAATTTCTCTCCTCAAGAAGTTTCACTACTTGAAGATATTTTGCTGAGTCTAGGGTCGGCTTTCCTTCATCATCCCTAACATGAACATGAGCAATGGCTGCGCCCGCTTGCCACGATTCATAAATTGAATCAGCTATTTCCTGTGGTGTAGTCGGTAAGTATGGCGTATGATCCTTAGTTGCGAAATCCCCTGTTGTAGCTACCGTAATAATCAATTTTTCCATCTTGTCTCCACCTTTTCATTGGTTAATAACTTCCTGATATCAATATGGGCAATGAATTCAACTAGTTAACATCACACTCTTAAAGATATAGGTGAGTATGATCGCTTTGAATATCCTCCAGTGCTGCTATTTAACATGGAAGGAAGGTCGATGTCTTTCGATCGCTTTTATTTCCGGATATTTTAATTAAGAAGTAAAGCTTACAACGCTTAAATGGGTGCACATAAATATCCTTTAAATAAGTTCTAGGTTATTCGCCATGATTTTTTCCAACAAACGCGTATTTACATCCCCATTTATAAAATCTTCATCCTGCAGAACTTGATTTAAAAAAGGAATGGTCGTACTGATTCCCTCAACTGAAAACTCATCCAAGGCAACTAACATCCTTCGAATGGCATGCGTCCTATCACGACCATGAACAATGACCTTTGCAATCATCGAATCATAAAAAACTGGTACGACATACCCCTGATAACAATGGGTATCCACTCGTACACCCGGTCCTTGAGGCATTTGCCATTTTGTAATGAGTCCCGGAGTTGGACGGAACCCTTCCATTGGAGCTTCAGCATTTATCCGACATTCAATCGCATGTCCGGAGAAGTCAATGTCTGATTGGACATATCGTAATGTTTCACCGTTTGCCACATTTATTTGCTCTTGGATTAAATCCACTCCGGTGATAACTTCGGTAACTGGGTGTTCCACTTGAATACGAGTGTTCATTTCAAGAAAATAAAACTTAGCTTCGTCTTGATCGACGATAAACTCAACCGTACCAGCATTTTGATAGGAAATACTTTCAGCAAGTTGGACTGCGGCAGTGCGAATATCCTGACGGAGCTTTTCCGGTATGATTGGTGCCATTGCCTCTTCTACCAATTTTTGATGACGGCGCTGCGTCGAACAATCCCGCTCACCTAGATGGATGACATTTCCATACTTATCTCCAAGTACTTGTACCTCAATGTGCCGTGCATTGGCAATATATTTTTCGATATACATCGTGCTATCTCCAAAAGCAGCCTTTGCTTCTGCGGATGCTGATTCAAAAGTCGTTTTCACTTCTTCTTTATCGGTAACAATCTTCATTCCGCGGCCACCGCCTCCCGCAGCCGCTTTTAACATGACCGGCAATCCTATTTTTTCTATCATCCGAATCACTTCTTCATAATCAGACACTTTCTCTGACCCCGGGAGTACTGGGACATCACATTCTTGAGCAATAGATCGAGCCACTAATTTATTCCCCATCTTAAAGATATGGTCTGGCTTTGGCCCCACGTATACAAGATCATTTTCAGCACAAGCTTCAGCTAATTCCGGTACTTCAGACAGAAATCCGTATCCTGGATGAATCGCATCCGCTTCAACTGCTAATGCTGATGTTATAATAACCGGAATGTTCAAATAACTTTTTGCAGCATGAGCTGGTCCAATCACGACTGTTTTATCCGCCAATTTAGCCCCTAAGCTTTCCTGATCTGCCTCTGAAACAGCAAGGACCGTTTCAATTCCCATGACCTTGCATGTCCGTATTATCCGGACTGCGATTTCGCCGCGATTAATAATTAATATTCTTGAAATGCTCATTTTGATTTCTTCCTCCTCAGTTACACTCTGCTCTTAACGGTTGAAGATCATTGGCGGGAGATAATGTTTTTCCAACAAGTAATCAATTTTTTCTTATTTCACTTTAACCGAGTATAAAGGCTGACCATATTCAACAAGTTGAGCATCTTTAACATGTATTTTGACGATCTCCCCCGCTACACCTGCAGATATAGCACTGTACACTTTCATGATCTCGATTAAGCCAACCGTATAGTCTTCTTCTACACGATCGCCTACCTTTACATATGGTGCTGCAGCGGGTTCAGGTTGGGCATAGAATATACCTGCAGTCGTTGCCTCAATGGCAACAACTCCCGCTTCTTGTTCTTCTTTTACTGAATTCAGTTGTTCAGGCACCGGTTTTTGAGTCAATTGTTCAAATGCTGCCGCTGCTTCATTCTTAGTCGATTGTAATGATTCAGGCTTTTCGGGATTTATTACTGCATCTTTTTCATTATCGTTACTAGCTTCAGCCGTTTCTGTTATACCATTTTTTCCGATCACAATTTTAAAATCTTGTTTCTCCAGCTTTAAATAATTGAAGGGAGATTCCTCTAATTTTTCAATAAGAATTATTAAATTTTCCACATCTTCATGATTCATTACATTTAATGCATTTTTGCTCATCCTTCTTCCTCCTCAAGTTATCACCGAATGCAAATATTCTAATTATTTGTTAAAAGAAGCGATCCTTGTAACCCTTGTACTTGGACATGTGTAATATCAGATTGCTTGCTGAAACGATCTAATAGTTCGACTAAAGGGGTTGAAGCCGAGAAATATTTTTTATGCGCTCCTGCTTTCCGCATCTCTTCAATATCATTCGTACCTTTCATGATATATCGAAGCATGAACTCTTCATCTGAAAGGCTTGGCCCGCCAAATTGCTCTTTTAATTTCTTAATCGGAACATCTTCAACTGGCTCATAGCGCAATTCTTTTGCACGTGGAAGGCTTAGGAATTTATCTCTTAAATTTTGATCCATCATTAGATAACCCGAATCTTCGCTATATACACCTGCTGCTAATTGAATCAATTTATCAATTACGACTTTGTAACGTTCACCCGTTGCAATATTGATGGCTGCTTGTGTCACCATGAATTGTGAGTATGGTGTAATCATTACTGGATAACCTAGTTCTTTACGAACCCGTATCGATTCTTCAATTACCTCATCGACCCTATTTTGAAGATTCAAAGATTGCAGCTGATGGCGTAAATTGGAAATAACCCCGCCAGGTACTTGATGGATATATTGAGAGTAATCATATTCTAGAGGTTCACCAATTGGTAAATTTTCTTGCTTAGCAATATTCATTAGACGGTCTGAAATTCTTTTAATCCGCTCTAAATCCAAGTCATGCTCCAAATTAAAATAGTGTGCATTGGCAACAGTCGTAAACACCGATGGTTGACCTGAACCATTTGCCAATGGCGGAATCCCGGTATGCAGTGTTCGAACCCCCATCTTCATGGCTTCAACATAAAGCTCATCTGCAAGTCCTGTCGTACAATGAGTATGGAATTCTACAGGGATTCCATTTGCATTTTCCATAATAAGTGGTAATAGGGTTCGAAGACGTTCAACCGTTAACAAACCAGCTGCGTCCTTAAAATAAATGATATCCGGCTCATTTTTTACCACTTCTTTCGTTTTCTTCACAAAGTATTCATCTGTATGTCTAGGAGAAATACTATAAGCAATGGCATGGGCAATTTCCATTCCTTTACTACGTAAATAAGGCATGAACCATGGAAAATCCGTTTTTAAATCCCCAAAAATATTTGCCATTGTTTGTACTCGATTGATTGCTCCCCGTTCAATTAATAAATCGTAGAACAACTTAGAAACAGATGGAGGTGTTTCCAATAGCTCAAAAAGAACAAGTCCCGGTTCACCCATAAATGCTTTTTTCGCATGCTGCATCTTTTCCCCAACTATTTCTGCCAACAACCATGGATCTTCTTTTAATTCACGGATAATTTTTTTGAAATTATAAGGCATTAATGGAACCTCTACCACTTGAAACCCCGATCGATCAAGATCTTCCGCAACGGCTTCCACCATGCCGGTTCGTGATTCAGCTGCCCAAAGACTTTGGGTTCCATCCCTTAGAGTTGTATCTACAAATTGCAATTCCTTAGCCATTGATTTTCCCCCTTGCTTCCCTAATTCAAGCGTTTTCATCCAAACCCCTTTCAAGAACTTGTTTCACGATGCCTTACTTTCCAGGTCATATAAGTGGAGATTAATGGTCTAACAATTAAAAATAATCTGAATATTAAATGCGGATAACCCTGTCAAATGCCTCCTTGATTTAGATTATTTGTTTTCATTCGAAGATATCTAACCTTTTTCACACAACTTAATAGGCATAGTGATTTTTTAATGAATAGCCTTTGTTGGATCATTGTGTAAGCGTTCTCTTTTTTTTGATAAAAAAGTATTATGCGTTTCGGTAACTGCCTCCTTATCCTTTGTAAAGTTACTGCTCTTGCACGAAATTCTAATAGATTCTGAAAAAACCTAAAACGGAATATTTATTCCGTTTTAATTAATTACAGTTTATTAATTTTCTGGAAAATAGTCAATCACTATTTTTCATCGTCGATACATTTCCCCCTAAAATACTTTATAATAAATCGTAAGGTCTACATACTATTCATTGAAGAAAGGAATTAAATCAATAATATGGATAT